>CP050293.1:2408333-3610000 GCA_014189435.1 Mesorhizobium loti
TGTCATTTCAGCTGTCGTGCTTGCGATCATCACCCTTGGCTTGACCTGGCTTGGTGGCCTGCCGTTCCGGCTGCTGTGCGCGGTGATGGTGGCGGTGATCTTCTACGAATGGACCCGCATGTCGCGCCCGACGGGGGCGGTGAGCCTGGGTTTCCTGCCGGAAGCGCTGCTGGTTGTCTTCATTGGCGCCTTGATTGCCGGCCTTGCCGCCTCCTGGCTGCTGCCGCTTGTCGTGGTCATGGTTGCCGCAACGGGGATTGCCGCCTCGGTCCGCAAGACCGGACAATGGGATGCAAGCGGCCTTGCCTATACCGCGGTCTCGGGCCTGTCGCTCGCCTTGCTGCGCGATGGCGACCGTTCAGGCCTGATTGCCATCCTGTTCCTGTTCGCGGTCGTCTGGGCCACCGATATCTTTGCCTATTTCGTCGGCCGTGCGGTTGGGGGCCCGAAGCTGGCGCCGGCCATCTCGCCCGGCAAGACGCGCAGCGGCGCGCTCGGCGGTGCTGTCGGCGGCGTCGTTGCGGGGCTGATCCTCGCCGCCGCTGCCGGTGTCGGCAATCTGGCATTGCTCGGCCTTGTGGCGCTCGTGCTTTCGATTGTCTCCCAAGCCGGCGACCTGTTTGAATCCTGGGTCAAGCGCCGTCACGGCCGCAAGGATTCGGGTGCGCTCATCCCGGGCCATGGCGGCGTCATGGATCGTGTCGACGGGCTTGTCGCGGCGGCTTTCGCCCTATACGTCATCGGTTGGATTTCGGCGACCGCCGATCATCCGGCGCAGGGTCTGTTTCCCGTTTGAGTGTTGCCATTTTAGGGTCCTATGCGCGGCGCGCCTTGGATTCGCCCGGATTGGTGTCACAGTCACGGCACATTCTGCGCCGTGGAAGAATTTGAGGGTTTGTCTTGAACGAGATTCTTCACGCGCTTTTCAGCACAGAAGGCTTTGTCCTCGGCACGCTCGTGCCGTTCCTGTTTGTGCTGACCGTGGTCGTGTTCGTCCATGAAATGGGCCATTACCTTGTCGGGCGCTGGTGCGGCATCGGCGTCAAGGCCTTCTCGATCGGCTTCGGCCCGGAGCTCTTCGGCTTCAACGACAGCCACGGCACGCGTTGGAAACTGTGCGCGATACCGCTTGGCGGCTATGTCAAATTCGTCGGCGACATGAGCGCCACATCGAGCCAGCCCACGTCGGCAGAGATGGAAACGCTGACCGAGGCGGAGCGCAAGGTCGCCTTTCACACGCAGCCGATCTGGAAGCGCGCGGCGACGGTAGTGGCCGGGCCGCTGTTCAATTTCCTGCTCACGATCGTCGTCTTTGCCGTGCTGTTCACCACCTATGGCCGTTATGTCGCGGAGCCGATGGTGGCCGAGGTGACCGCCGACAGCCCGGCGGCGAAGGCCGGCATCCTGCCCGGTGACCGATTCGTCAGCGTCGACGGCAACAAGGTCGAAACCTTTGGTGACGTCCAGCGCCTGGTCTCGGGTCGCGCCGACGACACCATCACCTTCGTCATGCTGCGCGACGGCAAGGAGGTCACGGTGACCGCGGCGCCGCGGCTGATGGAACAGGAAGACGCGCTCGGCAACAAGGTCAAGGTCGCCGTGATCGGTGTCGTCAACAACAAGGAACTCGGCCAGCCGCGACTCATAACCTACACGCCGGTCGGCGCGGTTGCAGCGGCAGTCGAGGAAACTGGACACGTCATCCAGCGCACCGGCCAGTTCCTGCAGCGCTTTGTCGTCGGACGTGAAGACAAATGTCAGCTGGGCGGCCCGGTGAAGATCGCCGACATGGCCGGCAAGGCGGCGAAACTGGGGTTCGAATGGCTCGTGCAACTGGTCGCACTGCTGTCCGTTGGCATCGGTTTTCTGAACCTTTTGCCGATTCCCCCCCTCGACGGCGGACATCTCTTGTTCTACGGGGTGGAGGCCGTCATTCGCCGTCCGGTGTCGGAACGGATGATGGAAATGGCCTATCGGGCCGGGTTGCTTCTGGTGCTGTGCTTCATGGGGTTCGTTTTCTGGAACGATCTGTTTGGGTGCTGAAATCATGAAGAAATTCGGCTTCCGCATGGACGATGTTGAGACGCCGTTTACCATGCATGGGGATATGAGTGACGCGAAAGCCACGCCGCAGGGTTAAGTAAATACAAATTAACCAGAAGCCTTGCGTGTAGGGAAAATCCGGTTAATACGGTAGGGGAAATTACCGCACGTCCGGTTTTCTCGCCGTGGGGACTACGAGAAAAGGTTATTAAGCCCGATGAAGGCAGCATCCAAGTTTCTGAGCGCCGCGTCCGCGGTGACCCTGTCCGCGGCTCTGGTCGTGCCAGGCGCGCTCGCAGTGCAGTTCGTTGCCACATCGGCGGCCGAAGCCGCTGTCGTCAGCAGAGTCGAAGTGAGCGGCAACCAGCGTATCGACGCTGACACCATCCGCAATTACATCACCATCAAGCCGGGCAAGGCGTTCTCCAGCTCCGATATCGACAGTGCGGTCAAGGCGCTGTTCGGCACCGGCCTGTTCTCGGATGTGCAGATCAACCAGGTCGGCTCGACGCTGGTGGTCAAGGTTGCCGAGTATCAGGTCGTCAACCAGGTGCTGTTCCAGAACAACAAGAAGCTCAAGGACAATGCGCTGGCGGCCGCGGTGCAGCTGAAGCCGCGCGGGACGTTCTCGCAGGCGACGCTCGATGCCGACGTCGAATCGGTCAAGGCTGCCTACAAGCGGATTGGCCGTGACGATGTGACGGTCACCACGCAGGTCATGCAGCTTGGCGACAACCGCGTGAACGTGGTCTTCAACATTACAGAAGGCGACCGCACACAGATCGCGGCGATCAATTTCGTCGGCAACAGCGCCTATTCGAGCCGCCGCCTGTCGGATATCATCAATACCAAGCGTTCGTCCTGGGTTTCGTTCATCCTGCGCGACGACGTCTATGACGACGACAAGCTGCGCGCGGACCAGGAACTGCTGCGCCGCTTCTACTACAATCACGGCTATGCCGATTTCCAGGTCGTATCCGCTGTCGGCGAACTCGACAGCGCGACGAACAAGTACACGGTGACCATCACCGTCCAGGAAGGCGACCGCTACACATTCGGTGACGTCAGCGTCGAAAGCACGATCCCGGAAGTCGACGGCAAGTCGCTGGAATCGGTGATCGAGACCCGCAAGGGCGACGTCTACAACGCCAAGGACGTCGAGGATTCCATCATCGCGCTGACCGAGAAGGTGGCCGGTTCCGGCTACGCCTTCGCGCAGGTGACGCCGCGCGGTGACCGCAATTTCGAGAACCACACCATTTCGGTGGTCTACACGGTCGACCAGGGCACCAAGGCCTATATCGAGCGCATCGAGATCCGTGGCAACGACCGCACGCGTGACTATGTCATTCGCCGCGAGTTCGACGTCAGCGAAGGCGACGCCTTCAACCAGGTGCTCATCCAGCGCGCGAAGAAGCGCCTGGAAGACCTCAATTACTTTGACAAAGTCGATATCTCGACCGTGCCGGGCTCGCAGCCCGACCAGGTCGTGCTGGTGGTCGACGTGGTCGAGAAGTCGACCGGTGAATTCTCCGTCGGCGCGGGCTATTCGACCGGTGGCGACACATCTGGTCCGTCCGTCGAAGGCTCGATCACCGAGCGCAACTTCCTCGGTCGTGGCCAGTTCATCAAGGTGTCTGCGGGCGGCGGCAAGAATTCGCGCGACTACAGCCTGTCCTTCACCGAGCCCTATTTCCTCGGACGGCGCATCGCCGCCGGTTTCGATATCTATAAGCAGACGAGAACTTACGATAACTACGACAGTGATACTTTGGGTGCGACGGTGCGCTTCGGCCTGCCGATCACCAACAGCATTACGACACAGCTGGCTTACAACATCTCGCAAGAGAAATATAAGCTGGATGACGATTGCGTGACCAGTGGCATCTATGATCCGGCGAAGTGCGATGTTTCCGCAGCTATCTTGGACGGCATTGAGCAAAGCCCGTGGATCAAGTCGTCGGTCAGCTTGGGGCTGGTCTACAACACCATCGACGACATGAAGAACCCGCATGAGGGTATTTACGCCAACACGACCGTGGAAGTGGCAGGCCTCGGCGGCGACGCCAAGTTCGTCAAGGTTACGGGACGTGGCAGCATCTATCAGACGCTGTCGGAGCAGTACGATCTGGTCGGACTGCTTTCGGCCGGCGCGGGTCATGTCGAGGGCTATGGCAGCGACGGCGATCTGCGCGTGTTCGATCACTTCCAGAGCACCGATCGTATGATCCGCGGCTTTGCTTATGGTGGTATCGGCCCGGTTGCTTCTGGCACCAGCGGCGACCATCTGGGTGGCACCACCTATTTCAACGCCTCCGCGGAAGCGCAGTTCCCGCTGCCGGTCGTTCCGGAGAGCTTCGGCCTGCGTGGCGCGGTGTTTGCAGATGCGGCAACGCTTTACGGTAGCAAGGTTGCCACCGGGGTCAATCCGGACTCGACCAGCATGAAGCTGCGTGCCTCGGTCGGCCTCGGGCTGATGTGGGCCTCGCCGTTCGGTCCGATCCGTATCGACTATGCGATCCCGGTCAAAAAGGAAGCGTCCGACGACGTGCAGGAATTCAACTTCGGCATATCGACCCGCTTCTGATCGGCGGTTAACGATGCTCCTGGGTCTTTCAGGCCCGGGAGAAATGTTCCGACCTAGCTGGATATAGCTTCTGGAATGACCGATCCGGTGTTCTTCGCGCCATCACGCCGGTATACGGCGGGCGAAGTCGCGAATCTGACCGGCTCGGTGCTTGTCGATTCCGGCCACTCCGACATTTCGATAGAAGCGCTCGCGCCGGCCAGCGAGGGCGGCGAGAACGCGCTTGTCTTTGTCGACGGCAGACGCAATTCCGCGCTGATGCCGTCGCTGCGGGCGGCCGCGGTCCTGTGCCCGGCGGAATTTGCCGGCAAGGCGCCGGCCGGCGTTGCCGTTCTGGTTCATCCGCGTCCACAACAGGCCTTCGCATTTGTCGGACGCCTGCTGTTTCCCAGGGCGGCGACGCCAGGGCCGATGACCAGTGAAACCGGCGTCTCGCCGCATGCTCATGTCGATGCGACGGCGCATGTCGAAGCCGGTGCCGTCATCGAGGCCGGCGCGGTCATCGGGCCGGGTGCTTCGATCGGCAGCGGTACCGTCATCGCGCCCAATGCGGTCATCGGACAATCCTGCCAGATCGGCCGCGACGGCTATGTCGGCCCGGGCTCCAGCATCCAGTATGCCTTGATCGGCAACCGCGTCATCATCCATGGCGGCGCCAGGATCGGCCAGGATGGTTTTGGCTTCGTCGGCGGCGCCAAGGGGCCCGAACGCGTGCCGCAGATCGGCCGTGTCGTCATTCAGGACGACGTCGAGATCGGCTCCAACACCACCGTCGATCGCGGCGCCATGTCCGATACGATCATCGGCCAGGGCACCAAGATCGACAATCTCGTGCAGATCGCCCATAACGTCCGCATCGGCCGCAATTGCATAATAGCCGGGCTTTCGGGTATTTCGGGTTCCGTGGTCGTGGGTGACAATGTCACCATGGGCGGCGGCGTCGGGCTTGCGGATCACCTGACCATCGGGGCAGGGGCCAAGCTTGCCGCCAGAAGTGGATTTATGAGCAATGTCCCTGCAGGCGAGATCTGGGGCGGTTATCCGGCACAGCCGATGGCGGAAGCCATGCGGGAGATAGCCATGCTGCGCAAGCTCGCCAGGACCCGCAAACAGGGCGAGGGAGGCAATGGCTGACATGATCGCGTCGACGACGCTGGAAGCGGTCGACATTATGGGGCTGATGAAGCTTCTGCCGCACCGCTATCCGTTCCTGATGATCGATCGCATCATCGACATCGATGGCGATGAGTCCGCCATCGGCATCAAGAACGTGACCATAAACGAGCCGCATTTTCAGGGCCACTTCCCCGAACAGCCGGTCATGCCGGGTGTGCTCATCGTCGAGGCGATGGCGCAGACCGCCGGCGCCATCTGCATCCGCAGCCTGGGCACCGAAAAACCGTCGCTGGTCTATTTCCTGACCATCGACAACGCCAAATTCCGCAAACCGGTCGTTCCCGGCGACCAGTTGAAGATCCATGTCAAGAAAATCAAGAAACGCGGCAACCTGCTCAAATTCGCTTGTGAAGCCATGGTCGACGGCGCCAAGGCGGCCGAGGCCGAGATTTCAGCCATGATGGTCACCAGCGACTGACGATCGAATGCTTATGAAAATCAAGACATCCATCCATGCTTCCTCCGTTGTGGAGGAAGGCGCCCAAATCGGCCAAGGTGTGCGCATCGGGCCATTCTGCCATGTCGGCGCCGATGTGGTGATCGGCGACGGTGTCGAACTGGTCAGTCATGTCTCGGTGATGGGCGCGACCACTATCGGTGCCTCGACCAAAGTCTATCCGATGGCGACATTGGGCGCACCGCCGCAGAACACCAAGCACAAGGGCGGCCGCACCACCCTGGTCATCGGCAAGAACTGCACGATCCGCGAAGGCGTGACCATGCATCTCGGCACCGATTCCAGCCGCGGCGAGACGACGGTCGGCGACAATGGCAATTTCCTCGCCTACGCCCACATTGCCCATGATTGCGTCGTCGGCAACAACGCGACCTTCGCCAATGGCGCGACACTGGGCGGCCACTGCGAGGTCGGCAACAACGTCTATATCGGCGGCCTGACCGCTGTGCATCAGTTTGTCCGCATCGGCGACAACGCCTTTCTGGGCGGCTGCTCGGCGATCGTCGGCGACGTCATTCCCTATGCCATCGCGGTCGGCAACCGCGCCAGCCTGCGCGGCCTCAACATCATCGGCCTGAAGCGCTCCGGCCTGCCGAGGTCCGAAATCCTTGTGCTGCGCAAGGCTTACAGGATGATCTTCGATCGTTCCCGCACCGTTGGCGAGAATATCGAATTCGCCAAGGCGGAGTTCGCGTCGTCGCCGACCGCCATGAAGATCATCGATTTCATCACCAGTCGCGGCAAGCGGCACTATGCTGTGCCGTCGCTCAAGGGCGGCGATGGCGACGATGTCGATGACGAAGACTGAGGCAGCGGCGGCGCGTCTTGATCTCTCGCCGGGCTCCAGGGTCGGCATCATTGCCGGCGGCGGCAGTCTGCCGGTCGAAGTCGCGGCCGGTTCGGCCGAACAAGGTTATCCGCCCTTCGTCATCCTGATGGAAGGCGAGGCCGACCGCATGGCAGACCTCTCCCGGTATGAGCATGAAAGCCTCGCCCTGGAGGGTATCGGCTCGCTGATACCGTTGCTGAGGCGGCACCGGGTCACCCATCTGGTGCTTGCCGGCGAGATCAAGCGCCGGCCAAGACTGACCCATCTGCGTCCAAGCCTTAGCCTGCTCGCCGTGATACCGGTTGTTGTCGCGGCGCTGGCGCGTGGCGACGATGGCCTGCTGAAGGTTTTGGCACGCGGCCTCGAAGCACGTGGAATAAAGGTCGTCGGGGCGCACGAAATCGTGCCGAACCTTGTTGCCGCCGAAGGCGTCCTGACGAAGGCCGCGCCACGGAAATCGGACTGGCTCGACATCAAGGCAGGCCTTGCCGCGGCAAAGGCCATCGGGGCGCTGGATATCGGCCAGGCGGCGATCGCGGTCGGCGGCCGAACGATCGCGCTGGAAGGCATCGAGGGGACGGCCGGGTTACTCGACCGTGCCAAGCTGCTGCGCGGCCACGGCCGCATTGCGGGGAAGACCCGCGGTGTGCTGGTCAAGTGCGCCAAGCCCGGTCAGGAACTGCGCGCGGATCTTCCGTCCATCGGCCCGCAAACGGTCGAAGCTGTGCATGCGGCCGGGCTTGCCGGCATTGCCGTCGAGGCGGGGCGCTCGCTGGTTCTCGAAGGCCCCGAAACCATCGCACGCGCCAACGCATTCGGCCTGTTCGTCATTGGCCTGCCTGCGGCGACGGAGCCGCGCAATGGCTGACAGGGCCTTGAAGATCGCGATCGTTGCCGGCGAAGAGTCCGGCGATCTGCTCGGCGCCGACATCGTGCGTTCGCTCAAGCAGGCTACCGGGCGCGAGGTGCAACTCGTCGGCCTCGGCGGCCGCCATTTGCAGGCGCTGGGACTGGCATCGCCGTTCGATGCCGGCGAGATCGCCCTCATGGGTTTCAGCGCCATCCTGCGCGACCTGCTGCGCCTGATGCGGCGGATCAGCCAGCTGGCCAGGACCGTTGCGGACGAAAAGCCGGACTGCCTCGTCACCATCGACAGCCCGGACTTTTCGTTGCGCGTCGCCAAAAAGGTGCGGGCGGCCAATCCGTCGATCCCGATCATCCATTATGTCTGCCCGAGCGTCTGGGCGTGGCGGCCGGGTCGGGCGGTGGCGATGAAGCCCTATGTCGACCATATCCTCTGCATCCTGCCGTTCGAGGTGAAGGAGCTCGAGCGGCTGGGCGGCCCGCCGGGCACCTATGTCGGGCATCGCCTGACCCATGATGCGGGCGTGCTCGCCGCGGCCAAGGCGCAGGACCTGCCGCGCGACCTTGCTGCGGACCGCGTGAAGACACTGCTTGTCCTGCCCGGATCGCGGCGCGGGGAGGTGCGGCGCCTGCTCGACCCGTTTGGCGAGACGGTGTCGATGCTGCGCGCGCGCGGGCATCGCCTGCGGCTGCTGCTGCCGACGGTTCCGCATGTCGCCGACCTGGTCAAATCCTCGGTCAACCGCTGGGATGAAAAGCCCGAGATCATCGTCGATCCCCAGCGCAAATGGCAGGCCTTCGGCAAGGCCGATGCCGCGCTGATCGCGTCCGGGACCGTGTCGCTGGAGCTGGCGCTGGCTGGTGTGCCGATGGTCTCCTGCTACAGGCTCGATCCCGTCGCCCGTGTCGTGGCGCCTTACCTGCTGTCCGTCTGGTCGGCGCTGCTGCCCAATCTGATCTCGGATCGAGCCTTAGTTCCAGAATTCTACAATGAGTATGTCAAGCCGAACAATCTGGCCCGGCAACTGGAAGCGTTGTTCGCCGACGGCGGCATGCGCGCCTGGCAGAAGCAGGGCTTCGCCGAGATCACGCGGCGCATGGCGACCAGCAAGCCTTCCGGCGAGATCGCGGCAGGCGTCGTGCTGCGTCACATAAAAAAAGCGCCCTGACGGGCGCCTTTCTTAATCCAGATAGCCTCGATCACCGCTTGGCGATCGGCACGTAGTCGCGCTCCGGCGCGCCGGTGTAGAGCTGGCGCGGACGGCCGATCTTCTGGCGTGGGTCCTCGATCATCTCTTTCCACTGCGCGATCCAGCCGACGGTGCGGGCGACCGCGAACAGCACGGTGAACATGGTGGTGGGGAAGCCCAGCGCCTTCAGCGTGATGCCGGAATAGAAGTCGACATTCGGGTAGAGCTTCTTCTCGATGAAATAGGGATCGGTCAGCGCGATCTTTTCCAGCTCCATGGCGATGTCGAGCAGCGGATCATCCTTGATGCCGAGCTCGCCCAGAACCTCGTGCGCCGTCTTCTGCATGATCTTGGCGCGCGGATCGTAGTTCTTGTAGACCCGGTGGCCAAAGCCCATCAGCCGGAACGGGTCGTTCTTGTCCTTGGCGCGGGCGATGAACTCCGGGATGTGATCGACATGGCCGATCTCGCCCAGCATGTTGAGCGCTGCCTCATTGGCGCCGCCATGTGCCGGCCCCCACAGGCAAGCGATGCCGGCGGCGATACACGCGAACGGGTTGGCGCCTGACGAGCCGGCGAGACGAACGGTCGAGGTCGAGGCGTTCTGCTCGTGATCGGCGTGCAGGATGAAGATGCGTTCCATGGCGCGCGCCAGCACCGGGTTGATCTTGTATTCCTCGCACGGCACGGCAAAGCACATGTGCAGGAAGTTGGCGGCGAAGTTCAGCTCGTTTTTCGGGTAAATGAAGGGCTGGCCGATGTGGTATTTGTAGGCCATCGCCGCGATCGTCGGCATCTTGGCGATCAGCCGCATCGAGGCAACCATGCGCTGGTAGGGGTCGGAGATGTCGGTGGAGTCGTGGTAGAAGGCCGACAGCGCGCCGACCACGCCGCACATCACCGCCATCGGGTGCGCGTCGCGGCGGAAGCCGGTGAAGAAGCGCGACATCTGCTCGTGCACCATGGTGTGGCGCGTCACGCGGTAATCGAAATCGTCCTTCTGCGCCTTGGTCGGCAATTCACCGTAGAGCAGGAGATAGCAGACCTCGAGGAAGTCGCCGTGTTCGGCCAACTGGTCGATCGGATAGCCGCGGTGCAAGAGGATGCCGGCGTCGCCGTCGATGAAGGTGATTTCGGATTCGCAGCTTGCCGTCGAGGTGAAGCCGGGATCGTAGGTGAAGGCGCCGGTTGTGGAGTAGAGCGAGGCGATGTCGATGACATCAGGCCCGACCGAACCGCTTCGCACCTTGAATTCGTGAGTCTTGCCGGCGAATTCAAGCGTTGCCGTGGCCTCCTGGGTCTTGCCGCCCAAATCCAGTTTTTTCGCAGCTTCGGTCATTGCAAACTCCTTCTTGTTTCCTCATGCCGGCAAAGGCAAAATCTTGCAAAGCGACACTTCGAAATCACCGCAATGCGCGTATTCGCCACCGCATTTCAGGAGGTGCGTGCCAGATTGGGCCAAGGCCTAATGTTGCACTGCGAAACCCGCCTTTCAATGCCAATCTTCTTGGGCCAGTTTGCTCCTAACGATTTGATCTGATATGCGCGCCAGGCTTTCCTCGCGGCCGAGCACGGCGAGCACATCGAACACGCCCGGCGAGGTGCTCTTGCCGGTCAAAGCGGCGCGCAAAGGCTGGGCCACGGCGCCGAGCTTGTGGCCACCAGCGATTGCAACCTCGCGGATCGCGGCCTCCGCTGCAGCGGCCGTCCAGTCGCTTGCAAGCCCGTTCAAAGCTTCGTGAGCACCGCGCAGGATCTTGCGGGCATCGTCATTGAGCAGGAGGGCCGCCTTGTCGTCGATCGGCAGCGGTCGCGTGGCAAACAGGAAGGCCGCGCCATCAACGAGTTCGACCAGCGTCTTGGCGCGCTCCTTCAGGCCCGGGAGTGCTGCCAGCAGCTGCGCCTTGTTGGCGTCGTTCAGGCGCGCGGCCATTGCCGGGCCACCCTCGAGATAGGGCAGCGTGGCGATGAAGATATCGAACAGCTCGGTATCGCTCATGCGGCGCATATGCGCGCCGTTGATCGCCTCGAGCTTGGCGAAGTCGAAGCGGGCCGCACCCTTGTTGACGTCGCCGATGTCGAACCAGGAGATCATGTCCTTGATCGACATGATCTCGTCGTCGCCATGGCTCCAGCCGAGGCGCGCCAGGTAGTTGAGCAGCGCCTCCGGCAAGTAGCCCATGGCGCGATAGGCCTCGACGCCAAGCGCGCCGTGCCGCTTCGACAGCTTGGCGCCGTCGGCGCCATGGATCAGCGGGATATGCGACATGGACGGCACGGCCCAGCCCATGGCGTCGTAAATCACGGTCTGCCGGGCGGCGTTGGTCAGATGATCGTCACCGCGGATGATGTGGGTGACGCCCATGTCATGATCGTCGACGACGACGGCATGCATATAGGTCGGGTTGCCGTCCGAACGCAGGATGATGAAATCGTCGAGGTCCTTGTTGGGAAAGCGCACCTCGCCCTGGACACGGTCATGAACGATGGTCTCGCCTTCAGTCGGAGCTTTGATACGGATGGCGCCCTTGGCACCTGCAGGGGCCTCTGAGGGGTCGCGGTCGCGCCAGCGGCCGTCATAGCGGGGCGGCAGGCCTTTGGCCCTAGCGGCCTCGCGCATCGCCTCCAGTTCGGCTGGCGTGGCATAGCAATAATAGGCCTTGCCCATGCGCACGAGCTCCTCCGCCACCTCGCGGTGGCGCGGCGCACGCTCGAACTGCGACACCGGCTCGCCGTCCCAATTCAGGCCGAGCCAGGTAAGTCCGTCGAGGATGGCAGCCGTCGCGGCTGGGTTGGAGCGTTCGCGATCGGTGTCCTCGATGCGCAGCAGCATCGTGCCATCGGTGTGCTTTGCATACAGCCAGTTGAACAGCGCCGTGCGCGCGCCGCCTATGTGCAGGTAGCCGGTGGGCGAGGGGGCAAAACGGGTGACGACCTTGTCGGACATGGAACTCTCGGAAACCATCTGAAGCGGGGTGCTGTCGCGCGGACTTTCGCGCGGTTGGCGTTCATGTAGCATAGGGTGTCGAGGGCGCAAGGGGCAGACCCGATGGCTGGACGAGGCAGGGGCTCGGATCAGGGCGAGGACGCCGCCATTGGCGTCAGCGAACGGTCTCTCTTTGCGCCTCTGCCAGCCCCGCTGCCGCCGCCGTCGCCCCTTGTGCCGGCTCCCGGCAAAGCGCCGCTCCAAGCGGATGTCGCCGCCTCTGTTCCAGTTGCCGAAGCCGGCAGGATCATGCGCGTGCGTCGGAAAATCGGCCTGGTGTCGCTGCGTCGTCTGCGCCACAGCGTGGCCATGGCGGCGGGCCTGGAGCTCGACCGAGGCGTGGCTTTCCTGCTGGTGCCGGTCTGCCTGGCGAGCGGAGCAATCGGCTATTTTTCGCTGACGGCGGAGCCCGATTTTGCCAAGCCCGTCGCGGTCGTCGCCCTAGCCGCGCTCTGTGCGCTCGTCTCGCGCTCATGGCCCAAAACCCATCTGTGCTTCGTGGCGGTGCTTTTGTGCGCGCTGGGTTTGCTCGCCGCAAAGGTCGAGACGTGGCGCGCGGGCACGCAGATGCTGGGTTCGGAAATCTCGACGCAGGTGACCGGCCGGGTCGTCTCGCTCGAGCGCATGGAGAGCGGCCGCATCCGGCTGACCATCGATGTGACGTCGACCGCAAGGCCGAAATTGCGCTATGCGCCGGAGCGGCTGCGGCTTTCGGCACGAAAGATACCGGCAGACATGACAGCCGGGTCCCTGATCACTGGATACGCCAAGCTTTTGCCGCCGACCGGCCCGGTGCGGCCGGACAGCTACGACTTCTCCTTCGACAGTTACTTCGCCGGCATCGGCGGCAGCGGGTTCTTTCTCGGCAATCCAAAACCTGTCGTCGCCGATGATGGCGACATGCCGCTATTGGCCCGTCTTTCCTCTAGCGTGGAAAATGCCCGTGAAGCGATTGCCGACCACATCAGGGGCAGCGTCGGTGGCGCCGAAGGCGAGATCGCCGCGGCGCTGATCGTCGGCGTGCGCGCCGGCATTCCCGATGAAATCAATGAGGCGATGCGGCGTACCGGCATCTACCACATCATCTCGATTTCGGGACTGCACATGGCGCTGGTCGCCGGCACCATCATGGGTTTGCTGCGCGGCGCCTTCGCCTTGTTCCCGGACTTTTCCGCGCGTCGCCCGGTCAAAAAGTATGCCGCCGCCGCGGCATTGTTTTCGATCGCTGCCTATCTCATCATCTCGGGCGTCGTCGTTGCCGCCGAGCGTAGCTTCATCATGCTGGCGGTGATGCTGATTGCGGTACTGTTCGACCGAGCGGCACTCACCATGCGCAATCTGGCGATCTCGGCGATCGCCGTCATTGTGGTGTCGCCGCACGAGGTGGTTGGCCCGAGCTTCCAGATGTCCTTCGCCGCGACCGCGGCGCTGGTCGGCGCCTATGCCGGCTGGTCGGATCATCGTGCGGGAAAAGCGAGACCGCCGCCGCCAAAGCGATCCTTACCCGGTTTCCTGACGCGAAAATTCCTGCTGGCGGCGGGCGGCTTGGCCATGACCTCCATCATCGCCGGCGGCGCCACGGCGCTGTTTGCCATCTGGCATTTTCAGCGTGTGTCGCCGCTCAGCCTGTTCGCCAACCTGGCCATCATGCCGATCGTGTCACTGGTTGTCATGCCTTTTGCCGTCCTCAGCGCGCTGGCGATGCCCTTCGGCGCCGACGGTCCCTTCCTTTATGTGATGGGCAAGGGCCTGACGGCGATGATCGCCATGTCCGGATGGATTTCCGAGCGTTCGCCGGTCGATGGGGTCGGATTGATTTCGCAGCAGTCTGTCCTGCTGGTGGCGATAGCCCTGGTCATTGCGACGATGGCGACGACATGGCTGCGGCTTGCGGCTCTTCCCTTCGCGATTGCCGGCCTGCTGACCGTCTCGGATACGCGCACACCGGACGTGCTGATCTCGGAGGACGCCCGACTGGTTGCCTTGCCGATCGGGGGTGGCGAGCTCGCCGTCAGCCGCGCGCGGCCGAACGAATTCACGGTCGACAACTGGAAACGCGCTCTGACATCCGAAACCATCGTCGTGCCTGAGGTGTTCGACAAGGGCGACGGACAATTCGAGATCGCGGATGCCGTTGAACTGCCGCCGGGATCGCCATTCTATTGCAGTTCAGGCGTCTGTCTCGCCAGGCACACGTCCGGCGCGATCATTGCTTATGTCGAGGATCGCAAGGACACATGGAAAGCCTGCGGTTTCGCCGAGCTGATCGTCATCAATGACGCGACGGCCTATGACGCTTGCCACAATCCGCTGGTTCTCGTCGTCACCAAGCGGCAACTGGCTCGCAAAGGCAGCGCTGCCGTCTTCTTCGATCGCCAGTCGGCGACTGCGCCGGCTACCGTCAGCTTCGCGGTGGACAGGCCTTACCGGCCCTGGCACACGCAACGTAAATTCTCACGCGAGGCGAGGGGACTGCCGCCCTTCAAGAGACCCGAGAAGCCGGTGGTTAAACTGCAGCCGCCTCAGTAGCGGCGGATCAGGCCAACGAGCTTGCCTTGCACCTTGACCCTGTCCGGGCCGAAAATGCGGGTTTCATAGGCTGGATTGGCGGCTTCGAGAGCAATCGAGGCGCCCTTGCGGCGGAACCGCTTCAGCGTCGCTTCCTCTTCATCCACCAGCGCCACGATGATCTCGCCAGGCTGGGCGGTGTCGGCGTTGCGGATGATGACGGTGTCGCCGTCGAAGATACCGGCCTCGATCATCGAATCACCCTTGACCTCCAGGGCGTAGTGCTCGCCGCCCATGATCATGTCCGGCGGCACCGAGATCGAGTGCGTCTGATGCTGGATGGCGTCGATCGGCACACCGGCGGCGATGCGGCCCATCACAGGGATCGACACGGCGGAGACCGCGTCGTCGTCATTGCCGGGCGAGGGCATCCGCGAAGGCGCCGGCTTGATCTGCCGGCCAAGAGCACCACCCTGACCGAGACTGCCCTGGATGACGCTTGGCGAGAACTTCTTTGCCGCGTTGAGGCCGGGCGCGATCGAGTCCGGCAGCCGCAGCACTTCCAACGCGCGTGCCCGGTTGGGCAGGCGGCGAATGAAGCCGCGCTCCTCGAGTGCAGTGATCAGCCGATGAATCCCGGATTTGGAGGCAAGGTCGAGCGCCTCCTTCATCTCGTCGAAGGATGGCGGAATGCCGCTTTCCTTCAGGCGTTCATGGATGAACATCAGCAGTTCGTGTTGCTTGCGCGTCAGCATGGCGACCCCCTGGATACCTGAAACCAGAATCAGAAAAACAAACCCAGAACAAACACTATCTGTTCCAGTTGTGTTCTGCAACCGTTTAAAGTTTAATGAATTTGTTAAGGCGGCGGAAATTATTCCGCGGTTGCAAGCGGGCCTCGTCGACGACAGCATCCCGTCACGGTGCGCTTTCGGGCATTGAAATTGTTATGGTTAATAGCCTGTGGCCCATCCCGAGCTCAGGCCTGGCATGAGCTGCCGCCAGGCCTCTCGACGACGGGCATTCCAGCTTACCGGGCATTCGTTTGCCGTGAACGAAACGAAGCCAAAATGCCAACCTTGGTTAACCTATTACAGCCTGCGCTGACCACCCAGCAGCGAACGCATTCGCGAGCTGGAAATTCGTCCCTCGGTCATATGACCAGGGGAGAGCCGGCGACAACAGACCGTCGAGACGGCTGCTTCAGGTAACGGCTTCCTTGACGGCGAAACGCTGGTCCTTCCATGCACCCGTGCGCAGAATGTCTTCCAGCACCTCAACCGCCAGCCACACATCCTTGTAGCCGACATAGAGCGGCGTGAAGCCGAAACGGATGGTTGATGGGGCGCGGAAGTCACCGATCACGCCACGCTCGATCAGCGCCCGCATGATTTGATAACCGTGGTCGTGAAGGAACGACACCTGGCTGCCGCGTCTGGCCGCGTCGCGGGTGGTCTCCAGCGTGAGACCATAGGCGCCGCACTTCGCTTCGACGAGCTGGATGAACAGTTCGGTCAGCGCGACGCTTTTCTTTCGCAAAGCCGCCATGTCGACGTCGTTCCAGATGGCAAGCGCACCTTTGAGCGCCCGCATCGACAGCACCGGCTGCGTGCCGCACAGAAAGCGGCGGATACCGGTGCCGGCAACATAGCCCCGTTCGAAGGCAAAGGGCCGCGCATGCCCCCACCAGCCGCTGAGTGGCTGGCTGATTTCGCCGTGGTGGCGCTGTGCGGCATAGATGAAGGCCGGCGCGCCCGGACCGCCGTTGAGATACTTGTAGGTGCAGCCGATGGCGAAATCGGCATTTGCATGGTCGAGCTCGACCGGCAGGGCGCCCGCGGTGTGGCACAGATCCCAGACGATCAGCGCTCCGACCGCATGAGCCTTGCGCGTCAGCGCCGCCATGTCGCGCAGTTCACCCGATTTGTAGTTGACGTGGTTGACCAGGACCACCGCGACGCTTTCGTCGATCAGCTCTTCGACAGTTGGCGCGTCGACGCCCGCAAGGCGCAGCAGGACGCCGTCCCGGGTCGAGGCCACGCCTTCGGCGATGTACAGGTCGGTGGGAAAACTGTCACCTTCGGCGACGATGGCCAACCGGCCGGGCCGCATCTCCAGTGCTGCATGCAGCACTTTGTAGATGTTGGTCGACGTCGTGTCGCAGACGACGGTCTGTCCAGCCGCGGCTCCCATCAGGCGCCCGAGCTGGTCACCGAGTTCGATCGGCATCTCGAACCATCCGGCCGTATTCCAGGCCCGGATGAGATCCTGGGCCCATTCCTGGGTCGCCGCCTGCTGCAGCTCGCCGAAGACGGCATGAGACGCTGCCCCCAGTGAATTGCCGTCGAGATAGATCACCCCTTCCGGCAGAATGAAACGATCGCGCATGGCACGCAGCGGATCCGTGGCGTCCATCGCTTCGATCGCAGCGAGATCGGGAATTCCACTCATGGTCAGTCCTCGGTTGTTCGCGAAGGGTTTTCCGCCACAGAGCGTCCCCTCGGTGCGGCTGTTCTCATTTCGGTGAGGTCAGAGCCGGGTGCGGACCGTCCACAGTTCCGGAAACAGCACGACCTCAAGCATCTTCTTGAGATACGACGCACCAGACGTGCCGCCGGTGCCGCGTTTCAGGCCGATGATGCGCTCGACCGTGGTGACGTGGTTGAAGCGCCAGCGGCGGAAATAGTCCTCGAAGTCGACCAGCTTCTCGGCCAGCTCGTAGAACATCCAGTAGCGCTGCGGGTCGCGGTAGATGGTCTGCCAGGCGACCAGGACCTCTTCATTCTCGGTTCGCGTCTCACGCCAGTCCGTGCGCCTGGCATCAGCGCCGATGTCGAATCCGTTGCGCGCCAGAAGCAGCAGCGCTTCGTCGTAGAGCGATGGTTCGGCCAGGATCGCCTCCAGCTTTCCGCTGAGGTCAGGCCGGTGCTTGTGGGGGCCGAGCATGGCGAGGTTGCGGTTGCCGGCCATGAACTCGATGGCGCGATACTGCCAGGATTGAAAACCCGAGGATTGGCCGAGCGCGTCGCGGAACTCGGTGTATTCGCTGGGCGTCATCGTCCGCAGCACGTCCCAGGCATTGTTCAGCTGCTCGAAGATGCGGGCGACGCGCGACAGCATCTTGAAGCTCGGCTCGAGCCGGTCGGCGCGGATGGAACGGATCGCAGCGCCAATCTCGTGCAGAGCGAGCTTCATCCAGAGTTCGGAGGTCTGATGCTGGATGATGAACAGCATCTCGTCATGCGCCGACGACAGCGGCGTCTGGGCCTCCAGCACCTTCTCCAGGTGCAGATAGTCGCTGTAAGACATGCGCTCCTTGAACGACATCTGTGCGCCTTCGGACGCTGGATCGTAGGGCTCGCTCAATTGATTTTCTCCGTGCGCAGCCGGAAGCGCTGGATCTTGCCGGTCTGCGTCTTGGGTAGGGTGGCGATGAATTTTACTGACCGTGGATATTTGTAAGGGGCGATCGTCGCCTTGACGTGGTCCTGCAGGCGCTTGGTGGTCAACGCGTCAGGCGCCACGCCTTGCACCAGCACGACATGCGCCTCGACGATCTGACCGCGTTCGGCATCCTCGGCGCCGATGACAGCGCATTCGGCGACGTCCGGGTGCGCCAGCAGTGCCGCCTCGACCTCGGGGCCGGCGATGTTGTAGCCGGCGCTGACGATCATGTCGTCGGAGCGCGCGGCGAAATGGAAGAAGCCGTCTTCGTCCTGGGTAAAAGTGTCGCCGGTGAGGTTCCAGCCGTCGCGCACGTAGTCCTTCTGCCTGTCATCGGCCATGTAGCGGCAGCCGGTCGGGCCGCGCACCGCCAGCCTGCCGGTCGCGCCGCGCGGCACCTCGCGCATCTCGTCATCGACGATGCGCGCCTCATAGCCGCCCACCGGCTTGCCGGTCGACGCGGGCTTCATGTCGCCAAAGCGGTTGGAGATGAAGATGTGCAGCATTTCGGTGGCGCCGATGCCGTCGAGGATCGGCTTGCCGGTCTTTTGCGTCCACTCCTCGAAAACCGGAGCGGGCAAGGTTTCGCCGGCCGAAACGGCGACACGCAGCGATGACAGGTCGGCACCTTCGTCCATGGCCTTCAGCATGGCACGGTAAGCGGTCGGCGCGGTGAAGGAGATCGTCGCTTTGTAGGTCTCGATGATGTGGATCATGTTGGGTGGCGTCGCCTGCTCCAGCAGCGTTGCCGCCGCACCGAAGCGCAGCGGGAAGATGGCGAGCCCGCCAAGGCCGAAGGTGAAGGCCAGCGGCGGCGAGCCGACGAAGATGTCGTCCGGCGTCACCTGAAGGATTTCGCGGGCGTAGGCGTCGGCGATGATCAGCAGGTCGCGGTGGAAATGCATCGTCGCCTTCGGCACGCCTGTCGTGCCCGAGGTGAAGCCGAGCAGCGCGACGTCGTCGCGGCCGGTGTTGACGGCAGTGAATGTCACCGGCTTGTCGAGCGCGGCACGATCGAGTTCGGCATCATGGTTGGCGGTGCCGTCGAAACCGATGACCTGCTTGAGGAATACGCTGTCCTTGGCGCAGGCGGTCATCTCGTCCATCAGCCTGGTGTCGCAGAGCGCGACGGTGATCTCCGCCTTGTCGACGATCTTGGCGAGCTCGCCGGCGCGCAGCATCGGCATGGTGTTGACGACCACGGCGCCGACCTTGGTGGCAGCCAGCCAGCAGGCGACCATTGCGGGGTTGTTGGCCGAACGGATCAGCACCCGGTTGCCCGGCTGGACGCCATAATTCTCGACCAGCGCGTGGGCCAGCCTGTTTGTCCAGTCGGACAGTTCCTTGTAGGTGCGGCGGCGGCCATTGCCGATCAGCGCGGTGTGGTCGCCGAGGCCTTTCTCGACCAGCCTGTCGGTCAGTTCGACACCGGCGTTGAGGCGTTCGGGATAATCAAAGCCATCGAGCAGGATATCAGGCCATTGCTCCGGCGGCGGCAGGTGATCGCGCGTGAACGTGTCGATATGCGCTGAAGGCCCAAGCATGTCGCCGCTATCCCATCTGCTGGATGGCCAGTGCGCGAGGCGCCTGGCCGGATGTGGTGGATCTAAAGGTCCTGTTTTTGAGGAGGCTTCGTGCCGCCGTCGCACCTGCTCGGGGATGCCCCCGGAAAGAGTGCACATTTGCAGGTTTTGGGCAGCACAGCAGACCTCCCATTGTCGGCTGTTCGTCAGGGCAGGATCGCACCAGTCGAAATTTGTTTCAAGCCTAAAATGTTTTTGCTCTGGAGCATTGACGCACGGCATGGCGGTGGCCATTGCTAGCGGAGAAACGATGCCATTCCGGGGGAGGGTGCCGATGCTCGAACGTCACATTGCCGATTGGGACAGCGCCTATGCCAACGGTGCGAACATTGCCGGCAGCGACCGCTGGCCAGCCGCCTGGGCGGAACCGGCGCAAGCGTTTCGCAATGCGCTTTCGTCAGAGGGCCGGGCACGGCTCGACATCGCCTATGGTGACGGGCCGCGCAATCGGTTCGATCTTTTCTTTCCCAAAGCCGCTCCCAAGGGGCTGGTGGTGTTCCTCCATGGCGGTTACTGGCTGGAGTCCGACAAGAGTACCTGGTCGCACCTCGCCAATGGCGCGGTCGGCAGCCGCTTTGCCGTGGCGATGCCGTCCTACACGCTGTGCCCGGACATACGCATCGCCGGCATCGTCAGCGAAATCGGCGCGGCGATTGGCAAGGCAGCGGCAATGGTCGACGGGCCGCTGATGCTGACCGGACATTCGGCCGGCGGCCATCTCGCCAGCCGCATGGTGACCATATCAACGCCCCTGGCCGCCGATGTGGCGCGGCGCATACGCCATGTCGTCTCGATTTCGGGCCTGCATGACCTGCGTCCGCTCATGCGCACCGGCATGAACGCGGCGCTGGCTATCGACGAGCACGAGGCGCTGACTGAAAGCCCGGCGCTGCTGCGGCCCGTGGATGGTGCCCGCATCACCTGCTGGGCCGGTGGTGGCGAGCGCGCCGAATTCCTGCGCCAGAATGCTTTGCTTGCCAACATCTGGACCGGCCTTGGCGCCACCACCAGCGCGATAGTCGAGCCTGACCGGCATCATTACGATATTGTCGACGGCCTTGCCGATCCGGCGCATCCGCTGACCCGGACCTTGATCTCGGAGTAGCGCCGAGATCGTTTTCTCGTGTGTTATGAATGGCTTGTCTTGGATTCCTCAGCGCAGCATCAGAACGCTGCAAGCCTCGCCCGCAGCCGCTGCGGAGGCAAACGGCGCGCGCACGATCAGCCCGTTGGCGTCGGCCAGCATTCGCAGCATTGAGGAATCCTGGATGCCGAACGGCGTCGCCACCAGCGCGCCGTCATCTTCCCTGACCACGGCCCGCACATAGTCCTGGCGCAAATCATTGGCCGGCATTGCGGCGCCCAATCGCGCCGGGCGTATGTCCTGGCGATGGTTGCGGCCGCCGAGCCGCGCCAGCAGCGGCTTCAGGAACAGCTGCGAGCAGACCAGGCTTGCCACCGGGTTGCCGGGCAGGCCGATACACCTGATATCGCCGAGGCGGCCGAACATCAGCGGCTTGCCGGGGCGCATGGCGATCTTCCAGAAGCCGAGCGCCATGCCTTCGCCGGTCAGCACATCGTGGATCAGGTCGTGATCGCCGACCGAGGCGCCACCAAGCGTCACGATGACATCCGCGCCGGCCACGACCGCTTGTCTGACCAGCGCGGCGATTGCCTCCTTGCGATCGGCGGCAATGCCGAGATCGAGCGCGCGGGCGCCAACGGACTGTGCCGCGGCGGCAACGCCATAGGCATTGGACGAGATGATCTGGTCCGGCCCGAGTTCGCTGCCGGGCGGCAACAATTCGTCGCCGGTGGCGATGATGGCGACCAGCGGCCGTTTCACCACGCTAACCTGGGGGTGGTTGGCCGATGCCGCCAGCGACAGCGCCGCCGGGTCGAGCACGCGGCCTTTTTCGAGCAGCACGTCGCCTTTCGAAAAGTCGAGGCCGATGCGGCGGATGTTGCGTCCCTCGGCGGTGGGCTCGATCACTTCGATGTCGCCGCCGCCGAGATCCCTGACATTCTCCTGGATGACGATGGTGTCGGCGCCTTCGGGCAATGGCGCGCCGGTGAAGATGCGCACCGCCTGTGCCTGGTTGACCGTACCGTCATAGCCACGTCCGGCCGGCGCCATGCCGATCACCGAAAGTCGCGACGGCACCGACGCCACATCGGCGGCACGGGCTGCGTAACCGTCCATAGCGGAAGCGTTGAAGGGCGGCTGGGTGCGAAGTGCCACGACCGGTTCCGCCAGCACGCGGTCCACCGCCTCGAACAGCGGAACGCTTTCGCCGGCCAGTGGCGCAGCGCCTTCCAGCAGGCGTTCGAGCGCCTCGGCGACCGGAACCAGCGCCATCAGGCACCGGCCCTGTAGTCGCTCGACTTGCCGCCGGTCTTTTCGACCAGCCGGATGCCGGAGATGACCATCGCGCGGTCCACCGCCTTGGCCATGTCGTATATGGTCAGGCAAGCGACGGAGGCGGCGGTCAGCGCTTCCATCTCGACGCCCGTCTTGCCGGTGACGCGCGCCAATGCGGTGACCTTCAAGCCAGGCAAAGCATGGTCCGGCTCGATGTCGACGGAGACCTTGGTCAGCAGCAGCGGATGGCAGAGCGGGATCAGTTCATGGGTCTTCTTCGCCGCCATGATGCCGGCGATGCGCGCAGTACCGAGCACATCGCCCTTCTTGGCGTTGCCGGCGAGGATCGTCTTCAGCGTCTCGGGTTGCATCGTGACAAAGCCTTCGGCGATCGCCGTGCGCGTCGTCTCTGCCTTGTCGCCGACATCGACCATGTTGGCCTCGCCCTGCGCGCCGAGATGGGTAAGGGCTGATGTCATCGTCAGACCGCCTCGGCCGGCGCCTTGCCTGTCAGCAGCAGGTGGGTCGCCGTGGTGACGTCCTGTTGCCGCATCAGGCTCTCGCCGACAAGGAAGGTGCCGATGTCGCTCTTTTGCAGCCTGAGGCAGTCGTCGTGCGTGAAAATACCGCTCTCGCTGACCAGCAAGCGATCGGCCGGCACCATCGTCGCCAGCCGCACTGAAGTGTCGAGGCTGGTCTCGAATGTGCGTAGATTGCGGTTGTTGATGCCGATCAGCCGCGACGACAGTTTTAGCGCGCGCTGCGTCTCGGCCTCGTCATGCACTTCGATCAGCGCATCCATGCCGAGTTCGAACGCTGTCGCTTCGAGGTCGCTGGCCAGGGCGTCGTCGACGCTCGCCATGATGATCAGGATGGCATCCGCGCCCCAGGCACGGGCTTCGTAGACCTGGTACGGATCGAACAGGAAATCCTTGCGCAGCGCGGGCAGGGCGACGGCGGCTC
This sequence comes from Mesorhizobium loti, assembly GCA_014189435.1. NCBI lineage: Bacteria > Pseudomonadati > Pseudomonadota > Alphaproteobacteria > Hyphomicrobiales > Phyllobacteriaceae > Mesorhizobium > Mesorhizobium loti. The sequence goes on from CP050293.1 coordinate 2,431,326, forward strand.
GCGCCCTGGTGAGAAACTCCGGCGCGCCCTGGAAGGACGGCGCGTCGGTCAGCACCGAAAGACAGGCAGCGCCACCCTTGGCATAGGCCTGCGCCAGCACTGGCGGGTCGAAATCGGCGCGGATCAGCCCTTTGGACGGGCTTGCCTTCTTGATCTCGGCGATCAGCGCGAAGGCACCGGATTTGCGCTTCGCTTCGAGCGCGGCAAGAAAGCCGCGCGGTGCGTCCGCGTCCTTCGCTCGCGCCTTGATTTCGGCCAGCGGCACACGTGCCTTTGCCGCCGCGATCTCGTCGCGCTTGTAGGCCTCGATCTTGCGAAGAATGTCAGACACGTTTTATCCGTTCGAAATCTCGACCAGCCTGTCGAGCACTTGCAGGGCCCGGCCGCTGTCGATGGCTTGCGCGGCGAGCGCGATGCCGTCACCAAGCGTCGTCACCTTGCCCGCAATCACCAGACCGGCGCCGGCATTCATCAGCACGGTGTCCCGATAGGCGCCGGCAGCGCCGCCCAGCATATCGCGCAATGCTGTGGCGTTGTAGGCCGCGTCGCCGCCGCGCAATTCATCCTTGGTGTGGCGCGCCAGCCCAACCGCTTCAGGGGTCAGGGTGAAGCTGCGGATCTCGCCGCCGATCAGTTCGGCGACCTGCGTCTCGCCGGTGGTGGTGATCTCGTCATAGCCGTCGCCATGGGCAACCCAGGCATGCTCGGCGCCCAGCGCCTTCAGCGTCTCGGCCACCGGCAGGATCCACTCCGGCAGGAACACGCCGACCATCTGCCGCTTGACGCCAGCCGGATTGATGAGGGGCCCGAGCAGGTTGAAGATGGTGCGGGTGCCGAGCTCGACGCGGGTCGGGCCGACATACTTCATCGCCGGGTGGTGCGCGGGCGCGAACATGAAGCCGACGCCCGCTTCATGGATGCAACGGCCGATGAATTCGGGCGAGATGTCGATCTTGACGCCAAGCGCAATCAGCACGTCGGCGGACCCTGTCAGCGAGGACAGACCGCGATTGCCGTGCTTGGCAACCGGCACACCGCTGCCTGCGATGACAAAGGCCGATGCCGTCGAAATGTTGACGCTGTGGGAATTGTCGCCGCCGGTGCCGACGATATCGATGGCGCCGTCCGGTGCGTCGACATGCAGCATCCTGGCGCGCATGGTGGCGACGGCGGCGGAAAGCTCGCTCACCGTCTCGCCGCGCACGCGCAGCGCCATCAGGAAGCCGCCGATCTGGCCGGGCGTGGCGTCACCCGACATGATGATGTCGAAGGCCTCGCGCGCTTCCTCGAAGGAAAGCGCGCTGCCGGTCGCGACCTTGGCGATATGGGTTTTCAGCGCGCTCATCTTGTCGAGGCTTGGGCAACGGCGGCCTGGTCGACGCGAACGTCGTACTGCGTCTGCAACTGCGCCACCAGCTGGTCGAGCAGGTCGTCCGACATGCCGGAGGTGAAGGATTTCTGCGCATCGTCCGGCACCGAGCTGGCATCGGCCCCAGCGGGCTCGAACACTTCGGCGACCTTGTACAGGATCTGACCGTCGCCGGTGGGCGAGGGGATCAAGCCGGTGCCGCCTTCGCCGACGCCGAACATCGCTGCCGCACCCTCCTTGCCGAAATCGACATCGTCGGCCTCGCGCTTGACGCCGCGCTTGGTCTGCTTCTCCAGCTTGAGTTCACCGGCAATGACGTCGAGCGTGGCACCGGCCTTGAGCCGCTTTTCGAGCTCGTCAGCCTTGGCGGCGAGCCGCTTGGTGGTCTCGGCCGTCGTCCAGTCGGCGACGACTTTCTGACGAACCTCGTCCAGCGTGCGGTCGCGCGCCGGCGTGACGGAAGCCACCTCGTAGAAGACAAAACCATTGTCCGCCGTGGTCAAAGCTTCGTTCTCGGTGCCGGGTTCGGCGTCGAAGACAGCCTTGATCAGCTCCGGCGATTGCGGCAGGTCCTTGACGATGCTTGCGTCAGGCCGCAATCCGCTGCGATCGATGGCGTCGATGGTGATGAGCTTCAGCTTCAGCTTGGTGGCGGCGTCGGCCAGCGAACTGCCGGCGGCGCGGGTATCTTCATAGCTGTCACGCACGTCCAGGAGGATGCGGCTCGCCTCGCCCAGCGCCAGGTCCTTGCGGATCTGGTCGGACACCTCGGTCAGCGGCTTCACCACCTCAGGCTTGATTTCGGTGACGCGCAGCAGCACCGGGCCGAAGGCACCCTGCACGACCTGACTGACTTCATTGGCATTGAGCGCGAAGGCCGCGTCGGCGACCGCCTTGTCGGCGATCTTGTCCTTGGCCAGCGTGCCGAGCAGCGTATCGGCCGGGGTCTTGCCTTCCGCCGTGACAAGCTTGTCGAAAGTGGCGCCGGCCTTGAGCGAGATCGAGCGCTGCCTTGGCCGCATCCGGCGTCTTGAACACAAGCTGCTCGATGGTGCGCAGTTCCGGCGTGGTGTAGCGCGCCTTGTTCTTGTTGTAGTCGTCGCTGACCTGGCTGTCGGTGACGGCGGTCGTATCCATGATGTCGACGGGTTCGAGGCGGACATAGGAGAATTTGCGGTATTCGGGCGCCGCGTATGTCTTCTTGTTTGCTTCGAAATAGGCGGTAAGCACGCTGTCGGACGGCGCCTGGATCGGCTCGACCAATGCCTTGGGCAGTGTCACATAGTCGATGGTGCGGTCTTCGCCGCGATAGAGCGCAACCGCCTTGAAGAAAGTGTCCGGAGCCTTGAGGCCATCCGAGACCGCCTCGACGATCTGCTGGCGCACCGCCACCTGGGCACGGTTCTTCAGATAATCCTCGGGCCGCATGCCAATCTGGCGCAGCATGTATTCGAATGTTCTGCGGTCGAACTGACCGCCCGGGCCCTTGAAGGCCGGATCTTCGCGCGTCAGCTCGGCCAGCCGGTCCTTGGACAGTCCGAGGCCCAGTTTGCGCGCCTGTTCGTCAAGAACGGCACCCGAGACGAGCTGAGCCAGCACCTGGTTATCGACGCCGAGCGCCTTTGCCTGTTCGTGGCTGAGACGCTGGCCGAACTGCTGCGACATGACGGCGAGCTGGCGATCATAGGCGAGACGGTATTCGTTGATCGACACTTTGGTGCCGCCAGCGGTTATGACCGAATCATGGCCGGCGAAACCGCCCATCAGCCGTCCGGAAATGCCCCAGACCAAAAAGCTGAGCACCAGCAACACCAACAGCCCCTTCGCGACCCAGGTGCCTGCCGCGCTTCTCAATATACCAAGCATTTTTACTTCCGATTTATGCGCATTTTCGCGTGCGCCGAGTCTGAAACAAGCGCAATAGCGCCCTTCCGGTCCACTGTCGATTGCTTTGTGGCCTGATTTTGGTAGTGAGGGCCAGAGCCCGATATCGCCCGGAGAAGCAAACCCATGACGCCTGGAATTCGCCCGCTCGTCGCCGGCAACTGGAAAATGAACGGCACCAGTGCCTCGCTCAACGAACTCAGGATGATCGGCAACGGTTTCATGAGCGGACTTGATGCGGAGACAGAAGCGCTGGTTTGCGTTCCCGCGACCCTGCTTGCCCATGCCGCGGAGATCCTGTCGCGCACGCCGGTGCATGCCGGCGGCGAGGATTGCCACACCAAGGAGAGCGGCGCCTACACCGGCTGCATCTCGGCGGAAATGCTGAAAGATGCCGGCGCCAGCCATGTCATCGTAGGCCATTCCGAATGCCGCGAGCAACGGGGCGAGGATGACGCGACGGTCCAGGCCAAGGCCTCCGCCGCCTGGCGCGCCGGGCTCGTGGCCATCATTTGCATTGGCGAGACGCAGCAGCAGCGTGAATCGGGCGCGACGCTGGACGTGCTGTCGCGGCAGGTCGACGGCTCGGTGCCGCCAAGCGCCACCCCGTCCAACACCATCATTGCCTATGAGCCGGTATGGGCGATCGGCACCGGCCTGACGCCGACCGCCGCCGATGTGGCCGAAGCACACGCACATATCCGCGAAAGGCTGTCGGAAAAGCTCGGCAGCGTCGCGGCGAAAGTGCGCATTCTCTATGGTGGCTCGGTCAAGCCCTCCAACGCGGTCGAACTGCTCGGCGTCAGGAATGTCGACGGTGCCCTGGTCGGCGGCGCCAGCCTGAAAGCGGCTGATTTTCTCGCCATCGCCGAGGCTTATCGCAATATCGGTTGAAGACATTCGCCCCGCTGGACAGGGCTTCCGGTGCCGGAAATCGTTGCAAAGGGCGGGTTGCTTCCCATATTCCGGCCACGGGCTTGGAAATGCCGTCAAAGCATTGTATTGAGCCGCCTCCAATTCACCGGTCGTGTCCGCGGCCGGGCAAGGCCTTGCCAGGATAAACTATGGAAACCGTACTGATCGTCATCCATCTCATGGTCGTGCTCGCCCTTGTCGGCGTGGTGCTGCTGCAGCGTTCCGAAGGCGGTGGCCTCGGCATCGGTGGCGGATCCGGCTTCATGACCGCGCGTGGTGCTGCCAATGCGCTGACGCGTGCGACGGCGATCCTGGCGGCTGCCTTCTTCGCCACGTCGCTGACACTGTCGATCGTTGCCCGCTACGGTGAGAAGCCGATCGACATCCTCGACCGTGTGCCGGCGACATCCGATGGTGCGGCAGGCAAGGGCGTGCTCAACCAATTGCCCGGCACGACCACCCCGGCGCCCGCCGGCAACGCCACGCCGACGCCGCCATCCGGCAACGACGCCGCGGCTCCGGCGACTGCCCCGGCTACGGCGCCTGCCGCTGGTTCGACGCCACCGGCAACCAACGGCGCCGCTCCTGCCGCGCCGGCGACCCCGCAGGTCCCTAACCAGTAGTCTTCGGCGCCTGACGCCGCGATCTGTGGTCGTTTGAACACAGTCGCGGCAAATGCAGCAAGATCACGAAGATTCCACTGGGTGAGGCGCGGCCTCGCGCTTGAGGCACCCGCGCTTATTCGACTATAGATTGCGCGCGGCATTTCCGGCGCCTTGGGGGCGCTGGGCGACGCCGTGGGCAACAAGCATAGAACGATCGGATCTTCGCCATGCAGCTTCGCAGCTTCATTTTCCTGGGACTTTGCGCCGCACTCGGCATGAGTTCCCCCGCTTTCGCTGGCGTTCCGGCCAATATGGCCGCACAGCCTTCGGTTGAAACAACCTCCGCCATCAACGTCGCCGTCAAAAGTGATGCGACGCAGTTGAAGCTTCTCAAGAAGAAGAAAAGCCCGACGCCGGACGACCTCGCCCAGATCAAGAAGATCGAGGCCAAGATCGTTGCCGACAAGGAAGCCGCCAAAGCCAAGGCGCTCGAAGCCAGGAAGCTGGCGATGCGCGAGGCGGCCAAGGCCAAGGCCGACGCGGAACGGCAGGCGTTCCTGGCCAAGAAGGGCAAGAGCGCGCCGGCAACCGAGGTGGCCGATGCCAAGCCGGCCAAGAAGCAGGCTGCCAAGATCGTCGAGCCAATCGAACCGATCGCGCCGATCCAGTCGGCCGAGCCGCTTCCGGCGGAGGCGATGAACGTCGCCCTGACCGGCAACAATGGCGAGTTGCGCAGCGAGGTCATCGGCCAGAAACAGCCGAGCAGCGGCGGTCTGTTCGCCGGTCTCTTCGGCGGCACCTCGTCCGGATCGTCGATAAGCTATCTCCCAGAGACACGGGCTCTCGATCAGGCTCTCGCCAAGAGGGAAGCCAAGAAGCAGTTCAAGGTGAAGCCGGAGTTCGTGCCGCAGGACGTTGAATTCAGCGGTTACGCGGCGGGCACCATCGTCATCGACACCAGCGCGCGCCGCCTCTACCTCGTCGAATCATCCTCCACCGCTCGCCGCTACGCCATTGCGGTCGGCCGCGAAGGCCTGCAGTTCAAGGGCACGGTTGCGGTCGGCGACAAGCAGGAATGGCCGCGCTGGATCCCGACGCTGGACATGCAGAAGCGCGAGCCGAAGCACTACGGCCAGTACAAGGACGGCATGCCCGGCGGTGGTCAGAATCCGCTCGGCGCGCGCGCCATCTATCTCTATGACGGCAAGAAGGACACGCATCTGCGCATCCACGGCACCATCGCGCCGCAGTCGATCGGAACCAGCGCCTCGAATGGCTGCTTCCGCATGATCAACGAGCATGTGATGGACCTTTACAGCCGCGTCAGGGTTGGCACCAAGGTCGTCATCATCTGACGTTTTCGTCATCCTGCCGAAAGGGCCGGCTCAGCCGGCCCTTTTGTTTTGCCCTGTTCACGACCCAAGCGCCTTCTTGGGAAAAAACCTTCGCGGTGGTTTTTTCTCTGGCGGAATCAATCCGGCCGCGTTAAGCGATGACTCCCATGGCGCGATATGTATTCATCACAGGCGGCGTGGTTTCCTCACTTGGAAAAGGCATAGCCGCAGCGGCCCTTGGGGCTCTCCTGCAGGCGCGAGGCTATCGCGCACGCATCAAAAAACTCGATCCTTATCTCAATGTCGATCCGGGGACGATGTCGCCGTACCAGCATGGCGAGGTTTTCGTCACCGACGATGGTGCGGAAACCGATCTTGATCTTGGCCATTACGAGCGTTTCACAGGGCGCTCCGCCAACCAGCAGGACAACATCACCACCGGCCGGATCTACAAGAACATCATCGAGCGCGAGCGGCGCGGCGACTATCTCGGCGCCACCGTGCAGGTCATTCCGCACGTCACCGACGAGATCAAGAATTTCGTTCTCAACGGCAATGACGACTATGATTTCGTGCTGTGCGAGATCGGCGGCACGGTCGGCGACATCGAGGCGATGCCATTCCTGGAAGCTATACGTCAGCTCGGCAACGACCTGCCACGCAACAACGCCGTCTACGTCCATCTGACGCTGATGCCCTACATCCCGACGGCGGGCGAACTGAAGACCAAGCCGACCCAGCATTCAGTCAAGGAGCTGCGCGGCATCGGCATCGCGCCCGACATCCTGCTGGTCCGCGCCGACCGTGCCATCCCGAAGGAAGAGCGCAGAAAACTGTCGCTGTTCTGCAATGTGCGCGAAAGTGCCGTGATCCAGGCGCTCGACGTGCCGCATATCTACGATGTGCCGATGGCCTATCACAAGGAAGGGCTCGATTCGGAAGTGCTGGCCGCCTTCGGTATCGATCCGGCGCCGAAGCCGCGCATGGAGCCCTGGCAGGCGGTGTCCAACCGCATCCATAATCCCGAAGGCGAGGTCACCATCGCCGTGGTCGGCAAATATACCGGCCTCAAGGATGCCTACAAATCGCTGATCGAGGCGCTCTCGCATGGCGGCCTGGCCAACCACGTCAAGGTCAAGCTCGACTGGATCGAGATCGGAGATCTTCGAAAAGGAAGATCCGGCGCCGTGGCTGGAAAAGGTGCACGGCATCCTGGTTCCCGGCGGCTTTGGCGAGCGCGGTTCCGAAGGCAAGATCCTGGCGGCGAAGTTCGCGCGTGAGCGCAAGGTGCCGTATTTCGGCATTTGCTTCGGTATGCAGATGGCCTGCATCGAGGCGGCGCGGTCCCTGGCCGGCGTCGAGCATGCATCCTCAACCGAGTTCGGTCCGACGGAGGAACCGGTCGTCGGCCTGATGACCGAATGGTTGAAAGGCAACATGCTGGAGAAGCGCCGCGAAACCGGCGACCTCGGCGGCACGATGCGGCTCGGCGCCTATCAGGCCGAGCTCGCCAAGGGCTCCAAGATCGCCGAGATCTATGGCGACACGCAGATTTCCGAGCGCCATCGCCACCGCTACGAGGTCAATGTCGACTACAAGGAGCGGCTCGAGGATTGCGGCCTGGTGTTTGCCGGCATGTCGCCCGACGGCGTGCTGCCCGAAACGGTCGAGTATCCCGACCACCCCTGGTTCATCGGCGTGCAGTATCACCCGGAACTGAAAAGCCGGCCGCTCGACCCGCATCCGCTGTTCGCCAGCTTTATCGAGGCGGCGGTGGAGCAGAGCCGGCTGGTGTAGCAACCAGGCTGGCGGTAATGCAGACCTATGTCGCGCTGCTTTACACCATCATCCTGGGTGAGGGGCGACGGCTCGTCATGGCCGATCTCAAGGCCATGGCGGAACAGCTCGGGCTGAAGAACCCGCGCACGCTGGTGGCGACAGGCAATTTGGTCTTCGAGGCGCGGGCGACTGATATCGCCGATCTGGAACAGCGGCTGGAAGCAACCTTCGAAAAGACCTTCGGCCGCCATGTCGACATCATCGTGCGTGGTGCCGAGGACTGGCTGAAGCTTGCCGCCGGCAATCCGTTCCCGGCTGAATCCGCCGAGGCGGGCGACCAGGTGGCCGTACGAGTGATGCGCGCGCCTGCGCCCATGGAGGCCGTGACGAGGCTCCAGGCCTATGCCGACAAGGACGAGAAAGTGACTTCGGTCGGCGGCGACATCTGGGTCGTCTTTTCGCGCGCGAGGCCAAGCTCGCGGCTGCTTGCGGCGATGAACCATAAGCGCATGGGCACCGGCACCTCGCGCAACTGGAACACCGTGCGCAGACTGGCCGAGATGGTGGACGGTAGGCAGTAGGCAGTAGGCAGTAGGCAGTAGGCAGTAGGCAGTAGGGAAGCAGTTCTCTACTCCCTAGCACCCACTGCCTACTCCCTCATTTTCAAGCCTTTGCCGTTTTCGCTCCAGCGCCGAGGGCGGCGGTGCGCAGCACGTAATAGATGATGCCGGCGATCGCCACGCCGAAGAACCAGCCATAGACGCCCCACCACGACGGCAGCCAATTGGTGAAGTTGGGCAGGATCGACGAGAAGGTCGTGCCGATGCCGGCGGCGATGAAGGCATTGACGTGCCAGCCGCCCTGGAAGCGGAACTCGCCGTCCTCGCGGTACAGTGCCTCGACGTCGACCTCGCCTTTGCGGATCAGATAGTAGTCGACCATCATGACGCCGAAGATCGGTCCCATCGTCGCGCCGATGATGCCGACGAAATGCGCCGCACTGCCGTCCCACGGCGCGAAGGGATAAAGCAACAGCGCGATCACGGCCGCGATGTAGCCGCCCTTCTTGAAGTCGATCTGACGCGGGAAGACGTTGGAGAAGTCAAAGGCCGGCGAGACGAAGTTGGCGACGACGTTGATGCCGAGCGTCGCCACAGCGAAAGTCAGCGCGGCGAGTGCCGCCAGGAACCAGCTGTCGAACTTGGCCGAGATCTGGTCGGGATGCAGCAGCACCTCGTGGTAGACATCGTAAGCGGCAATGGTGGTGACGCCGGCAACCAACGAGAACAGGATGAGGTTGACCGGCAGGCCCCAGATGTTGCCCTTGCGCAGCGCTGCCTTATCGGGCGCGTAGCGGGCGAAGTCGCAAAAATTGAGATAGAGCGCCGAGAAATAGGTCACCCAGATCGCCGCGGCTCCAAACAGCGCCGTCCACGACCCGGGATCGCCCGGAATGCCGGCATCGGCGGTCTTTGCGCGCAGCACATCCATCGGAATGTCGCTGGTAAAGGCGAAGCTCCCCGATTTGACGCAGAGATAGATGGCCAGGAGCAGCATCATTACCCACACCGCCGGGCCGGCCCAGTCCTGGAAGCGGCGCACCGTTTCCATGCCCTTCTGGATGATCAGCAGCTGCAGCGCCCAGATGACGACGAAGCAGATTACTTCCAGCCCGGAATGGCCGAGGAAGTGCGTGTTGGCGTTGAAATCGGCGAACCATTGCGAGCGGATCAGCAGCGCCACGATGGCGCCTGAGGCGGCGGCCGTCTGTGCGCCATACCAGAAGCAGGCGACGATGGCACGCACCAGTGCCGGTATGTTGGCGCCCCATATGCCAAAGGAAGCGCGGGCCAGCACAGGGTAGGGCACGCCGGTCTTCACGCCGGCATAGCCGACCATGTTCATCAGCGCATAGATGATCAGCGAGCCGATGCCGATGGCGATGATGAAGTTGACGAAGCCGCCGCAAAACAGGAACAGGCTGGCGGCGAGATAGTAGCCCCACAGGCTGTGAACGTCCGACGTCCAGACGTTGAAGATCGAAAACGGCCCCCAGTTTCGAACCTTGGCCGGAGCGAGATCCTCGTTGTAAAGGTCAGGCGATGCGCCTTCTATGGTCACTGCAATGTCCTCCCCTTGATTGGCCGCGCGCCTCCACGCGATGGCCGTGCAGGTTAAGCCTGACGCAGGGGAACCGGCAATCGATCCATTTGCCGGCTTTGGCCTTAAAGATATTCAATGCGAACCGCGATTATCGAGGGGCCGCAATGGTGGGCCGCTGTTGAATGCCGCCGGTCGGGTGATCGAATTTCGGTAATAGCGGCAACCTAAGTGATGGCCATCACCCGCTTATGGTCCTCGACTTCCGACAACAGCCAGTCCTGGAACAGGCCGGTGCCCGGCTTGTTGCCGATGCTGCGGCGCTGGTGCAGGTAGATGCCGGCCGGATAAGTATGACGGGCCTGAAACGGCGCGACAAGTTTGCCTTGCTGCAGAAAATCCTGTGCCATCATCGTGTCGGCAAGCGCTATCCCCGCGCCATTGATCGCCTCGCGCATGATCAGCGTGCAGTCATCCAGCGTCGTACTGGATTTCGGCGTCGTGTCCAAAACGCCTTCCTGCTCCAGCCAACGCTTCCATCTCGTGCTCTCGCACTCATGGATCAGATGATGATTGACCAGATCGGCCGGCGATCGCAGTGGCACCGGCCCTTCGAGCAGTGAGGGTGCGCAGACCGGCGTCAGAACCAGCGGGATCATCAGCGTCAACGCCGGGCCGGCCTTGTAGACGAACTCGTCGACAATCGCCAAATCGAAGTTGGCGCGCTTGCCTGAGGTCGAGATCTCCAACTCCACCGCCGGATGCAGCTTGCGAAAGTTCGGCAGCCGGTCCGCCAGCCAAAGGTTCAGGACGGCCGGGACGCACAGGACCCGGACACGCTGGGTCCTGCTGTGGGTCGGACCATCGGCGAGGCTGACATCGTCGGTGGCGCGCCAGATGGCCTCGAACGCTTCGGAGAGGCTGCGCGCATAGTAGGAGCCGCGGATGGTCGGCGTTATCTGGCGAAAGCCGCGTTCGAACAGGTCCTGGCCGAGATTCCTTTCAAGCGCACGGATGTGGCGGCTGACAGCCGAGGGCGTCAGATGCAATTCTTCCGCTGCGTCCTTGACGCTGCCGAGGCGAGCGGCGGCCTCGAAAGCGCGCATGCCATTGAGTGAGGGTAGGGCCATTGGCCGATCATGAATTGTCGATTGAGTTTTTGTCAATCGACATGGACAGAATTGGCGTTTGATCGCCTGCCCCATTAGGGGATACCCAAAAGGCAAGAGCAACTAAGTCGTCTCAAGAAAACGACTATTTGGGAACACCGGCACCATACCACCAACGGCAGAGACCGGCTTGACCAGTCTCACTGGTGGAGAGCGAAGCTTTGCCCGGTATCGCCGCAATTGGAGAGAACACCAGCCTATGCCTCAATCGCCAGCGCCGGTCTTCGAAACCGCGGACGAGATTTCAGCGGAAACCTCCGTGGTCGTGATTTTGCAAACTGCCCAAACAGGCTTTGGCCCCCGGGCAGCGGCTCTGGACGCGGAGATGAGCGGGATACTATCCCGTGCCTGCTCCGACCCGGCCGCCTTGGCCGAATCCGGCGCCTGCGTCGATCTTATCGCCCCGCAAGCAGTATCGACCAAGCGCGTGATCGTCCTGGCCTTGGGCAAAGCTGAAGCCGTAACGACCCTGTCCTTGGCGCGCGCCGGCGGTTTGCTCGCCGCGCATCTGGAAGGCAAGGGGGAATGCGCGGCCACCCTGGTCCTGGACCCCATCGCCGGCGTTGACCTGTCCGGTGCCGAAATCCTGGCGCGCGTCGCGCTTGGCATGCGGCTGCGGCGCTATCGTTTCGATATGCGCAACCGACGGCAAGGGGCGGGAGCGGATCGAACCTTGCGGGTGAAACTGGTCGGGGCAGGCGGCCCGGACCTGACCTCGGCGCTGGCGCGGATCAATGCCATCGCGGATGGTGTCGAATATGCACGGACCCTGGTCAACCTGCCGCCGAACCATCTCCACCCCGACAATTTCCGCGATCATCTGGAACCGCTGCGTGAAGCCGGCATCGACATCGAAATGCTCGATGCCGCGCAACTGAAAGAGCTCGGCATGAACGCGCTGCTCGCCGTTGGGTCGGGCTCGGCACGGCCGCCACGGGTCGCTGTCCTGCGCTACCGCGGCAAGGGTGCTCCCGCCCAACCGCTCGCTTTCGTCGGCAAGGGCGTTTGTTTCGATTCGGGTGGCCTCTGCATCAAGGGCGGGGCGCAGATGTTCGACATGAAGGCCGACATGGGTGGTGCGGCGGCGGTGGTCGGCCTGCTGATAGCGCTCGCCCGACAAGGTAGCCCCGTACACGTTGTCGGCGTTCTTGGCATCGCCGAGAACATGCCGTCCGGCACCGCGCTCAAACCGCGCGACATCATCACGACGGCCTCGGGACAGACCGTGGAAGTGTTTGACACGGATGCGGAAGGACGCCTGCTTCTGGCCGACTGCCTCCACTATACAGCCACGCGCTTCAACCCTTCGGTGATCGTCGATCTGGCGACGCTGACCTATTCGGTGACGCGTGGCCTGGGGTCGATATTCGCCGGCCTGTTCAGCACCGACGATGCCATCGCGTCACAGATGATCGCGGCCGGAGAAGCGGTCGGCGAGCGGTTCTGGCGGCTCCCGCTCGACCGGGCCTACGATGAGGGTCTGCAATCGCCGTTCGCGGACCTGCGGCATCATGCCAAGGACATGGAAGATGGCGACGCTCCCTATGCCGCGGCCTTCTTGCGCCATTTCACGGAAGATCGCCCCTGGGTACATCTCGACATCGCCAGCAAGGAACTGACCGACACCGATCGGCCTCTTGGCAGGCAAGGTGCCACGGCCTTCGGCGTGCAGATGCTGGAAGAGTGGGTGCAGGTCAGCCGCAGCAAAAGCTAAGTCGCGTCACGAGCAACAAGATGCCTTCAAACGCTGGGAACCGGAATGTCGTCTGAGATCATTGGCAGGGAAGGAAGAGCCTCCTTCGGCGCTTACGAGACCTGGTATCGGGTCAGTGGCGAACTTGGTGGCGAAAAGGCGCCCGTCGTGATCCTGCATGGCGGGCCGGGCGTCGCCCACAATTATGTCGATGCCTACAAGCTGCTAGCCCGAAGAGATCGCGCCGTCATCCACTACGACCAGTTGGGCTGCGGCAATTCCACCTTGCTGCCTGAGAAAGGCGCCGATTTCTGGACACCCCGGCTCTTCATCGACGAACTTGAAAACCTGGTCGACCACCTTGGCATTCGGACCGGCTTCCACGTGCTCGGCCAGAGCTGGGGCGGCATGCTGGGCGCCGAATATGCGGTCACGCGGCCGCAGGGTCTGAAGTCGCTGACCATCGCCAACTCACCGGCTTCCATGAAGCTGTGGGTCGAAGAGGCCAACCGGCTGCGTGCCGACCTGCCTGCGGATGTCCAGGAAACGCTGACCCGGCACGAGCTGGCCGGCACGACGGACGAGCCGGCCTACCAGGCGGCGACGATGGCGTTCTACGAGCGGCATGTTTGTCGGGTCGTGCCTTTTCCACCCGAGGTGACGGAGACCTTCGCCCAGGTTGTGCGCAATCCGACGGTCTATCATGTGATGAATGGACCGAACGAGTTCCATGTCATCGGAACGCTGAAGAATTGGAGCATCGTCGACCGCCTGCCGGCCATCGATGTTCCCACATTGATCATCTCCGGACGTCACGACGAGGCCACGCCCGCGACCGTGCAGCCCTACAAGGACGGCATCAGAGGGTCGCGCTGGGAGATATTCGAGCATTCCAGCCACATGCCGCATGTCGAAGAGCAAGATGCGTGCATGCGGGTGGTGGGAGACTTCCTGGACGACAACGACAACTGAAAAAAGGGGAATCAAGACATGAAGAAACTGCTTCTGGCGGCGTCAGCCGCAGCATTGCTGGCCGGCGCATGGCTGGCCCCGGCACAGGCCGAATACCTCAAGGAGCACCGCGGCGGCACCATTCGCCTGCTGGCCCGCTCGGCAGCCGGAACGCTCGATCCGCACATCAATTACACCGACCAGGGCTGGCAAATGTACCAGCCGATCTATGACGGCCTGGTGGCCTTCCGCAAGGCCGAGGGCATGGACGGCTTCACCATCGTTCCCGATCTGGCCGAAGCCCTGCCGCAGGTCAGCAATGACGGCAAGACCTTCACCTTCAAGCTGCGCAAGGGCATCAAGTTCTCCAGCGGCCAGGATCTTGGCGTGAAGGACGTTGTCGCTTCCTTCCAGCGCATCTTCAAGGTTTCCGGGCCGACCTCCGGCACCTTCTATGCCGGCATTGTCGGCGCCGACAAATGCCTGGCCGACACCAAGAGCTGCACGCTGGACGGCGGCGTTGTCGGCGACGAAGCGGCCGGGACCATCACCATCAACATCACCAAGCCGGATGCCGAGCTGCTCTACAAGCTTGCCTTGCCGCATGCCGTGGTCCTGCCGGCGGATACGCCCGCGGAAGACATGGGTTCCAAGCCCATTCCCAGCACCGGTGCGTATATGATCTCAGCCTTCGACCCCAACAAAGGCATGACGGTGTCCCGCAACCCCAATTTCAAACAGTGGAGCGAGGACGCGCAGCCGGACGGCTATCCGGATGTCGTCCAATATGATTTCGGCCTGTCCGAGGAAGCAGCCGTCACGGCGATCCAGAACGGCGAAGCGGACTGGATGTTCGACGCGCTGCCGAGCGATCGCCTGGGCGAACTTGGCAGCAAGTCCATGGACCAGCTGCACATCTCGCCGCTTTCGGCGTGGTGGTATGCGCCGCTGAACAACCGTCTTGCTCCCTTCGACAATGAAAAGGCGCGCCAGGCCGTTGCCTATGCGATCGACCGCAACACGCTGGTCAAGCTGTTCGGCGGCAAGGTGCTTGCTTCCCCGGTTTGCCAGGTTCTGCCACCGGACTTCCCCGGCCATGAAGACTATTGCCCCTTCACGAAGAATCCGGGCGCCAAATGGTCGGCGCCGGATCTCGACAAGGCAAAGCAGCTCGTCGAGGACTCCGGCACCAAGGGCCAGAAGGTGACCATCATCGTCGAGGACACCGCCATTTCGCGCTCCATCGGCGTCTATCTGCAGACCGTGCTGACCAGCATCGGTTATGTCGCCGACGTCAAGCCGATCTCGTCCAACATCCAGTTCACCTACATCCAGAACACCAACAACAAGGTGCAGATGTCCGTCACCCAATGGTACAAGGACTATCCCGCGGCTTCGGACTTCCTGAACATCCTGTTCAGTTGCGCCTCCTTCCGTGAAGGTTCGGACGCTTCGATCAACATCGCCGGCTTCTGCGACAAGGAGATCGATGCCAAGATGCAAAAAGCATTGGACCTCGGCGTCACCGATCAGGCAGCCGCCGACAAATTGTGGGCTGAAGTCGACAGGCAAGTCACGGACAAGGCACCTGCCGTCGGCCTCTTCACGCCGAAACGGCTTGACTTTGTCAGCAAACGTCTTGGCAACTTCAAGTTCAACCGGCAGTTCAACTGGATGATCACCCAGTCCTGGGTGCAGTAACGAATTGCGGAGGGGCACGTCCGTGTCGAACGTAGCTGTCGCCGCGCCGCGCAAGACGCGAGGGCCTTGGGCCGTCGCGTTTGCGAAGCTGGCAAGGGACAGGGCTGCCATGGCATCCCTGGCCGTGTTCCTCCTCATCGTTCTTGCCTGCCTCAGTGCGCCTCTCTATGCGAAATGGGCAGGCGTGGACCCATTCGCCTCGACGCTCGACGCCGTGATCCAGATCGACGGCGCCGACGTTCCGGTGATGGAGCAGTCGACAGAGGGGCTCGGGCTTGGCTACACGCCGCTCGGCCCGACCTGGCGGCTCGGCAATTACTTCCTCGGCGCCGACAGCCAGGGGCGCGATGTCATGGCTAGGATGCTCTATGGCGGCCTCAGCTCGCTGCTGATCTCCGGAGCGGCCACCATCTTCACGCTGATCCTGGGCACGGCGGCGGGATTGATCGCCGGCTATTTCGGCGGCATCACCGACACGGTGCTGTCGCGCTTCCTGGACGTCCTGTGGGCGTTTCCGATCTACCTGCTGGCGATTTCACTTTCCATCGTCACCATCGCGCATGGCATCACGATCGGGCCGATCGAGATCGAGTCCGGCAGTCTGTGGCTGCCGGTCATCATCATCGGCATCGTCTACGTGCCCTATGTGGCGCGCCCGATACGCGGTCAGGTTCTGTCACTGCGCAACAGTGAATTCGTGTTGGCCGCGATCAATCTGGGCGTGCCGGGGCCGCGGATCCTGTGGCGCGATATCCTGCCCAACGTCACCACCACGCTCATCGTCTTCGTGCCGCTGATGATGGCGCTGAACATGCTTACGGAATCAGCTCTTTCCTTCCTTTCGATCGGTGTGCAGCCGCCCGCCGCAAGCTGGGGCACCATCATCCAGGACGGACAGGCGCTGCTTTATACGCGCCCGCTGGTGGCGCTGGTGCCGGGCCTGGCGATCGCGGTTTCCGTCATGGCGCTCAATGTCTTCGGCGACGGTCTGCGCGATGCGCTCGACCCGCGCTCCAAGGTTCGGCTGGGGCGCGACTGATGATCTACGCAATCCTGCGCCGCTTCGGTCAGATGCTGTTCGTGATGTTCGGCATCTCGGTCATCGTCTTCCTGATTTTCTTCGCAACGCCGGGCGCCGACCCGGCGGCGCGCATCGCCGGCCGCAATGCATCGCCCGAAGTGCTGGAAGCGGTACGCCACAGCTTCGGCTTCGACCGCCCGCTCTACGTGCAATATGTGAAGATGATGGAGAAGATCTTCGTCACCGGCGATCTGACCTCCTTCGTCAATCGCGGCTGGAAGGTGGTGCCGGCGGTGCTGGATTCGATTCCGGTCACGCTTTCGCTGGTGTTCGGAGCGGCGATCCTGTGGGTTGTCGTCTCCATCATCATCGGCATCGTCGCCGCCGCCACGCGCGACAGCTGGCTGGACAAGCTTCTGATGGCGCTGGGGCTTCTCGGCATTTCCATGCCGGTCTACTGGCTGGGCGAGGTGATGAACCTGATCACCCAGAGCCGCTACCACGACAGCTGGGCGTTCTCCTGGGTGCCACCGCTCGGCTACAAGAATTTCTCCGACGATCCGAAAGGCTGGTTCCTGACCCTCGTCATTCCGTGGATCACGCTGGCCATCCTCTACATCGGCATTTACGGGCGCGTGCTGCGCGCGGCGATCATCGAAACCCTGCAGGAAGACTATATCCGTACGGCCCGGGCCAAGGGCCTGTCGGAGACCCGCATCCTGCTGCGCCATGCCTTGCGCACGTCGCTCATTGCGTTCGTCACCCTGTTCGGCCTGGACTTCGGCGCGCTGGTGGGAGGCTCCGCTTTGCTGACGGAGGTGGTGTTCGGGCTGCACGGCATCGGCAAACTCACCTATGACGCGCTGCAGAATCTCGATCTGCCGATGATCATGGCAACGGTGATGTACGCGTCCATGTTCGTGGTCATCGCCAATGCGGTCATTGATTTCGTCTACATCCTTCTCGATCCGCGCCTGAGGACATCATGATACTGTCGGTGCGCGACCTCAGAGTGTCTTTCCGCACCAATGACGGCCTGGTGCGGGCCATCGATGGCGTTTCCTTTGACCTCGAAGAGAGCGAGATCCTCGGTGTCGTCGGTGAATCCGGTTCCGGCAAGACGGTGTCGCTGCTGGCCGTCATGGGCCTCATCACCGATCCCAACGCCGACATCGAAGGCTCGATCCGCTACAAGGGTCGCGAGTTGGTGGGACTGCCCGCGCGCGAACTCAGGCGGCTGCGCGGTAACGAGATCGCGATGATCTTCCAGGATCCGATGACCGCATTGACGCCTGTCTACACGATTGGCTGGCAAATCGCGGAACAGATCCGCGCGCATCGCAACATCAGCAAATCCAAGGCGATGGATCGCGTGGAAGAGCTGCTGGCCGAGGTGAATTTTCCGAACCCGCACGAGGCGATGTCGCGCTACCCGCACCAGCTTTCGGGCGGCATGCGTCAACGGGCGGTGATCGCAATGGCTTTGTCCTGCAATCCGGCACTGCTGGTGGCGGACGAGCCGACCACGGCGCTCGACGTCACGGTTCAAGCAGGCATTCTCGACCTGGTGCGCAAGCTGCGCGCGACGCACAAGTCGGCCGTGGTCTTCATCACGCATGACATGGGCGTGGTCTCCGAACTCGCCGACCGCGTCATGGTCATGTATGCCGGCCGTGTTGTGGAGCGCGGCAGTCGCGCGGAGCTGTTTTCCGACCCGCGACACCCCTATACACGCGCGCTGCTTGGTTCGATCCCGCCGCTGACCGGCGAGAAACCACGGCGCCTGCCGGCCATTCCCGGTTCGCCGCCGTCGTTGCTGCGATTGCCGCAAGGCTGTGCTTTCGGCCCGCGATGCCCGGTTCACTACGAGCCCTGCGCGACCGGCAAGCCCGACCTTGGGGGCGGCACCCACGCCGCCGCATGCTTCAGGGTGGCACAGGCATGAGCGCACCGATGACCGTCGAAGACCGCCCAATCCTCGAGACGCGTTCACTGGGAAAGCGCTTTTCGATCGGCACCCGTTTTTCCGCCGAAGGCAAGCGAACCGTGCATGCGGTCGACAGTGTTTCCCTGACCGTGTGGCGCGGCGAGACGGTCGGGCTGGTTGGCGAATCCGGATGCGGCAAGTCCACGCTGGCGCGCTGCCTGGTGAGGCTCCACGACATATCGGACGGCGAGCTTCTTTTCGAAGGTGAAGACATCACCTCGAAGTCTCTGTCTGAACTCCGGCCGCTGCGGCGCCGCCTGCAGATGGTTTTCCAGGACCCGTCGGCGTCGCTCAATCCGCGCCGGCGCGTCGGCGACCTGGTGGCCGAGCCGCTGCGTATCCATAGCAAGCTTACGTCGAACGAGATCAAGAAGCGCGTCGCCGAATTGTTCGACCTCGTTGGATTGCTGCCGGATCATGTCATGCGGTATCCGCATGAATTTTCCGGCGGACAGCGCCAGCGTGTCGGCATCGCGCGGGCTATTGCGTTGAACCCCGATCTCGTCGTGTTGGATGAACCCGTCTCCGCGCTCGACGTGTCGGTGCAGGCGCAAATCGTCAACCTGCTTGCCGACCTGCAGGAGAAGCTGAACCTCACCTACATCTTCATCGCCCACGACCTGTCCGTCGTGCGTCAAGTGTCGACCCGCATCGCGGTCATGTATCTCGGCTCGATCGTCGAGGAAGGGCCAGCGGAGGAGGTGTTTGCCACACCAGCCCATCCTTACAGCCAGGCGCTGATCTCGGCGGTTCCCGTCGTGGAGACGACGCCCAGCGGGACGCGCAAGCGCATCATCCTGACCGGCGACGTGCCGAGCCCGCTCAAGCCGCCATCCGGGTGCCGTTTCCACCCTCGATGCCCGATCGCAGCGGAGCGCTGCCGCTCGGAGCGGCCGCAACTGAGGGAATACCAACCCGGTCGCAAAGTGGCCTGCCACTTCCCGACGGTATAGCCGGCAGTCATCACCGCATTGGATGATCGCATTCGACCGGCAGATTTTTCAAAGATTCCATTTTCTGCGTGGAACCAACTGGCGGATGGCGCGTTTTGTGGGGTTCGATCGAGCGCATCGCGGTCGACCGGGAGGAAACGATGGACTATTTGCATTTCTTTTCGCCCGTGCGGATTTCGCGCGGGCAGGGTCATCCTGCTGAAGAAGTCGATAGCGTTGCCGAGGCCATGGTGTTCTTGCGGAAATGGCCGACGGGACGGCGCGGTCCGGTCTATCAGTGCGCGCTGAATTGCTGCTCGGCCGCTCTGTCGGGCCAAATGTCGGCCGAGGAAGCAAGGAAGGCGTTTACCGGCTTTGCCCGCATCACGCGCCTTCTCGATGATGACATGGCGTTGCCGGTGGCCGGCGAAAACATGGCGAGCGTGTACGCGTTGCGGCGGTAGGCGCCTGTTGTCTTGACGGTCTTGCGAGGTCTCGCGCCATGGCGGCGCGGGTCTCGTTTTGCGACGCGCTTCGGAGCGAACCACTCTAACTCTTTGTTTTGGTGCAATTCTCAAGGCAAAGCGCTATGCGCTTTTCCCGGGAAAACCGTTTCACACTTTTCCTGGAGTTGCTCTAGGTGACGGAATAACGGTCGATCGCCCAAAGCCAACTGCCATCGGCTTGCCGCCGGGCCACCTCGCTGGTCACGTCGCCGTCGGGAAGTCGGGTCGATGTGAGCGCGAGGTCGCCGCAGACGAGCGCCGGCCGTTGCTCTCCCACGGCGAATTTCCGGCCTGACGCGGCGATTTCGGCATAGTAACCGCGAATGGCCTCCCGGCCGCGCAGCAAGCGTCCGTCACCACAGTCGATAACAGCATCCGGTTCGAACAGGGCGGCCATGCCGTCGATATCGCCCGCATGCTGCCGGGAAACCAGCAGGGGCTCCAGTTGCTGGGGATCGTAGACAGGTTTTCTCTCTGCTGGGTCGCCCATGTTGACCTCCGCTGCGCTTCCAAACGAAAACCTATCGCAAACCCTTCCACCCGTCCGTGACAGGTCGAGGAATTTTCTGGATCAGCGTTGCCACCCGCCGGCGGCCTCAAAAGGCCCGGCGGTTGAAAGAAGCGGGAAATAGGCTAAATAGGCGCCGCAATGGCCCGATTTGGCCGACCTCGATTGGACGAGTGCCCGCGAAGGCAACCCGAACGACATGACGAAAGCAAAAGTCGCCATAGCCCCGATGATGGATGGGGCAGATAGATGATTAATATCAGATAGTTGCGGGATTGCGTGTGCAAAAATCGCACACGAAAGTTCTGCTTCTCTTCTTTTTCGTTCCTACGGCGGAGCCGTCGACAGCCCTATTCGGGCGCTCTTTTGCCGACGATATTGACCGCCCGATAGCGGACGTTCGCTGCGATATCCATGACCCTTGTTGTCCGATGCGGCGTCCAATTTGCCTGGGGTTCTTGGAAGCCTTTCGAACTTTCTGCCGTGCGCCTTCGGCCGAGTTGCGTGTGCTTTTGAAGGAGATGGGCCTCCAGGACATGCGATTGGGCAAGCTTGATTATCGCACTCGCTCAGGACCTGAATGCCCCCTCGGCATTTCATCGTAGCGAGATCTATCCAGGCGTCGCGTTCGTTCGCCTACCGGGGGCGAGTCGCAAGACCGGTACATCGCGAAACCCACTAACGAAGAGGCGTTCTTCTGCTTTTGGCGGCATGCGGCTTAGTCGAGAATTTTCCGGTAAAAATGGACGGGGCGATCCGCGTCGACCATGAGCACCAGGCAGTAAGTATGCAAGCAACGATCTCAATAAACGCCACACCCGTGACAATCGGTCATTGCAGCGGCGGCATGCTGTCCTTTACGTGCAAAGCTGCGGCAACTGGAGGCGGAAGGCCTGGCACAGATGATCCCGGGCCATGGACCTGCCGTGGTCAAGCCGGATCTAGGGCGCATCGATGAAATCTACGAACTGCGAGCGTTGCTCGAGGCGCCAGTCGGAAACCAGCCATCTGTTCAACGGTAGATCAGGCTTGCCGTCCCAGACGACCACCAGGATGGAATCGTTCTGGACGGGAATCGGCACGGCAGTGCTCTCTTAAGAACGATTCGACCGAATGATGAGTTGAGCTCAGAGGTTCGCGCGTCGCGCGGTTGCCCGAACGGCTTTGACATGCGCGGGGGCGCTATCCACGAAAGCAGAGACTCGCTCCAGGACAACATTGTCGTTCAGGAACTCTCCGTGGTGGCCCAGGCCATCGACCAGGAGCCACTGGGCGCCCGGCCAGATGGAAGCCACAACCTCTGCACCCTTGTAGGACACAACCATGTCATCGGACGAATGAACGAACAGGGCGGGTTGGGACATCTTCGCCGCCTGTCGTCGCATGTCTATGCGATCAGGATGGAGCCCGATCAAGCTTTCCAGCTGCCGTAGTATCGCGTCTTCGTCTCCCTCAAGCCCAGCCTTACGCGCCATGAACCGAACATAGTCGCCGTAGTGCGTCGGTGTGGCGAGGAGGACGATCCGCTCAGCTGAAAGACCTTGCTCCAGGGCTTGGACCACGCAGGCGCCTCCAATAGAATGCCCCACTGCCAGAGCGAATGGTCCAGCCAGCCGCTCGACGGCCCGCAGAACGGCGGCTGCCAACGGAATGGACAATCGTTCGCCGGCCGAATCTCCATGCCCGGGAAGGTCGGGAAACCAGACCGTGTAGCCGGCCTCCACAAGCTTCCGGCCCATACCCACGAGATCGGACCGCCGTCCCTGCCATCCATGTACAAGCAATGCATTGCGCCCGGCTCCCCAGCGATGGACTCGCACGTCGATCTGGCGACCATCGGGCCAGTCGCCCGGTGCCTCGACCTGCAGTGTCATGGATTCGGCGTTCGACAATCCCTGCTGATCTATGGGCGGTCGCTTTATACAGAGCAGCTTGTCGGCAAACGTTGCAACCCGGCTTGAGGCACCGTTCATTTCTTTCTGTTGCAAGGCGACCTCCTGCTGTTCATCGATGTGTGGAACCGCGTCGCGGTCGTTTTTCGCCTGATCAAAACAACGCGCAAACGCCGTTCGCGGGAACCTACAAGTCAAGCTGTCCTCCGCATGCCTAGCGCTGTTAAAGCACTGAGCGCCGCACCGAGGGCGATGAGTTGCCAACTGGTTTGAAAAGCGTGCAGTGCCTGGGTCGGGGCGAGACTAAGAGAGCCCGTAACCGCCACCAGGAGCGCCACGCCCAGAACATAGCCCAACTGGCGGCTTGTATTGACCACCGCGCTACCCGTCGCTGTCGCGCTTGCTGGAAGATCGCGCGTTGCGCTCCCGATCATAGTCGGCATGGCAATGCCGATGCCGATGCCGACCAACATCCATGCCGGCATGATATCTATGCTGTAGCGGGGAGCGATTGACGCCATGAAGGCGAGGCCCAACGCTCCAATTGCAAAAATGACATTCCCGACAATCACAAGCACTCGCGGTGACGCGGTAGACGCAAACTTCTGAACGAAATAAGCGGCTATGGGCACGCAAACAGGGCCAGGGACGATCGCAAATCCGGTTTCAATCAAGGAAAGGCCGGCACCTGTTTGCAACCAAATTGCGACGCTCAGAAACATAGCGGCAAAGGCCGTGCAGAACAGAATGATGGTGATGTTCGCCCAGGTAAATGTCGAAACCCTGAAGAGGTCCGGATCCACGATCGGCGCCTGGTGAAACAGGATTCGCCTTACGAGCCAGGCTGCGGTCAGAATTGCCAAAACGTAATATGCAATAATCTGCGATGTCGTCGATTGTTCATGCCCAACGACCGCCAGGGACAGTGATCCGACAGCGATTGCGGCAAGCACGGCGCCAAACAGATCAAGATTTCTGGTCGAGACACTGGCTGGCTGTATTGTTGGTAGCAGCAATGCGGCTGCTATGCCGGCAATAATTCCGACCGGCAGATTTATGATGAAAACCCATCGCCATGAATATTCTGCAAGGACCCCGCCAAGGGCCGGACCAACGGCCGCTGCAAGCGCGGATGTCGTCGCCCAGATCTTGACCGCCCCCGCCCGTTTTTGCGCAGGAAGGACCGTCAATATAAGGCCAAGGCTGCTCGGAGTGAGCATCGCGGCTCCCGCTGCTTGCAACACGCGGGAGAGTATGAGCGACCACATCGCGCCCGAAAGCGCACAGCCAACGCTGGCCAGCGTGAATATCGTCAGGCCTGCAAGGAACGCACGCTTGCGTCCCCACCTGTCGGCGAGCCCGCCGAACGGAATCAACAAGGCCGCATAAACTATGGTGTAGCCGTTCAGAATCCAGCTGAGATCGGCAAAGCTGGCTTGGGGAAATTCAGCGCCTATTCGACGGAAGGCGACATTGACGATGAATACGTCAATCATGGCCATGAATGCCGCCCCACATAAGACGAAAGTTGTCAGCAGCGATCTCTGATCTGAGATGTCACTAGAGGATGCAACGCGCGTTTGTGTGTCCATTGTTGCCATCTACCTTCTTGGCGATTCAACACGGGCGGCAGCCCGCTGTTGATCGCATCCGGTTGATATTTTCCGCCCGGGGGCGCGTGTTGTGAAAGCGACGTCAACGACGAGCGTTAGAGCGTTTTCCATCGCGCAACCGATCAGTTGGATATTCCAACTCTGAAACTTGCACACTCAGTTGGATATCACAACCCACTATGGTTTGATTTTCCAACTTTCTCTTGGTATGAGGTTTGGAATGCAATCGAAGGTCACCGACGCAACCCCACGCCTGTGCAATATCGCAGCCGCCCTTGAGGTCGTGGGCGATCGCTGGAGTCTTCTGGTTGTTCGGGAGCTGCTTTACGGTCAGCAGAAATTCAATGAGATCGTCAACAACACCGGAGCGGCGCGGGATATTCTCGCCGTCCGGCTTCGCAAGTTGGAAGAGCACGGTGTCCTGGACCGTGAGCCATATAGCGATCATCCATTGCGCTACACATATCGGCTTACCGCCGCAGGGCGCGCCCTTCTGCCCGTACTGCTCACGTTAAAGCAGTGGGGCCAGGACCATGTCCGGAGCGGACAGCCGGACTCGGTTCGCCTGATCCACCGACAGTGTGACCACGAAGTCGTGGCACAGGTGCATTGCCGCGCCTGTGGCGAGCATTTGACGTCACGCGATCTGGAAGTGAATGGAAAGCAGCGCAACAACGCTTCGGAGCGCTAATCGGTGGCGTCGTCACTTAGAGCGTTTCTATCGCGTGCCTCTTGCAAGAAAGCGACGAGACGATCTTCCACCTCCATCGAGGCCTCTGGTCGCCGCGAAATGACTGGCGTCACAGCGGAGCCGCTTTTCCTGGCAGCATAGGCAGGTCAGCCCGTACCTGTCCCCAACAGACTTGCCGAGTACATCCCAGCTGCGCAATGAAGCGTCATCTTGGCATCTCGCTCAACCTCACTCAGGACCAAAGCACGCGAAAATCATCTCGATGCCTTTGGCCACGACACTTCCAAACTCACAAACCCATCTCCCGTTTCCGACCAAGGCTTGGGGGCCGTTTCTGATGTCTCCCGCCGTTTGTGCCGATAAAAAGAGCAGGCACTTTCCACGATACGGAATCTACATCTTGAAATAGCAAACTTTAGGCAGAAACTTCCCGCATCGAGTTTTCAGGGAGGATATGATGTCGACAAGCGCAAACCAGTCGCTGAGCAGCGATGATGCCATCAGCCGCGTGGAGGGGTTGATCGACGATCCGCACATCCACAGTTTCCGCAAATCGCTTGGCGTCTGGCACGTCGTCGGGCTGGCCATGGCCGACGTCTCGCCGACCATGGCGGTGCTGCTACTCACCGCCGGCGTCGTCTCGATCAGCGGCACCTTCACCATCGGCGCCTGCCTGATCCTGAGCGTGATCGTCGTGCTGATCGCGCTGTGCCTCGGCGAATTGTCGTCGCGCAATCCATCGGCGGGTGGCATGTATTCGATCGTCAAGGACGTGCTGCCGGCGCCGGTCGCCTGGATCACGCTGCTCAACTATCTGCTGCAGGGCGTGGTTATTCCGGGCAGCCTGGCGCTGGGCATCGCCATCTTCCTGAAAGACCTGTTTCCGGGCATCCCCCTCGCCAATGGCGCCATCGCGCTTGTCGCCCTGTTCGCCGCGGCGGCGATCGCGCTGACCAAGGTCGAGGTCGGCGCCTGGACCACCGCCATCATGGTCATCGTCGAGGTTTCGGTTCTTGGCCTGATCACCATCGCGGCGGTGCTCAACTGGAGTCAGGATCTGACGGCGGTCACCTTGAACCCCGTTCACCTTGTAGACGGCAATCTCATCCCCGTCACCTTCGCCGTGGCGATCACCGCGCTGGCGCCTGCCTTCAACATCATCAATGGTTATGACGCGGCCCTCGGCTTCTCCGAGGAGATGCATGACGGCGCGCGCCAGATCGGCAAGGCGGTGGTCATCGCGGCTATCCTCGCCAGCCTGCTCATCACCATTCCATTCGCGGCGGCCGTGGTGGCAGCGCCCGATCTGCAAACCTTCCTGTCCAGCCCGACGCCGGTGGTCTATTCCGTCGAGCAGGCGCTTGGGCCCATCGCCAAGGCCGTCGTCGACATCGGCGTCATCATCGCCCTGTTCAACGGCGCCCTGTCGCTCCTCATGTACTTTGCCCGCGGCGTCTTCGCCACCGGCCGCGACAGTCTGTGGCCGCGCGCCGTCAACCAGCGGCTCGGCTCGCTCAACAGCAAGGGCGTGCCCGGCTGGGGCGTCCTCGTGCTGGTCGTGCCAGCCATTCCGCTGCTGTTCCTCAGCCAGCTCGATTGGCTGATCATCTTCTCGGGAACGATGATCACCGCCGTCTACTTCTGCGTCGGTCTGGCGGCATTCTGGAGCCGCATCAAAGATCGCACCAGCCCGCGGCCGTTCCGCATGCCGCTGTGGCCGCTGCCGGCCATCATCGTCACCGTGTTCACCGGCTTTGCGCTGTGGCAGCAGGAGACCCAGTACTTGATCGGCGAGGGCGTGGTGGTGGCCGGCGGCATTGTCCTGTTCGCGCTTTCGAAACTCTGGTCGGCGCGGACCCGCTAATCCGGGCCTGCCCAGGGCAGCATGTGTACCAAAGGCAGCATGTCTAAAAACAGGTGAAGCGATGCGGAAGATAGTTGTTGTCACAGGGGCAGGGCGGGGTATCGGCCTTGCCGTCACCAGACGCTTCCTGGCGGATGGCGATGCGGTCGTCGCGCTTGATCTGCGCTTCGGCGACGAGGCAAGGTCCCTGGCGGAAACCGCCGGGGGTGGCGCGCTGACACTGATCGAGGGTGACGTGTCGAGGCCGCAAGATGCGGCGGCACTGATCGCCGCCGCCATCTCGCACCATGGCCGGGTCGATATCCTCGTTAACAATGCCGGGGTGCTGTTGTCCAAGGCAACGGTCGAGACGACGTTCGAGGACTGGACGCGCGTCATCGCCATCAACCTGACGGGAACCTGGAACTGTCTTCATGCCGTGCTGCCCGGCATGATCGCCCGGGGCGCCGGCCGCATCATCAATGTCTCTTCCGAACTCGGCCTCATAGGCTTCCCGACCTACGCCGCCTACTGCGCCTCCAAGGGCGGGGTGATCGCGCTGACCAAGGCGGTGGCCAAGGAAGTTGCGCCCAAGGGCATCCTGGTCAACTCGGTGGCGCCAGGGCCGATCGAGACCGACATGCTGAAATACGACACCATCGAGTTCAACGACGCGACGCGCGAGCAGATCCCGTTGCGCCGTTTCGGCCAGCCCGACGAGATCGCCGCCGCCGTGCATTTCCTGGCCGGCCCCGGCGGCAGCTACATGGTCGGCCAGATCATCAGCCCGAACGGCGGGACGGCAATATAAAATGTCAGCCGATCAGCAAGAAAAGCGCCCGCGCGTCGCCAATGAGGTGCAGTCGCTGCTGCGCGGCCTGTCGATCCTCGAGGCGCTGGCCGCGTTCGATGTTCGCGGCGCCACGCTGCACGAGATCGCGCAACGCACCGGCCTGTCGCCGAGCACCGCGCACCGGCTGCTCGCCACCTTCGTTGAGGCCGACTATGTGACGCGCGGCCGCGACCGCAGCACCTATGTGCTGGGCCATCGCATCATCGCGGTCGCCGCCTCGGTGCAGCAGCGCACCGCGCATCTGCGGGTGCTGGCGCGGCCCTATCTGGAGGCCGTGGCGCAGGAAAGCGGCGAAAGCGCCTATCTGGTGGCACTGAACGGCCGCAGTTCCGTTTATATCGACCAGGCCGAGGGCACCCGCGTGCTGCGCATGACCATCCGCGTCGGCAGCACCTTTCCCGCCAACACCTCGGCATCGGCCAAGGCCATCCTCGCCTTCCAGAATCCCGACGACGCCTTGCGGCTGATCTTCGGCCAGGCCAAGCGCTACACCAGGCGCACCATCGTCGATGCCGAACTGTTCCGCGCCGACCTGCAGAGCACGCGCGAGCGCGGCTACGCCATCGAGCGCGAGGAGGTCGAGGATGGAGTCAGCTGCATTGCCGCTCCCATTCTCGGCCGCAACGGCATGGCAGTGGCGGCGATCAGCGTTCCCGGCCCGACGACGCGCATCCTCAACCCGACGCCGGAACGGCTCGGCGCCGTCATCGTCGCCCAGGCCAGGAAGATATCGCAGGCGCTGAAGGCCAGCCCCGGCCCGCAACTGGCCGACTGAACGTCAAAACAAACTTTTCCGTTACGGAGCGTACCAAGCATGGCTTCCACTCTCGTCACCGGCGGCATGGGCTATACCGGCCGCGCCATCGTTCGCCAGCTCGCCGAAAGCGGCACCCGCATCGTCAGCTACAATCGCGACTACGCCGAACTGGCGACGGATTTCATCATCTCGGTGCAAGGCGAACTCTACGACATCCCGCGGCTGGTGCGCACCATCGAGAAATACCAGGTCGATCGCATCATCCACACGGCGGCGATGTCGCATCCCGACCTGTCGATCGAGCTGCCGCTGACCACGGTGGTCGCCAACATCGACGGCACCGTCAACGTCATGGAGGCGATGCGGCTGGCCGGCATCAAGCGGCTGGTCAGCTTCTCGTCCGAAACCGTCTACGGCAATCATCACGGCCCCATCGACGAGACCTCGGCGACGATGCCGACGACGCCCTATGGCGTCTCGAAGGTGGCGGTCGAGCATTTCTGCCGCGTCTATGACGAGCTCTATGGCCTGCAGGCGATGTCGCTGCGCTTCTCCGAGGTCTACGGCCCCGGCAACCGCATGCCGCAGATCCTGCGCGACATCGTCAAGACGGTGTTGCGCGGCGCGGCTTTCAGCATGGACACCGGTTCCGACCATCTGTTCCATTTCATTCACATGGAGGATGTCGCCCGCGCCGCCATCCTGGCCAGCCAGGCCGAGAGCGTCGAGGGCTCGGTGTTCAACGTCTTCGGCGACCGTGCCTGGACGCTGGCGCAGGCGGCCTCCCTGTTGCGCACGCTTTTGCCCGAGGCGGCGATCTCGATCGGTCCCGGCTATTGCCACCTCGACCGGCAAGGGCCGTGGGACCAGTCGGCGGCGATCCGCGAATTCGGCTACGCGCCGAAATACCGGCTGGAGGAGGGGCTGGCGGGTTATGTCGAGTGGCTGCGGACCAACGAGTATTGAGGCGGCGATGGCCAGGCGGATCAAGATCGAGCCGTTGACGCGCGGGGCGTTCGCGCCGTTCGGCGACGTCATCGACGACACCGGCGACGTATCCTTCGCCACCAATGGCGGCGCCGCCTTGCGCATCCATGCGCTGGGCGTCGCCGACTGCAACGCCGAGGGCGGCAAGACTCTGCTCAGCCTGTTCCGGATGGCGCAACCATCGCTGCCGACCGGCCTGCACCTGATGGAGCGGCATCCGCTGTCCAGCCAGGCCTTCGTGCCGCTCGGCTCGCTGCGGATGATCGTGGTCGTCGCCGCCGCAGACACAATAGCCGCGCCCGGCGACCTCCGCGCCTTCGCCAGCAACGGCCGGCAAGGCGTCAACTATCGCAAGGCGACCTGGCATCATCCGCTGATCGCGCTCGACGCCGGCGACTTCCTCGTCGTCGACCGCGCCGGCCCCCGCCCGGGCCTGAGCCCTGACGCTTTTGACCAGGACTATGAAGAGGTGCCGCTGCCCGGTGGCATCCAGCTCGATTTCGGCGGCATGCCGCCCGTTTCATCATCACCAGCAGAATGGGAACGACCATGATTGCCAACCCGATCCAGTGGCCGAACGGTACCAGGTGCGCGGCCTGCCTGACTTTCGACATGGACGCCGACAGCCTGATCCATGTCGACTATCCCAATGATGGCGACCGCCGCGTCTCGGCCATCTCGATGTTGCGCTACGGGCCGCAAGTGGCGGTACCGCGCATTGTCGAGACCTATCGCCAACTCGGTATCACCCAGACCTTCTTCATTCCGGCCTGGTGCATCGAGCAATACCCGCAGGCGGTCGAGGCTATCCTCGAGGGCGGCCACGAGATCGCCCATCACAGCTACATCCACGAGAACCCGCTGGAGCAGACCGAAGCCGACGAGGCGCACTGGCTCGATGTCGGCATCGAGGTGATCAAGCGCGTCACCGGCAAGGCGCCGCGCGGCTGGCGCGCGCCGCTCTACAATTTCTCCAACAAGTCGCTCGACCTGCTGCTCGACCGGGGCTTCCAGTATGACGCCTCGCTGATGGGCGCCGACATTCCCTACGTCATCAAGAGCCGCAAGAGCGGGGGCGAACTGATCGAACTGCCCAGCCATTGGGGCCTCGACGACTGGCCGCAATATGTCCAGTCGTTCGACCTGCACTACATGATGCCAGTGCGCAGCGCCCGCAACGGCTTCGACCTGTATCTGCGTGAATTCGAGGCGGCCTATGCCTATGGCGCGCTGTGGGTGCCGGTTCTGCATCCCTTCGTCACCGGCCGCCTGTCGCGTTGGCACGTCTTCAACGAGTTCCTCGAAAAGGTGGTGGCGCAGGGCGACGTCTGGTTTGCTCCGATGGAGGAGATCGCCGCTCATGTCCGCGCCGAGATCGCCGCCGGCCGCCACCAGCCGATGGTCGAGCCGATCCCGCAATATGAAAAGCCGGTCGGTCGGGTGCTGCCCCGACGCTAGAGCCAGTTGCATCCCGATGGGATCGGGATGCAACTCGATCTTGTTTTTTGAACATGACCTTTTCCAAAATCCGGATGCCATCTTGCGGGATCATGCTCTGTTCCGGATGAGCCGCGTCCGCACAAACAGCCACAGGGGCCGAGTTTGACACAGTTGCGTTTCATGACCCCCGACGGCGGGGCAATTTTTCCAGTCGTCGAGCAGCTGCTGCTTGCCGGCTATTCCGGCCGCAGCGAAATCGATGTCGCCGCGCATCTGGCTGAGATGCGCGCTCTGGGCGTCTCGGTGCCACCAAACGTCCCGGTTTTCCACCCGGCCATGACGTGCCTTTTGATGCAAGGCGGGCGGGTCGAGGCGATCGGCCCGGATACGCGGCCCGAGGTCGAGTTCGTGCTGTTTTCGTTCGAAGGCACAGATTATGTCACTGTCGGCAACGACCAGTTCGACCTTGCCACCGAGCAGCACTATTCGGCCGAGAAATCGAAAAGCCTGTGCCAGAAGGTCATCGCCCGAACGGCTTGGCCATTCAGCGAGGTGCGCGATCACTGGGATCGACTGATCCTGGAATTGCGCAGCGGCCAGACGCTGCTGCAGGCCGGTGCCGTCGACAGCATTCTGGCGCCGGACAGCCTGATTGTACAGGCGCAAAGGCAGCGCGGCTTTCGCCGCGAGCGAGGCATGCTGTTTTCCGGAACGGTGCCGATGCTACAACCGATCGAGCCCTGCATGCTCGATTTTGCCATTGCGCTGCGCGATCCTGTGCTTGGCCGCGCCATATCGTGCGATTTCAAGGTGGCCGATGTGACGCTCGTCGCGGCCTGATTAGGGCCGTACATTGGACAGAGCGCCGCGGCCGAGCATTCTCGAACTGACGATCGGGGGTTCAGCTTGGCGGGCAGTGTTGGCAAGAACTCGAAATTCCCGCTTGATGGTCTCGACATCAATCTCCTGCGGCTGTTCTGCATCATCGTCGAATGCAACGGTTTTTCGGCTGCACAAGCCCGCACAAACATCAGCGCCGCCTCGATCAGCAACAAGATGTCGGCGCTGGAATCGCGGCTGGGGCTAAAGCTCTGCCGGCGCGGTCGCGCCGGCTTCAGGCTGACGGCCGAGGGCCAGAGCGTCTATGAAGCTGCCGTCGCGATGTTCCAGGGACACAATGCCTTCGTGCGCGATGTCGGCGAGCTGCGCAAGAAGCTGACCGGCCGGCTCGACATTGGTGTCGTCGACACCACAGTGACCAATCCGAAAATGCCGCTTTCCTCGGCGGTGGCGCGCTTTCACGACAAGTACAGCGACGTCTATCTGGCCATGCAGATCATGGAACCGGCGCAACTCGAACGAGGCCTGCTGGAAGGCAGCCTGCATGTGGCGATCGCGCCGTTCTACCACCGTGTCCCTGGATTGCACTACGAGCCCTTCGTCGACGAGGTGCACTTGCTGCATTGCGGCCGCGGTCACCCGCTGTTCGAGCAGGCACCCGACAACGTCGACATCGAGGCGATGGCGCGCAGCAAATACGTCATTCGCGGCCATGTCCCGGCCAACATCGAACTGGCTTCGGAACGCGTCGTCGACTCGGCCTCCGTCATCGACATGGAAGCGATGATGCATCTCATCCTGTCGGGCCGCTTCGTCGGTTTCCTGCCCATGCATTTCGCCCGTTTCTGGACCGCTGCCGACCAGATCCGGCCGCTGCTGCCCAGCCGCATTCGCCATGTCTCGCATTTCGAAGTGGCGGTGAAGCGCGACCGCATGAACGAGCGCCTGACCAAGGCATTCCTCGGCGAATTGCTGCGCAATGCGCCTGGCTCCGATCCGCGCTGAACTACGTCGGCGCAGTCCGCTTTAGCGAAAGAAAATCTAAAATGAAGTTCATTTATTTTAGATCGATCTGAAGCAATTCCTGGTCGAGGATACCCCCTGCGCAAACACGGCCAAAGGCTCTGGATCGGCGCGAAAAGCGAAGAGACGGCTCACAAGAACGGCCGCGAAAAAGGGGAACGGGCATGACATTGCACAGAAGGAATTTCATTGCGCTGAGCGGCACTGTCCTTGCCTTGTCGGCGCTGCGCCCGGCATGGGCGCAAGGCTACAAGGTCGCCATCGTCATGCCCGGCAACATCACCGACAAATCGTGGAGCCAGTCGGGCTACGAAGGCATCCAGCAGGTCAAGGAAAAGCTCGGCGTCGAGATCGCCTACAGCGAGAAGGTGGCGCAGGCCGACCAGGCCGAGGCGATGGCCGACTATGCGCGGCGCGGCTATCAACTGGTCATCGGCCATGGCGGCGAATTCCAGGATGCTGCCAAACGCGTCGCCTCCAAATATCCCGACACCATCTTCCTGGTGAACAACGGCCAGCAAGGCAGCCGCAATCTAGCCTCCGCCGATTTCTACTATGCCCAGCCGGGCTATCTGCTTGGCTACACCGCCGGCAAGATGTCGAAGACCGGCAAGGCCGGCTTCATCGGCGGCCAGAAGATCAAGCTTTCACTGGATTTGAATTCGAGCTTTGAAGCCGGTTTCAAGGCTGCCGGCGGCAAGCAGGTGTTCACCGCCTACACCAACGACTGGGATGACATCGCCAAGGGCAAGGAAGCCGCGCTG
This sequence comes from Mesorhizobium loti, assembly GCA_014189435.1. NCBI lineage: Bacteria > Pseudomonadati > Pseudomonadota > Alphaproteobacteria > Hyphomicrobiales > Phyllobacteriaceae > Mesorhizobium > Mesorhizobium loti. The sequence continues at coordinate 2,464,483 of CP050293.1, forward strand.
AACCAGATTGCGCAAGGCGCCGATTTCGTCTTCCCAACCATGGACAACGCCGTCATCGGCAGCTTGCAGGCGTGCAAGGAAAAGGGCGTCTGGGGCATGGGCATCTATTACGACGCGATTGCCGACTGGCCGGACACGGTGCTGCAATCGGCGATCTTCGACATCAGGGGCGCGATGCTCGACTATGTCGGCTACGGCAAGGGCAGCAAGCTCGAGGGCAAGAACTACCATTTCGACCTGAAGGCGCCGGAAGCCTGCCGCATAGGCACCTTCCATGCCGCCGTGCCCGACGCCATTAAGAGCGAAGTCCTGGCGCTGTCCGAGAAGATGAAGTCCGGTGAACTGAAGGTCTGAGCGGCGTCAGACGCCGCAACCTCTTCATCCCCTCTCTTCAACATGGTGATGCACCGCGATGGATCATATCCATATAGACGGGATTTCGAAGTCGTTCGCCGGCTTCAAGGCTCTCGACAATGTCGGCATCCGCATCGCCAGGGGCGCCATCCATGCCATCCTGGGCGAGAATGGCGCCGGCAAGACGACGCTGATGAACGTTCTTTATGGGCTCTACCGCCCGGATGCGGGGCGGATCGTGCTCGACGGCAAGCCGTTGCGCATGGCCTCGCCGCGCGACGCCATCGCCAACGGCATCGGCATGATCCACCAGCACTTCATGCTGGTGGATTCGCTGTCGGTGGCTGAGAACATCGTGCTGGGCCTTGAACGCGGCCCGCACACCATCCCCTTGCGGGCGCACGAAGCCAACATTCGTGCGCTCAGTCGCAAGCTCGCCTTCGACATCGACGCGAAGGCCCCGATCCGGTCGCTGCCGATGGGCACACGCCAGCGCGTCGAAATCCTCAAGGCCCTGTACCGGAAAGCCGAAGTGCTGATCCTCGACGAACCCACCAGCGTGCTGGCGCCGACCGAGATCGCCTCGTTTCTGGATTCGCTGCGAGCGTTGCGCGCCGCCAACCACACTATCCTGCTGATCACCCACAAGCTCGACGAAGTCATGCATGTCGCCGACCGTGTCACGGTCATGCGCCACGGCAAGGTAACCCATGAAAGCGATTCCGCCGAGACGACACCGCGTGACCTCGCGCGTCGGATGGTCGGTCGCGATGTCGTGCTCAACCTCAAGCGGGTGAAATCGCCGCCCGGCGAAGTCGTGCTTGAGGCGAAGGACCTGGTCGCGCGCAATGACCAGGGAACGCGGGCGCTGGACCGCCTCAGCCTGACGCTGCGGTCCGGCGAGGTGCTCGGCGTGACCGGCGTTGACGGCAACGGTCAGCGCGAGCTAGGCGAGGTGATCGCCGGAATGCGGCCGCTCGAAGCTGGTGCCATCACGGTCGAGGGCAAGGATATCGCCACGCTCGATGTCCGCGCGCGCAAGAACCAAGCCGGCATCGGCTTCATCCCAGAGGACCGGCAGCACACAGGCCTTGTTCTCGACTATCCGGTGGCGACTAACCTCATCCTGCGCGACTACGACCGACCGCCGGCCTCGCATAACGGCATCCTTGACCTCAGCCATATCGCCCGCAACGCCGCCGATCTGGTCAAGCGCTACGACGTGCGTCTGCGCTCGCCGCAACAGCCGGCCCGCTTCCTTTCGGGCGGCAACCAGCAAAAGGTCATCCTGGCCCGCGAAATCGAGGCGCGGCCGCGCATACTCATCATCATGCAGGCCTGTAAGGGCCTCGATGTCGGCGCTATCGAGTTCGTGCAGAACATGATCTTCGACCTGAGGAAGACCGGCGTCGGCGTCCTCTATGTTTCGACGGAGCTCGAACATGTGCTCGACGTCTCCGACCGCGTCGCCGTGATGTGCGCCGGCGCCATCACCGGCGTGCTGGCCCCCGATGAGGCGACATCCGAGCGGCTGGGGGAACTGATGGCGGGTGTGAGGAGCGCGGCGTAGTGGACAATGTCATGGGTGTCGTCTTCGCGACAAGAACGCTCTGGGCGGTGGTGCTGGCATTGCTGGTCGGATCGGTACTGTTTCTTATCGCCGGGGCCAATCCGCTGCTGGCCTACCGCGCGCTGTTCGGCGAGGCGTTCCTCGACTATTTCGGGTTCGGTGCGACACTGGTGAAATTCTCTCCCATCGTGCTTGCGGGATTGGCCGTGGCGATCCCGCTGCGCGCCGGGCTGTTCAATGTCGGCGCCGAAGGTCAGATCTACCTTGGCGCGCTGTTCTGCACTATGGCGGCGCTTTATCTGCCCGAATTCTATTGGCCACTGCACATGGCCGTCTGCATCGCTGCGGCCATGCTCGGCGGCGCCCTATGGGCGGCGATCGCCGGCTTGCTCAAGGCCTATCGCGGCATCAACGAGGTCATCGTCACCTTGCTGCTCAACTATGTCGGCATGAACATCGTCAGCTACGCCGCGAGCGGGCCGATGATGGAGGAGGGCGCGCCTTACCCCTATTCGCCGGAAATTCCATTCAGCCTGTTCATGCCGTCGATCATGCCGCCGACCGATGCCCATGCCGGCGCGTTGTTCGGCATTGGCCTCGCCCTGATCTTGGCGTTCTGCCTGAAATACACGACGTTCGGCTTTGCCTTGGTCACGGTTGGCCACAATCCGCAGGCGGCGCGCTATGCCGGCATCAATGTGCGACGACAGATCGTCGTATCGATGATGCTGGGCGGGGCGCTGGCCGGCCTGGCCGGCGGGCTGGAAGTTGTGGGCGTCAAATACCGCCTGTTCCAGAGCTTCAGCCCTGGCTACGGCTTCGACGGCATCGTCGTCGCCTTCATGGCGGCCGCCAACCCCATCCTTGTCGTCGTCGCCGCGCTGTTCTTCGCCGGTCTTCGCTCCGGCGCCCAGTTCATGCAGCGCGCGGTCGGCGTCGACAGCACGGTGGTCGACGCGATTCAGGGGCTGATCGTGATGTTCGTCGCCGCCAGCCTGTCGATCCGTTTCTCCGACTCGCGCTGGGGACGGATGTTGGCGCAGCGCCGCTCGATGGAAGACCTTCTCCCGGCGCGCGGCAAGCAGAATGGGGAGAAGCAGAATGCCTGAGTGGCTGGATATCGCCTCGTCGACCGACCTCTTGCAGACCAGCCCGCGTCTAACGGTGCCCATCGCCTTCTCGGCCCTTGGCGGCGTCATCGCCGAGCGCGGCGGCATCTACAACGTCGGGCTCGAAGGCATGATGCTGTCCGGCGCCTTCGGTGGCGCACTCGGCTCCTTCCTCACCGGCAACCCGATGGCCGGCGTGCTGCTGGGCATTGCCTTTGGCGCGTCAGGCGGCGCGGTGCTGGCCTTCTTGTCGATCCGCCTCAACGTCAACCAGATCGTCTGCGGCATCGCCATCAATCTGGTCGCCGGCGGCCTGACGGCGTTCCTGGCGCGGCTGGCCTTTGGCATGGACGGTACCACCAAGGCGCTGCCCGGGTTTTCCCCCATCGCCATTCCCGGCCTGTCGTCAATCCCGCTGATCGGCCCGGTGTTCTTCGACCAGGATCCGCTGGTCTACGCCCTCTATCTGATCGTGCCGCTGGTCTACTGGCTGCTGTACCGCAGCGCCTGGGGGCTGGAGATCCGGGCCACCGGCGAGAACCCTGCGGCCGCGGATTCGGCCGGCGTGCCGGTCTACTGGGTGCGTTTCTGCTGTGTGTTGGCCAGCGGCGGCCTCGCCGGGCTTGGCGGCGCTTACATCGTGCTGTCGCAAGTCTTCGTCTTTACCGAGCATATGAGCGCGGGCAAGGGTTTCATCGCGCTTGCGGCGGTGATCCTCGGCCGCTGGGATCCGCTGTGGGCGGTCGTCGCCTCGCTGTTTTTCGGCTTCTGCGACGCGCTGCAGTTGCGGCTGCAATTTGCCAACCCGACCGTGCCCTATCAGATCTTCATCGCACTGCCCTACGTCGCCTCGATCCTGGCGCTTGTCGGTCTATACGGCCGCGTCAAGCCACCGGCCGCCGTCGGCCTGCCGTACCGGCGCGAAACCAAGATCTGAATGTCCAACGGGCTGCCGACCAGCAGCCTTCGCCGCCGACGCCGCGCGCGTTCACACAGAATTGCCGAACCGAGCAGACCTGGAGCATGCCATGACAGACACCGACACCACCGCCAAGAATGCCGGTCACGGCTATGAGAGCGGCCGCCTCAACTTGCCATTTGTCGGTATCTGCACCTTTGCCAAGTCACCCTACATCGCCGACTGGGATGCGATAAACGCCGATGTCGCCATTCTCGGCGCGCCTTACGATTTCGGCACGCAATGGCGTGCCGGCGCGCGACTCGGGCCGCGCGCCATCCGCGAGGCGTCGACGCTGTTCTCCTTCGGTCATGGCGGCGCCTACGATCATGAGGACGACGTCACCTACCTGCCGGCGAGCGTGCGCATGGTCGATCTCGGCGATGCCGACATCATCCACACCGACACCATCAATAGCCACGCCAACATCGAATATGGCGTGCGCAAATGCCTTGAAGCCGGCGCGCTGCCGGTGGTGCTGGGCGGCGACCACTCGATCAATATTCCCTGCATCAACGCCTTCGACGGCCATAGCGACATCCACCTGGTGCAGATCGACGCGCATCTCGATTTCGTCGACGAGCGCCACGGCGTGCGCTACGGCCACGGCAACCCGATGCGCCGGGCGGCTGAAAAGTCCTATGTCACCGGCCTGTCGCAGATCGGCATTCGCAATGTTTCGTCGACGGCCAGGGAAGGCTATGAGGCGGCGCGCGGCATGGGGTCCGACATCCTGTCGGTGCGCCAGTTTCGCAAACTCGGCGTCGAAGGCGTTCTCGATCGCATCCCGGCCAGCAAGCGCTACTATGTCACCATCGACATTGACGGGTTCGATCCGTCGATCGCGCCGGGCACCGGCACGCCCTCGCATGGCGGCTTCATCTACTACGAGGTGCTCGAATTGCTTGCCGGTCTGGCCAAGCGTGGCGAGGTGGTTGGCATCGACCTCGTCGAGGTCGCCCCGGATTACGACCACACCGGCACAACAGCCATCCTGGCAGCACAGATCCTAATGAACTTCATCGGGCGCATATTCCACGCCAAGACTCGACAGATCTAACGGTATCGGATGTAGGCGATGCGAAAGCTGATCTATGTATTACGCCCTGCGTGAATTTGCCGTTGCCGCTCGAAGAAGTAGTATATAAGTTATGTTTGGTGCATTTAAAGCAATACATTGACTACACGAGATGAACGCTTAGGTAGCAAAGGGGAGAGATGTGAAAATAACAACTGCAATGTCGACTGCGATGGCTTCGGCTGTAGCGATCCTATGCTTTGGATCGCCAGCACGGGCCACCGACGCGCTCAATGTCATGGCATATGGCGGCGCCTATCAGAAAAGCCAGGATGTCTATTTCAACGCTTTCGCCAAGGCGACGGGCGTGACGCCGGTGGTCGAATCCGCCGACGATGCCGCTCCAAAACTGAAGGCGATGGTCGAGGCCAATGCCGTCACCTGGGATATCATTCAGGGCGAAACGTCGGTCATCATCGACAATTGCAACAACGGCAATCTGGAGCCTTTCGATTGGAACAAGCTCGACAAGTCGAAGTTCATTCCGCTGGCCGTCCAGGAGTGTGGCGTCGGCACCATCATTTCAGCGTCGATCATCGCCTATGATGCCGATCGTTTCCCCGGCAAGAGGCCGGCCACGGTCGCCGATTTCTGGGATGTGAAGACTTTCCCCGGCAAGCGCGGGATGCGCCGGAAGGCGATTACGACGCTCGAATTCGCGCTATATGCCGATGGCGTCGCGCCGGGCGAAATCTACAAGGTGCTGCGCACCGAGGAGGGGGTTGCGCGCGCCTTTGCCAAACTCGATCAGATCAAGAAGGACATAGTCTGGTGGGAGTCGTCCTCTTCCGCGCCGCAGTTGCTGGGCTCGGGCGAGGTTACCATGTCGACGGGCTGGAACGGGCGGATAACCAACGCAAGGCAGCAGGACGGCAAGAACTTCGTGATCATTTGGGATGGTCAGAACTATGACGGCGACTTCTTTGCGATCGTCAAGGGTGCTCCGCACAAGGACCTTGCCTACAAGTTTATCGAAACGGCCATGCAGCCGCAGCTTCAGGCCGAGCAGCAGAAGTACATATCCTACGGCCCGACCTTGCTGGCCACCACCGGACTGCTGTCGGCGGACAAGCTGAAGGACTTGCCGACCTCGCCGGAGAACCTGAAAACCGCAATCCCGAACGACGCTCAGTTCTGGGCCGATAACGGCGAGGAACTCGAGCAGCGGTTCATCTCCTGGCTGAACGCCGGGTGACGCCATCGACTGCCAATCAATGTCAGGGCAGGTGACACATGACGACGATGCAACTGGCACCAACCATGCCCGTCGCTGACCTTGGTCTGGGCAAATTGCTGAACAGGGCAAGGCGCAAGCGACAATCGAGGCTCTTTCTCCTATCGCTGCCGCTGGTTCTGTTTATCAGTATTGGCTTTGCTTTGCCGATCGGAGCAATGCTGCTCCGATCGGTCGACAACTCGACGATCTACCAGCAACTGCCTGAGACCAGAACTGCACTGGCGTCCTGGAACGGCCGGCAACTGCCTGGCGACGATGCATTCGCAGCCATGGAATCGGATCTGGTTGCGTCGGGCGTACAACGCAAGACCGCGCTGCTGGGCAAGTTTCTCGATTACGAGGTGCCGGGCTTTCGCAAGCTGATCGTGACCACCGGCAACCGGCTTTCGTCCGCCGCCGGTGCATCGGCGCGTGAACGGCTTGGCGGGATAGACCGAAAGTGGCTGGACACAGACACATGGTCGGCGCTTAAGCGCGCCGCTCGTCCTTATACGTTGCGCAATGTTCTGGCTGCCGTCGATCTGCGAATGACGGTCGCCGGGGAGGTGACGCGAGCGCTGCCCGGTCGCGATATCCACCTTCCCATTCTCGCCAGGACGTTAGGCGTGGCGGCGCTTGTCTGCCTGTGCACGCTGGTCCTTGGGTTTCCTGTGGCGCTGGTCATAGCGTCCGTGCAGCAAAGGCTGTCGAATGTTTTGCTGATGCTGGTGCTGCTGCCATTCTGGACATCGGTGCTGGTGCGCACTACCGCCTGGATCGTTCTTCTGCAGACCCAGGGCGTAGTCAACAGTGGACTCTCTATGCTCGGTCTTGCCAATGAGCCGTTGCCGCTGATGTTCAGCCGCATCGGCGTGATCATCGTCATGACGCATGTGCTGCTGCCGTTCATGGTGCTGCCGATCTGCAATTCGATGAAGACGGTTTCGATCAACTATGTCCGCGCCGGTTTGTCGCTTGGCGCGAGCCCGGCATATACCCTGTGGAAGGTCTATCTGCCCTTGGTCAAGCCGGGCATCATCAATGGCTGTGTCCTGGTTTTCATCAGTGCCATTGGATACTACGTGACGCCAGCCCTGGTCGGCGGTCCCGCCGACCAGTTGTTCAGCTACCTCATCGCCTTCCACACGACCAACTCGCTTAATTGGGGCATGGCGGCAGCTCTGTCGCTGCTGTTGCTGACAAGCATGGGCGGGCTCTACCTGCTCATTCGCCTGATCGTCGGCCCGATCGACCTGATGATGGAGGCGCGCCGATGATGCTCCATCTTCTGTTCGGTGGCCGCAACTCGATCGGGCTGAATGCGCTCTATCTATTCAGCGGATTGGTATTCGTCTTTCTGATCGCGCCAATCCTGGTGATCATTCCGCTTTCGTTCAACCAGGCTCCATATTTCACCTTTCCGATCGAACATTTCAGTCTCAAATGGTATGAGATCCTGGCGGCCTCGCCCGCATGGCAGCTGGCCGCCAGGAACAGCGTCCTGCTCGCGACGCTGTCCACCTTGCTGGCCACCGTGTTGGGAACGCTTGCGTCCCTTGCACTTGCCAAGCCCGACTTTCCGCTACGCTCCTTCTTCATGGCACTGGTCACGGCGCCACTCGTGGTTCCGGTTATCATCACCGCCGTCGGCCTTTATTTCGCCTATGTGCCGATCGGCCTGACCGGCAGCTTTCTCGGATTGGTGCTGGCGCATGCCACGATTGCCACGCCATTCGTGGTGCTGACCGTGACATCGATCCTGGCGAGCTTCGACCAGAACCTCGTTCGCGCGGGGCTCAGCCTGGGCGCCTCCCCGGTGGAGACTTTCTGGCGCATTACGCTGCCGATTATCCTGCCCGGTATCGTTTCCGGCATGATCTTCGCATTTATCGTTTCGTTCGATGACGTGGTCATCGCGCTGTTCCTGGCTGACGCACAACAATGGACGCTGCCACGACAGATGTGGAGCGGCCTTCGCGAGAATGTCGATCCGACAATCCTCGCCGCCGGCACACTGCTGGCGGTGTTTTCGGCCATCATCCAGATCGTCGCCGATGGCCTTCGTCGCCGTAACCTGCGGAGGGCATCCCGTGCAGATTGAACCGACCGATCTGGCGACGACACTTTGGGCGGCTACCGCGCCCCCGCCGCCACCGACATTGTCTCTAAACGGCGACGATACCGCAGACGTGGTTGTCGTGGGTGCAGGATACACGGGTCTTTCGACAGCACTTCATGTCGCCGAGAGCGGCAGGAATGTCGTTGTCCTGGAAGCCAAGGACATTGGCTATGGCGGTTCCGGCCGCAATGCCGGGCATTGCACACCGACGTTCCAGCATATGTCGTTGGCCACCATCAACCGGCTGCATGGAGTGCCATGGGGCCGGCGCATGGTTGCGATGCAGCTTGGCGCGGGCCGGGAGGTGGCCGATATCGTCGAGCGTTACGGCATCGATTGCGATCTTCGATGGAACGGCTTCCTGCAGGTCGCGCATGTTCCGTCGGTGCTGGCAACGATTGCCAAACGAAACGCCGACTATGCCGCGCTCGGTGCCGCATGCCGGACTGTCGATAAGGCCGAAGCCGCTGCGCTGACTGGCTCGCCGCGCTTTTTCGGCGGCTGGCTGCTGAAGGATGCCGGCCATCTCAATCCGCTCGGCTATGCGCGAGGGCTGGCGGCCGCCGCGACAGGGCTCGGGGCACGGATATTCACCCAATCGCCCGTGCTGGCCATTCGGCCGCAAGGCAACCGATGGCGCGTCGAAACAAGCGACGGTGCCGTTACCGCCAATCGCGTGCTGATTGCCACGGGAGCCTATACGGGCAAGCTCTGGCCAGGGCTGTCCGCTGCTTTTGCCAAGAGCACCGTTGCTTGCATGGCTACGGCGCCCCTGCCGGACGCGGTGCGCTCCACGGTTTTGCCCGGCGGCAATCATGTCCTCGATACTCGCGGTGATTTCACCAATATGCGTCTGGACGTCCAGGGGAGGTTAGTCACGTCGGTCTTTGTCGAGCGGGTTCGCGGCAGAAACCGAACCCATACAAGCAGAATGATGTCCGATCGCTTCGAATGGGTTTTTCCGCAACTGCGCGGCATCGAGTGGGAACACTACTGGTTCGGAGATGTCGACATGCACCCTCACACGTTCCCCCAGTATTTCCAGTTGGCCGAGGGCGTTACGGCGGCGCTGGGCTATTCGAGCCGTGGCGTGCCGACGGCGACGGCAATGGGCAAGGCGATTGCCCAACATCTGATCGGGACGCCTGTCGAGGCACTGCAGATCCGGTTGAAACCGTTCAAGCGGGCGCCAATTGGATTTGGACGGATACCCGGCCTGTTGCTGCCGATCTACCGCTGGAAGGACGCCCGGCAGCTGCGACAAGGTGGCGTCGACAGTCCGCGCTTCTGATCCGATGGGAGGAAAAGACTTGGCTAGCATAGAGATCATGACCTACGGCGGAGCGGGCTGATGACAGTGCTACCTTACGAGCAGCGCAACGAAAGCTCGCTTCCGTCGACCTATCTTGCCGGCGTGGCAAACGTCGATACCATGCTCGACCAGCATGGCGAGGTCTATCGCTACATGCGTCGGCGGGCGGATCCAATCGGGCTTCTCCTGCACGACCAGATTGCCTTGAAAATCTATCATTTGCGGCGCGAGGGCGTCGACTTGCAGCCTGGAACCGCCGAGAATCTGGAAGCATTCCTGACGCAACAGATCGAGAGCGGCGACATCGATCTCAAGCAGCGCGTCGGCTTTGCCATATTGGGGCAAGGGTTCGTGACGATCACCATCTTCGGCAAGGGCAATGCCGCGTTCAACTATGCCTATTCGGTCGAGGACAACTACCCCGCATTGAGCCGTATCTCGCTCGAACGCGCTGCGATCGCATGCACCTGGGACAGCAAGATCATCTATTACGAACTCCGCCGCTGGCACGAATACATCACGTCGACGATGAATGAAGAAGCCAAACGGCGCTATCTGACCAGCTTCATCTCGGGTTGGCTGGATGCAGCCGATTGCCCCGTCTAAGCCGGCCATCCAAGGGATGCCCGCCACCGGCGCCCCTGGTCTTACACGTGCTCGAACATGTCGGGGTTACGACTTGAAGCCGCAACTGCTGTCCGCTCCCTATTCGCCTTACGCACGCATGGTACGTGTCGTGGCCCATGAACTCGATCTGCATTCGACGATCGACATCGTTCCCGGCGATACCTGGAACGTGCCGGCACGGGTGAAGGACGCGAACCCGCTTGGCAAAGTGCCAACGCTTGTCGTTGGGGGTTCCCTCATCGTTTTCGATTCACGTGCCATCTGCGACTATCTGTGCGGACTAGCCATTGGCCAAACGCTGTTGCCGGCACAAGGCGGCGAACGCGCGGCGGTGCTGACGATGCAGTCGCTGGGCACCGGCCTGATGGACACGATGATCGAGCGGTTTCTGGAACGCTGGCGGCCGGTCGACCAGCAGATGCCAGAGGTGGCGGAGCGGCTGCGGGCAAGCGCATGGCGATGCTACGATTATCTCGAACGCGCCAGCCCGTCCTTCGAGGAGCGCGTCGACCTCGGCACGATCGCGGTTGCTGTTGCGTTGAGTTATGTCTCCTTCCGGTTTCCGAAAGATGATTGGACCGCTGGCAGGCCGCAACTGTCCGCCTGGTACGGGCGCTTCTCGCACCGTGACTCGATGTTGCAGACCGTTCTGCAAGACCTCGTGCAGCCGGAGCCTCGGCCGGATGCGCTAACGAATTCCCCCATGGACGACAGGAGAGACAAATGATTGCGCGTATCTGGCAGGCCTGGGCCGAGGTTTCAAAAGCCGACCGTTACGAAGCCTTCTTGCGAGACACGATCATTCCAGCCTTGAAGGCGATGGATAACGGCCCCCACGACATGCAGATCAATCGACGGCGCGATGGCGACCTTGTCGAATTCAAAACCATCATGTGGTTCGACGACATGGCGGGGGTGCGCGCGTTTGCCGGAGACACGTTCGAGACCGCGATTGTCGCCGAGGAAGATCGCGCGCTGCTGATACGGTTCGAACAGCATGTGAAGCACTATGAGGTAGTCGGCAGCTTCGCTAAATGATCGGTCGTGGCGAGACCGTTAGGCCGCACTTCGATGCTGCATCAATATCAGGTCGGTTTCGATTGGCCTTACATCGATCTCGACGTCGCGCGCGGCCATGGCCGCAGGATGAGTTTTCCAGAGACGCAGATCGGGAGCTTCGTCAACACGGGGGCCGACCATGACCGACAATGGCGCGACGGCAATACATGCGTCCTGGACAATCGCCCACCGCGACGGCGACCATCGCATTCTCGACAATGGTGTCGTCGTCTATCGTAACGATCGGATCGTTCACGTCGGCCAGAGCTATGACGGGCCGGTCGCCCGCCGCATCGAGGCGCCGGGGCGATTGCTCATTCCGGGGTTGATCAGCACGCACGCGCATGTCGGCGCCAGCTACGGCGACCACCTGGTTGTCGATGGCGGGCGTCGGGACCTGCTGGGCACCGGGTTTCTGAATTATGAGCCGATGAGGGAAGGGCAGGTCGGCCTTGACCACGGCACCGATGCAGACGCTTCGATCCGCTATGGATTTTCGTTGCTGCTGCGGCATGGCATTACCACCGTCGTTGAGATGGGCGGTGGCCTGTTCGATGACGGCAAAACCATGCTGCGGCGGGCCGCCGAAAGTGGCATCCGCCTCTACTACGGTCCCTCCTTCAATCCGGGCCGATATATTGTCGACGATCGGGGGCGAATCGTACGGGAAATTCGCGAGGACGTGGCCTTGCGGCAGCTTCAGTACGCTTCCGACTTCATCGCGCGACACGCCGGCGACAATGGCGGCCGGTTCCATGGCATGCTCATTCCCGGCGAGGCTTTCAATTGCACGCCAGCGATTTTTGAAGCGACACGCAATGCCGCCGACGATCTGGGTGTCGGTATCGCGCTCCGGCTTGCTGAACAAGTCTACGAATTCCACGAGGCACTGAGGCGGACCGGCCGCACTCCAGTCCGCCTGATCGAGGACAGCGGTATCCTGCGGCCGCGTACGGTGCTCGGCGATGGTCGATTCGTTGGCGGCAATTCGCAAACTGCTTATGCTTATGATGATGATCTCGATCGGCTGGCGGCATCGGGTGCCACCATTGCCCACACACCGATCGCTGGCATGCGGCGCGGCGGCATCCTTGAGAGTTTCGATCGTTATCGCAAGCGCGGGGTCAAACTGTCGATCGGCACCGCCTCCCATCCACTCGACATGATAGCGGAGATGCGCAGCGCGTCGCTGCTGGGCAAGATTGCTGACCAGAGCGTGGAAGCGGCAAGCGCGGCGGACGTGTTTCGCGCCGCGACGCTGGGTGGAGCGGAAGCGCTCGGCCGGCCCGATCTCGGTCGCGTGGCTGTGGGCGCCAAAGCGGATCTCACGCTTATCGACCTCGCCAGACTGCGCGTTGGCCCGGTCTTCGATCCAATCCGTATGCTTTTGCATGCAACGACGAGCGACTGTGTCGAGATGGTGGTGGTCGACGGCGACACGGTCGTCGAGAACGGACGAGTGCTCGCCTTCGACGTCGCCGATGACGTGGGTCGCGTGCGCGACGGCGCTCACAGGATCCAAGAAGACTTTGCATCCCGGAACTGGTCGGGGCGCAAGATTGAAGACGTGTTTCCGCCGGCGCTGCCGGCGTGGACTGCTTGATAGGCTGCAAAGGGAGAGGCAGATGCCCAACCAGACTGATGACTATACATCGTCGACCGCGCCCGCCGGAAACGGAGCCACGGTTCGCTTCAAGGGAGTTCGCAAGACCTATGATGGCGGCCACAGCTTCGCCGTGACGGGCCTGGATCTCGATGTTCATGACGGCGAGTTCCTGACCCTGCTAGGGCCGTCGGGATCCGGCAAGACGACAACGCTGATGATGCTGGCTGGTTTCGAGGACCCGAGTGTTGGCCAGATCTTCATCGGCGACGCGCCGATTACCGGCGTTCCTTCTCATCGGCGCGGCATAGGCGTGGTATTCCAGAGCTACGCATTGTTTCCACACATGACTGTCGCCGAGAATCTTGCCTTCCCGCTTAAGGTACGCCGGCTTGGCCGGGCCGAAATAACCGATCGCGTCAATAGCGCCCTCGCCATGGTCGAGCTTTCCGGATTTGGCGGCCGCAAGCCTTCGCAGTTGTCTGGCGGTCAGCAGCAGCGTGTCGCCGTGGCGCGGGCGCTAGTCTTCCAGCCGAAGCTGGTGCTCATGGACGAACCGCTTGGCGCGCTTGACAAGCGGCTTCGCGACCAGATGCAGTTCGAACTGAAATCGCTGCAGAAGCGGCTCGGCATCACCGTGGTCTATGTCACGCATGATCAGGTCGAAGCTTTGTCGATGTCGGACCGGATTGCGGTTTTCGACAAGGGAGCGGTCCAGCAATTGGCATCCCCGGACTTGATCTATCGTCGCCCGGCAACGCTTTTCGTCGCCGGCTTCATAGGTGACAGCAATCGCATGGGCGCAACGGTCGTTTCATCCGCCAGCGACCGTCGCGTCGCCGTCAGATTAGCCGGAGGCCGTGTCATCAACGCAAATGCCGCCACGCCGATGACCGCAGGTACCCGGGCTACCGTCAGCGTTCGACCTGAGGCGTTCGTGCTGCAGCCAACCGGCCAAGGCATGAATGCCACCATTCTCGAGGTTATGCCGCTCGGTGACCAGACGCGTGTCCGGATTTCCTGCCCACAGATCTCCACCGACGCAATGACGATCAAAGTGGCGTCGCACTACGATGAGATGCGGCCGGCCGCTGGTGACAATGTGTTCGTCGACATCGACGAGAGCGATGCGATGGTTTTCGCGGAGATCTTGCAGTGACCACCGTTGGTCCCCTGCACAAGCGAGCCATTCGTGCCGGCTGGGTCGTTGTGTTCGACGGCGTGCGCCAAACGCTGTTGGCCAACGGCGTGGTGGTCTGGCAGGGTGACACGATCAGCTATGTCGGGCGCGACGTGCCTGACGATGTTGACGTTGTCGAGGAAGCCCCGGGCAAGCTGCTCATACCCGGCCTGATCAGCACTCATGCCCATGTCGGCATTCACGCGGGTGATCGTCTCGTCGTTGATCAGGGAAGGCGCGATCTGCTGTTTACCGGCTATCTCAATTACTCAACCCGCCGCAAGCCAGACAGTCCTGGTCTGGGTTCATACGAAGACCCTGCAGCAAGCGCGCGCTTCGGCTTCGGGACGCTTTTGCGCAGCGGCGTGACGACGGTGCTCGACATGGGCAGCGGCGGTTTTGCGCATGGGCACACCGTCGTTGAAGCCGCAATCGAAGCTGGCATACGGCTTTACTATGGGCCAGCGTTGGCGGTTGCCGACTACCTCTACGGCGATGACGATGCCGTTGTGCGAAAATTTCAAGCTGGAGCCGAGAGGCGATTGCTCGATCAGGCGGAATCCTTCGCGCTCGCGCACGAAGGAGCAGGCGATGGCCGCATACGCACGGCGGTGGTGGTCGATGAGTTGTTCACATCCACAGCCGAGTTGCTCGTCGGCGCGAAGGACCTTGCGGATCGTCTATCGGCTCCTCTGACGCTGCATATCGCCGAGCAAGTTTTCGAGTTTCACGAAACCTTGCGGACAACGGGTCTCACGCCGATCGGGTACGTCGACGACCTTGGCATCCTCGACCACAACGTCGTGCTCGGCCACGCCGTATATGTTTCCGGTCATAGCCTCACCGCTTACCCATATCGCGGCGACCTTGAAGCGATTGGCCGGTCCGGGGCGAGTGTGGCGCACGCGCCGCTGGCGTGGGCACGCCGTGGCGTGGTGCTGGAAGATTTTCGCCGCTATCAGGAACATGGCATTCTCATGTCGATTGGGACAGACAGCTACCCGCAGGATATCCTGCTGGAGATGCAAATGGCATCGGTACTTGGCAAGGTGGCAACGCGTGACCATGAGGCTGCCACCGCGGCCGAGATATTCACCGCCGCCACATTGGGCGGCGCCAGAGCTCTCGGCAGGGATGATCTCGGCCGTATCTCACCAGGGGCCAAGGCCGACCTGGTATTGGTCGACCTTATCCACCCGCGCATCGGTCCGATTTTCGACCCAATTCGCTCGCTTCTGCACAGCGCCACATCCGATCAGGTCGAGGACGTGATTGTTGGAGGGCAATATGTGGTCCACAAAGGCCGCGTGCAGTTTGCCGAGGAGAGCGATCTTATCCTTGGCGCCTCCTATTCGGCCATGACAGCGTGGAAAAACTTTGGCGAGGTGGATCAGAATCGTCGGTCGGCCGACGTTGTATTTCCGCGAAGTTTTGCCGATTTTTGAAGAAGACACGAAATTCAACTGGCTACCTTGTGCCATCAGAGGGTTGCCGATTTGTCGGCTGGCAAGAGCAGCGTGGGATTGTGTTCACACAACAGGAGATGAGTTATGATTTCTAGGGCAATCGGGCACATAAACGCCGCCAAGTTCAACGACAGCTCCAGTCCGCCAGCAACGCTTCGTTGTGCCACGCGCAACAACAAGAACTTTTCCTGGTGCCGATTGCACGCAGATCTGGCTGCGAGTCTTTCCCAGTGCTGGTTCGGCATCTTGAACCTGTCGCCGTTGCGACGGAGGCATGAGCCTGACACAATGACTTGAATGCGGCATCTCCGCGAGGGGCCGGCACTACCTCCCAAAGGGGTTTTCTTTCGCTCGCAAGCTCTTCTCCCATCATATTGAAGAATCCGCCCAGCCGTCAGCGTTGCTCTGTGCGTTCACTTCTGAGTTAGAGGATAGCGCAGCCGATTTCTCGTGAATGTTAGCAATTTCGACAACAAGCGTGGAGATTTTATCTAGTCGCGAGAGCGAGTTGAATGGCAAGTCCTCCGAATGCTGCTGCGAAGCTACGCCGCATCCAGCGCTGAATAGCAAGGTTGGAAACGATGTGACGGCGCAGGTAAGCGGCAAATACGCCATAGGCCGCGAAGACGATGAAGGTAAGCGCCATGAAGACAAGGCTGAGCTTTAACATCAACATGATTGGGGCAGCTTCACCGACCGTCACGAACTGGGGCAGGAAGGCAAAGAAGAAGATCGACAGTTTCGGATTGAGCAGGTTTATAAGGATGGCCGAGGCGATTACTTGCCGGTCGCTTTTGGCGACGGGAGCGCCGTCGATGCGCAAAACACCGCGTTCGCGGAACATGGACCAAGCCATATATAGCAGATAGGCGACACCGAGCCATTTGAGAATCTGGAACGCTGTGATGCTGGCGTGAAGTAGCGCAGCAAGACCGCTGATAGCACCGATCATATGCGGCACTGTTCCGAGCGTGCAGCCGAAGGCCGCGACGTAGCTGGCCCGCACACCACCCGACAGGCCCGCCGCGAGCGTGTAAATAGTCCCTGTACCGGGAGAAGCGACGATCAGGAGTGTCGTCAGGAGAAATTCGATGCTCATGCCACCGCCACCTTACTCGCCGGCCAGGATGCGAGGATCACAGATTTCAACTCTTCCATCAGCTTGGTAAGGTCTTCGACTGCCGTTGGGTGCAAAGCCTCGGCGACGAGGAAGGCGGTGGCCGTATCCGATCGAACGGCGGAATATCCGCTTTGCCGGTTTGTCCAGCGCCTAGCATGCGCACGGCTGCCGTTGTCCGTGAAGATTATCTCGCCGGGTTCTGGTTTCTCCACCTCACCGGAAAACGTCTGGTAGATTTCCTCGCCAGTCGCGTGTCGTACTTCCAGCGTGCCCTCAATCCTTGCGGCGTCGAAGACCGCGATTGGGATCGCGTATGCAACCGAAGCGGCGTTACACAGGTCGACGAGGGGATGGAGGCGCGGCAGGCGGCCTTCCTTACGAAACCGGCGCAACAGGGCTTCGGAGGCGCATCTATACTGCTTCAGACCCATTTTGGCGAAAGCACGCCGCCACGCCCGTATCTCGGAGAATTCGCCCTCGGACGATACGGCGAGCCTGTTAGTGGCAACGGCATGAAAGCGCGCAATTGCGTCGGAAACGTCGGCGTCGGGATGGATGGGTTCGATGTGGAGGGTGCACGTTGCAAGCTCTGGGAATTCAGAACGCATTGTATTGGCATACTGGAAGGTGACAGGCATATAGCTGGCTCTCTCATGTTTTGAGCCATCGTCCTTCCTGCAGTGCCCTTTCGTCTTGAACGAAATTGCAGGTGCCGCCTAAAGCCGCGCCGCCGCGTAGTATCCTGGCGACATCCCGTAGGTGCGAACGAACAGCCGCGTCATGTGACTTTGGTCTGCAAAGCCGCTCGATGCGGCGGCCTGAGCCAAATCAACCCCGCGCGTGATCAGTCTTTTCGCCAGCTGCAGCCGGCGCTGGATCATATAAGCGTGAGGTGTGAAACCAGTCGCGCGCGCGAAGCCCCGCACCACCTGGAAACGGCTGATTCCGCAAAGCCGCGCCAGATCATCGAGGGTGATGGGTGCGGCCGACTCATCATCGATTTTCGATCTGGCAGCCGCAATCGCCTTCGGAACCGATGGTGGCTTCTTGACGGTTTCTCTGTTCTCAACAAGCTGCTCAAGCAGGAGAAACAGACACTCTTCGGCTTGCATGTGCTGTCCTGTGCTGGAGCAGGCGGTCATGGCGGAAAAAAGCGACCGATATTGGTCCGCTACGGCCCTGTCGCGAATGACAGGATCGGATAGCTCGAAGCTTTTGGCTCGGCCGTCCGTCATGTCGTGAAAAATACTAGAGACGGTCTTCGGCTCAAAATAGAGCATCTGCCACGACCGACCGCCATCGCCGATGGGTGCCCCGTCATGTGCTTCGCCGGGGTTGACGGTGATGACGTCCCCCGTTCCTGCTTCGACGACGCCGCGACCGCTGAGCGAGACCTGCGCACCTCGGTTTATCAATCCGACACCAAACTGATCGTGCATATGGCGTCCGAAGGCGAGCGCGGTGTCAGCCTCGACGGCATCCACACCATCCACTACGGCATTCCTTACCCTGAATGTTGGCAAGCGCTTCTTGTCACCTTGCAATTGCCTAGTCATCCTTGACTTTCTGTAAGCTCGGACTGCAGCCACTTCGTCCTGGTTTGCAGAATTGTCGCATTAAATCCGGATTTGAGCGACGGCTTTGCAGCTGATTTCGGCCAACACATCGGCAGATTTGCTCCATCTGGCCAACGATTCACATCGCGCCCACACGCCAACAGCTTTTGACCATTCGCCCCGGGCGTCGATGGTGATGCCACGCCCGCGTGCCGATCAGCGATCAGGATGTCGACGACAAACCGACCGACGAGACGGACAGCTTGCGCTCGGTCTGCCGCCAGTACGGAATCGACAGGTTCACGCATGCTCCGGATCCAGCGGCTGTCGCGGCTGAAACGCGAGTGGCTGGTCAACCGGTTCGAGAAAATGGCGGGGGAACGTGCTGGAAGATCAGGCTTGTTCGAAACCGCTCCGGCCGCTCGATAGGCAACCAAACCAGCCTGATAGGATTAGACCGGTTGGGAAGGAGACGCGTGAATCATTCCCGTCGCGTGCTGCACGGCTTGTTACGCCATCGCGGCCGTCCGATCCTCGGCTTTCAATGCCTCTAGAGCGAGTGTCAGCGCGACACCAACGGCAGCCGCAGTTTCCGTGTTCGGGCGTAGCGCCGTCTAGGTGACAGGCGAAATGCGCGAAATCGCAGACACTGCCCAGAGCAGCGCAGTCAAGGGCAAGGGGTCTTGTAACTTCGGCTCGCAGCCCTACACTAGACCCGGCTCATGCCATTGCGAAACAGCCTGCGCTGTCCTCATGCCAGTCTGGCGGCGATAGCGGCATAGATCTGCTCCAGCTCTCGCCCCAGCACCGACAATTCATCATGACCGTAGCGATCGAACAGCAGCCCAGGGACCGGCCATCTCACCGTAACCGCATTTTCATCCTCCATGACCACAACCTTCAGGGGCGCCTCTGAAAGCGCAGCCGGATCTGCGCCCAGCAGGCGAACCATGTAGCGCGGATGAAAGAAAAGAATCTGCCGCGTGCGCGCCATGATATAGCCGCCACGTTTCAGCAGCATTTGCGGATCGATTTCATGGATGATCCAGATATCCGCCTCGCGCATACGGTGCGAATGGTCTCGAGGACCGTATCAAATGACGAGCTCGCAGCGACCATGTGCTGGAACTCATGTCCGTCTCGCGGCTGAGCGTAGTCGACTTTTGGCAAACCTGACGGCCCGTCGCTCATCGAACCTCTCCGCGGTGGCGGGCCCAGACTTCACCGCGATAGCGTCGAGCACGCGGGCCGAATAGACCATCGCCGCGCCCGCGCCCAGGGCAACCGCGACGGCGAGCGCCTCGCAAATCTCGTCTGGCTCGGCCCCTGCCTTGAGGGCCGCATCGGCGTGCACGACGATGCAGCCGTCGCAGCGTGCCGTGACCGCGACGGCGAGCGCAATGAGCTCACGGGTCTTCGCCGAAAGCTTCTGCGTCGTTTCACCGGCCGCGCTGAGAGTCTTGTATCCGTTGAGCGTATCCGGCGAGCGTTTGCCCAATTCGCCGATGCGGCCCAGCAACTGCTTGTGATAGCCATTCCAATCGATCATCACGACCGAGCTCCTTCGTTGGTGGAAGTGATGATCCACAAAAGCGAAGTTGCCACGCAAAGGAAATTGCCGATCCTTGTTTAGGCCCTATGCATTTTCGTCTGGGGACGGCCGCCGGGCTCGAGACCGGAGGATTTTTTGCGGATGCCGGTGGCGAGGATTCGCGCTGCCGCCTGCACACGGGGCGTGTTGCGAACCTCGGCGTGAATGCCCATCCAGATATCGCGCGCCGGTACGGGCAGGGGAGTGTTCACCCGAACAAGGCCTGTCGTGTTGTCGCCGATGTAGCGCGGTAGGCAGGCAAGGCCGGCGCCGGCTACCGCCGCATTTGCCTGTGCTTCGCGACTATCCGTTCGCAGCACGGCGGCCGCTTCGTAGGCGATATCTTCGAGCCAAGCGAGATCGGCAATCGCGTCCAGTTCGCTCCGCATCGCAATGATGGCATGACCCTTGAACCCTGTCCCAAAGTCCGGCTCGCTATGCCGGTTGAGATAGGACGGCGCGGCGTAAAGGCTAAAGGCCAAGCCACCGAGTCGCCGCTGGACCACCTCACCTTGCTCGAAACGAACGAAGCGAAAGGCTATGTCCGCCTCGCTTCGCGCCAGATTAGCCCGGCGGGCCTCTCCGAGCAGTTCGATGGTCATGCCGGGATGGGCTTCGGACAGTTCCGCACAGATCGGAGCCAGAACGCGCGCGCAGAACCATTCCGCTGCGCTGACCCGGACGACGCCCTCGGCTCCCGCATCGCGCCCGGAGACCGTTCGCTCGATGGCCAGGGTTTCGGCCTCGATGCGTTCGAGCCTTTCCAGGATCGCAACACCGGACTCAGTGAGCGCAAGCGATCCGGGCAAACGGCGAAAGATTTGTGTGCCAAGGCTGGCCTCGAAAGCCGCGACTCGACGACCCACCGTGGGCTGCGTGGTCCGCAAATTCCGCGCGGCCGCAGAGAGCGAGCCGTGTTTTGCGACCGCCAGCAAAAATCGCAAATCGTCCCAGTTCAACGAGCCCGCCACTGTTCCGGGCTTGGATCGTCGGCTCGCATCCAGATCTAAACGGCTTCTCATTGGTTAGCGGGCTCAGCCCTTTTCTTTTGCACTGTCGCAAAAATTAAAACTACACCCCAACAATGACTTGAAGGGGCACTTATCCGGATAGGCCAAGTGCCAATTGAATGCCGCACAGTAGAATAGTCGTTCTGTGACGTTAGCGGAATACCCTAAGTCATCGCTGTTCTAGGCCCGGGATGGTCCATTGCCATTCTGAAATCAACCAGGCTTCCGCGACCCTAGCACCGAGAAGGTCGTTTGCCCCAGCCGACGCTTGAGATCGAGCAAGGCCAAAGCCTTTCCACGTTTCGCGGAATGAGAGCTCTCCGGGTGATCGGGGGGCTTGTAGGACATGCCGAAGCCAGGAAGGTCCGGGCACACGACGGTGAAGTCAGGCGACAGCAGGTCGGCGACGCAGGATTGGCGGCCCAATCCGCCGAGCCGGACTCGGATGGGGCCACAGTCACTGCTTATTGTCTCGAGGACGAAATTCGTCGAACATGAATATCGAGGCGATGCCTTGCGTCATTGAGCCAGCGAGTGACGCGGTTGTATGACTCTTACGGCGTTGACAAATTCAAGCCAATGATGCCGACAACGACAATCGCGATGAAGGCCATCCGTTGAAAGTCCAGAACCTCCTGGAACACCAAGGTGCCAACCAAAACCGAGCCGACAGCCCCAATTCCAGTCCATACGACATAGGCCATGCCAAGCGGAAGAGCGGACAGTGCTTTGCCAAGGGTGAACACGGATGCCCCAAGCAGAACCAGCGACAATGCTGTCCACCCCCAATTCGCATAGCCATCAGCTTTTTTTGTGGCCAGAGCCCAAGCGACGTCCAGCAGCCCGGAAAGAACGAGTAAGAGCCAGGCCATCGTGTGGCTCATGGTGTGATCCCAAACTGCCCGGCAAGGTCGGTCAACATAGCTTCCGCCGCATTGTTTGCCTTGGCGATTTGGGTCGGATCGCCAGTCGTTGGTCCGACCGGAACGACGACTGCGCTGGTCAATCCGATGAACCGCAGCGCTTGCTTGAGATAGGGTGTGGCAAGGTCTGGTCGCTCCCAACTCCATCCGTCCGAGAAGTCACCCGAACTTGCCAAGACGACCACCGCCGGTCTGTCAGTTAGCAGGGGCAAATATCCAGCGGTTGGATTGAAAGAAAAGCTTATACCGGGCTGGGTGACCAGATCGATGTAGTGTTTGAGCCGATAGGGCGGCGACAGGTTCCACATTGGTGTCGATATCAAGACCGCATCGCTTTGATCGATGCGAGCGACCATTCGACCGATCTCTTCCCAAGCGGCCGCTTCTTCTGGCAGCATGTCTCGCCCTGCCAGTTTAGCGTATTTTGCCGACAGCAATGCCCCGCTGAACTCGGGAAGCGGTTCGGACCAGACATTCAGGTGGTCCACAACGGTATCAGGACGAACAGCTTTGACGGCCGCGATATAGCTTTTGGCGAGGCGGCTCGAGTGAGACCGATCACCTCGAGGCGACGCTTCGATGTGCAAAAGGGAGTGCATATAGGCTTCCTCGTTAGAGTCCCTGGGTCTATACCGTCGCGCAGTTGCAAATTCTCTCATGAAAATGCGAAGCGGATTCGCACCGGTGCGAAGATGATTGATGCGTCCGATCTGAAGCTCGTAGCGACGTTGGCGCGAACGAGGACTGCGGCTGCAGCGGCAAGTGAGCTCCAGACCCATCCCGCGACGATCTACCGTCGGTTGAATAGCCTTGAGCTCGCGGTCGGTGGGCCGCTGTTCGGAAAGGTCTCCGGGCAATACCGCTCGACGCCGCTAGCCAGCGAACTTATCGCGGCACATCAGCGTGTCGAAGATGCGCTTTCCCAGGTTCAGCGGCGAATAGCGGGAGGTGATAAAAGCCTAATTGGTCGCTTGGTGATCACGACCACGGATTCCCTGGTGCCTATCGTGAGCCGTCTGATTGTGGCCTTTCGCGAGGCGCATCAGCAGATCACCTTCACCTTGAATGTTTCAAACGGTTTTGCGGACATGGCCCGGTACGAGGCCGAAATCGCCATCCGGCCTACGCGATCCCCACCAGAGGCGCTGGTGGGGCGGCAAGCGGGTGATTTTAGCTTCGGCGTCTATGCCCGCGCTGGCGTGCCTGATGATGCTTGGATAACCCTGGATGACAGTCTTGCTGCAATTCCTTCCTCGCGATGGCTCCAGGGCAGGATCGGCTCGGGCGGTGGCGTACTGCGGGTAAACAGCATGTGGGCAGCGGCCGAGGCGGCTGCGGCTGGTGCCGGACGGGCGGTTCTACCAGACTACCTAGCAAAGGCACATTTGATGCAGCAGATTGGCGAACCAGTCCGCGAGTTGCAATCCCAAGTGTGGTTGCTTGTACACCCAGACTTGAGACGCGTCCGACGTGTCCGCGCTTTCCTCGATTTTGGATGCCGCTTCCTCAAGAACGAACTTTGACATCGGCTGCCCTGCTGGCGGATCGAACGACTCATCGGCCTGCATTTAAGCTTCGCCGTTGCGGCTGAGCGAAGAGAGCCTCCACGCACCGCGCCCGCAAGGGCTCAATCCTCTGCAATCGGCTCATCCCCTTGACCCGCGACCGACGCGCCATTCCAGAGAAAGGGTTATGTCCGACTGCTGGCCGTCATGGCTCATGCCGTTCTCCTCCGTCACGCCTCTCTATCTTCCGAACGCCCGGCCGCCAGCGCGTTAGGGCTCTCTCCCACGCGATCGCCATGGATATCCATCCCGTCTGCAATATGGGCGTCAGTGCCCATGTCGTGGAACTCACTGGTGGCGGCGAGGCAGTGCGTAGTGCCTGGATGCTTAAGTTCATCGAGGGGCTTCGCGCCTTTGAAACCCTGCTCACACATCCATCGACTGGCGGATTCTGTCATGGCGACAGCCCGACCATGGCGGATTTCTGCCTTGTGCCGCAGGTTTACAATGCCGAGCGCTGGGGTGTCGATCTCAAGGACATGCCCCGCATTCGGGCGATCGTTTCCGCGTGCGTGGAACTCCCGGCCTTTCGCGCGGTCCATCCGGTGCGGTAGATTGCGAAAGTTCGCGCCGTGCACCTAGGGCGACCACTTTGGACCCCACCTCAACGCGCTCTACTTAGGGACGCCGAGAAGGACTCGGCGCTCGCATCATATAGACGGACGATCCGAACCCTCACCAAGGGTCGACGAAGTGCTTCGGCACAATGGTTCACATGCATGTCGCCCAAAAGTGACCTCAGTTTGGAGTGAACCCCTGGCGCTGGACCACGGGACACGAAAAACTGAGGCGCTCTTGGAGCCTCAGAGGGAAAAGGCTCATTTGAAGTCCAAGGACCTCGGGGGCACTCGACAAGCTGCAGCTTTGCGCAGGAAGGGTCGTTAGACGCACTGGAGTAACGCCCGCCCCGCCTCGTCGAACCCATTTTGAAAGCGGAGTTGCTGACTGTCATCGACAAGGATGCGGCAGGGCAACTCAAGACTCGGAAACTCATCCCAGTTCGGTTCAGTCGGCTCGAAACGGTCTAATGAGGGTGCGGCTGCGCGG
The DNA here is from genome assembly GCA_014189435.1 of Mesorhizobium loti. NCBI lineage: Bacteria > Pseudomonadati > Pseudomonadota > Alphaproteobacteria > Hyphomicrobiales > Phyllobacteriaceae > Mesorhizobium > Mesorhizobium loti. The sequence continues at coordinate 2,488,946 of CP050293.1, forward strand.
AGCCGTGCTGGAAGATCAGGATAACGCGCGCCGCATCGATCACACGGGCGCTGGATGGCATCGCCGATCTTTTGACATCCATGCCGCAGCAACGCTACTCGTCGAGCACGCCTGCAGCCGCCGGTCGCGCCGCTGGCGATCATGCCGGCGCGGTCGTATTGCGCGCTTCTCAAAGACCCTTATCCAGCCCACTGTGTGCCTACGAGGGCAATGGGTCTCTCATCTGGGAAATGACGGCCAAAGGCTCAAGGAATTCGCCCAGTGGCCAACACGTAGCGGGCAGGAGGTAACGAAGGATCTCAAGGACAGACGCCTCTGGTACGGCGTGGTAGCCGTGATCGTGGTATTGGTCGTGATTGCGTATGCGGCTGGTTGGTTTGGCGGCACACCGATACCAGCGCCGCAGCAGTGAGAGCGATCGCCATTCTGGCTTGGCGGCAGCTGACTGATCAGTCTCTAAAGGTCGAAGGAAGGGACACCTGATTGGCTGTTTCGCTGGTTCGGCTGCCATCCTGACGACGCACAGGCTGGACCGTTTTGAGATGGCTTCCGCTCAATTTGTTGGACGGACCGGTCCTTGGATCGCGCGCAATCCGCAACACTCCGCCATCGGGCCGGGTAACTTCGATAGCGGTTTCGACACGGACAAACTGCGATCCTACGGAGTAGCCAGGCGCCAGGTCGTGCCAGAAGTCGTACACTGGAGCCACAAGGGCCTAACGACCGGGCGGAAAACTCGCATCGGCCCCGGCCCTCGGCGGTTTCGAAGCTAAACTGCCACTCCCTTGATCCCGCTGCCCGGCCAGCAATGGAGCCGGGCTACTCCAGCACAGACTCTGCCCGTCGATCACCTCGATCGGCACGGACTCCAGACCGACATCGTCGAACAGCCGCGCATTTGACCGCGTTCGCCAAATTAATGGCCGGATCTTTGCGAAGCCTCCACATCTGCGTGAACGAAGCCCTCCAGGCATCATCGTGATTGGACTTCACGATCCGTTGGGGTCACGCTGGCTGCAGGCATAAGAAGGATATGGGTGGACCAACTATCGTCCGAATAGGAGGCCAACATGAAACACCAAACGATCGAGCAACTGCAGATCGTCGCCGAGATCGATCAGGCCTACCCGCGCCAGGCCATGTCGCGCAGCGAACGTCTTGAACGCTGGGCGGAGCTCCTCGAACGGAACCCTGACCGGCGTCTCTCGACACTGCCTCAGACCGAGTATCAGCCGGTTAGAGCACGCGGGGCCATGCGCGGCGACGGCTCGCCGATCTCAGTCGCTTTCGAGGATCCTGTCCTGCGCGCCGCCGGGTTGGAAAACGACAACTACGGCGAAGCGAAGCGGTTCTTCGAACTGACCGACAGGCAATTGCATGAGATCATCTGCTATTGTCATTTTGGCGCAACGGTGACCGCCGCAACGGCCGCCCGTCACATCCGTGCGGTGCGTACCGGGAGACAGCCCGGCATGTTCGCTCGGTTGCGCGACGCGTTCGTCGGATAAAGCCAGCGCCGTTTCGCAGCATCATTTTTGAAGCGCTCGCATGGAAAGCCTCCGCCGCAGCGCGGGCAAGCGCTCCCCACGCGGGAAGGCTGCGTTGTATGAGGGATGGTGCGGTCATGATTATCCGAGGTGCTTTTCGAGAGCGGCGTCAAGGTCTGCTGGGCTGAGCTGCACCATCTGTTGCGCCGAACTCTGCAGGGCGATTGCCGGCAGGTGAATGAACGCGCCGACGCGTCGCCAGGCAAGCCTGAAAAATTTGGCACTCCTTCTACAGGGCCGGTGAAGCCGCCCCGACGGTTGGGTAGCGACTGCGCGAGACCGGATGGCCATCGCTAGCTCTCCGCATGGCTAAAGACCACAGCGCCGTTGTCGTTACGAACTTCAACGGCGACGATTCCATCGTCACCTTTTCGGGTCTGGAACATCTTGATTGCATGGTCTTTCGCAGTCTTCTCGGCGTCGAACGTCTCCTTGTCGACGATGCCCTGTCTTCCGTACCAGATGACAGTGAAGGCCATTTTTGGTCGTTCCTTTGCGCCAAGTATACAGGAATTCAGGGCGGTAGGGGATGAAAGCACGGTGCCACATTCAAGCATTGGCGCTCCACAGGGCCGGTGAACTAGCCGCATCTGGACTCCAAACGGCAAGAGGTCGCATTCTGCCCTGGGGGAAGAGGGGCGTGGACAAGCACCCCTACGACAATCGCTCTGGACAGTGGCGCAAGGGTACCCGCCGGCAAACGCCGTCGTCGTTCTGGCAACCCGTCGTGGTGGGTGTCCATCTTTGCGGGCGGCGCATTCCTGGCCGGCTTGCTGACCCTTGAAATCGACCCACCTCTCGTAGGCTGCAACATCAAGGGCAATATCAGCTACAACACAGGCGAGCGCATCTACCATGTTCCGCGGACAGGAATACTACTGGCAGACACGTATAAGCCTTTGGAAAGGGGAGCGGTGGTTTTGCTCTGAAGCGGCCGCCCGCAAAGCTGGCTGGCGGAAATCGAGACTGGCCTTTTTATTAAGCATATGAGCCCAGTACGAAGACGCCATGTGGCGCGCTCGCCCAGTGTTGCGACGCTGAGCTGAAGATCCACATGCAACGCCAGTTGCGAAGCGTCTCTTCGCTCAGCTGTCCGCGGTAGTGAGCGATGGCGTCTTAGAGTGAGATAGTTCGAGTCAGACACGGGGCGCTATTGCGTTGATGGAGTTCTTGATCGGCGACCGCCCTTGGCTACCAAGCGCAACGAACGCCGGCGGAAGAAAGAGGCGGCTTAAGGAAGTGACTTGGCTAGATCAACCGATGCCGCTCCTTAGATTCGTTTGCCCGTCGCCTCGTGCCATTGGTGTCAGTGGTTTTAGCTCGATGCGCCGCGTCGCTTTGAGCACGATCTGTGTTCTTCTTCCTTCCGCTAGCGCCGCCTTCATTCTCCCATCGCTCGATCGTCCTCCGTTCGAGCGCCTTACGCGTCTTAAGCACGTCGAACTCAATGCCGACGCCAGCCGATAGAGCTTCGCTTGCGATGGCGTCGGCAAGATCGGCGTCGGAGATTTCCAGTTCAGGAAAGATCTGTCTTATTGCTGCTAGGGCTTCCGAGAGAGCAAATGATTTCGGGTCTCTTTGGACCTCGTTGAGGAAGGCGCTAATTGCGGCGCGCACTTCAGGCTGAATTCGGTGGGTCGGGTCCGCGCTATTCATGGCGATTCTCCTGGCAATCGTCTTAACGGTGCATACACGTTGAGGGTTCCCTCACGCGCGCGGGCAGCAGTATCCGCGGGCATGAGTGGTTGGCCGCATTCACCGTGGCATTTATTCGCCTAGTTCTCCGGCCATTCGCGCAGGACGAGCTGATGACGATGTGGAAGATTGGCCGCGATGTCGGCAATATGTACCATTGGAACGGCCGGCTTCTGCCGGTCGAGGATCTGTGCGCCCTGGCACGCGAACATGACATCATCACCGTGGTCGACGGAGCGCAGACCTTCGCCCAGATGCCGCTCAGCTTCCGAAAGCTCGACTGCGACATCTTCGTGACGAGCTTGCATAAATGGCTCGGCGCGCAGGTGGGCAACGGCATGTTAGTTGTCAGGAAGAAAAAGGAATTGACCTGCGGGCTGTCGCGCGTGTTCTGTAAAAAGGTTGGATCGGATGCAACATCGCGTCCAAGATATTCTAATCCTCTTCGAGCCGACCACCAGGGAAAGCTGGGGCGCTAATGGCAAGCAAAGATGGGCAAAATCAGAGTGACCCGCGTTGGCATAGGCTTTAGGACCAAGACAAGATGGCCGGTGCCGTGTCCTTCGCCATCGACGAGGCTTAGCTGTTTTCCGGTTTGCTCCACCTGCTTCAATGCCCGGCGAATTTCTCCATCAGTAAGGCTAGGCACAGGGCTCTCCTGTCGGCTCTCAAGTGGGGTCGCCAGACGGGTAAGCAGGGGTCGGCGACTGGGGTCACAGGGGGCTGCAATCCTCCTTAAAACAGGCCCCACCCTGCCACAATATCCGGGAGTTCGACAAGTAAAAAATGTCGATGATTCAATGTGTAACAGCGTGATCCTACGTGATAGAAATAGGATGAGTGGGATGGTTATGCACCAATACACTTTGACAGTAATCACATTATTTATCAAATACTTGCGCTCCATTTCTAGAACGCTGGTGCCGTTAACTGGGGCATGTATCGAGTGACCGCTTGTGATCTTTCACGCTTGGGCATGATCGCATTTGCTCAGTACTCTGACGTCCCGATCAACCACGGAATCCGAACGCTCATCTATATAGCCAGCGCCCCTCGGAACGGCTGAACGGCCTCTCTGCTACTCTGGCGGAGCCGCCTTTACCAGCGGCAGTGCGCGTGTGGATCTGAAGACAACGAGGATCGATTTGTCCTAGGCCTCATGAGTCATATACCAACTCGGCGCTAATCGCAGAATTCGGTGATCTTTCCAACTGGCCGATCAAATGACCTCGACACGATCGAGATAACTGGACAATTCGCCTACCCATTTCCGCGACGCTTCGGCGTCGGCGATTTCCGCCGCTTGTTCAAGGCCTGCGCCAATGTCAGTAATGGCTTGGAATCCGAACGCGCCACCAGATCCCCTCATATTGTGCCCCAGGATCAAGACCGCCTCGAAGTCAAACCTATCCAGAGCTTCAACCATCGCAATGGCGCCCTCCCGACAATTCCTGAGATAGGCGGGTGTGCGTTCCATCAATCTTTGGTCCGCCCTTGAGGTCGTGCGCAGCGGCTCGCCATCCTTTCGTGCCGATGGCACTGCCACCACGGAATAGTCCCTTATCGCTTGCAGCAGGATGTGCTGTTTGATGGGTTTGCTTAGATAGGCCGTGCACCCCGCCGCGAGGCATGTCTCCCGATCCCCTTTCAGAGCAGAGGCCGTCAGGGCGATGATCGGTGTTGGCGCACGATCGTTCGTCTTCTCCCAAGCTCGAATGGTTCGCGTTGCGGTCAAACCGTCCATGAGCGGCATCTGTCGGTCCATCAGGACAAGATCATAATGGCCCGCCGTGAACATCTGGCAGGCCAATGCTCCCGTTTCGGCCACGTCGATCCGGTAGGGAGTATCCTCGAGATAGGCGAGGGCGATCGTGCAGTTGTCGGGTGAGTCCTCGGCGAGAAGGATCCGCAGCGCGGGCAGTGGTGCCTCTGCCCCCATGCCGGCGGGCGTGGCCGCCGGCCGGTTGGCCTCAGCCCAGACCTCGAATGGGAGAGCAAAGCCAAACACGCTTCCTTTCCCAACTTCGCTTTCCACCCAGATGCGTCCATCCATCAACTCAACCAGGCGCTTCGAAATCGTGAGACCCAGCCCCGATCCACCGAACCTGCGGGTGGTCGATGAGTCGGCCTGCGTGAACCGTTCAAACACCTGCCCCAATTTCTCTGCTGCAATGCCTATGCCGGTATCCGAAACGGTGAACCGCAGGGCGGTTGGAACCGAGCGATCCCCATCCGGCTCAACCTTTAAAAATACCCGCCCTGATTGGGTGAACTTGATCGCATTGCCAAGCAGGTTGAGGAGCACCTGCCGCAACCGTGTCGGATCACCGATGAGGTCGGTGTCGACGTCCGGCGCGATCTCGCAGACCAGTGCCAGCCCTTTTTCATGTGCACGAGGCGCCACCATCTCCATCACCTTCTCCAGGTGGTCAGCCAACGAAAAGCCTGTCTGCTCTAGCTCAAGCTGCGAGGCTTCGACCTTGGAGAGATCGAGGATGTCGTTGATCAGGTTCAGCAGGTTGTCGCCGGCGCGGCGGAAGATCTGCACGAACTTGTCCTGCTCGGGGGTGAGCGCGGTCTTCGCCAGCAAGTCTGAGATGCCCATGATCGCATTCATCGGCGTGCGGATCTCATGACTCATGCTGGCCAGGAAGTCCGACTTGGTCCGGCTGGCGCTCTCGGCGACGGCCTTGGCCTGCTGCAGCTCCACCTCGACCCGCTTGCGCTCCGTGACGTCGCGCGCCGCGGCGAAGACGCCCTCCAGCTTACGGTTCCGGTCGTAAAAGGTGGTGGCGTTGTAGGACACCACAGTCTGCTTACCGTCGCGGGCCCGCGCCGTCAGCTCGTAGTCGGTGACCGACTTTTCGCGCAGCACGCGCTTGATCGCCGCTTCGGCCCGTCCCGGATCGGTGAAGTAGTCCTTGAACGGCGCGCCGATCAGCTCGTCGCGCGTGCAGCCGGTGAGCGCCTCCATCTGCTTGTTGACGTCGGTGATGATGCCGGAGGGGTCTGTGGTCATGATCGCGTCGATGTTGGATTCGATCAGCGAGCGGGTGTAGAATTGCTGGTCGCGCAGGCGCTGATCGGACTTTTTCTGCTCTTCTTCGACCTGCTTGCGTGCGGTGTTGTCGGTGCCGATGAGCAGATAGCCAATGATGGCGCCCTGAGCGTCGCGCAGGGCCGTGACCGAGACGAGCGCCGGAAACCGGGTTCCATCCTTGCGGATGTAGGTCAGCTCGTAGATGTCCTCGATCCCCCGTGAGGCTTTGAAGACCAGGGCCTCGAAGCCGGGCGTGATTGGGGTTCCGAGTTCGACGCTCAGCTCCTCGGCGCGGGCGATCAGTTCCTCCGGATCGGAAATGTCGGCCGGCGTGATCTTGTTCATCACTTCGCCGGCCGCGTAGCCCAGCATGCGCTCGGCCCCGACGTTGAAGATCTGGATCACGCCCTTGGCGTCGGTGGCGATGCTGGAGAAGTTGGCGCTGTTGAAGATGGCGCTTTGCAGAGCGCCGGCCTTGAGCTCGGTGCCGATCAGCAGATAGCCGATGATGGCGTCCTGAGCGTCGCGCAGGGCGGTGACATTCACGACCGCCGGGAACCGGGTCCCATCCTTGCGGATATAGGTCAGCTCATAGATGTCCTCGATGCCGCGCGAGGCCTTGAACACCAGGGCCTCGAAGCCGGGTGTGATCGGGGTGCCGAGTTCGACGCTCAGCGCTTCGGCGCGGGCGATCAGCTCATGCGGATCGGAGATATCGGCCGGCGTGATCTTGTTCATCACCTCGGCAGCCGCATAGCCCAGCATGCGCTCGGCGCCGACGTTGAAGATCTGGATCACGCCCTTGGCGTCGGTGGCGATGCTGGAGAAGTTGGCGCTGTTGAAGATCGCGTTCTGCAGGGCGCCTGCCTGGAGCAGGGCCTCCTCAGCCTCCTTGCGCGCGGTGTTGTCGGTGCCGATCAGCAGGTAGCCGATGATGGCGTCCTGCGCGTCGCGCAGCGCGGTGACGTTCACGACCGCCGGGAACCGGGTGCCGTCCTTGCGGATATAGGTCAGCTCATAGATGTCCTCGATCCCGCGCGACGCCTTGAAGACCAGGGCCTCGAAGCCGGGCGTGATCGAGGTGCCGAGTTCGACGCTCAACGCCTCGGCCCGGGCGATCAACTCCTGCGGATCGGAGATGTCGGCCGGGGTGATCGTGTTCATCATCTCGGCCGCGGTGTAACCGAGCATCCGCTCGGCGCCTACGTTGAAGATCTGAATCACACCTTTGGCGTCGGTGGCGATGCTAGAGAAGTTGGCGCTGTTGAAGATCGCGCTCTGCAACGCGCCTGCCTGGCGGAGCGCCTCTTCAGCCTCCTTGCGCGCGGTATTGTCGGTGCCGATCAGGAGGTATCCGATGATGCCGTCCTGCGCGTCGCGCAGCGCTGTGACTGACACCACCGCCGGAAACCGACTTCCGTCTTTGCGAATATAAGTCAGCTCATAGATGTCCTCGATTCCGCGCGAGGCCTTGAACACCAGGGCCTCGAAGCCTGGCGTGATCGAAGTCGAAAGCTCCGTGCTCAAGGCTTGAGCGCGCGCAATCAACTCCTGTGGATCGGAGATGTCGGCCGGGGTGATCGTGTTCATCACTTCGGCAGCCGTGTAGCCAAGCATCCGCTCGGCGCCGACGTTGAAGATCTGAATCACCCCTTTGGCGTCGGTGGCGATGCTGGAAAAGTTCGCACTGTTAAAGATCGCGCTCTGCAGGGCGCCCGCTTTAACGATGGACTCGTCCGTCTGATGATGTGCTGCGTTGTCAGGGGACAGGGCAAGTAGGTTCTCGATGTCCTTCTCCGTGGGTAAATTCGAGATCAGGTTTCCTAACAAAGATCTACGGCCGCGACTCGTTCAATGTTGAAAGCCACGAAGCCATGTCAGTGAAGAAGTTCTTTGACGGAATATTCAAGTTGAGCCGGAGAATAGGGCTTCTGAAGGAATTGACCCCCATCGACGAACATCTCTGTCATATCGGCGGTGAGAGGGCTGCCGGACGTGTATAGCACCCGCAATCCCGGCTGAAGCTTGATGGCCTGGTTCGCCACGTCGTATCCGCCGAAGGCCAATGCACTGAGGCGGATATCGACAAAGAGCGCGTCAATTTGTGGAGGCGTCGACAGGTGCAAGAGTGCGGCGGCCAGATCGCCGGCCAGGAGGACGGTATGACCCAGGTCGCCAATTGTCCACTCGGCGGTTTGGCGGATGAATACCTCGTCTTCAACGATGAGAATAACGGCCATCAATGGGCCATGAGCAGCAAAATCGGCATGTTATCAGAAGCCCCCTGACTGCGGAGCTCGCAGTCAACACGAAACTCGCGTCTCGGGGGAAGGTTCCATGAGGTGTCGTATTATGTTCGTGAGCGATGGCTGTCTTTGTGAACCCGACATGCATACGTTGAATCGAACGCCATCCGCACGCTCTCGCTAAAGGCCTTCTAGGGGCAGTATGTGCCTGCTGACGCCGTGGGCCGCGTAAGAAGTACTTACCGAAAAAGCCCATCTAAACCTCCTCTTGCGCTTCAACGGGGGTGTCGACCAACTGCAAAATGACCCTGTCGACTTGGAATCCTTCGAAAGGAAGTTTCGACTGGCAAATTAGTTCCGGCAATCGGCACCAGCCCCCCGCCGTCACCGAGATACGCCAATAGGCCCTGCGCTGGAGCTTTTGCTGACTTGGCGAGTTGTTAGACCAGATTTCATCGGCGAAAGGCACCCATGGGCGCGAAACATGCCAATCCAGTCGTCGGTCCGTCAAAGCCGCGATTGCTCGGCGTGCTTGGCCCCGGTCTGATTACTGGTGCCTCCGACGATGATCCAAGCGGCATTGCAACTTATTCGCAAACCGGCGCCCAATTCGGATTCGCCCTGACATGGACGATGCTCTTCAGCTACCCGCTAATGTCGGTCGTTCAGGAAATCAGCGGGCGGATTGGCCGGACCACCGGGCGAGGCATTGCAGGCAACATGCGGCTCTACTATCCGAATTGGCTGCTGCAATCCGTCGTAGCCCTCCTGCTCATCGCCAACACCATCAACATCGGCGCCGATCTCGGCGCCATGGCGGATGCCTTGAGGCTGATCGTAGGGGGTCCCCTGCTTGTTTATGTCGTTCTGTTCGGGGCGGTGTCGGTCGTTCTCCAGGTTTTCCTGAAATACAGCCGATACGTTTCCGTTCTTAAATGGCTGACGCTGTCGCTGTTCGCTTATTTCGGAACCGCTATGGTGGTTCACGTTCCCTGGAATGAGGTGGCGAAAGGTCTGTTCATCCCCACATTCACCTCGGATGCTCCATTCTGGACCGCGGTGGTCGCGATTTTTGGGACCACCATCAGTCCCTATCTGTTCTTCTGGCAGGCCTCCCAGGAGGTGGAGGACATGAAGGCCAAGCCAGAGCGCGATCCGCTCAAAGGCGCCCCCAAACAAGCGCAAGGTGCGATCGAGCGCATCCGTCTGGATACCTATGTCGGCATGGCGTTTTCCAATATTGTCGCCCTCGCCATCATGATCACCGCCGGAGCTACCTTGCACGTCAACGGCGTCACCGACATCGAAACCACGAGCCAGGCGGCTGAAGCCTTGAAGCCAGTTGCCGGCTCGTTTGCCTTTTTCATTTTCGCGCTCGGGGTCATCGGCACAGGACTGCTCGCCATCCCGGTACTCGCCGGCTCGGCTGGCTATGCGCTCGGTGAATCGCGAAAGTGGCCAACCGGGCTGGAGCGCGAGCCGCTCGAGGCCAAGGCCTTCTACGGGACAATCGCAGTGGCCACCCTCATCGGCGCGGCTCTCAACTTCACCCCGATCAATCCGATAAGGGCCCTTTTCTGGAGCGCGGTGGTCAATGGTGTCGTCGCGGTCCCCGTGATGGCGATCATGATGTTGATGACGGCGCGACGCGAGGTCATGGGCACAAGCACGGTTTCGCTGGCAATGCGGCTCGTCGGCTGGCTCGCAACTGCCGTCATGGCGGCGGCAGCCGTGGTCATGATCTTCCAGCTGTTCTGGTGATTAGGCCCCGATGCCCTTCTGCTACTAGGCAAACTGTTGATCGCAAATGACGTATCCATTTGGACACGGAACGAAAGGCCGATCACCGAATTATTACTGCATCGTAACGCAGTAACGGGAGGCTCTCATGGGACGCGGCATCTTGCTCTGGTTGCTCGGTATTCCGATTCCTATCATCATCCTCATCATGCTTTTCGTCCGGTAGGAGGCTGCTATGCAACCAATCCTCTCGGGGGTCGATGTTTCCGCTTCGACGGAATCCTCTTCCACCGCCGTCAGCTGGGGGCCGATCATCGCCGGCGCCTTCGCTGCCTGCACGCTCACGTTCATTCTGATGCTACTTGGCTCCGGCCTTGGGCTCACTATGGTTTCGCCATGGTCGGGCTCGGGCGCCTCGGTCACTACATTCGCGGTTTCCACCGCCGTCTGGCTGATCATCGTACAGTGGCTGTCCGCGGGCGTCGGCGGCTATCTTGCCGGGCGCCTGCGCACGAAATGGGCCGGCATCCATACCGATGAGGTATATTTCCGTGACACCGCCCATGGCTTCCTTGCCTGGGCGCTCGCAACGCTGCTCGTCGTCGGTGTACTCGGCTCAGCTCTCTCTGCGGCCATCGGCTCCGGCGTGCAGGCGGTGTCGACCGTCGCTTCGGGGGCCGCCATGGGCGCTTCGGCAGGTGCCTCGGCAAACGTTGGCGGAGCGGCCGACCAGGCGACATCCTATTTCGTGGATTCGTTTTTCCGTCAGGCCGATGCAACCAAGCTCGCCGCTGCCAATCCGCAAAGCGACGCGGCGGCAACGGCGCAGGCATCGCGCATTCTGATCGCCAGCGCCGCAGCAGGCGAGGTTTCGGCCGACGACAAGACCTATCTGTCGCAGCTGGTGGCTTCGCGCACGGGGTTGTCGGAAGCGGACGCCAAGGTGCGCGTCGACGCGGTGCTTGCCAAGGTGCAGGACGCCGAGGTCAAGGCCAAGCAGGCAGCCGATATCGCCAGGAAGGCGACTGCCACCTTCGCGCTGATCGGTGCGCTGTCGCTGGTGATCGGCGCCTTCATCGCCAGTGTCGCGGCCGCACTCGGCGGCAGGCAGCGCGACGAGGAGGAAGCGGTTTTCCTGACCAGCCGCTAAAGCAGTCCGCTCGATTCAAGAAGAGAAAGCCCGGCGCGAAGTCGGGCTTTCTCAATCATCGTCGCGGCCAGCCAGGGCGACCATCGCGTTGGAGGTACCCATGAAAATCGAATCCGCTGGGGTGGCCGCAGGAGATGCAGTCACCCCTAATTCGCAGGCCGATACGCATTTGATCCGGTCTCTGCTGATTGGGATATTCATTTTCATGGCAGTGGACGCCCTGTTTGTTGCGCGTGACTTTTTCATGCCGGTCATCCTGGCATTCATGCTTGCGCTGACGTTGCGGCCGGTCGTTCGCTTCCTGAAAAAGCATGGGGTGCCGGAAGCTGTGTCGGCGACGATGCTGGTCGTATTGTCAATAGGCGCCGTGGCTAGCGCGGGCTATTTGTTGAGCGATCCGATTGTCCAGCTGATCAGCAATGCGCCTTCGATCGGCCAAAAACTCAGTGAACGGCTTTCCGATCTGAAACATCCCTTTGAGCGTTTCATCGAGATTTCGCATCAGGTCGAGAGTGCTGCCGGTGCAGCGCAGGATCCGGGCGTCCAGAAAGTTGTAGTCGCCCCGTCCGGCATTGTCTCGCAGGCAGCTGGAAACCTTCTATCGGCGGGCACCAGCATCACCATCATCTTCGTGCTGTCGCTGTTTATTCTCGCCTCCGGAACGATGTTCTACGAGAAGATCGTTCAGTCATTTCCCAAGTTCAGCGATAAGAAACGAGCGCTTCAGGTCGCCTATGATGTCGAGCGCGAGGTTTCGCACTACCTTCTCACGGTTGCGCTCATTAACATCGGATTGGGGTCCGTTATCGCTCTCGGTCTCTGGGGGCTTGGGATGCCCAATCCCTTGCTCTGGGGAGCGGCCGCAGCCCTTCTGAACTTCCTGCCTTACGTTGGTGCCCTGATCACCATCGTTCTGGTTGCAGTCATCGGGTTGATCAGCTTCGACAGTCTGTCCTACGCGCTGTTAGCCCCGGCCTTTGTACTTCTGTGCGATGTGCTGGAAGGCCAATTTGTCACGCCGACGCTCGTCGGCCGACGACTTGAGATCAACTCCGTGGCAATATTCATCGCCATCGCGTTCTGGTCTTGGCTATGGGGATTTGTTGGTGCGGTGATGGCAGTGCCTCTACTCGTCGTAATCAAGGTCTTCTGCGATCACTTTGAGGCTCTGCAGCACGTAGCAAACTTTCTGGCAGCCCAGGATAACGCGGTGCCAGCCGGAGAGAGCGCCGAACAAACAAAAGATGGGTAGGTCTCGATAGCCCTACCCATCAATCAATTTCATAGGTGTTTATTGATTGCCGCCGCCGCTTTGTTGGTCGCATCCTTGATAGTAGATTTGGCGTCGCCAACCGCCTTCTCGACCTTGCCCTTGGCTTCCTGTGCAGCGCCCTCCGCGCGAAGCCTATCGTTGCCGACGGCCTTGCCAAGCCCCTGCTTGGCGTCGCCGATCGCCTGATTGGCAATGCCGGCTGCTTTATCGCTGGTGCTTCCCATGATCGTAGCTCCTGTGGTTGAAATTCGTTGAATGAGCGTTTGGGAAACGCAGACCATGGCCGCGGGTTCCACTCCGTAGCCGCTTGCTGGTGTGCAACGGGTTCGAAGAAGGAAATCACGCACCAACTGTTGTTTGGTGGCGACAAGCGGGGACCGTTCAAAGGCACGCCGCCCCGCCCGCTAGAAGGTGCTGACAACCGTTTGTGGTCCAGAAGGCACGCGCTAGATGCGCATACCAAGCCCGGAAAGCCCCTGCGCGGAAGGGCTAGGCGGTAAGGACGCTAATATTGAGAGACCTTTATTTCTGTCTTGGGTCTTCCAGCGACTGTCCTGCGGCTACAAGATCGCCGTCGCGCTGGGCCATCACGGCGCTGAGCAATGTGCGCGCTGCGTTGCGCACCTCTTCCTGAATGCCTTTGTCCTGATCCAACTCGTCATGACTGGTCGCGTAAGGCTTCCAGTAGCCGATATAGCGATCAAGCTCGGCATTGGGCCCGGCCGGAATCATCTTTATCGATTTCAGCCAGTCGGAGAGGGAGCGCCGAACATTCTCCGCGCCCTCGGTGTCGCCGTGGACGGCCAGCCAAATGCCTGGGATAGTCCCAGCCCTTCAGTTCAAGTTCTTTGGCTTCCTTCGCCTCTTTTCCATGCGTCGAGCTTGGATCGGGGTTGCCGCCATCGGCGCAGACCAACCGGTCCATCATCAGCTTTAGCGGCGACGATACCTGATACCAATTCACAGGCGTGATAATCATGATGCCGTGCGCTGCCACCCACATGGGATAAATATCGTTCATCCAATCCTGCGTCTGGCCTAGCGAGTGGTTGGGATAGCAGGAGAGCGCGGCCGCAGTCGAGAAGCAGGCCTTACAAGGGTGGATGTTGCGGCCGTATTCCGAGGCTAGCCGCGATAGATCCAGTATTTCGACTTCTGTTTTGTTGGCTTTGAACACTTCGCGAGCGATCTCCGCGAAGCGATAGCTCTTCGACATTTCTCCCGGACATGTGTGCTCGCTGCGTGATGAAGCATTGATGATGAGGACGCGGCGTTTCTTGCTACCTTCGTAGCGGCGCTGTGCCGCGTCTATCGCAGCCTTGGCCGCGATCCAGTCAAGCGAAAGGTCGTAGGCAGCGTCGGCGCCTTGCCTGCTTTCCTGGTTCGCGGACTCTTGCGGGAATCGTCATAGGCCTGCCATGCAATGTCGGCGATAATGTCGAGTTCTGCAGCGGCAGCTTCGAAAGCGGGGTCGTTAAATTGCTCACGATACCGCCGCTTGAATTCGGCTTCCTTCAGGCGCGGGCTAGGCATACCTTTTCGGGGCTCGGGGGCGTTATCTCCACGCTGCAGCCATTCAAACATTACTCACTACCTCACGACAGCTTGGACATCTTCACCTTGGGCTCGCGCGCCCATAGACGTAAGGCGCCCAGGGCCGTCAGGAAGCCGGTGACATCCTTTGGTCCCGATAGCGCAATGACGCCTCCGTCGAGGCTGCCGGCGATACCCGTTTTTTCGAAAAGAGGCATCGCGGCGTCGACATAACCAATGAATTTGCAATGCGCAAAAGCGTCGGCGACGAAATCTCGCGCGGTCGCTTCTTTGATCAGGTCGGCCATCGCGGCCTTCGACGGCAGCAACGCTACTGCATCGTAGAGGACGGAGGGGCCGCCCCCGATCATCTGTTGCGCCTCGATCAGGCTGCCGTCGCTGGCTTTCGCGCCGCCAACCTTCGGAGCGATGATCTCGAAACTGGCGCCGGCCTTGGCCAATTCCGAGGTCAGGGCCTTGAGCAGTGCGGCGTCGGTGCCGTCGGTGACGAGGATTCCGAGCTTGCGGCCTTTGAACTGTTGAGGCCCGTTTTCCAGGATGCTGAGCGATGGCGCGGCGGCAAGATCCCGGCGAGTGGCAACAGCGGCATCGGCAGGTTTCGGCATTGCCTTCAATCCGAGATCCGCAGCGACTTTCTTGGCAAGCCCATCATCGATGTTGAGAAGGTGCGAAACCATCCGTTCGCGAATGACCGGGGTCTTCACCTTGCTCAATTCGAAGGTCAGTGCGGCCGCGATATGTTGCTGCTCCGGCGATGTCTGGCTGATGTAGAACTGTCGTGCCTGGCTGTAGTGATCGGCGAAGCTCTCGGCACGGATCCGCTGCTTTGGGCCTTCTTCCACTTCGGCGAACGCCTTGAACCCAAGCTGGGGTGACTCCCGCGGGCCTTGGGCGAAGGAATTCGGCTGGTAGTTCACCCGGCCGACGGGGTTGCGCATGGCCATGTGGCCATCCTGCTGGAAGTGATGAAACGGGCACTTTGGCGCGTTGATTGGGATATGCGTAAAATTGGGTCCGCCGAGCCGCTTCAGTTGGGTGTCGAGATAGGAAAAATTCCGGCCTTGCAGCAGCGGGTCGTTGGAAAAGTCTATGCCGGGTGGCACGTTCTGGGTCATGAACGCGACCTGTTCGGTCTCGGCGAAGAAATTGTCGGGCATGCGGTCGAGCACGAGACGACCGACCGGGACAGGCGCCAGGATTTCCTCGGGGATCAGCTTGGTGGCGTCGAGCACGTCGAAATCGAAACTGTCTGCGAACGCCTGGTCGAACAGCTGCAGCCGCAACTCCCACTCCGGAAAATTGCCGGCCTGGATCGAATCCCACAGGTCGCGGCGATGGAAATCCGGATCGGCACCGTTGATCTTCACCGCCTCGTTCCAAACCACCGATTGCATGCCGAGCTTCGGCTTCCAGTGAAACTTGACGAAGGTGGATTCATCCTTGGCGTTGACCATCCTGAAGGTATGAACGCCGAAGCCTTCCATGAAGCGCAAGGAGCGCGGGATGGCCCGATCCGACATGACCCACATGATCATGTGCATGCTCTCAGGCGTCAGCGAGATGAAATCCCAGAAATTGTCATGCGCCGATTGAGCCTGCGGGAAGCCACGATCGGGCTCTTCCTTGACCGAATGGATGAGGTCGGGAAACTTGATGGCGTCCTGGATGAAGAACACCGGGATATTGTTGCCGACGATGTCCCAGTTGCCTTCCTGCGTGTAGAGCTTGACCGCGAAGCCGCGCACGTCGCGCGCCAGATCGGCTGATCCCTTGTTGCCAGCGACGGTGGAGAATCGCACGAAGGCTGGGGTCTTCTCACCGGCGCGTTGAAAAATGTCGGCGCGAGTGTACTTGGCCAGAGATTCATAGGTTTCGAAATAGCCGTGCGCGCCGTAGCCGCGCGCATGCACGACACGCTCGGGGATCCGCTCGTGGTCGAAGTGAAAAATTTTCTCGCGGAAATGGAAGTCTTCGAGGACCGTGGGACCCCGTGCGCCGATCTTCAATGAGTTCTGATCATCCGACACCGGCCCGCCCTGGGCGGTGGTGAGCACAGGAACGGCGCCATTGGCAATCTGGTGTAGTTCGCCTCCTTCGCCTCGAACCATTTTCTGGTCATGGATGACGGCTTGGCTGCCGGCATTGCGGCTTGGAGACTTGGCCATGGCTTGTTCCTTGAAAGAGTTCGGCTGGCGCACTCATTCACAATGGCCACGACGCCGTGAGGTTCCGCAATCGATCGGCTACATGGAGACATACCGAGGGCGCTCAACCTATTGAACGGCCGGCCGGCGGAATTCAAAGAGCCGCATTTCGCGCCGATGTCTCGATGGTAACGACGCTCAATTCGGGCAATCGCGACTGGACCGATCCGTCCCAACGATGTTGGATGCTGCAGACCGGGCGGGACAGATGATATTGCCATTGCTTGGCCAGGATATGAAACCGGGAAAACCATCCTGTTCACCGTGCCGCCACGCCCGGTTGACACGGTCCGCAGCAGTCAAGGAACGCCGGCTCTGACCAATCGTTCCAGCGAGCCGTGATCAAGTTCGAGATGCCGCACCAGGCCGCAACTCGGCGACGGAATGACTCGCTAACCGACTGTCGGACGGGTACAAAGCAAGGGTCGTCAGCCTGTATGGGCGCTGGCGGTTGAAAGAGTCGATCGCGCTTTCGCCCCCTAGCGAGCTACCAAAGAAAGCCTTTGGAGACGAACGGCGTCGCCACGGGTTAGCGGGTGAGATGGATCTTCAACATGTCCAGCATAGTTGACAAGTCCGAAGAGCAGGAGGACGCCGAAGCCGAAGTCGAGGGCTTTGAGGACGACCTTGGCCCGTTCGTGGTTGCCGCCGAGACAACACGAATGGCAATGGTTTTCGCCGATGCAAAGGAGCCCGGCTATCCGATCATTTTTGCCAATGACGCCTTCCTCGCCTTGACTGGATACGCCAGGGAAGAGGTCCTCGGTCAGCCCTTCAATTTTCTGATGGCGGACGGCACCGACGCCAGGGCGCTGAAGCGTATCAAAGTCGAGTTCGAAGCCAATGTGGAGGCGGGTACGGAAATTCTTTACCGGCGCAAGGATGGCATCGAATTCTGGGCGGGCCTTTTCGCCAGTCCTGTCCAGGACAAGAGCGGCGCCGTCGTCCAGTATTTTACCTCCTTCGTCGATCTCACCAGACACAAGGAGGAGCAGGCGCAATCCAAAATGCTCATCGACGAACTGAACCATCGCGTGAAGAACACGCTGGCAACGGTGCAGTCGATCGTCTGGCAGGCGTCGCGAGCTAATTCCGATCCGAAAGCAATCCGCGAAGCCGTCGAGTCCCGGCTGTTCGCGCTCTCCCGGTCGCACAATTTGCTGACCCGTGAAAATTGGCACAGCGCCGGGCTGCTCGACGTGCTGCACGATGCCCTGGAACCGTTCGGCGTCACCGAGGGGCGGGCCGAGCGACTGGTGATAACAGGCAACAACATCCGCCTCTCGACAAAGGCATCGCTGGCGCTTGGCATCGCCTTCAACGAACTCGCGACCAACGCGGTGAAATACGGTGCGTTTTCCAACGACAAGGGCTCGATCCGGATCGACTGGACGATCGAGTCGGTCTCGAAGGGCCGCAGGTTGATCCTGTCCTGGCGCGAGAAGGACGGGCCGCTGGTTACGCCGCCGCTGCGAAAGGGGTTCGGCTCGCGCGTGATCGAGCGCGGCCTGACCCATGAACTCGAAGGCACTGTGCAACTCGACTATCGCCCGGACGGGTTGATCTGCACGATGAACATTCCGGTACCGGGAACTCGCGATGGATAAACTGCTTTCTGGCCGGCGCGTGCTCGTTGTCGAGGATGAAATTCTGGTCCTGATGATGATTGAAGACATGCTGAGCGACCTTGGCTGCGAGTCCGTCACCTCAGCCGCCACGATCGCACAGGCGATCGCCCTGATCGAAGCACAGATTTTCGATGCCGCCATGCTGGATATGAATCTTGACGGCGACGACAGCAACACGGTGGCCGACGCGCTTGCGGAGCGCGGTGTGCCGTTCATCTATTCGACCGGCAACAGCGATCGCGACATGCACGAAGGCTTCAGCAACCGTGCCGTCCTTCGCAAACCGTTCAGCTTTGACGAACTGACCGCCAAATTCGAGCGCCTTCTTTCTGGCTGATCACGGAAGCAAATCTCAATTGTTTGGCGGGCGTATCGGCCATCGTGCCTGGAACCCACCGCAATGGCGGGCGTTGTCTTCCAGCAACGGAGGACGCGATGGTGAAAGAACTCGAAGTGAACAATAACACCGCGCAAAATCAACAGCGCCAACCACAGCAGAAGCCCGGCGACAAGCGCAACCAGCAGAAGCTCCAGGGCAAAGCTTTTCAAGTGAATGAAAACAGCGTGGAAGACCAAGAGCCCGCTCGCTCACCTGCGCACCCACAGCAGTCCAGCGACAAGCGCAACCAGTCGAAGCCTGAGGGCAAAGCTTTCCAAGTGAACGAAAACAGCGTGGAGGACCACGAGCCAGCCCGGTCACCAGCGCTGACACGGCAGGCATGATCGTAGGCCGTCTTAGTTGGCGGTCTATTTTGTCATTCGAACCGTGCGTGGTGATGTCGGCTATTGACGCTTTGTCGGATCTCGCGTGATGTCTGACTTGAGTCCGCAATACGTATCAACGCGGACACCCGCCGACGCGCCTAAATTTATGGGTTCGTGCTCTAGATGGAACTTAAGAAAGCCAGGATTTCCGCTGCGAGCGTCACTGGCGCTTCTTCAGCCATGTGGTGTCCACAGGCAATGCCTCTCCCCTGCAGGCTTGTCGTCCACGGGCGCCATACGCCGAGAACATCGCCATAAAGCCGTTCCAGATCATCGCGCATCGACCATAGAACCATAGTGGGACATTGGACCCGTCGGCCGGCCCTTCGGTCATCCGCGTCGTGCAGATGGTCGATTGAGAGGCCTGCCCTGTAGTCCTCAATCATCCCATGGATGACACGAGCGTCGAGGATTGCCGCTCTGTAGTCGGCAAACGCCTCCGCACCCATCTGATCGGCGGAGCCGCCATACCAGGCCTCTGGGTTGGCCGTGATCGCCTGTTCGGGCTTGTCGGGCTGGGCAAAGAAGAACCAGTGCCACCAGTCCGTAGCGAAGCGCGCGTCGCATCGCTCGAGCGCTTCCAGGATGGGAACGCCGTCCAGAACGATGAGATGCGTTACCGCGGACCGGTGATCCATCGCCATCCGGAAAGCGGTGTAGCTTCCGCGATCGTGTCCGGCGACGGCAAAGCGATCAAAACCCAGATGGCGCATGAGCGCGACACAATCTCTCGCTTTCGCGCGCTTGGAGGAACCTGCATGATCGTGGGTGTCGTCGGGAATAGAAGACTGCCCGAAACCGCGAAGGTCAGGACAGACCACCGTGTGGTTTTCGGCGAGAAGCGGCGCAACACGGTGCCAGGTGGCATGTGTGCGAGGGTGGCCGTGCAGAAGCAGGATAGGTGGTCCTGAACCGCCGTGCCTGACCCGAAGTGTCGCCTCGGGCAGCTGGATTCTCTCAAGTCGGAAACCTTCGAACATCAAGTAGCTAAACCTTGGCTGTGGTCGGAGGTTCCACATCCAACATCGGGCTTTGGATCCGCGCTGTTCATCGGGGCCGTGTGTCGACCAAGAGCCAGGCTGCCTGCATGGGTCGGCAACGATCAGCAAGCGACCAGCGACCGCTCTGTCTTGTTTCAATGACAACCGGAGGTCGGACTGGTCATCACGTATAACACTCTCACCAACAAACTATGGCTGGTCGAATGGTGCAGCCCGAGATTTGTGCCGGAACCTTCTACCGCTACCGACGGTTGATGTACCAAGCTGGGCGGGCGGAAAAGCCAAAGCCGAGCCAGAGCGACAGAAAAATGAATGAGCTCAACCAAGTACAGTCCGAAATCGTCACCGCTGACCTCCTCTTCGCGAGGATCATGCATGACTATAATTACCAAGCTTCTAAGCAAAGTCAGGGCTCTCGCGAAAGGCCGTGGTGGGGTCCGCGGTTAGAGGCTATCCCGTCCACCCTGCTGTTGAGGTGCTTTGGAGCGTTGGACGAGGCAAGCGTTGACTTGAGCAGGATCATTGCAAGCTCGCGCCAAGCTCGACATTAGGCCAAGGATGTTGAGGCAAACGGTTCAGTTCTTCATGAAGCTGGCATCAAGGACGTCTGCCTCTATCGCCGCGGATACGAAGGCCCTTTGAACGTCCCTTGGGCTGCGCCGTACCATCCTGGCTTCTACCAATGCGGCCAGAGCCGCGATTGCCATTTGCCGTGGGTCAGAGCCATAGGAGGCGCATATGGATATCACCACAATTCTGGTCATCGTTCTTATTGTTATTCTGCTAGGCGGCGGCTTCTACGGTAGTAGGCGTTGGTACTAAACGACGAAGGTCATCGTCGAGTCCGGAACCTCTTGGTCCCGCACTTCGTTTCAATGCGGAGAAATAAATCAGGAGGCACGAGCCAATGGACAATCGGCATAACAGCATTTTGGAGGCTCGGTGGCTTCTTGCCGTACCCCTCTCGCTTGTCCTTTCGGTCCTTTTGGCCGGCTTCATCCTTGCCTGAACCGCGTTGGCAGCCGCTTGGTCGGAAAGTCATCAACCTGTCGCTGCCATCAGGAACGTTAGCCTGCGCTAAGAGTTCACAAGGTTGGCAGCTATATCTCCCGGGTATTGCTGCTGGATCGCGACTCGTACACCTGATCGGCCCGCGCCTCCGCTAGCGTCGCGGGGCTTTATTGTTTGTCTTGGAACAATCTCTCAAGATTGCCGTCTGGTTGCGCAACCGGAACCTACCCTCGGTCGTTCCTCGTGGCCCCCTGCCGGGCGGTATTGAGCATGCGCCGAAACGCGCGCTGGTGAGCCTTCTTGCAGCGCTTGCAAAGCCGAGGTTATCGCGACGCGGCGGACAGCTTGTGGATCGTCGCGACAATCGCCGTCGAGCCAGACTGTGCCCTAGCACGCCGCTGGTGGCGCCCGTCGCCAGCGCCAACTGACCAAGAAATCTCGCGATTCGGAAAGCTCGCCGAATCGAGAGACCTTGCCAGCCAACGGACCAACGGCGGACGACCCAAGATGCCTCGTCTTCAGACCCCGACGGGGCTTTTTAAGACTTCATTACCGTGCGGTTTTATTACCGTGCGGTTTTAGCATCCCACTTGCGGCTAAAGTTGCAGTTGCGCATTTCAGGCAACACCGCCCGTCGCTCAGTCCACCTAAGAGCGACGGGGTACCTGCCTCAGGCACAAGCCGCCGGCTCTTGTCAGGATTGACCGCTTATGTAGGCTGGCCGCCGCCGCGCTGGTGGTTGAAGATTTTTGAACTTCCTCCGGAATATGGCACCGCCTCGCTGCGTGGCTCGCGCAGGGCTTAGAGCCGAAAACGGCGCGCGACCGGGCGATGTCGCCAATTAGACCACCCGCGTTAAGTAACGTATCGACTGCGAGAACTGGAGTACCGAGCGCGCGTAAAGGCGCAGGTCCGGCCAGATTGGCCGGACCTGATACCATTACCTCCTGCAGATGCGAACTCGCTCGATGACGCGGTGGTGATGACGCCAATGCTTGATCAGCACTACGCGGCAATGGTGTCGATGATGCCGATGGTAATAACGGGGCCTATAGCCGTTGTCATACATGTTGTAGTATTGGGAATAACCTTGACCGTAGTAGTCGGGGTACCGATCACCATCACCATAGTAGTCGTAATTGTCTCCATAGTCGTCGCCATAACCACTACCGAAGCCGATAATGACACCGCCGGCATTGGCCGGATAGACGGCGGTCACAGCACAAGTGACTGCGATCACCGATGAGAGAACTAGTTTCCTAATCATCACAACTCTCCCTGAGCTGTCCCGTCGGGACAAAAACGCTCTGGAGCTGAGGTTGTTCCCGGAAAATCACAGATCAATCATGGCATGTGACATCCAAGGAATAACGGGCGCCGCCCCTTGCCGCAGGAAGTGTCATTCTAGGCGATGCCCTGACTCTCCGACAGATTAGCTGGTGTGGCGCGGAACGATACGGTTCGTCATCATTCGTCGCCACTCCCGAGGCATGCTCGGTTGCAAACAACGGAGGAAGTTTGGGCGAGGGGACGGGGACAAGATTCCCAGGATCGAGGATTCCGGCAGGCAAAGAGATGCCAGTAGATGGGCTCGGTGAGAGAGGCAACCTGAAACCAGTACGGGAAGAACGCTACGGCGGAAAGCCCTGAAAGAGATGGGAACCTTTCGTCGGCGAGCCGCTTTCTGAGCATGTCCCAAGCCGTTGAAGCACCAATCTTGCCGGAGAGTAGCCCAGACAGGGAGGTCAACTGCGAGGTCGCCTTGGAAGCCGCCTTCGCGGCATTGGTGGCTGCCGCAGAAGCGCAGGGGTGGACGCCCGATGAAACGGCTTCCACTCTACTGAAAATCGCTGCGGACCATGCCCAAAAAACCGAGGCCGTCGCTGTTGTTACTGATACAGACAAAACAGCGACCGAAACTCGGGCCTAGCCGGCATGGAAAAGAGCCTTCAGCCGAACACATCGCCCGGCTCAATGGCAAGCTGCCGTTGTCTGAAATCGACCCTTTTTGTGCGAATTTAACGTACCGGAGAGCCGAGCAAAAAAAGTTCGTTGCTGCTCTTGAACGATTTATTGGTCATTTCCAAATCGTTTGCCGTCAAGGCTTAGATTAGGCTCGACGGACCTGGCGTTGCGGTAACGCTGCGACGCCGCTTGTAACCCATGTTGCTTTACGGAGGATATGGCTATGAGAAGCGCTGACTATGCCCCCCTTTATCGTTCCACGGTCGGCTTTCGTCTTTTTGACATTGAAGCCTCGTCGCATTGGTCTCGCGTCGTCGAGCAATGCTGCCCCCGCGCAGCAACAGCAGATCAGCCGAGATACGCAGCGGCAGCGCAAGGTCGCCGGACTGCTCGGAAGATGCGCAAACTGCGGTCCCGCCTCCCGGCCCAGCCGGAAGGCATAGATTGCGGAGATTGGAGATGACAACCGGATTCGAGTTCTTATCAAAGCGGGAAGGCAAAACTGCTCCACCAGGGATTCCTCATCCAGCTGATTTCGTGGGCCTCCCAGAACTGGGTGTCGCCGAGAAACGTGCACTTTTGGCGGCCTGGGCATCCGAACGCCCGCGCGGTCCCCGGCATGCCTCTGCTGCGTCAGCAGGATGACGGAACGATAACAACGAGCGACGGCATCCTGCGCGCTCTGAAGGCTCCGGACGGCGCCTCGGACGACAACGGTCAAAATCGGAATCGCACGCTGTGGGGACCACCTTATAGTCGGCGACGTCAACGGACGTGGTCCCCTTGGCCGCATCGCCGCCGGCGGGATGGCGACGATGATCCTCCACCATGTCCGGCGTATGGCGCAATCTCGCCAAAAAGAGGAGGTGGTGGGGCGACCGCATGCCCGGAGCCAGCATTGGTCTGAGGGTGCCGCCGACGCGCCTGATGGCCTTCAGCTTCCATTTGCGCCGGTTCTTGGAACATTAGCTGGCGCTAAGAGTTCGTATGTCGGCAGATAACGACCCCTCGCTAACTGCCGAGATCGGGTGTCCGCACTCGATCGGAGCCCGCGTTCTCCGCCAGAGACGGGGGCTTTTCAGGTTTTGCAGTTTGGCTCAACAAACGGCCCGCCTCGGCTGAGCCGATACGGGCTGTTCGTCGTTCCCAGTCGGGGGGAACGAACACTCGACAGATGGCTAACTTTGAATGATCGAGCTTGATGATTTGCGAAGGTAGGGCTTGGTTGTACGCATTTAGCGTTTGCTTGACCCCTTGCCCAAGTTGCAGCCCGCGCGCGGGCTCTCTCTCGGCTAACTAGCGCTACGGTTATGGGGCGCCAAAGCGATGCGATTCGTCCGCTGTCTCCCGGCGCGCCAGAGAATTCGATCATCGGCGTCACCGCGACTTGGCGGTGTTGTACTCCCCGGTTTGCCGCGTAATCGATAGTGAAGATCCCTTCGTCAACTGGAACGCCCAGTTTCACATTGAAGATACCCACCGTTGTGGTTAGTCCCTTCTCGTCGGTAAGGCTCCATTTTTGTAAATCGAGTGATTTCCTGTCAAACATCATCGAAATGTTTGAATTTCCATAGGCTGATCGGTCAACCAGCTTGATAATTATCAGGTCGCTTTCTTCTTTGATGCTTTTGAGGTGTCTGCCAGAAAAGTCTACCTTGTTGTCGAGTAGCAGCTTGAGCGGCGTCTTCGAGAGCGAATACAGGCGCGATGTCCTAAGCTTCTTATTGTAAACGACCACCGATTTGCCATCAGCAATTGCGGTGACCCCTGATTGGCCGGCAAAATTAAATCGGATCTTGCCCGGGCGCTTGAGAAAAAACCTGCCACTGGTCTTTTCTCCCTTCGGGCCCGACTGAATAAAGTCGCCGGACATGGATTTTACCGATGAGAAGTGATCGGCGATCGTCTGCGCTGCGATTGGTGCGGCCGAAAGCGCGGGCATAAGGCCGACGTTGATCGCGGCAGCGCTTAGAAGGAACCAGACACCGAGCAGTGTTTTGACTTTGTAGGCCATCCAATTGTGACGGCGCGTGATCGCACAGATCACGCGCCTTAGTTATCAGTAGCCGTCCGGGCACCGGGCAATGTAAACCCGGCCATGACGATCCCGATAACGGCATTGACCTGCCTCACTGGCATGCCCGATCACCGCACCGGCCAGCGCACCGACTGCACCGCCAATGACGGCTCCTTGCACGGGATCGCCGGCCACCGCAGCGCCAACCGCGGCACCTCCCAAGCCGCCGACGGCAGCGCCTTGTTCGGTACGGGAACATGCTGCGAGCGGAATGAGCAGGCTCAAAATGAGCAGTGTCTTTTTCATGGGTTCTCTCCTGAAGCCTTAATTGGCCGGAGAATAAATGCGCCAAGGGGTTTTTCGATCCATGGCCGTGTTGCCTTCAATGGAACGGCTCGTCTCCATGGGCGGACTGTATAGGCTAAGGTACCTCAGCCCTTCGTCGGGCGAAGGGCTCAGGTTGAGTTTGACCGCAATAGGTCGCAGATCAGCGTTTTATCGCTCGGGCCACCGCGATCAAGATACACGCGCCGATGAAGCCGGCGACCAGATAGCCGAGCCAGCCTGCCAACGATATGCCAAGCACGCTAAGGATCAGGTTGGCGACAATCGCTCCCACAATCCCCAAAATGATGTTCATGACCACGCCCATGTTGCTCTTCATGAACATCTCGGCGAGCCATCCGGCAATGCCGCCGATGATGATCGCTGCCAGCCAGCCAACGCCAGGATTCTGCATAGTTTTCCCCTTTCCGCGAACCGCAATTGGTTCGACCGGGGAACGTCCAGGAGCCATTAAGGTTCCCGCGATACAGGCGCGTGCGAGCTCGAAAAAATTGCGGAATCGCAGCAGCTTAATTGACTCTACGTGGCGCTTCGCAGGCCGACAAACACTGCTGTCGATGAACGCGACTGACCGGACAGCGCCTCTCAGGCGCCTTCCGAATTCCAAGGGGAACTTCGCTTCGTGCGGCCCGTTGTGAGGTAGCAAACTGTGCCGCGCTCAGCCTCCCTGCAACGGTTCGGCCGAACGCGGCGTGCATCAACACTAACGCACAAAGGAAACGTACCATGATCAGCAAACTTTTGGCTACCACCGCTATTGCAACCCTGCTGTCGTCTGGCCTGTGGGTCTCGGGGGCCGCCGCTGAAGATGCCACCAAACCTGCCGCCGCTACGACCACTGCGGCGACAGCGCCGGCGGCCGTTGTAGACGGCAGCCTCGTCACCAAGATCATAGGCGCCGACGTCTATGATAGCGCTGCAGACGATGCCGCGAAGATCGGTGATGTCAAAGACATCGTGCTCTCCAAGGACGGCAAAGCCAAGTACATCATCATCGGCGTGGGCGGCTTCCTGGGCCTGGGGGAAAAGAACGTCGCCTACGATTTCAGCAAAGCCGAGTGGGTCGAGAAGAAGGGTGAGCGCTGGTTGGTCGCGAAGACCACCAAGGAAGACCTTCAAGCGCAAAAGGATTTTGACCTGAAGGTCTACGACACCGCAGCGGCCTCGAACTCCAATGATGTCGCGGCTACCACGGCCAACAATGAAGCGGCCCCAGCCACGACCGACAACACGGCCACTGCGGCAATCGACAAGTCTTCGCTAACCGAGACGCCGATAGACAAAATCAGCATCAAGGATTTCATCGGCACCACGGTCTACGGCGCCGACGATGCAAAAGTCGGCGAGATTGGAGATGTCGTCCTGAGTGGCGATAAGAAGGTCGACGCGGTCGTCGTCGACGTCGGCGGCTTCCTCGGCATGGGCGAAAAGCCGGTTGCTGTTGGCTTAGAGAAATTGAAGTTCCTGTCCGACAAAGATGGCAACCGGTATCTCTACACAAACTTCACAAAGGCTCAGCTTGAGGCGCAGACTCCCTATGACAAGGGCACCTACGCGCAGAATCGCGACAAACAGCGGATCATTGTTGGCCAGTAGACCCCAGCGTGGCCCGCGCTCTTAGGCGCGGGCCAGTCGCGGCTGGCCGAGACGTTCCAGCGTTCGGGCAGCTTTGCCGGCGTCGGCATGCCGGGCGAGAGCTTGGCGATCGATTATCAGCGTTCGATAATGGCGGGTTGGGCTGGCAGGAGCTTGCCTCAGCCGGCGCATACTGCTGGGAGACTCCGGCTACAGAATCTCATTGGGCTGTTGCAAGATTTCTAGGCCGCAATCTCTTCGGCAATAACTTCGAAGTTTGCCAGTCTCGACGGACCAAAGCTGGTCGAGAGGGCGACATCAGTCGCGTCCCGGCCGGTCGCCATCAGGATTCTTCCGATGCGCGGGTGATTGTGCCTTGCGTCGAATGTGAACCAATGACCGCTGAGGTAGGCTTGGAACCAAGCGCTGAAATCCATTGGATCCGGAACGGGCGGGATTCCGATATCGCCGAGATAGCCGGTACAATAGCGCGCGGGGATATTCATGCAGCGGCACAAAGATATTGCAAGATGGGCGAAGTCGCGACAAACACCGGTTCGATCGGTGAAGCCGCCATGCGCGGTGCGCAATGCGTCGGCATTCTGATAATTGAACGCTATGTGATTGTGAACGAAATCGCAGATGGCCTGGACGCGAGACCACCCAGGCTTCGTGTTGCCAAAGGTCGCCCAAGCGAAATCACCCAGTCGATCGGTATCGCAGTATCGGCTGCCGAGAAGGAACCTCAGCACTTCATCCGGCAATTCTTTTATATCGTGCTGTATGGCATCGGGGACGACGACATCGGGTTTACCGCTGTCATAGATTTCAAAGGTGGTCGATATCGTCGTCAGTCCGGCAGGAGCTTCGATCCTCGTGCATGCGTTGCCGAAACTGTCGATGTAACCCCTGGCTTCGATCGGCCGATCAAATCCAATCACTTGTTCCGTCATCAGGTCCACCCGACGCGAGGGGTGGATTTCAAGGACCAGCAACATCGGTGTCGGCTGGGAACATTCGTAGGTGAGGTTATAACCTGCGCGAATCCGCATCACAGCTCCAATCTTGGTTCAGGAGCGGTGCAAACTCGGCTTTGACGAAACGGTTCCCAGAAAATATCAAAGAGCCGCAACTTTCGTCTGCTCTATTCCTTGGTCACTTTCACCTCAACGTGCATCCCCAAAAAGCTTGATGCGGGACCAGAATAGCTGCCGGAAAGAGGAATGGCTTGTCGTGGGTGGCGAGCGACTGCCACCCTGATCAGCTCACGGTTGCCGACAATGCCATTGGTCGGATCGAACTCGACCCAACCGGCTCCGGGCAAATAGACTTGGCACCAGGCATGCGTTGAGCCTCCGCCCCGCACATCCGCACTATCTCGGGTTGGGACATAGACATATCCCGTCACGAAGCGGGCGGCGAAGCCAAGCGATCGAACTGCTTCCATCATGAAAAGTGCAAAGTCACGGCACGTGCCCCGCCGCAGATGGAGCGTGACCAGGGCGGGCTGCGTCCCAGGTTCAGTCCGACGGGAATACACAAAGCTTTCGTGGATGGCATAGCAGAGCGTCATCAACAGTTTGCCTGTCTCGGTCTGCCCGGCGGCGCTCAAGAACTGGCGCGCCCATTTTCCGATTTCGTCGCCATCGTCTGGATGCTGGCGTTCGATGGTCTGCGAGAGGTCGAGGGCTTCGTCAGGCTCATAGGAAAAGGGATAGCTGAGTGCCGCCTCGTCGATGCGGAAGTCTGGCGTAAGCTGAGGCGTGTGATCAAGCCGAATGGCGGTTTCGAAGTGCAGTTTCTTGGCAGACTCCGCAAAATCGATCACCGCAACGCAGTTTCCGAAAACGTCGTGAATCCATCGAACCTCTTTGGGCTCCGGAACGACGACGAGGGCGTGGTCGAGAAGCCTTTGATCGAAGCTGTCGCGTGGCCTGAACATCAACCGGTGTTCGCCAAACCTTACCGGTCGGCTGTACTGGTAGACGGTTGAGTGCCTCACTGAAAAAATAGGCATAGCGTCGAGTACCACATTCTACATACACACTGGTTCGCGGCACAATTGTGCCTTCGGCGTGGTGTCGACCTCAAGGCGGCAGATCCGCCATCGAGAACATTCAGATACCTCGCAATAGACTCAACGCTTGGCACGGATAGAAGGGACCACAACCAGCCACGCAAAGGCCGACTTAGGGTTCTCCGATGCAACACCAACTCGCGCGTGCGGTACGCGCCATTGGACGCGTTGTTGGGGTCCCCATTGGGATTGTCGATTTCGCGCCCCTAAAGGCCGTCATCCTCAACAACGATAAGCCTGGTTGTGGTTGCGACCTCACTTCCGTTCCGCGCGGGAACCATTCCGTTCAGTGCGCTTGCAGCTCAATTGCCAGTAATCATTAATTTGCTTGCCGGTAGAGCTTGCTTGGTGCGTGGTTGGGCGCTCGCGCCTCACGCCTACCTGGACGCGAAGAAGTGTTCACATGGACGAAACCCGCGCCAATGCGCGCGAGCATTTTTCGCGGCGATTTGTATCCCTGGGGCGTCGCCTGACAGCATACAGACCGGTGGAATTTTGACGCGACAAAGAGCTTCTACAGGTCGCCATATCTGAGATTTTTACTCAGACGTGCATGAATTGGGCTGACAACACCGCCCGCATCTTGTTTACAATATCGAAGCCCTTTTTCCGTCGCCTGAATTCGAAGCTTTACGACGCGACCTGATGCAGCCATATCAGTCCGTGGCCGATTGCTAACAAGGTCGGAAAGCCGAGCAATAAATCGCCGGACATCATCGATGAGATGGGCAGAGGCCCGTCCGACTTGTTCGACGTCTGAGCTATATCACATGTAGCTGGAACAAATGTCTCCAAATCTCGTTCGGTTCGACAAACGGGGCGATGCCATGCACGATGCTTTCTTCAGGACGCCCGTGGTCGTTCAGACGCCGAATGGCGAAGTTCGCACCTTATCGAGTGTGTCTGAAGCGGCGCTGTTCATGATGGAGCGGTGGCCTGATTTGCGCGGGCCAAGCTACCGGGACGCGCTGCAAGCTTGCACCGGCAGGCTTAGCACAGCGGATGAAATCGAGATTACTCGCCTCAAGTTTTTGGCAGCTGCAAGTGAGGCAGGCCTCAGCTCAACAGGTGTGCAGGTCGCTGAGCCGCGCCGTTCCGTTGAGCAGCCCAAATCGCAATATGTGTCGGATGAGAAACGGCGGGATCGGGGAGAACGGGAAGAGGAAGACGATTTCCTGTTCCGTTTCCTTGCGCGCGAAACCGGTATCACCGAGTTACAAGCGCGCGACCTGATCAAGCTTATCGGAAATGATCGCTCATCGTTGTTGAGAGAGGCGAGGATGCTCAAGGCGCAGCGATAGAGCTAGGTCGTTGAGGGCCGTGACCGCTCGTGGCTCGCTGCCAGCCATTGATATTTAGATAACGAACCGTTCCCCGCCCGCGAAATTCTATGACCAAGGAGACCCAGATGCAACTGATCGAAACTCGTGTGTCGTGCGTAAACGGTGCGCCAAAGGTCGATTTTTCGGGAAGGTGGGGAGTTGGGTGTCTGTCATCTTAACCAGGCTCCGCCCGGCAGTTTGCGTGAGGACGGGAAGATCATTGAGACAGCACGAGCGATGATGATCCAGATGGGCTCTTTCAGCGAAGGTGGATTTGAAGATGGCGCCTCAAACGCGGATCAGCACCAGGACGGAAAAGAGGATGACCAGCTGTAACCCTATTTGCCGCCGGCCTTGCTAAATACAACCTCGCCGTCCGCTTTGCGAACTTCGACGGTCACGATGCCGTCATTGCGCTGCCGCTCAGCGAACCTGGCCAGCGCAAAATCTCGTGCCTCTTTCTCGGCATCGAAAGGCGTCTGTTCAACGATGCCTTCTTTCCCGTACCAAATAACTGAATAGGCCATCTGCGCGACTTTGCTCCTGTGGCGGCAAAATCGGTCGTTGATACATGATTTGAAGGCTGTTGGCGACCCGATGCTGGACCTCCTGCATCAGGATCGCGATTGCGGGATCAGGTCGTCCTTTTTGTCGCGCATCGGTGACGTCGGTTACCAGGCGAATATGCTCTTTGTCGCCATGTTTACCACCAATTGCCGCAGCTTTCGGCCAGGCGTCACAAGGTCGAGTTCATCGCGATGCTCTAAGCAGAACCAGTGCGATGGCCCGGCGGAGCCGCGCAATCAAAGCCGGCATCATCTTGCCGTAGCCCGGTAGACGTGCCCTAAAATGTCACCGCGCTCACGCGCTTGGGCTGCTTCTGTCCAGCGGGAGGGTTCATCGCTCATGCCTGAGTGTCTGAATCATAATGACCGGGTTGGTTTCAAGGCCTTGCGAGCCTTCGGGTGAGCATTCGGATGTTTGCGATGAAGATCCAAGCTTCGGCGGAAGCGATGGTGCGCTCGAAGTCCTTTGCCAGCCTTCGGCATCGCCCGAGCCACGCGAAGGTTCGCTCCACGACCCAACGGCGCGGCAAGACCTCGAAGCCTTTGGCCTTGTCCGTGCGCTTGACGATTTCCAGTGTGAACTTTCCGACCTTTTGCAGCGCACCCTCAGCTTGGGCCCGGCATAGCCGCCATCGGCGAAGACATGGCGCAGCCACGGCCAACGTTTGAGGATGGCCTTCAGGACAGCTGGCGCGCCGTCGCGATCCTGGATGTCGGCGGCATGAACGACGAGCCCGACCAGCAGGCCGAGCGTATCAACGACGATGTGACGCTTGCGGCCCATGACCTTCTTGCCGGCATCAAAGCCCCGGATCCCGCCGCTTTCGGTGGTCTTGACCGACTGGCTGTCGATGACGCCGGCCGTCGGGCTGGCTTGCCTGCCTTCCCGTTCGCGTGCCGCCATCACAAGCTCGTTGCTGATGGTGCGCAGCAGGCCCTCGTCACGCCAGCGCCAGAAGTACTTCTGCACCGTCGAGAACGGCGGGAAGTCCTTCGGCAAAAGACGCCATGCGCCGCCCGACGAGGCTATATACAAGAGCGCGTTCACGACTTCGCGAAGGTCCGTCTTGCGCGGCCGGCCGATGCGGTTCGGCCGAGGCATGTGCGGCACAATCAGCGCCCATTCCGCATCGGTCAGATCGCTTGCGTAACGGGCGCAGCGCCGCTCATAGTGCGGACGGGTGATTTCAGTCCAGGCCATCGTGATCTCCGTCGAATCTCAGCAATCCGACAGAATCACAACCCGCTGAAATCACTCACCTCTTTTTGGAACAGGCACTGATAGATTCCATAAAAGGGCTTGAGGACGATCAAAATGTTCCGCATCTGTTCTAAGGCTTGTTGAGATTCACCGTGAGTTTATGACGGCGGCTGCGAGATTGATGAAGGCTGCAAAGCTCTGATCGGTTTTGTCGGCGCGCATGGCGATACGCTTGAATTCCTTGAGCTTGCAGAAGAAGTTCTCGATCAGATGGCGCCATTTGTAGAGTTCCTTGTCGAGCGGCAGGGGAAAAGTACGACGTGAGTGCTGTGAAATAACGATCCTGGCGCCGCGCTCATTCAGGTCGGCAATGATGGTGTTGCTGTCGAAGGCTTTGTCGGCGATCAAGCCGCCGAAACAGACACCATTGATGAGCGGTGCAACACCCACCGTGTCGAACCGCTGGCCGGGCAAAAGAACAAAGCGCACAAGATTGCCAAGTGCATCGGTGAGTGCCAGGATTTTAGTTGTCATGCCGCCTTTGGAGCGGCCTATGGCCTGGCTTTGAGTCCCCCTTTTGCGCCCTGTCCATGGCGGTGGACCTTGACGATGGTAGCATCGACCATGGCGTATTCCATGTCCGGCTCATCCGAGCAGGCCTCGAAAAGCCGAATGAAAACATTTTGACCCAATCGCGGTATCGCTTGAAAACCGTGTTCCAGCTCCCGAAGAAGGCTGGAAGGTCGCGCCACGGGCTTCCTGTCCGCACGATCCAAAGCAACGCCTCAATGAAGCGGCGATTGTCGCCACCACTTCGTCCGGGATCGGCTGGCTTACCCAGACAATGCGGTTCCATCTTCGCCCATTGGGCGTCCGTCAGCACAAATCGTTCCATCCAAAGCTTGAATCACAATCAAGCCAAAAGTGGAATCCTGAATCTCAACAAGCCTTAGATTGTCTGTGCGAACCTACCGCTCCATGGCTTACGAAGTACGTCAAATCTGAGTGGGACGAAGCGGCGCATTTTCCAGCTCGAGATGGGGCTTGCGTCAGCCCGGGGCTCTTGCCATTTGGGTGGCCTTGATTCGCCGAAAAGGAGCCACGAGCCAATGTCAGCTTCCGCCACCATGTTTTCACAATCGTTTTTCCACGGGACGCGGGCCGACCTCGACCCAGGCGACCTGATTGCCGTCGGGTACCAATCCAATTTTACCGAAGATAAGCCGCTGTCCTGGGTATATTTCGCGGGGACTTTGGACGCCGCGATATGGGGCGCCGAGCTTGGCACGGGCGGCGGGCCGGAACGGATTTATGTCGTCGAGCCGACTGGGCCGTTCGTGGACGATCCGAACCTAACGGACAAGAAGTTTCCCGGCAACCCGACGCTATCTTATCGCTCCCGTGATCCGCTCCGGATTATTGCCGAAGTGACGAAGTGGCAAGCACATGCATCTGAGCAACTTCAGCAAATGAAAGACGGGCTCGCCCGACTGAGATCCGACGGCGCCGCTCACATCATTGACTGAAAGGGGTGTGGCGGCGAATGAATGGATGGACCAAAACATTTGCTTGAGGGAAGCGGGATGCTCCGCCGCCACCCCCGTCAACCAGTTCGACGGATCATTGTTCCATCGGAAGGTGCACCAGCAATCCAGATGGACCGCTGGGATCGCCGCGCCGGCGCGGCTTCGTTGCCGCTCACGTCGTCGCAACCATCACGGCCGCGGAAATGGGCTCATTGGGCTGATCGTAATATCCAAGTTTGTCTGCGCAGTGCCCATGAGTGTTTCATCAACGTGCGCCATCACAAGGATTACCAGGGCGACTACCCTCTTTCTTTTAGGCCTTCCGACAGGTATCGAGGATTCCGATAAATCCACCAGCGATCCGCCCCAAGCGGCCAAAAGCGGCACTGCGAAACTGCCGGTCCGAGACGATGAAGCATATGCGTTCCCATCGCGGTTACAACGGCCAACAGACTAGCTGCCTTTCCTAGGAGCATTGGGCTCCGCGGGCCGCCGCCCATTCGCTGGATCTGTGGAACGCTGACCGCGCCGTCTTGACCCGCCGGCTAAATGCCGACTTCGACTGAGGCCGTGCAAAACCCGATTGCGGCGGTCCTTTTGGGACGATGGTTCGAAACCCCGGCTACCGCCATCGACCAGATCGACCCCTCCATCCGCCCCCGAAACGACCCCCACCAGCAACCAACCGGATGATGAGGAGAAGTACAATCGCGCCGATGGTGGCGTTGACGATCGAGCTGATCGTTCCGCTCCCAAGATGGATGCCTAAGCGGGGCAGCAGCCAGTCACCGATGAACGCGCCGATGATTCCGATTGCGATGTCGCCGATCAGACCAAAGCCGGCGCCCCGCACGATCTTTCCGGCCAGCCATCCCGCAATAAGGCCGACTACCAATATGACTATGATGCTCTCGTTCGTCAGATGCATGGCGATCCTCCGGGCCCTCGTTTTCGCAGCACGATTCGTGTCTACAACCAGCGACTAGTTCCATATCCGATCCTCTACCCCCACGAAAGCTAAAGCGCGTCGGTGGTTCGACACGACCGCCTCGCGGCGGCTACCCAAGCAATAGGGCGGTCGATAGCATGGTCGCCAATTGCGACCGCTACACACTCCCGTTGCGGTCGTTCGGTTTTCGAGCATGGCGTACGCGCCACCAAGTGGCTCGCCGGATGTGCAGATCGCGTAAACAGGGTGAAGCCACTCGAACATGGCTGCCGCCCCCTTAGCCAAGGGATTATATGCATGCGAGCTAGACGGCGGAGCCAACAGGAAGGTTCGGCTGAACCAAACCTTTAGAGATGCGATCCGTCCCACTGCGCATGCATACCATTTCCGCAAGCTAGGCATGGCGATCAGCGGCTCGTCTTCGCCCAGAATGCAATCACTGTTTCGATCGCTCACTGAACTTTAGTGGGTTGCTGCGCTGCTGGAGGGCCGTCGCGAACTGGGTCAGGGATCAACTTCTGGAAGATCGCATCGTTCTTCGCTCGCCATCCATCATCTGCGAGCCACAGATATTCCTGGTCGGGCATCAAGGGAACGGCTTTCACATCGGCGCTGGAGATGCGCAGGTAAAAGCTGTTCCGCTCCTGATTGACCTGCATATAGCGAAGGGGGACGACGATACTGTCTTTGCCGGCGATGAAAAAACCGCCTGCGGCAATAACTGCGTAGTCCCATCTGTCCTTGGTTCCGATCACGACGTTGCGAACTTCGCCAACGATCTTGTCGTCCGAACTGCGAACCTCGGAGCCGACGATCTCGTCGACACGCAGACCGGGTCCAAGGTCGTCGATATTGATGAGAGGACGCGTGCGCCTGGAGCATCGCGATCGCCTTGAACTTTACCACCCTGATGCCGCTGTGGTTCTTCGGCGGCCACCTGTTCATCGGCAAGGTCCTCGTCGTTTCCCCCAAGCTTCGCCATTGATGGCGCGGCAATCAGTTGTCGGATATTGGCGAGCAGGCGTTCGCAATCGACCTGTAGGCCATACGACCACAGCAGGAAGGCGGCATCCCTAAGGGTTCGCAGGGTCACGAACGAGATAGCGATTTTCCGGATTGCGCAATTCCGGGCTCTTGAGGACAGCCTCTTCGAGCTTGGCATCGGAAATGTTACAGACGGCGAACGCTGGTTGGATCCCAAGCCCCAGCAACAACGCCACCGGCACCGCGATCCAGACAAATCTCATTAAAATTCCCCATGGGCGGCTTTCCTTGACTTCGTGCTTGGATCACGCCGATCAGGTGGAATTGTACCGCAAGACATTTGTATCAGCCTGAAACAACGGACCGAATACATTTCGGTTCCGGCAGCTTAATGATTGAGTGACAGGACATTTTCTGGCTCCGCCGTGTCACGCGGGGGCGAGATCCTCAAACCACGCCATATCGGGCTCGGAGCGAGCCTTGCCACTCCCTCCACATGAATGGACGACCCCTAGAACCAACCCCGCCATTTGAACCACGCCAGCGGAATAATAGCGCTGAGAGCGATCATCCCCAGACCATAGGGATAGCCGAAAGCCCAGTCGTATTCGGGCATGGTCTTGAAATTCATGCCGTAGATGCTTGCCATCAGGGTTGGAGGAATGCCGACGATCGACACGATGGTGAGGATTTTGAAGATGTCGTTTTGCGCAATGCCGATTAATCCAACCATAGCGTCGAGCAGGAACTGCACCTTGTCGGAAAGATGAACCTCGTAATTGTCGAGCGACGCTACGTCGAGCTTGAGGCCGTCCATTCGTGACGCGAGTTCTCCATCGCCCCAGCCTGCGGTCATCCCGCATGCAAAATCGATGGCGCGTCCAAGGGCAAGTAACGCATCACGCTTTTCCGAGAGAGTGTCACCCAGTCTACCGACATGGCGAAGCTGGGCGCGAATGACATTGTTTGAGCGGATCGCCTTACGGCCCTGGCTGTCCGGCACATGGAAGGCGGTTGAAGAAAGGGTACGAAGGTCCGTCGCCGCCTGTTCAAGGCCGTCGGCGAGGCGGTCAACAAGCTCATCACAGAGATCGAGGAACACCTCAAGGCTCGAGGTCGGCGGCTCGCCGGAATCGGTGAAGCGCCCAGCAACCGCGTCAAAGGCCGGCAAAGCCGAGAAGCGAACGGTGATCAAGCGGTCGCGCGACAGCATAAAGCCGAGGGGAGCAACCAGCGGCGCGCCGCCTTCGACATGGGTGACTATCGGAACGCTCATGGTAAGCACGCCGCCGCGGGCTTTTAGTCGGCTTGAGCTTTCGATCTCGCTGAGATTTTCCCGGCTTGGGAGGGCAACGCCGGTCACCCCCTCGACCTCTTTCACCTCGGCCGTATTGGGGTCGACAAGGTCCAGCCAGAGCGCCTTTATGGGCACTTTCGGCGAGTTGCGCTGCGGATAGATGCTCAACATTTCGGGGGTGCCCTAAAAGGGCGGCTCGCGTGGACTGGTTTTTGGGCGAGTAAGCCAAATCGAACTGGAGGTCCGTGCTCCAAGGCAGGCTGCTGGCCATTTGTAAGCCCCTTTGCGTGCCGGCCGACTACCAATTCCGCTGAGCCCTGCCACTATTTGAACGAGCGGTTGCGGGTTATGTTCCAGATCCTCTCAGCTCGGAAGTTGTAAGTGCGGCGTAAATCGTCATTGGAACGCGTCACTTTCGCCAATGGTGCGCCCCCGATCCGGGATTGCAGGTCCCGCCAGCCCGCGCACTTCCTGATCGCCGCTATGAGCCGATATGAGCAGCAATTGGCGACTAAGTGGTGGAGGCAGAACGCCTCGGCTATGACTGCTCGGACCGAAGAGCCGCCTCTGCATTTGTTGGGCCGGGGCTCCTTCGCCTCCTGTCTCGACTCTGCGTACCCGGATAGTGGCAAAACGGCCACGCCAGCGCTTACCGGGCATCTCCATCGCTTATGCTTATGCTGAATAGCCGAGCGCCGATTACTATTGCGCCTTGGCTGAGAGAAGGTCGCGGCTATCGCTGCGTGAGCATACGGCTTGGTCGCGCTCCAGAAGAGCCGTCACCGCAACTGCCGACGCCCAATCCTGGTGGGGCGGCGGGGCGGTCGAACAGCTGCGGAGAGTTTAAAGCCCCTCCATGCTGTGACGATCGCGGCGAATATGACCTGGATCTGGGCATTGGCTTTCGAGAAGCGCGATTGCCTGATCGGGTCGTCTTGATGGCATGAAAAAACCCGCTGCCGGGAGGAGGTGGCAGCGGGTTCGATATCAAGCTTGCCACGGGAGGAGGTGTGGCTCACTTTGCATCGGCATCGCATCTGGGAGGAGTAGATGGCCGACCGGGGTAACATCGAGTGATGCGAGGCATTGTGCAATGCACAATTTTGCATGGCTGCCGTGTGGAACCAGACGCCGTTCGCTATGGCGCTGCTACCCAGTCACTGGCCCGAGGCAGGGAGCCCGAATGCATCTTCCAAGAGAGTTGAAGTCACAATTTCAAAAACCAAAAGTTGACGTTGCCATTGCGGCAGGATATGAATTTCTCTGTCGATATTGCTTGCTGAGCTTTGGTTATCGCGCGTTTGGCACCGCGTCCTGAACGAACCTTCCCTTCAAAATCGTCATCGTCACAAATCGGCAACGCTCTCGCGTTGCCGACGTCCAATATTGCTATGAAAGGGTTCATCATGACCACTGGCACAGTTAAATGGTTCAATTCCACCAAGGGCTTCGGCTTCATTCAGCCTGACAACGGCGGCGCCGACGCTTTCGTTCACATCTCTGCTGTCGAACGCGCCGGAATGCGCGAAATCGTCGAAGGTCAGAAGATCGGTTATGAGATGGAGCGCGACAGCAAGTCGGGCAAAATGTCTGCCTGCAACCTGCAGGCCGTCTGATCGGTTCAGCTTTCCTTTGACCACGGATGTACTGGCACTGTTGAAAGCGTGAGACCAAGCGAGGTCAGGCAAAATTTGCCTGACCTTTTTTATGTCCGGCCGACCGACCCACTAATTTGCGCGTGTATTGCCGCCTCTTGTCGTTGGCCGTCAAGATCAAGGAGATCTGGATGTCCGAAAAAGCAAACGAGCTTCAGACGATCAATACCGCCTGGCAGATCGCCATCCAGGAAATCCTGCGAATGGTCGTGCGGGATATTTACAGGACAGACGACGAAACCGTGTTCAAGTCGCATATCAAGCGCATAGAAGAGGCTGCGGTAGACAGCATCTACACTGGCCTGATGCTTCGAGGCACGGACGAATGGACCGAACTGCTCGTCAAGGAAAAGGCCAGCAATTTCGTCACTACGCTTCTGACATCCTTCACCTTCGATAGGGTTTAAGACCAAAGCCAGTCTTCGCGAACTCGCGAGGCGTGGCGCAGCTTTTCCTAGCCTTCGAGAATTCCCATTGGCCCCAATCGGGCTGATCCACTCCGCCAGCGGAGCGCCTGCCTTGCCTGCACTCGCCTTTCAACGTGCTGTGCGCCGCGAAGCTGGCCTTCGCTTCGCCGGCAGCGCCTGACTGAACTGGATATGGCTGCCCTTCTCCTGCAAGAATGTAGCTGCGCCAATGTTACGCCGCCGAGCTGCTTGGTCATCTCGCAGAAGTCGTCATGCGCCTTAGCCGCCTTGATGCACAGCGATGAGTTGTCGGCGGCCTGAAGCTACGATTTGGTCGCGATGTGGGTGCATTTTGACAAGCCTGGTCGGGCGGCGGGGCTGATCCGTCGGTGATGGGAGGCGGGGTTTGCGGGTTGATGTTGGCGGGTTCGGTTCGGGGCATCTTGGCCCCGTCGCTATGTCACGAGTTGGGGGATGCGATCGAGGACGATGCGCAGAATACGCTGGTCGGGGCAGGATGTCGGCAGGTGCAGGCGGATTTGCGTTTTCATCTCGACCACCCGCGCGGCGATTTTGATGAGGCGCAATCGCAGCGTGTCAAATTGGGCGACGGCAAAGCTCGAGCGCCTCGGCATCGCAGCGCGCAGGCTCCACATCAGCCAGTAGGCGCCGGCATGCAGGAAGAGCCGGAACTGGTTGGCCGTCGCTCTTGTGCAGGATGTGCGGTCGGCGGCAAGATGCGTCTTCCAGGACTTGATGTGGTTCTCGGCCGCGCCGCGCCGGCAGTAGAGGTCCTCGTAGAGCGCCTTGGCCTTGCCACTGGCCAGATTGGTGACGATGAAGCGGGTGTCGGCACCTTGGGCGCCGACCTCGACCCGCGCGATGATGCGCTCGACGCGGCTCCAACTAGCGGCGCCGTCAACGAACTCCTTGAACCTGCGGACCTTGCCTGTCTTGGCCGACGCTTCGAAGCGCGCCGTCGTGCTGGCCTCCAGATCCGCGACATGCTTGCGCAGGGTCGTGGTGGGCGCGAGGCCAAAGATGAAGTCGACGTCGTTGGCGCGGCACCAGTCGATGACCTGCGGGCTGCAATAATGGCTATCGCCGCGGAGCAGGATTCGAATGTTCGGCCAGTTGATCCGGATCGCCCGCACCAGACGGCGCAGGTGGGGGCGGATCTCAGCCCCACTCGGCCGCTTGGCCGGTCGCAGGATCGCGCTGACGAACCGTCCCGCACCATCGAACACTACGATCGGCTGGAAGCCGTACTCGTCATGGTGGGCATTGAACAGGCGAAGCTGTTGGCCTCCGTGCACAGCGTCGAAGGTGTCGTCAATGTCGAGTACGATCCGCTTCGGCACCTGCCGGAACGAGGCGCAATAGAGATCGACCATCGCCCGCCCCATCGCAACCAGCTCCCGCACGCCGGGCAGGTTCTCCAGCCGGCACAGCGTCGATTGCGACGCCAGATCCCGACCCGACGGCAGCGCATCCTGGGCCATCTTGAAGACCGGATCGCGGCGCAGCCGGTTGGCGTCGTTGCCGTCCTCGTAGCCGGCGGCAATCATCTTCATGCGAAAGCCGATCATGTCCGCCAGGCTGTGGACGACCTGGTCCGGGCAGCGCGGATCGTCGATGCAACGCGCCAGACGCTCGGCCACCCGCAACCGCTTTTCCACCTCGGCCAAAGCCAGAACGCCGCTGTTGGACGACAGCATGCCGCCGTCGAAACGGGCGACGACGGACTTGCCGCCGACTGATGACAAACCGCTCAG
This sequence comes from Mesorhizobium loti, assembly GCA_014189435.1. NCBI lineage: Bacteria > Pseudomonadati > Pseudomonadota > Alphaproteobacteria > Hyphomicrobiales > Phyllobacteriaceae > Mesorhizobium > Mesorhizobium loti. The sequence continues at coordinate 2,529,461 of CP050293.1, forward strand.
CGGCAGCGTAAGATCGTTCATGGTGGGTGTGGTCTCCGGGAAATGGTTCGGATCGGCTTAAGCAACCAAATCCTAAGTCATTTCAACGGCTTGCGCCACATCCACCAACCCCCATGAATTTTTCAGGTTAGCAAGAGCCTCGTCGCCGCTTTCCTGCATCAAGCCGGCGGGGGTCTCTTCCATCATAGCCTTCCAGGCGGCCTAGGGAGAGTGGGCAGTAGCGCGTTGTCTTCTTGCTGAAGAAGCCGACTCGCCTTTTCGGCCAGTCGTTTGCGCCTCTGTTCGCGGAAGGCAGTCATGCACCAGCGCGTGATGCCATAGAACAACAGGCCAAAGATCAGCCCAAGCGGCACCGCGCCGATCAGCATCGGCTTCAGCACAGGTACCCACAATTGCGAAAACGAAAGGTTATGCAACATCTCACTGAGATGCGCAGGCGGGCCGTGACGTGGCAGGCGGTCGTGCAACATGATCTTGCCGGTCTCCCAGGAGGCACCCCACAAAAGGGGCAACGTCAACGGATTACCGAAAACAACTGCGCCAAGTGCTGCCGCCACCAGGTTTCCTGCGATCAGCCAGCACAGGACGGCGGCAATGGCGAAGTGGAAACCCACCGGAAAGAATGAGGCGAATACCCCCGCCGCGACCCCAGCCGCCACGGCGTGTGGAGTGGCGTTCAGCCGCAGGATGCGCTTTGAAAAGTACTGGAACGAGCGCGAGAAGGAACTGCGCGGCCACATATAGGTGCGTAAGCGCTCGAAGAGACCATCAGGGTGCCGGCGTCGAAAGAGCACTCTCGTTCCTAACTCCACCAACGCCGCGGGACTTGTCGGCCGGAATGAAATCGGCTCTAAAAAAACGCGGGCTGCGTTGCTTTGTTCCGGTTTGTCAGGTTTAGAAAATATTGGGTAATAAGGGTGATCGCGTGTGAAATCGGTTAGGGTCAAATCGGACTCCCTCAAAGCTAGTTCGGCGTTGCTTGCCCTGGCGCTCGCCGGCTGCGCGGCATTGGGAGGCAAGCCGGCGCCGCTCGATACTTTCGAGCTGTCCGCCCCCTCGATCGACTCCCATGGCCACAGCCGCCGCCAGATCCTGATCGCCCAGCCTTCCGCGCTCAAGGCGCTGGACAGCCAGAACATCGTCATCAAGCCGGCCGATCGCTCGATCCAGTATCTCAAGGGTGCGCAATGGGCAGACCGGCTGCCGCTGATCGTGCAGGCGAGGCTCGCCGAAACCTTCCAGCGCTCCGGCAGCTTTGCCGGCGTCGGCAAGCCGGGCGAGGGGCTGGCGATCGACTTTCAGGTGATCGTCGAGATCCGTTCCTTCGAGGTGCGGGTCGATGGCGGCGACCATGCCGAGGTCGACCTGTTCGTGCGCATCCTGAACGACCGCAATGGCGAGGTGCGTGCCTCGAAGAGCTTCACCGCTTCCGCGCCTGTCTCGGGCAGCGGCAATCCCGCCTTTGTCGGCGCGCTCGACGCCGCGTTTGGCGACGCTGCTAGACAGATCGTGCGCTGGGCCGATACGGCGATCCGAACCGGATAAACCAGCGGTGCCTGGCGGCGTCCAATGCAAATAGGCGTCGTATGAGCGGATTGGCATCTGAATAATTGAGATGCGCCACTGGCGTCGCCAGAACGTCAGGTGCGGCCAAGGTGGGGATGCGATAATCCGCAGACGCTAGCGACTTCTAAAGCACAAGCTGCTTGCCGCCCAAAGGCGACGGTGGCAGGAGGCTCGCAAGTGCAGCGTGAACGCAGTTGGTGGGCTGCCGCGCGGGCGCGTATACCTATAGGCTTATCGCAGTCCTAAGAAGCCCAAGATAAAAAGGACAATTACGATCGCGCCAACAACCCAAATAATCCGATTCATCGTCTCTCTCTTTCCTGCTCAAGAAGCCCCGCCAATTAGGGACCGATGCCACGGCCGGCCAATGGACCGCTTCCTACGCCAAGAAGCGGCATCCGAAGCACCACCTCAACAGTTCAAAACCCCTAATGTTCCAAGGCCCGTTCGCACTGCACACCCTCCCCAGTCAGAGAAGTTGTAAGCCCGGGGATAACGCGGCGACCGAGGCGGATTTTCTTGCTGAGGCTACAGGCACCTCGCCACCTAATGATTCGACGAGATTAGGTTATCGTCCGCCTTGGCTGCACATTCCATCCTACATATCGTTGTTCGCCGCGCTCCTTGGCCCGAGCTGGAAAGTTCCGGATCGAACCCAACGTCTTATTCCTGGAACTTCGGTGGATTTTGACGCGTTACATCATAGAGGAATTTATCAGGACACGCTTGCAGCCTCCCATTTGGTCACCGCGCCGTCTGCGCTAAGGGCGGTCCAGTGTCGAAGCCTCAGTGCCCGATTAACGGTCGATGTGAACTGTTCGAAATGCCAGCAAAAGCACCCAAGTACGCAGAAAGCAAATCTCTGATTGACCGCGAGGCGGAACGCCACGCGGCAAATTCCTCCAAGGCTCGCTTAACGACTGCAGGTGAGGCCGGGCAAGAGCGAGGCAGGGAGGCCGAATGGCCATCCCAGATTCCCGCTCTAGGGTGGAAGGATATCGCTTGGCGCGTGTGGGAGGAATTCAACAAGGATCGCATGCTGCTCGTGGCCGCTGGTGCCACTTTCTACCTGCTACTTGCTCTGTTTCCGGCTTTGGCGGCCTTCATGTCTCTATACGGGTTTGTAGCCGATCCAATAACCGTAGCCGATCACGTTTCCTATCTCGCCGGCTTGCTTCCTTCGACCGGACTCGATCTCATTCGTCAGCAACTGCAAGCGCTGGCACAACAGAACACCAGCGCCCTTGGCGTAGGGTTTTTCGTCGGCCTGTCTATTGCATTGTGGAGCGCCAACAGCGGTATCAAAGCGCTTTTCGACGCCATGAACATCGCCTATGCGGAGACTGAAAAACGCAGCTTTCTCAGACTTAACATCATGTCGGTCGGGTTCACCATTGGTGCTTTGATGATCGGCATCGTTTTGCTCCTGGCCGTCGGTGTGGTTCCCGCCGTCTTGTCGTATTTGTATCTCGACAAATGGGCAGAAGTGCTCTTCGTCTTAGGACGGTGGCCTATTCTCATGCTGGCCGTACTCACCGGGATATCGCTGATTTACCGGTTCGGCCCGAGCCGGGCGAAAGCCAAATGGCGCTGGCTGAGCTGGGGCGCCGTGATGGCAACGCTGGTCTGGTTAGTCGCATCGTGGCTGTTCTCGTTCTATCTGCAGCATTTCGCCAATTACAATGTGACCTACGGATCGTTAGGCGCAGTCGTCGGCTTAATGATGTGGACCTGGATTTCGGTCGTCATTCTCATTGTCGGGGCCGCGATCAACGCTGAAATGGAACATCAGACATCACGCGATTCAACCACCGGGCCGCCATTGCCGATGGGCCAGCGAGGGGCGGTGGTTGCCGATAGTCTTGGCAAGGTCGCTGAGTGACCACCAAATCTGAATCGCCGCGCCTGCGGGGGAGCCATCGTCAAGATCAGCGGAACCTCATATCGTCGGGCAGCCTGTTTTGGCATGAGGAAGCGCGGTTCGAGAAGCCTCACTGGCGTACGGTGCTGACCACGAAGGACAAAGCCAAGGCCTTCGCGATGGCAAAGGAGATCGGCGACAGAGGGGCGGGTCGAGGAGATACGCCGAAGGTGAGGAGGCGCTAACGGCCCGTCTGGCGCGAGGCAATGGAACATTAGGCATCTCTAATAGTTACCCTAACGGCAGGGGTCACCAACGCCTCCGCAAGCCCGCGATCCCTAGGGGCGGCCCGCCGCTGCCGTGAATGGAGCGGCGGGTCTTTTTACATCGCTGGAGGACGGAGCAATGACCGACAAACCGCTGACGACGCGCCAATCCTTCCCCACTTCCGACTGCCGACCCTGGCGATCGGTCATTTCCGACGCAGCCAGAAAAGGCGTGGAGGCGTCGATCGCCCTCGATAATGATCCCACGGTTATTCTTCATTCTTTCAGCGAGGCCGATGCCCACGACAAAGTCGACTGGCAGAAGCCGGGAGACGGAACCAGACAAAGGTTTTGGCGGTTGTGATCAATTCCGCTTAATCGCACGGCGCTCAAACCGGGAGAAATATCATGCAACGGCTTATGTTCACATCAGTTGTAATCGCTTTGTCGGCTGGCCTGTCGGTGTCACAAGCCGCCACGCCCGTTCAACATAAACACGGTATCAGAACGAATTATGGTGCGGCCGGCGGCATGAAGCTTGACCCCACTATAACGGGCGGCACATCGAAACCGAATGCGGCAAAAGATTGTGCCACCGGCCAGCAGACCGGCACCGCACAATCCTCCGCGCCTGGTCAGGCGACAGTCGACGGGAAGGGCGCCGCCCCTGGCCAGATGGAAAAGACAGCTGCGGGCTGTTGAACCATCGCCGCGCGCTTCAGGGAGATCGGTGAGGATCGAGAGATCACGCCGAAACGGAAAAGTCATCGCCCAATGCCATTCCATTCTCGATCAGCCACGCGGTGGATATGAAAATGCCGGGCTGACCCAACAGCCGGTACCCATTCCTCTCCGGATTCCAGGACCTGTAAGGTGAATTGCTTCCCAGCCGGCAGACTCATCAGGATCGCATCGTTTGGCTTTAGATTAGTAAGCGGAGGATCCACGGTGAAGCGCATCCCATCATGAAGATTCACACGTCATCGCTCTTTCCCATGAAAGTTGTTTACTGCTGATTTGATCGTCAATTTTTTACTTCCTGCCACTTTGGTGTACGCCTAGCCGCGCGGTCTGGCTTTAGGTTGTGGCGAACTTTCTGACGGATTTTCGGCCAATTTGGCGAATCTCCGATCTTTTAGCCAAAGCGACTTTTTTCTTGCCAGTAGCTCATCGCGATCATCATTTGTGATCATAACTGGCGCGCTGCTGGCGCTTCTCACAGGGCCTGCAATCGCGGGGCGAGCCGAATGCTAGCCCGAACCCCATTCACCGAAATCGAGGTCGACGGCGTCGGCACCTATCGGCTGCCAAACCAATGGCAAGGCCAGCGGCTGAGGCGCCTTCGCGGCGAGGAGCCCCATACCGCTGTGCTGGCGATCGGGTGCGGGATGACAGTGCACCAGTTCAACAAGCTGCCGGCCGAAAGACAGCATGAGGTGCACCGGGCCTACTTGGCGCTGATGTCGTCAAGCAACGTCGCGTCTATGGCTGACCCGGCGCCGGCCGAGACGCGCGTCATCCCTCGCGGACACCTATCGATCGATCAGAAGATGGCCATCGGCCGCTGGCTCCTGCGCAACAAGGCTGCTCTGCCTCATGGGCATTTCGGGCCGTGGCTGGACAAGCAGGAAGGGCTGTCTCGCGGGATGGCTTCGCAGTGCATGGCGCTGGCCACTGGCGGGCGCCAGGACGGGCGGGGCGTTTCACCGCTGTAAGAGGGCGGCCGGGGGAAACGCGCTCTGGCGGACGCCCGAGAACACTCTCTAGTCGGCTCCACAAGACCTTGCTAAAGTAAGGGTGTTGCGACGGAGGAGATGATGTCGATCGGCGACGAGCTTCAGAAACAATGGGACATTTACGTCGCCGCATACCGCGCCGGGGATGCTGCGGGTTGCGCGTCCATAATCACGGATGACGCGGAATTGCATTCTCCGTATGCGCCGCCAGCACGCGGCCGCGCGGCTATAGAGGCGCTGCATGGCGCTTGGACCCAACACGCCGGGCCGGACAAAACACTTGCCGTGATAGCGGCTGGCACCTCCGGGGATCTGGCCTGGTCACTCGCGGCCTATTCGGAAGGTGAGCCAACCGGGAACGGAACTTCACTCAGCGTCTTTGAGCGCCATGCTGGAGCAGGCTGGTTGATCCGCATGTGTAGCCTGAACAGTAACGACGTGGTCCAATAGGACGCAAATTGCGCGTCCGTGAGCACCCCTGGCCACCGGCCAAAAGAACGCGCAAGCAGGCGCGCCTATCAGCGCCTCTGATGTGAGTCCCTGTTCCATCAAAATCTAACAGTTGGAAAAGCGCACTGGAAAGCACGTGCGGTAACAGTTGATTCAACCATCACTGGTATATTAGGGAGTGTGAGTAGCGGCTCCGACAGTGGGCGGGCGCTTGAGTGCCGGAGCCGCCAGCGCAGTCCGGTTGGGGTTTGACCGCGCCGTCCTATTCTGGGACAGCGCGGTCAACGATCCGTTAAAATGTTGCGGAACTAATTAAGCGCACGCTAATTGAATCGCGGTTTCGCGAGTCATTGCATGCGTTTGAGGTTCCTCCCCCCGTTGATGCCGACCTTGGTGGAGAAGCCTCCCGATGGCGAAGGATGGATTCACGAGGTCAAGTTCGATGGGTATCGATCGCAACTCATCATCGATGAAGACGGCATCAGGATCTTCACGCGCAACGGCCACGACTGGACGGCGAAATACCGTGACTTGGTGACAGAGGCCAAAAGCCTTGGCACCGAAAGCGCTATCGTCGACGGCGAGATCATTGTGCTGAACGAGGCGGGACTGTCGGACTTCAGCGAACTGCGCAAGGCGATCACGCGCCGGCAGCATGACCTCTATTTCGTTGCCTTCGATCTGCTCCACCTCAATGGCCACGATCTGCGCGACATGGCGCTGGAGGAGCGGCGCGAGATCCTCGCCGACATGATTCCGGCCGACATCCGGATCCAGTTCAGCCAGGCGCTGCCGGGCAAAGCCGATGCCATCTATCACCTAGTCGACCAAGCCGGGCTCGAGGGCATGGTGTCGAAGCGGCGGGACAGCAAATACCGGAGCGGACCGTCGACCAATTGGCTGAAGGCCAAATGCTACTCGATCGACGAATACGAGCTGCTCGGCGTCGAGCGTGAGGCGGGCAAGCCGGCGTTCGCTCTGATGGCCGAGCGCGGCACCGGGCGCTATGTCGGCAGCGCGTTTGTCACCTTGAACCGGGAAATGCGGGAGCGGCTGTGGAAACGCGTCCAGGAGCACCCTGGGACGGCGCCAAGGGGCATGAAGCGGCCGGCAACGCAATGGGTCAAGCCGGGGCTGATCGGTCGCGTGAAGCATCTACGGGGCGAGGACGACCTTCGTCATGCCTCGCTGCAGGATTTCCGAGAAGAATGAGCAAGCGCGGCAGCGATTTCCTCTACCATTGGATATCGGACCATTTACCGGACGCTCCGATCATCGACCCGGTCCTAATGGTGATTGATATGGCTGTGGACGCAAAACGGGCGGCCGAAATCCAAGGCATTTCCGGCCAAGAGATCGATGAGGAAATTGGTACGATCTACAAATTCATCATGCGGGATTTGCGCTGAGTCTCTTGCTAGGCGACAGGCAAGGAATATAGTCCTCCCGTTGCGGCGAACCCCCTTCAACGGAGATCGCCAATGGCCAGGACTAAACCAGCAAAACAGCTTTCACAGTCGGAAATCGACCGCTTCATGGTCGAGGCGGAACGGCTTCATAAAAGCATAGTGCAACCGCTCCTATCGCCAACCTGTGATCATTATCGGTCGCTCCAGGCTGTGCACGAGGTGCTGCTGAAATCCATCAAGGATATCACCGGCAGGGATGCGTCGTTCATCAGGTGGAACCTGACAGGGCCGGCGCGACCGCCTATGGCTGGGTAGCGGAGCCGACGTTCGATCGAAGGTAGTGATTGACGGAACATTAGCTGTCCCTAAAAGTTTGGTGCTTGCGGCAAGGTGATGGTCACACACCCCGTCATCTTCCGAAGATCGGACAATGCACCACCGATCGGCCCGCGCTCTCTCAGAGGGGCGCGGGCTTTCGCACGCAGAGGAAAAGATGACGGACAAGCCCCGCCACAACCTACATCGTCAGCGTCTTCGATAAGCCGTACTGGCGCATGTGGTTCTTGTCCCCCACGCATTGCCCGGACGTGAACCGCTCGACTTGGCGATAGCTTTCGAGTTCAAGCTTGTGCCGAGCAAAAGTGTTATGGCCGGCGGTGTCACCGCAGCGAAACGCCCCGCCTTCTTGGAGAAAGTCCCGGCGCGCTTGAGTTTCTGATACCAGGCTCTCGGGAGTTGTTTTTCCGAGACGTTTATTTTTCCGGTTGCCATTGCGGACACCAGGCCGAACGCCTACGGCTTCACGACTCGGCCAGCCGATCGAGCGTCGAGCCCATTTTCGTAAATCCGCGCTAGCACGTCGCGGCCAGTGTCGGCCCGCTCCCGTACGCAGCCGACGAGTATTCTTCCCCCCAAGGACGCAGGCGCACCAGCAACGTCGTCCCATACCGTCCAGGTACCAGACGGCTCAGGGACGCAGCTAAATCTAGGTTGCCGATCGTCCATAGTGGCTAAACGCCGAACACGCCTGTTGGTTCAACAGCCGATACCTATTTGTTGGAGCAAGAATCGTGGCCGGCTGATCCATGCGCCGATTTAACTTGTCGTTCACCATACCACTTTAAGTTCTCAATATGCTGCGGCTGTGTTTTGCGTACCGCAGCGCCCCTGGCGGCAACAACGTAGATCGCGCGGGCGCGCCCGCTGGGACGCGCGAGGCGCTTCGGCGCTGTAGGAGAGCGGTCGGCGGAAACGCGCGCTGGCCGGTCTCGCTCATCCCCTCCCGGCCACCAGGTGGCATATTAGCCACAGGTAATGTTAATCGGCAATCCGCCCTTGCGTCACTGGCTTAGGAGTCCCGTAATGGGTCACTGTGGCTGGCACCGCTATTGCATTGTCAGCAATGCCGAGGGAAATCTCCCCCCCGGCAATCGGGGGTTAAATGGGGGACCCCGCCGCTTCGCAAATGGAGCGGCGGGCTCTTTAGCGGGTGCGGGCAGCAATGTATTTTCCGCAATTTTTGGTGGGTATGTTCGCGACGTCATTCATCGTGGCGATCTGTGCCGGCATAGAAACCGGTTCCGTCTGGAAGGCGCTCGCTTGGATCGTCGTCACGCTGATTATTCTGCAAGTTGGATATTTCCTGCTGGCACTAGGGCTTTTCTATAGGCGCTCGACGAAAAGCCCCGCCGCAAAACCGGAACCGGTCAGCCGTGTTCGTCGAGATGGCGGTGTTTCATCACGAGGCGGCCGATAAATTGTTCGGCAAGCCTGCCGCCACATACGTCGCTAGTGTAGTTCGGCTTGTGCAGATGGGAACGGCAGAACATTGGTGTCCTGGCTCCGCCGCGAGCGGCTTTCCATCTCGCGGTAGACGAGTAGGAGCATCAACATTTCGGCTGTTCCGGGAGGCGCTTTGGATGGAAGGTTTGCAGCTAGAGCTTTAAGCGTCAGGTCGTCCATTCTGCGAATGTGCGCCTTGGTCTCGTCTATGAGGTCGCCCAGCGCTGATAGCAATTCGGCTGACTTCTGCATTGGCTCTCCGGCGATCGGCTGTCGGGCCCAGTTAGCAAGAATATGCAAACACTTGGCGGGCCAGCTAGACGGACCTTGGTCCCGTTTTTGCGCGTCATAAGTCCTGTTGGGCGCAAGGGATCTCCTCTTTCAAATAAGCTCTGGGCTCAAGATTAGAAAAAAGCCCGGCGCGGGGGAGCTCCGGGCTTTTCGTTGTAGGAGAGTGTCGCACTACTCAAAACTGGCCTGCGACACGTCAACATACATCAGCATTTATGAATATATCGTTGCCGAGAGAGTTCGGCTTCAAGATCGGCGGCGTGGTCGACAGCTTCAATCATTCGATGCGAGTGCCACGCATGGCAGGCGGCGGCATGGTTCCGGCGATGCTGGCGGTTCTTTCGCTGCGAAAGGACAGGACGTTTCGCTAGCTTTGCCTTCCGCCGCAATTCTCGGGGATGAAGCGCTAGATGCCGTGAAAGTATTCAGCCAGTAGAAGCTTGAGCTTGAGCGCTCGCCAGCAATAAGGCACAACGAAACGCAACGGCAAACTCTGCCGCCGCGCGCTGGTCGAGGCAGCAAAGGCTCTTGCGCAAGATCGTGTTATCGGGGTTCGCGCAGCATTGGGAGGGAAGCCGACTTTCGATCGAAGGTGAAGGTGATAGCGGCCCGACAGTCTCTCGGGGGTGACCTACTGGCTGCCGGGCCTGACCGGCATTCTGTCACTGCCGGCTGGTGGCAATATTAGCAATTCCTTATAAATATGCTCGTGGTAATTTGGGAGGCGAGCAGGGGATAAGACCCATGACCGACAAGCCAGAGACCCCAACCTACGTTGTCAGCGTGTTCGAGGCGCCGCACTGGCCGCAGGGTGTTGACCACCGAGGATAAGGCCAAGGCGCTGGCCTGGGCGAGAGAGATCGGCGACAAGGTTCGGGTCGAGACGATCAGGCCGAAGGTGAAGAAATAAAAATCCCGCCGACGAGCGTGCCGGCGGGGCTTGGCTGTTATGGCGCAGCTTTTTACATCGCCATTTTTTCACATTCGGCCTGAGCCTTCTTTGTCGAAGTGTCGATCATGTAGGCTTTGCCCTTGGCGTCGGTCATCATCATCATGCAGTGCTTGATTGGCTTGGCCATCTTCATCATTTCGGCGCTCATCTTTGCATCCGGCATCATCGTTCCCATGTGCCCATCGGGCATGATTGCCGTCACTTCTCCGCCCTTCATCAATGACATTTTGCCCATCGTGTCTTCGGCAAGAGCTTGCGAGGCGGAAAGACCGAGGAGGCCGATAATGGCAACGAGTTTGATCGATTGCATTTACTTTACTCCCATTTGGTAGGGGCATGGTTACCCCCTTCGGGGTTCGCAAATGCAAGCCGGAACGTTACTCCGAACACGAACACGTGATCCGCCATTCGCGCAGTAGAGAGCCCATTCCAACTACAAATTTGGGGAGGCAGGGCTTGCCCTCCGAAGGCCGAGGTCACAGGTTCGAATCTTGTCGGGTGCGTATTGGGCGGCGCTTAGCACCACCGAGGAGATCGAATGTCGAGCCCAGCGAGTCGCAGGATGAGCCGGACACCGAGCCGAGACAACGCCTTCGAACGATCGGTTCGCTCACTCCTCTTCGCAGGCGGTTTGAGACATCGAGTTCACTTTTCGCTTCCTGGGATGCCGCGCAGAACGTGCGACGTCGCATTTCCCAAGAGAAGGATCGCCATCTTTCTCGACGGATGTTTCTGGCATGGCTGTCCTGTCCATGGCTCGCAGGCCAAGACCGCCTGGCTACGATTGTTCTCTACCGCGGAACGTCCGATCTGCGCCGGAGAACTAACCCGCCCCAGGAACCTCCCCATGACGGCTCATCATCGTTCGCGTCCATCCGACAGCGTCCCGCGCGAGCGCATGATCGAAGACGCGAGCGGGCGCGGCGATGTCGTCGGACCTTTCCCAACGACAACACGGACTGCGGCTGGGCCTGGATGCAGAAAAGCTACGGCCATTCGGTCGAGATCTTTTGAAGCTTCTCGAACACAAACAGCTTGCCTTTGTGCACGCTGTCTTCGAATGAGCTCGCTTTCGCCAGATGCGCCGCAATCGCGCTGGCCAGCATGCATCCCGTCCCGCGCATCGAAACGGCAAGGCGCGGTGTGTCGAAGCGGATTGGTTCTTGATCGGAGCCCAAAAGAATGTCGGCCGATCGAGGTCCCGCAGCGTGGCCGCCCTTGATCAGCAAGGCCTGCGCTGCACCGGCTAGCAATTCCTTGCCCTGCCTGACCGCGCCGTCCTCATCGGCCGCCAGTTCTGAGCCAACAAGGAGCGCCAGCTCGATGAGATTGGGTGTGACGACACGGCAAAGCGGCATCAGATCACGTTTCATCGCGGCGATGGCGCCTGCTTCCAGCAGCGGCCGGCCTGACGTGGAGGCCAGTACCGGGTCGAGTACTGCCGGCACCTGCGCATTTTCGCGCAGCACGGCGGCAACGGCAACGATGATCTCAGCCGTTGCGAGCATGCCGATCTTGACGGCCGCCACCTTGTTGGCTTGCAGCGCCGCGCGCATTTGATCGGCCACCAGACTGGGTTGCAAAGGATGGATTTCCATCACGGCTTCGTGCGTCTGCACCGTCAGCGCGGTGACAGCAAGGCAGGTACGCACGCCAATTGAAGAGATCGTCTCGATATCGCGTGCAATTCCGGCACCCCCGCTGGAGTCCGATCCACCGACCACAAGCACGTGCGGTTCCCGCCTCAGCGCCATTGGTCTGTCTTTTCGATCCATTCTCGCGTGCGCGCTTCGGGGTCGTCGTTCAGGGTGATGTCGGTCACCACTGCCGCGCTGTCCGCGCCAGCGGCAAAGACGCCATCGAGCCGTTCTGGGTTGAGGCCGCCAATGGCGACCAATGGAATCGGAGCTACGCGTGTCCGCCATTCGGCGATCCGTTCGAGCCCTTGCGGCGCCCATTTCATCTTCTTCAGGATGGTCGGGTAGATCGGACCAAGCGCGATGTAGTCGGGCTCGGCGGCCATCGCTGTTTCCAGTTCGACATGATCATGCGTGCTCAATCCGAGCCTCACGCCGGCTGCCCGTATCCGCGAGAGGTCGGCAGTTTGCAGATCCTCCTGGCCGAGATGTACGAAGTCGCAGCCTTCCTCGACTGCCAGGCGCCAGTGGTCGTTGACGATGAGCTGGCAGCGGTGCTGGGTGCACAAAGCCTTCGCCTTGCGGATCTCCGCGCGCAACCCGGCCTCACCCATGGTCTTGATGCGAAGCTGAACTAGCTTCACGTCGACCGGCACCAGCCGCTCGATCCAGGCAGCGCTGTCGACGATCAGGTAGAAGGGATCGAGCTTCATGAGAAAACCGCCCTGCCGATCGTCGGGGTCGATGGCACGGCGACGTCGCGCGGTTCGAGCATTCCCGAGCAAAAAGCCTCACGACCGGCTTCGACCGCCTTGCCGAACGCATGCGCCATGCCGACCGGATCAGCCGCCCTGGCGACCGCAGTGTTCAGGAGCACGGCGTCAAAGCCGAGTTCCATGACGGTTGCCGCGTGCGACGGTCGCCCGAGCCCCGCATCCACAATCAGCGGGACGCCAGGGAAATGTCCGCGCATCGAGCGCAGCGACATAATGTTGATCGGCCCGAGGGCGGAACCGATCGGTGCGCACCACGGCATCAGGACCTTGCAGCCCGCCTCCAGCAGCCGCTCGGCGACAACAAGGTCATCGGTGGTATAGGGAAATACCGCAAAACCGTCTTCACACAAGATGCGGGCGGCTTCGACCAGGCCGAACACGTCCGGCTGCAGCGTGTCGTGGTTGCCGATCACTTCGAGTTTGATCCAGGTCGTACCGAAGACTTCGCGCGCCATTTTCGCAGTCGTGACCGCTTCCTTGACGGAGTGGCAGCCGGCAGTGTTGGGCAGGATTCTGACGCCCAGCGAGCGGATCAACGACCAGAATTTTTCGCCGGCCCTGCCGCCTGCCATCTCACGGCGCAACGAGACGGTCACCACCGAGGCGCCCGAAGCCTTGACGGCATCGGCAAGGATTGCCGGAGAAGGATATTGAGCCGTGCCAAGAAGCAGGCGGGAAGAAAGGTTTGTTCCTAGAAGATCGAACATGATCTAGCCTCCTTGCATGGGCGAGAGGATTTCGATCCGGTCGCCTTCGCTCAACTGGAATTCCGCCCGGTTGGCTTTGTGCACGAGGTCGCTGTTGACGGCCGTTGCTAGCCAATCGCCCTCGTAGTCGAGCACTGCAAGCAGGTCCGCCAGCGTGGTGGCGGCAATCTCATGCGCTTCGCCGTTGACGGTCAGTCTCATGAGCAAGCTCCTTGGTTCTGTCTTGATTGAAAACCAGGTCGGCAGCCTTACGCGCCATGGCGGGCGCAAGAAGAAAGCCATGGCGATAGAGCCCGTTGATCGCGACGGTGCTTCCATGTGCCTCGACGCGCGGCAGATTGTCGGGAAACGCTGGACGAACCCCCACACCGGTTTCAACGATCTCGGCCTCGCCGAACGCGGGATGGACGGCATAGGCGGCGCTCAGAAGCTCCATCATGGAACGCGCCGTGACCGGTCCGGCGGACTGGCTCTCGATCATCGTCGCGCCGACCATGAAACGGTGGCCGGTGCGCGGCACCATGTAGAGCGGAAAGCGCGGATGCAGCAGCCTGACCGGGCGTGACAGCGCGATATCAAGCGTGCGCAGGATCAGCATCTCGCCGCGAACGCCGCGCAGCCTGTCATCGACGGCGGCCATTCCCGTGCAGTCGATCTGACGATCGAAACCGGTAACATGCCGGGCGACGCTGCCGAAGTGGAATTCGACACCCATGGCAGCGAGCTTGTCATGAAGTGCTGCGATCGCCTGGCGCGGGTCGAGATGAGCCTCATCGGGGAACAGCAATCCGCGCCGGAAGCGACCCGCGAGGTCGGTCTCCAGGATCGGAATTTCGTCTTCATCGACACGCCGATGCCCCGACGTGCGGCTTGCAAAGCGATCAAGCTCGCCAGCATCGCGCTGTGTCGCAACGACCAGCGTTCCGGCCCGCGTCACCTGACCCGGCAGTACCGCATCCCACCAGTCGGCGGCGTCGCGTCCGAGATCCAGCACCGGCTGCTCGGCGCTTTCGCGCTCGCACCACGGCGCCAGCATGCCGCCGGCGAACCACGACGCATTGCCGCCAAGGCCGTGCCGGATCTCGGCGACTGTGACCGTCGCGCCGCGGGCGGCGAGTTCGAAGGCCGCGGTGAGGCCGGCGACGCCGGCCCCTTTGACCAGCACCCTCATGACCGTTCCGGCGCCTCTGGCATGAGCGGTACGCCGGTCTCGTCAGCTGGCATGTAGAGATCGCCGCCCTCGCGGTATTTCGCCGCCATTGCCGCCATGCCCTCTTTCTGTGCCTCGGCGCGGATGTCGTGAGAGATACGCATGGAACAGAATTTCGGTCCGCACATGGAGCAGAAATGCGCCACCTTGTGCGCCTCCTTGGGCAAGGTCTGGTCGTGGAACGACCGCGCCGTTTCAGGATCGAGCGACAGGTTAAACTGGTCCTCCCAGCGGAACTCGAAGCGCGCGCGGGAAAGGGCATCATCCCTGACTTTCGCTGCCGGATGGCCCTTCGCAAGGTCGGCGGCATGGGCAGCGATCTTGTAGGTGATCACGCCAATCTTGACATCGTTGCGATCGGGAAGGCCGAGATGCTCCTTTGGCGTGACGTAGCAGAGCATGGCGGTGCCGAACCAACCGATCATTGCCGCGCCGATGCCTGAGGTAATGTGGTCATAGCCCGGCGCGATGTCGGTCGTCAGCGGTCCAAGCGTATAGAAGGGCGCCTCGCCACAGACGGCAAGCTGCTTGTCCATGTTCTCCTTGATCTTGTGCATCGGCACGTGGCCGGGCCCCTCGATCATCACCTGGCAATCCTTGGCCCAGGCGATCTTCGTCAGTTCGCCGAGCGTTTCCAGCTCGGCGAATTGCGCCGCGTCGTTGGCGTCGGCGATCGAGCCGGGACGAAGGCCATCGCCGAGCGAAAAGGACACGTCATAGGCGCGGCAGATGTCGCAGATCTCCGCGAAATGCTCATAGAGAAAGCTTTCCCGGTGATGATGCAGGCACCATTTGGCCATGATCGACCCGCCGCGCGAGACGATACCCGTGACCCGGTTGACGGTCAGCGGGATGTAGTGCAGCCGCACGCCGGCATGGATGGTGAAATAGTCGACGCCTTGTTCGGCCTGTTCGATCAGCGTGTCGCGGTAGACCTCCCAGGTCAGATCCTCGGCGATGCCGCCGACCTTCTCGAGCGCCTGGTAGAGCGGCACCGTGCCGATCGGTACCGGTGCATTGCGCACAATCCAGTCGCGGATGTTGTGGATGTTGCGGCCGGTCGACAGGTCCATCACCGTATCGGCGCCCCAGCGGATCGCCCAGACCATCTTTTCGACCTCTTCGGCCATCGAGGAGGTGACGGCGGAGTTACCGATGTTGGCGTTGATCTTGACGAGGAAATTGCGCCCGATGATCATCGGCTCGCTCTCTGGGTGATTGATGTTGGCTGGGATGATCGCGCGGCCGCGCGCCACTTCGTCGCGGACGAATTCGGGTGTGACAAAATCCGGTATCGATGCGCCGAAGGCTTCGCCGTCGCGTTGCAGTTTGCCGCGCAGCATCTCGCGACCGAGGTTCTCGCGGATAGCGACGAACTCCATTTCGGGTGTGATGATGCCGGCGCGCGCGTAGGCAAGCTGAGTCACCGCATTGCCTGACCTGGCCCTGAGCGGCTGGTTGCGAACGGGAAATTCCGGCGTCAGGCGCTCGCCCGCCGCGAATCCATTGTCTTCCGGCCGGACATGGCGGCCGACATAGGCTTCGACATCGCCGCGGGCGGTAATCCATTGGTGGCGAAACCGGGCAAGGCCCTTTTCGATGCTGGTTTCGACAGTCGGGTCTGTATAGGGCCCAGACGGATCGTAGACGGTGACGGGCGGTTCGCCTGCCGTCGGATGCACGGAGATTTCGCGCATCGGCACCCTGATCTGCGGGTGGATGGCACCGGGCTTGTGGATTTTTCGTGAGGCGGGCAGCGGTCCCGTTGAGACGGCGGGGGTGAGGGCATTCATCTTGAGGCTCCTTTGCTCATGCATTGGAGACCCAGTTCTGTGCCGGAAGGATGAAAAGACGCTTTGGCCGGCCTGTTCGAAACAGGACTTCGGGCGTGAACTCCCGCAAAGCGCTTGCACCGTCCCTACGCCAGTATGAACTGGATCAGGTTCAACGGGTCACTGCGCCGCGAAAGCCAGCAGTATCTCAGCCCCTTGCCGGGACTCCCCTGGTGAATGCGTCGAATACAATTGGCCGGCGCTATTTTGTCAAGCGCATTCGAGCCACGGGGGTGGTCGACGGCCAATCAGACCGGGCAGAAAAGCTCGCGCATACGTCGGGAACAAGTCACGCCCCGGAGACCAGGGCAGGAATGGCCAAACACGCATTCGCCTCGTCAAGGATGGAGAAGCTGTATCGGCCGTGCGCGTCAAGATCGACCGAGTAGCTCAAGCGGTCGCGTATGTGGTTCTCCTTGTCGAACGTGACGATCCGCGGCTTCAGGGAAGTGATTTGCGCTTCGTCCAGATAGATGGAGTTGCAGACGATGATCTGGTCGCCGGGCTGGCAGGTGCGAGCGGCCGCTCCGTTGAGGATGCAGCATCGCGAGCCACGCTCGCCGAGAATGACATAGGTCGAAATCCGCGCCCCGGAATTCTTGTTCCATATCTCCACGAATTCCATCGGCAGCATGCCGGCTGCCTCGCAGTGGTCAGGGTCGAGCGTTATCGAACCATGGTAGTTGAGGTTCGCTTCGGTGACGTGGATGCCGTGCAGCTTGCCGGCGACCATTTTTCGCATTGGTCTGTTGCCCTATCCATCATTGCATGACCAGTCCTGCTCGCAGCTGGTTGCCCGGCTAAATTCCGACGACGAGCGCACCGCCGCTGAGACCCGCACCTGCCGCCGCCAGCAGGATTTTCTCGCCCTGCCGAAACGGCTCCGATTGATTGGCAAGCGACAGGGAGAGCGGGATCGTCGCTGCGGAAGAGTTGCCGTAGTCGGCGATCGTCTTGACGATTGCTTGATCCGCTATGCCGAGGTTTCTCCCGACCGCATCGAAAATGCGGGCATTGGCCTGATGCGGCACGAACCGGCCGACATCCTCTGGTCGCACTCCGGCAGCGGCGAGTGCGCTTGTCGAGCAATCGGTCATCATCTCGACAGCCTTGGCGAACACTTCGCGTCCGTCGGTCATCGTCATTCGGGTTTGCCCGAGATCCAGGCCACTTTGGAACGGGATGTTGCTTCCGCCCGCCGGGATCTGGCTGCGTTGCATGAGGGATGGTGCGGTCATGATTATCCAAGGTCCTTTTCGAAAGCGGCGGCAAGGTCTGCTGGGCTGAGCTGCACCATCTGTTGCGTCGAACTCTGCAGGGCGATTGCCGGCAGGTGAATGAACGCGCCGACGCGTCGCCAGGCAAGCCTGGAAAATTTGGCACTCCTATCATTCGAGTGCCAAAGGGGCTATGTTAAGTGTTGCAGTCGCTCTATGTGCGGCGGCAGAAAGAACCCCCAATGAAATTCCGACCACTCCACGACCGCGTCGTCATTCGGCGCGCGGACGGCGATACCAAATCCAAGGGCGGAATCATCATTCCCGACACCGCCAAGGAAAAGCCCCAGGAAGGCGAAGTGATCGCCGTCGGCTGCAACAGAGAGAGTTCCGCCGGCGAACTCACCGATACTCCTGTATAGGACATAGCCCGCAACACCAAAGATCAGTGCGGCAAAAATCCGGTTGAGCGCATTCCTGTAGGACGCCAGGCGTGTCTCCGCCACCATGCCGATCAGGCCGCCGCCAATACCGCCGATGATGAATTCGGCAGCCAGCTGCCAATCGACCATTCCTGACTGGGCGTAGTTGAAGGTGGTCGCGAGGCCGAAGGCCGCGACAGCGAGCAGGGACGTGCCGATGGCATTGATCGTCGGCATTCCGGTGGCCAGGATCAGTCCGGGGACGATGAGGAAGCCGCCGCCCATGCCGAAGAAGCCGGAGGTGGCGCCGGCGACAATGGCGACCGCGGCTGTCATGGCACACATTTTGGCATCGACAGGCCGGATTGCCGACGAGGTGCTGCGCCGCGGACGGACCATCAATCCGCCAACCACCATCGTGAGCAGCCCGAAGAAGAAAAGCAGATGCGTGCCGTCGATCGATTTTCCCAAAGTCGATCCCGCCAGGGCACCCACGGAGCCCAATGCCGCGAAGACAAGCGCACAACGCCACCAGACGTGGCCCTTCAGGGCGTGGCCTGCGAGGTTCGCAAATGCGTTGGCGGCCACTGCAAGCGCGCCTGTGCCGATGGCGAGGTGCGGCTGGGCGACGCCGACAACATAGAGCAGGAGCGGCGTGGCAAGGATCGATCCGCCGCCGCCGACCAGACCAAGAGTGAAACCGACGAGACCGCCAGAGCCGACGGCGGCAAACAAGGTATCGGTCATGATGTTCTCCCGGCAAGGAAGCGGTCATGGGCGACCATCCCCGCCAGCATAAAGGCTACGAAGACCAGCGTTGGCGTCAGCCCAAGCGACAACGAAGCCATCGCCGGGCCAGGGCAAAACCCACCCAGGCCCCATCCAAGGCCGAAGATCGCCGAGCCGATGACCAGAGGGGCGTCAATCCGCGAGTTCATTGGCAAATGGAAGCGATCCGCCAGCAGCGGTCGCGACATTCGCCGGATCCAGGCCATGCCTCCCATTGCAACGGCCACGGCGCCGCCCAGCACGAATGCCAGACTCGGATCCCACGTGCCAAAAACGTCGAGAAAGCCCTGAACCCGGACAGGATCAAGCATCCCCGACAGTGCCAGACCCAGGCCAAAGATGGTGCCCACGACCAAAGCGGCCAGAACCTGTAGTTGTTCGTGTTTCACAAGACTGCTCCGTGGAGAAGCGCGACAGCCAGGATGCCGCTCACAAGGAACGTCAAAACGGCGACGATTGAACGCGGCGATAGCCGTGCCAGTCCCATGACGCCATGACCGCTGGTGCAACCCGAACCCATCCGGGATCCGAAGCCGACCAGCAATCCCGCAACCATGATCAACGGCAGCGACGCCGTCATGGTCACTGTCGGCCAATGATGAAAAGCTGCGAAGTACACGACCGGGCCAAGCAGCAATCCGACGACGAAGGCAGAGTTTGTCCGAGTATTGATGCCTTGGACCAGCCTGCCGAGGATTCCGCTTACGCCGGCGATTCTGCCGTTCAGGATCAGGAGCATCACCGATGAAAGGCCGATCAGAGCCCCACCCAGAAGGGAAACGAGATAAGAGGTCATGACCGACCTTCCGAACAGAAGATCGTGTAAAGCGCTGAAACCAATTGAGCAGCCTTCTCGGCGGTCAACCGGTAGAATATCTGTTTCCCGTCACGCCGCGTTTCCACAATTTTGGCGTCGCGCAACACCGTCAGCTGCTGGGAAAGGTTCGGTTGATGGATGTCGAGCATTTCTTCCAATTGGCTGACCGAATGCTCCCCTTCGACAAGGGTGCAGACGAGCATCAGCCGCATTGGATGTGCCAGTGTCTTCAACAAAGCCGCTACTTCGCCGGCGCGGGATTCCATGGCGGCAGGCGACATGTTCACTGCATCAAGCTGGATCCCGTTCACCACGCTGCTCCTTGTAGTGCATCGAGGGGAAACTTCAGATAGCGCTTACCGTTTGCTTCCGGCTCTGGCAGACGCCCCGCCTGAATGTTGATCTGCAAGGCATGCAAGATCAGTTTCGGCATCGGCAGCGTACGGTCACGCGCTGCACGCAATCGGGCAAAGGTCTCTTCGGTCACGCCGGCCAGGTGTGCATTGGCGCGCTTCTGTTCGCCGACCGTGCTTTCCCACTTCGGCTCGCGTTCGCCCGGCTGGTAATCATGGCCTGTAAACAGGCGGGTTTCGTCTGGAAGCTCCAGAATGTTCTGGATCGATTTCCACAAGGTACGAGCGTCCCCACCGGGAAAATCGGCGCGGGCCGTGCCGCTGTCGGGCATGAAGATGGTGTCATGGACGAAAGCCGCATCGCCGACCAGGTAGGTGATCGACGCCAGGGTGTGGCCGGGCGAAAACATCGCGCGCGCCGCGATGGAACCGACCTTGAAAGTGTCGCCATCCGAAAACAGCCTGTCCCACTGCGAACCGTCGGTACGAAGTTCTGGCCAGTTGTAGATGCCTTGCCACAAGCGCTGGACATCGACCACCCGCGCTCCTATCGCGGTCGGAGCGCCCGTCTTCTGCTTGAGGTAGTGCGCGGCCGAAAAGTGGTCGGCATGAGGATGAGTGTCGAGGATCCATTCAACGCTCAGCCCGTTCTCCGCGACATAGGACAGGACCGCGTCGGCGCTGCGCGTCGTGGTCGCTCCGGACTTCTCGTCGAAATCAAGAACCGGATCGATAATGGCGCATTTCCGGGTATCAGGATCTGAAACCACATATTGCACGCTCCATGTTCGGGGGTCGAAGAACCCCTTAACTTCCGGTCGGAGTTGCCTGTGCGCTTCGAGCCATCGGGACGCAGCCCCCAGGTCGATTCCCAGCCGTTGCCCAAGATTCGTGATTTCCACGGACGACATGCGGCCATCGAGTGCCTCGCCCAGTACATGCAGGGTCAGAGCACGTGCGCCGGTTTTGCAATGTGCAAAGACCGAGCCGCCGGCATCGACCATAGCCGCCTGAAAGGCCCGCACGTCCGCCTCGGTGATGGTCGCCATTGTGACGGGTATGAAGGTGTAGGAAACACCGGCGTGACCGGCAGCCTCCCGTTCAGCGTCGTTTCCGGGCTGGGCGAGCTCTTCCCTGTCAGGGCGAGCGTTGACCAGTCCCACGAACCCATGGTCGGCAAGCGACCGCACCTCGGAGATCGAGGGTTGGGGGCCCACGGCCAGCATGTCATTTACACGGATCATATTCATATTGGTCGCCTGCGTCTGCATCAATATACAATTACATATAATGTATAATGATTGTCGTGTCAACAGGTACGCTTTTGTGCGAATCCAACCTCAATCGCCTGCAATGGCTCCAGAGGAGCTTCAGACGGCCCCCAAGTCAGCAAAAAGTGGCCTATCAGAGTGCCAATTCTGCTCTCCCGATTCCAGAAGTGAAGAAACCCAGGACTGACAGCCAATTGTCAGCTGCGCCGTGAGACATTGTGCAAAATTTCCGGGAAGCTGGCTCGCCTGCGACGGACAAAATTGGAAACGAAGCCCATGAAACAGATCGCTTTGTCACTTTTCGTGATCGCGTCTTCAGGCGCCTATGTCTTGGACAAACCTGGCGACGGCCCCGCCGGCGAGATTATTGATACGGCGGGTTCGGCTAATACCGCCGAGATCAACGTGTTGCATCCCGGCGGTCCGGTGCCTGCTGCGGCAGCAGCCGCTGTGCTGCCTGCCTGGTCCGCGCCCGCGATTAATCAGCCGGGCGAGCGGATCGAGCCGCACGCAACCCGACCAGGCCCGTCTGGAAGTGAACCCAAGACTGCGATCGCCACGCCCATCCCCGAAGCCTCGAAGTCGCCTGTCGCCGAAGTTCATACGCTTGCCGTCAGCGGTCCCCGGGCTTCGGAGACGCCCATTCCGCCGCCAAAGCTGACGCCGCCCCAATTTGTCGACGATGCCCCCCTTCAGGCAGCCTCTTTTGCCATAACGCCAGCGGTCTACATTCCCGTTCCCCAGCCAAGGCCAAACTATCCGCAAGCGCCAACCCTCGTCATTAAGGCAGGCATGAAGCTAGTGCACAGCTTTGCTGATGGCACCTTTACCGGCCCTGTAACCGATGCCTATTACGGCCTCATCCAGATTCAGGCATCCATCCAAGGCGGCCGTCTCATATCCCTGAAGGTACTTAAATACCCGAGTGACCGCCGCACCTCGATCAACATCAACAGACAAGCACTGCCCATGCTGCGTGACGAAGCGATCACCGCGCAGAGCGCCAATGTCGACATCATTTCGGGCGCAACGTTGACCAGCAGGGCCTTCAGGCAGTCGCTCGCTGGCGCATTGAAGCAAGCATCGTCCTAGTTCCATGCGCGACACCAGGATCTTGATGGGAATGCCCATCACCGTCGACATTGGCGGCGCCTCGGGCGGGGCACTTGTCGACACGGTCTTCGATTACTTCGAGCGCATCGACCAACGCTTCAGCACCTACAGGACAGACAGCGAGATTTCGGCCATCAACCGTGGCGAACTTCCTGTCCGCGACTGGAGCGGCGAGATGATGGAAGTTCTGGCCCTCGCTACGCAGACGAAAACTGAGACGGATGGATTTTTCGATATCCGCAAGCCCGACGGCTCGCTGGACCCGTCCGGCATCGTCAAGGGCTGGGCCATCCGCAATGCCGCCGGGATCGTTCGCGAGGCCGGCGTCGGCGATTTCTTCATCGAGGCGGGCGGCGACATCCAGTCCTGCGGCAGAAATGCTTCGGGCCTCGACTGGAGCGTCGGCATCCGCAATCCCTTCAATGCCGATGAGATCATCAAGATCGTCTATCCGCGCGGACACGGCGTCGCCACCTCCGGCACCTATGCGCGGGGGCAACATATCTACAATCCGCTTGGGATTGGCGATCCGATCACCGAGATCGTCAGCTTGACCGTCATCGGGTCGGATGTGTTCGAAGCCGACCGTTTTGCCACCGCTGCCTTCGCCATGGGGCGGGATGGCATTCTCTTTCTCGAAGAGACGGCGGGCCTTGAGGGTTACGTTGTCGGCAGCAACGGCCGTGCCACGCCGACAAGCGGCTTCGGAGCCTTTTGCCAATCATGATCAAGGCCATCGACCGATTTCTCGACCACCAGACCATGTATCGGCTGGTCCTCTACCACCTGATCGCCTTGCTGGGTACGGCCCTTGTGCTCGGCTTCTTCAAGCTCGTGCCGCATGAAACGCTTACGCTCGCCTTCACGACAGGATTGATGCTGGCCGCCTGCTGGATCACAAACAAGGTTTTCGCGGCGGTCTTCGAGGTTCCGGCCAACAGCGAGTCCGTCTACATCACCGCCCTCATCCTGGCGCTTATCCTCGATCCTGTAGCAGCCACTGACCTCAAGGGGATCGGCGCGATAGTGTTCGCCTGCGTCTGGGCGATCTCATCCAAGTTCATCCTTGCCATCGGCAGGAAGCACTTGTTCAATCCGGCGGCACTGGGCGTGGCGTTGACCGCATTGCTTCTTGACCAGCCGGCCACCTGGTGGGTCGGAGGCAGTTTGCCAATGCTTCCCGTCGTACTTGCCGGCGGCCTGCTCATCGTGCGCAAGCTGCGCCGGCTTGATCTCGTCGCCACTTTCGTCGCCGTCGCGCTGGCGATGACCCTCTCGACGACCGAGCCGTCGCAATATGCGACCGCACTGACTGAGACGCTAGGCTCGTCGCCGCTGCTGTTCTTCGCCTTCGTGATGCTGACCGAGCCGCTTACGGCGCCGACCACGCGCTGGCCACGCATCGCGTTCGCCGCGATCGTCGGTTTCCTGTTTGCGCCCAACATCCATGTCGGTTCGTTCTACTTTACTCCGGAGTTGGCGCTTCTGACGGGCAATCTCTTTGCATACGCCGTGAGCCCCAAGGGACGCTTGGTGCTAACGCTCGAACGCATCGAGCGATCGGCCGTCGACAGCTACGACTTCATCTTCAGCTCACCGAGGAAGCTCGCCTTCGAGGCAGGCCAGTATCTGGAATGGACACTTGGTCTCGGCCGTTCGGACAATCGCGGCAACCGTCGCTATTTCACGGTGGCATCGGCCCCCACGGAGCAATCCGTACGACTTGGCGTCAAGTTCTATCCGCGGTCGAGCGCCTTCAAGCAGGCGCTGGGCGAACTGAAGCCGGGCGGCACGATCCACGCCTCTCAGCTCGCCGGCGACTTCACCCTACCGGCCGATCCCGAAACCAAGATTGCCTTCTTGGCCGGCGGCATCGGCATAACGCCATTCCGCTCAATGCTGCAATATCTCGTCGATGTCCACGAAAAGCGACCGATCGTCGTCCTTTACGGAGCCGAGACCCAGCAGGACATCGCCTATCGCGACGTCCTCGACTCCGCAAAAAGAGAACTGGGCGTAAAGACGGTGTTCGCCGTCGCCAATGGAGCCGAGCGCGGGCAGTATCCTGGCTACATCGACGCGCGGCTGGTGCGCCTCGCCATTCCGGACTATCTGGACCGGATATTCTACATTTCCGGCCCGCAGGCCATGGTCAAGGCGTTGCGCAAGAAGCTGCTGGCCATGGGCGTTCGTCGCTCCAGGATAAAGGTCGACTACTTCCCCGGCTTTGCCTGAGCGCCGCTTAGCCGTGCCGGGGTAAGGCGATGGTCACGACCAGGCCAGGATCGGCATTGGCCATCGTCAGGCGGCCGCCATAGGCTTCGATGATGTCTGTAACAATGGCCAGGCCGAGACCGCTGCTGCCGCCCTTGCTGTCCAGTTGCACGCCACGCGACAGGGCGGATTCCCGGTCCGCATCGGGTATGCCCGGGCCGTCATCGGCGACGGCGATGCTCACCTCGCCGACCGTTGCAAATGCGCTGACGTGTACCGAGGATCTTGCGAAGCGAGCCGCATTCTCCACCAGGTTGCCCATGATAGACCAGCGCCTTGTTGTGGAACGCGATGTCAGCGACCTCGGCTGGCAGCGTGAACACGACATGGAAGTAGCCGACCGGCAGCAGGTCGGCCTCGCGCTCGGCCAGCCAAGTCCGCGCCGCCGCGCCCTGGCACTTCGGGCAGTGCCGGTTGCGGCAGGAGTTGTAGGCGATCCGCCATTGGCCGCAGTCCTCGCAGGCTTCGACGTGACCGCCGAGGGCGGCGGTGCGGCAATGCTCGATCGCCGACATGACCTTGAGCTGGGCGAGGCTCAGATGACCTGCATGGGCGGCCCGGTAGGGTGGCCCGGCAGCACGGAAGATGTCGGCGACCTCGATCGAGACACGCACGGCTCAACCGTCAGGCGAGATCTCTCCCGGCTTGAACAGGCCGAGCTTGTCGAGCGGGCTCGTCACCGTGCGCACCGTTCGGGTCGCGACCTTGGCGTAGAGTGCGGTGTTGTTGAGCTTGGCGTGCCCGAGCAGGACCTGGATGATGCGGATGTCGGTGCCGTCCTCCAGCAGGTGGGTGGCGAAGCTGTGACGCAGCGTGTGCGGCCCCACCCGCTTGGCGATGTCGGCGGCCTGCGCCGCCTCGACGACTATGCGATAGAGCTGCCGCGTGCTGATCGACTTCATCGCGTGCTGCCCGGGAAACAACCAGCCGTCGCGATGCATTACGCCCTGCTGCCGCCCCACCCTCCACCATTGCCGCAGGAGAGTGAGCAGGTCCTCCGAGAGCATGGCGTTGCGATACCGCCCGCCCTTGCCGCGTTCGACGCGCAGCAGCATGCGTTCGCTGTCGACATCTGCGACCTTCAGCATCGACACCTCGGCGACGCGCAGGCCCGCGCCATAGGCAACCGAAAGTGCGGCCTGGTGCTTAAGGCAGGTGGTGGCGTTGAGCAGCCGGGCGACCTCGTCGCGACTGAGCACCACGGGCAGGTTGCGCGGATGCGACAGCCGGACGAGCCGGCGCGCCAGGTCCGGGCGGTCGAGCGTTTGGGTGAAGAAGAAGCGTAGCGCCGACACGATGCTGTTCATCGTCGGCACGGGAACGCCGTCTTCCTGCTGCTCGATCTGGAACCGACGTAGGTCGTCGGCGGTCGCCGTGTCTGGTGAACGCCCGAGGAATGTCGCCAGGCGTCCGATATCGCGGAGATAGTTGCGCTGCGTCTCCCGTGAGAAACGCCGCATGTTCATGTCGTCGATCAGCCGCTGGCGCAGCGGGCTGATCCGTGCATCGAGAATAGGATGGTGCATGGTCAGGCTCCTTGTTGAAGAGGCCCGCCATGCTCTGCTCCAGCCGAACGACGCTCAACGCGAGCGCGACGACCGGTTCTTCATCTCTACCTCAACCGCAGGCACCCCTCCCGCGCAGCGGGTTCGTTCTCCGGCCCAAAACACGACACTTGAAGATTGATCCGCACGCTGACGGATTGTTTTTCTTGAAAAGACGGCGTCCATCCGGGCCACCATTGTCGTTATCTATCTAACGGGATCCGAAACTTGGAGTGCGTAGCGCGTGTGCCTACGCACTCCGGTTTTTGTAAGCGCGCCCTTGGTAACCAAATCCTGTAGATCTCTGGTTGCCGTGGCGCGTGATGCCTGCGTGATGGCGATGTAGTTTTCGGCGCTGAGACCACCCTTGAAGCCGTCGATACCTTCGCGGAACATCCGTGCGATGACCTTTTCCTGCCGCTCGTTGAACTGACCCCGGTAGCGTTCGTAAAACTTGGCCTTGGTGACGGAAAATTCGACACGGGCGAGTGTTACGCGCTGCGCTTCAAGGATCGTGTTGGCGAAGTAGAGCAGCCAATCCGTAACCGCATTGCTCTTGTTGCTGGCCTCCAGGCCGTCGTAATAGGCCTTGCGGTGGCGTTCGATCGTGTACGCCAAAGCGATGAGGCTGGGCTCACCCAGGTTTTGCGCCAGCGCCTTTTCGCAGAGGGCACGCCCTATGCGGCCGTTGCCATCCTCGAATGGGTGAATGCTCTCGAAATAGAGGTGCGCGATACCGGCACGCGTCAATGCGGGAAGCGGCGTCTTGCCTTTGGGCGATGTATCGTTGAACCAAGCAGCAAACGCGTCCATTTCGGGTTTCATCCGCGCCGAGGGCGGCGCCTCGAAATGCACTTTAGGCTTATCCAGCCGATTGGAAACGATCTGCATGGCGTCGGCATGCTGGCGATAGTTGCCGATGGTCTCGATACGCCGCTCACCCGACATCACCATCTTGTGCCATGCGTAGAGGACGCGGTGCGAGAGCGGTTCTGCAAAATGCAAATACACATCGGCCATCATTTCAGCGATGCCGCGCTCGGCAGGCGGGATGCGCCTGGCTTCGCTGCCGAGCCCAAGCTGCTGGCGCAGGGATGATTGCAAGCTCTCGCGGTTGAGGTACTCGCCTTCAATCGCGGATGTCTTCAAGGCCTCTTCGCTGATAAGGTCGATGCGGATCTGGTCGCGGTCGTTGGCATCGACATGACGAAAGACGCCCAGGAACTCGCCCGATCGCAGCAGGAACTCGCTTTCCAGCGGTTCCAATGCCTTCTTATCGTAGGTAAAATGCGGCCAGTCATCCTGCTCCCAATTCCATAGCATGAGTTATAGAGCACCTTTCTATAACTCATGATGCCATGTGTGGTGAGCTATAGCAATCTTCGCTATGCCTCAGAGTCCTGTCGGATACGCAACCAATTCGCAAAAGTGTCAGCGGGTTCGAGTCGGAAGAGCGCTACCGCCGTTCCCCACATTCGGAAACCCTGCGATATTTTCTACGGTGTTGGGCGTGATGGACCTGTCTCGGTGCTGCAAAGACCGCTGGGGAACGGAAAGTCTGACCCGAAGCCGACGTACGTTTTTCCACCACGCGAACGGCAGCATTTCGCCTCATGGCGGCCGTTGAAGCCAGCTGTGCCGTTGCCAGAAGCAGACATCGTTGGTGACTGAACTGGAGGTCGCTATACGGTCCGAAGCGGTCATTGCGGATGTCTGCGTGACACGGACCTGCCCGCCGTTTCCTCATGGTGATCCGCGCCGAGCGTCACAACGTACAATGCGAATTGGGCGTACGGAGACCTTGCCAATGAAAGGGATAACTGCATTCGCAGCGGCTACGCTTGTTTCAGCAATGGCACATGCCGACGTTCTATCCGACGCCGGTGGCGTGTCGTTGAGGGACGACGGCAATGCCCGCGTCAAGATTGCTCCATGCGGAGAGAAACTGTGCGCGACCAATCTGTGGATCAGGGATACCAGCAAAGGCGAAGACGTTGGCGACAAGCTGATCATGACGCTCAAGCCGAATTCCGGCAGCACGTTGAAGGGGACCGCCTATGACCCCAAGCGAAAGCTCACCTTTTCGATGACCCTACGGGTCGCCAGCAAAGGGTTGACGACGCGCGGCTGTGTCATCGGCGGAATGATCTGCAAAAATACCAGTTGGACGCCGGCAAAGTGAATCGAGCCAGACAATGAACGGCAGGTCAGGTTCGGCGCCGACCATTGTGCTGTTTCGGCGCGACCTGCGCGTTAACGACAACGCTGCCCTTGCGGCAGCGTCCAACCGCAAGGGACCTGTTCTGGCGCTCTTCATTTTTGATGAAGAAAGCGAGAGCATTAGGCCGATGGGGGCAGCAAGCCGCTGGTGGCTACACCATTCGCTAGACGCCCTTAGCCAGAAGCTGCACGATTATGGCGCGAAGCTTATTTTTGCTCGGGGCAGAACGCGAGATGTCGTCGCAACGGCCATTGCGGCGAGCGGTGCGAATTGTGTGCACTGGAATCGCCGTTACCAGCCGGCCGAAGCGGCAGTAGACGCGGCACTGAAGACGAAGCTTCGCGAAGCCGGGCTGATTGCGCAAAGCTTCGATGGCGCGCTGCTCCACGAGCCCTCCCTACTCAAGACTGGCTCAGGCGGATACTACAGGGTCTACACCCCATTTTGGAAGGCGCTGAATAGCGGAGGCGACCTACGCGATCCGATCGATGCCCCGAAATCAATCAATGGCTGGGAGGGCAAGTTCGACGGCCTGTCCCTGGACGATCTCGACCTCCTTCCCAAAACGCCCGATTGGGCGGAAGGGCTTGCAGATCGATGGACCCCTGGCGAAGCCGGCGCTCGGCAACGACTGCAGGCCTTCAAGAATGAGGATTTGGCTGATTACGAAAATCGGCGCGATATACCTTCCATTCAGGGCACCTCGCGCCTTTCACCCCATTTAGCGTTCGGCGAAGTCACGCCAGTTCAGATATTTGCCGCACTTCGACACTTGGACAAAGCTGGGGCGGTGAAATTCCGCAAGGAAATCGGCTGGCGGGAATTCTCCTATCATCTTCTCTTTCACAATCCTCACCTGCACGAGCACAGCTTCCGCCCCGAATTCGAGGGTTTCACGTGGCGCCGCGACCGCCGAGCGACGAAGGCCTGGCAGACCGGGATTACGGGTTACCCGATCGTGGATGCAGGCATGCGCGAACTTTGGCGAACTGGGTGGATGCACAACCGCGTGCGCATGATCACCGCCTCCTTTCTCATCAAGGATCTGATGATCGACTGGCGGGAAGGCGAGAGATGGTTCTGGTACACTCTTGTCGACGCGGACCTGGCGAACAATCCCGCAAGTTGGCAGTGGGTGGCCGGATCAGGCGCGGATGCCGCGCCCTTCTTTCGAATCTTCAACCCTGTCCTTCAGGGCGAAAAGTTCGACCCGCATGGCAACTATGTGCGCCGCTATGTTCCGGAGATCGCTGGCTTGCCCGACCGCTACATCCACCGGCCGTGGGAGGCGCCGCCTGCCTCGCTGGCACACGCGAAAATCGAGCTCGGCAAGACCTACCCAAATCCGATCATTGATCATGGCGCCGCACGAGACCGGGCATTGATCCTTTATCAGTCCATAAAAGAGAAGGCCAAGGTATCGAGCCTCAAGGAAACAGCTTCATGATCCGCTATATCGTCGCCTATGCAACCACCCTGGTCATCTTCCTTGCCATTGACGCGGTCTGGCTGACCACGATGTCGCAGCGCCTCTACCGCCGCTATCTCGCGGACATATTGGCGCACGACGTGAGTCTCGCGCCGGCCGCCCTGTTCTACCTCATCTATATCGGGGGCATCATCGTCTTTGCTACCGTGCCCGCCTTCTCGACCGGCAAGTGGACGACAGCGGCAGTCTATGGCGCGCTCTATGGGTTCTTCGCCTACGCGACCTACGACCTTACCAACCAGGCAACGGTACGCGGCTGGCCGACAATCATCACGGTGGCCGATATCTGCTGGGGTTCCCTGCTCAGCGCGGTGGCGGCAGTTCTTGGCTTTCTGCTGACCCGCTATCTTCTGCGCGGCGCATGATGCTGCGCTCCTCGGACGTTGCGACGGCGCCCGACAAAAGCAAGCCGATAAAGACGATCAATGTCGCGGCGCTCAGGGCGTTCAGCCCGACCATGCCATTGTTGTCGGCAGCGCTATAGTCGGCCAGTGGCTGACCGAAGACGCGCACAGGTATGAAGTAGGCCGCAGCGCTGAGCGCGATGACAAAAAGCCCGATTGCCCGTTCGGAAGGTCTGAACAAGGCAGCGCCGATCAACGCGCACGGGACGAGGAATATCTCGACCCCCGACCCGACACCGAACGCCTTGGTGCTAAGGATGCCGTTGGCGATGCCCGTCAGCGGCAGCATGAGGCGCCCGGCGAGCGAATGCCGCCTCGCAACAGCCGGAACGGCGAGAAAGAAGGGCGTCGAAAGAAAAGTGAGAAATGACGGTGCAACCTTATCGGCGCCGACCACCGCCCATAGATAGAGCGGGTAGAAGGGCTGGTTCCAGAAGACAATCAGCGCAATCCAGTTAGCGGCCCGTCAGCGGATCGTCATGTGCGGCATAGGCGGCGATCCGCCGCCAAGGGCGCGCGAGGCCCTGCATGTCAGCCAGCCGGCCGCAGCAGGTAGTGGCTGACGCCCCACTCCTTGCCCCCGGCATGGCCGAACAGGCCTTCGGTGGCGAGGTAGAACAGCCGCCAGCGCCGGCGCCAGAGCGACGCATCAGCGCCATAGACAGCCGATAGGATGGTGTCGATCTGGCCGCGGTTCTCGTCGAACCGCGCGAGCCAGTCGCGCGCGGTGCGTGCATAGTGCAAGCCGTTCCAACGCCAGTCGCACTCGATCGAGAAGCAATCCGGGAATTGGCCGATAAGGCCGTGGCTCGGCATGATGCCGCCGGTGAAGAAGTGCAGCGCGATCCAGTCGGCGTCATCGCGATGGTCGAAGCGGTAAGGACTGTGGCGATGGCTGAAGACATGGACGAACAGCCGGCCTTCGGGCTCGAGCCAGGTTCGGATACGGGCGAGCAGGTCGCGCCAGTTGGACATGTGCTCGAACATCTCAACGGACACCACGCGGTCGAACCGCGCCAGCGGCTCAAATTCGTTCATGTCGGCGGTGATGACCTCGATATTGCGCAGCCCAAGTGCTGCCGTCTCTGCCTGAATGTAAAGTCGCTGCGGAGTCGAATTCGACACCGCCACGATCTCGGGCCGACGGGAAACGCCCCGCCATGAACAGCGCCAGCGAACCCCAGCCGCAGCCGAGTTCGAGGATCGACTGACCGTCGCGAAGACCTGCGTGGTCAACGGTCTGCTCCAGCGCGGCGATCTCTGCCTCGGCCAATGTCTCGCTGCCCGTCGGATACAGGCAGCAGGAATATTTGCGGCGGGGACCAAGCGTCAGCGCGAAAAACTCCGGCGGCAGCTCGTAATGCTGCCTCGTTCGCGGCTGCCGTGTGCTCGGCTATGGAGCGGCCGGCCATGTCTTTGGCAAAGCGCCCGTCGTCGACCGAGGGCCCCGCCGCCAGCCGCCGCCGTGTCCGACCGACGAGAACCTCGATGCCGTAGCGGGTGGCGGAGTCTGGAAGCGGAGCGCGCTCTACAGCGCGGATTGCGGATGCGATCAGGCTCACTTCATCTCCTTCAATTGACGGCTGCCGCCTTTGACGGGCCTGGCCAGAACGCATTGACGCGCGCCTGGTAGCGGCGAAAGGGCTCGCCACGCGAGCGCAGCATATGAGCCTCAAGCGGCGGGATGCCCG
Source organism: Mesorhizobium loti (assembly GCA_014189435.1). Classification (NCBI taxonomy): domain Bacteria; kingdom Pseudomonadati; phylum Pseudomonadota; class Alphaproteobacteria; order Hyphomicrobiales; family Phyllobacteriaceae; genus Mesorhizobium; species Mesorhizobium loti. The sequence goes on from CP050293.1 coordinate 2,561,541, forward strand.
AAACGCGGACAAGCAGCCAGTACATCAGGACAGAGCCGGCCAGCGTCATCCATCCCCATGCATAGCGACCTGAAGGGTCGATGCCGATCACCACATAGGCGAGCCATGCCAGCCATTCGAAGAAATAGTTGGGGTGGCGCGACAGGCGCCAAAGGCCCACATCACAGACCCGGCTTTTGTTGGCGGGGTCCGCCCGAAAGGCCGTCAACTGGCGGTCGGCTGTCGCCTCGCCGCCTACCGCCAGCAGCAGTAGCATGACACCGGCCCAATCATTTAAACCGAAGGCAAAAGCGGGGTTGTGGGCAGCGGCCATGATCGACAGCACAAGCAAAAAAGCGGCCGCGGCCTGGACCTGCAGGAACCAGAACAGCCTGTCGCGGAAGCTGGAGCCCCATTCTTGCTTGAGCTGGCGATAGCGCGGATCGTCCTGGCCGCTGCGTGCCGTCCGGTTCGAGATATGCAGGCCTAGCCTCAGCGACCAGGCAAGCGCGAGAATGGCAACGAGCCACTGCCGGTGCATTGAGCTGTGACCGGCCGATACAAGCAGCGCCGCCAAAGAGCCGAAGATGCCGACGGCGAACGACCAGATTGCATCGATCCACCCCGACCGAGCGGTCATCAGTGCAACATGCCAAGCCGCCGCCATTGTCACTGAAAGACCGATAGCGGCAAGGACGAGGGGGTAGCGACGCTCATGGAACGTCTCAACCGCCAAGCAGAGGCTGGATCAATCGTCCAAAGAAGCCTCGCAGCCTCATTTGCCCTTCCAGGGCGGCGATGCATATGCACTCCCCGCTCTCGTCAACGACCGGCTGATGCTGAACCTCATCGTCAGCCTCATCCAGGTCGCCAGGACCGTAGCGGCCACGCGCGTCGGAAAGCGAGCCCTTCAGTACTTGAGTGTACTCGTAGCCGGAATGGGTATGCTCCGGCATCCTGCGCCCGGCCGCCACCTTCAGCAGCATGACATTTGCGCCAGCATCTTGCGGAACCGTCACGCGGCTCCAGCGCACTCCGGGACCGATCCAGCGCCATGGGCCGACGCCGCACCCATCCAGAGCCTCGGGCAGGCGGATGCCGATATCGGCGCGCGCGGGCCTTGAATGCTCCTCGCGCCTTTCGCCGTCCGCTTCTATCCTCGCCATCTGCCGGTCCAAGGCATCTTCGCTCATCGCTTGCGGTTCTATTACATCAAGGAACAACCCGCCTGTGGCTTCGAATTGCGCAATTCGTTCGGCACAAGCCGGGCAGCCGCCGACATGAACGGCCACGACAATTCGCGGTCCGGCCTCCAGGGAGCCATTGGCTTGGCGGAGCAACGTCTCGTCGCTTGGATGATGATTGATCATTTGAGGTCGTCCAGGATCAGGCGAAGGCGGCTGAGAGCCAGCCGCACGCGCGATTTAACGGTGCCGAGCGGGATGCGAAGCTGGCTTGCTATTTCCGATTGAGGTTTGTCGCCGAAGAAGGACAACCGTAGGATATCGGCCTGTTCGGGAGACAACAGGGCAACAGCAGAGCGCACGCGCTCTTCGCGCTCGGCCGCCATCACGGCCGCCTCACCCGAAACCGGGCTGTCGGGCTCGTCCGAGGGGTCGAAGGCGCTGGCAACGGCCGCGGGCCGGCTTTCCCGGCGCAGCCGATCGATCCGCACGTTGCGGCCGATCGTGAATATCCACGTCGAGACCCCGGCGCGCGCCGGATCGAAGTATGAGGCCTTCTTCCAGACCAGCAGCATGGTTTCCTGAGCGATGTCCTCGGCGGTGGAAACCGCCATGCCGGAGCGCATCATAAAGGCTTTCAGTCGCGGCGCGTAAAAGCCAAAGAGTAAGGCAAAGGCGGCGCGATCGCGTCCTTCCGCTACCGCGGCGAGCAGACGCCTGGCTTCCTCAGCCGATAGCGCCCCCGCATCAGTGCGCATGGTCATCGCTATTTCGATCCTCGTGCGATCGAACGTACGCGAAACCGTGCCGGCAATGAACTCGTATCCCGATGCATCCATGCGCCCTGTTACGCGCGGCGCGGTCGTTCGGATCACAAGCCCATGCGGCATTCCGCCCAACTGTGATCCATGCAGCCCACAGCCGCGTAGAAGTTGAAGTTAGGGTAGGAGGGCAACCCCTTCCACTGGAAACTGCAGGGGTGGGTATGATGGCAGCAGGCAAACGCCCGGTCACGGAACGGCCGATGGACATAGCGGTCGTCGGCAGCGGCATTTCCGGACTGTCGGCGGCATGGCTGCTCTCGCAGCGCCACAACGTATCATTGTTCGAGGCGGATACCCGCCTTGGTGGCCACAGCAACACCGTCGATGTCGGCGGAACCCAGGTCGACACCGGATTCATCGTCTACAATGAGGTCACCTATCCAAATCTGACGGCTCTTTTGCCCATATCGGGGTGCGCACCAAGCCATCCGAGATGTCCTTTGCGGTTTCGCTGGACGGCGGCCGCCTGGAATATTCCGGGACCGGCTTGGGCGGGCTTCTCGCACATCCCGGCAATGTCACGCGCCTGCGGTTCTGGCAGATGCTGCGGGAGCTGCTTCGATCTCTATCGCGAAGCGCCCTACGACATTTCACGGATCGGCGAGAGCAGCCTTGCCGAGTATCTCGATGCCAAAGGTTATGGCGCAGCATTTCGCGAGGACCACCTATACCCGATGGCAGCCGCGATCTGGTCGACACCGGCGGCGGAGGTCGGAAACTACCCGGCCGCCGCCTTCATCCGGTTCTGCGACAATCACGGCTTGCTGAAGTTTGCCGGCCGCCCGATGTGGCGGACAGTTGATGGCGGCAGTCGCAATTACGTCGAGAATTTGGCTGGTCGACTTACCGGCCGGATATTCCTCCGGCGTGGCATGCGGGGCATTACGCGGCACTCGGGAGCGGTATGGCTCACCGATGTTGACGGCATCGAGCAACGCTTCGACCAGGCGGTGGTCGCGACCCATGCCAACCAGGCGCTGCGCATGCTCTCAGATGCAAGCCACGACGAACAGCAGTTGCTGGGTAGTTTCGGCTACAGTCGCAACGAGGCTGTGCTGCATTCGGATCCCCGCCTCATGCCGCGCAGGAAGCGGGCTTGGTCGAGCTGGAATTACATTGCCGAGACAAGAGGCGAAACCCGCCAGCTCTCAGTCACTTATTGGATGAACAGGTTGCAGTCCCTGCCGGACCAACAGCCGCTGTTCGTCACGCTCAACCCTGCTGTGGAACCTGAGGCCCGCGCGGTAAAACATAGCGTGGTCTACGAGCACCCGGCATTCGACACGACGGCGATGCGCGCCCAGAAGAAGCTTTGGTCGCTTCAAGGGGTTCGCAATACCTGGTTCTGCGGCGCCTATTTCGGCGCCGGCTTCCACGAGGACGGGCTGCAGTCCGGCCTTGCCGTGGCCGAGGCGCTGGCTGGTATGCGGCGCCCCTGGGATGTTGCAGACGAATCGGGCAGGGTTCACCTTTCGGCAGCCGTCGAGCGGCCTGATCTCGCAGCCGCCTGATGCCGAACCTTCAATCAGCCCTTTATACCGGCAGGGTGATGCACCATCGGCTAAAACCGCGCCGGCACAGGCTGTCCTACCGTATGTTCTTTCTGCTGCTTGACCTCGACGAAACCGACAGTCTCGCTGCAAGGCTGTGGCTCTTTTCGCGCAACCGCTTCAATCTCTTCGGCTTCGTCGACCGCGACCACGGCGACGGTTCCGGCGGGTCGCTCAAGGCGTATGTCGAGAGGCAGCTCGCCGTGGCGGGCATCGAGACGGACGGTGGTGCTGTGCGGCTTCTGTCGATGCCGCGGATGCTCGGCTATGCCTTCAACCCGCTCAGCGTCTATTTCTGCCACCGCCGGCAGGGCGACCTCGCCGCCATCCTTTATGAAGTCAATAATACGTTTGGGCAGCGCCACACCTATCTCATCCCTGTCGAGGATTGCGAACGCAAAGGCGTCGTGGAGCAGCATTGTGCTAAGCGCCTCTACGTCTCGCCTTTCATTGGCATGGGCATGCAATATCGCTTCCGGATCGGCTTGCCCGGTGAGGCCGTATCGCTTCACATAACCGGCAGCGACGGTCAGGGACCTCTGATCGTCGCCAGTTTCTCAGGCAAGCGGCGTTCGCTAAGCGACGCGACGCTGGCGGCGACCTTCTTGGCCTACCCTCTTCTGACACTGAAGGTCATAGTCGGTATTCACTGGGAGGCGTTGCTTCTCTGGGCAAAGGGAATGCGCCTCCACGAGCGCCCGCATCCCCCGCACCAGGCCGTCACTCATGTCGCCGTGGAGAGGCGAGGGAAATTGGAGCAGATGCCGTTGAGCACGGAAATCAGGCCTCAAGTGGATTGACCCGGAATTTCCGCTAGGCCAGAGGCGAACGTCGCTTCCGGAAGAGTTGGGACCACAACCTCTGGCTTCCTCCCCTGTCCAAACACGCTGTTGATATACTACGGTGGGCTCGACAAGATGGTGCGCAGGATCGCCGAGCTGCCATTGGAATGGGAGCCGGGCACGAAATGGCAATACAGCACCGGGTCCGATGTCATTGGCCGCATCGTGGAAGTCGTTTCCGGAATGACGCTGGACAAGTACTTCGCGACTCGCATCTTCGAGCCCCTCGGCATGACCGACACCGGCTTCTCTGTCCCGGAGTCTGAGATCAGCCGTTTTCCCCCGCTCTATGAGGCTACGGCTGGGGGCATGGCATTGCACGAAGCGCCGGAGGTTTCGGAGTGGCGGCAAGGCAAGGTTGATACGTTCTGCGGCGGAGGCGGGCTCGTCGGAACCATCGACGACTATTGGCGGTTCGCCGAAATGCTGCGGGCTGGAGGTGAACTCAACGGCGAACGCATCCTCAGTCCCCGCACTTTGAGATTGGCGGCGTGCAATCACCTACCGGGAGATCTTGCCTCGATGGCAACCGAAGTTTGGGCCGAAACCCAGTTTGACGGCGTCGGGTTCGGTCTGTTGGGCTCCGTCATCCTCGATCCGGCTAGGGCACAAATTTCGGCGCAAGTGGGCGACTATGGCTGGGGCGGGGCGGCAGGCACCTTCTTCTGGGTGAGCCCGGTCGACGACCTGGTTGTCATTCTCTTCACGCAACTGCTGCCTTCGAGCGCCATTCCTGTGCGCAAAGAGCTGCGCGCACTCGTCCATGGTGCGTTGACGGGGGCCTGAGACTCAACGGACATTCGCAGCGCCTGGACTCAACGCCCACCGAGGAGATCTTCCAGGCACCGGGTAACGCTACTACTTCAGTTCAATAACCCCGTTCGAGGTCGATCTTGTTGGACAGAGGCTCTCCTCTTGCGACTTGACCGCAGAGATCGGCGGTCTGGTCGATTCCAGAATCCACCCAGAAGCTCGCGACATGAGGTGTGATGGTCACCCTGGGATGAGTCCACAACGGCGATGAAGCCTCCAGGGGTTCACGCTCAAACACGTCAAGACAAGCACCAGAAAGCTGACCTTCATCGAGAGCGCGGATCAGGTCGGGTTCGTTGACATGCGCGCCCCTGCCGACATTCACAAGGTAGGCACCTCGCTTCATTTTTCCAAAGGCACTGGAGTTCAGTATCCCACGAGTGTCACCAGTCAGGGGAAGTGAACAGATAACGTAGTCCCGACTTGTGAGTGCGTCCGCAAGCTGGGCACGGCCAAAGTAACTATGTATATTAGGAAGCGTCTTTTGATGACGGGACCAGACTGCCGTATCGTAGCCCAAGTCCGCAAACAGCTTTGCGGCCCAACCACCGATCCGGCCTGCACCCAGCACAACAATTCTTGTCTCGGAGATCTTCCGCGGCGCGATCGGATTCCAAAACTTCCGGGCTTGCAGACCCATGTAATCCGCAACTTGCCGTTGCTGGCAGAGAACGCGAAGGACGATGTACTGCACCACTTCCGAAGCCTGCTCACGCGTTGAGAGCCTGATAAGCGGAACACTCTTGGGAAAGCTCTGAAGATCAATACCCTCGACACCGGCCCCCAAATAGACGACGGCGCTTAGCCCGGTCATGGCGTCAAAAAAGCCAGGACTGGCGCCCTTGTCGATCAGCACAATATCTATGGCACTTTTGTTCCCGGCATCTGGCCAAAGCCTGAACTCCAGCTGCGGCACGCGGGTTTTCAGCTCAGCAGCCCATACTTGCGCATCAATGTAGTCAGGATACTCATTGACCATGAGAACGGTAATGGGCTCACCGAACACTTCGCCCCTCCCAGATATATTAAGACCGAATCCCCTTTGAAGCCAATATACCGAGCTTCCCACTGGGCGGTGGGGCAAGCGACTGCCCCGCCAGTTGGATTTCAGATAGCTATTTGCAATACTACTTCACCGGGCCACGGGTGATGGTCGTGAGTTCCGCGATCACGTCAAACACCTTGATGCTCAACGTTGGGTCACCTTTCATCTCCGCAATAATTGGCCCGTCCACGAAGGACTGCGCGGCGGCGTCATCGTCGAACAGGTAAATCCCGCCGGCTTCGCTTTGAGCCTCGTTTATAATCCAGACCTTCCAGCGCAGGCCAGGTATGTCCGCGATGGGTTGAGCATAGGGCAAGTTTTCTTTCTCATACTCAGCCCTTGGCCCGTTAAGCTTGTAGTTGATTTGCAGAATTTTGCCCGACATGTCTTTCCTCCCTTATTGTCTGTAGTGGCGAATGGATTTATCAGGTCATCTCAACCGGGATCCGCCGGCCATGCTTCGATCGCCGCGTACCCCATCCGCAAATCTTTGGCGACGGAACGAACCGACCCGGCGCGTCTGTGGAAATTCCCGAAAGGCCGATTAATTATCGGCCATCGGGTTTTAGTTAAGGGCGGCCCGGCCGCTGTTGACCATCGGGGGAGCGAGAGCGGCCGGGCCTACGGCACTCTCTAATCATGATCCTCATGGCACAGGACGGCAATGGCATAGCCATTTATGCGGCTAGCCGGTTCGATTAAGGGCGGCCCGACACCCAGGCGTTTGGGAACTCGAGGCGCCGGGCCGTTGGACTGGAGAGACGGGTAGGCCCCCAAGTCCGTATATAATTTGCTCCTATATAGCCCTGTGGCAAACGCGCCTTTGGGTCCGTCGCAGGCCTAGCGGCTGTTGAAGAAATCCACTTGCGCGCGACGAAGTCTGCTTCGTACTGCAACAGCATCGCACCGGCATCCGTCGGATTACTATGGTTCGTCCTACTACGAACTTGGGTCAAGGAGTTGGAGAAGCTGCTAGAGGAAAACGGCTTCGTTGCGGCAACCGATCTTGCCGCTGGCCGTCCAATTGACCCCCGCGCCTCGGCCAACGCGCGTGCTCACTGCCGAGGGTGCTTCGAGATTGATCAGCCACGGCACTTCCTACAACCGAATCGTCGATGCTCCAGCCCGCTTCGCTGGGGGATCGGGTGAGGACCCTAAATTTTTACCCACTGCATCATACGCGCTTGTCGATGCTATTCGGCGATTGGAACTTAACGTTCGCTCCCTGTGCATGACGAACCCCCGCAATAACGGCTGTGTCTGAATGGGAGTACTGATTGCTAAATGAAAAAGCCCGCTGCCGGGAGGAGGTGGCAGCGGGCTTGATTTCGATCGCGGCACGGGAGGAGGTGCACCGCTTTCGGGCTGTCGGGTCTCATCTGGGAGGAGTAGACGGCCGACCAGTGGAAGCTATCGGGTTCTGCAAGTGGTGCAATGCACACTCGCGCATGGCTTGCATGCAGAAGTGACGGATACGGAACTTGCGACCAATGCAATCAAATACGCGTTTCCAAAAGGAGCGGGCCGTATCACGCTGGGCTTCCAGCGGCGTGATGGCGAGGTCACCCTTGCCGTCGAGGACAACGGCATCGGCATGAATCCGGCAAGCGCTGAAACGGGCATGGGATCGCGGTTCATGAACGCTTTCGCCCAGCAGTTCGGAGGAACACTTGCCAAGGCATCGGCCGGGACCGGCACAACCTTCATCGTCCGGCTGCCGCTAACCGTTCTCGCTGGAAATGAAAGCTCTGCGGTGTCGTAACGTTTCCAGGTTTTCAAAGTCCAGGACAACAGTGTCACCCAGCGGACGGGGTAGAATCCTTTCCGCTTGCTAATCTTGGGCCGACCATTGCTGCAACAGCCCACCGGGCGCATCGAGAGTTGACCAAAACAATGAGTTCTCGCGAGGCGCTGCCGATATCGGACGGGGTACCTCGCGGCCCACTAGTCCCGGATCGCCGGTTACGGGGTCACCCTTGTCGAGCCGGGCGAAAGACGGCGCGCCGAGGCGGCCCGATCGGGCATCGCCAAATCGTTCCGCCGCGTAGTCTCTCAGTCTCATATCTAAACCGATATGTATGGTCGAATATTGCGACCTATGCGATGTTGCGCCAACAATAGAAATTGCGCGTGACACAAAACAAGGCGTTGGCCTTTGGTGGCGGGACGATCATTGGCGCACTACTTAGGCGGATTGATCGGCCTGTGGCGCAGAATTTCTTTTGCAGCTCATGATCGGGGCGTTTCGATTTGCGGCACTGGAAGCCGTGATCCTGAACAAAGCCATGAGCCTCGTGGTGGTGGCATCTGCGCTACCCTTTCGCGCCCGCACAGTTCGTTGGCCGAAATCGCCGCGCATTGGACCATAATCCTGAACTTGCTGGCCGGGAGTCTGCTCGGGTCCTGGCTCGGGGCAGGGTGGGTAACACGCCTCAAGTCGGACAATCTCTATCGCGTGATTGCCGTCCTTCTCGTCGTGATCGCCGCGGTTTTGATGTTCGGTCATGATGCGAGATCGGGTGCCCCTCTGCTTGTCGGGGTTGCGCAGGCAGTGGCCGGCATTGCCGCTGGGTTCGTCATCGGCGTTGTGGCGTCGTTACTCGGGGTAGCCGGAGGTGAACTGCTGATCCCGACATTGTTGCTGCTGTTTGGCGTCGATATCAAATTGGCTGGGAGCCTCTCCCTTGCGGTTAGCCTGCCGACCATGCTCGTCGGCTTCACCCGCTACAGTCGGGACCAGAGCTTTTCCGTCCTCGGTCGTAACAAGGCCTTCTTACTCGTCATGGCGGCGGGCTCCATCGTCGGTACGCTCATCGGCGGTTTGCTGCTTGGTGTGGTGTCGAGCGCGGTCCTGCTCCCAGCCCTTGCTGCGATCCTGGTGATTTCGGCCGTGAAGGTTTGGAAGCATGGCTAGCCAGTCTCGGCGTACGGCTGGGCTATCAGCCGCAACAGCCGCCAGCTTTGGATGGCGCCGCCATATCCTTGAAGATCACGCAGTCCTGGCCGGGACCGCCAGCACAGGCGACGTTGCAGCGCGTCACAAAGTTCTCCAGGCGTCGTTCGAGCAACCGTAGTTCGGTGAGCTTCTGGCGCACCTCGTCAAGATGCCTCTGGGCAATGTCACGTGTTTCAACACAGTCGCGGTCGGTGCTGATCGATAGCTCCAGCAGTACACGCACCTGATCGATACCGAAGCCGAAGTCCCGGCATTGCTTGATGAACATCAACCGCCCCAAATCGTCGTCATCATAAGTGCGTTGCCCTCCAGCCGTACGCGGCGCAGGAGGCAGCAAACCGATCTCCTCGTAGTAGCGGATTGTCGGCGTCGAGACGCCGGTGGCCTTGGCGAGCACCCCGATGGTGAACACGCGGACGTGAAGGTTCATCGCAAAATACTCCTTGAACCTCAAGTTACTTGAAGGAGTACGCTTCTTCATGGTGGTGTGAAGGGGAAATCTTATTGATGGGCTTTTTCGCAAATCGTGTCGTCCTCGTCCGTTGGACGTCGGCAATGCTGGCGATATCGGCGCTTCTCTTCGCTGCCGCCGTCTTCATGGAAGGGAGCGGGCATCGGGAGCCTGCGAGCATGGCGGCGCATGACGAAACGGCCGGGTCCCAAGAGCAGGGCGGCCATGATGAAGCTGCCGAAAGCTCGAATGCCAAACAAGGTGGTGACGGCGCCGAGGTCGGCAAAACCGGCAGTCACATCGAGGCCGGCGAAACGGGCAGTCACGCCGAGCAAACGATCCTTGGCATCAATCTCGAAAGCTCCTGGCTGACATGGGGGTTCGTCGGCGTTTCAATCTTGCTCGCCGCCGCTGTCATGCGCTTTGGCGCCGTTGCGCCGCTTGGCAACGCGACGCTCTTGCTGGCCATTCTGCTAGCGGGTGTCGCGGCCATTCTCGATGGCCGCGAGGTGTTCCTGCAACTCGCTCGGTTCAACGCAAGCGTCGCAGGTCTGGCCTCGCTGACGGCGCTTGCTCACGCTGCGGTCGTCATCCTGGCCGTGCTGGCCTGGCACGCCGCTTCCCCGGCAATAAGGAGAAATACGCAATGAACCTTGTCAAGACGGCCGCAGCGACCAGCCTTTTTCTGGTTGCCTGCGCGGTCTGCTGCGCGCCCTGATAGTGTGAGATCGGCGGGGGTCGACACGAGATCTCCTGCCGACAAGCAAACGTGCAGCAGTCTGTTGCACAATTGGACGTGCCTTTGGGAGACCACCTTTGCGGCTCGGCGAGGGAGACCTCGCTAACTGCGTCCTATAGATGTGTAGTAGGAGAGGTAGGCTGTGCTGTCCGGTGCCGTCACCGCGGACTTCTGGTCGTGACCCGATGCTGCGTTCCAGGCCGCGTGTGAGTCCATGTAGTCTCTCCAGTGCGTGATCCTCCGGTTTTCAAGTTCGATGATCGAGAAGAACCGATTCTCATACTTGGCAACGTCGCGAGGATCGTCCCATGGACTTCCATCGGCACCGAGTTCGGCAACGATGAACCATAAGGCCGGCGATGAAGGCCACGTCACGCGACAGCCGGTCGAGCTTGGCTACAACGACAGGGCAATTTGGCTTGGCGGGTAAGGGCGAGGGCTGCCGGTCCATGCTGCACCTCTACGCCGCACTGGCCGAGAAAGAGCGGATAATGGCCGAGTCGTCGTCATCGAATACGGCCGATCAAGCGCGTCCGCGCACCCTTTTCCGTTCTCGACCTCGGTGAACTCATGGAGGAGGCTCATGCCTTCAGCCTCGGCAAAGCGTACGACGGCAGCGCGCTGAGCCTCGATGCCCAATCCCGAGCGCCCTTGACGCCGGGTTGAGACCCGATAGCAGGCGACAGCGCTCGTCATGATGCTGTTCCCCCAGTAGTAGCTGGTCAAATAGTGTTGGGCAGCCGCCACTATCCAAACGTCAGGCATTCCAATAGCCTTTGCTCCGCGAATGTCGGGCGAGAAAACTTGTACCTCATTGGGAGCTTCCATGACTTCCACGTTCAATGTCGGAAAAGCCGCTGGCTATGAGCAGCTTATGGGCCGGTGGAGCAAACAGCTCGCCCCGCTGTTCATCAATTTCGCTGGGTTGGCAGATGGAGAACGCATTCTGGACGTCGGCTGCGGCACAGGCAGCCTAACGTTCGAGCTACCGCAAGTGGCAAATGTACGTGAGGTCGCTGCGATCGATTTCTCACCGGTGTTCGTCGACGAGGCTAACAGGCTGAATACAGACTCGCGAATTTACATTCAGCAGGGCGATGCGACCTCGCTTTCGTTCCCAGATGCATATTTCGATCGGGCACTTGCGCTGCTTGTGTTGCACTTCGTTCCGGAAGCAGGCCGGGCCATCGGTGAGATGCGCAGGGTAGTCCGCCCAGGAGGAGTCGTCGCTGCCGCAGTGTGGGATCATCTAGGCGGCATGCCGGTTATGCGTATGATGTTGGACACACTCGCGGTACTCGATGAAAACGCGCGGGCGTTGCGGAGCCGGTATTGCTTCCAACCCATGATGCAACCGAATGAAATGAAGCAGAGCTTCATCGAACAAGGGCTTCACGATGTTGAGCAAACCCAGCTTTTGATCCGAATGGATTATAAATCCTTCGATGATTATTGGGGACCAATCATTTCGGGAGAGGGGCCGCTTGGGAAGTACGCTGCGGGCCTGGAACCCGGGATGCGAGCCAAGGCAGACGCTGCCGTGCGTGACGCCTACGAAGCGGGCCGCCCAGATGGACCTCGTTCATTCGTTTCGGTCGCGTGGGCATGTCGCGGGACTGTCAAGTAAAATCCACTGGCGTGAGCTGACAGGCTGCCATTGAGGGGCTGTCCTCGACCGCGTTGACAACACACTCGTCAAGGCCATCGCTCGCGCCTATCGCTGGCAGCAGATGCTGGATCACGGGGACCACTCGAGCTGCTATTATTCCGTATCCATTTTGCCCGCAGGCGGCGGGCTTCTTAATGATTCATTTACCGTGCGGCCTCAGCATCCACCCTGCGGCTAAGTTACAGTACCGCACTTTCAGGCAACGCAGCCCGTCGCTCTCATTCCCCCAAAGGGCGACGGGTACCTGCCTTGGGCAACCAAGTGCACTGCTGCCCGTTGGCTTCTTAACTGGGCGGGCTTTTTTTATGTCGTCAGAGGAACCGCGCTGGCGATCGCTTGCTTGTCGTCCTTGGGTCTGTGAAGGTGGACAACCGCCGCGCATTCGATCACATGAAGCCTATGTGGGCGATCCATCAGAAATTAGATCGGCGGCCGGCGGCCGATTGAGCAGCGTCGAAAGGGCTGTAATGATTTGAGCCATGACAATGGCTTCGTGATCATGATGCTCTCGGGGACGCCTTGAGCACGCCAATCGCCGCCACTGTCGCCGCTCACATAAATCACCGGAATGGCTGGCATTGCCTAGCGCATATGGCGAGCGACATCCCAGCCTGTCTTTCCCTTTCCAAGTCCAATGTCTGTTATCAAAGCCCTGAATCGCTCTGGCTCGGCGTCGAAACTCGCAAACGCCTCAGCTGCATTGCCAACGCCAACCACCTCAAATCCCGCTTCGACGAGCCCCCCCTCGACGTCAAGCAAAATAAGTGTTTCGTCTTCGACGAGTAGAACGACGGATTGATTCATGGAGCCCCTTCAGTCTGTGGAGCTCTATACGCTTTGAGGCAAGCCTAAGTTCCATCGAATATGCTTGAGAGTGCCGGGGCCGCGCCGACGTCGAAGCCGCGCTGCCCGCAGGAGCGCGCCAATAATTCCACGGCGTGGTGGCTCGTCAGGCAGATGTCCAGAAGGACAAGGGCAAATCTGCTGTGTGAAGGGACGGGGAGTTGTGTGACTAGGAAAGCAAGACCTAATCAACTGACCCGCGCTAACAATTGTAAACGGAGGAGTCGAATGGCCCGGGCGCCTAGGGTGACACATGGCGCATTGGCGCACCGGGACCTGCCGGCTTCTTGCGGCCGACCATGAGAACATGCTTCGCTTTTTACCGCGATGCCAATCACTAGCGTACCCGGAATACTGATCCGGTAAACGCGCTCGCGGCGCTGACCAAATTGGAGAGCTAAGGGGTAGATGGAGCCGAGATCCTAAAAACGGATTTCTAGAAGCTCGGCCCGTTACGACTCCCGCAAGTAGGTCGGAATGGCAGGTCGAGAATGCCCCGCGGACTTGGCCTTTCCGATTTGCCGTTACTTCGGCAAGAGAACTTTGTTGACGACATGGATGACGCCGTTTGACTGGTTCACGTCGGCGACTGTGACCTTGGCGGCGCCGCCGGACTCGTCGACGATGTAGAGCGAACCGCCCTTGACTTCGGCGGTCAGCGTATCGCCGCTCACCGTCTTCATCTCATACTTGCCGCCCATCGCCTTGGCCTTGCTCATCATCTGCTTGGCAGAGATCTTGCCGGCAACGACATGCGCGGTCAGGATCTTGGTGAGCTGGGCTTTGTTCTCAGGCTTGACCAGTGTGGCGACGGTGCCGGCGGGCAGCTTCTTGAAGGCAGAATCCGTCGGCGCGAATACGGTAAAGGGACCAGCGCTCTCCAGCGTGTCGACGAGGCCGGCAGCCTTGACGGCTGCGACCAGGGTCTTGTGGATCGGCGAGTTGACGGCGTTCTCGATGATGTTCTTCGAGGTCAGCATCGCGGCGCCGCCGACGGCGGGATTGGCGAGCGTATAGGTCGTCGTGGTGGCGAGGCCGGACAGAGCCAGGCCAGCGGAAATGCAGAATGCTTTGAGGATGGACTTTGCCATTGGAGAACCCTTCTGGTGCGACAATTGTTCATTCGATTGTCGAGGAGAGTTACGAGGCATCGAAGGGAAAGTTTCAAGTTCCTGGGTCGGAATGCGACACGTGCTTTAACGGCGACGGGGCAGAACGAAGCTCTGCTAAAAAGGGTATAAAAGGTAGTCGTCACGAAACTTCTCATCATCGAGTTCGTAACTCCGTCGCGTCCCCAAAAGATGGAAACGATAACCCGAGGAGTTCGACATCATGCGTAGATTCGCCACCCTTTTGCTCGCCGGTACGATCGCCGTTTCCGCTCTTGCCACCGCCGCCTATGCCGAAAACCCGATGGTTGGCGGCGCCGCCATGTATGCCGACAAGAACATCGTCGAGAACGCCGTGAACTCGAAGGACCACACGACGCTGGTCGCCGCCGTCAAGGCCGCCGGCCTGGTCGAAACGCTGCAGGGCGCCGGTCCGTTCACCGTGTTCGCACCGACTAACGACGCCTTCGCGGCACTTCCGGCCGGCACGGTCGAGACGCTGCTCAAGCCCGAGAACAAGGACAAGCTCACCAAGATCCTGACCTGTCATGTCATCGGCGCCAAGGCGATGGGGGCGGACGTGGCCGCGATGGCCAAGGCTGACGGCGGCACCCACAAGGTCAAGACGGTTGGCGGCTGCGAGCTGTCGCTCAAGGCCGACGGCGGCAAGGTCACCGTCACCGACGAGAACGGCAATGTCGCCAATGTGACGATCGCCGATGTCGAGCAGTCCAATGGCGTCATCCACGTCATCGACAAGGTTCTTTTGCCCAAGATGTAGGTCAACAAGCGTTCACTCTGCCAGGCGAAAAGGCGCTCATCTATATGAACTAGGTCCGGCCAAATTGGCCGGACCTAGTCGATTAATTCCTGCAAATGCGAACCCGCTCGATAACGCGGTGGTGATGACGCCAGTGCTTGATCAGCGCAACACGGCAATGATGTCTATGATGCCGATAGTAGCGGGGCCGATAGCCGTTGTCATACATGTCGTAGTAGTCGTCAGAGTATCCCTGCCCATGATAATCGGGATATCGATCATAATCGGGGTATCGATCGCGATAGTAGTCGTAGTTGTCCCCATAATCGTCGCCATAACCACTACCCACGCCGATAACGAGCCGACCCGCATTCGCCGGAGACATGGCGGCCTCAGCACAAGTGACCGCAATCACTGATGAGAGAACTAGTTTCCATATCATAGCGACTCTCCTGAGAGTGTCCCTATCCGGGCGAAACGCTCTAAGCAAAGCGTCGTTCCATTGAAACCAAATTTCTCAATTATCCAGTGAGATGGTAGGAGCTCGCTCTCGCATTGGGCGGCAGGCAGCGCGAACTCCAATCCGATAGCCGCGGCGATTGTGAATTGATCCGATCCGGGACCGCCGCAGTTCAAGGATACCGTCCGCAACGCTGGCATTGGTAAGGTGCCGCGGAAACGTCCCAAAACGCCCGCCAAAGGCCCTCGTAACTGATAGAAGGGTCGAAGGGTCTCGCAACTCGGCACGCTGTCCCGAATCGCGAGATGCCGTTGTCAGTTAGAACTGGCGACAGGCGCCACCAGCGGCGTGATGCGGCGAATTGCGACGCGACGGTTCTGGCGTTCCGGCTCTGTCGTGTTCACCTTAAGGTACCGCTCGCCGTAGCCTTGGGTCGTCAGGTTCTCCGGCGGGATGCCGAAGGCGTTGGTGAGAGCCTCGGCGACTGCTTCGGCTCGCCGGTCGGATAAGGCCAAATTGGCGTTGTCGCTACCGACAGCATCAGTGTGGCCCTCGACCAAGAACGTTTCCGCCGGGTTCTTCTTCAGCAACCGCTCCATTGCGTCCGCGACCCCTTGCAGCTTTTTGACTTCGCTATCCGAGATCGATGCCGAACCAAACTCGAAATTCAACGTGTCGAGATCAACGCGCCGGGCGATGTCGCGCACACGGGCCGAGCGCTTGACCTCGTCGACCGAATAGAGGCGCTGGACCTTTTCCACCGGCGGCTGTTCAAGGAAGGTGTAGTAGTCGCCTGGATCCTCTACCAGCTCCGAATCCAGGATGTATTGGTTGCGCGGGATGGTGAGCCGGATCGGTGGCAAGTCATCTCCAGGGTCGCGCCAGTCGTGCAAGTCTTGGTAGTACCTCTCGTCGACATAGCTCAACACATACTCGCGGCCATCGGGCGTGATGCGGGAACGCTGGATGACGTCGCCATAGCGGTTGCGGATGGTGACGATCTGGTTGCCATTGTCGCGAACGATCGTTTCGCGGGTGCGGCCGCCCGGCAGATCCTCATAATAGACATCCTTAGCGCCACGGTTCATGCGCGGAGCTTCGTTGCTTTCGACTATCGTCTGGTTGTTGAACTGGATGATGATGCGCCCGCCAATTTCCGTAAGGACATCGGCGCCCTTGGGGCGTTCTGGCGCCTGGATGTCAGGCGCCTTGTCACGGCGAGTGCCCTTTTCGTCTGTCACCGGAGCGATCTTCTCCGGCTTGATCTCCTGCTGAGCCGCCTTGTCGTCGGCAGGCGGCGGTCCGGTGTCAGCTGGGGCAGCCGCAGGCGCGGTGCTCTGATCGCTACCGCTCTGCTGCGCAGGCTTACCGTCCTTGCCTGGACGTTTCGCGTCCTTCTGGCTGTCCAGGATTGGTGCAGCGTTGGGATCAGTTGGCGCCTCGCCCTGGACCGGCTTTTCACTTGGGACGGGTGTCGCCGGCTCACCAACGGCTGGTTTTCCGCTGGTGGGAGGCTGCTCGGTTGAAGGTTGCTCTCCCGTCACGGGCTGCTGTGGTGCAGGCTGTTCGGCGGCAGGTTTCTTTTCGGGTTTGTTTGTGGTTTCCGCCGGCTGTTCGCCCTGGGCAGGAGCAGGCTGATCGGTCGCAGCAGGCGCCGAAGCGGGCGGGGTCGCCAAAGGCGCCTGATCTGCGGGCGGCTGAACTTGCTTGACTGGAGCCGAGTTGTCGGGGGCTGGCGCCTTCTGGTCGGCGGGCGCAGGCGCAGGCTCGGCCGGCGGCGCGGGCGTAGGCTCGGGCGGTGGAGCAGGCTGTTCTTTCGCTGACGGTTCAGCCTGGGGGGCAGGTTCAGGAACAGGAGCTGCCTCAGATGCTGGCGCTGCCTCGGTCGGCTGCTGCACCTCCGGTTCCAGAGCAGGCTGTGGCTCGGTCGCTGGAAGCGGGGCAGCGTTTTCGGACGGAGCCTGATTCCTCAGTGCGCAGGCTTCGGAGGACTCTCCTTCCTTACACTTCAACTTGATCAGAAACAGCTGTTTAGATGTGGCGGACTGTGCGGCACCGAATGCGGCGCTGCTGAGCAACGGGAACGCCCCGAACGGTGCTGAAGCGATCAGCAAACCCAGTGCGGTGCTGGCCAAAATCCTTGGTCGGCAAGTCATGTTCAATTCTCCGTGTGGTGTCCCGTCGCTTTCCAAACTAACCACTGCCACAATTGTTCCGCTTCGTGAGAGTCGGTCGAGCTGAGCGACGAGGACTGCATTTGGTCTGGCGGGTGAGGGTGAGGGATCGGGCGGCCACAGTTTCTCCCGTGAGACGGAACGGACCTTGGCCCATTCGCGCTCTGCAGAAGACCTATCGTGTCCCTATCCGACCCTAGTTTAGCTTGCCGCGTTTTTTGGTCAGCCGGCGCTGGTAGAGTGCCAGGCGCACAACCGCTGAAGTTAACTAAAATTAGAGACTGCTAAAATTGTCGCCCTGCATTTAAGGCGTCGTAATTTAGCCAGATGATAAAGCCGGTGTCAGTCACGGTGGCTGGCGTGCCCAAATCGGAGACGACGATGAAAAGGTTCCCTTTGCTGGTAGCGACCTCGGTCGGTGTGCTGGGGGTTTTCATGACAGCCAATGCGTTTGCAAGCCAGGTCTCCGATCACGGGGCTCCGGTGACGGCGACCATCCCAAACGATGACAGCCAGGATGCCACCACCGACGATCAGAACGATGATAGTGCCGTGGAAAGCGATAACAGCACCGGCGATCAGAATGACGATGGCGTCGACGAAGGTCCGCAGCAGGGCGACCAAGGTGACAATGCCGGCGATAGCAGCGACAGCGGCGATCACGAGAGCGGCGATAGTGGTGGTAGCGGGAGCAATGGTGGCGGAGGCGGTAGCGGTGGTGGCGATAGCGGCGGAGGTGGTGGCGGTGACGACTGATACGTGAGTCCATTTTGCGGGTCGTCCTTGGCGCACGGGCCAAGGCCAGGTTCATCATTCCTGATGCCGCGTTTAAGCTTTCAACGCTGCGGCTGTGGTTGTGTACCG
This sequence comes from Mesorhizobium loti, assembly GCA_014189435.1. Lineage (NCBI taxonomy): Bacteria > Pseudomonadati > Pseudomonadota > Alphaproteobacteria > Hyphomicrobiales > Phyllobacteriaceae > Mesorhizobium > Mesorhizobium loti. The sequence goes on from CP050293.1 coordinate 2,579,803, forward strand.
CAGCCCCTAGCCGTCACATGATGAGCTAGCCCAGATGTCTTGTCTAGGAATTCTGGCCGTACCTGCGTTCCAGCGCGCTTGCAATTCGCTCGCATAGAAGCTCACCCATGCCGATTTTAAGGTGCAGACGCAGGCACCGGATTGCGCATCAGCCAATGTAACTATAACCCCAAGATCAGTATATTCAGCAAGATCGAGAACGGCGTTAACAATGAAGTCGGGCGCTTCGCCGGCCGCCTCGGCAATCAGCTCCCTTCTCAATCGGCACCGATCCGATCATTAATGGGCGGCTTGCCGGGGAGGCCGAGCCTTGATCGTTGGCTTTCGGCAAAGTGCTCTGCATCGGCTTGGTTCTCAAACGTCTGCAGGATTACCTTGCCCCCTTCGGCAATGCGAACAGTCCACTTGCCGTCCCCATTTTTGACTCGCACGTCATCAGGTTCGCCGGCCACCATTCCGGTCCCCCATGTCGCAATCGCCGACTCAAAATAGGGCATGCGGCCAAGCACGACCAGGCAAACGGCGGCGGCGATTGTTTACGAATCTGTAAGTCGCCCGATGGCTCCTTAATAATCGCACATCAGGTAGCTAGCGGATACCGGTCGGGCCATCCCAGCCACCCCCCAAGCGCAAGCACTCCTGAACCCCGGCTGAACGGTGTCTTCAGCTTTGGTTCGAACGGCATCGCCTAAAAAGAAGCCGTTCAACTCGCGGCCCGTCCGCCAAAGGAGACGCTCTCATGATCCGCAATTCATTTATCGCAACCGCGCTCGCCGCTCTTGTCGGTATCACTACCGCCGCACCGGCCATGGCAAACGATGTACGCATCGAGCAATATGGCTGGTCGAACTCAGCCGGCGGCGCTCAGAACGGCTTCAAAAATCGTATCCGGGTCTACCAGAACGGCCGCTTCAACAAGGTGATCGGCCAACAGCGTGGCCGTCACCACCTTTCGGCCATCGGCCAGGAAGGCGTCGGCAACTACGGCGCCACCTATCAGAACGGCAACCGGAACGTGGCCGGGGTCGGCCAGTTCGGCTCGAACCATACCACCATTCTGACGCAGGACGGCAACGGCAACATCGCTGCCGGCGTACAGGTGGGCCATGGCTGTGATGCCAATGTCAGTCAGGGCGGCAGCGACAACGTTGCCGCTTTCGTCCAAGCATGCCCCTAATCGGCAGCACCGGCCAGGCGGCCGCGGAAAGCGTCCGCGGCTAACGAACGCCAGGAGACGAACCATGCCACGAATAGTCAAACATCCCCGCCGCGTCATGGCGGCACTCGCCCTGGTCCTGGTCTCGACCGGCGCGCTGGCGACTATGGCCACCGCCGACCAGCCTCTTGGGCCGGTGCGCTGCGAGATCCGCGCCACGCCGGAGGGCGGCATGGTCTCGCTGGAGGCGCTCGCCCATACGGACACAAACGTGAGCGGCACCTATTCCTTCCATGTCAAAAGTGCCGGTAGCACCGGCGGCACCAATATCGAGCAGGGCGGCGCCTTCAGCGCTGCGCCCGGCCGGCCTGCTACCCTTGGCGTCGTCACGCTCGACGCGAAGGGCGGCATCTACGACGCCAAGCTCGAAGTCACCGTCGGCGGCAAGAGTATCGGGTGTGCCGAACGGGTCGGTGGCGCAACCTGATGGCATCGCCAAGTTTACGAAGGGCGTCGGCGGTCGGCGCCCTTTTGTTTGTGTGCCAGGCAGGGGAAAAATGGCTGAACGACAGCTGAACGACGGATTCCGGTAGGGTTCAGCCGCGAAATGAGAAGGTTAGCCATAGGCTGAGGCAGCCAGAAAATGGAGATCAAGATGGCCCGCAATATGTTCCACACTCTTACTGCTGCTCTCGTCGCCGGCAGCATCGGCCAGGCAGCGCTGTCCGCACCGGCCTACGCAGGAGGCTGGGTTTCTGCGACCTATGCCCCTGCCAACGCCCGCGACGCCGGCGCCCTGGCGACCGGCCTGCGCGTCTATTCGCTGTATCACGGCCTGCGCGGCGCCAGCATCCGCCAGTCGGGACACCGCAATGTTGCCGGAATCGCCCAGAACGGCCGAAACAATCTGGGCATTATCCGCCAAGAGGGGGTCGGCCATTCCGCCACCCTGCAGCAGAACGGAAATGACAACGCCTACGGCATTTTTCAGTTCGGCAGGTACACCGACGCCAATGTCGTGCAGAACAGCGATGGCGGTAGCGGCGCCACCTTCAGCTACGGTTGGTAACGGCCGACGATCGGTAGAAAGTGGGACCCGGAGGAGTTCAGTCTTCGTGCTCGATCGATTCGAGCTAGAAGTTGCGCTGCGGGCCGAATGGCTGACTCGAAGATCAGCGCGCCGTCGTGCCGATATGTGCTGCACACTGCCCCGCATTGACCCATAGCTGTAGGGGCAGAACTTTCTACACTTGGATACGCAAATAGGGGTCTGTTGTGCAAAAACGCCCGCTGGCCGGGAACCAGCGGGCGACGGGCCTTTCGGCCCTATGACCGACTGGAGGGGTACCGGCGGTCAAATGGAGGACTTGAGCGACGCGAGCCGAGTTGCATGCTTTCAGTCGCCGACGATTTCAGTCAGTTTCAGAACATCGGTGCGATTCAACAATAGATTTGCGTTGGACTGCGAAGTGAAACCGGCTGCTTGTGACGTTCATCGGCTGGTTCGAAGGGCCGCCCTCGACAAGGTGGGACTGGGTCATTTGCGTGACAAGATCGAGGAGGATGCGCCCTGGGACCAGACCCTGTCGGGTGGCGAAAAGCAGCGCCTGGCATTTGCGCGCCTGCTCCTGCATGCTCCCGATATCATTGTGCTGGATGAAGCCACCGCGATTCGAAGAGCCAGGACACGATGATGGAGACCATTGTCCGCGAACTGCCCAACGTTACCATCATCAGCGTGGCGCACCGGGTCGAGCTGGAAGCCTACCACAGCCGGAAGATCACGTTGGAGCGACGCAAGGATGGCGCAAAGCTTGTCAGCGATATCGATCTGATCCCACGCAAGGGCGGGCGGAAACTGCTTGGCAGCCTTCTCGGACGCCGGCGTTCGGGGTAATCCCACCCAAAGCCGTCTTCCCAACGAACGAATGACCGCTCAAGGCCATCCTAGCACAGCAGGCCCTCGTCCTCGAAGGCGTCCCATCCCTCCTAAGTGGGAATCCCCGTATGTTCGATACGCAGCGCACCCACAGTGGAACTGTCAATCCAAGGTTTTCTGAGAGCAGATCCTACAGGCAGTGGCGGCGAAATCCCAAGTCATAGGCGTGCACCAAGGCGTGCGAAGCACTTCCCCGCTAGGACAACGGGCGCAGGAAACGCGCGCTAATAGGCCTGTGTCGGCTTGCCAGCATAAGGCGATGGCTTGGGACTTTCGCGCTGCAAACAGGGCCAAGGTCCGCCTTGCCGACCGAGGGGGTTAAGACCAAAGCAGGTCAGCGCCCTCGATGCATTTCAGGCAATGGCGAGTGAACCGAGGTAAAAGTCGATCATTGCATCGAGTGAACCTGGATTTCGCCTCAGCCGGCTGCGCAGAGCCGCACCTTCCCAGCAATCGACCAAAAGGTCGGCCATTAGTCCGACATTGCATTCCCTTGCGATATCACCATGCTGCCGCGCATCCTCCAGACATGTCGCCAAACGCTCCGAGATCGAAGAAAAGCACCATTCGATCTTCTGCCGAAATACGTCACTGACGCCCGAAAGTTCCTGCCCCAGTCCGCCCATGAGGCAGCCCATATAGCCGTCCTGCCTGTAGCCCTGCTGCACGAGTTCGAAGAAATGCCGGATACGGTCGAGCGGTTGCCGTTCACTGTCCTGGACGCATCCGTCGAGAACCGAGTGGACGTCGCCGATATAGGCGTCAATCACCTTGAGGGCGAAGTCCTCCTTGTCCTTGAAGTGATGGTAGAAGGACCCCTTCGGCGTGTTCGTCGCGTCGAGGACGGCTTGGATTCCCAGACTGTTATAGCCCTGTTCCAGGAGCATGCGCAGTCCCGCATCGATCAGGCGTCGCTTGGTTGAATGCACTGCTTCACATACCCCGGGGATAAGGCTGCCTCTTCTGGAGGTCGACATTTCGGCGTCCGGTTCGCAATTGGCCGGGCGCCGTCGAGGGGTTCTAAGCCCTCGTCTTTTCGATCATGTGGTCGATGACATGGGTGTGTTCGTGTTGGGGACTGAACATGACGATCTCGGCATCTTCATCCACCCGTACATTATGTCCTGGCGGCCAGTAAAAGAGGTCGCTGGTGGCGACGGTCTCCTGGCGTCCGGCAGCATCGGTCGTCGTTATGCGGCCGTTCAGCACGTAGCCCCAGTGCGGACACTGACAGAGGTTTTCTTCAAGGCCCTTGAAGAGCGGTGCGGTATCCACTCCTGCGGCAAGGCTGAAATATTCACCGCTGATCCTGCCGTAGCCGGTCACGTCACCGAAATCCGTGCGCTGACGCAGGATGGCACCAGGAAGCTGCAGTTTGACATCAACGTCGTCCTTGGCGACTCGCATTGACTTTCTCCTCCCATCTGGCAACTAGACCGGTTGGTCTAAGTGTCGCAAGATACTCCTTGGAAACGGCGTGTCAAGGTTCGGGGACTGGCCATCGGCCATCTCGGGACTTCGGCAGGTCCGTCGAACTAGGAGGCACGAAATCGCTGCGGTCCTGCGGGCAGGGAAGGGCATTTCTTGCCCGAGCAATGGTTCCACGGGCGAGGGGGTATATTTGCTCCCATCACCCGCTCGAACCGGAGGGATTGGCGCAGGCCGAAGCTGGCGTCGCGAAGATGAGCCGGGCTGATATCAGCGACGAGCGCATTGCGCGGTGCACCCCGGATGCCCTTTCCAATACGATCGATGAAGCGCGCTGAGATCAGCCATCCGACCGAAGGAGCGAGCGTAAAGATCGGCTTTGTAACGGCCGCCATAGCCGAACGCGGCGAGGAGTTTGCGCTTGCCTATTCCTGTGCGCACGCGCACGACGCGCACAGCCCAAAGGGAATCTAGATCCGGACACTTATGTCAGGCGGCAACCACTAGTGGATAAAATCTGACACTTGGTACCCGCGAACGGAGAGGCCATTCGTCGTTGCCAATGGTCCGAGTCTGGACCAAACCGGACATCAATCGAAGCCGACGCCAGCAACTGGTGCGATGCGCATCGTACGACGACCCGAGAGGTTTGGGTGAAACTCCCGGAGCCTCTCGCCACCACGAGCGCGTATGAGCGCGAGCGAGACAGACCAAATCGGAAGTGCCGATTGACTCTTGGCCGCAGCGGCCCAACTATATTCGGTTCGCCTACTTTAGCGAACGATTTAGCTAGGGAGGAAGCCATGGAATTCGTGAATCGCAGGTCCGCACTTGCACTCGGTCTGACAGTGGCTGCAACGCCCCTGTTGGCCTCGGCGACACCAGCAGCCGCCAAGACTTATGGCGCGACCGACGGCAAGGAGCTTTTCCCGGGAGTGAGGGTTGTGGAACTTGGCAAGCGGGCGTCAACAATTGCCGCGTACAAAAACGTCGAGATGATCGACGTCGTCTTTCAGCCTGCGGCAGTTTTTCCCGTTGGCGATGCCATGACGGACGACATGGTGTGCCAAATCACCGAAGGCGAACTGCAAGTCAAGGCGGGCGCGATGGAGTTTGCGGCCAAGGAAGGCGACGTGTGGAGCTGCAGCAAGGGCAGCACCAAGGAGGGAGCCACGAATCCCGGGAAAGTCACTGCCGTCATGCGGGTAATTTATCTGAAGGCCGCGTGACTGGATTGCGGGGGGCTTGAGCTCCCCTCTGTAGCGGGTGCGTGGTGGCGGTTCGGGACGTTTCTCGCCGCCACGCATCGAAGCGAGCTACCCAGGAATATGGAGGCAGCGAAATGGAACCGGAAAGAAGTGAAATCAATCGACGGACCGCCCTTCTGATCGCGATAGCGGCCGCGATGTTCGGCGGCTCGGCCCTGGCGGAGGAAGTAAAGTTCACGACGCTCACGAGTTTTCAGCTGGCCGCGTTGCTGGAGAAAAAGGATTTTTTCTTTGTGAACGTCCACACGCCGTATGAGGGTGAGATCAAAAATACTGACGCGTTTATTGTCTTCGACAAGATTGCAGATAATCTTGACAAGCTGCCGAAGGATAGAACCGCAAAGATCATACTCTATTGCCGAAGTGGGCGTATGAGCGAGATAGCAGCCCGGGAACTGACGCAACTCGGCTTCAGCCAAGTGTCACACTTATCGGGCGGAATGATCGATTGGAAAAAGAGCGGCTACGAGATCGTTGAAAAGTAGCTTGCGTCGGGGGAATCGCGACGAGAAACGGCTGGCGGAGGGTAGCCGCCAATGGCAATGAATGGCTAACGATATGACGTTCGGCTGGACGTCCCCTCGCGTTCGGAAACGGAGACCTCACGTACGAAGTTCCCAGCCGGCGGGTACCATCCGTCTGATTTGCACCACTAGATGAAAAAGGTCACAGACAGTGGCTCCGCCGAATTCTCGACGACAGCTCGATCCAGATCAAATTCGAAAACGCCGACGAAGTCATCCCCAGGGCACTACGGCAGACTTCTTCAACAGCCTGCTAAACTAAGCTACCAATTCATCTTTTTTGTGCTCGCCAAGCAATTCACTCGCCTTTTCTGCCGTCATAGCCTTGCCGAAATAGTATCCTTGCCCGAAATCGCATCCCATTGTGGCCAGTTTTCCAAGTACGTCCGTGCTCTCAATGCCTTCAGCCACGGTCGGGAGGCCCAAGCTTTTTGCCAGGCTTAGGATCGCATCGACAATCTTTTCGCTTTCACTGTTTAGCGGCATCGATTGGACAAATGAGCGGTCGATCTTGATCTTGTCGAACTTCAATTCGCGCAAATGGTATAGGCTTGAATACCCTGTGCCGAAATCATCGAGCGACACCTTTATTCCTATCAGCTTCAAAGCCCTCAGAACCAACTTGGCGGTTTCAATGTCACTTATGAGTGCGGTCTCTGTAATTTCGATTTCCAGACGCTCGGGGGAGAAGCCCTCCTGGTTCAAGATCGCGAGAATTTGGGTCGGAAAGGCAGGGTCTCTTAGTTGCATGGGGGAGACATTGAGAGCGACGGTAATGCTCTCCGGCCATTCTTTAGCATCCCGGCATGCCCTGCGAAGTATCGACCATGTGAGATCGCCAATAAGGCCAAGATGCTCTGCAATCGGAATAAAAACGTCCGGGGGAACCGAGCCGCGCACTGTATGCTGCCATCGAGCAAGCATTTCAAATCCGTAAATGCTGCGATCCCGCATATCGACAAGGGGTTGATAGTGAGGCTCTATCTCTCCTGCCGCGAGCGCCGTCCTAAAGTCGGTCTCAAGAGATGCTCGTCCACGCAGCTCTTCATCCATACTCTGTTCAAAGAAGCGGAACGTGTCACTGCCGTCGCGCTTCGCTCGATACATTGCGATGTCAGCGGCGCGTAACAGGCTTTCGGGATCATCCCCGTCATCTGGACAGGATGCGATGCCAATGCTCGCGCTGATCTCGACTCTGCTTTCAGCAGCAGTGATCGGTTCCCTGATATCAGTAAGCACTTTGCCGGCCAGGCGCAGCACAGCCTCGCGGTGCGACTGCACGTCCGTCTCGATGATAATGGCGAACTCATCGCCGCCCAGACGAGCGACCGTGTGGTTCTTTCCCTCAGCCTCCCGGAGGCGTCTTGCAACTTCGCATAAAACGAGATCGCCGACCGGGTGGCCTTGTAGGTCATTGATCGGCTTAAATCGATCAAGATCTACCATTAGCACCGAGCAGATCGTGGAACCCTGTTTCGCGCGGGCAACGGCAGATTCCAGATCGCCAAAGAGAACTCGACGATTTGGCAAACCTGTCATGGGATCATGTCGCGCCAGCGCCTGAGCTTGTTCCTGAGCCGCTTGCGTCGCCTCGTGAGCATGTTCCAGAGCGAGGGCGTTGGCACGAAAGACGTCAAATGCCTTTGCCATGTCGCCGATCTCATCACTGCGATTAACTTCCGGGACTCGAACATCACGGTTTCCGGCAGCAAGACTAGAAAGCGCTTGGGTTATTGCACCCAACGGACCCGTGATTTTTTGACGAACGCAGACCAAAATCCAAACCGCAAAAAGAGTAGCAGCGCCGGATATCGCAAGCATTGCCAGCAGCGTGTTGTGCACGATCTGAGCGGCCTCATTCACCGCTGTTCGCGCCTCGGATTTGTTGCGGTCTATCTGTCGATCTATGGAATCGACGGTACTTTGAAAAAGACGTTGCGACGCACTGTCATTCCGAGCCGGCATGTCAGCCGCACCGCTGGTGCGGCCTCCTGTCCAGGCGTCATGTTGCGCAAGATAAGCTGTGAATTGCAGGCGGAAGGGGTCCAGGTCCGACCCATGGCTCTGGCCTAGGGCGGTCGCATAATCGTCTTCGAGATATTCGATGGCGCGCCGGTGATCGTCGGCCGTCGACTCGATCTGATCCTTTGTCTTTTGGTCGGGCGCCAACGCACGATAAATCTCGGACATCCTGAATTCGGTAACGCGGTCATCAAGCTGGTAGAGTGTCTGCATTGATGGCAGCCATTTCTTGCCAACGGCTGCGGTCTTGCTTTGAATTTCAACCAGCCTCAACGACGCATATACCGCCAGACCAAGCGCAATGACGACAAACGCCGTAGTAAACAGCGTAAGAAATGCTCGAATCGAGAGCGTCGAACGCATGATTTTTCCCTGAAAGGCATTAGCCCAAAAAGCCTACCCCACTTAAGGTTGCACGCGGAAAGTTAAAAATTCCCTCTTTACAGTTCTGTGTTTTTGGTCGCTCACCGCTAACTGCAGAATGGTGAAGTGGCCCAGCAATGACCATTGCCATGAGCCGTCAAATCACAAAGCCGCAGATGCTCTTGAAAAGGGCTTGGTTTGCCGCCGTTGGGGACATTCCCGAGGATGCGCCAGAAAGCTCAATCCGACAGCCCCCCGCGGCTGAAATCATCGGAACAACCTGGTGAATGTCGGGTGAACTAGAGTTTTACCGGACGGCTCTTGTACAAGGTCTTACCGAATCTCTCGATGTCGCCGCGATCGGGCCGGGAAGGACAGTTCGTTGAAAACCAACGCTCAAGCTCATCACAAAGCGTGCTCTGATGCTGTGGGTATTCATTCTCAACTACGAACATGGCGCAGAACGCCGCGGCTGCAATCCAATCATATTTTGTAGGGCGCCCTCCCTTATTAGTCGCTGGCCTCATGGGCCTTGGCGCCTTTTTTGGCACCCTGACCAAGACAACCTCTCCGCTCTCGGGCGAATAATTGCCTCTAGGTGCCGACCATTGATCTTCCCGAACGACAGTATGTCTGTCGCCATAGGCCCGTCCCAAACCGCGCGCTCGATGGGAAATAGTTCGCCCCATGGGTTCAAGCGAAAAGCCTCAAGCTCTCCGGCGGCAAGCAATGCCCCCACTTTCTCCACCCCGTTGTTCGCCGCGAACTCATTAATTTTTCGGAATCCAACCGGAATAAAGCCACTCATTTGCTAAACCCTCCGCTCAATCAGGTCGATTATATTTTTCGGCGCTGACGCTACGATGCCTCGCAACTCGCTGCCCACAATTCCAGCAAAAATAGGTGCTGACAGCGTCAAAGGGCGTGAAACATGTCACCTCTCTCTAACCGGTTGAGTTGGGCGAGCATATTTACCACACGCCGGGCCAAGCCTATTATCTGGCTACGCGCATCAATCCGGCGCGAGGGAGCGTTGGTTCTGCTCCGCGCCCTGGCCTGACATTAAAGGCACTTATGACCACCACCTGAAACAGGCTCGATCGATTTTGCCCGAACGACAAATCGGCCAAGTCACGTTTCTTGGCCGGCGCCTGTGTGGGTCGCGATCATGGTCGTACTGCTGGCTCAGCCTAAGGGCGGCCTTTTTCATCAATTCCCCGCCAGCAATCTGTGGGAGTACGCTTTCCCAAAATAGCGCCATTAGAAAGGCCCGCTCGGTTCCTCTAGGCAGTTTTTTTTCTTTAGGACGATCGAGACTGGCGGTCGCCCAGGGGCGAGCGACGGTAACTATGCCATCTCCGGCGGGCCGAACCGCTCAGCACCGACAGCCCAGCCGACCCAATCGTGCCTGTCAAAATCCGATTTGACACTTAGCTGGCCGCGCGCAGGCTCCGAGAGCGAACAAAGACCTTTAGTCCGTCGGAATCCAACGCCTGCCCGAAGGCATAACCCTGCAGTATGTCGCAACCCAACCCCTTGAGCACGCGTGCGTGCTCCATCGTCTCGACGCCTTCCGCTATGATCTCGATACCCAAGGACTTTCCGATTTCAATGATCGATGAGACAATCTGCCTTCGTTGCGGCGATTCGACAATTGGGATGACCAGCTGCCTATCTATCTTCAGTCGGCGAGGCTGCAGCTTGAGTAGGCCGACTATGGAGGCATAGCCCGTACCAAAATCATCTATCTCTATATCAATCCCGAGTTGCTTAATCTGATCGACATTCCAAGTCACCAGATCATCGTTTTTGTCAAGAAAAATGGACTCAACAAGTTCGAACGAAACTGTTCCCTTTTTGATATTCAGATCTCTCAAGCTCTTTATCAGTTCTTCGTCCTGAAGGCGCCGTGCCGAAACGTTGACTGATACGCGCGGTATATTAAGCCCCGCAGTAGACCAGCTTTGTAAATCCGAAAGGGCTTGGTTCAGGATGGTTCGATCGATCGTCGAGACGACGTTTAGTTCTTCCGCAATCATTAGGAAGACATCTGGAGCTAAAATACCCTTTTTTGGATGTCTCCATCGCGCAAGCGCCTCGACTCCGACAATTTCGAGCGTTTTTGCGCTAAATTGGGGTTGGTAGAAGGGTATGAACTCGTTGCGCTCAAGGCCGCCGAGAACTTCGTCGGCAATCCGCTTTGTGTCGACGATTTCGCTTTGCATCGCCTCAGTGAAGAATTCGCGTCGATTCCTCCCACGACTCTTTGCTCGGTACAGCGCGATGTCGGCGTTCATCAGCAGGTGCTTGGCTTCGACGTCTTTTCCGTTGTCGACCGCAATTCCCACGCTAACACCAAAACGGCATCGGTGGCCCTGATAGTAGACGGGTTCGCTCATCTGGCTGATGACGCGGTCAGCCAGCAGCGCCAGTTGTATGACATCGTCATGCACCGTGCACAGCACGACGAATTCGTCTCCTCCGATCCGAGCGACGAATCCCCCATCCTCGACCTTGGATCGAAGGACGGTGGATGCGTGAACCAACATCGCGTCGCCCGCGGCGTGGCCAAGCGTATCGTTGATCTGCTTGAACCGATCCAGGTCGATATGAAGCAGGGCCGCATATCCGCCGTCGCGTTTGGCGTTTGCCGCGTACTCTTCCAACACTTGGTCGAGGTAACGACGGTTGGGCAAACCAGTCAGCGAATCGTGAAGCGCGATATGCTCTATGCGCGCCCTGGCCGCTTCGAGTTCTGCATTTTTAGACTCGGCCAGTTGTTTTGCGCGAACCAGATCGCTATTCAGCAGGACGTCGGCTGTAACGTCCCATTCCGCACCGATCATTTTGGGTGTCTCATTCGTGGCTTGGTATATCGTCGCCCTGGATCGGACATGACGAATCTCGCCATCCGGACGAACTATCCGGTACTCCGACGAATATGTTCCGCGGCTGGCCACGGCATTGTCGAAATCTGCATTGGCGCCGGCTAAATCGAGGGGGTGAATTGCGCCCGCCCAATCCGAGTAGCCGCGACGTCCTCCATCGCTGGGTTTGCCATATATTTCATTGACACGATCGTCCCACGACAGGTCATTGGTCGCGAGATCGTGTTCCCAAACGCCAATGGCCGACGCCTCCAAAGCGAGTTCCAGGCGTCTCGACAATCGACGCAGTTCCGCATAGTTGCGCTGTCTCTCGCCAATCAGACGACCTGTGATCAAGAATGGGGTCACAACCAGCGCCCCGGCCGCGGCCATGACCGCGCGCAAGAACCACGCGTTGCTGGGCGTCGAAGGCCAGCCGTTCTTAGGGATGGCTGCGATCTGCCACGAACCTGACGGGAGCAGGACTTCGGCCGTCACTGGATTGCTTTTGCGGACGCCCACATCGCCGAAGAATTGATCTCCGCTTGGGCCGCGGGCGTCTTTGCCGATGAGTGCGATGTCAATCCCGAGATCATCATCAAACAGGCCGCTCGCCTTGTACAGGCGCGGCACGTCGACAACGGCGGAAATGATGCCCCAGAATCTTTCAGTGTTGCCCGCACTCGGCACGAAAACCGGAAAACGGCCGATGAAGCCCTGGCCTCCCTGCTTCAGGTCGACGGGACCGGCAAGAATCAACTTGCGCTCGTCTCGCGCCCGTAGCGCGGCGTCGCGCTGCCGATCATCCTTGCGGTAATCGAGGCCCACCGCTTTCTCGTTGCCCTTTAGCGGGTACATCAGGGAAACGACCAGATCGGGCGCGCCGGCAATATTGTTCAATTGCGAGTCCCCGCTAAACAGGTTGCTCGCGAGCGAAGCGAAGCGTTGCTGTCCCATATAGGGTTCAGTTACGACCGTCGCGACCAGCCCACGCACGAGTTGAAGATTTCCGTTGATGTTCCCTTCTAGCTTGGCGCGGATCAGATTGACCTTGGCCAGGACATCCGCGCGGGCGGTTTGGTCCGAGACGATTTTGTTCTGATGGTCGGCATACGCTGCGCTGATGGCAATAACCAAAACCGCCACTGCCGCCGGAATATTTGCCGACGAAAAAACGGCTTCCTTTATGCCGCCAAACCTAGCGCCGAAAAGAGCCAATAGGGTGAAACTCCCCTGTTATTCAGGTCTCGGATCGACCCGCCGATATAACATTAGCTTTCATTAATTAATTTTGAACTTCACAGTCCTGAAAACTTTGCACTTTCCGACCGTGATGTCGTTACTGGCCCCTCCCGAATGTGTCGACACCACCGTCGGCGCCGGAACGGCCAGGATGGCCCGCCACCGTCGGCATTCAGCGCTCGAGCAGCCCTCGGCCTCGGGGAACCATGCCGTTTCCAGCCGGTCCGTCGGCTAGCGGTGAGCATTGGAGCGACTTGGATTGCTGCCCTCAGGAACCTCTACTCGCCGAAGACCGTGGGGGCCGTGGCTTGCATAGACAGCGTTTGCGGGTCGTGGACTCGAGGCGCGAGACATCGTCATGTGCTTTGACCGGGTCATGTCAGTGCGAACTTGATTGACTGTTACCCGCAACTCAAAGGGCCGATTCAATCGTTGCTAGTGTCCCTCGATCACCTTGGGAGCAACAAGATATGGTATTTTACCGACGCTACGCTTCGTCGCGCCAATGGAATAGGCCATTGGGATCTTGGGAGAGTTCTTTGGCAAGCCGTACATATCCTTGCCTGCCCTCACTGCAAATGAAAAGTGCTGCCACGAAACCGTGTCATGCTCATTCAGATAATCGAGCGTCAGCCCCGCTGAGATCAGCGCGTTCACCACGTCGCTGATCGGATGGATCCACTCATAATACCGAGGATGCTTCAAAATGCGGTCGTCGCCGGTATAGGTCCGTTCCTCGTTCCATGCGATCGGTCGAGCTACAGGCGTTCGCCAATCGTGCTTAAACTCCAGCGCCGCAGCCTTGCGATCACACTGGAACATCAACGGATGGCCCTCGGCCATATAGAGCCGGCCGCCTGGTCGCAGGAGATCGGCAACGACCCGCGCCCAGCGGAACACATCGTCCAGCCAGTTTACCGAACCCCAGGTAACGTAAGCGATGTCAAAGGTCCGGCCGAGCGCTTCGACTGCCTCGAATAGTGGCGCTTCCACGAAGCGTACATCAGTGCCTGCCTTCGCAGCGAAATCTCGCGCAGCTGCGATCGCTGTCGGTGAAAAGTCGAGGCCGGTCACGCTGCCCGCGCCGAGATTCTTCAAGCTGATCGTGTCGAGCCCGATATGGCATTGCAAATGGACGATATCCTTACCGGCAATATCACCGACCTCGCCCGTTTCCAGTTCATAGAGATTGGAGCCGCCTGCCAGCACATTTTCGATCTGGTAGCTGCCCGTTGTGTCGGTCGAATGCAGTTCGGCCCGATCATCCCAATTGAGGCGGTTCGCACCCAGAAACGGTTCCAAAATACCCCCAAATTTCCAGCGGTGACTGACGCTTGGTTAACAAGTCATTAATATATCTTTGCAGCGAAAGGATCGCGCGTCAATGCGGGGCCGGTGGGCGGTGAGCCACCTACGTCGCAAGGCCATAACCCGGAGAGATGGCGCCGGTTTCTGAGGTGAAGGCCTACGTTGGTTCGAACAAAGTCCATGAGGATCCAGGATGAAGACCCGAAGACGGCTGCCGGACAGCTCGTCTGAGCTCCACTTCCGCGGCTTCGGACTGACAAACTGTCGAACTAGGAATGCCGCCAGTTAACTTCTTCCGCGCGTATTCCTTCTCATCAATGGCAGGCGGTGCGGAGCGACCGGGCGTCATGTAGGGCGCATAGCTCGCACCTCGCCCCGGTGACCGCCGCGCAATATGCGAGGGCCAGAGAGTGCCCGGCGCGAACGATATGCGGATCCGGCTTCCCTGTTCGGCTGCGTCTGGAAGGATGCGCGTCCGGAAAATATTGGGTCGAGTCTCGTGGCCCTCGTCATGGCGGACGGTCTGGAAATCTAGCAGGTGGGAGGAACATGCTCTCCTCCTTGGCCGCCGCCTCGAATGCCCTGCGAGCATCCTAGGTTGAGAGCCTACACAATTAACTGATTTCGTTTGATATTATTGACCTGCAACGAGTCGCTGGAGGCCGAGCTGATGTCGAAGAGCCTGTTTTGGTTGTCGGATGAGGCGTGGAAGGCGATGGAGCCGCATCTTCCTAACGGCAAAGCGGGGGAGCCTCGGGTTGATGATCGCACGGTGATTTCGGGCATCCTGCATGTTCTCAAGACCGGCTGCCGCTGGCGCGACGTGCCTGCAGCCTATGGTCCGCCAACCAATCTACAATCGCTACAACAGGTGGTCGCAGCGCCGCCTCTGGCAGCGTATCTTCGAGAAGATGGCTGCTGCCGGACCTGTTCCGGATGAGCTCTCCATCGATAGTAGCCACGTCAAGGCGCATCGCTCTGCGGCAGGCTCAAAAAGGGGGAGTTCTCGGAAGTGGTCGGCCGCTCGCCTGGTGGAAGAACGAGCAAAAATCCATGCTTTGGCCGATGATCGCGGCCGACCAGTCGCTTTCGGGCTGACGCCGGGCAACGTCGCCGATATCACCATGGCCATTTCCTTGTCGATTCGACTTCGTTTTTCTGACTCAGTCAAATCATTGGCAAGTTGCAAGCGTTGCGCCGCGTCATCATTGTCGGAAATGCGTCGAACGACCGCTTCAAGACGAGGACCGGTGCGGTCGAACTTGGTCACTCCAGTCTCCCCGGTTCGGTCCGAATGGACAACCTCCTGAAAGCTCACAGCTAGTGCGCAGGTACGTTGCCGGAATGCCCGCTGATCCAGACGCTCCGAGAGGGGCGGTGAACTGAACTCACAGCGACGCTGGGGCTGCCGGCAAGAGCTCAGGCTACCATGGCGAAAAACATCACTCTGGCTATGATTATTCACCCACTATTATCCAAGCATGCAGCCTGTCAGGGCGAGAAGAAAAACTGAAGCGGTTTTTAAAGGATGCCATGTAGCGTAGCTTCGGAATTATATGGGACTGTGTTCTGCAATGTTATCCGACTCGACTACTAAGAATCCGTTGTATGAATCGCGTTTAGCGACGCTGCGCGGATATCGCATTCTCGATACGGAGCCAGAGGAGCAGTTCGACCGCGTTACTCGCCTGTTGTCCGCTTTGGTAGATGTTACGATGGCTGCGGTGACTTTGGTTTACCGTGATCGTTAGTGGTTCAAATCGAAGTGTGGAGTCGACATTTCGGGGACGCCAAGAAACGCTTCAATATGCGCACTTACTATGATGTATGAAGAGCCACTTGTCGGTCGGCGCATCTCGCCAGCGTAGCCCATTTCTGATCACGAAAATGATCCCGCTGATGACCCGTCGATCATCAACGCGAGGCACCCCGTCCGATAGCGGAAAATGCGGTTTAATCCGGCGCATTTGCGCATCCGAAAGCCAATACAATTCACTCATCCCAGTGCTCCCTCACGCCACCATTGAAGCAGCCGAAGGATCCCCCGGGGCGAGCAAATCATCAGGTCCCAAGCCTAGCGGACCGGTTCGTCGGGATAGCCGTATGACGGACCAGCTGTTGACCCTCTTTCGGTTGGGAATCCCTTCTTGAACTCAATTCGGATGCCATGAAACGCCTTGGTGTCCTGGTTTTCGATGTAGTGCAACGCCTGGGGCGGGCAGCCTGACCACTACCGGCAGCAGCGGCTCACCCTGGTCCGACGAGGACCGCTTTATTTCCTGATGGGAAACGCCGTCGAAATCCCGCGCTTTGATACCCCGATCAATGATCATGACGGACGGAAAGCGATGGTGGTGCGGCTTTTCCGTCTCGCCTGCTGGCAAACGGACCGACAGTACGCGGATGAAGTCGTCTTCGTGCAGCACGATATGGTTCTCTGGCGCCACGATCACTGCATCCAGTTCAGGATCCCATGTCTTGGGGTCTCTATGATCTGTGTTGACTGACATATTCTTCTCCTGATTTCCCATGTCTGGGAGCAATCTGTTCACAACACGGCGGTAATAGCGACAGCCGAATGGGAACTCTGCCGTTCGAAAGCAGTCGTCGAGCTTGGCCGATCAATGGGTCCTGACCCTAGACATTTCTAAGTGACTGCGGCGGGTGGAAGGTGATCAAACCGCCCGGCCATATGAATGACGCAGCAGCACTGCCGGAAGCCGTCATTGGTCGGTCGCTCACCGGACCGCCGACCCTTTGCCAACCTTGCTGAATTCGTCACGCAAGAATATTTGGAGGCTCTGCTGCGCCAGAGAGGGCGACCTCAGTAAACCGCTCATGCGGATTGTTGGACTCAAATCGCCGAGATCGTAGAACCCGGCCAGTCGAAGTTATGGGCGGAGCGTACCATAGCCGCAGTGGCTGGACTGAATTGCCTCCCCGGCACCGTTACAAGGGAAATGGTCCGCGTCACCGACGGCTCGACAAGCGGTCGCTGCAGAAGTTCGGGCAACGTGACGGAGTATTCCGGCATGAAGGCGAAGCCAATTCTGGCGAGCACCATCGATTGCACCCAGTCTTCGCGCTCAGATCGAAAACGGGCGTAGAGTTTCACATTGGCCTGTCGACAAGCATTCATCACCATGTCCCGCATCTCGCATGACAGGCGATCAACATAGGGTTCGTCAGAGAGGTCGCTCAACCGGACGGCGTCAACTGCCGAAAGCCGATGGTCGGGCGGGAATATGACGACATAGCGTTCCTTGTAGAGTTCCTGGACACGGAAGAAATCGCCAAGGCCGTCGAGGGGATTGAGGACGGCCAGATCGAGTTCGCCGTTTTCGAGACGGCTTTTCAGATCGCCTACTTTTGCTTCACTGACTTCAAGATCTACTCCATGGAACTCCTTCTGGAACTTGGCAAGGAACCGCGACAGCTTCACATGGCCGATGGTTGACATGACGCCAAGGCGGATGGGCACCTGATCCAAAAGCCTGAAATTGTCGGCCAAAGTTCGAGTCGTGTCCGCCTCCTGCATGATGTGCTGCAAATGCGGTTGAAGCGAGCGACCGAACTCACTCAGGAGAACACGCTTTCCTTCCCTGTGGAACAAGGCCGCGCCAAGTTCATCTTCGAGGGTCTTTATCGCCTTAGTCAAAGCTGGCTGCGACACATTGCATCGTGCTGCCGCTTTGGTGAAGTTCAAAGCCTCTATAGCCGCCAATACATATCGGACCTGAGACATCTCCACGGTTGCCCCTCCACGGAAGCCAAAAGGAACGATACCACGCCGTTCGATAACTGTCGGCTATGGATCGATAGAAAACAACTTGTTCCCAAATGGCCAAGGTCGCGGTCAATTAGCGATGCATGGCTCAAGAAAGGGAGATTGAAATGAGCGTCTATATGGTAGAACGGGATCTCAAAGGGATCAGCATGGAAGCCCTTGGCAGGGCGCAGAAAGCTGCGATCAGCAAGGCGGCTGAGATGTCATCTGCGGGCACGGAGATCAAATATTTGCGCTCGACCTTTGCACCCGAGGACGGACGTTGCATGTGTCTCTTCGATGCCAGATCCGATGCCGATGTCAAACGTCTGAACGACGATGCAGGCCTGCCCTACAACAACATCGTTCCGGCACTTGACCTCACGCCGTGACCGACGATGCCGCCCTGGCGGCTGGTTGTTTAGCAAAAGGGTCGGCTGGCTGATCTATACCGCCCGACGCCAGCCCGAACGCCTACGGCAAGGCAAAGATGGGCGCTGAAAGCAGCGGCCCGGTACCCTTTGGCGGGGTAGGCCAGGGAGGGAGCCGGGCATGACCGGCGGGGCTTGTTGGGGGGCGGCGCCGGCTGGCAACATATGCGCCAATGCTAATGTAGGCCAATCCCAAGCCACAGGCGTTCGCTTGGCGCTCTCTAGGTTATAGGTTAGACGCGGTGGAGACCGGCACTTTTTACGTGCTTCCTCAAGCGCCTTGGCCGGGTCCTTGACCACTTGGATTTTCATGATCTTTGCCGCCGTATTGAGCACGCAGTCGATATAGTCGTCGTCCTCGTCTGCGATGGTTACGCCGATCATAGTCGCCGTGGCCAGGAGGATCGCTGCAGCCAGTCTCATAACACCCTCCTGTCGGGGCCTGGCATCCCATCAACTTAGAGCCAGGCCAATTCGTGTGGTTCACCCCGCGCTAGCTGATCCGATGCTCCGATTTTTATTGTTGGGCGGAAACCTTTAGCAAGAGCTAACGCACTTCAGTCAAAAATGGGGCCAAGACCGGATTTCGGGCCGCCTGTCGCCCCCCTGTCGCCCCCCTGTCGCCCAGAGACGCTTGCGTTTTCATCGACATCACAGATCTTCTGGGTTTACGCACGTCCGAATCGCAACGCATACTTGCCTGGCACGTCACTCACGCGTCTGTGTCTCAAGGACCAGAGTGATTTTATGCGACTTGGTAACGGCCTGTTCAGCGCCAAGGGCTACACAAGCAATATGACGCCGCGCACCAAACGTATCCTGGGCAAATCATTGGTCGTGACAGTAATCGCAGTCGTCGCGACCTTCGGTCTGTCGTTTACCGCGAGACTTGCGCTGCAGATGCCGATCGACTGGCTGAGTTGGGTGGAATGCACCTTCATCCCCATTTTAATTGGGATGCCCGTCGCTTCCTACATCTTCAACCAGTCGGAAACGATCCAGGATACATGTGACAAGTTGGAGAAGTCGCATACGGCCTTGAAAGAGGCGCACGAGAGGCTGACTTTCGTAACGAGCCACGATCAAATGACGGGGCTCCTCAGCCGCGGTGAATTCATCGCAAGGATGGACAGAAGGCGCGACGAAGGAGAATACGACACGCTTCTCCTGATCGACCCGGATCACTTCTCCTCAATCAATGACGAGCACGGACATTCCAAGGGTGACGAGACTTTGCTTCGGATTGCAAAGGCACTCGTCTATACGACACGCCCCGGTGACTCAATTGGCCGCCTTGGCGGGGAGGAGTTTGGGGTCTTGCTGCGAGACCTGCGCAAAGACCGGGCGATTACAATTGCGGAGAACATTCGTCGGCATATCGAGGGGCTTCCCTGGATCAAAGGGCAACAAGACGGCGTGAAGGTGACTGTCAGCATCGGTGGTGCGGAAATTGCTCGCGATGCAGATCCTCAGGATGTCCTACGCGCTGCGGGGCGCTGCCTTTTTGACGCGAAACAACATGGGCGGAACCGCGTTTCGTTCGACCATCAGTCGCAAGGTTTGGTGAGCGAAACACGCAGCAGATAAACAGGCCTACCGTTGCCGACTAGATGTGGAGCCTCAACAGGTTGTCCTCGGTTAGGCCGAGGCGGCTGATTGGTGTTTTGGACTTTAGGCTGCCGTGAGGTCGATGCCAATTGTATCGGTGCAGCCAGACGGGAAGTTCTCCGGCACGATGATCGGAGGTGGGGTAGGCAATGGCGTAGGCCCATTCCCTGAGCGCGGTCTGAATGAAGCGCTCTGCCTTGCCATTGGTCTTGGGCGTATAGGGCTTTGTGCGGATATGTTTGAGGCCAAGCTCGCGGCAGATCCTGGCGAAGGCTTTCGATCTGTAGCACGAGCCGTTGTCGGTCATGACGCGCGCGACTGAGATACCAAGGCTGGCATAATAGGCCACCGCTGCCTTGAGGAAGGCGATGGCGCTTTCCTTGCGCTCGTCGGGCAGTATTTGCGAGAAGGCGACGCGCGAAGCGTCGTCGATGCAGACATGAACGAACTCCCAGCCCACGCCGCGACTGTTGGACTGGCCGGTGCGATCGCCGGTGATGCGGTGGCCAACCCGTTCAAATCGCCCGAGCTTCTTGATGTCGATGTGGATCATGTCGCCGGGATGCTCGCGTTCGTAGCGGCGGATCGGTTCGGCTGGTGCGATGTCCTTCAGACGCGACAACCCTGCACGCCTGAGAACCCGGCTGACGGTGGCGGGCGAGACGCTCACCTCCATGGCGATGTGCTTGCCGGTCAGCCGTTGGCGGCGCAGGACGGCGATGCGCTCGGCCACGGCCTGGCTGGTCAGACCCGGCATGACGTTGGGACGGGACGAACGGTCGGCCATGCCTTTGCTGCCTTCGGTCTTGTAGCGCTCGACCCACCGCGCCACGATCTTGGGCGACACACCATAAGTCCGCGCCGCATGGGCTTTGGAAAGGCTGCCTTCTATCACCAAAAGCGCCATCTCCTCTCGACGCAGAGGCGTGAGACGGGCATTCTTGTGGATGTTCATTCGGACCCTCCGGTGAGTGCTGAAGCGTGGTAACTCCAGTCTCCTCGGTTCGGTCCGAATGGACAACCTATTGAAAGCTCACATCTAGAGCGCCTAACAGGCCAAAAGCGATAGCCAGAGACGAGTTATATATGGCACGTGCACGCCAGTAGATTCAGGCGATTCCTTTAGCCATCCTGTCGCTCAAGTCCAGGTTATTGAGCTTATACAGTATGTCGTCGGCCTCTAGCAGCTTCAGGCCAACCAACAGAACGCCGTCGAGAATCGCCGGCTGCCCCGTGAACATGTCGATGATCGACCAGGTCCCGCTATGTGCTCGCTGCATGTTGTAGCGCTTGGTGACTTTGGTCATTGTCTGGGCCCTGGCTGATGTCGCCCCATCAAGATCCAATGCTACCGGCTCGAAAGCACGGAACGGGCCGAGAGGCGTTCAAAACGTCTTATGGCGTTGTGCCCGGTGCCCACGACCACACCGGGCCTAGTTTGCCAAACGAGAGTGTCATCAAACGCCCAGCCCGGCAAAATTACTCGGTCGTTTGTAAAGAAACCATAAAGGCGGTAGCGCTCCCCGGTTGCAGGTAGGAGCGAAGCGAGACCACCTGCATTCGTTGTTTTCGATGATCCCGGCCGCGCGCTTGACCCGCCTACGGCACCCGCTTTGCCCGGCTTACCCCCAAGCGCCTGGCGCCTTGGCTTTCAGCCGTACCGGCGCCTCGAAACGCTAAGCCTATTAACCGGTCATTCACCATACCGCTATAAGCTTTCTCTACGCTGCGGCTGTGTTTGTGTACCGCAGCGCCCTGGCGCACGACGATGTTGCTAGCGGGCCTAGGTCGTATTCTAGGAATTCTCGCCATACCGGCACTCCAGGGCGTTGGCAATTCGATCGCAGAGCAGCTCACCCATGCCGATTTTTAGGTGAAGACGCACGCGACCTCCTTGCGCATCAACCAATGTCACTACCACGCCTAGATCCGTGTATTCAGCAACGTTGACAACGTCGTTGACAATGAAGTCGGGCGCTTCGCCGGCGCCTCGGAAATGTCGTTCACAGCTCTCTCCTCAATCAACACCGATCGCCAATGGGCGGCTTGCCGGGGAGGCCAAGCCCCAATCGTTGGCCTTCGGCGAAGTGCTCCCCAGCGGCCTGGTTCTCAAACGTCTGCAGGATTACCGTTGCCTCCTTCGGCAATCTGAGCCGTCCACGTCCCCTAATTGACTTGCACGTCATCTGTTTTCGCCGGCCACCATTCCGGTCCTCCATGTCACAGTCGCTGAAATAAAATAGGGCATATGCCAAGCATGACCAGGCAAGCGGTTGATTGGGGGGCGAATTTTGAATCGACGCACTGGCATTCGAGCATCTCTTTGCAAATTGATTGGCCCCCCATCCAGGGTCGAAGAGATTACCCCGAAGGTTAAGCGCTAGACCCGGCCTAGGCAGACCTATCCATGACGACGACCAACAAGGCCGCTCGCGTAGAGGATTGCTTTGCTGATTTGAGGAACGAGGGCACGATGCGCATGCAGTGCCAGTTGCGAAGTGTCCCTTCGCTCAGCTGTCCGCGGTAGCGAGCAACGACTTCCCTAGGAGTGAGGTAGTTCGGGTCAGACACGGGCGCTATAGATAGCTGTGGCCCTCAGATCGACACTTTGCGGAGA
Source organism: Mesorhizobium loti (assembly GCA_014189435.1). Lineage (NCBI taxonomy): Bacteria > Pseudomonadati > Pseudomonadota > Alphaproteobacteria > Hyphomicrobiales > Phyllobacteriaceae > Mesorhizobium > Mesorhizobium loti. The sequence goes on from CP050293.1 coordinate 2,602,342, forward strand.
ATGTAGGCGGCAATCTCCGCATTTACGCGGATAGTATCTCTCCCGTTTGCGGAGAATGAATTCCAATATCTACGAGGAACCGGACTGGCCGCAGTTCCGATGGGCCACGACGTGCTCGTGGTCCGTGGCGTGCGCCATAATCAGGGCAGGTATTGCTTGTTTGAGTAGCAGAGGGGTGACGAACGCTGACTATCTTGATCGCTCTCCCAAAACAAATTCTGGCAGCTCTATCATTAGCCAAGGCAATAGCTCGCGGGATCGGGCTTTGACGCCGATTTGGCAAATACGGAAGGAGACGCTGGTGCCTAGCCTGCTCAATTTGTCCAGAACTTCAACATGTTTTAATAACTTCAACGTGACCTAGTCCTCGCCACGTCATTGAGGATTGCGGTGAACGAAAATCCAAATATTCACATGTTGGCTCTTCAGAACGAAATTCTGGAGGCCATTGCCACGGGCATGGAGTTCGACGCTGTCGCGGGACTCTTGTGCCGCCGCGCCGAGGGGCTTGCCCCGACCGCAATCTGTTCAATCCTGTCTGTCGACATCGAGGGGCGTTTGCATCCCGTCGCCGCCCCGAGTCTCCCAAAACACTACTCCGACGCATTGGAAGGTCTTGCGATTGGTCCGAGCGTCGGATCGTGCGGCACAGCGGCTTATTTCGGAAAACCAATTGAGGTCGTTGATATCTCCATCGATCCGCTGTGGGCGCCATTCACTGGGTTGGCCCTTCCTCTTGGTCTGATGGCTTGCTGGTCAACCCCCATCAAGGCCCGCGAGGGGCGTGTTGTTGCTACATTCGCCTTCTACTATCGCACGAAACGCGGTCCAAGCGATCTGGAGCGGCTGATCGTCCAAACGTGCGTCAATCTGTGCGGGATTGCCCTCGCGCAGATGGAAATCCAGAAGAAAAACCATCAACTGGCATTCTACGACCAACTCACGGACTTGCCGAACCGACGCTGTTTCGACGAGTTGATCACCCGCAAGCCACGTGCCGGTCCGACATCCTTCGGCTTGATCCTGCTCGATATTGACCATCTCAAATTCATTAACGACACGATGGGACACATGGTGGGCGACGCCCTCATAAAGGAAGTCGCATCGCGATTGCGAAACGCGAAACTCGATTTAGCATGTCGCCTCGGAGGCGATGAATTCGCCATTGTCGTCGATCCATGTCCGGACCATGCTGCCCTATCCCTCGTGGTGTCCGCCCTTCGCAACGCCATGAAGGAACCTTTCCATAGCGACGGAAATACGATCGTCCCTCAGGTGACGACGGGTGGCGTGGTGTACGGTATTGATGGGACGAACGCCGATTTGCTTCGTCAAAATGCAGACTTTGCCCTCTATCACGCCAAAGAGACGAACCGCGGCGGCTATATTCAATTCGAGCCAGGCCTACGCACGGCAATCACCTGCCGGATAGAAATGATCAGAGAGGTTGACCAGGCGCTCGCCGACAAGCGGGTCGTCGCTTACTATCAACCACTCGTTCGCCTCGACACCGGGGAAATCATCGGGCTCGAGGCGTTGGCTCGCATCAAAACGACCGACGGCCGTATTGTCGCGGCCGGCGACTTTCAGGCAGCGCTCTCGGATCGGGAAGTTGCCTGCCGTTTGACTGACAGCATACTCTCACAGATCGCGAACGACGTTCGATCCTGGATCGCGAACGGCATTCCATTCCAGCACGTCGGCATCAATTTGTCGGCTGCCGATTTCAGACGAAACGATCTTGAAACCCGTCTTTCGAAAACCTTCGATGCAGCCAACGTGTCATTGAAGCACGTTGTGCTCGAGGTCACCGAGACAGTGCTCATGGGCGATCCCGGCAACGACACGGTCCGAGCTATTGAGCGTCTTCGAGAAAAAGGAATGCTTGTCGCGCTCGATGACTTTGGCACTGGATATGCGTCGCTGACGCATCTTCTCAGTTTTCCGGTGGACATCATCAAAATCGACAAATCCTTCGTCGATCGCATGTTGATCGACCGTCCGAGCGAGGTGATTGTCGAAGCGCTGATCGACATTGCGCGAAAACTGGACAAGAAAATTATCGCAGAAGGCATCGAGTGCTCTGCGCAGCATGAGCGTCTCCGCGAACTCGGCTGTACATTCGGTCAAGGCTTTCATTTTGCCCGACCCGCAGATGCTTTGACCACCACGCGTCTGCTACGAAGCTTTGCTCAAAAGCTGCCATTCGAGCCAGATCAGCGCCGTCAGACGGAACGCAACTTTCCCACCACGGCAATCGCATAGACGGAAGTGCCAGGACGGCTCTTGTCTCAGCGTCGACTGGGGTCGTCACTCGCACACCTCCGATTTGCTACCTTTCCCTGCGGCGCCGTCCCATCGCCTCGGCCATGAAGTCGCTCAGGCCGCCGACATTGTCTTCGATCGCCTTGACCGTGAGCCCCTTCGCCACCGCGTCTTGGCCGCACCGCTTGGCGAGACGCGCAGCGATGGGAGCGAGCGGGCCGCCTTCCGCGTTCCACGGCTTGTCGAAGATGTTGTCGTCGATCCATTTCTCAAGAAAGTTCGAGGCGGCGATGGACATCTGCTTTCCCCTCTTCACAGGATCGTCGGCCGGCCTTCGATGAACCTGATGAAGGCGACTTCAATGTCCCCAACCTCATCTTCCATCTCTTGCAAGCTGATCGACAAGGCACAGGCGTCCATACGGCAGGTGATGGCAAGCATGTGGGCGCGGCCTTCCCCTAAATAGCGAAGCCGCACGTCAATGTTGTTTGCCGTCCATTTGCGGATGAAGTCGAGGCCACGGGGGCTCATGATCTTCTTCCTTCCACAAAATAAACGTTCGGAAGTGGCCGACGTTCCTGCTTATTGGCGCGAGATTCGCTATCTATATATAAATATTGATATAAACTTTCGAATTTGTTCAATGATGTGGGCGACATCTGACCTGATGGGACGGCCTCCGCTCCCCGCATCGAGGTGCCATAGTGTGGCTGTCGCGAATCACATGAGGGAGTGCCGTCCATAGAGAAGATTACCAGAATCGGTCTGGATATCGTGCCGGACACGTGTATCGATCGCTTTTCGGGGGATCGAACAAGAAGCGCGCGAGAGCGTTCCATCCGTGCTGTTCATGGTCAAGGCGTGCTGGATCTGCGAGCAGGCGCATCAGCAGTTGAAGGAAGAGCTCGACCACTTCGAGGGACTATCATGGACAGGGCTTCACCGGCACGCGCTCATGACCATCATCGCCTACGCCTCCTCCAATCCCGTCGCCTCAAACAGGCGAAGCGGGAAAAAACAAGCTAATGGCCCGCCACCGCAGCCGACCCTTCCAGCCGTCCGCGCAGCCATCGTCGCCAGGCTCGAACGGCCGCCCCTAACACGAGGTCCCGCATTGCCGCCGCTGCCTCACCGACGTTGCGGGTTCGCCTGCATCCTTTGGGGGCATACTTGTCGGCTGCGCACGGGAGCGTGCCAAGACTGCCCGCGACGGCTAGCGCGGATTTACGAGAATAGGCTTGACGCTCAATCGGCTGGCCGAGTCGTGAAGCCTTCCTGACACGTCTCTTGTCCCGCCCGCAACGCTGTCATGTACGTGCGAGGCGTGCCTTCGTCGCTGTCCTACGCCGGGGAAGCGCCTCGCGCGTCTTAGCCCACGCCTCTGCCGGTGCGCGGGATGTTGGCAGGACCTGTCAGCGAACACTGTTCGCAGGGTGAACTAGGCGGGTTGACAAAGAGGATCCCCAAAACGCGTAGGTTCTGATTCAAGATGCTGGCTGGATGGAGGCCAGCATCTGATGACGCGAGCCCTTTCAAACGATCTTCATGAGCGCGTTGTTGAGGCAGTTGGAGCGGGCGAGAACTGCGGTGCGGTGGCATCGCGCTTTGGCGTTGCTGTTTCCTCTGTGGTGAAGTGGTCGCAGCGTTACCGTGCCACCGGCTCGGTGGTACCGGGCAAGATGGGTGGACACCGCAAGCGCGTTCTGGAGCCGCATCGGGCTTTCATTGTGGAGCGGATCCATCAAACCTCTGATTTGACGCTGCATCGGCTGAAGGACGAGTTGGATGCGCGCGGGATCAAGGTCTCGCACAATACGGTCTGGATGTTCCTGCGCCGCGAGGGCCTGAGCTTCAAAAAAACGCTGTTCGCCCTTGAGCAGGCGAGGGTTGATATTGCCCGCAGGCGTCAGCGATGGCGGTCCTGGCAGGCGGGCCTCGATCCGCAGTGCCTTGTCTTCATCGATGAGACTTGGATCAAGACCAACATGGCTCCGCTGCGCGGTTGGGGGCCGAAGGGCAAGCGGCTGCGTGGCTTGGCTCCGCACGGCCACTGGCGCACGCTGACCCTCCTGGCGCGCTGCGCTGGGATCGGCTCGCGGCGCCTTGCGTCTTCGACGGTATGGCGCGACAATTTGGATGGGAAGCGCGACGATCAGGATGAAGAGTTTGGTGGCCGCGATTTGGTGAAGATGGGCTGTGAATCGGTGAGTTGCAAGGGCTATTTTTCGTAGTTGACGCTGCGCGACACCAGGCCGGTTTTTGGATTGTCGCGGAGCGCGTCAATCAGGATGACAGATGTTTGCCGCGGGCCGCTGTGAACGCACCAAAAAAGCCGGCCTCCGTTTGAAGCGGGAGGCCGGCCTTCATTTGCGCGACAATCTATCCTAACGTTTGTTTGTCGCGGCGCGTCAATCAGCGAGGGCCGAGGCCAGCGTTGCCGGCGTGCCATCGCTGTTTTCCGTCAAACGGGATATTGCGGTTTTGCGCCTGTAGCTCTCGACATTCATTTCGAAGATCGTCGCGTGATGAACCAGTCTGTCGATGGCGGCCAACGTCATGGCTTTGTCGGGAAAGACCTTGTCCCATTCACCGAAGGGCTGATTTGCGGTGATGAGAAGCGAGCGGCGCTCGTATCGCGCACTGATCAGCTCAAAGAGCACACTGGTTTCCGCCTGATCCTTGGTCACATACGCCATGTCGTCGAGCACCAGCAGATGGTACTTGTCGAGCTTTGCGATGGCCCCTTCGAGATCGAGATTGCGGCGGGCGGCTTGCAGTTTCTGAACAAGGTCGGTGGTACGCGTGAACAGAACACGCCACCCATTCTCGATCAGCCCGACGCCGATGGCGGCCGCCAGATGCGATTTTCCGCCGCCTGGCCCGCCAAACAGCATCAGATTGGCGCCGTTCTTCAACCAGACATCTCCCGCGACCAATGCCATGACCCGGGCCTTCGAGACCATGGGCACAGCCGTGAAGTCGAAGGCATCGAGGGTTTTCCCCGGAGGAAGACGCGCTTCAGTGAGGTGGCGCTGCATACGCCGCGTTTCGCGTTCGGCGACCTCGAACTCAGCAAGCGCCGCCAGCAGCCGGGAAGCCGGCCAGCCTTCGGTGTCAGCCCGCTCGGCGAAGGTGTGCCAGGCCCTGGAGATGCCCGGCAGCCGCAGATCGGTGAGCATCAGGGACAAGCGCGCGGTATCGACAGGATCGTTGGGTCTCATGCCGTGACCTCCACGCGGGTGCCGATAAGCCTGTCGTAATCGACCAGTTTACCCAGATTGACGCTGACCTGCGGGACACAGGCCGGGTTCGGCGCGAACCGGGCGCGCATGCCGTCAAGCGTCGGCAAGGTTCCCGCATCGAGCTCGCCCTGGATGGCGTGGGCGAGTGCGGCCTCGACATTGCGCTCATGGGCCAGGCTCAGCAGTTCCACCGTCAGGCGGCAGGCATCGCGTTCCGGCAGCCTCTCCATGGCGGCATTGTAGAGATTGCGATAGGCATCCCTGGGGAAGAGCTGATCGCGATAGCCGAGTCTGGGCAAAGCCCCCGGTTTCTGGCGCAGGGAATGAATGACGTGATGATAGTTCACGACATGCTGGGTGGGGCCGAGCTGGCCTCTGACGCGCGGCAGCTTCATCAGGGACGTGCCGCCGAGGAACAGTTCGATATGCTCCTTGAAGAGCCGTGCGCGCAGCCGATGTCCGATCAGCCGTGAAGGAACGGTGTAGAAGACCCGGCGAAGGGTAAACCCTCCACTGCTGGTGACGTAGACGATCTCGTCTTCGCCTTCGGGCTGGCGCTTGCGCGGCAGCGCCAGCAGGCTTTCGCGCTCAATGGCGATCTCCCTGGCCCGACGGGCATTGCGCTGGCCGACAACCTCGTCGATGAAGGCGGCAAAACTGGTGACGTCCGCAAAGTCACGCGTTCCGCGCAGGAGAAGAGCATCCTCCAGTTCCCGCTTCAGATCGCCATGGGATCCTTCGACCGCGCCGTTCTCGTGGGCGACGCCGCGATTGTTGCGGCTGGCCTTCATGCCGTAATGGGCGCAAAGCGCTTCATACCGATCTGTCATGTCCTGTGCGGTATCGGCATTGAGATTGCGGAATGCAGCCGAAAGACTGTCCGTGCGGTGATCGCGCGGCGCGCCGCCGAGAGACCAAAGGGCGTTCTGCAAACCACTTGTCAGCGCGGCAAAACTCTCGCCGCCTTCGACAATCTCGGCATGCTCGAATCCACTGTATGCAAGTCGGAAGTGATAGAGCAGGTAATCGAAGGTCACGCTGGCGATCGTGACCTTGAGGCCCGGTGCATGGGTAAAATCCGACAGCCCCATGCGTCCCGGCTCGTGAACCTGCCGGAATATGACATCCTGATCTCCTCCATGGATCGCGCGCCATGCGCGGATCCGGCGCTCAAGTGTGCGGCGAATACCAGAATCGAGCTCGGGATGACGCTTGCAAAGCTCACGAAGAATGCCGACAGGGCGCAAGCCGGGAGCGCTTTGCAGCATGGGAACCACCTCTTCGGTGAATATCCCTTCCAATGGATCAGGCCGACGTCGTTCGTGTTTGGCCTTCTTCTCGCTTGGTGGACGGGGGTCTGATTCGATCCGATAACCAGTGGATGGGCTGAAACCTGATTTGGCGGCCGCGACAGGGACACTGTGCTTCTGGCGATTTTGCATATAGAGCCTCGATTGTTGATCCGTGATGTGACTGCCGGACATTCATTCTTCCTTTGAGCGGGAAGAAGAAATGCACCCGACACATCGCGATCACCAGACGGCGTGAACCCTATGTGGGTTCGCGCCGTCGCCAGGAACGTCCCTCCAGTCGGGCTACGCCCTCCCTCCGTGACGTCCCTGGCGACGCTCCCATCCTGATTGACGCTCCTTCCAGGTTGATTGCCGCGCCGTAGACGGTCCGATCAACGGCCAATGCTTCCGCGCCTATGTCGAGCAGCAGCTCATCACCGTGCTGAAGCCCCGCGATATCGTCGTCATGGATAATCTGGGAAGCCATAAGTCGGCGGCCATCAGGCAGATGATCAAGGCTGCCGGCGCAAGGCTCTGGTACGTGCCGCCCTACTCTCCGGATCTCAATCCGATCGAGCAGGCCTTCGCAAAGATCAAACACTGGATGCGTCAGGCTCAGAAGCGCACCGTCGAGGACACTTGGCGCCACATCGGCCACCTCGTCGAAACGATCGAGGCAGCCGAATGCAACAACTACTTCGTAAACGCCGGATACGCTTCCGTCAAAACGTGAAACGCTCTAGCGAGCGGCGAGGTTTAACGGCTTCAACGAAATGTAACACTTGCTCTCGAAGGCAGAGGTCACAGGTTCGCATCCTGCCTGGTGCATCATTTTGTATATGAATATCATGTAGTTAGCCGATAGTGATTCCCGCGGAAGGGCGCTAGTCTAGTCCTTCTCACGGAAGCATCACGGAAGCATGGTCACTGGTTCACATTTGATGCTCGGCATAACCGCCCTCGCATCGGCAGATCTTGATGACGAAGGGTGCGACGTAACCGATGTTGCTCTCTCGACCAGTTTCGTTCCATCGAGACTTGCTGGCTTCGAAGTTATCGCGGAAGAAATCGAGCTTCCCTAAGTGTGGAGCCTCAACAGGTTGTCCAGGGTTAGATCGAGGCGACTGATAGGTGGTTTGGACTTTAGGCTGCCGTGTGGGCGATGCCAATTGTATCTGTGCAGCCAGACAGGCAGTTCGGCGGCGCGGTGATCGGATGTCTGGTAGGCAATGGCATAGGCCCATTCTCGCAGCGCCGTCTGGATGAAGCGCTCGGCCTTGCCGTTGGTCTTGGGTGTATAGGGCCTTGTCCTGACATGCTTGAGGCCGAGATCGCGGCAGGCCTTGGCGAAGGTCTTCGATCTGTAGCAGGAGCCGTTGTCGGTCATGACGCGCGCTATCGTGACGCCGAGACTGGCGTAGTAGGCGACCGCCGCCTTGAGAAAGGCGATGGCGCTCTCTTTGCGCTCGTCCGGCAGGATTTGCGAGAAGGCGATGCGCGAGGCGTCGTCGATGCAGACATGAACGAACTCCCAGCCGACGCCGCGCGACTTGCCCTTTGCGGATCGCCGGTGATGCGGTGCCCAACCCGTTCAAATCGCCCGAGTTTCTTGATGTCGATATGGATCATGTCGCCGGGATGCTCGCGCTCATAACGGCGAACCGGCTCGGCCGGCTCGATATCTTTCAGCCGTGATAATCCAGCTCGCTTGAGAACTCGGCTGACAGTGGCGGGCGAGACGCCAACCTCCATGGCGATATGCTTGCCGGTCCAACGTTGCCGCCGCAACGCCACGATGCGCTCGGCGATCGAGACAGCGGTGGCCTGTGGCATACGGGCGGGCCGCGAGGAACGGTCGATCATGCCGGCCCGCCCTTCGGCCTTATAGCGCTCGACCCAGCGCGCCACGATCTTCGCCGACACGCCGTAGACGCGCGCCGCATGGGCTTGGGAAAGACGCCCCTCAATGACCGACAGCGCCATCTCCTCTCGACGCAGCGGCGTGAGACGGGCATTCTTGTAAATGTTCATTCGGATCCTCCGGTGAGTGCTGCAGCGTGGTAACTCCAGTCTCCCCGGTCCGGTCCGAATGGACAACCTCCCGAAAGCTCACACCTAAGGCAATGCAAGACGGCTAGGACCGCTTCAGCCAACCGCCGCTGCCGACCGTTTGAATACGATAGTCACCCTCGTGCCCTCATTCGCACTCGAGTTGACCTCGAACTCCGCCTTGGCGTTCTCTGTCAGCGAGCGCGCGATCAGCGCGCCAAGCTTACCGGGCTTGGGCCAGGTTTCGCCCTCAGGCAGGCCGATCCCATCATCCGCGATGGTAACCCGGCAGCCATCGCCATTGACGATACTGTGCAGCGTTATCGTGCCGCCCTCACGCCCTCTGAAGGCATGTTTGAGCGCATTGGTGAGCAGTTCGTTCACGACCAGCCCGGCTGGCATGGCAACGTTGATCGAGACCGGGTAGGTATCCACCTTCATGTCGAGGCGGATCCCTTCGACCGCATGCGAGGCCATGACCGCGGACGCGATTTGGCTGAGATATACGCCGAGATCGACCTCATCCTTCTGCTCGTCAGCCGACAGCGTCTGATAGAGGATCGCCAGTGCGTCGACACGGCCAGCGAGCCTCTCGAAGCGCTTCTGGTCCGGCTCGGGGGCGTTTCGGGTTTCGAGACGGATCAGCGCGGTGATCATCTGCAGGTTGTTTTTTACCCGATGCTGCAGCTCGCGCAGCAGCGTGTCCTTCTCGCGGACGCGCTCCTCCACTGATCGCGCGTCGGTCTCGCCATGGGCCGAGACGTCGACCAGCGCTACCAGCCGGAAGCAGATCTTGCCGTTGTCGTCCTCAATGACGTTGGAATAGACGTCGACGATCGGTTGGTTTTCCTCTCGCTCCAGCCGAAACGTGCCGACGAAATCAGTTTCCTCGACCACGGCCTCGACGAGCGGTCGGTCCTTCTGCTGGTGGATACCGACGCCGGAAAGCGCCGCCCAGTTTTCCCGGGTAAGCTTCGCCGCCTTGACGCCTGACAGTTTCTCGAATTCCGGATTGGCATAAACGACGCGCTCCTTAGCACCCAGGTCCGAGACGGCGATCGCGATGGGCACCTGGTCGAGGAACTTCTTAAATTGTTCACTTTCAAGCGCGGTGGCAAGGTCAGGTGTATCGAGCAATTGCTCGACCGACTGGGCTTTCTCTGGATCGGATGTCATCTGCGAGACCCCGTACTGTGTATGAGCGCCACCAATATCAACGATGGGCTCCGCCTGCCATCGCCAAACCCGCACTGGGGTCTCCAGTCGACTCTTCACGCGCCGCTTGTGCATGCAAACCAGACGTGCGCCAGACGCCGACGGCCGTTTCCGGCGCCCTCCTGACATTCAGCCATTTGCCATTAGACACACATTACGTCGTTTGCAAACCAAGATCGGCCTCGGAGAACGACGTTCGTTGCTTAACCTCACCCAGCCGTCAGGGCTGGACCAAACCGGCACAACGGGCCGCTTTCAAGAAGGCCCGTCTTGCATGTTGCGCAGCCCGCCAACCGTCCAAGGAGTCGCGGCAAGCGCGGCAGGCTGCCTGAGCTTGGTCCTCTCGCCCATTCTGGCCATTGGTTGTGAAGGCACTCGAGCGCTTCCCAGGAACTGGCAACGATGCGCCCCTTGCGGATTTCAGGCGCAGTCTCGCTGGTTCGGGAAATCTAATATCCCTCATAGTTTCCTCCGATCTACCGATCGATTACACAAGTCTCCTGTGCCCTCCCGAAGCGATTCCCAAGGCGCCGACTGCCTTGGCCGCGACGATCTCTCCTGCGGCCGGTACAAGCAAATCCATGCGGCGGGCGAAGGCAACGAAAGTGCTACGAGCGGTTTCGGCATCCACCTCGCCGGCGAGGGCTGCCCTGCAGGCATTGAGCGCGACGCCATGAGTAGCGTCCCGCTTCGATGGCGGCCATTCATCCAGCAGGACGAAAGCCTCTTTTACGCTTTGAATGTCGGTCGGAAACCCAAGACCCACGAGCACCCTCACGGGATGCTGAAACTGATTGTGTTCCAAGTTTTCCTCCGTTTACGTGGTTAGTTCAATCGATCGGAAGCCTGCTCACGTCGCGTTGCGCGAAAGGTTGGCGTACACAGCGCCTAAGCCTATCGAACTCCCGTTTGCTGCAGGGGGGGCCTTTGCTGTCGGTGAGACACCGCGCGGCCAGAAACATCACCGTGTATGTTGCTTTGCGCCGATCCCAACCCGCGTATTCCGCCCTATCAAGGAGTTCCGATAGAACCGGGTCTAGCGCGGTTTTCAGATCCGCTTCGTAGTTCAGGTCGGTGGCCGCTCGCGAGGGCGGCGGGATCACTTCTAGTTTCATCATGTTCATGGCGTCACCCATCTGTCAGGGGTGTCCGCGCCCACGGGCGCGGACACGGCTGTTCCCGTCAGAAGTCCATGCCGCCGCCCGGCATTGCCGGACCTGCGGGTTCCTTCTTCGGCTTCTCGGCAACCATCGCCTCGGTAGTCACCAGCAAACCGGCGACCGATGCGGCATCCTGGAGCGCGGTCCGCACCACCTTGGCCGGATCGATGACGCCTTGACTGTAGAGGTCGCCGAACGCGTTGGTTTGTGCGTTCCAACCCCAGCCGAACTCCTGTTTCTCACGCAGCTTGCCGACGATGATCGAGCCTTCGGCGCCGGCGTTTTCGGCGATCTGGCGCACGGGCGCTTCGATCGCACGGCGCACGATCTCGATACCGTGTTTCTGGTCGGTGTTGTCAGCCTGGACGTTGTCCAGGGCCTTTGCGGCACGCAGCAACGCCACGCCGCCGCCAGGCAGGATGCCTTCCTCGACCGCGGCACGCGTCGCATGCATGGCATCGTCGACGCGGTCCTTGCGCTCCTTGACCTCGACTTCGGTCGAGCCACCGACGCGGATGACGGCGACGCCGCCAGCCAGCTTGGCCAGCCGCTCCTGGAGTTTCTCCTTGTCGTAATCGGAGGTGGTCTCCTCGATCTGTGCTTTGATCTGGCTGATGCGGCCCGTAATCTCGCTCTTGGAGCCGGCACCGTCGACGATGGTGGTGTTTTCTTTCTCGATCACCACCTTCTTCGCGCGGCCCAGCATGTTGAGCGTGACGTTTTCGAGCTTGATACCGAGATCTTCCGAGATCGCGGTGCCGCCGGTCAGGATGGCAATATCCTCCAGCATCGCCTTGCGGCGATCGCCGAATCCAGGCGCCTTGACGGCCGCGACCTTGAGGCCGCCGCGCAGCTTGTTGACGACCAGCGTCGCCAGTGCCTCGCCCTCGACATCCTCGGCGATGATCAGCAGCGGCTTGGAAGACTGCACGACCGCCTCCAGTACCGGCAGCAGCGCCTGCAGGTTCGACAGCTTCTTTTCGTGGATCAACACGTAGGGCTCTTCGAGCTCGACGCGCATCTTGTCCTGGTTGGTGATGAAGTAGGGCGAGAGATAGCCCCGGTCGAACTGCATGCCTTCGACCACTTCGAGCTCGGTCTCGGCGGTCTTGGCCTCCTCGACGGTGATGACGCCCTCATTGCCGACCTTCTGCATCGCCTCGGCCAGGAAGCGGCCGATTTCGACATCGCCATTGGCCGAGATGGTGCCAACCTGAGCGATCTCGTCATTCTTGGTCACCTTACGGGCGTTGGTCTTCAACTCCTGGACAATCGCCTCGACGGCCCTGTCGATGCCGCGCTTCAGGTCCATCGGGTTCATGCCCGAGGCAACGGCCTTGGCGCCTTCCTTGACGATCGCCTGGGCGAGCACCGTTGCCGTCGTGGTACCGTCGCCGGCGATATCGCTGGTTTTCGAGGCAACCTCGCGCACCATCTGAGCTCCCATGTTCTCGAACTTGTCCTCAAGCTCGATTTCCTTGGCAACGGTAACGCCGTCCTTGGTGATGCGCGGCGCGCCGAACGACTTGTCGATGACGACGTTGCGGCCCTTGGGACCGAGGGTGACTTTCACCGCATTGGCGAGGATATCGACGCCGCGCAGCATCTTCTCACGGGCTTCGGTATGGAATTTGACGTCCTTGGCAGCCATCTTTCAACTCCTTCCTTTAAGGCAGCATTTTGACTGATTAAGACCCCGATCAGGCAGCCTTCCTAGCCAGGACTTCGGCCTCGACCACGCCCATGACGTCGGATTCCTTCATGATCAGCAAATGCTCGCCATTGAGCCTGATCTCCGTGCCGGACCATTTGCCGAACAGGATACGGTCGCCAACCTTGACGTCGAGCGGTTGCAATTGGCCGCTCTCGTCGCGGGCGCCCGGACCGGCGGCGATCACCTCGCCTTCCTGCGGCTTTTCCTTGGCGGTGTCGGGGATGATGATGCCGCCGGCCGTCTTTTCCTCGGCCTCGATGCGGCGCACCAGGATACGATCGTGCAATGGACGGAACGTCATGTCGTTCTCCTTATGGACAAACAGTGTTTAAGAAGCTCCTCCGCGCCGCATCCGAAGCGGGCCCGGCGCGGAACGCGCGACCCTTTCGGCACCGCGCGCATATCGAGCTAGTTTTGCGATTTTGATGTTTCAAGAGGTCGCTCAAAAAATTTTGACACTCGGGCCGACAGGGGTGCTAGCGCCATGGATTCATGCAGCTATTTGCTCATCACACCCGCGTTTCATGTCTTGAAATTTTGCCGGACCTCTACATAATTTTCTGGCTGGTTGGAGTCCCCAAGGGGGTCACTGCAATCAACACGATGCCAAGGAGATTGTTAGGAAACGGAGACCATCGATGGAACGAACCTTGTCGAAAAACATCCCCTCGATCGCCCCTGAAACCTCTGATCTTTCCCTTGACCGCCTGCTGTTCCCGGCGCGGCATTTTAATCACCCCGACGAGGTGGTAGGCGACCGCACGCTCGATATTCAGGAAAAGCGCGCCATCCTTGCCTCATGGGCGTCGGATGCTTGTGCTGTCGAATCCATGCCTGCGCTGCGAAAGCCGCCGGGTGCTGCGGGGCCGGTGACGTTTAATGCCGTCATGGCTGCACTTCGCCGCCTGGACGACATCCGCGCAGACGTTGCCTGTGACTTCAAGGACCGGCGGGATCGAGAACGCCCACAAAGACTTGATGCTTGAACGTGCCTGAGAAGGAGAGACGCATGGTCAGCGACGCATCGTCAGCAGGGAATTCCGGCTGCAGATCGAGGGCTACGGTCTCACAACTGCGGAGATCCACTACCACCTTCCAGATCATCCAAGCCTTTTGCAGCTCTACGTCTGGCAGGAATACGATCTCGCACCGGAATTCCCGACGCTGAAAGGGGTTCTGGATTACTGGGAGCGCGAACTCGAAGGCGCGCTCCATTCCGTGCGCGTCGCCCATCACCGCCTGATCCGGTCTTCCGAATGGCAGGCTGTAGACGGCATCTTCACAATTCAATAGCCGGCGCCCCGGGTCCGCTCGGGCCGGGTGCGGCAGTTCGCCGTCGTCAGGCTATTGGTCAAGACCGTCGCACCAAATCCCTCTTTGTTGACGCTGATGGCGGTGTGCAGCAGCCATAACGCCAATAAAGCCAATGCGCCCGCTTCGGTCAGTTTTGATGGACGGACGATAACGCAGGGTTCGTAGCGCCACTCCGGGACTTCGCGGCGGGTTCTCCAACAACGGAAGCGCGGTTGCCGTTCGCCGTCGGTGGGTTAGTGCGTCCGATTTCCCGGAAATTGTGATCGCGCCATTTGGCGGTTGAATGCCGCAGCTTCCTCAGCAGTATCGAAGGCCCGTGCCGTCACGGTGCCGTCAGCTGCCAGAATGACCGCAAGAAAAGGTAATCCGTGCGCTGGCGGGTTGTACACGGAGTATGTAGTGTTCGCCGTTTTCATATTCTTATTGTACTGATCTATTGCGAATTTCCAAGTGCAAAATGTATCGGATACTTATTTTGGGAGAACTCCATGGCATCGTGCCGATCTTCTACCAAAAGATCGCGCAATCGGCGGCAGCGCCGCGGGATAGGAGGCCGCCGTGGATGCTACGCTCCAGCCGGCGATGACGTTCTCCCATTCGAACCACCATGCGGGACGGGAGCGGGTATGGACGGTGCTGCTGTTCGTCTCGTCAGCCCCTTGAACTGAAAAGACGTGTTTCCAATCTTTTTCCTGTGCGCCAAGTGCGGCTTGCCGGATAGGAGCAGAAGGATCGCATGGAAACGATCTTCTTTGAATATCCCGTTTCCGTCCTGATTTGCGGTGGCGTTCGCCAAGCTCGTCGGGATGCTTTTGCCGGGAACACACATCATTGCCGCGCACGGTGGTCAGGATCAGTTGCCGCTCAAGGTTTTGAAGGGAGGTCACCATGGAAAGTACGACGTTCAAACAGCCGGTTTTTGTAAGAGACGACGGCTATGGTCTCCAAAAGATCGGCTGTGTCATGGATGCGATAGAGTTTCTGGAAGAATGGCCGGTTGAAAGGCGGGGCCTCCTCCAGGCAGCGGCGTGTGATACATGCTACTCCGCCTACGATGGTCGGAAGTCTGCCGAGGCGGCGAACAAGGCCTTTACGACTTGGGCACGTAGGGTCGGTGTCATCGAGGACCTGCCCGCGGCGCCGCCGTGGATGACAGGGCCGAAGATCAGCAGTGCGGATCATCTTTTAGAAAGTGACGGCTAAATCCGCTGCGGCGGTAATCATACCGCCTCAGCATCGGAGCGGCGTGTCTTCGGAGCACGGGCGAAGGCCGAGACCCTTGTTGCCTTTTCATGCGGTTCGAATGCCTTCTTCGGCAGAAGCAACTTGCCAGGCGGATCGCGCGATTGAGCGCGTCTGCCTGGACCTGGACGGCACGTCACGATTCAATAGCCGGCGCCCGGGCCTGCTTTGGCCGGGTCCGCCAGGTCTTCTTCGTCGGGCTCAATCAGGTCGATTAGAGCTGCCACCCGCGTTCCCGGCAGCGGTCGGCCTTGGTTGATCAACGCCTCGTCACCAAAAGCCCATGCCCATGCCTCTCTCAACTCTTCAAGCGAGGCACCGGACGCGATGATTTCCGCAATCGTCGCGTTGTCCATGGGTCCGAGGACCGAGACAACGTCTTCGCGAGTCATAGCCATCGTTTCCTCCTTCCAATATCCGCGAACTAGATGGGCATTTGAGAGAGTGCTTTCCAGCAGCGCCGACCTTTGAATGCGCGTACCGACAGACACTGATTGCTCCCGAAAACTGATTCCGAAACCCCTTGACGTTGCGCAAATCGATTCCCAGCTTTTTAATCGTCGGTCGCTGAGGGGCCGACACTGTCAGGGAGCGCCGGGCTTCTTGGCGCTCCTCGTACCTATGTTGCTCCAAGGAGGATGTAGCTATGAGAACGAACCTGGACTTTTCCCCCTTCTACCGGTCGAGCATCGGCTTCGATCGCGTCTTCAACCTGCTCGAGAACGCCAGCCCGCCCCAGAATGGGGACAACTGGCCGCCCTACGACATCGCCAAGGTTGGCGAGGATGCCTATCGCATCGTTATTGCAGTCGCCGGATTTAGCGAGGACGAGCTTACGATCACACACGAGCCAAACCTGCTCGTGATCGAGGGCGCCAAGGCAGAGAACGAGGAGGTTCAGTACCTCCATCATGGCTTGGCGCTGAGGCCGTTCGCCCGCCGTTTCGAACTGGCCGATCATGTGAGCGTTGTCGGAGCAAAGCTCGAAAACGGACTTCTGGTCATCGACCTCAAGAAAGAAATTCCCGAGGAGATGAAGCCGCGGCGCGTTGCCATCAACGCCGACCCCTGCAAGAAGCCGGCGTCGAAGCGGATCGAAGGCAACGTAGCCGCCTGATCTTTGGCGATCGGCCTGCGCGAACGCCCCCCGTCCCGACGTTTGGGGGTGTTGGCTGCGCCCCATAACACAAAGGAAAGGAGAAAGGACAATGAGTGTACGTGACTTGATACCCTGGAACCGGGGCAACAACCAAGCTCCGAGTGTCTATCGCGGTGGCGACGTGGATCCATTCATGTCGTTGCATCGCGACGTTAACAAGCTCTTCGATGAAGTCTTCCGCGGCTTTGACACCCCCACGGTGTTTGGCCGCATGACTCCTCGAACCGGCACCTGGCCAAGCGTCGAATTCTCGGAGAATGACAAGGAAATCCAGGTGACAGCCGAGGTGCCGGGCCTCGAGGAAAAAGACATCGAGGTGATGGTGGAAGACGGCGTCCTGACGCTTCGCGGCGAGAAGAAATCCGAAACCGAGGACAAGGATCGCCAGTTCAGCGAACGCTATTATGGGCGTTTTGAACGGCGCTTTGGTATGGGCCGCGAGGTCGACGAGGACAAGGTGGCGGCGACGTTCAAGAACGGTGTGCTCACCGTAACGCTGCCGAAGTCCGAAAAAGCGCAGGCAAGCGCAAAACGCATTGCGATCAACGGCAGCAAATGATCGCCGACAAAGCCGGCCGGGCCAGCGGGGTCCGGCCGGTATCCTTTATCCTTCGCCGAAGAGGAGGGATGTCAATGACGGAACCGCTTACAAGAGACAAGGAAACGAACCGCATTTCCCAGAAGACCTCGCAGGCCGCGAGCACCAACCTGCCGATGGTGTTCCATCCCACCCGGGTTCCGCTGCCCCGCCACGTTTCGGCGCGCATCTTCCGCACCGGCCGATCAGTCGTGACTTCAGCGCGGATTATGCCGCGGCAGTGGCGGCTGATCTTCGAACGCCGGACGCCACCCTCTATCGATCATTTGATGGGCTACACCGGCGGCGATGACACTCTGACCCAGGTGGAGTTGAACTTTCCGACCAGGGAAGCGGCCGAGACCTACGCTCTAAAACTGCAACTGGATTATGTCGCGCAGCCCGTTCCACCAGAGCTGCCTCGACCAAACGTTCGAAACCTTTTCCGTGAGCAGCTACCCGTCCGGCAGCCCCAAGCGAAAGAGCTGTGTCGCGGGAGCTGCATCAACATGCACTGACAGGGAGGTAACAATGTCCAATCTCGCTTTCCTTGCCCCCGTGCAGGTTAAAACCAACGACGTAGTCCACGATATCGACACAGTGCGGGAAGCACTTGTGTTCCTGAATCAATGGCCAAAGGCTCGTCGGGGGCCGGTATTCAGTTGCGCAGTGAGAAGCTGCAACGCGGCGATCGCCGGGCAGATGACAACCGAACAGGCCCGGCAGGCATTTGTCAGCTTTGCCAGGATTGCTGGCGTGTTGGCCAGGTCCGATTTTTCGCCACGGGTCGACGCTCAAAAGCAGCACAAGAGCCACCACACGTGACGCATAGTCCGCTGGGGAAACCCCATCAATTCCTGACGGGACGGCGCCAAGGGCTTATTGGACGGTCGCTCATTTGGCTCAACTGCCGGTCTTCGGTCCAATCTTCCGATAGGGCCGGGCGCCAGTTCCACGGGCTGCCAGAACCCACCGCCCTGCCGCGATTCTCGGGCTTTTCCTCCTGCGTTCTCGGGCCTATAAGTGCCAACTCGAAGTAATCGCCAGCGATCCAAGGGCTTGGCCCTTCTCGTGGTTTCCGCCGACTTTCTTCCATGCCGATACCCACGTCTCCTGGTCTCTTGGATTCCGGCTCCTATTTTGTCCGTGAAGGCGTTGCGTTCTACGAAACGCTGGCAGCAGTGCGACAGATCAAATTGTCGGAACATTTTTAAATGACGGCTAGGCCGGCTGATGGCAGGGTGTGCCTTCGTCCGATCAAGCCTCTCGTCCCTTGGAGACGCCTGATGCTTGACCGATCCGCCAACAATTGCGACCAGGCGATCTATCCGTCCGATCTCAACATTCTCAAAGGCGTCTTCGACGCGCTTTGTCACGAGCGAGGCTATTTTCCCGAATCCGAGGACGCTCTTGACATAGCCGCGGAGTTGGTGAGGCATTTCCAGACCGGGACGACAGACGAGAGTGTCTTAAAAGTCGTCGTACGTCCCAAGCGTCAGGCGTTCGCACGGAGGCAGTTCAGCAGAAGGCACTGCCGGCTTTTGGACGGCTGGATGCCGCTCAGGGATGAGCTGTGGCCAGCGCGGTTTTGCCGGTGAAGACAACTGCCTGAAAGCCCGCACTGGCCTTGACGGCATTGGAATCGCCGCCAAACAACAATTTAGAGCAGACTAAAGTATGCGAAATGGTGCGATCGCGGAACCTTGGCTGGCCGCACCGGTGGCGATCTGTTAGACATGCGGACCGCCGCGGACGGGGACAGTCGGTTCCGCGTCCCGTCCTGCGGCCGGCGCTATGCTGACGCTCCTACGGCTGTCCTGTTCACCACCCGCGGCGGGGGCGAATTTCCTACGTCCTGCGCGCGACAACTGTCCGCTGTTGCGGACGCGCGCAGAACTGCGGTTTATACGCCGTCTGCTTTAGAGCGCCCAGCCGGTAGGTTGGGTGACCATCGAGAAGGGGCGCCCTTCGACGCACGCCCGGCGGGCGCGTCCAGTTCAGCGAACCGCTATCAGGCGAAGCCGATGCCATTTTCCATCTTGTGGATAGACATGGCTTCGAAGGCTTGTTTTCGAAGCGACGAATAGAATGTCCGAGCGGCCCTTCGACCAGTTGACTGAAGGCCAAATGGTCCTTGATTGATAAGCATGAGCTGCTTGGCGGCGAGCGTGACGCGAGCCTGCTTCGCCTCATGCGGAGTGCACAGGGAGCGCTATGTCGGCTCGCCTTCTATCACGCTTAGCTGCGCATGGGGCAGGCGCCGTGGGGAGCGTTCAACAGCACGCAGGCACAGCGTCTGGGGACGAAGCGGCTTATCTGTTGCGTGGGCCCGTCGCCAAGAGGGCGACGGGCTTCAGCCGCAAGGCTGGTCAGTTGTAGACTTTGATGATCTTGTGGTTGCTTGGATCGGGAAGCCCACCATTGCGCATCATCGTTGCGACAGCCGCCATCTTTCCTGATCGGTGCTCCAAATTCGGTCAAGCAGTGTAGGATGGGGGCTATGGCCAGTGCTGCAGGGCTTCACAACCCTTGTGATGCGGTCAATCGGCGATCGTAATACTTATCACGGCTGCAGCAGCGGCCGTAATACATTCCAACTGTTTACTTGTGAGCAGACCGACGCGATTGAAGGAGTGCCAACATGATACGCCAGTTCTCGAGTATGAGCAGATACGCTGCGGTTCTCTGCGGCCTCGTCTTCACGCTTAGTGCAGGGGAGGCGCGATCTGACGTAAAACTCGACGTCACCTATTCGACCTATCAATTGCGAGGCCTTAGCCGGCAAGCGATCCATGACGACCTGCACCGTGTGGCCAAGAGGGACGGAGACGGTATTATTGAAGGCGAGGTCGCAGATCACTGGGATTGGAATTTCAGGTTTGCGGCGACCGGAAACTCCTGCCAGGTCACGTCGGATGAAATCATACTCAAGCTCAGAATTCTACTTCCGACCTGGGTAGACGATGCGCGCGCCGATCCAGCCACGCGCACGGCCTGGAACAATTACTTTCAGGAGCTGAAGGCCCATGAGGATGGCCACAAAACGATTGCCCTGGAGGCAGCTAAACAGGTTAGCAAGTTGACCCACGGCGCCACGGCCCCGGGAGCATGTGCAGCTCTGGAGCGGTCATTAAATCGCGCTGCCAAACAGATTGTCGAGAATTCCGAAAAGGCGCAGGATCAGCATGAGGCCAGCCTCCCGTCGTATACGCTCGAATAAATCGACGTTCGATTTCCAAGGAAGGGTCGTCCAGTAGGGAAAGATAACTGCGGACACCTTGGCGGCCATCGAGACACCCCCCATCGCTGTGGTTCTTGGCTGCAGGATCCCTTGCTTGCAATTTTTCGCGTTTCTGCCTCTATCTCAATCTCGACACAACCGGTCTGGCTTACAAGGAATACGCATATGGCTACTGGCACCGTGAAGTGGTTCAACAGCACCAAGGGCTTTGGATTCATTCAGCCCGACAACGGCGGTCAAGATGTGTTCGTTCATATTTCCGCAGTCGAACGCGCGGGCCTCTCAACCCTGGTTGATGGCCAGAAGATCAACTATGAGGTCGAGCAGGATCGCCGTACCGGTAAATCTTCTGCTGGCAGTCTCAGCAAAGCAGGCTGATTTTCTGTCTGGGCAGAAGCCTGAGCCCCGCGAAGAGCGTCGGTAGCTGGGTTCGGTCGACATTGATTGGGGTTCGTTTCCTCCGCTAGATCGGTTGACTGCCTGAGGCGGCGATACATCGTGCTGAGCTAAAGTGGCCTCGATGTGATGTAAGCTCACACACGGAAGGTCTGATGCAGGATGCAACGGCGCAACCGCTACTGATGCCACGCGCGGCCAGCTTCTTTCACCCGGCGCACCCGTGATAGTCGTCCTGCCCGAGCTGAACCAGATCGCGAGACCATGAGCATCCTTACGCGGACCGCATCCGTTCGAGATCAATCGAAGCGAATCGTCGCCATCGACGTCCTGCGCGGCCTCGCGTTCATCGCCATGGCGAGCTACCATTTCACCTGGGATCTGGAATTCTTCGGCTACACTGATCCGGGCCTGACCGCCTTCGGCTGGTGGAAGATCTACGCGCGCTGCATCGCCTCGACCTTCCTGTTCCTGGTCGGCGTCAGCCTGTACCTCGCCCATGGCCGACAAATCCGCTGGAACGGTTTCTGGAAGCGGTTCGCCATGGTCGCCGGAGCCGCGATCGCCATTTCGGTCGTCACCCGCATCGCCATGCCGGACGGCTTCATCTTCTTTGGCATACTGCATGAGATCGCGCTGGCAAGCCTGCTGGGTCTCGCCTTCCTACGCCTTCCGGCGCTGCTGACGCTTGCCGTTGCCGCGCTTGTCATCGCGGCGCCCGTCTATCTGCGCTTCGAGGCCTTCGACCGTCCCTGGCTATGGTGGGTCGGCCTTTCCGCCATCAATCCGCGTTCCAACGACTACGTTCCGCTGTTCCCGTGGTTCGGCGCGGTGCTGTCGGGGGTCGCCACCGCGAAGTTTGCCTCCACCTCCGGCGTACGGGCGCGCCTGGCAAGCCTCGCACCCGGCCGCTGGGCCAACCCGCTGGTCTTCATCAGCCGCCACAGCCTCGCCTTCTACCTGATCCACCAGCCGCTGCTGATCGGCTGTGTCTGGCTGTTTTCGCAAGTGATGCCGGCCAAGGTTGAAACCCCACAGGTTAACTTCCTGAAAACCTGCCAGCTATCGTGCGAACAGTCGCGCGGCAGCAAATTCTGCTCCAGCTATTGTGGCTGCATGCTCGATACGCTGGAGGGCGAGGCCTCGCTTGATCGGCTCTACAACAACAACGATCAGACTGCGGAATGGAGGGCGCATCTGGGTGACCTCGTCCGCATGTGCACCGCCAGCACAGACATCAAAATGGAGGAAGGTGCCAAATGACCGACAGGCCACTGACCCGGGCTCTTACGTTGGCCCGCGCCTTGCCCTGCATGATCTCGCGGATGAGATGCCGGTCCGAGGCGAAAGAGCCGGGTAAGGTGGGCTCACCGCTGCACGACGTCGTCATCCTCGTCGGAGGGCAGCATCTCCGTCGTGGCCCACAATTACATCGTCGTGGCCCACAATTACATCATTGAAACATCATCGGTGTGACTCATATGTGCAGCGTGTCGGATATCTCCTCCCATTCGTCCGGCGCGTTCCCCTTTGGAGGTTCCAACCTTCACAGTTGGCCGGACTCTCACAGTCCGGCCTTTTTATTGG
The DNA here is from genome assembly GCA_014189435.1 of Mesorhizobium loti. NCBI lineage: Bacteria > Pseudomonadati > Pseudomonadota > Alphaproteobacteria > Hyphomicrobiales > Phyllobacteriaceae > Mesorhizobium > Mesorhizobium loti. Next base: position 2,624,795 of record CP050293.1, read on the forward strand.
CAAACGAGCCTGTGACCACATCGGACTGATGCGACGCGTCGGTGCATTCTCATGTCAAGCATGAGCGGCTTCGGAGTTGGCTATTCGCGGCTATGTCTGGTTGCACTGCAACAAATTGACGGCAATTGGTCTTGACAAACCAAGCGAACAATTGTCCCAAGGGCTCCAATGAAATGCCTTGGCCGAATCTCGATCGCACGAATTGCGTCGCTCCGCGCGATGCTGGCTGTCGTGTTTCTGGTTATGTCTTCTCTCCAGCCGGGCCTCTTCGCAAGCGCTAACACCGCAGGTGTTCACAGCGACTCCGGAGCGACGCTTCAGGTCGAGAAATCTCATCACGATAGTGGCAGCGATGTTGGCGATCACAACATCGCGGATGAAAGCGATGTGGATGAGAAACATCCTGATGGCGAAAAATCGGCGAGTGACGACTGCGAGGTCCATTGCGCGCCGGCACATGCTGTGCCCGTGGACTGCCCCGGTATCAACCGCACGGCAAGCCGCTGCTTCGCAGTGATAGTGGCCACTGTGCTACCGCTCGGTGCATATTCCACCCTGATCAGACCTCCCAAACACATCTGAACTGACGCGCTCTCTCCGGAGGGCGTTCGCGCGCAACGTCGGGAATTCGTTCCCGCGTGGCCAAACGCATATGTCAAGCTTCAGGTCTACAATGAAAATCGCAAGCTCCGCGATGCTCGCATCGCTATTGGTTGCCGGATGCGCGGTAACCACACCACCGACCGTGCTTCCATCGTTCAACCCGGCCGATCCTGTGCTGGGCGTCCGTGATGTGCACTATCACCCGGTCGTCGCCGACTATAGCCATAGGGAACCGGTGGATCCGCAGAATTGGCGGCGTCTCAATCAAGAACGTTCACCTGCAAAAACGGGAGCCGGATCATGAAGCGCCGGTTCCTGAACATGGGTGCGGCCATAGCCATCTCGCTGGTGGCTGCAGGATGTACGACCACCGCTGGCCCTGACAGCGTTTCCGACCCCATCGCGGGCTTCACGACAGTCGCGGCACGCGCCGGAGCTGTGACCGGCAAGAGGACGGCTTGGGTGCAGTCCAGCGAGGCCGCGCAGGCTCTCTCCGCGCAGGTGAATAGCCTGGTACAGAGGAAGACCATTGGTGCGGACGTCGCGGTGCAGGTCGCCCTGCTTAACAACAAAGGCTTGCAGGCCGCCTACGCCGAGATCGGTCTGTCGGCGGCCGATGTCTGGCAGGAAGGGATGCTCGTCAATCCGACAATCTCGGTTGGAATGATCGGCATCGATCCCGTACGCACGATTGAGGGGGCTGTTGCCGGCAACATCCTCGCGCTGATGACCCGTCAGCGACGCGTTGCGGTCGCGGATGCACGCTTCCGCCAAGCCCAGCTTCGGGCCGCCGAGGAAACGCTACGGCTCGCTGCTGACACGCGGCGGGCGTGGATCAATGCTGTGTCGGCCCGGGAAGGCGTTTCTTATTTGAACAAGGCGCAAGTCGCCGCCGACGCCGCCTCCGAACTCGCTCAAAAACTTGGGGAGACGGGCGCCTTCACAAAGACCGGCCAGGCCCGCGAACACGTCTTCTACGCCGAGATCACCGGTCAGGCGGCGGAGGCGCGGCTCGCCGCCCGGACCGCCAAGGAAGATCTCACCCGGCTGATGGGTCTATGGGGGCCGGACGTCGATTACTCAGTCCCCAACACGCTTCCAGCCATGCCGAAGGTCGCCAAGGCCAAACGCACCATCGAGGCAGAGGCGCTAAAAAATCGCGTCGACCTTGAGATCGCGAAGCTTGAGCTGGAAGCGCTGGCGAAGTCCTATGGTCTTACCGAGGCGACGCGCTACGTCACCGATCTCGAACTTCTCTCCGGCGTGGAAGTGGAACGGGAGGAGTCGGAAGAGGGCGGAACGGAGACGAGTGTCTCCCCCACTCTGGAACTCGAGTTTGTGATTCCGATTTTCGACACCGGCAAGGCCCGCATGCGCAAGGCCGAGTTCGCCTACATGCAAGCCGCAAACCGGATGGCGGAAAAGGCGGTCAACATTCGGTCCGAGGCCAGGTCCGCCTATGACGCCTACCGCTCGACCTATGACATTGCTCGGCACTATCGGAACAGTGTTGTGCCGCTGCGAACAAAGATCGAGGCGGAGTCGGTCCTCACCTACAACGGCATGATCACCAACACGTTCGAGCTTCTGGCGGACACCCGCGCGAAGATCGGCTCGATCATGCTTTCCCTCAACGCCAAGCGCAATTTCTGGCTGGCCGACGTCAATCTCGGAACTGCCATCCATGGCGGCGGCGCAAGCTCGCCCGGGGGCGGCGACGCACCGGCCGCGGCCGAAGCCGAAGGCCACTGAACTCAAGGAGAAGAAGAGATGCTTTCAAGACGTCAGCTACTCGGCGCGGGAGCTCTGCTCGCCGGCGCCACGGCATGGACCAAGACCTCTGCGATGGGCTTGCCGGACGCCGCTGTCATGGAATCGCCGGACATGCATCCACCGATATTTCCGACGAGCGGCCCGGACTACCAGCCGGTGGTGACGCTCAACGGTTGGACGCTGCCCCACCGCATGAACAATGGTGTGAAGGAATTCCACCTCGTCGCCGAGGCGGTTGAGCGGGAGCTGGCGCCTGGCATGACCGCCTATCTCTGGGGTTATAACGGCCAGTCTCCCGGTCCCACCATCGAGGCGGTCGAGGGCGATCGGGTCCGCATCTTCGTGACCAACAAGCTACCCGAGCACACCACAGTGCACTGGCACGGCATGATCCTGCCCTCGGGCATGGACGGCGTGACCGGCCTAACCCAACCCGGCATCCCTCCCGGCAAGACGTTCGTCTACGAGTTCGATCTCGTGAAGAGCGGCACCTTCATGTACCACCCGCACGCCGACGAGATGGTGCAGATGGCCATGGGTATGATGGGCTTCTTCGTTATCCATCCGAAGGACCCGAAGTTCATGCGGGTGGACCGCGACTTCGTATTTCTGCTGAACGCCTACGACATCGAGCCCGGATCGTACGTTCCGAAAATCATGACCATGACTGATTTCAACCTGTGGTGTTGGAACAGTCGCCTGTTCCCCGGCATCAGCCACCTTGTCGTGTCCAAGAACGACAAAGTGCGGGTCCGGGTCGGCAACCTGACCATGACCAATCATCCGATCCACATGCATGGCTACGATTTCGAAGGTAAGCGCGTAGGCATCCCCACGTAGCGTGCAGGCGGTTGATCGCTCATTTTCAGCATGAATCATGCGGAGAATCCTATGAGCGACAGTATGAGCCATCATCGAACATTCGAGATTTTGACGGCGGAGCCTGTGCCGTCCCGACGCAAGCCGCGCCATCGGTCGGACGAAGAGAAGGCACGGCTTGTCGCCGAAGCGTTCTCGCCAGGGGGCAATGTCTCGGCGGTTGCGCGTTCCGAGGGGCTGGACCCCTCGCAGCTCTATGCGTGGCGCCGCAAGGCGCTTTCGTCGGGCATGGTTGCGCCACTGACGGAGGGAGCGAGCAAGCCGGCGAAGTTCACGCGCTTTGAAGCGGTGGGCAGCGACACGGTGGAAATCGTCATTGGCGACGCAGTGGTGCGCGCCGGCGGCGATGTCGATCCCGATCGCCTGGCGAGGATCATCCGCGCGGTTCGTAAGGCATGATCGCTTCCGGTGTGGTGGTTTACGTGTCGTGCCAGCCGGTCGACTTCCGCAAGGGCGCGGCATCTTTGATGGCGCTGGTCAGGGATGGCGGCCTGGACCCATTCTCGGGGGCACTTCACGTATTCCGTTCGAAGCGTGCGGACCGGGTTCGCATCGTGTGGTGGGACGGCAGCGGGGTTTGTCTTTATTCGAAGACTCTGGAAGATCACAGCTTCTGCTGGCCGGGGATATCGGCCGCGCGCATGCGTCTCGACCACGCCCAGTTGATGGCGCTTCTGGCCGGACTGGACTGGAAAAAGATTCGTCCGGCCAGGGTCAGGCGGCCGTTATCGACGGGCTGAAACCGGCCTGCGGCAAGATGAATCATGCGGCTGGAACGGTTGGGAAAGCGGCTGTTTTTGTGCTCTGTTGCTTGCCATGGTTCTACCGGGTCTTGCCCTTCCCGACGACGTTGATGCGCTGAAGGCGATGATCCTTTCCATGGCTCGCGAGCAGGCTGCAAGCGAGGCCCGGATCGCAGTCGCCGACGCTCGGATCGCAGCATCTGAGGCGGAGGTCGCCCGGCTGAAAGCTGTCGAGAAAAGCGCCAGCGAGCGGATCGCCAATCTCACGTCAATCCTGAAAGTTTTACAGCGCACGCAACATGGCACGCGTTCCGAGCGGCTACGCCTGGCCATCGACGACGAGCAGGCCTCCTTTGCCTTCGAAGAGGTCGAGACCGGCCTTTCGGAAATCCGGAGCGAACTCGACCGCGCGGTCGGGAACAAGCCGAAGCGCGCCCCGCGTCCGCGCAAGGGCTTTGCTGCCCACCTCGAACGCATCGAGGAGGTCGTCGAGCCGGAAATCCCGGCCGACTGCGAGGGGCTTGAAAAGGTTCTGATCGGCGAGGATCGATCCGAGCGGCTGGACGTCGTGCCGCCGAAGTTCCAGGTCATCGTCACGCGCCGTCCCAAATACGCCTTCCGGGGCCGTGACGGCGTGGTCCAGGCTCTGGCGCCGGCGCACATCATCGAAAGCGGCCTGCCGACGGAGCGGCTGCTCGCCTATATCGCCGTCTCCAAATACGCCGACGGCCTCCCGCTTTATCGGCAGGAGGCGATCTATCTGCGCGACGGCGTCGAGATCAGCCGGTCGTTGATGGCGCAATGGATGGGGCATCTGGGCTTCGAGCTGCAGATGCTTGCTGATTACATACTGGAGCGCATCAAGGAGGGCGAAAGGGTCTTCGCCGACGAGACGACCTTGCCCACCCTTGCCCCTGGTTCCGGGAAAACCACGAAAGCCTGGTTGTGGGCCTACGCACGGGATGACCGACCCTATGGCGGAACCAGTCCGCCAATGGTTGCCTATCGTTTTGAAGACAGCAGAGGTGCGGATTGCGTGGCGCGCCACCTCGCCGGATTCAGCGGTATCCTGCAAGTGGATGGCTACTCGGCCTATACCAACCTGGTCAAGGCACGGGCCAAAGCCGGCAGCAATGAAACAATCCGGCTCGCCGGGTGCTGGGCTCACCTGCGGCGCAAATTCTACGACCTGCACATCAGCGGGGTCTCGCAGGCCGCGACGGATTCGATCATCGCCATGACCGAATTGTGGAAGGTCGAGGACGAGGTTCGCGGCAAGGATGCCGGAAGCCGCGCCGCGCTGCGTCAGGAAAAGTCCGTGGCCATTGTCGCGAGCCTCTTCGATCTATGGGAAGCGGAACTGGGCAAGGTCTCCGGAAAATCCAAGACCGCCGAGGCGATCCGCTACGCGCTCACCCGGCGGGAGGCGCTGGAACGCTTTCTGATGGACGGTCGCATCGAAATCGACTCCAATATCGTCGAGCGTGCAATCAGGCCCCAGACGATCACGCGAAAGAATAGTCTATTCGCCGGCAGCCACGGCGGTGGACGAACCTGGGCGACGGTAGCCACCTTGCTGCAAACCTGCAAAATGAACAGCGTCGATCCGCTCGACTGGCTCTCGCAGACCTTGACCCGCATCGCTCAAGGCTGGCCGGCATCCGAAATCGAAATGCTCATGCCTTGGAACTTTAGGCCTGACGTTATCGGCTGACCGCTTACTTTCGAAGTGACCTGCACCGACGGGGGTTGGACACGTCCTGAGGCTCGCTGGCCGGAAGTATCGATCGACATTCCGGTCGGCGCGATGCGGGCCTACGAGTTCGATGCCAAGTACTTGGGCGACTGGGCGATCCACTGCCACAAGTCGCATCACACAATGAACGCCATGGGCCATGACGTGCCTACGTTTATCGGTGTCGACAACTCGAAGGTCACCGACAAGATCCGACGCGTTCTGCCGGATTACATGGCGATGGGAGACAAGGGCATGGCCGACATGGGCGAGATGGAAATGCCACTTCCCGACAACACGATTCCGATGATGACCGGTTGGGGTCAGTTCGGCGCTATCGAAATGGGAAGCATGTTCTCGGTCGTGAAGGTGCGCGAGGGCCTGTCCGCGAACGATTACGCCGATCCCGGATGGTACAGACATCCGGAAGGAACCGTGGCCTACGAGTGGACCGGCGATGTTCCAGCCCCCACCAAGTCAGGCGACGCAAAAACGATGGTCCCGGCAGAGCACGGCGGTCACGGAAAACAGGGATGAGAAACCGAAACCCCTCAACCTCAACAATGAGAGAATGTGCAGCATGAAACGTATATTAGCAGCGGCCGTTTTGATGGCGGTCAGTTCCGGAGCAGCTCTTGCCAGTGGAACCCACGCCGGAGGACATGGCGACAAAGCCGCCACGATGGCGATCGGCAACCCCGGCGAAGCTGGCATCGCAAAGCGTACTATCAACATCTCCATGTCGGAGAAGGACGACGGGACGATGTTGTTCCAACCGGCCGTGCTCAAGGTGAAGAAGGGCGAGACCGTTCGCCTGAAGTTCGTCAACAAAGGGCAAGTCGACCACGAGTTCGTCATGGATGTCCATGAGGGGATCATGGACCACAAGGCGCTGATGGAAAAATTCCCAGAGATGGAACACGCCGATCCCAACTCGATCCGGCTGGCGCCCGGCGCCAGGGGCGAGATCATCTGGACGTTCGCCAATGCCGGCGAATTCGGTTTCGCCTGCCTGGTCCCGGGACACTACGATTCCGGCATGAAGGGCGACATCAGCGTCGCCAACTGACCACCAAACCGCAAAGGAAGAAACCATGACATTGTTGGTAAAGACGCTCTCGACACTCGCGCTCATGCTCGCCATTGGCGGGAGCGCGCTTGCGCAGGAATACGTCAAAGGCGAAGTCATCAAGGTCGACGCCAAACAGAAAAAGCTGACGATCAAACATGAACCGCTGACAAATCTCGACATGCCGGCGATGACGATGGTGTTCGTCGTCGCGGACCAGGGTTTGCTTGAGAAAGTCAAAACCGGTCAGGCGATCGAGTTTATTGCCGACCGCGTCAACGGACGCATCACGGTCACCAGCATCAAATGACCCGGAACTGGCGCCGCGGGTTGAAAATCAACCCGCGGCTGCTTTTCGATCGGGCAATGCTGTGAGCAGGGAGTCACGATGAGGGAGCCGCGCAGAATGTCATCCAGAGATTTTCTTTCCAATCATCATGTCCGAAGCCGCTCAGAGGCATCCCCATAGGGTATTTTCGCGTGCCCACGCCGACATAGGCGGGATAATTACAGCGAACGCGCGCACTATGCCTGGCGGGATCTTCATACCTAACGGCGCCGCTCGCGTCTGTCTCGACCAGGCCAATAGCGACGTCAAAATCATAGTCCCGATCTTGCGAGACGCTGTTGTTTCGCACGCTGAGCTGGACCGACGTCGCATCTGGAAAGCTGGCAGCGTAAAAGACCAGTTGCTCCGCCGCTATCGAGGGCGTAGCCACCAAAACGCCGGCAAGAAATGCAATGGCGCGCATGTCCTCCTCCCGAGGATCGAAGACGATACTATCACCTATCGCATGTATGTTCAGAATCGATTCCCTGTGCCGGTAGCGGGCCGCGCCAATGGCCACTGCCGAATGAGAGGCCGCAACCCGCGTGGTGATTGCCGCACCGGGCGCCGCCATGTACTATTGGCTTGTCGGTCGTCTCGGGGCCGGCAGGGAGGAAACAACCATGTTACGTTCAATTTCTCTTGCGCTTTTCTTGTCGGTCATCCCAGCTGCCGCTTTTGCAAATTCATGCCCGACCATCATGGCCGCGATCGACGCCGCGTTGCCGTCCGCGACCCTCGCCGAGGCCGATATGACCAAGGTCAAAGGACTGCGTGCCCAAGGCGAGAAATTGCATGCCGCCGGCGATCATGCAGGATCAGAGGCTGCGCTCAACGAAGCCAAGAAGATGCTCGGCATTTAGTCCGATGAACGCGGCTTTCGTGGCCGCGTGCGGGGCTTGTTCGTTCGTCTTCACGTGGCACGGCGTCACCGTGGACGACATCGCGATCATGTAGCGATGTGTCTGAGTGGGTGTGCAACTCTCTCTTGGAGACAAACAAACTGCAGATCTGGCGACCTAATGTGAACCGCCTTCGGCAAGGTGAGCCAGGATTCCGTCGGTTGCCAAACGCCTGAACATCGCATCGACCTCAGCGGGCGACGGCTTCGCGCCCCGGTCGAGCCACCAGATCAACACGGCCATGTAGGCGCCAACGACATACTGGACGACGAGTTCGCGCGGGGTTGCCTCCGAACTCTTGCCGGCGGTTGCGGCGAGTTCGTCGCGCACCAGGTCGGAAAGTATCTGGCGAATGCCGCCAAGGCTGACATCGCCGCCGCGACCGCCGGCCAAGGCCCGGTACAATCCCAGATGGTCGCGCGCATGTTCGAACATGACCAGGCTGAAGGCTAAGCTTCGGCTGCGACTGTCTCCCGTCGTCGCAAGCGCCTCTCGCTGCTGGTCGGTGAGCAGGGAGCGCAAATGCTCGTCCAGACCGCGCCGCTTCAGATCGTCCTTGCTTTTGTAGTGGGCATAAAAGGTCGAACGGCCGACGTTGGCCACATCGCAGATATCTTCGACCGTGATTGCCTCATAACCCTTTTTGGGGATCAACGAGATCAAAGCGTGCTGCAGCATCCCTCTGGTGCGGGCAATGCGACGGTCGATCGTTCCGTTTGCCATATCCTACTCTATTCAAAGAAATTTCAGGTCGAGTGTTCATTTCCGGACGTTCACGGCATCCCGTTCATTGACAGAATTCCGCACACAATGTCCGATACCGCACGCCTTGTTCATTTTCAATGACCGATGGCTTAGGCGGCAAGCCTGCTCTCGGCCCCAGGCCGCGCATCTCGCGTACAGGACCAATATGGATCACGAACACTTTCGTCGCATGCATGGTCGCTCGGGCGCTTCGATGAAGAAGGCTTCATTTGAAGTGGCGTTGAAGGGCAAGAGGCAGATTGCGCAAGACAGCTGGGCTTTCGTGTTCGAGAGACCGGACGGCTTTCGCTTCAAGGCCGGCCAACATGTGCGGATGACGCTCATTAAGCCTCCCGAAACGGACCGCGAGGGCGATAGCCGGTTTTTCTCGCTCGCCAGCACACCTCAGGAAGCCGATCTGGTTGTCGCCATGAGGATGCGTGACACGGCATTCAAGCGGGTTCTCAGCCGCCTGCAAACCGGAGACAAGGTTCTCATGCAGATGCTGCTCGATGTTCCGCACGGGGCTTTTGCGCTGCACGAGGATCCTTCGCGGCCCGCCGCTTTTCTCGTCGGGGGCATCGGCATCGTTCCGGCCTTCTCGATGATAAAGGATGCGGTCGAGCGAAAGCTGTCGCATAGGCTGTTGCTGCTCTACTCGAACCGGCGGCCGGAGGACGCCGCGTATCTCCGGGAATTGCAGGAGCTCGCGGCGCAGAATTCGTCTTTCAAACTGGTTGCGACGATGACCGAAGCAGCACGGTCGGCGCATTCATGGACCGGCGAAACCGGGCGCATAACCCACTCGATGCTTGCAAAGCATGTCGATGACCCGCTGCTTCCGGTCTACTACATTTCCGGGCTGCCGGAGATGGTCAGCGCCATGAAGACGATGCTCGGCGGTTCAGGAGTGAACGAGGCTAGCATACAGGCCGAGACGTTCACCGGATTCGATCTCAACATAATCGGCGGTGTCGCCGGCCGTGGGTGGAGGCGATTCGTTCCGGTGGTCGCAACGGCGCTGGCTGTGGCCGCGCTGGTCATCCTCCATGCTGGCGCTGCTGTCTCGATATTTCGCTACGGTTTCGAAGGATTGTCGGGTCCGAATCCAACCTACGTGACGTTCGGATCGTATGCAGCGATCGGGATCTTTGTTGCCCTTGCGCTGTTCAAGATCAGGTATTTTGCCGGTCGCCATCTTTCTGGCAGGGGCAATGCCGGCAACGCTTTCCTGGGGCAGGGCGATCATACAAAACATCGGCAGGATGGCCCTACGGGACCCTTGTAGACTGTTGCAACACTGCACGCGGCCATATTGGAATGCATCTCACGAATGCCGCCAGGCTACCGCCGCAACGGGGTCAAGCGAGCTAGGTCGTTTCGGATTGCAACGGCAGCGACACCTCCTTGTCCCATGGCATAGGACAGCTGATCGAGCCCGCGCACCACGTCGCCCGCCGCATATAGACCCGCTACCGAGGTTCTCTGGTGGTTATCGACGATAAGACATCCGTCGCGCGATACTTCGGCGTCCATCCCAGCCGCAAGTTCCGAACAGATATGGGATCCTAACGCTGGATAGACCGTTGCGAACGAGCGGCGGCCAGTCGGTGTCGCTATCGCGATGCCATCCTGCATCAGTTCAAAATCGAGACATGGACCGTCAACTGTTTGAATGGCGCCGTTCTTGAGACGCGATCTTTGCGCTGCGTCGAGCTCATGATTGCCCGTCGGTGCAATCAAAGTCACATCAGCGGTGTAACTGCGCAAGAACTCCGCTTCGTTCGTTCCGTGTTCGCCGGTTCCGATGACCGCGACCGCACTATCGGTCACCTCATAACCATCGCAAATCGGACAATAACGCAATAATCCACGCGCCAGAGCCTCATCGTGGACATCGGCAGGCATGCTCGGTCTCAGGTTGAAGACGCCTGTTGCCATCAGCACGGTGCGCGCTTGAAACACCCCTTCCATTGCGTGGGCCGTAAACATGCCGGGCCCTCCCTGCAAGGAGAGCACCTTTCCAGCCCAATGGCGTGCCCCATAACGTTTTCCTTGTTCCCGCATGCGCGTGAGAAGCTCGGATCCCGCGATCCCATCGGGAAAACCTGCAAGGTTGCGGGTGAGCGGAATCAGATCAGCCCGGCTCTCACCACTGTCGGCCACCAGGACCGAGAGATGGAAGCGAGCAAGGTATATGGCCGCCGTCAATCCGGCCGGTCCTCCTCCAACAATCAGACAATCAAGCAGCTCGGCCGCGTTGGCTGGCACGCCGGGGATTGGGGGCATCTATCAAAAACCTCGGCCGCCGCTAATTGACATCGATGACCATTGTGAGCCCGCCGCCGCCCTTCTCTTCAACATTGTTGTTCGTCGTGTGATGCGGGATGTGGCAATGCAGCAGCCACTTGCCTGGCCGAAGCGCCCGCCACAGGACGTCGAACCTCTGCCCAGGCCCGACATTGACGGTGTCGGCCGTATACCGGGCGTTTTGGGGCAGCGTCGCGCCGTCGATGGCGGCGACCTGGAACGGCCCGCCGTGAATATGCATCGGATGGATGGCGGTGGTGTTGGATCCCACGAAACGGATCTTGAGCAACTGACCCACCTTCATGCTGATCGTGTCCGTCGCGGGGTAAGACTTGCCGTTGATGGTGAAGAAGTTAGGAAAGCCGCCGTCCATCGGCATGGACGGAAAGGTCAGCCCTTCCCGTTTCAGCCATTCCTGGAGTTGAACGGTGTATTCCAGGTCGGCGGTGATTGCGTCAGCCGGATTCTTCGGGTCGATGATCAGCGCGCCATAGAGGCCGAGCGCCTGCTGACGGTCGACATGATCATGGGTGTGATAGAAATATGTGCCGTACTGCTCGACCGTGTATTCGTAGGAAAAGGTTTCGCCGGGCTCGATCGGCTTTTGTGTGACATAGGCCGGGCCATCCATCGCATTGGGCACATCGAGGCCATGCCAGTGCACGGTCGTGCTTTCGGGCAGCCGGTTGGTGACGTTGATGCGAACGCGGTCGCCCTGGGTAACGCGCAGCGTCGGACCGGGAACCTGCTTGTTGTAGGCAAAGGCCTCGACCGTCACTCCGGGCAGAATCGACCATTGGATAACCGAAGCCTCGAGATCGAATACCTTAACGCCGTTCTCGATTCGCGGTTCGAGGACCACGCCTCCCTGAGCTGCGGGATCAGCCTTGAAACTCACCAGCCGCGGATCGACCGCCGCCATATCGCGCATGGCAGCGGCCGGCGTATCGCGATCCATGATCATGCCGGGGGGCATAATGGCTCCGCCGACATCGCGCGCAGACAGGCTCATATTAATCCAGTTCGCAGGTGCGATCATGCCGATCGCAAGCGCCAGCAGGGACACCACCCCAAGGGCAGTGATCTGTGGCGTCGTGGCGTCCGTCTCCATTTGGTGGCCGCCGCTCTTTTTGCCCGTGTGGGAGGCCATGTCATGGCCTTGCGGAGCATGATCGCCAGCGTCAGCATGATGCATTTGCATCTGCGCGTGTTGGCCCTTGGCGGGTTGAGCCTGTGCTGGATGAGAAGCACCATGGTCGTGCTGCCGCATTCCGACACCATGCCCGAAAACCATCTCGCCGCCGTGCCAGCCGGTGTAGCCAAGCAGCACAACGACGGCTGTCGACATCATCAGCCCCCACGGCAATACGGCATCTGCCGGACCAAGGGAAAGGCGCACGGCCACGCTGATTGCCGCGATGGCCAGCAGGATGAGGTTGCCGACGAGATGATAGCGGGCGTGATAGAGCTTGCGAATTGGCGGACTGCCGAGGAAATCCGTCAAGCCGGCGACGGCGGCGGCGAGGCCGCCCACCAATCCCGCCGCGATGAGCCAAATGGAGGCGGTCGCCCAGAAAGGATTGCCATTGATCCAGAAAACCAGATCGGAGAGAAGTCCTCCGACGAACAACCCGATCGGCAGGGGAACCAGCATCGGATGAATGGGATGGCGGCCGATCGTAGCCACGACGGGAAATTCAGGGCGGCCCTGCAACTGCTCTCCAGTGTTGCCGCCGTGATCATGAGAATGATCTTCCGTCACCTCTGCCGGTGCCTTCGCCTGTGCTGATGCCTTCGCCTGTGCAAGTGCCCTTGCTTTCGCCGGTGCTTTCGCAGGCGCGGTCTTCCCGGTATGTCCGGCATGGCCTTCTTCCGCCATGTCGGATGCCCCGCCGTGCGCGTGCTTTTTCTCCTGACCGGGTTCGGCGGTTTGCGGGCGCTGCGTCATCAGCCCATGCTTCAGCTTGCGTGCGACCAGCCAGACATTGGCAGGGTAGGCGAGTGCAAAGCCGGCAATGACGCCGATCGACATCACGCCCCAGAACAGAAGCTCCGTCGGCTCCATCGCGCGCATGTCGCGACCCATCATCAGGAAGCTCATGACCGGGGCCATGCCGGCCATCATGAAATTCATTGAGATGAACTCGGGCAGGAAGCTCTTGCGCACGTTCTCCCAATAGGTGCCGCCCATCATCGATTTCATGAAAAGTGACTGGAAGATGAAAAGCCCGAAGGCGAAGCCGGCCAGATATTCGACGATGAGATCAAGCCACATCGGCAGGCCGAGCGACGCGGTGATCACGGCGGCAAGAATGATGCCGGTCGCATCGCCGGCGACGCAATGAATCGTTGAGCCGACGCCCTGCTTCCAGAGCGACTTGGTGAAGGCCTCATGCCCGCCTGGGCGCGGCTCCTTGTCGGCAAGCACGTAGAGCAGCAGTCCGATCGGACCCATATAGAGGGTCACCAGGATAAACCCCCATTTCATCACCACTGGTTCGGGGTTGTTACGGTATTGATCGAAGCCGACATAGAGCGTCGAGGCGGCGGCAATTGCGAACCAGGCGACGAGAAAATAGTCGATTGGTTGGATAAGCATCAGGGTCCGCCCTTGGTTTCTCGCCGCATTCTATCAGACGGCCCAGCGTACCAAGCCTCAAATGAACGCGGCCGGCGCGTTTATGATCCGCCGGCCGCGCCTGATATCCTTCAGGCCGCCAATTTCTCGTTGTCGTAGCCGGCAGACTTGATGACGTCGCGGATAGCGGTTTCGTCCGCCTTGGTTTCCACGGCGACCATCGATGATCCGAGGTCGACTATGACCTTAGCTGCAGGATCGACACTTTTTACGGCCTTTTCGATCGTGCTGGCACAATGACCGCAGCTCATATCCGGAACTTTCAATTTCAACATGGCAGCTCTCCTTTTTTGCTGATAGACACGTTATGGGGCTTCCCATCGTTGGAAGGTCAAGGGCCTATTTTTTCGTCGATGTAATCGTCGCGGTTGCGTTGGAGTGCTGATCGTATTTTTCCCCTTGACCTTCCAATCGTGGGAACCTTTATATGGTGTGGCAGCCACCCAAGATGGAGTTGCAAACCCATGAACGCCGTTACCCCGCACACGCCAGTCGAACCCGTTTCGGTTCCTGGTTCCAAAATTCAGATCGGCATTGATGGCATGACGTGCGCTTCGTGTGTGCGACGCGTCGAAAAGGCCATCGCCTCCGCGCCGGGCGTCGTCGGGACATCGGTCAATCTGGCGACCGAACGTGCCGAGGTGACTTTCTCCGGCAAGCCGGACCTTGCTCCCGTTATCGCTGCAGTGTCGGCCGTTGGCTACGAGACGCGCGCAGATACGATTGAACTCGCCATCGAAGGGATGACCTGCGCCTCCTGCGTGGCGCGCATCGAAAAGGCGCTGAAGGCTGTGCCGGGCGTAACCGAGGCCAGCGTCAATCTGGCAACGGAGCGTGCCACCGTCCGCATCATCGCGGGCACCATCGAGGCCGCCGCGCTCGAGGGGGCGGTGGCGGCAGCCGGCTACGAAGCGCGGCAGATCTTGCCGGACGCAGACAAGGACCGTGAGCGCGACGGGCGCGAAGCCGAGATTCGAACGCTGGGTCGTTTGCTTGCGTTGGCTGCGCTTTTGACGCTGCCGGTGTTCATACTCGAAATGGGCGCCCATCTTATGCCAGCCTTCCATCACTGGGTGATGATGACGCTCGGCGACTGGAACTGGCGATTGCAATTCGTCCTGACCACGATTGTTCTGTTTGGCCCCGGCCTGCGTTTCTTTAAGAAGGGAATGCCGGCGCTGCTCAGGGGCGCGCCAGACATGAACGCGCTGGTGGCGCTTGGGTCGGGTGCTGCCTGGACCTACTCGCTCGTCGCGACTTTCATCCCCAATGTCCTGCCGGCAGGCACTGCCAACGTCTATTACGAAGCGGCAGCCGTGATCGTGACGTTGATCCTGCTCGGCCGCTATCTCGAAGCGCGGGCCAAAGGCCGGACCAGCGAGGCGATCAAGAAACTCGTCGGGCTGCAGCCCAAGACTGCGCGCCTCGTCAAGAACGGCGTCACGGTCGAGGTGCCGCTCGCCGAGGTGCGGGTTGGTGACGTAGTGGTGATCCGCCCGGGCGAAAAGATCGCGGTCGACGGCGAGATCGTCGAGGGATCATCCTTCGTCGACGAGTCCATGATGACCGGCGAACCGCTGCCTGTCGCCAAGGGTATCGGCTCAGAAGTGGTCGGCGGCACCATTAACAAGACCGGCAGTTTTTCCTTCCGTGCCACAAAGGTCGGCTCGGCAACGCTGCTCGCCCAGATCATCCGCATGGTCGAAGCTGCGCAAGGCTCGAAGCTGCCGATCCAGGCGCTGGTCGACAAGGTGACCGCCTGGTTCGTGCCGGCCGTCATCGCGGCCGCCTTGCTCACCTTCGGCGCCTGGCTTGTGCTGGGTCCGCAGCCGGCCCTGTCTTTCGCCCTGGTCAACGCCGTTGCCGTTCTGATCATTGCCTGCCCTTGCGCCATGGGCCTTGCTACGCCGACCTCGATCATGGTCGGTACGGGCCGCGCGGCCGAACTGGGCGTGCTCTTCCGCAAGGGCGAGGCGCTGCAGACTCTGCGTGATGCTACGGTCATTGCCCTCGACAAGACCGGAACGCTCACCGAGGGCCGGCCCGAACTGACCGATTTCGTCGTGACTGACGGTTTTGTCGAAGCCGACGTTCTCCGGCTCGTAAGCTCCGTAGAGGCCCGGTCCGAGCACCCAGTCGCGGATGCGATCGTGCGGGCGGCCGAACGGCGCGGGCTTGTGCTTGTCGATGTCGAGAATTTCGAGGCCATTCCTGGCTACGGGGCGAGAGCTGTCGTCGAAAGGTACAAGATCGAGGTCGGTGCTGATCGCTTGATGATCAATCTCGGCCTGGACATCTCGACCTTTGCTTCGGCGTCAGCGCGCCTTGCCGACGAGGGTAAGACCCCACTCTATGCTGCCATTGATGGCAGGCTTGCGGCGATCGTCGCCGTTGCCGATCCGATCAAGGCATCGACGCCCGCAGCTATAGCGGCGCTGCATGCGCTTGGTCTTCGGGTCGCCATGGTAACCGGTGACAACCGCCGTACGGCGGAGGCGATCGGGCGGCGTATCGGCATCGACGAAATCGTCGCCGAGGTGCTGCCGGACGGCAAGGTCGAGGCCGTCAAACGGCTTGCCGCCTACGGCGCTCGCGTTGCCTTCGTCGGCGACGGCATAAACGATGCGCCAGCACTTGCGGCGGCGGATGTCGGCATAGCGATCGGCACTGGCACGGACATCGCCATCGAGAGCGCCGATGTTGTTCTGATGTCAGGCGATCTCCGCGGTGTCGCGAACGCGATCGCGCTCTCCAAGGCGACGATCCGCAACATTGGCCAGAACCTGTTCTGGGCCTTTGCCTACAACATCGCGCTCATCCCGGTCGCCGCTGGCGTGCTCTATCCGCTGAACGGCACGCTCCTGTCGCCGATGTTGGCGGCGGGCGCCATGGCGCTGTCCAGCGTCTTCGTTCTGACCAATGCCTTGCGTCTCAGGCGCTTCCGAGCGCCGATCGACGACAGGGTACAGGCCAGCCATTTTTCGGTGCAGGTCGTATGATAGAATTGATGCCGATGCGTTTTGCCCCAAGCTCCGGATCTGATGTCGCCGGGACTGCCAGCCTGGAATGCAATCATGAACATAGGTGAAGCTGCCGCGGAATCAGGCGTCTCGGCCAAGATGATCCGCTACTATGAGTCGATCGGACTCATCTCGAACGCTACCCGCACCGACGCTGGCTACCGGGTCTATTCCGGCGACGACGTTCATACGCTCGGCTTCATCCGCCGGGCGCGTGATCTTGGCTTTTCGGTCGACCAGATGACCGATCTGCTTGCTCTATGGAGCGATCGCTCGCGGGCGAGCGCCGATGTCAAGCGGATTGCGATGGAACATGTCGCCGAACTCGAGCGGAAAATGCGCGAACTCCGCGATATGTCAAAGACGCTGCGGCATCTGGCGGAGCACTGCCAGGGGGATGGTCGGCCGCACTGCCCGATCATCGAGAACCTTTCCAGCGGTCACGAGGCCGGACCAGCCAGGTCGTCCAAGCGCCCGAAGCTCGGCGGCGAGATCGCCAGGCAACGGCAGGCTTTCTGAATCATACCGCGCGCCGACGCGGGCCAGTCTTTGACCTAGGAGACAACAGATGCATCGACGCGCTTTTCTGGCGGCAGGTCTTGTGACGGTTTTTGCGAGCCCGCGCGCCATCGCTCAAATGAAGATGGATGACATGCCCGGCATGGATATGGGCGGTCACGCAGGTCACGATATGGCCGCAGCGCCGCAAGGCGCGGCCGTGCTGCGTGAAGGAGAAACACTTCGCGACTTGCCTCGCCTCGCCAACGATGCCCGCACCCCCGGCCTGTTCAGGGGGAAGCTGACGGCAGAGTCCGCCACGGTGCGTTTTGCGGAAGGGCTGGATACGCCCATCCTTGGCTACAACGGCCTGAGTCCAGGGCCATTGATCGAAGCGACCGAGGGCGACCGCGTCGAGATCACATTCGCGAACCGAATTCCTGAAGAGACGAGCACCATCCATTGGCATGGCATGCCCGTTCCGTCTGACCAGGACGGCAATCCGATGGACCCCGTCGCAACCGGCGCCGACCGCACCTACAGCTTCGAACTGCCCGAAGGAAGCGCGGGTTCATACTGGTACCATCCGCATCCGCACGGCAAGACGGCCGAGCAAGTCTATCGTGGTCTTGCCGGCGCATTCGTGGTCAAGCCGAAGGTCGATCCGATCCCGGCCGCCTATGGCGATACCGTGCTGGTGTTTACCGACCTTCGCCTCGCCGCCGATGGCACCATGCCGGACAACACGATGGTCGACCTGATGAACGGACGCGTCGGCGATCATGTACTTGTCAACGGACAGAAGAATCCTCAGGTAACGGTGCCCTTTGGCACGAAGCGGCGCTTCCGGCTCTACAACGCGACAAACGCACGTTTCCTTCGACTGTCGTTTGAAGCGTCAATGACAGTTATCGGAACGGACGGTGGTCTGCTGGAGACCCCGATCACAGTCGACGAGATCCTTCTCAGTCCCGCGGAACGCCTTGAACTGATCGTATCATTCGACAAGCCCGGCCCCGCCACGCTGTACACGCTCGACTACGATCGCGGCTGGATGGGCGCAGGCCGGCCTGCCGATGCAGGCCTGACACTGCTGACGGTCAATGTTTCGGAGACGCCGGCCGAGCCGGTTCCGCCGCTGCCGGACCGGCTGCGGCCGATCTCGCGGATCGGTGCCCCCGCCGTCAACCGTCGCTTCGTGTTCACCGAAACCATGGCCATGAACGCCAGCGGCATGGAGATGGGGTTCCTGATCAACGGCGCCGCCTTTGACATGGGCCGCATCGATGTCGTCTCGAAAACAGGACAAGTCGAGCTCTGGGAAATTGTCAACAAGGCTGACATGGACCATCCGTTCCACGTCCACGGGACGCAGTTTCAGGTGGTCGACCATGAGCGCGACGGCCAGGTTTCGAAACCGGCCTACCTGGCCTGGAAAGACACCGTCAACGTCGCGCGCGGCGAGACGGTGCGGCTCTTGCTGCGCCAGGACCGGCCGGGGCCACGCATGTATCACTGCCACATCCTGGAGCATGAGCAGCTCGGCATGATGGGCATTGTCGACGTGCAGGCATAGGCCGAGGTGGCGGCGCTCTATAGCGCGCTGTTCGTCAGCGCGTTCCTCGCCGCAACCATCCTGCCGGTCTCATCGGAAGTGGTGCTCGCCGGCCTGATCGTCTCGGGTCGCGGCGATCCGGCGCTGCTCCTTGCGGTCGCCACGCTCGGTAACACGCTCGGCTCCGTGGTGAACTGGATTCTGGGGCGTGGCATCGACTCGCTCCAGACCAGGCGCTGGTTTCCTGTAACTCCCGAGCGCTATGAGCAGGCCAGCCGGACGTTCCGACGCTTTGGCGAATGGACTCTGCTGTTTGCCTGGCTGCCGGTTTTCGGAGATGCTTTCACCATTGCGGCAGGCGCGGCACGCGTGAATCTCGGCGTGTTCGTTGCTCTCGTCGCATTGGGCAAGGCGGCGCGGTACGCGGTTGTCATTGCCGGAGGATTATGGGCGATCGGGTGAGCAGCCGGCTTCATCGCCGACCGCAAGCTGCGCGTCCTCTTCCCGCGAAGCGATGTCCAGCCGCCCAAAGAACATGGTGCGCATGACACCATCGCGAAGCACCAGGAAATGCACAAGCGCAGCCAGGATGTGAACGCCGATAAATCCAAGCATGATCCAGACCAGTTTTGCATGGATGAACGCGAAAGCTCTTGCCGACAGTCCGCCGACGGATGGCGCCAACGGCACATGCAGGTTTCCGAAAAGCCGTGCGGGAGGCATGAAAGGCATTGGCCGGTAGCCGAGCCATCCCGTTATCAGGACGGCAAGGATCATGACGTAGAGAAACACGTGAAAGAAAGCGGTCGCAAACCGCACGGAGCGTGTGGTGTGCTTGACAGGGGGCTGGGTGAAGATGCGCCAGCAAAGCCTGAGGACAATGATGGCAAGGATCGTCACGCCGATCGACATGTGGAGCGGAAGCCAGTTCATCGTCGCCATCCCCGGCCCGTTCATCGGTCCGAAGGCAATGGCGATTTGCGCCGCGAGCGCGATCACGGTCAGCCAATGCAGCAGACGAATGCCGAAATGCCATCGCATGCGAGGACTCTCTCTCACCTCTGAGGCCCGCGGGTTATCAAATTCGCGCGTGAGGGCGTGATGTTTTTCGTCATCTCCAAGCTCATCGAGTTTTTCCTGCTCCCTTCCAATCTTGTCGCGCTCCTCGGCCTGATCGGCATTCTTGCCGTGCTCCTCGGCAGATCTCGCCTGGGACGGGGGTGCATCATAGCGTCGGTTCTCTTGCTCGCCATCTGCGGTTGGAGCCCTCTGGGACCGGCTGCGTTGATGGTGCTGGAGAACCGCTTCCCCCAACCGGTTATCGATGGGCCCGTCACCGGCATCATCCTGCTTGGTGGAGCCGTCGACACCCATATCAGCAGCGACCGCGACACCTTGGCGATGAATGAGGCGGGAGAACGGCTGACGGCGACTGTCGATCTCAGCAGGCGCTATCCGGATGCCAGAATTTTTCTCTCCGGAGGGTCAGGTCATATTCACGGCGCCAGTACACTGACGGAATCCCAGGTCGCTCGCGATATCTTGGTGTCGCTCGGCGTGTCGCCGCAGCGCATCGAGATGGAGGAACGATCGCGAAATACCTGCGAAAACGGCAGGGAAAGCGCCGCCTCGGTTCGACCCAAGCCAGGCGAGATCTGGCTTCTTGTGACATCCGCTAGCCACATGCCCAGGGCGATCGGATGTTTTCGGGCCGCAGGATTTGACGTGACCCCTTATCCGGTCGACTATCGAACGCGCGGCATAGCAGATCTCAAGCGCCCGACTGGTTCGATCGCCGTCGGTCTTGCTGCGACCGATCTCGCCGCGCATGAATGGTTCGGATTGCTGACCTACAGGATTGCCGGCATGACGGCTGAGGTATTTCCTTCGCCCTGGGCGGAGCGCTTGTGACGATGCCTGCGGTGTTCATTCGGTGGCGCAACTTCCGGTTTGGTTCATCTCCCTCGCGGCCTTCCTTCCGCAGCCAACCCCCCGCAGTTGTCTAGGTAGGTGACCACACAGATGTGTTCAGGTAGTTCGCAAGGATGTATGTACCTGGTGACTTCGCGGCAGTGGCAAGAAGGGGCGCTGTAATTCAGCGCCCCGTCTTTAAGTTGTGGCTAACCAGCCATCGTGCGGCAGGCTTCTGCGCATTGCCGGCAAGCGTCGACACACTCCTGCATGTCGCCGAGGCGCTCGCAATCATCCGCGCATTGGCCACAGATCTCCGCGCATTCACCGCAGACATGCTTATGATGCTTCGAGCCGAGCAGCATGAAATGCGCCGATGTTCGGCAGATCTCGGCGCAGGCCATCATCAAGGTGAAATGGTTCCTCTCGGTGTGCTTTCCGCCCATTTCCAGACAATGGCCCATCGCGGTCGAAAGGCATGTTGAATAGCAGCGCAAGCATTCCTCGATGCAGGCCCTCATTTTCGGGCTCAGTTGGTGCATGGCAATTCTCCTTTGAACGTAGGTATCCAATGCGGTCGCGCCTGACTATTTTGCATTGGTCTTGAGCCACTTTGTGTAGTCCTTGATTTCCTTCTTTTGAGCATCAATGACCATCTGCGCCTTTTTCTTAGCGTCGGCATTGTCGCCGTACTTAAGCTCGACTTCCGCCATATCGATCGCGCCCTGATGATGGGCGATCATCCCGCAGATGAAGGCCACGTCAGCATCCTTGGCCTTGATACCCTCCATCATGGCCGGGTCCATCTTCTCCATCGCCGTCATGTATGCCTGATGCGCGTCGTCCATGTCAGCCTTCGACATTTCCATTCCTGGCATAGGCGCCATCTGATCGGCCTGGCGGCATTGCTCGGGCAACGGGGATGCCATTTCCTGGCCAAGAGCGAGCGAACCTGCTCCGGCCAAAAACGTCGCGGTCGCAAGGGCGAGTTTGATATTGTTCATGGTATTTCTCCTATCTCTTGAGTTGATCGCGGACTGCAGCGCGGCTGTTATCCAACGAGTGGGGCGAGCCGCCGGGCGTGGAAAACAGTCCGCTTTGGCGGTCGGTCTAGTCGACCCGTGACCTGAGACGGAGGAAGAGCGCTGGTGTCGCCAGCCCCGTCTGATCTTTGCTGACCAAAAGTTGGCGACAAGCCGCTCGGGGGAATGCCTGCCGTGCAGTGGAGAGATGCACAACAATTGGCGCCGCCAAAAATGTCTTGATGGCAATTGATGGCGGGATAGGCCTCAGACGCCTGGATGTGGGTTGTGACTAATCTGGTCTGCAACTGACCTGAACTGCCGGGCACGAAAACAGCGGCCGCAAACACCACCACAGTGATGCAAATTGCCATAAAGAGTGGGTGTATCTGCTGGAGCTTCGGCACGGTTGGCAAACGGGCAGTTGTCAGTTTGGTTCCCAGGGAAGGGCGGGGAAAGCCCAGCAATTCTCCTCACCCAACCTAGCTAGGCTTGAAGGACCGGAGTGAGACGATGTCGCGCCACCATAGCGACCACTCTATTTTGATGCATCGTCCACGAACTCTTCAGTGTCGGCGGAAGCTCGCAATGCTTACTGTTCCCGTCAAAGGCGGTATAGATGCCCTGCCAAAACACCCGGATCCGAAGCCATGCCTGCGAAGCTTTCCGTCAATCTCAACGCCATCGCCATGCTGCGCAACCGGCGCGACCTGCCGTGGCCGAGCGTGACCGGGCTCGGGCGCTTTGCCCTGGCCGCCGGCGCGCACGGGCTGACGGTGCATCCGCGCCCCGACGAACGGCACACGCGGCATTCCGACCTGCCGGAGATCAGGGCGCTGATCGACGACGAGTTCCCCAAGGCGGAGTTCAACATCGAGGGCTATCCGAGCGAGGATTTCCTGGCGCTTGTGGAAAAGCACCAGCCGGAGCAGGTGACGCTGGTGCCGGACGATCCTGCCCAGGCGACCTCCGACCATGGCTGGAACTTCGCTACTGAAGCGGCGTTCCTGACACCGATCGTCAAGCGCCTGAAAAAGGGAGGCTTTCGCGTGTCGCTGTTTTCCGATCCGAATCCCGAAGGGGTGACGGCCGCGCGAGACACCGACGCGGACCGGATCGAGCTCTATACCGGCCCCTACGGCAGCTATCATTCCGGTCCCGCAAAAGCTGAGAAGGAGCTGGAAAGATTGGGAAAAACCGCTGACGCCGCCCTTGCCGCCGGGCTCCAGGTCAATGCCGGGCACGATCTTGTGGTGAAGAACCTGCCGGCTTTGTTAATGCGCATTCCAGCGTTGGCCGAAGTGTCGATTGGACATGGATTGACCGCCGATGCATTGGAATATGGCATGGCCGGTACAGTCGGGCGGTTTCTGAAAGCCTGCGGCTGGTAGGGCGCTTGCCCGTCAAAGGCAAAGGACTGGGGGACTCAGTTAATCGATGCCTGATCCGCGGCGTCGCGTTCATGTCAGAGCGCTGGCTATGACTCGCGAAACCAGCTAGCCTTTTGCCCTACAGGACAATTCAAGCTTCGTCGCGAATATCTTGCTCATGTCAGTCCCGGCGGGATCGTTGAAAAACGCGTCCGTGAGAGTTTTCTGATTCTGCGAAATGGCCTCGTCGGCATTCGGCCTTATGACAGCGCGAGAGCACGTTGTCGGCAACCGGTCGACCACCAAATTGTCATCCGTCAGAAAATCGATGGCAGTGTAGAAGCTCGGATCGTAAACCCCGAAATCGATCTTTCCAGCAAGCATTAAGGGCTTTTTGGGCTTTGATTCGAATGAGATAATTAACTGGTCATTTTCGAATTTTGTCGTGAGCGATGGTGGAGGATCCATCAAAATATCCTTTCCATCGACCGTTACGAGCTGAAAATATTTGTAATCAGCAAGCGATGCATAGACCGTTTCGGAAACAAGAGTCATCTCTGATTTGTCGAGCTTGAGATCGAGATTCTTGTCGAACTCCATCATCACCGTGCTGGAGAATATTTCGTCGAATCGCCACAAATGCTGCAGTGAGTCTACAGACGACTGGTCAGGGGAAAGGGTGATACTGAGGCTTGCTTCCGCAAAAACGTGTGGGTGCGCGCTTGCCTGGCCCGTCAGGCAAAAGGCTATCATCGGCGCGATTGATGCGATGCTAGATGCCGCTTTGCGATTCATCGGCACACCTCCAAGACGGGAGAGCAAATCTTGGGGCGGATGCGACAAAAGTTTCAACACAAGCTCCCAAGTGAATGGCTCGATTCAAACCTAACAAACTGGGCGTTGGCCGGAGTGTTGGACCTGTCGCAGAATCTTAGCAAATTGTTGCACAGTCATCACCCTTGACGCTCGCTATCCACAAGTGGTCGCTGTCTTGCTGCTTGAGCAGGTCGTCGATGCGCTGGCGCTCGCGGTTGAAGGCGACAAGATCATCGCCCTTCAGCACTTTGCCGACTGGCAGGCGAACGCGCATCGCATCGACCTTGGTGCCGTTGACGATCAACTCGTAATGGAGATGAGGACCGGTGGAAAGACCGGTCGAGCCAAGATAGCCGATGACCTGTCCTTGCCTCACTCGTGCGCCTGGCACGATGCCTTCGGCAAAGGCGTTCTGGTGATTGTAAGACGTCTCATAGCCGTTAGCGTGGCGCAGTATGGTCTGCTTGCCATAGCCGCTTGCCCATCCGGCCTTCTCGACGACGCCGTTTCCGGCGGCAATGATCGGCGTTCCGATTGGAGCTGCCCAATCTGTTCCGGTATGCATTTTGACGTAACCTAGGATCGGGTGACGCCTAAGTCCAAAACCAGAGGTAAATCTGCCATTGGGAACCGGGTTGCGCAGCAGGAACTGCTTGGCGCTGCTGCCGTTCTCGTCGTAATAGTCGGTGCTACCGTCCTGCATCTGGAAGCGGTAGAAATTGTGGACGGTGCCACCAAAGGTCGACGAAACATAAAGCAGTTCGGACTCGTCGGACGCATGGTCGTCGCTGTCCGGTTGCGAGAACAGCACATCAAGGCGGTCCGACGGATTGAGCCGCGACTGGAAGTCGACATCAGACGCCAGCAGCTTGACCAGTTGCTGCGTCATCTTTTTCGACATGCCGTAGGAATAGGCGGCGCGGTAGATGCCATCATAAATGTTCGGCAAATTGCCACGCACCACCACCGGCGGTGAGTCGTCGAACGCCGTCAGCAATTCGGGATTGGGTTCCGGCTCCTGCGCAGGCACATACTGGCCATGATCGTCGAGCGCGATGGTGACGATGTGCTGGGTCTTGTCGTAGACGCTGGTGCGAACGACCTTGGCGGCGTCGCCATGCACCTCAAGCCCGACGCGCAACACTGTTCCCGCCTTGAGCGCCGGCGCATTGAGCAGTTTGGCGATCGCCTCGGCCATGCCGGTGGCGTCCTGGCCCGTGTAGCCCGAATCAGCGAAGGCCTCGGTAATGTCGAGGTCCTTGGTGAAGGGAATGATCTCCTCGGCGAAAGCCGGCGTCTGATCGTCGGCAACGGCCCGCGGCGACACCGAAACGTTTTCCGGCACTACCTTAACGTCGTAGGAGCCGGCCATGCTTTCGGCAAAGGCCTCGCCGAATCGCTGCGGGTCGACATAATGCAGCGACGCCACTTGAACCGCGCCCTCGCTCAGACCTGCGCCGGCGCCGCGCACCACCTTTTCCACCTCGTCGGCTGACAGGTCGCTCTTTTCATCGAAGGACGCCGTTTCGATCGGGAAATCGACGGTCTTCAAGCTCATCTCGCTTTCGACCTTGGCACCATAGATCTGGCTGACGCCAGCGTCGGTGGGTGGCGGCTGCGCGGCGCCGTCGTCAGCAAACACCTGCATCGGGTCAAAGGGCGGGTAGGGGCGGTTGGTCGTGTGTCCGGCGGCAAGCGACATCTTGATCTGCACGAAGGGCATGGTGTGGATGACGTCGCGGTCGCCAACCTTGGTCACCATCGACACTTCCATGCGCCGGCGGTCCTTTGCCTTGGCGATCTGCCTTAGCGCCACCAGCCTGGTCGTCTTGGCGACTTCACCGGAATCGCCGCCGTTTTCGACGTGGGCCAACTCGGCGATTTCGGGCGGGGTCGCCAGTTGCTGGTGGCCATCAACCGCTGCGAACAGTGCCACGCCCATCAGCACACTCGAGGTCACGCCAGTAAGAAAAGTGCCCGACAGCCAGCGCGCCGAAATCTCGCGCCGGTCAGGGGGCGGCTGCGGCCACCCGCGACCAGCGGCGGCTCATTGCCGAGCGCAGCGATGACATCGACCGTGTCGTGCATTCAGAAAGGCGCTTCTTACCCGGGCGGAACGGCTTTTTGCCGTGTTTGAGCCGAAACAAGTGCCTGTCACGGCTGGCAAAGTCAACGACGCGGCTGACCAAAGCGGGACTCTGTTGGTTCGGCCTCATCGTCTAGATCGGTTTCCGATGGCAATGAGGCGGCAGGCTAGGTCCAAACGTGGCGATCCACATGGTGGCGATGCTGTCGAGCAAAGTGCTATGGATGCCTCGCTGCTGAGAGGAAGGCAGCCGGAGCCCCTCTAGTTCCCGGCGCGCAGTCGCCGCCCCGCCGCATGTGAGTAACCATGTCGCTGATCTGACTGTCCCCATCATTGACACGCAGTGTAAATGGCCGTTAACATTTCGTTAACAATCAGGGACCGCGGGGCGGGGCAGTGTTTTCCTTTTCGACGGCGCAGATCGTGCGCATGGCTGCCGGAATTGCAGCCGGACTGGCTGTTTTGGCATGGGCTGTGGCGCCAGCGGATGCTGCGCATCCGATGGCAACGGGCGGCCCCACCTCGCAGCCGATAGGACACTACGATTTCTGCAAGACCAATCCGGCCGAGTGCTCGATCCGCCCAACCAATCTCGCACCCGCAACCATGACCGATGCGCTGTGGCGCAAGCTGACCAGCGTGACCGCCAAGGTCAACGCCGCTGTCAAGCCGAGGAGCGACTATGACATTTACGGCAAGGATGAAGTCTGGGCCTATCCCAACAGGGGCGTCGGCGACTGCGAAGACTACGTCCTCGAGAAGCGCCGTGAACTGAACCGCATGGGAATGTCGCTGGCCGATCTTCTGATCACTGTCCTGCGCAAGCCGGACGGCGAAGGCCATGCGGTGCTGACGGTCCGCACCGACAAAGGCGACTATATTTTGGACAACCTGACTGACAAGGTCCGCCAGTGGGATCAAACAGATTATCAGTTTTTGAAGCGTCAGGCCGTCGGCAACACCGGACACTGGGTCTCGATCCGGGACGGCCAGCCAATGCTCGTCGGAGCGGTGCAGTAGAACATCCTGATTTGTATTCGGCTCCGCCGGTTCTCAGATATTCAATGCGCCTGGGCAGGTCACCCGTACGCCTTAGAACCCAGATCCATTCGTCATTCACTCGGACTATGCGGGTCCGCCAAGGCGGCCTCCGGCCGGCTAATCGGCACGTCGT
This sequence comes from Mesorhizobium loti, assembly GCA_014189435.1. NCBI lineage: Bacteria > Pseudomonadati > Pseudomonadota > Alphaproteobacteria > Hyphomicrobiales > Phyllobacteriaceae > Mesorhizobium > Mesorhizobium loti. Next base: position 2,651,971 of record CP050293.1, read on the forward strand.
CCAACGACGTTTTCTTGGCAAGGGCCGCGGCGCCACGGCTTTGGAGAAGTTTCCGGAAGCTTGGGTGCATGCCTCCATCTGAATAGGCATGAGCTTCGATGGTTGCGCCGGAAGCGAGAAGGGCTGCCGTCTTGCGTGCATCGGCATCGTCTCGAGCGGCCACAGCACCATTTTCCGAATTTAGCAGAGGTGGACAGGAAGCGAGCGGATCGCGTGGATCGCCACCTTCAAACTCCGCGTCGAAAACATACCGTCTATCGCAGTAAGAGACCTTCGGCGGACGGCGTGTCACTTCAAAATTGTCGTAACCCTGCTTAAGGTTCGTCCAGAAATCAAAATTGGGATCATTGCGGTTCTTCGCCATGTTTTCCGGGGTCATCCGGAATGGAAAAGCCTGTACCTGAAATGATGACTGACCGCCCCTTATGGCCTCCCGGACGACCGAGTAGATTTCCGCAACCCCGGCATCAGTGAGCGCGAAACAACCCGACGATGAGCATGCACCATGAACCATCAACGCTTCGCCGCGATAGCCAAGGGCGCTTTCCAGCTTGTTGGGGTAACCGAGGTTGAATGACAGATAATACTGAGAATTCGGATTCAGCATGCCCGCGGACACCTGATAGAACCCTTCTGGAGCCTGACGGTCACCATTCCTGGTTTTGGGTCCAAGTTTGCCGGACCAGCGGCACATCGGAAAGGTCTTCAGAAGCGCGTATCGCCCAGAGCGATCACGTTTCCAGATCTCCAGCTCACTCTCATCCTTGAAGATCCGGATCAGAATCGGATCGGCCGGCGTCATTTTCCGCCTGCTCATATCGCTGACGAGGCTTGCATTGATCGGCTGGTTTGCTTTGTCAGCGACTTCGAGAACAGTCGACACGCACCCCGACACAAAAATTGCAAGCGCGGACAAAATCAAGAATCTGGACAGTTTCTGACTCACTGTATTCTCGTCATCTTTAGGATCCAGCTTCCGGTGCGGCTCCACCATGGGTGAGTCCAATTCCGCAGAAGATTCACATAGCAGTGGCAGCATTGTCCGTCAGCAGGGTTAACGAAATTCGACTGCGCTTGCTGGTGTGAAATGGACGGCCCAGTGGCGTTCATCGGATGATCGACAGTGGATGAGTGCGGCTCCTCAAGCCTGAACAATCCGTCACTTGGTCTGAAAGCGTGCCACCGACAGGAACTTGACGGCGTTGCCGGTGAACCGGTTGGCGTCGGCCATCTGGTTGTCCGGCAGGAAGCCGGCGGTATACACCTCGCTCGGCGGCGTATGCACGATATTGTAGGCATAGCGCGGCGCTGTCGTTGCGCTGGAAACCGTGGCGACATTCTCGCCGCTGTTCAGCGCCCAGCGCGCGGCCTGAGGCGCGGCGGCAAGAACAACGGCTGCCCTGTGACCATGCTGTGGGTCACCGGCAGTGGCCCTGGATTCCTTGCCCGTGGTCTTCACGCCTGTGCTGGTTGCCAGAACCGGATCAGAACCCGCCGGACGGGCAGCGATGGCGTTGCGAGGCGATGCGGCACCGACGCCTGAGGGCTCGTTGAACGCCGACAGAGAGGCGACCTGATATCCGTCGGTCGCGCTGGCTTGATCGACAACGGCCTTGTCTGGCCGCTCGCGCGGCTGCACCGGGAGGGCGTCGGCGGCAGTCGGGTTGTGTGATGCCGCATCGCTCTGCACCAGCGCGTCGTTATCTTGAGGCGTAAGGTCAGCATGGTCTGGACGCCAACTTGGCATGGGAACGCTGCTGAGCGCGACCTGCGCCGAATAGCCGACATCCGGGGCTTGCGCTGTCGCCAGCATCCGCTCGGTGGCGGCCGTGGAGTCCGCCGTGCCGGACGGAACATTCTGCGGCGTCTGAGAGCTAACATCGGCCTTCGGACGCGGTGCGAAATCAGGCAGTGGAATGCTGCGCGCCGGCAGTGCCGCGATGATCGTCTCCGGCGTGTCCTTCTGCGGCTCCGGAGCGGCGGCATTATCGTCGGCAACCTGCGGAATCTCGGCACGCTGTGCATCTTTCGGCGCCACGATCGCAATGCCAGGCAGCTTGCTGCTCTTAGCGGCCACCGCCGGCTTCACGCTCTTTGGCTTGGGCGCGGGTGCGGCCGAAGCCGTCTGGACATCGGCGCTGTCGTCGGCTTCGTCGTCGCCGCCGCCAAAGAAAGCAGAGAGCAACCCACCGGATTTCTTGGTGCTGCCGCCGGCACTTGCCAGTTCGATGGCCGGAGCACCCGAGCCCTTGCGCGCCTTGTAGGAGGCGAGCGCCTGTGCATAACCGGGCAGCGGCTTACCATCGCTTGGCACATGCAGCGTCTTGCCATTGGGGAACAGGCTGACCAGTTCCTGGCGGCTGATGCCGGGCCAATGACGCACATTGCCGACATCCATATGGACGAAGGGCGAACCCGACGACGGATAGTAGCCGACGCCGCCGCCCTGCATCTTCAGGCCAATGTTGCGCAGCTTCTTCAGCGGTACGCCCGGAATGTAGAAGTCCATCGCCTTGCCCAGCATGTGCTGGCTTTCCTTGGCGACACCGCGGCTGCGGCTGCGCAGCATCGAATTGGTCGCCGGCGAGCGATAGCCGCAGACGACCTGGATGTAGTCTGTGGCGCCTGCCTGCCGGTAGGCTTCCCACACCAGGTCAAGCAGGCGCGGATCCATCTTGGTCGGTTCGTTGCGACGCCAGTCGCGCAGAATGATGTTGATCTTCCTGAGGCCTTCCGGATCGTACCGGCCATTGCGCTTGTAGACGATCTCGGCCTTTTCGTGCGTGTGGAGGTGATAGAGTTTCAGCGAGCGCGTTTCGGCGCTTGCGCCGGTCGCGGCTGCGGCAAGGAAACCAAACGCAACAATCACCGCTGCCAGCCATCTCGGCCAGACGCCAATGTGATAGTGCCGCCCGTTGCTGTGTCGTTCGACTTTGTTCAAATCAAAAGGCCTTGCAGGCTGCCGTTTGTCCCCGGATTTGCCCAAACGGATGCGTGGTTCTCACATCCGATATCGATCCCAAATGGTTAATCACCGCTTACCTGGAGCCGAAATGCGGTAACACCGTGGCGATATCCCGGCAAAAATGTTGTGTACGTTGCTGACAAACCGCTGGACGAAGCGCCTCCGAGATCCCACGGAGATATTCTGCGAAACCGATCAGCGACGCGGCTAACTCCTCCGGCAGCAAAGCATTCCGGAGGCAGCGCAGCGCCGCTGTGGTGGTGATCTCGGCAGGGTCATCCCCGTCACCCCTCTACATGTCGCCGCCACAGCCGTCGGACAGGTTCCATACATCGACGATCTGCTTGCCGGTGAAACCGTGCTCGTGGATCAGGTATTTCGCTAGTCCGCCATACACTTTCCAGCGCCAGCATTGGCAACAGCACGGACCCTTCTCCTCGGAATTTGCCATCGCATGGTCGTAGGTCTGCTGTTCGGCGCTGGTGAGTTTCACATCGTAGTAAGGCATCATCTTCTGCGCGACGCCCGCCGGGATATCGTACGGATCGCTCGGGATCATCGCGATGTCTCGGTATCTGGCCAAGCCGTTGACCTGCTCGACGTAGCGCTTCATTTCCATCGGGCTGCAACACGAGCCCTTTATCCGCGACGTCGGCGGCATGGTGGCGATCGACTCCGTATATTTGGCGGAGCACGTGCTGTTGCCGTTCTGGCTGAGGTCTTTGAAGCGGCTCACAAGGCCGGGATCATCCGCGGCGATTGCCGTATCCGATTCCCTAAGAAAGCCCGCAATCGTCGCGGCGCCAACGACGCCCAGAATAACCGTCCGTCGGCTTGGGTGCGATATCCCTGTCATTTGCCTGCCCTCGCTTGTTCAATCAGTTTCTTCATCGTCGCAAGGTCGGTCGCGCCGGGAAAGATCTGGTTGCCGACGACGAAACCTGGCGTTCCGGTGATCCTCAACGCCTGGGCCAGTTCCATGTTGCGGTCGATCAGCGCCTGGATGTCCGGCTGCTGCATGTCGGCCTTCAGGCGCGGCACGTCGAGGCCGGCCTCCGCCGCGACCCTGAGCACCACGGCCTCGGTCACCCTTGTCCTGGCGCCGAACAGCGCCTTGTGGAACGCGCCATATTTGCCTTGTCGCTCGGCGGCGAGCGCCGCCTTGGCCGCGAACACCGAATCCGGGCCGAGGATAGGGAATTCCTTGTAGACGATCCTGAGCTGCGGATCGTCGGCCGCCGCTTGCGCCATGATCGGCGCCACCTGGCGGCAATAGGGGCAGTTGTAGTCGAAGAACTCGACCATGGTGACGTTGCCCTCGGCATTGCCGCCAACCGGGCTTTGTTTGTCGCGGAAGATGTCGTCGGCGCGGGATGTGAGAACAGCCTTGGCCGCGGCCGCATCGGCGTCGCGCTGGCGCGCTTCCAATCCTTGGATCGACTCCATGATGACCTCGGGATGCGCGATGATGTAGTCGTGCACGCGCTGGTCGAACTGATCCTGGGACATTTCGCCGGCCGCCATCGCCGGTCGCTCCATGCCTTGCAGGCCGAGCAGGAGCCATGCTGCCAAGCCGATAAGCGTAAGGGCGCTGACAATTGCGCCGCCATCTCGTCTTGCGTCGTTCGCGTTGGTGATCATATGCGTCTCCTTTTCCCTGTGGTTTAGCCACGTCGGTGAAGCAGCGTCAGAAGAGGTTCTTCAATTTAGCCAGCCAGCCTTCGTCCGGTTCATCGTGAGGACGCTCGATGTTGTTGGTGAGCGCATTGACGAAAGTGACGAGATTGACCGAAGCGAAATTCAGGCCGTGGAAATTCGCCCGCCAGTGGCCTTGCCTGTCGATCACATGCGTGACCGTGCCGTGCATCTGATAGCCGTCATCGGTGAGGGTGAACTTGTGGCCGAAGGCTTCCTCCGCCAGCTTGCGGGTCGTGTCCTCCGGCTGATCCTGGGTCGTGGTCAGGAACAGCCAGTTGGCCGGGTCGAGCCCGTGCGCTGGCGCATATTTGCGCAGCACGTCCGGCGTGTCCCTTGTCGGATCGGTGGTAATGGTCACGAAGGTGACCTGATCCTTCATCGGCGTGCCGTTCACCATCGCCTGGATCTCGGCGATTTTTTCGGCATGCAGGGGACAGACATCCGGGCACGATGTGTAGATGAAATGAAGGACGACGACCTTGCCGCGCAGATCGGCCATTCGCACGATGCGTCCATCGGCGGTGCGCAGCGTGAAATCGGGCGCTGGCCTGTCGATCGGCTGGAAATACTTCTCGTCGCCCTCAAGCAGGGCGTTGACGTCATCTAGCGAGTGGGCTTGCGCGTTATGCGCGAAACCCACGATCAGCGCCGTCAGTGCGATCAGGCGGCGCAGCAGGCGCACGCTCAAAGCCAAGGAAAGCGCCTGCGGCTCGTCTGGAACCCGGACAAGCATCAGCCACCGCCTTTCATGGTGCCATCGCCGTCCCCGTCCGCTTTTGCAGAAACGTTCTCGGTCGGACAGCCGCTGCCGGTCATCCGGCTCATGCACAAGCCAAGCGCGCACATGGCGACGCAAGGCAGCACGCTGAGCAGCAGGGGCGCAATTCCCGCGGCGACCAACCAGGTCCAGTTGAAGGCGAGGCCGGCGATGGCAATGACGGCGCCGGCGGCTATCTGGCCGCGCCGACCGCCGAGATAATGGCGGATGGTCGAGGAGCTATCGGGCGAGGCCTGCCTGGTTTGGGTGAGTTCTGTCGTGGCCATTTGTCGTTTCCTTTCTCATTTGGCCTCATTTGGCGGCGAAATGGCTGCGGATGAACGCGACCATGTCGGGCGCATCCCACTCGGCCGGACCAATCAGCCGGCCGATTTCCTTGCCTTCGCCGTCGATCAGCAATGTCATGGGAAGGCCGGGGGCGCCGAGCGTAAACATCGCCTTGGCCGATGTGTCGATGCTGAGCGCGAGATGCTCGATGCCGATCTCTGTGAAGAACTTTTTCACCTTGTCGGGGCCGCCGCGATCCATCGACAGCGCAACGACTTCGAAGTCCGGCCCACCGATCTCTGCCTGCAGCCGGTCGAGCGTCGGCATTTCCTTGCGGCACGGCGCGCACCATGTCGCCCAGATGTTGAGCAGGATGACCCTGCCGGAAAAATCGGCAAGCGTTCTCGGCTGGCCGGCGCCGTCCGCGAAGCGGATTTCCGGCACCGGGACAGGAGCCTCGTGAACGGCAAAATTCTGCGGCGGTCCGGTGGCCGATGCAGGCCACGGAACCGCCAACAGTACGCCAACCAGGACCACAGCCAGTTTGCTCATGATCGCAGCCGGTTTCATTCTGTGGCGTAGACGGTCGGTGCCTTGCCGTCCTTGGTGAAGGCGTATATCGTCCAGGTCTCGGCTTTCTCACCGCCCATGCCAGGCGCGCCCGTCGGCATGCCGGCGAGTGTGATGCCTGATATAGCTGGCCGCTCCGTCAAAAGCTTCTTGACGATGTCGACTGGCACCAGGCCATCGACGACATAGCCGTCGACCATCAGCGTATGGCAGCCTTCGAGATCGGCGGGCACGCCGGCATCGCTGCTTATCTGCGAGAGATTGTTGACCGGCTTGATGTCGACCTTAAAGCCGTTGTGCTCCAGATAGTTGGCGTAGGATTCGCAGCAACTGCATTGCGGGTTCTTGTACATCACCGCGTTGATGGTTGCCGCGACAGCGGGCAGCGGCGTTGCGATCAGCAAAGCAAGGGCGGCGAGGCGATAGGTCAGTTTCATTGCGGTTCTCCTTTGGTTGAATGAAAAGGTTCAGGTCACACGGAAGACGGTCATCAGGCCGGTCATCTGGTGATCGGCGACATGGCAGTGCAGCATCCAGTCACCGGGATTGTCGGCGACGAAGGCGCATTCGATCGTGTCCTTGGGGGCGAGCAGCACCGTGTCCTGCCATTGCCGGTGCGGCACCGGCGAGCCGTTGCGCGACAGCACCAGCATGCTGAAGCCGTGGATGTGCATCGGATGCCACCACGCGGTTTCGTTGCGCATGGTGAGATGACAAGTAGCACCGCGTTTCAGCGTGAACTGCGGCGCCATGCCGGCGTGGCCGTCACCGGTCATCGACATGCCGTTGATCGCCCATGCTGCACCTCCGCCCATGCCGGGCGTCGCCATGCCCATCATGCCGCCGATGCCGGCGAGCTTGCCGCCACCCATCATGCCGCCCTGCAGCATGATCTGCTGGTGCTCGGCCTTGGTGAGGTCGGGTTCGGGCAAGGGATTGCGCGGCAGGCCAACAGGCGCGTCGAGCGGATGGGTCCGCAGCGGCGTCGCATTGTCATAGGCAAACGTGGTCAGCGTGTAGGCGAGGCCGTCATAGAAATCGTCGATCACGGCATGGCGACTGCCGGGGTCGCCCTGCATGTCGAGCACGACATCGATGCGCATGGCCGGCGCCAGCACCAGGCGGCCATCCGCCGGCTCATGCGGGTCGCAGGGCTGGCCATCGATCGCGACGACGACCGGACGGTGGCCTTCGAAGCGCAGCGCCATCATGCGGGCAAGTGAAGCATTGGCTAAGCGCAGCCTGATGCGCTCGCCAGCATGCACCGGCTGATCAGCCAGAGGCGCTCCGTTGATCGTGATGACATTGCCCACCCGGCCCGACATCGCCGCGTCCATCGCGCTGCCGAAGCCGGTGGCGATCTGCCCATCGGCGGCAAGCCGCCAGTCCTGCAGCAGCCATAAGAGGTCGCGGTCGACGGCAAGGGGTTCGCGCTCCTCGACAACGAGGGCACCGGCGAGCCCACGCCCGAGCTGCACGAGACTGTCGGCATGCGGGTGGTACCAGAAGGTGCCGGCATCGGGCGGAGTGAATTCGTAGATAAAGCTCTCGCCCGGTTTGATCGTTGGCTGGGTGAGGCCCGGCACGCCGTCCATGGCGTTTTGTAGACGGATACCGTGCCAATGAACCGTGGTGTCCTCATCCAGTCCGTTCTCGACGGTGATGCGAACCGGTTCGCCCTGCCGCAGGCGCAGCATCGGGCCGGGAACGGTGCCGTCATAGGCCCAGACCGGCGTAGACGGACCGTCAGGGCCGATGAACCGGGCCTGGCCCGGCGCGACCCTGATCCGGCGTTCGTCGGGAGCGGATGCCCGCACGGGGCGCATCGATGCGGATAAGGCAACGCCCGCCGCCGCAATGAGAAACCTGCGGCGCGAAACAGCAAAACTGAAATCGGTATTCACGTTTGGACCCTTTGGACCCACGAGGCCAATGACGCGTAGCGGCATCGGGTCTCGTCATTGCTTTGTGCGAATTGATCTCGGCACGCGGAGCGCGCGCAAAGACGACCAGACGCAGAGGTCAACTGCCAGGGGCAGGAGACTTGGGCGTCAGATCAGGTCGCTGGTCGTGGAGGGGATGGGTCGGGCAGGGAACTTCGCCCATGCAGGAGCGGAGTTGGCAGCGCCGATGGCTGTTGCGCCTGCGGAACCACGGTGAGGGCGAGGTCTTCCGGCAGCACAGCGAGCACAGGAGCGATGCACGTCGGCGGACAGTGCATCGGGTTGCCGTTGTCGCCTACGCCCTTGAGGCAGGCCTTGCAGTCACCATTCATGGCATTATCGGCCATTTTGGCCATGCCGGTATCTGGAGCCATCGCCATGCCGCTCTCGGCCGTCATCGTCATCTTGGCCGACATGACGCTCGCTTGGGCGCCAGCAAGGCTGAACCCAGCGGTCAGGAAGACCGCAAGGAGCATGACGAGGATATGCTTTGGCGACCAGTGTGCCATCATCTGTTCAAGCTGGCCTCAAAAGGCGGCATTTGCAAGCCCTGGACGCTGCGACTTCGGGACAATGAACAAGCCTCGGTCGCCGATGCGGTCGTGTCTCAGTTTGAAATTTGACGGGCGCTCTTTTTGTAAAGGCCGCGCTTGCCTGGCTTAAATTCGGCGCGCGACTGTTGCAGGACGACGATCGCGCCCTGGAGAGCTAACCCCGCCATGATGGCTGCGACGATGATGTCCGGCCAGCCTGCGCCAGTACCGAAAACACCCAGCGCGGCCAACAGCACCGCCAGGTTGCCGAGGACATCGTTGCGGGTGCAAATCCATGCCGAGCGCATGTTTGCGTCGCCGCCTCTGTAGGCCCACAGCAGCCCGAACGAGGCGGCGTTGGCTAGCAGCGCAGCAAGCCCGACCGCACCCATTGTCGACGCTTCTGGAAGGGTTGCATGCGTTGCGTGCCAAACGGTTACACCGATCACCCAGAGGCCGAAAACACCCATAGTTGCGCCTTTGGCAAACGCCGCCATGGCACGGTGCCGCAAAGCCATGCCGACCACAAACAGGCTGATGGCGTAGTTGCCGGCGTCGCCAAGGAAGTCGAGTGCATCAGCCTGGAGCGAGGCAGACCCTGCCGCGACGCCAGCGCCGATTTCAACCGCAAACATTGCCGCGTTGATACCCAGTACCGCCCAAAGAATGCGCCTATACGACGCGTCTTCCTGCTTCGACGGTTCGTGGTCATGTCCGCAGCATTCTGCGCCCATTGCGACCTCCAGCCTTCCACCAAGCATATAGGAGTTCCAGGCCGGATGCGACGGAACGTGCAAGCCAATGATGGTTTCGGCCGCGTGAGACCGCTTGCGATCTTTGACCGAGAGTTCTGCGAAGCAGACGTCCGAGCGAAAGCAGAACGTCGGTTACGATGAGCGAGACAAATTCGTTGGGTCAGGACGCTTGCATAGTCGCTAAAAAGGCTGCTATCCGAGTATCCGATCGTCGGCCCGTACAATCCCGTCGTCAACGTTTTGTATGAGCGTGGGAATAGTTCCGCCTGTTGGCGCCCAGCCTGACGGTCCGAGCCGGAAGCTTTTGCTCGTCGATCTGACGAATCTCACCTCGTCGAGGTCCCACGCCCGGCACTCGAGATGGATCTCTGGCCGCTCGATCCGAATAAGGTTGAAAGAATTGGCTTCTTGCCGGCGGCGCGAAGAAATCGCCGTGCCTGCTTGGATCAGCAAGGCGGAGTAGCCCTCGATATCGTATCGGACCGCACTCGAACCGATGCGGTTCAGATGCAGATGTCCGGACAGGATCACATCGACGCGGCTTTGTGAGAATACTCCCATCGCCATCCTCGCCCGCCCGACGATACCGTCGTCATCATTCGCGCTGGCGCCTTCGAAGGGATGGTGTGTCACCACGATCCGTGTCGTCTCATCCGACTGATCGGCAAAACTTCGTCTCGCCCACGCGAGCTGCTCACTGTTGATACGGCCTCCCTTGATCGTTAACGACCGAGCGGTGTTTATCCCAGCGATGGCCAGCTCCGGATCGGCATAGAACGGGTCGGTATCCGCCGTAATATAGCGCTTGTAACGCGTCAACGGCGTGAAGAAGCGCGCGAACAGGTTGTAGAGCGGGACATCATGGTTACCCGGCACGACGAGTTGCGGGTATGGCAACGTGTCGAGAAATGCCCGTGCCTGCGTGAATTCTTCCTTGCGCGCGCGCTGCGTCATGTCTCCCGAGACGACAACAATGTCAGGGTTGGCTGCGCAAACGTCGGCAGCGAGTGCATCGGATACTGTCTGGTCAATTCTGCCAAAATGCAGGTCGGAAAGATGGGCAATCGTCTTCATCAAGCCCATACCTCACCAGAATCATGAGTCTCGAGGGGTGGCCTTCGTCAACACGGGTGCGAGAACCCGCAGTGCACCAGGCCGTATCCGATAACGCAACGGAGTTGTCGCCTCGACGGTTTCACCGTCCATCGCAATTCGCATGCGTTGTCGGCGCGCCCTGATCTCAAGACTTTGCACCCGGAATAGTTCCACATCGCGGACTGGGTCGATCAAACCGAAGGCGACCTTGAAGGGTAGCAGCGCAAGTCCGAGCCAGGACTGCTGCTTCACGACATAGACGCACAGTTCCCCAGCGGTAAGGCTGTTGCGGTGGCCGAGCTTGCTCAAATCGTAGAAATTGTTGCCAACGAACACGCAGAGGGTCCGCTGTTCTCGCCCCTTGTCGTCGATTGAGATTCTGACCCGCTGCCAGGATGATGCCTTGAGCATCAGGAGAAGCGCCGGACCGAGAGCGGCAAGCTTTCCTACCCCTAGCCGCTTCTGCTCTGCGGACCGTTCGGCGACAAGAAACGGATAGATGCCGACGGACGAGTTGTTGAGGAAGACCCGGCTGTTCACCTCCGCAACATCGATTTTCTGCACGTGGCCCGCCGCGATGACGTCCATGGCCGCTTCCAGATCATTCGGCAAACCCAGATCCCTGGCGAAATGATTGAGGGTGCCCAGCGGCAGGACACCAAGCACGACGTTTGTTCCCGCCGTTGCCGACGCTACGGAACCAATAGTGCCATCGCCGCCGCCGACCACGAGGGTCGGCGGCTTACCGCCGGGCGATTTCGCCAGGACGAACTTGTGCGCCATCTCGGCGATCTCGCGGCCTTCTGCAAGTCGCACCTCGGTCTCGATCCCTCGTGCCTGAAGCCCACCTCGAATAAGCTTTTCGAAGTCCTCGCCTTTGTTGCGCTGAATGGTGCCTGCGCTCGCATTAAGGAGGACCAAAACTGTCATCTTTGCGCCATTTGCACGGTTGGGGTGAGAGTCCAAACGCCTTCCAAAGGGGACGAATTGCTGTATGTTGCCTTTGACTTGTAACGGCCGTTGCATTACCATGTTGCGATGGTTGAAATCAACTGGCTTCTCCTCACCTACAAAGTACCTCCGGAGCCCGCCACGAAGCGCGTTGCTTTGTGGCGGCGGCTGAAGGGAATGGGGGCCGTCTATCTGCAAAATGGCGTTTGTCTGCTGCCCAAGACCGACGACCATGTGCGGCGACTGAAGATGTTGGACAATGACATCACCGAAATGGGCGGCGAGGCCGTGCTTCTCGAAACAGTGGCCCTCGACAACGCCCAGGAGGAGAAGGTTGTCGCACGGTTCAAGGCCGATCGCGATGACCAGTATCGGGAGTTTCTGCGACGTTGCGACGACTACGAGGCCGAAATTGCCAAGGAGATCTCAATCAACAAATTCACCTATGCCGAACTTGAAGAGGAAGATACCGACCTGAAGAAGCTTCAGGGCTGGCTGGATAAGATCAAGAAGATCGATTTCTACGGTGCGGCGCTGGCCGAAGAGGCAACCCAGCGCCTGCGCGGCTGCGAAAAGCTGCTCGACGGCTACGCCCAGCGTGTTTTCGATGCTCATGCCGAGAACCGGTGAGGGCAGACGTCAAAGATGACGAAGCAAGCGCGATGACGACCGAGGTGATCTATCCCTCTGCTGCCCGGCAAGGCATCCCGACCGGCATATGGATCCTTGGCTTCGTGTCGATGCTCATGGACATCTCGTCGGAGATGATCCACGCGCTGCTGCCCGTCTATATGGTGACGGTGCTTGGAACCTCCGCCCTCACAGTCGGCATCATCGAGGGCATCGCCGAGGCGACGGCCGCGATCACGAAGGTTTTTTCGGGCGCGCTAAGCGACTGGCTCGGAAAGCGCAAACTCCTCGCCGCGCTCGGCTACGGTCTCGCCGCTTTCACCAAGCCAATCTTTCCATTGGCGTCTTCGATCCAATGGCTCATCGCCGCACGCTTCATCGACCGTATCGGCAAGGGCATTCGCGGCGCGCCACGCGATGCGCTTGTCGCCGACATCGCCCCGCCGCATTTGCGCGGCGCAAGTTTTGGTCTTCGCCAGTCGCTCGACACGATCGGCTCCTTTCTCGGACCGCTCATCGCCATGGGCCTGATGTGGTGGACCGCCAATCATTTTCAGACGGTGTTCTGGATCGCTGTCATTCCGGCATTCCTGTCCGTTGGGCTGATCCTCGTCGCCGTTAAAGAACCGGAGCGCCCGCAGAAGTGGCGCCGCGTCCGGATGCCGCTGCATCGCGACGAACTACGCCGACTTGGGGCGACCTATTGGTGGGTCGTGGCGGTCGCTGCAGTCTTTGCGCTCGCGCGGTTCAGCGAAGCCTTCCTCATCTTGCGCGCGCAATCGATAGGCCTGCCGCTAGCGCTGATCCCGATCGTGCTGGTGATCATGAGCCTTGCCTATTCCCTGTCAGCCTATCCCATCGGGGTGCTATCCGATCGCGTCAACCGCCTGACCCTTCTGGCCGCTGGCATTGTCCTACTTTTGCTGGCCGATCTCGTTCTCGCCTTTGCGACAGGCATCGTGTGGGTCGGGATCGGCGTCGTGTTCTGGGGCCTCCATATGGGCTTCACGCAAGGCTTGCTGGCAACCTTGATTGCCGAGACGGCGCCAGCGGAGCTACGCGGAACCGCCTTCGGCATGTTCAATCTTGTGACCGGTGTCGCGCTGCTTGTCGCCAGCGTCGTCGCCGGTGCGCTTTGGGATCAAACGGGGCCGCAAGGGACTTTCCTGGCGGGAGCCGCTTTCACCGTGCTGACGCTCGCAGGATTGTTTGTCATCCGCGGTCGGCTGAGAGGGCGGGCCAATGCCTGAATACAGTCGGCGCCACCCGTGGCACTCCCCCCATCAATTGCCCCCAAGCGCGAAAACCTACCACCGAACCTAGGAGCTGCCTGCCTATGTATGAACTCGACGCCGCGGTAACACATGCAATCAATGGGCTGGCAGGGCGAAGCGCGGCCGTCGATTTTCTGATGATCTGGATTTCCACGATTGGTGTGCCAGTTTTGGTGTTGGCCGTCGCCGTTCAATGGTGGCGACGCACCGACAGACCGCAGGTCCGTCACGTCCTTGTCGCGGCGGGGCTCTCATTCCTTCTCGGCCTCGCCATCAATCAGCTTATTCTGCTCTTCATCCACCGGATGCGGCCGTACGATGGCGGTGTGACCCATCTCCTGATTGCCCACAGCGCCGATCCCTCGTTCCCTTCCGACCACGCAACTGCGACCTTTGCCATCGCGGCGGCGTTTCTCCTGAATGGTATGCCACGCGTTGGGCTGGGTTTCCTCGCCGCAGCTGTGCTCGTCACTTTCTCGCGCGTCTATATCGGAACCCACTACGCCAGTGACGTTCTGGGCGGAGCGCTGACCGGGGTTGTCGCCGCCTACGCCGTTCGCGCAATCTATCGGCAAAACACCCGCATCGACCGCCTCGTCACCAGCATTCTATAGGACGCCTCGGGATGCTGACGTCCTTGGTCTCATCGGTGACCGAATTCCTGACGGCGCACCCGCATGTGGCCTATCTGGCGGTCTTTCTCCTGGCGCTTTCGGAGTCGCTTCCGATCATCGGGGTCGTCATCCCCGGCACCGCCGTGATCCTCGCGCTTAGCACCCTGGTGCCGAGCGGCGTATTGCTGCTCTGGCCATTGCTGGTCGCGGCCATTTTAGGCGCCATCGCCGGTGATGGTTTTGCATTCTGGCTCGGGCATCGATACCACCGCGAGATTCTTGGTCTCTGGCCACTGAACCGCAACCCCGAACTAATAGAGCGCAGCGAAGCGTTTTTCGCGCGCCACGGCGACAAGAGTATTTTTCTCGCCCGCTTCACACCGGGAGTCCGCGCCTTCATTCCGCTCCTCGCCGGTATGCTGGGGATGTCGGTCAGGCGGTTCTATACCGTGAATATCGCTTCGGCGCTCGCCTGGGCTCCCTCACATATCCTGCCCGGTGTGCTGGTCGGTGCCGCGTTCGGCATTTTCGGTGCCGCCGCAAAGCCGCTGGCGATCCTGCTGTTCGTTTTAGTCCTGGCCGGTTGGCTGGTTCTGCATGTCGTGCGCTGGACGTTGCGCCGCGGCATACCCCTGCTCATCGTTGGTGTGGAACGGCTGCGGGCCTGGGCCGGCGCCCACGACACCTGGATTGGACGCAATCTCACCAGTTTGCTCGATCCCTCGCTACGCGAGGTGCTGGCTCTCGGATTACCAGTGGTTCTGCTCATCGCTGCAGCCTGGCTGTTCTTAGGCGTTCTGGAGGATGTCGTTAGTGGCGACCCGTTGGTACTTGCCGACGGCGCGATCTATCGCGCCCTCCAGGATATTCGCACCGGACCCGGCGATGCGGTGATGATCGCCATCACCGAACTCGGCGACACCGTCGTCGTGGTCGCGGTCACAATCATCATCTTTCTGTGGCTTGCCTGGAAGCGGGCTTGGCGCACGGCCGCCTACTGGGTCGCTGCAATCGCCGGCGCATCGGCGCTCAACACAGCCATCAAGGTGGCATTGCATCGTGCTCGGCCCGGTGAGTTGCTCTATTCCGGCTGGAGCGCGTTTTCCTTTCCGAGCGGCCACAGCACCATCAACATGGTGCTCTACGGATTCCTCGCCTTCCTCATCGCGCGTGACCTTCGCCCCGCCTTGCGCCTCCCAGTCGTTCTCGGCGCCGCGCTCCTGATATTCATGATCGCGTTCTCACGCCTCTACCTGGGTGCGCACTGGCTGTCCGACGTGCTTGGCGGATTGGCGTTCGGGTCCGCGTGGCTCGCGCTGCTTGGACTGTCCTATCTGCGGCGGCAAACCGAGCCCATTGAATCGAGCAGGCTGCTGGCCGTCGGGTGCGCGGCGCTAATCCTGGCGGGAGGAATTCATATCTATCGCAGCCACGCGACGGATATCCAGCGATACGCCGTCAAAAGCGCGACGCAATCCATGGTGGCCGCCGATTGGTGGGCGTCGGATTGGCAGCAACTGCCGGTGCGACGCATCGACCTTACCGGCGAGACGCAAGAACCGCTGGCGTTCCAGTGGGCCGGTAGCTTGCAAAGCTTGCAGAATGTCTTGCTGCCGAAAGGCTGGAACATACCGCCAGCTTGGGTGCCGTTGAGCACTCTGACCTGGTTCACGGGATCGGCCAGTCTGGCCAATCTTCCGGTGGTTCCCTCTCTGGCCGGTGGGCGCTTTCCCAGCCTGACCCTTGTTGAGCAGTCCGGTGACGTTGCATTCCCGGATACTCGTCTTGTGCTCCGGCTGTGGGCTGCCGATCTCGAGCTTACCAACGGACAGACCGCTCCGCTCTGGATTGGGTCCGTCGTCGAGGAGCGTCTCTATCATCCCCTTTCGCTTGTCACGCTGGTCTCGACGCAGCCCGACGTCAACACACCGCGAAATGCGCTGGCTGAGGTTCTCAACGGAGGACGCCTCGTTTCCCGAACCAGCGGAATCGCGGGCTCAGATTGGGACGGCCAGGTTCTGTTGGCCCGCGAGGTGCACGGGAAGCCCTGAATGGCGCTCGGCAGGGTCCTCGAGATCGGGCAGGGGATGCGTCGACAAGCCTGCCTTGGTGTTCTCGATGCGATCAAAGAGACCCGCGACGCTCGGAAGGCCTTTGTTGAGGCCGCAAAGGAGGTGGGCATTCTGATTGAACGGGAACCTTGGGGTTGAGCACCCGTCGCTTTCCATGGCGCCTTCGCTTGCCCTAATATCAACCGAGGTCGCCGAGGTCTGGAGCTTTCCATGTGCAATGATTACGAGCAGCATGTCGTTTGGGCCGAATATTGCCGGATGATTGCGTCGCTGGCGCTCAAAATCCCCAGCCACCAAACAGAACTCGATTTGCCCCGGGCGGATGACGTCCACATCAATGATCCGGCGCCCATAATGTGTGCCGCCGGCGACATTATCGAGCTGGCATCGATGACGTTCGGATTTCCGCCGACCGGACCAAAAGGCGGCCCTGTGTTCAACTTCCGCTCAGCAGGCCGGCAATTCGGGAATAGCAAACGCTGCCTCGTTCCTGCGTCCGCGTTCTTCGAATTCACCGGCACGAAGTATCCGAAGGCGAAACATCGCTTCACGCTCACCGGCTCTCCATTCATGGCCGTCGCTGGGCTTTGGCGTGAAGCCGTCGGCAACAAGCCGCCAACCTTCACCATGCTGACGACCGATCCCGGGCCGGACGTCGCGCCATATCACAACCGGCAGGTGGTGGTCCTTCAGCCGGATAATTGGGCGGCCTGGATCAATTTAACAAAGCCTGAGGCTGAGCTTTTGCGGCCGCTTCCAGCCGGTTCGCTTTCGGTGGAGACGGTTCGCGCCGAAAGCTCGTGACTTTAGCTTCGTAATATCTCCGGCACGCTGAGCGGGCCGAGATCGAGAACCGGCGTGTATTCGCCCGTGCGGCGCCAGACGCCGCGCACTTTTCCATGCTCCCGATCTCGCTTCGGATCGAACATCAGCCCCTCGAAGTGATCAAGAAACGCCTTTGCAGACGAGGCTTCGCCGAAGCAATGGAGCCGAAAGGTTTCGTATTTCCCGTTCGGCCATATCGCCTGCACCTGCCGCGTCTGGTGCTTAAGCCCTCGTTCCTGGCAGAACTTCGCGATCATGGTGAAGTTCCGGTCGGTGCAGAGGTCATCCGGAAGCGCAACCTGGTGTGGCCAGTCGCGGTCGATCACCGCTGGCGTCGGTGAGCCCCGACTGCGCTTGACCACTATTCGAAATGCATTGACTGGCCGCGCATCATTGCCAGCGTCAGCGCGATCGCAGGATTTGCCGGCGGCTTTTCCATATGCAAGGAGCCGTCGAAATCACGCCATGCGGCCATGCGCAATTCATCATCGTCGTCGCCGGCCGCCGGGTCGAAAACGTGGGCATCACAGGGATCTCGGTCAATCTCGATTGTCCAGTCCTTGAGCGCCTTGCGCGCCATCTCCTCGACCTGGGCAAGGTCGCTGGTGAAGAAGGGGATACGGTCGCCATCCTCCGAAAGCGGCTCAACCCGATCCAGCGTCGGCCGGTCGGGAACCCAGCCAAGAACAAAGGCAATATCGAAATCGATCTGGCGGTCCGGACCGGCCGTGATTTCCAGCCGCTTGACGACGTCAGGATATAGCTGCTTCCGCTCTGGCCAGGTGTCTGGAACCGCCTCGGCTTGCAGCTTCGTGCGGGGGACGTTGATCAGTTCCATGACCTGATGGTGCGGCACTTTTTCCGCCGGCCAGCCCCCGCAACATGCCGCCGCCGCAGCCTCATCGGCTTCCAACCAGACCGTGGCAGCCCGATCCTCGTCCTCGGTCGGCCTGTCGTCTTCTGGAAAGCCTTTGATATCCCAGCCTTCCAGCGCAAACAGCCCTTCCGCGCCTTGCAAAGCTGTAATGCCGGCGCGTGCAAACACCGTTTCGGCTGCCGCGATACCGCGTTCGAGCTCTTGGGGGGTGGCGTCTTGAATGTTCAAGCGAAGTTCCATGGTTCGCCTCCTATGGCTAATTCCGCCGATAGTGAACAAAAAGAGAACACAGAGTCAAGCGCACTCTTGACGAGAGAGGAATATGTTCCTTATTTCAGCGTGATCTGGAGCAGCAAAGGACCATGGCTCGGCGTCAATCGCGCTAGCCGGCGAAGCTATGGCAAAAACAGCGGAAGACAATTTTCGGATCGAAGTTTGGGATCGCGAGGAGAAGGCTCTGTCAGAAACTATTTCGCGTTCCCCCGATTCAACGGTGAGTCAGGCAGCCTGGCAAGCTGCCATCCGGCGGCGGCCAGGCATGTTGCTGATCCACTACAACAGTCGGCATGTGATGGAGAAAATCCTGACACCAGGCGAGGTGAATATCCCGCCACAGGCCATCATCGACGGCAGCGTTCATGCGGGCCTCGATGTGGCACTCGGAGATCTTCGCGAGTGGCATGTGTTGCGGGCCTGGTGCAGATCCTGTTCGCACCATGCAACGGTAAAGCCTGCCGGGCTCATCGAACGCTATGGAAAAGGCGCTCTGTTCAGTTCGGTCGAGCGAGCGCTCTTCTGCACGAATTGTGACAGGGGAGGGCCTGTCAGGCTGGAAATTCACAAGCTGCCACGCAATTGAGGGGCGAACGGATGCAAGACCTCATCTAATTCGTCCAGGCCAACTCGGCGCTGGGTTGGACAATTCCTATCGCATCGTCGCCGATCAGCGGGCGGACTGTCGAGAATCGGGAAGCCTATCAGACGCTCCCCTTAGTTCGTCCCGGCGGCGACATCCTGCTGAAGGTCGTAAGTTGGCCCAGTGTCGAACGCGTGCTGCAGGCGATCGACGCCATCCAGCGCCTCGGCATAGAGCCTCAGTCGGTGTCGCCCGATCATTGGCGGCACATCCACAACCGGATAACCGCCGGGCACGAGCCGCGCGCCTACACGCTCGACCACCATCGCGCCTTCCTGCTGCGCAAGAGGACCGGGCCGTGACGCGCGCCGCGATCATCCTGGCCAGCGTTGTCGCAACTATCGGCGTCGGCTATCCCGGCCTCACTTCGATGCCCACGAAGCTCATCTGGAATGCGTCAGCTAGCGCACCGATCGGCTTCTACACGATCGACTTCGACGGACCCTTCGAGGTCACCGATCTTGTCGCCGTCGACGCGCCCGAGCCACTCGCGGCGTTCCTCTCTGATCGCGGCTATCTGCCGAGGGGCGTGCCACTCTTGAAGCGCATCCTTGGCGTATCCGTTTATCTGTTAGGCCGGGCAAAAGGCATTATGCATAGTGTAGCCGGGGTGTTCGGATTACTCGTCTTCGGCATCGCCGCCGCTGTAGGAGATCGAGCATTTCCTTCGACAATTTTCTTTAGTTTCGGAGTGGTGCTCCTCATCAGTATTTCGTGCTTGAGCGTCGGTGTCGTTCAGACGCAAGAAAAAGGTGAATCGTGAGGTGGAAGAGCTAACAGCAGGTGCAGATGCGAAACAGGCTGTCCTAGGGTCGCTGACGGCACTCTACCCCTGGATGAGCTCATATCATTCCCGGCCGATACGCGACTATGCGTTTCGCCTGTTCGAGGCGCCAGCTTCCAGGTCCATGCCAGAAATCCGGTTTCGAGCCTTCACCAAACTACTCGACATCATCAGGAAGGCAGCGACACGAAACGGATTATCGACCGATACCGCCTCGGAAATCTGCAGGGATTTCGAAAGGCGCCGCGTGTTGCAGACAGGCCCTCATTTGCTTCTCCTTATGGAGCCGGAAGCCTATTACACGCATATCTTCAGCCTCCTTGGCCTCTCGGCGCATGGCTGTTCGACCTATGTTTCCTACGCCGTTTCGACGGTGAGCCTCGTTGAAAAGCCACGCAAGGGGCCAGGCTGGCTCACCGTCGACGGGAAGCCGGTCAACGTCTTTGGCCTGAGCCGAAGCCGGATGGCGGGATACAACCTTCTGGCCGGGCCGGGCTCCTATGGGTTTGAGCTTGTGCCGACGGAGCCAAACGTTGAGGGCGAGGCGCTCGCGCGGCTACGCAATCTTCTGCCCAAGACCCAATTCGAGCGGCCGGCACATGCCATCAAGGCAGCCAATCTGATGCTTTGGCCAAAAATGTTCGCAGGCCGTTTCGCCTTTCTGCAGATCGACGACGAGGATAATCGAGTGCGATGATGATCCATTCGAGCTATTCCTAAATGGCAGGAACGGCGGGATGAGTGACCTTATCGACCGTTTGGGCGACATTTCCTTCGCCGAGGCATGTGGAAGCATGAAAGGCTTCGTGACGGACCCGTCGTGGCATCAACTTCACAGCCGGCTGCGGCAGGGGTTGGTCACGCCGGCCGACGAGGAATGGGCCTTTTCCTGAAATGTTTTATGCGATCTAGCAGCTGGCATGTGTGCGCCGGAATGCGAATGGCCGCTTCGCGCCTCATCTCAGCCATTCTCACCTGTTTTCAACAAAGCCAGAACCTGCCGATCGTTCAGGAGCAAAGTGTTGTTTCCACTTGATCGGAAGGAAGACTCCCTGCAAATCATCTCAATGATGGAACAGGAGTCCAGCTCCGAAATCGCGCGTGGTTCGAGCCCGGCATCGCGGGGGCCTGCAGGTGCATATATCGAAGGTGAGCTCGGCGCGCTCTATCTGCTCGCGCTGCTGACGGGCAATCGGGCACCGGGCTTGCCCGACGCCCGGGCCGTCAGCGTTCGGTTCCAAGGCACGGAGCAAGGGTTCAAGCTCGATGACCTGATAGTCTCGGGCGCGGGATCGGCGGGCGACTTCATCCTCGAAATCCAGTCGAAGCGGGATATCACCTTCTCGCCTGGCGATACCGTCTATCAGGATGTCGCGTCGCAAATCGCGCGGAGCGTGGTGGGTTCTGTCCCGGAAGACCGGCACTTTCTCGGTATCGCGACTCAGCGGACCAGCCGCAAGATTTCTGGCGCCTATCAGGATGTTCTCAAATGGGCGCGAACTGCGGATAGCGCGACAGCGTTCTTCAACCGCATGAACGCCATCGGCGTTGCGAGCAAGGACATGCGCGAGTTCGTCGCGACGACGAGAAAGCATTTGATCGTGGGCGGCGTTGCTGACGATGACCAGTCGATCTGGTCGCTTTTGCGGCGAATGCTCATCCTCGAGTTCGATTTCGAAGCGACGGTGCCGATCGCCCGGGCCTATGGTCAGGCGCTCGCGCGCGCAGCGCTGGCGGACGAGGATGTCGACCGCGCAGAGGCGCTGTGGAGCCGGCTGACCGACCTGTCGATCAAGACCGGGACCACTGGCGGTAAAATCGATCGAGATAGCCTCAGGGCTGATCTCTCCGCGGCTGGCTTCCGGCTTGCCGGCGACCGCGATTATGGGCCTGCGCGCGCAAGGCTCGCCGAGCTTGCGCAGAATACGCTTGCCCATATCGGGACGAGCGTGGCGGGTGTGACCTTGCCGCGATTAGAAGCTATCGCTGCCGTCGACGATGCATCCGAATCGCATCGGTTCATTGAAATCCTTGGGAACAGCGGTGTCGGCAAATCCGGGGTTCTTCGGGATATCGCCGAACGCATGGCGCGCCAGGCGCCGATTATCGTGCTCGACCGCGACGCGACGCCGGCAGGCGGCTGGCTGTCGTTTTCCAACGCGCTCGGCATCCCGGGTTCGGCGGTCGAGTTCCTGACCGATCTGGCTGCGAGCGGCGGCCCGACGCTCTTCATCGACGGCATCGACATGTTCGATGATCGTGGGCGCCAGCGCACGATCATCGAGCTCATGCGGGCGGCGAGCGCGATCCCCGGCTTCACGGTAATCGCAACCATGCGCACGGTCGGACATGGCGATGTCGAATCCTGGCTCGACGAAGGGATAGTTGCCGTCCTGGGCGGCGCGCACCGAGTAAGCGTCGGGTCCCTGTCGGAAGATGAAGTCGAGATACTAGTCGATCAGGCACCCGACCTCCGGTTGCTGCTCGACCCCAAGCATCCCGCCGCCGGTCTTGCTCGTAATCTCTATCGGCTATCCCGGCTTTTGACGGTCCCTAGCGCGACCGAGGTTCGCACCGAAGCGGCAATGGCTGACCTGTGGTGGAAGAGAGCGGACGGCACGCCTGCTCCCGAGGTGCGCGCAGCGCAGCGGTTGTTGGCCGCACTCGCGGCCAGTGCCTTGAAGGGAGAAAGCGGCATCGATCTGACCGAGGATTCTGCTGCTCGGTCGCATCTGGTCGGGACGCTCACGCTCAAGGAAGTGCGTCGCGACCGGCTCGATTTCTATCACGACGTGCTGCGCGACTGGGCGATCGGGAACTACATCGCAGAGGATCCGAGCCGTCTGACCGAGCTCGATCTGAGTGTGCCGGTATCGCCGCGCGTTGCGCGCGGTATCGAGTTCGCCGGCCGCCTCGCGCTCGAGAAGGGGACAAGTTACAGCGCCTGGACCGATCTGCTTGCGCATCTGTCTCCGCAAGGGGCGCACGGATCATGGCGGCGCCAGGCGATCCTCGCCTTGCCGCGGTCGGAGGCCGGCCTCGAACTGCTCGAAAAGCGCAGCGCTGGTCTATTGGCGGACGATGCAGCTCTCCTTATCGAGTTGTGCAGGATAATCGCGGCGACCGAGACTGTGGCAACGGCCGACTTGATGACCACACCGGACGGGTCAAAGGTCAATCTCCCGCGATCCTATCGTACGAATATTACCGGGTCGGCAATTCTGGTTCTGCGCTGGGCAGTGGCGCATGCTGCCGAGATCCCGATGTCCGCGATCGGCGCGGTGGTCGAGCTGGTCCAGATACAGATCTATCTTCTCAAGCACCTTCGATCGTTCGCCGAGCAGACGGCCGTCATGCTTTTCGGCTGGCTGCGTCAGCTCGATGTTCGCGACGTCGAGGTGACGATTCCTGGAGAGCGAAGCCTCGGTGGGCTGGCGACCGACGCAAGGCGCAACGCGATCGAGCAGCTGCGCCTGATTGCGGTGTTGCTTGGCGAATTCGCGCCCGATCAGCTGAAGGCTTATTTAGGGGAAGTCGGCGGCGAGCGAGACAGCTACAAGGTCAAGGCGATCCAGCCGTTTTCCAAGGTGATCGCGCCGGTTGCGCCGGCCGAGCTTACGGACCTCATACTGTCGAGCCTCATTGACAAGAGGGAGCGGCGCGGCCGTCGTGACCGCTCGATGCAGCGAGCCTTCACCTTCGCCGACAGCGACTATCTGCCGGCCTCGCCAGCGCAGCCGCCATTCCTCGATCTGTTGGAGTCCGGCGCGACCGAAGGGTTGAGACTGATTCGAACGCTGGTTGCGGAAGCGATCGCGTTCAACACCGACGGGCGTGCGCTGGAAGACGACGGCTTCACCGTCGATCTCGGCCATGGCCCGCGCTTCTTTCCCTGGACTTCGAGCTACTTGTGGTCTCGCGACCAGTGCAACGAATATTCCGCGGCCTCCGGACTGAAGGCCCTCGAGGCGTGGAGCCAGCAGCGCCTCGACGACGGCGTACCCGTCTATGAAGTGCTCACCGACATCCTTGGACCCGAGGGCAGCTGTGCGGCCTATCTGCTCGTCGCGGTCGACGTGCTGCTGTCGCATTTCGATGTCGGTCGTGATGCTCTCGCGCCGTTTGTCGCAGCCCCTGAGCTGCTGGCTGCCGACCGCGCCCGGCAGACCCATGATCACATCGGGTCGGGGATCGATTTCCCAATAGGGAAGGAACCTGATGGAAAGGCCAAACTTGCCGACTTGAAAGCCCGCCCGTCACGGGGCGCGTCGTTGTTTGATATCGTGCCCCACTATATGGGCGACGATACCATAGCGAACCGTCTGCGTGAGCAGCTGGGCGCCGCAATCGAGACCCTGGAGCCCTATGAACCCTATTCGAACTGGAGCGATGCGCGATTCATCGCACGCTGTGCCAACAACATGCTTCAGCGGTCGAACTGGACAGACATCGGGGAGGGGAAGCTAGCCTATCGGCCGCCGGCGGATGAGGCCGCCCATCTTGCAGCGATGGAGAAGTACCGGGGCGAGTTCCTCCGATCGACCGAAATCGAGGCGCGCATCAGTCTGGCTATGGGTGGAGAAGGCGAACATGCCACCGCCTCAACGGCACACGATGCGGTCGAATATGCAGAGGGCGAGCTCCCCGACGACAGTGATACCGATGCTCTCAAATCGCGCTCTACGCGGCTGATCGCGACTGCTTTGCTGGTGGCGCGCGATGGGGATGACGCGTTGCTCACGACGCACGAGATGTGGGTCCGTCAAGTTGTCGCGACCGCGTTGGAAGAGCAGTCCGATCGCTTCGGTGGTTCGCAGAATATGCTGCGCTTCAATCGCCCGGCGATCGCGACGCTTGCGCTGATCCATCTCTGGGCGCGCAAGGGGAGCAACGCGGATCGAGATGCGCTGATCCGGCTCGCGGCGCGCCAGGACCGCCCCGCAGCGCCGGCCGTTTCCGCCGGCCTCGCGCGGATCCTCAAGATCGAGCCCAGGCTCCTCAAGGCGGCGATGCGCGTAGCCTTTGGAAGCATGACCCGGCGCTGGAAGAGTTATGAGGAGGAGGACGAGGCCGATCATGCGCGTTGCGAAGCGAAGCGAGCCGCGGCCATAGATTCAGCCGTCGCGGCCGAGGTCGCCTGGCTGGATAGCGGTGCCGAACCTGCATGGCCGACATGGCCAAAGGAGCGTCCACATCTGCGCCGCGGCTCGCGCATCCGCGCTCCTGGGCCAGCAACACCGGTAGAGGTCAAGGAAGACGAGGCGATCGAGACCGTCTACGTTGACAGTGCGGCTGCGGCGCAGTGGCTAGCGATAATCCGGGCCGCACCCAAAAGATCGATCGGGTGGCGGCAGGAAGTGGTAGCGGCCTATGCCGACTGGACCGCGCGGATGAACGGGTGGGGGCTGTCGGTTGATATCGAGATCGACCGCGATCCCCACGACTGGAACCTGCATTATTATGCGCTGTTCGCCGAGCGGCTGCTCGACGGCACGCCTGCGTCGTTCGATACCGATCTGAAGCTCGTGACCGAATTGCCGGACGATCCCTTCGGTGAGGTCGCACAGACGGTCATGCACGAGGCCGACGCGCTCTATTTCAATGATCCCCAGCGTCCCGCTTTTCGGCCTGTTGATCTGCGGGCCAAGCTGGTGAAGCGAGTGATCGCGCTCAAGCGGTGGAAATATGCCGACGATCCTGCAAGCTCGCGGATCGACATGAATAGTGGCGGCATTATCGCGAAGATGCTCCTCAATACCCACGATCCATTCAACGGAACGTATAGCTATATCCCGCCAGCACTCTTCGACCGCGTCGACCCGTTGCTACCCACAATCCGACCCTTGTTGCCAGGCGGTCCCACGGCGTTCGTGGCGCTTTGCACTATGAAGCTGCTCCTCGTTGCGCCGCAAGCGCGGCACCTCGACTTTGTCCTTGATGCCGTGGAGGCGTGGTTCGACCGTACCCGCACCGCCGGCCTGTGGATCACCACCGGCCTCGGCGGTCGCGTCGTGCGCTGGTTCGGCGCCGCGTTCGCCGAGCAGCCAGACCTACTGATCCCGGCGCATCCCGCGCGGGGCCGGATCGACCGCGCGCTGGGCAATCTGACCGGAGTCGGCGTCGCTGAGGCGCACGAGCTGGAGCTGCGAGTCGAAGCGGCGGCCAGCGACACGCAGGCATCGGTCGTGCATCCGGATGGGGGAAGCTGAGAGGTTGATGCTACGCTACCGGCGCGGAAGGCGAACGCGGCATGGGGATGTGGACAAAGCCAGCCGATTCCTCGCGTGAGTCGCGCGGGGTCGTCATCGCTCCGTATTCGGCCCAGCGGTTCATTGCCTCATGTCGATCGGTGAGCCGACCCCAGTCGAATCCCAAATGCGGACATCCGAGCATACAAGCGAGGCGGCAAGTTCGTCCATCACCATTGCCCAGATCTCCTGACGCCACCTTGATATGCGCAATAGGCCGAACAGCGACGAGAGTTGGTCGAAGGCATTAGTGGCATTCGGACGTCGTCACCGTAGCGATATAACTAAGCCTCATTGCGTGCTAGATCATAACCATTGCTTTGAAGGAGGCGAGCAAGTGACAGCCAGTAAACGTTCGAGGTGCGTCGTCATCCCGAACAATTTCGACTTGGCGTGCAAAACCGAAAGCACGCAGTTCCTGATGGCCTTGAATGCCCGCGCCGCCAAGCGGCGGCCGCTCTACAAGATGACCAAGTGGTTGTGGCGTCGGACATCGGTGAGTTCAAGGCTATTGACAGTGTCGACTTTAACGAGGCTGCCTTCGTCGTGATGACAACCGATCAAGCACGCGAACTGGCTCACATGTCGCCTACGACGTATTCTAAGTTGCCGCCGAAGACTTCGAGGTCGACGAGCCTTGCCGAATTCTATCACGCCCTTTGAACCGCAGAGGCCCAGACTATGAAGATCATGGGACTGGGCAGTGACCTTGTGAGTGTCGGACGGATACGGCACTCATTGGAGCACCTGGGTCGGCCTTGGGCGAACAAAATCCTTGGGCCAGCCGAGCTGGACAGAGCACCGTCTTGGGACAACGCAGAATACGTGGCTACGCTGTTCGCCGCCAAAGAAGCATGCTCGAAGGCCCTAGGGACCGGTATGACCGGGGGCGTGCAATGGACATGCATCGAAATCGAACTGCCGGGGACGGCGCGCCTTTCGAAAGGCGCCCTGCGTCGTATGAACGCTATCGCTGGTAGAGGTCGGCAAGGCCTTATGATTATTGACACTTTTTGCAAGGACGGCGTGGCCGGCGCGACCGCAATCTTCTTTGCGGTCGCTCGCTGACTTCGACAAGAGTTGACTTTTCTAACGCAGAAGCCATATATATGTTCGATTTTCGAACACGAGGTATGCCATGGACGTGACCATCGATGATCTCGGGAAGACCTTCGACGCTAAGAAGCCGGAGCTTCTTGAGCGTCTTAAGCAGTGGTTCGACAACGAAACCACTTCGATCGACGACCTTATCTCTACATCCGCTCCGAGTGGCACTGGCGGGTCGGTCGTCTCGGCGAGGCCTGCGATTGATTCCAAGCGCGTTGTGGACACTACTGTGATCACGGAAGAGATCCTTGGCATTGAGTTGCCGCCGGAGATCATCAAGCCGGGTGGCTACAACGACTTCCAAGAGATGGTCGACCATTTGGTGCCGTTGCTTCGGCGGGTCTACACGAAGGATTTGAAGGTCAAGAAGCCGCTCGTGAAGGCTGCAGCGTAAGAGGATGTGATGGCAGACGAAAGGGATCGATGGCAGGAGATTGGCGAACGCCTGCGCAAAGCTCGAGAATATCAGGAACTCAAGCAGGAGGACGCCGCTGACGCGCTCGGCATACCGCGGTCGGCGATCTCGCAGATTGAGAACGGCCGGCGAAAGGTTGATGCCGTAGAACTAGCCAACTTAGCGCGGCTCTACGGACAAGCGATCGAGTACCTAACCGGAGAGGCTACACCGGAGCAGATCCCCGCGAGCGTCACGGCACTGGCGCGGGCTGCCAAGGACCTTTCTGACGCGGATCGAGAGGAGCTACTTCGCTTCGCCGAGTTCCTTCAGGCTCGACCAGTAAAGAAAACGGACAATGGCTAGATCGCCAACGTCTGCGGCAAGGCTACGGGCAGTTGCGGAAGCAAAGCGCGTTCATCGGGCTTTGGATCTAGAGAAGCGGGCCACTGAGACGGGCGGACAGGTCGACATCTTCGAGGCCGTCGTCGAACTCGATATCGCGCTGATTTTCAAGCCGCTAGATTCCGCGTTGGGTTTCTGTCTGCCTGCGCCCTTGCGCGGCATCATGGTTACGACGCAGCGCAGTTTGCACATCCAACGGTTCACAGCCGCGCACGAACTGGGGCACGTAATCCTCGAGCATAAGGGCAGCATCGACAAAGAGCAGCAAATCCTTGCTCGCGATCCCTTCTCGGGATCAAAGGGCGATATCCAGGAAATCCAGGCAGAAGCGTTCGCCGCAGAGTTCCTCCTGCCGCGCTGGCTTTATATTCACCATGCCAAAGCGCAGGAATGGGGTACTGGCCATCTCCGTAATCCGGACACGGTCTACCAGCTGTCGTTACGCATGGGCGCGAGCTACACCGCTACCTGCTGGGGCCTCGCTGGCCATCAGTTCCTAAGTCGCGCCGACGTAGAGATTCTCCGCAAGGCCAAGGTGACTCAGCTTAAGACGTCCGCAGGCAAAACATTCAAGCCAGAAAACTCCTGGGCGGACGTCTGGCGCTTCACGCGCAAAGACTCTGGCTCAAAGGTCAGCGGCAATCCCGACGATCTTCTTCGCTTCGATCTCGATGAGATGGTGGACAGCGGGTATTATTGGGATCTGAGCGACCTCGACCGCGCCGGCTACGAGGTTTTGGCGGATGAGTCGGATTTCTCCCGCGAGCCGCTTGTTTATGGTTCACCAGCCAGACGTACCGTGATCGCCAGACCGCCTGGTCGCGGCTCTGCTGAGATCCGTCTGCATGAACGTCAAGTGGCCGACAGCGAAGGTGACGATGAGGTCGACCTCCAGCTTCGGGTTGTGCTGGATGGTAAGGAAGATAAGGGCCTGTCGAGGACCGAATTGCGACGTCGAGGTATCCAGCGATGATCGCAAAAAAGGTCGACTTCCGTTCAGACTTGCCACCGGCAGGAAGGCAAGGGCGACGAACCTGCTGCCTCGCATTCGCAACTTCGAGTGCCCACCAGCACTCGCGTGGGGACGGAGGCTTGCTGTCGATCGAGTACCTATACTTCCAGTCAGTCGCCCGCTCGCCCGGCGCGGACCCTGACATGGGTGTAGCGATGGTGGCGGTTGCCTCCGCCATCCAGGATGATGGTCAGCCTTTAGAGGCGATCTGGCCCTATCAAGTGATCCAGCTGTACCCGCCTGACTGGGTGCCGCCTGACGACCTCGGTGACCTATTTCATGCGGACGCTGACGTCGGCGAACTCGAGGCCAAGGAGATTTGCGAGCAGCTGGATCAGGAACGCGTCGTCGTTTTGGGATTGGTCATCACCGACGGTTTCAGGATCCCAGACCAGGGCGGACGTATCAACGTCTCAGCAGCAGATCCGGAGCGCGGTGGTCACGCCGTGCTCGCCGTTGGATACGGGCACCACCAGAACGGCGATCTCTACGTGCTGATAAGAAACAGCTGGGGCACGGCCTGGGGACTGAAAGGCTACGCCTGGGTTTCTGAGGCTTACCTGGACGCGCAACTCTACGAAACAGCCGTCATTTCGAAGCGAGAACAATGATGCAACTGATCAAGGGCAAAAGCACTTCTGAGGTCTGGTTGGCAGCTTGCGAGTATCTGCGACCGCTGCCGGAGCATGAGGACTTCGACGTATTCCTTCACATCACCGATCCATCGCCTCTTTCCAAAGCGGACGCCAAAGTCCTGGGTGGCGTGGACGACTTCCTCGTCGGACACCGTGGGGTTTCGGTCAACACTGTAGCCGAAACGATCTTTCCGCTGCAGGACTACCTTCGAGGCGGCAAGGACGGGGTCTTCGAAACCTATCCAGAGCGGATGGCGAGGATTCACGCCGTGCGAGCCGATAGGCAGTGGGGCAATTATGCCATGCGCATCCTCCGCCAGAAGGATCGAGACGGGACCATTTATAATCCGCTGAAGGATCTTCTGAAAAAGATCCAAGGGCATGGGCAATACAAAGCCACTTTTGAGCTCGGGCTGGGCAATGCGATGGAGGTTTACGAGGCGGTTGGCGACGACATTGCCATCTACAACGGGGCGGCCGATCGCCGCCCCTTGTACGGACACCTGCCCTGCCTCATGCACCTCAGTATCAAGTTGGACCACGGAAAGGTCCGGCTAAACGCTACCTATCGCTCCCACTATTACGTCCAGCGCCTACTTGGAAATCTGATCGGCCTTGCCCGCCTGCAGTATTTCTTGGCCCACGAGGCGGGGCAAGAGATTGGCCCCCTCACCATTAATTCGACCTATGCCAAACTGGACACCGGCGATGGTGGTAGATGGAATCTAGGCGATATCGATGCGCTGCTGGCGACAAGTCGGCAGATTTACACGATTAAGGAGGCAGCATGACCACGCTTGCGGGCAAGGGTTCGTTCTCGATCGCCGATTTCGTCTACGAATTGCAGCTTGAGCAGTTGCGCCATGACGAAAGGTTTCACAAGGATGTGGTGATCCTACCCCTAGCGGAGCGAGTGAAACACATGGCGCTGCATAACGCCAAGTACGTTGCCTACTTTTTCGAGGCTGCCGATGCGGATCGCTTCGCGGCGGTTCTCACGGATGCCTTCATCATCACGCTCGCCACCGCCAACACGATCAACCAGGATCTCGGCAAGGCTGTTGCAGAAGAGTGGGCTTCGATTTCCGGTCTCGGGGAAGTGCCGATTCGCTTACCTGAGGGTCAGAGCACATTCATCCGGTCATTCGCCATTTCTACGGGACTCCTCGCGAAGGCGTGCGAGTCCTGGGACCATCTGGAAATGGCTCCATTCAACACAATGATGCGCGAAAGCAACCTAGCCTTATTCAGGCTCGTGGTTGGATACGCGGCCGGGTTGAAGCTGGATCTCGTCGAGCGCTATCGCAATCGGCTGAGGTTCATCGAACGCCGTTCGATCTTCCATCGGACCCTGGCAGAGGGGGGCTGAAGATGTTCTGGGGCAACGACGAGCTGAAGCGCCGCCTAGTCGATCTCATCAGACCCTACGAACCTAAGCTCCTGGACAGGGCCACTTATCGGCTGACGATCGGGGCGGAGATTTACGTCTCGCCCACAGGGGTCGGCACTGACACAAAGCTGAAGACAAAGAAGATTCTCAACCCTGGCGAGCACTTCCAGATCCCCGCAGGCCAGTTCGCCCTGCTGATCACCGAGGAGAGCGTCTATATACCAGAGGATGCGCTAGCGTTCATTTCGATACGAGCCCGCTACAAGTTCCAAGGGCTTGTCAACGTCTCTGGGTTCCATGTCGACCCGGGCTTTCGTGGGCGCCTGATTTTCTCGGTGTTCAACGCCGGACCGAGTTCAGTCCACCTTTTCCGTGGCGAAGATTGCTTCCACATATGGTTTGCAGACCTGCGCGATCAGACACCGATGGGCGACAAGATCGGCTACAAGGACATTCCACCTGACCTGGTGAAGCATATTGCGGACGGTATCCAGTCGCTTTCCGGCCTCGAGTTCAAGATCAACGAAACCGATAAGAGGATTTCCGATCGGCTGGTGACAGTCGAAAAGCAGCAAGCAATTATGTGGTGGCTGGGGACGCTGCTCCTCGGCATCGGCATTACCCTGACGGTCAGCCAGTTCACCAAACCGCCGCCGTCGGCTACTCCCTCGGTCACGGTCGTAACTACACCGACAGCGCCCGCTGCGTCGATGGCCCCAGCCGTGCCCGCAACACCAGCCGCAACGCCGGCAGCGCCAACAGCGGCACAACCCGCGACACCTGCAGGCCAGTCCTCAGCGCCTTAGCTGTTAGCGACGCCGTTTATTGCTTTCGTCGCGTGGCCTCAAGGTCTAGGAAGGACCGATCTTGCCACGAGCACTCGAATGGAATTTTCACCAGTCATGGACACCTATTGGCGCTTTGCCCACGAGCGCCAACAGGTTTACTTTAAGCGCCTGCAGGATCCGATCGGTCCTTGGACCAACGACCCGATTATTGGCCAGTACCGCTTCACGAATGCCTATCGCGCGGCAGATCGCGTAAGCCAGTACCTAATCCGTCACGTCCAGTACGACGATGCCCGATCGCAAAGCGTCGAGGAGCTGTTCTTCCGCACCCTGTTGTTCAAGATCTTCAACAAGATCGAAACGTGGGAGTCCCTCGAGCGTACCATCGGGCCACTGTCTTGGGCCAGCACCTCACTGGGGAAGATGTCCGATGCTCTGGACCGGATGATGGCTGGCGGCCAGACGGTTTATTCTGCGGCCTACATCATGCCGGCACCGAAATTGGGCTCGGTGAGAAAGCACGCCAACCATATCGCCTTGCTCAAGATGATGATGGAGGAAGGCTTGCCAGCCCGGGTCGCGAAGGCTCGAAGCCTCCGCGAAGTCTTTGACCTCCTTGTCCCTTACCCCGGCCTCGGGCGCTTTCTTGCGTTTCAGTACGCGATCGACCTGAACTACTCGTCCATGCTGGACTTTGACGAATCCGCCTTCGTCGTCGCTGGACCTGGCGCACTCGACGGCATCTCCAAGTGCTTCGTCGACACCGGCGGGCTGTCTGCTGAAGACATCATCTACCAGGTGACTGACAGCCAAGCTGGAGCATTCGCTCGGCTTGGGTTGCATTTTGCCGGCTTGGGCGCTCGGCCGCTGCAGCCAATCGACTGCCAAAACCTTTTTGCGAGATTTCGAAGTATGCTCGGGTAGCGCATCCCGAAGTTGCCGGCGTCTCGGGGCGAACCCGCATAAAGCAGCACTATCGCGCAAGCCTTCGAGGATCCGCCCCCCTTTCTTTCCGCCCCGATGGAAGGTCGAACTGCCGGTAGCGGAAGATAGCGTGCGTTTTGCAACGCAACTATCGCTGGCATTGTCGTCCTAGCGCTATCCTCTGAGTGGCCTATCAGCGTAGACGTTAGCTATTAGCGGTGCGAATCCAAAAACGGACAGTCCCGGCCCTTTTCGGTCGTTCAATGTCGCCTATTGCGCATGGCCACACCTGCCGCGAAGTGACCGGAAGTCGGTGTCAGATTGGGACGATCGCTCGAAGCTATGCGTTCGGCGTTCGCTATTGCCGTTTGGCCAAGCGCACGCCAGCGCCACCGCCGTTTTCCGGAATGAACTCGATGCCCGCCTTTTCAAGGGCACCACGGATCGCGTTCCGATTTGCTATGGTGATCGGAGGGACGCCATCCGCAGCTTCTGCGCGCCTGACTGTCGCCACTCCCACGCTAGCTGCATCGGCCAAATCTTCAGCGCTCCAACGTATCGACGCTCGCGCTGCTCTGATCTGGACGCCGGTAATTTCTTTCATATCATCCAATTTCAAGTTGATCTCTTATGGCTCATCTGATATGAAATCGATCACGAAAGCCTTTCTGCGGCCGAAGCTCACAGGGCAGGGCGTAAGGACTCGGCTGGGGGCGTGCGTCGGCAGTCATCCCAGTCTGACCACAACCAAGTTTCGGGGAACTCGGATCATGGGTGATTCCGACGATACCACGACTAGGCCAATCGGCTAATTTAGGGAAAGCAGTTTGGATTATCTAACCCCTTCATCTCGTGGGATCGTATGTTTCCGCCAACTGGACATTCAAGCATGAGGATCTAAGAGCCGTACACCTTCACCCTTTTGACCAGCGGACAAGAATTCGACACCCGCTTTTGTCAGAGCCGCCTCAATGGCCTGCAAAGTGCTGATCCGAGAATCTACCTTGCCATTTTCCAACCGGGCCAGCGCATTCAGCGATACAATTGCCTTGTCAGCAAGCTCCTGCTGCGACCAACCAAGCAAAGCCCGTGCGGCTCGAATCTGTCGTGGACTGACCATGAGTCCACAATCGGCAGGCAGATTTTCTTTGCCACCTATAGGGTCATTTTGCACCCTATAAGGTATATTAAATGGCGATTCGATCTGCAGATAACTTCGGTCCGAAGAGCCAGCTGCGTACGCGACAGACTCTCTATCCGACTGACTTGTGGAGGATCAAAAGGCCTTGTTGAAACCGCAACGCTCCGTCCTCCTTCGGACGGGGCCGGAGCCAAAGATCGAGAGTGACCCTCATCCCGCCGATCAGCATGTCGGCAGGCAGATTGCGACGGTTCGCGTCCAATCCGACGTCTCGCAAGGCCAGCTTGCCCGATCCATAGGCATCAGCTTCCAGCAGCTCCAGAAATACGAGAACGCGAGGAACCGCGTGAGCGCGTCGATGCTCTACGAGATCGCTACGTCGCTGGACGTCCCCGTCAGCCGCTTCTTCGACGGCCTGCCGGGAAACGATGAGACCCGCGTCGAGGCGCGGCCCCTGCCGGTCGATGAGCGCCTGGATTTCATTGCGAGCGCGGAAGGTCGGCGCCTGATCGAGGGGCTAGTGAATCTTCCGCCGCGTGTGCGCGGTCGCGTCTCGTCCCTGATCTCAGCGTTAGGAGAAGAACTGGCCCTGCTAGACACAAAGGCGGACAGCGAGACGGCCGACGAAGCCGCGCCGGCCGAACACAAGACGGCCTGACGGCCAGTCGGGCCTGTCAGCCGAATTTTCGGGCAGCGGGCACGGCGATGCGGCCGCAAGCCGAGGACACTTCGATTTCGACGCCGAACGCCCGCGAGCGGGTCGCGAATCCCTCGAGGATGTCTCGCGCCGCGCTTCCAGTGACGGCGACGGGTACCAATCTGCCCGTTGCTGATCCGAGAGACTGAGCTTCCGCGCCGATCACGACCGGCAGAAGGTCTATTTCTGCGAGGCTTCCGCCCGCATCATAGCGGCACGCGGCCACGATGCTTTGCCAGACTTCCGGTGGATCCCATTCGGTTTCGTCGGGGTGGACGTGGAAGAGGAAGTTTCCGAGGCCGTAGAAGATCGGCGAGCCATTGTAGATTTCCACGGCCTGCAGCACAGGAGCGCCGTGGCTGACGAACAGGTTCGCGCCGGCGTCGATGCACATCCGGGCGAAGGTTTGTACCCAGCGCGGCACGTCCTGCCAACCTGGTTCCCAATGATGGTGGTGCAGATAGGCAATGACGAAATCGCCTTGTGCCGCCGCGTGCCGGATGGCGGACAGATGGACACTCGCGCTTCGCTGATCGACTTCGATCAGACGGCCGAAATCGGGGGCTTGCGTGAACACGGTGCCGTAGAAATCAATCTCCTTGTCGGCCGACACCTCTACCGGGTCCTCCGGTTGCGCATAGTTGGCCAGTTCAAAGGGGGAGCTTTGCAAATGAGCGCCCAGCCTTGCCAGTCTGCGGAAATGTCCGTCCGGCACCCCCATTTTGCGAACGGTGTTCAGACGGTTGACGCCGGGCCGAGGCGGCCGGAAGGCCGTGCGGTCTTCGGCATACATGTTGGTCGGGCCAGGGCCTGCATCCATCGCGAGAAGCGCGACCTCGCGCGCGCCCATTCGGCTGCAGCCCGGTTTTCTGGCCTCCGTCTCGTCGGCTCCGATGCCGGCATGCAGGAAACCGCGCGCCTCCGCCTCCTCCAGCGTCGAGAGGATACCGCCAGCTCCGAGATCGAAGGCGTGGTTGTTTGCGAGTGCAAGCGCGTTGAAACCGATCGCCTGCAATGCGTCGAGCACTTCAGCCCTGGAATATCCGAAGTATTTGCCCTTGGTCGGCCACCCGCCGTGCTTGCCGAGGATTGTCGACTCGAAGTTGGTGAAGACGACGTCGCCTTGGCGCAGGAAGTCCACAACCGCGATGAAGCGTTCGTCTTTGACGCCACGAATGTCGTGCTTGATCAGGGATTGGCCGGTAACGACCGCGCAGAACTGGTCTTTCATGGGGCTCGCCTTGAAGGAGGGGAGGGCGCCGGCGTTCCGGCCAGCGCCACGTCAATGTCGAAGTCGGTTGCCGCCTATTGCGAGACGGCCGGTGAGATATCGCTCTTGAACCATTTCAGGCTCAGCGCCTTGATCGTTCCATCCTTGGTGGCCGCGTCGATGGCCGCGTTGAACTTGGCGAGAAGTTCGGCATCGTCCTTGCGCATGCCGGCGCCGACGCCCGGCCCCCAGAGCCCACCCTTCAGTTCGGGGCCAAAAAACACCACGTCCGAGCCGGAAGGCGTCTCCAGAAAATCCCGCCAGGTGAAATAGTCGGCGAGGCCGCCGTCGATGCGACCCGCGGCAAGATCGAGCTTCATGTTGTCCTGGCTGTCATAACTGCGAATGGTCACGACATCGCCCAGCATTTCCTTCACGACTGCTTCCGAATTCGACGAGCGCAGGGCCCCGATCGCCTTGCCGGCGAGTTTCGATCTGAGGCGTTCAATGGTCGCCTTCTCCTTGTCGCCGATGGTCGAAAGATTGACCTTCTCCTTGGTGTCGCCAGGATCGAGACCCAGGTCCTTGCGCACAACGAACTGGTTGAAGCCGGTGGCGTAGGGAACTGAGAACGCGATCTTCTGCTTGCGTTTTTCCGTGATCGCCATGCCAGACATGATCACGTCGAACTTGCCGACAAGCAGCGCCGGGATGATCCCGTCCCAATCCTGCGGAACGAAGACACATTTGATCGCGATGCGGCGGCACAGCTCCTGTCCAACATCGATATCGTAGCCGTAAAGTTGACCGTTCGCGTCGGTGCTGTCCCAGGGAGGCGAAGCACCTTCGGAGGCGATCGAAATGACGCGCTCGCTTTGCGCGCCGGCCGGGAATGCCGACATCAGGGATGCGATAGAAACAGCAATAGCTAGGGGTATGCGCATGATGCACCTCTTCGTTGGTTAAGATGGAAAGGGCCGCCAAAAACCCGCAGGTCAGGGCAGGGGCGTCGTGATCTCTGGATCAGGCAAGGCCGGTCGCAAGCGCGCTTTGCGTCGATGCACACGATTGCCGTCGGTCGAAAGCCATCGCTCCAGCAACTGGGTCGCTTTCACCGCGATCGAGGTGAGCGATAGGTAGATCGCTCCGGCGACGATGAAGATCTCGTACGGCGCGAACGTGGTCGACACCATCTGTCTCGCCATGCCCGTGATCTCGAGCAGCGTCACGGTGCTCGCCAGGGACGAACCCTTGATCATCCCCACGACCTCGTTCCCGTAGGCCGGAAGCGATATCCTGAAAGCGATCGGGAAGGTGACCAGGCGAGCGATCTGGAAGCGTTTCAAGCCGAGAGACGTGGCCGCCTCGGTGACACCCTTCGGCACCGACTGGAGACCGCGGCACAGGATCTCGGTGGTGTGTGCCGCGCTGTTCAGCGAAAATGTCAGCAGGGCGCACCAAAAGGGATCCCGCAGGATCACCCAGAAGATGCTGGCTCGCACCGCCGCGATCTGACTAAGGCCGTAGTAGAGCAGGAAGAGCTGAACTAGCATCGGCGTCCCGCGGATGACGTAGGTGTATGAAAGCACCGCGAGCGAGAGGCCGGGACGTCCAAACGCGCGCATGAAGGCCAGCGGCACGGACACAAGAAATCCGGCCGTCAGCGACAGGACCGTCAGGGTCAGTGTGAGACCAACGCCCGAAGGCAGGACAACCAGTGCGTCAAGCATCAAGCCGAGGTTCATGGGTCGCTCCCTCCTACCGGCCGAGCGCCGGATAGCGCCGCTCAGCCAGCCGGATCGACAGCAGCGTGACGGTGGTCAGCGAGAGATAGAGAGCCGAGGCCGCAAGATAGAAGGTCAACGGTGCGCGCAAGGATCCGGCCCCCACATACGCAACGCGCATGATGTCGGTCAGGCCGACGATCGAAACCAGCGCGGTATCCTTGAAGAGCGATATCCAGAGATTGCCATAGGCAGGCAGCGCCAACCGCAGCATCTGCGGTCCGATGACGAACATCCAGCGCTGCCAGGCGTTCAGCCCAAGCGACTTTGCCGCTTCGGTTTGACCCGCTGGCACTGCCGCAATCGCGCCGCGAAACACTTCGGTCGCATAACCGCTGAAAACGACCGAGAGCGCGATAACCCCTGCGGTGAATGCGTTCACCTCCACATACCGGCCGGCGATCTTGCTGGCGAGGGTCGTTCCGCCGAAGTAGATGAGCAGGATAATGAGAAGTTCTGGTACACCCCGGACCACCGTCGTGTAGGCCGTCACGACACTGTTGAGGCGCGGTTGTGCCGTGCCCTTCGAAATCGCCAGGAACAAACCAAATGCCGTACCAAGGCAGCCGCTGACAAGGGCCAAGCTTATGGTCACGATGAGTGCGACAACAAACTGAGTAGTAAAACCACCCATGGGGCGCTTTCCTCGATCCGCAATTACCGCAGGATACGCCGGCCTTTGTCACTCGGACCAAGTCGTATAACCCAAGGTTGCGAATTGTTATATTTGTAATTTGGAGTTAATTTAAGATATTGGCTAATTCTAGCGCCTGAAATTACATACTCAATCTATAATTTTTATTATTTTATCTATAACGCACCGTTATATACTGAGGCGGCTCGTTGCTCCCCAGGTTGGCGTTATCTGCTTCCCGGGTGGCGTTATCAGGGAAAGGAGCGCAGGGAATGGAGTTGCTGCAGAGCGACCTGAAGCTCCGTCAGCTGAAGGTCTTCCGGGAAGTGTTGCGGACCGGTTCGACAAGGCGAGCAGCGGCAGCGCTCGGGATAAGCCAGCCGGCCGTCAGTCAACATGTGAAGCAACTCGAGACCACGCTCGGCATCACACTCTTCAAGAGATCGGCTAACCGCATCGTCCCCTTGCAGGAAGCCTGGGAACTCCTGCGAAACGTGGAACTTGCCCTGACGTCCCTGGATCGGCTGGAAGCGTCGATCTTCGCGATGAAGAATGACGAAAAGCAGAGGATCGCGATTGCCGCGCCTTCTGTTTTCGGTTTCGTGACCTTGCCCAAGGTTGTGGCGATCATCCACTCAAAGACCGCTTCGAATGTCCGGTCGATTTCTGGAAGCTACGAGCAGATCGGCGAGCACATCCTGGCTGGGCGTGCGGATATCGGAATCTCGAGATTGCCCCTAGATCCACGCCTGTTCGAATGGGCACCGCTTGGGTCGGCACGAAACGTATGCATCTTTTATCCCGACCATCGCTTCTCAAAACAGACCTGTATCGAGGCTCACGACCTGGCGGGGGAAACGATCGTCGATATCGATCCCCAGTTCGCCGCCCACCAGATGAACTTCAATGCGTTGCGCTTCGCCGGCGTTGAGCCAGACATACTGGTGGAATTCGATTGCAACGGTCACGAAGCCGGATACGTCTCCGCGGGCCTGGGCATTTCGATCACCAATGAGATCATCGCGCGTGAATACGCTGCGTTTCACCTGGGAATAAAGCCGGTGGAACCATCCGCGCTCTATCACTACGTTGCGATTTGGCAGAAGGGCAGGACCTTTTCCAACGCACTGAATGTGTCGCTCGAGGCGATCATCGCCGCGTTTTCCCAGATGCCGTCTGCGAGAGGGTGACAATCCGTTGAGGGATGGTGTCCTCGACAGCGGCTGCCTTTGAATGAGGGGTAAGGGTTCATTCTATCAGAAAACGATCAGCCCGCGCCCCTGCAACAGAACGCGGGCCTTTTGAGCAAAATAGCCCCGATGTTAGCTCGTCTTGATGCCGATCTTGCGGCGCTTCGCTGGCGCCGCTTCAGGCTCAGGCGCTACGGCCTTCCGTCCCAGGCCGATCGCCTTCGCCATCGCCGATCGCACCGCAGCGTAGTTCGGCGCAACCATCGGATAATCAGAGGGCAGGCCCCATTTCGCGCGGTACGCATCTGGCGACAGATCGTAGTGGGTGCCTAAGTGCCGTTTGAGCGATTTGAACTTCTTGCCGTCTTCCAGGCAGATGATGAAATCGGGCGTCACCGATTTCCTGATCGGGACAGCGGGTGTCGGCTTCTCTTCCGCTTTGGGTGCGGGTGCTCCCCACAGCTTGCTGATCGCTTCATGAGTATCTGCAATTATACGAGCGAGTTCCGCAACTGGAACCGGGTTATTGCTGACATAGGCGGAAACGATGTCGGCGGTCATCTCCAACAATTCCGCGTCGGAGTTGATAAGATCTTCAGGCATTTGGTCAAACTTTCATCTGCTCATTATTTACCGTAGCCCCGATCTACGTCAGCAGCCTCGCTACAGCAAAGCGCACCGGGTGCACAAGACAAGAAGTTACGATGAGGAACGCGGCCGGCGCATGGGTCACGAAACTCCGCATGAACCAGTTCGGGCGCGGCACCGCCCAGCAATGAAGATGCAAGCGCGATTGGGCAGGAGGGCGGATACAGTTTTTGAGCGAGCCTTGTTATGCCGCCGGCTGCATGGCCGCCCTCAGCAGCATGCCGAACAGGTCGCGTGGCTCGTCAGGATCGGCCAGCAGATCGAGCTCCTCGTAGAGGCCGGTCGCCTGCAGTTGGTCGCGCACATAGCGCAGCGCCGAAAAATCCTCGATCGCGAAGCCGACTGAATCGAACAGCGTGATTTGCTTGGCGTCTCGGCGGCCTTGCGCCTTGGCGGCGATCACTTCCCAGAGCTCGGTCACCGGATGGTAGGGATCCAGCTGCTGGATCTCGCCTTCGATGCGGGTCTGCGGCGGGAACTCGACGAAAATGTCGGAGCGCAGCAGGATGTCCCTGTGGAGTTCCGTCTTGCCGGGGCAATCGCCGCCGACGGCGTTGATGTGAACGCCGGAGCCGACCATGTTGTCGGTCAGAATTGTGGCGCACTGCTTGTCGGCGGTAACGGTCGTGATGATCCCGGCACCTTCAACCGCTTCCTGCCCGGTCTCGCAGATGGTGATGTCGAACCCCATGCCAGCCAGGTTCTTCGCGCATTTCAGCGAGGCTGACCGGTCGATGTCGTAGAGCCTGAGCCGATCGATACCCGTCAGCGCCTTGAAGGCGATGGCCTGGAACTCCGACTGGGCGCCATTGCCGATGATGGCCATGGTGCGCGTGCCGCCCGGCGCCAGATACTTGGCCGCGACAGCGGAGGTGGCGGCGGTGCGAAGTGCCGTCAGGATGGTCATTTCCGTGAGCAGCATCGGGTAGCCGCTGCCAACATCGGCGAGCACGCCGAAGGCGGTGACCGTCTGCAAACCCT
The DNA here is from genome assembly GCA_014189435.1 of Mesorhizobium loti. Lineage (NCBI taxonomy): Bacteria > Pseudomonadati > Pseudomonadota > Alphaproteobacteria > Hyphomicrobiales > Phyllobacteriaceae > Mesorhizobium > Mesorhizobium loti. Next base: position 2,692,706 of record CP050293.1, read on the forward strand.
GGCGCATGTTCTTGGGATGGCCGTTGACATATTTGAAGCCATAGAGGCGCCCGTCGCTCGTCGGCATCAGTTCGATGACGCCATCATGGCTGTGCGAGGCGATGCGTGGCGTCTTGTCGAACAGTTCCCAGCGGCGGAAGTCTTCCTCGATGTAGCCGGCGAGCTCGGTCAGGAAGCGCTCGACACCGATGGCGATCACCAGTTTCATCATGCGGTCGACGCTGACGAAAGGGACGATATTCAGCTTTGCCGTGGTCATGATCAAAAGCTCCCGGAATGGCTGCGGGTCGGACGGTCCATGATGCGGCGGCCCATCAGGCTGGCCGTCAGGTCGACCATCAGCGTCGCGGTGCGGCCACGCTCGTCCAGAAAGGGATTCAACTCGACCAGGTCCAGGCTGGAGACGAGGCCGCTGTCGGACAGCATCTCCATCACCAGATGCGCCTCGCGGAACGTCGCACCGCCTGGAACCGTGGTGCCGACGGCCGGCGCAATCGAGGGGTCGAGGAAATCGACGTCGAGACTGACATGCAGCAGCCCGTCTTCATCAGACACGCGCGCCAGGAAGGCGCGCAGCAGCGGTGCGATGCCATGCTCGTCGATGGCGCGCATATCATGCACAGTCACTCCCGCCTGGTTGAGGGCGCTGCGCTCAGCCGGGTCGACACTGCGCAGGCCCATGGTGCAGATACGCGTGGGATCGACCACCGCCGGTAGATCCGGAAAATAGCCGCTGAAACCCGGCTGGCCGCTGGCATAAGCGAGCGGAACACCGTGCAGATTGCCGCTGGCGGTGGTGTCGAGCGTGTGGAAATCCGGATGCGCGTCGAGCCACAGCACGAACAGCGGGCGACCGGCCTCTGCGGCGCGGCGGGCAAGGCCCGACACGGTCCCGGCCGAGATCGAATGGTCGCCGCCGAGGAGGATCGGCATGGCGTCCTCGCTTGCCGCGTAGGCGGCCTCGGCAATGGCCGATGTCCAGGCCGATATCTCGGGCAAGGCCTTCAGCGCCAAATTGCCATGCACGACGCGCCTTGCCGGCATTGGCTGGACGGCGCCCATGTCCTCGACGGTGTGGCCGAGGCCGGACAACATCTCGGCAAGCCCTGCGGTCCGCAGCGCACTCGGCCCCATTTCGCATCCCATTCTGCCAGCGCCGTCCTGCACCGGTGCCCCAACGATTCTGCAACGCATTTTTTGTTTTCCCGGCGCCCAAGTTCGAATGCCCGCGAGGAGACCATGGCGAGCTGGCGATATGAACAGGCAAAATTGGCAATCCGGAAAGTATGACTTATCATAATGGAAGCGAAATTGATCGAAATGGTACCATCATGGATGCTCTGGATGAACGGCTGGTGACCTTGCTGCGCCATGATGCGCGCCGCAGCGTGTCGGATCTCGCCGCCGATCTCGGCGTCTCGCGCGCCACGGTCAGGGCGCGTATGGAGCGGCTGGAACGGTCGGGCGAGATCATCGGCTACACCGTGGTGCTGCGCGCCGACGCCGTCGATCAGCGCATCCGGGGCATCATGATGGTCGAGATTGAGGGCCACGCTGCCGACCGCGTGGTCCGGGCGCTGGGCGGTCTTCCCGAGGTTTCCACCATCCACACCACCAATGGCCGCTGGGATTTGGTGGTCGAACTCGGGACCGCCTCACTGACCGATTTCGATGCCGTGCTACGGCGCATCCGCCTAATTGCTGGCATAACGGGCAGCGAAACGAGCCTGCTCCTGGCCACGCCGCGCACGACTCGGGCAAGGCTGACATAAGGATATTCGGTCTCCATGACCGCAGGTCGTAGGTTCGAGCCCTGCTGCCCGTGCCATTCCTTCAATGGAATCAGTCACTTAAAATAGCCTTGCTTGGCTAGGACGCCGAAACTGCGCTTACACATCTCTTGCGCAAACTTGCACGTCCGCAGGGAAGCACGCGATTCTCGAAGGGAAGGTTCACGTCTATCGGCGCAACGGCAGCCCGATTTGGCAGTGCTCGACATTAGTGTTGCGGCGTTGCCACAGTTGTCGCGCTTTTGAGCTCAAGCCAGATGATTTGACCTGCATGCCCTGGTTCGGGTTGACCGATCCAAAGATCTCGCCGGCCTTTGATCCTTATCGATTGGCGCGCGTCGTGGGGCATGGCATCATGGCATGACGGCGTAACATATTGCCGGTCTTCGTCGACCGTGGCGCGCGTCGCCTCCGCGGGGGCGCCATGGGGTTGGGAATGGGAAAAACACAAAATCTGCATTTCGGAGATTTGATCCTCGACGAAACGTGTCTTTTCGCGATCCGCGACGGGCAGACGGTTCAGTTCACCCGAAACGAGCGCGCGCTGCTGCTCGCCTTCTCGCGTAACCCGCAACGCCTCATGCGCCGCACTCGTCTGCTCGACGAAATCACTTCGCTGGAATCCGATCGATCGGACCGCAACATCGATTTTCTGGTCAACCGGCTGCGGCTAAAGCTAAACGATAATGCCAAATCGCCAAAATATATCGCCACGCAATATGGCGAGGGTTATGTCTGGATAGCATCGCCATCTCCGGCGGCACCGGCTGCACCATCTGCGACGGAGCCGGTCGATGGATTCCTGGTTATCGGGCCGGCTTACGGATTGCAGGGACATCCCTTCGCCCAGCAAGCGTCTTCCCTGGTCGAGCAGCTTCGCGACCTGATCGCCGCCAGCATTGGCGCTCGCAAGGTCGTGGTTGTGGCCGAAAATTGGTACCCCGCCGCCACCGACAAGCTGCACTATTTCCTGCAGGTGAACTTTCACGCCGACAACGGCCGCATCAATTGCGCGGTCACCTTGCGGGACATGCCATCGAAGCGCATCGTGAAGGCGTTCAGCCTGCGTCTCGACAGCGCCCCCGCAACATCGTTCGCAAACGATGCGGCCCGGATTTCAAACGCAGTCACCGATGTCCTTCGGCAGGCACTTGCCGACGCCTCGACCGGCCTCGGTACACCCGTGGACGCATCACCCGAAATACGCCTGCAGAAAGCCTCCGGCCTGCTATCGACGTCAAATCCGATGTGGCTGGCACGAGGCGAGCAATTGAGCAGGGATCGCGAGCACAATCCCTCCGACGCTGATACCGCGCTGCAATGGTGCATGCATCTGTTCGCGCGCCTTGTGCTGACCGGGCAGTTCGGCGGAATGAGTCTCGACGAGCGTGACCTGATCGAAAGCGAGATCGAAGCCACCGTATTGGAGTGCCTTCCCACCATCGAGGAAAACCCGCTGCTGATGTTGGCGGCGGCCAAGCTGTTGTACTTCATCAGCCGGGGTCATCTCGATCTGGCGGAGGATCTTGCCGAGCGCGGCTTCGCGCGGACCGCGGAGTTTGCCGCGGCCTTGCCCATCATAGGCCAATTACGCTATGCGCGCGGCCGTTTTGACGAAGCCGTCAGCTTCTTTGACCGCGGCATCGGGATGGCCGAACTAGGCCTCGCATTTCATCTGCACATGAGGGTGCTGAAGTGTATCGCCCTGCTTGCCGCCGGCGACCGCGCCGCGCTGGACGCTGCCGCCGCTGAAATAACCGATATGGGTCCGCTTTGCCCACCCGAGATCGCCTTGATGATCGGCTGGATGATGGCGGCGGCGGATCAGAAATTGCCGGCGTCGGCGGCGGATGCGCTTGCCGCGATTGGTCCTGTCGGCGCCGGCAGCGCGATCGAGTATCTCTACTTCACGTCGGCGCGTCACCTTATCTCGGAGCAAGCACGCGCCAACGTCATGGGCGGCATGATCGCGCACGTGTCAGATCTGCACGGCGAGCAGGTGATTCCCGCATTTGTCCTTGCCAGTATCGGCCTTTCCGCTGAAGCCTGAACGAAGATCGCCTGCATTGGCGGTGCGCGGACGCATAAAAACAAGGCAACATGCCCACTAGAACGGCGTGAGCATGCCAGTCTCCGGTTGACCTGGCTCACCACCAGCCCCGGCAGGGGTGTTTTCTTGCGATCTTCAAATACTGTCCAAACAATTGGCTGCTAGAGCAATTCGAGGAAAAAACGCTTTTTTCCGTCGGGAATTGCGCCAGACAAAGAGACAGAGCGGTTCAGCGTTTCCATGAAACGGTGAGCCGCTCTGGGCGACGCCACCACCGGCTCGATTTTTCGGTCAACGTGCAGGTGGCGGGATATGTTCGATCGTTCAGTCCAGATGAAAAGCCCGGCCTCGGCTCTTCGCGAGCGCCGTCGTGACGCCGCGATGGCGCTGGGCGCCGTGGCAGCGCTGTGCGTCGCGACACCCCCGGCGGCGGCGGCGGATGCGATCTGGCGCACCAATCCCAGTACGGGCTTTTACTTCTACGGCGGCAACTGGGATTCAGGCAACGTGCCGGACGGCACCGCCACCTTCGGCGCGTCCAGCCACACCGACCTGCAGGTGGACGACCGGTTCGACGACAACACCGCCGTTGGGGGCTGGACATTCGTCGCCGGGGCGCCGACTTACTATTTCACCATCTATGGCGCAATGAGTTTCACCGGCGCCGGTGTCGTGACGAACGGCGCCACCGTCCACATCACTGACAAAGCCGGCGCCAGCCTGAGTTTCTTCAATACCAGCACGGCCGGCAGCGCCATCATCACCAACTATCTCGCCAACGTCAATTTCCTGGACAACAGCACGGCCGGCAATGCTACCATCATCAATACCAATGTCGGCGGCGAAATCCATTTCTACTACAACAGCACGGCGGGCACCGCCACTATCACCAACGATTACCAGCTCACTTTCTCCACCACCAGCACGGCCGGCAGCGCCACCATCACCAATAATTATCAAACCCTATTTGCCAACAACAGCACGGCCGGCAGCGCTACCATCACCAATAACGGCTCCATTGAGTTCCAAAACAACACCACGGCCGGCGCCGCCAGCATCACCAATTTCGGAGGGCTGCAATTTACCGATTCCAGCACCGCCGCCAGCGCCACCATCACCAACAACGGCGGGGTCGCATTCGTCCTCGGCGGCACCGCCGACACCGCCACCATCACCAACAACGCCACCCTGGACTTCAAGAACTACAGCACGGCCGCCAGCGCCGCCATCACCAACAACGTTAGCGGCACGATAACTTTCATCCAGACCGCCACGGCGGGCGCCGCCACCATCATCAACGACGGCACGCTGAATTTCAGCGAAAACAGCACCGCCGGCAGCGCCACCATAACCAACAACGCCGGCGGCGTCGTGAATTTCGCCGCTGCCGGCAGGGCCGGCAGCGCCACCATCACCACCAACAACGGCGGCCAGGCCTTTATAGCTGTCCACGGCAGCGGCGGAACCGCGCGTTTCATCCTGAACGGCACCGGCTCTCTCGACATTTCGGGGCTCACGAACGGCGGCACCACGGTCGGCTCGATCGAGGGTGACGGCACGGTCAAGCTCGGCGCGCAGAACCTGGCGGTTGGAGGCAGCAATCTCTCGTCCATCTTTTCCGGCGTGATCCAGGATGGCGGTGCCGTTGCCGGTACCTTAGGCTCGCTGACCAAGACCGGCACCGGCACCCTGACGCTGTCCGGCATCAACACCTACACGGGCGGCACGTCGCTCAATAGCGGCATCCTGTCGATTTCATCGGATACCAACCTCGGCAATACCTCTGGCGGGCTGACCTTCAACGGCGGCACGTTGCGGTTGACGGCCAACGTCAATCTGGCGAGCACCCGCCCCATTACCCTCAATGCCGGTGGCGGCACCTTCGACATGGGCGGCGCTACCACAATCTTCAGCAACAGCTTCGGCGGCAGCGGCCCAGTCACCTTCACCAATGGCTTTGCGGTTTTGTCGGCGGTGAACACCTACAGCGGCACCACCACGGTGATGGACACCGGCACCCTCGGGGCGAATGTCGCGGGCGCGCTGTCGCCGAACTCCGATGTCGCTCTCACCGGTCTGCTGCGGCTGAACGGATTTGACAACACGATCAAGTCGCTTTCCGGCAACGGGCTTGTTGTCAATGGGGCCGTTGGCGACGCGGCGACGCTAACCGTCGCGCCCTCCTCGGGCAGCACTACTTTTTCAGGGACCCTCATCGATTCATTGGGCGCGCTGTCGCTGGCCAAGACCAGCGCCGGCACACAGGTTCTCTCGGGAGCCAATAGCTACAGCGGCGCGACCACGATCTCGGCCGGCGTGCTCAACATCCAGAGCGCCGCTGCGCTCGGCTCCGCGGCTTCCGGCACCACCGTGGCCAGCGGCGCGGCGCTGGAGTTGCAGGGCGGCATCACGGTCGCCTCGGAGGCTCTGATGCTGAACGGGACCGGCGTCGCCAATGGCGGCGCGCTGCGCAACGTATCCGGGGCCAATGCCTATGGCGGCCCGATCACGCTGGGCTCGGCCGCCCGCATCAACGCCGATGCGGGCATCCTGACCATCACAGGGGGAATCGGGGGAACCGGCCGGAACCTCAGTATCGGTCCCCAGACCGGTGCGTCCATTGTCGTGTCCGGCGGGATTGCGACCGGCGCAGGAACGCTGACGAAAGACGGCGGCGGATCGCTGTCGCTCATCGGAGCCAACAGCTATACCGGCGTCACGACGGTGAACGCCGGTAATCTGCAACTGGCTAATAGCGCGGCGATCGCCGATACGGGCGCCGTCGTCGTCAACGCGCCGGGAACCCTTTCCGTCGCCAACTCCGAGACGATCGGCTCACTTGCCGGCAGCGGCAATATCACGATCGGGATCGGGGTGGGCGCGACGACGTTGACCACGGGCGGCGACAGCACGTCCACGCTTTATTCCGGCGCCATCAGCGAGAACCTCGGCCCCGGCAGTCTGGTGAAGATCGGTGCAGGCACATTTACGCTGGCGGGCGCCAATACCTACAGCGGCGGCACAACCTTCGCGGGCGGCATTCTCAATGCAGGCAGCGCCGGTGCGCTCGGCACCTCGGGCACACTCAGCTTCACCGGCGGCACACTGCAATACAGCGCTGCCAACCAGACCGACTACTCCGGCCGCTTCTCGACCGCTGCTGGCCAAGCCTACAGCATCGACACCAATGGGCAGACCGTCACTTATGCCAGCGCACTCAGCTCGGCGGGCGGCAGTCTGACCAAGCTCGGTACGGGAACGCTGACACTCGCGGCAGCCAACACCTATACGGGCGGCACGACGGTCAGCGGCGGCACGCTGCGGGCTGGGGTGGCGGGGGCTTTTGTCGCCAACACCGCCTACACGGTCAATGGCGGCACACTCGATTTCAACGGGTTTGCCTTGTCGATGTCGTCGCTGTCGGGCAGCGGCGGCGCTGTCAGCCTTGGGGCGGCGGCCCTGACTGTCAACCAGGCGGTGAACAGCAGTTTCGCCGGCCAGCTTACCGGCAGCGGTCCGCTGACGAAGAGCGGCGCAGGCACGCTGACGCTGAACGGCGCCAACACCTATACGGGTGTGACCACGGTATCGGCCGGCAAGCTGATCGTCGGCGACGATACGCATCCGGGCGCCAGCCTGGCCGGCACCGTGAGCGTCGCCAGCGGAGGGACGCTGGGCGGCCATGGCTCGGTCGGCGCGACGACGGTCGCTGGCGGCGGCACGCTCTCGCCCGGCGCCTCGATCGGCACGCTGACGGTGAACGGCGACATGACCCTGCAGCAGGGTAGCCATCTCGCCTACGAGGCGGCGGCGCCCGGCGCCGATTTTGCGACCGCCGGCCTTGCCGACAGCGTTTCGGTCAATGGCAATGTGACGCTGAACGGCGCGGTGCTCGACGTTACCGATGCCGGTGGCTTCGGCCCCGGCCTCTACCGCGTCATCGACTACACGGGTACGCTGAGCGAGAGCAATGGCGGGCTGTTGCTGGGTACGGCACCGACCGGCTCGACGCTGTTGATCCTGACGCTCACGGGCGACAAGCAGATCAACCTTCTCAACACCGGCGGCCTGACGCTGAACGTCTGGAATGCGAACGGTCAGGCCGACGCCACCCACCTGGGCGGCGGCAGCGGCACATGGTCGAACGCGTCACCGGTGTGGACCGATGCGGTGGGCACGATAACGGCACCGATGCAGCCGCAGCCGGGCTTCGCCATTTTTGGCGGCGAGGCAGGCACCGTTACGGTGGACGGCAGCGCCGGCGCCGTGCGGACCACGGGCATGCAATTCGCTTCCGACGGCTATGCGCTGACGGGCGACACGCTGACCCTGGTGGCGGATGCGGGCCACCCGGCGCCGGTGGAGGTGCGGGTCGGAGACGGCAGCGCGGCAAGCGTCGGCTATGTGACCACGATCGCCAACGTCGTCGCCGGCACCGACGGCCTGCGCAAGACAGGCGCGGGCACGCTGGTGCTTTCCGGCACCAACACCTATTCCGGCGGCACCAGGATCGAGGCCGGCACGCTGTCGGTGTCGTCGGATGCGAACCTGGGCGCCGGGAATGCTGGGCTGACGCTCGACGGCGGTACCCTCCTGGTGACGGGGACGGCCTTCAACCAGACATCGCGACCGATCACGCTGGGCGCCGGCGGCGGCATTGTCGACATCGCCGATGCCGCAAACACCCTTTTGCTTGGCCAGCCGGTCTCCGGCGCGGGCGGCCTGACCAAGCAAGGCGCTGGCACGCTGACGCTGGCCGGCGCCAATGCCGGCATCACCGGCGCGGTTGAGATCGCCGCCGGCACGCTGGCGCTTTCAGGCAGCGGCTCGCTGGCCTCGGCCCAGAGCGTCACGCTGAATGGCGGCAGCTTCGATTCGTCGGCACTGGCTGCGGACACCAGCATCAACAATTTCTCCGGCACCGGCGGCAATCTGCAACTGGGGTCGAACGCATTGACCCTCAACCAGTCGATCGATACGGCTTTTGCCGGCGACATCAAGGGCACCGGCACGCTGGTCAAGGCGGGCACGGCGACACTGACCTTTACCGGCATCAGCGCCAGCGACTGGTCGATCACCGGCGGCGGCCTTTCGACATCGGCGGCCTCGTTGGGAGGCAATGTGGCGATCGGCGCAAATGGCACGCTGACGTTCGACCAGGGCACAGGCGGCAACTATGCCGGCGCCCTTTCGGGAACGGGCGCGCTGGTCAAGACGAGCACAGGCACGCTCGCCTATGATGGCGACGGCTCCGGCTTCGGCGGTACCACGACGGTGGCCGATGGCACACTCATCGTCGGCTCGGACACTGCGCACTCCGGCGCAGTGCTTGGCGGCAGCCTCGACCTCCTGGATGGTGCCGTCCTCGGCGGCCACGGCACGATCGGCTCCGGTTCCGGAAGCCTGGTGACCGTCGAAAACGGCGGCACGCTGGCGCCGGGCGCATCGGTCGGCACGCTGACGCTCGATGGCAACCTTGTCTTCAACACCGGCGGCCATTTCGAGATCGAGGCCGATCCGGCGAGCACCGCCGGCGACCTCATCAAGGTAACGGGCACAGCCAGCATCGGCGGCGGCGCGGTTGCCCATATCGGCGCCAATGGCGCTTACAAGCCGACATCGATCTACACGATCCTGACGGCCGACGGCGGCGTCGCCGGCCACTTCGACAGCGTGACGTCGGACTTTGCCTTCCTCGACCCGTCCTTGACCTATGACACCAACAACGTGCTGCTCACGCTCAAACGCAACGACATCCACTTCGCGGAGCTGGCGCTGACGGGCAACCAGAAGGCCACCGCCGGCGCGCTCGACTCGCTTGGCACGCTTGACCCTTCGAGCGGCCTCTTTCAGGCCGTGGTTAGCCTGGCCAATGACGGCGCAACGGTCCGCAACGCCTTTGATCAGCTGTCCGGCAATGCCTATCCCTCCTTGAACGGCGCTCTCGTGCAAGACAGCCAGGGGATCGCCGACATCATCACCGCGCGTATCGCTTCTGCCTTCGGCGCGGTTGGAGCCACCGACGCGCCGGTGCTCGCCTATGGCGAAGATGGCCAGGACAATGCCGGTACCGGCGCTATCCATGGCATGCTATCACCGGCAACCACCGAGCGCGTGGCGGCCTGGGGAACGGCCTTCGGCTCATGGAGCGACAATGACGGCAACGGCAATGCCGGGGCCATCTCCTCCGACACCGGCGGCTTCCTCACCGGCATCGACGGGGCACTCGGCGAGAACTGGCGGGCAGGCGCGGTCGCCGGCTACAGCCGCTCGACCTTCCGTGTCGATGAGCGCGCCTCTTCGGGCGACAGCCAGAACTGGCATCTCGGCCTCTATGGCGGCGGACAGTGGGGGGCGTTCGGCCTGCGCGCCGGCGCCGCCTACACCTGGCACAACATCTCGGTCGGCCGCCATGTCTCCTTCGCCGGCTTCGATGAAACTCTGAGCGGCGACTATGACGCCGGTACCGCCCAGGCGTTCGGCGAGGTCGCCTATGACATCAAAGCCGGTCAGCTCGGCCTCGAGCCCTTCGCAGGTCTCTCTTATGTCAGCCTGCACACCGACGGTTTCGATGAAACGGGCGGTGATGCAGCGCTGTCGGCGTCAAGTGCCAACACCGATGTCACCTTCACGACGGTCGGCCTGAGGGCCTCGACCGACTTTGCGCTCGGCGCCACCAATGTGACGGCGCGCGGCACGCTTGCCTGGCGGCATGCCTTCGGCGACGTCACGCCGACCTCGACCGTCGCCTTTGCCGGCTCCGATGCCTTCACCATCGCCGGCGCTCCGATCGCCCGGGATGCGGCACTGATCGAGGCTGGTCTCGACGTTGCGCTGAGCGCCAACACCAGCCTTGGCGTTGCCTATCAGGGGCAGTTCGGATCCGGCAGCCAACAAAACGGCTTCGATGCAAATCTCAGAGTCAAGTTTTGAACGGTGGACGGTGAGCTGACGGGCGATCTTGTCTCGCATCCACAATGGAGATTTCGCGATCTCCAAAACCGCAGACAATACGCTCTGGCTCTATGCTCACAAGGCATAGGAAGAGTACTGCTTAGGACCTGGAGGGCGGTCGTCAGTTTAAACTCAATTTAACTGCACAGTCTCGCAGGCGTTGAGACCGTATCTCTACAGCAGATCGCGGTTCGCAACCGCAGTGTGAATCCGATGCGCGTCTATAGGCGCCAGAGATTGAAGTTTTTATTGGTAGCTCACAGCAGATCGCGCTTGCCGGCTAGGCTGCCCTCGCAACACGGATCGTGTGCAGGGTTTCCAGCTTGAGATGCGTATATTGACGCGTTGTGACCCGTGACTAGAGTGACTTGTTCTATCGTGAAACCTTTGGACACTCACATCTATGCCGCGCGCGCTGCCAACAGCGCGTGGAGAGCCTCGGGCCTCAGATGGGTGTAGCGCTTCAACATTTTCCAGTCCTTGTGCCCAGTTACCAGCGCAACTTGTTCGATCGTGAATCCGGCCTCGAATAGGCGGCTTGTCCCTTCGTGCCGCAAGTCATGAAAATGAAGGTCGTGGATGCTCAGGTCAGCGCATCCTCGACGGAAGGCGGAGCCGACCGACCTATGATTGAACGGGAAAATTCGATCATCGTCATTGCTGCGCTTTGCCCGCTGTTCCTCAACAATGGCCCACGCATCGTATCCAGTGGCCGCGAATAGGGGTATGCGCTGATTGTTGCCGTTCTTGTTCCGAGGGTCCTTCCGGTCACGGATAAGAAGCATCCGCGTGCGAGATTCCAAGTCGGACCAATGCACCTTGCAGATTTCCTCCTGGCGCATCGCGGTTGCGACGGCGAAGCGTATGATCTGGCTAACCGGTGCAATTTGACGAGGGTTTGCATCGAAGTGACCGATGAGCCTGTCGAGCTCGTCCTGCGTCGGCCGTCTGTCGCGCTGATGGCCTTTCCCAACGAGGCCAAGCCTCTTTAGCGCGATACGCGCGAGATCAACCGGTTCGACCTTGACGGGCAGGCCGTGAACCGCGGCAGCATGAGACAGGATAAGTTTCACAAAGCCGATGTCGATACCGAGAGTCATCGGCCCGGCGCCTTGGGCGGCTCTATCACGACCAAATCGAATGAGCCGTTCGCGATCGAGAGCCGCGATGTTGCACTTCCCCAGATGTCTTTGGAGCATATCGAGGGCTGCGGCCTTGGAGCGGCGAGGGGACTTGCCTACATCGCACATGTCGTCGATATGAAGCTCGATGAGTTCGCCGAAGGTTTTCAAGCGCGCTATACGGGACTTTGTCGGCGTCTCACCACGATCGACTTGGCGCTCGGCGTCGGTTGCCCAGCGTCGTGCATCGTCTCGGCGCAGGAAGGTCTCGCTGACGTAGCGACCCTTGCGACGGACTTGGACACGCCAGGAACCGGACGAGAGTTTTGTGTAGGTGGCCATTTTTTCGTGTGCGCTCCGTGTGCACTGAGAGATCGAAATGTGGCGAAAAGGGTCGTATTCTGGCGTAAATTCGTGTGCACTTGGCACGTTCTAACGTTTTGATGTTAAAGAAAAAATGCTGAAAAATCAAGATCATAGACTGGCTATTGCACCCATGATGGATTGGACGGACCGGCATTGCCGGTTCTTCCATCGCCAGTTGACGAGTCGTGCGCTGCTCTACACCGAGATGGTGGTGGCCGATGCTGTCATTCACGGCGCGCGCGAGCGGCTGCTCGGCTTCGATGCGGCGGAACATCCGGTTGCCCTGCAACTCGGCGGCTCGGATCGCGAAAAACTTGCCGAGGCGGCGCGCATCGGCGAGGCCTTTGGCTATGACGAGATCAACCTCAATGTCGGCTGTCCGTCAGACCGCGTCCAGTCGGGAACGTTCGGCGCCTGCCTGATGAAGGTGCCTGACCTCGTCGCCGGCTGCGTCGCGGCGATGAAGGCGGCGGTGACAATTCCCGTCACCGTCAAATGCCGCATCGGCGTCGACGAGCAGGATCCGGAGCCGGCCCTCGATGCGCTGGCGGATGGTGTTTTCGACGCCGGCGCCGACGCGCTGTGGGTGCATGCGCGCAAGGCGTGGCTGGAAGGGCTGAGCCCCAAGGAAAACCGTGACATCCCGCCGCTCGACTATAACAGGGTCTATCGATTGAAAGCCAGAAAACATAACGAATTCATCGGCATCAATGGCGGCATTCAGTCCCTTGAAGAGGCACGGGCGCACCTCGATCATGTCGACGGCGCCATGCTTGGCCGCGCCGCCTACCACACGCCTGGCATTCTGGCCGGCGTCGATGCCGCCTTCTACGGCGCTGAGTCCGAAGTCTTCGATTTCGCCGCATTGATCGACACCATGGCGAACTATGCGGCACGTCATATCGAGCAGGGCGGGCGGCTTGGCCATGTCACGCGCCACATGGTCGGGCTGTTTCATGGCTTGCCCGGCGCGCGCCGCTACCGCCAGATCCTGTCCACCGACGCGACCCGGCCCGGGGCCGGACCGGACGTGCTGAAGACGGCTTTCGCCGCCGTCGAGTTCGGTGGAGCAGCAGCCGAAGCGGCTTGAGCTTCTGGGCTCAATCCCTGAGGATCATGCGGTCGCCGCGCACGTCGAAGCCCGACAATGAACCGATGAAGTTCATGCCGAGCAAGGACTGGCTGAGCATACCGGGTGCGGCGATCATCACCGGCATGTCCCTGCGCATGATGCCGCCGATCGCGATCTGATCGGTTTTCACGGCCGCGGCGCGGGCCATGCCGTTGGCGGTCGAAACCGGGATTGTGTAGTTGAGCGCCGCTGGATTGAATCCGGCGGCTTGTGCGTCTTCGGACGTCAGCACGGTGCTGGTCGCACCGGTATCCACCACGGCTCGGACCGGGTTGCCGTTGACCAGGATGCGTGCTTCGAAGTGGCCGTTGTCCGCCTTGTCGAGCGTCACCGTGGCGTGACCGTCTTCGACGCCAAGGGCCAGCGGGCTGCCGGGAACAAGGCCCGCAGTCACCCGGCTGGCGACATCCTGCAGTTCATAGCGATACTGGTAGCCGGCGACCAGCGCGAGCGCGATGGCCGCCCAGGCGCCGAGGTTGCGCGCCATGGCGCCCAGGGGCCTGCCCGAGCGGAGCAGGCCGGCGCCGATGAGAGCGCCAAAGGCGCCGAGCCAGATCAGCCGGCTGAAATCATAATTCTCGACGCCGAGCGTGCTGCCGGCGGAATCGTTGAGCACGAGCAGGACTGCTCCCACCCCGATCGCGGCCATCAATATCCAGAACAGTCGGTTCATCCGCGTGGTCGCCTCACGAAAGCGCGTCGCGTTCGCGCGCCATGCGGGTGCGGCGCGTTTCCCGGCGCGGCCGGCGCTCGACCGTTTCCAGCCGGGCCGGCAATTGCGCCATGACGGTGCGGCGCGTTTCCGGCGTCATCCCGATCCAGCCGCCGATTTCCTCGCGCGTGCGGCCGCACCCGAAACAGAAGCCGGTTTTCATGTCGATCGAACAGACGAGGATGCACGGGGATTCGATGGCCGTCATGACTTTCTCTTGGGCTTCCAACCGGAATCCCTTGTTCCATCTCCACATGGTGCAACGGCAATGCCAATGCAAGCCCTCGCGATTGCGCCCTTCGCGGCCAGCTTTGCGGCAAATACAGGACCATGATCCAGGAGGTTGTGCCAACCGCGCAAGGCGGCTATGCCGCTCACCAACTCCAGGGAATGATCGCCAACGTGATGACCAGCGCACTGCCTTTCGACGATTTTCGCAACCTGCTGGCCAACCTGCCGCCGGCCGACACGGCAGCCGAAACCCGCGTGCGCACGCTTTTTGCCAAGGCCGACAAACCAGCCAATTCACTTGGCCGCATCGAGGACATCGCCGCGTGGCTGGCCGCCTGGACCGGGCGGGCTCCGCCCGCGGTGACAAGACCACTGATGGCGGTCTTTGCCGGCAATCACGGTGTTGTCAGGCACGGCATCTCGCCACGGGCGGTGGCGGCGACCGCCAATGCGGTCGAGCTTTGCGCCGCCGGCGGTGCGGCGATCAACCAGATCTGCATTGCCAACGATCTCGGGCTGAAGGTTTTCGATCTTGCCCTGCACATCCCGACCGCCGACATCACCGAGGAGGCTGCGCTTGATGAGCGCGGCTGCGCCGCCACCATGGCCTTCGGCATGGAAGCGATCGCGGGCGGTACCGATCTTTTGTGCCTCGGCGATCTCGGCGTCGGCAACTCGACTGTCGCGGCAGCGCTGTTTGCGGCGCTGTTCGGGGGCAGGGGCGCCGACTGGGTCGGCCCGGGGTCGGGCGCCGATGTGACGATGCAGGCACGCAAGGCTGAAGTGGTCGATGCGGCGCTGGCTTTTCACGACGGCCATCTCGGCGACCCGCTCGAGGCGCTGCACCGGGTCGGCGGCCGTGAATTCGCGGCGATTGCCGGCGCCATCCTTGCCGCGCGGATGCAGAAGATTCCGGTGCTGCTCGACGGGCTCGCTGCAACGGCCGCCGCCGCGGTGCTGCATGCCGCCAACCCCGCTGCGCTCGATCATTGCCTGCTCGCCAGCCTGTCGCCGGAGCCCGCTCACGCCCGCGCCGCCGAACGGCTCGGTCTGCGCCCGTTGCTTGATTTGGGCATCGGCCATGGCGAAGGGGCAGGGGCCGCCCTTGCCGCGGGTCTGGTCAAGGCCGCCGCGCTCACCAGCTCAGGCATGGCAGCCGCGGTACGCGGCTAGGGTCTTGGCGCATCAGCGCCGGAAGTTGGGAATGCGGTAGACGACAGCGGCATATCTGGGGTTGGAGCGGCTGCCGATTATTACGCCCCCAAGGCGTTCCGCTATTCTTCTGCTGGCAACGTTCCTTTCGGCAACTGGATATTCGAAGCAGTCCGGCGCGAGTGTCTCGGAGGCCCACTCGGCAACAGCAACAATTGCCTCTCCGCCAATGCCGTTTCCTTGAGCGTCTTCTCTGATCCAGATCCCGAGCTCGGGACACGCGGTCTTCGCCGCATGAAGGCCGACAAGCCCCAGACAGCGATCGTTTGCCAATGCACGCACGACAAAGTGCAAATCCGATCCGTCATGGATTGGCGCCAGCCAGGATCGCCATACCTCGGCAAAAGCCGCCTGTGATTGAGGTGGTTCCCACTGCATGAAACGGGTGATGGCGGGCGTGATGGCGGCAAAGAGGTCTTCGGCATCCTCGGCTGTAAACAGCTTCAGACGAAGGCGCTCCGAGTTGATCTCGATGCCACCAGCATGCCAATCACCTGCTGCCATTGTGGAGTGCCGTCCTTCTTGCTGGCCATCGAACCAGGTCGGCGGGGCGGTTATCGCCGCCGAGCTGCCACCGCGGCGGTCGGCAGCGCGGGCAGTTCCTCCATCACGCGGCTCAGCGGGAAGATGGCGATCGCCTCTGTCCCTTCGCGCAGCTTGGAATGAAGTTCGAACTCGCCGCCATGCATGGCAAGCAGGCCTTGCACGATCGGCAGGCCAAGCCCGGTGCCTTGCTCGGCGCTCTTGATGGCGATCGACCCTTGGCCGAAGGCGGAGAGCACCACCGGGATCTCGTCTTCCGGTATGCCCGGGCCATTGTCCTTGATCGAAATGTATTGCCCGCCGCCTGCCGTCCAGCCGACGCGGACGCGGATTTCGCCGCCGGTGGCGGTGAATTTTATCGCATTCGACAGAAGGTTGAGCGTGATCTGCCGCACCGCCCGCTCGTCGGCGAACAGGCGTGGCAGTTGATGCTCGAAATCCTGGACGACGCGTATATCCTTGTTGCGCGCCCTCAGCTCCATCATGTGACAGCAATCCTCGACGACGCCCAGCAGCATCACCGGCTCTTCATTGAGCTGGTAGCGGCCGGCCTCGATGCGCGACAGGTCGAGAATCTCATTGATCAGGTCGAGCAGATGCTGGCCGGATTCGTGCACGTCGTGGGCGTAGTCGCGATAGGTGGGATTGCTCATCGGTCCCAGCACCTCGTTCGACATCACCTCGGAAAAGCCGAGAATGGCATTGAGCGGTGTGCGCAGCTCGTGGCTCATCGAAGCGAGGAACCGTGATTTCGCCAGATTGGCGTCTTCCGCCCGCCGCCGCGCCTCATCCGACATCGATTTCGCCGTCTCCAGTTCGGCGATCAGCGCATCCTTTTCGGAGCGGAACGACAACACCATCAGGGACGAGCGGTTGAGGTGACGGGCCACATAGGCAAAGAAGGGCAGCGACACGATCAGCAGCCCGGCCATGATCGCCTCAACCGGCATCCATAGCTTGATGCCGGCATAGGCGTAGAGCGCCACGGGAACGGCAAACGTCGCCAACAGCGCCCCGCCCAGAGATGAGGTCATCACCGCGGTCGCCGCCATGGCGAACAGCAGCACCACGGCTTTGACCAGGTGGAACTGGTCGACCTCGCAGGCGCCGCAGCCAAGCCAGACGAACCAGGCCCAGCCGAGACCGCAAAGGAAATGGCAGATCAGGAATTCGCGCCGTGTTTGCAAAGGGTTGAGGTCGGAAGCTTCCGTGCGTTCAATGCGCCGCGCCATGAAGGCGACGACTGTGTAGCAGGTCAGTGTGAACAGCGCCCAGAGCCCGATCTCGTTGCCGATTCCGGCCAGCCGGCCAGCCGCCGCGATCGCCAGGATGAGAAGCGGGATGGCGATAGCGCCGCTTGTCATTGCGCGGGCGTGGAGCTTCAGCAGTTCGCGATCGAAATCGGGATTGCCGGCCTGCTGCGAAAGACGGTCACGCGTCTTGCGCACCGCGCGCGCCACATCGCTGTTGCGATGAGGTTTCCTGCGGTCCACAATGAACTTGTCCGCTGTGTTCGAGCGTTGCAAGGGCATCAAAACTTCAATTTATGCGAGCAGCGGTTTCCAAGTGTTAAGCTACGTTCGAATGATTAACCAACCGTTTGCCATATGAGCCGATCCTGGTCGCCAAGGCCGCGCCGGCGATACGCTGCGCCACCCAGAAGCCTGTGGCGCCGGCTGGTGGATTACGGGCTTACCGCTGTCATTCTCGGGCTATTGA
The DNA here is from genome assembly GCA_014189435.1 of Mesorhizobium loti. NCBI lineage: Bacteria > Pseudomonadati > Pseudomonadota > Alphaproteobacteria > Hyphomicrobiales > Phyllobacteriaceae > Mesorhizobium > Mesorhizobium loti. The sequence goes on from CP050293.1 coordinate 2,710,536, forward strand.
TCCTGCTGGCTGCCCGCCTCGACCGGGTTGAGACCCGCAAGACGCAAGGCGTGGCAATCATCAATGACGGCGATTCGATCACGCTTGGCACCGAGCGTATCCGCATGCGCGGCATCGATGCTCCGGAGTATACGCAGACCTGCCGCAGGAATGGCGCCGACTACCCTTGCGGCACGCTTGCGCGTCAGTCGCTTGTGCGCCTGATCGCCGGCAAGCCTGTCTCCTGTACCGGCTGGCAGCGTGACCGCTATGGCCGGCTGCTTGGCGACTGCGCCGCCGGCGGCAAGGATCTCAACCGCGCGCAGGTCGAGGCGGGCTGGGCGGTTGCCTTTGGCGACTTCGAGAGCGAGGAGGCCATCGCCCGCGCGGGAAAGGCCGGCATCTGGGCGGGAACATTCGACCAGCCGCAGGACTGGCGCGACAGCCATCATGGCGAAGTCGTCGAGAGAAAGCACGGCACACTGGCGTCGATCGGCGACGCCGTGCGCGAGATTTTTCGCTACTGGTGATACGCATCTTGGCACTTGATCGAGAACGAATGGGAGGATGGACATGAAGCTCTTCGACGGCGGGCGGGCGCCCAACCCACGGCGGGTCCGCGTTTTCCTCGCCGAGAAAGGCATCACGGTTCCACAGGTAGCCGTCGACATGGGGGCACTGGAGCACAGACAACAGGCGGTCAGCTCGCGCAACCCCTTGCAACGTCTGCCGGTGCTGGAGCTCGACGACGGCACCGTCATTACCGAATCCGTCGCCATCTGCCGCTATTTCGAGGAGCTGCATCCGGAGCCCGCCTTGTTCGGGCATGGCGCACTCGGCAAGGCGCAGGTCGAGATGTGGCAGCGACGGATGGAATTCAATCTGCTCAGTTGTGTCGCGCAGGCCTTCCGCCACATCCATCCGGCCATGAAGGAATGGGAAATCCCGCAGATCCCCGAATGGGGTGAGGCCAACAAGCCGAAGGCCGTGCAGTTCCTCAGGCTGCTCGACGGCGAACTGGGCGGCCGGGAATTCATTGCCGGCGACAGCTATTCGATCGCCGATATCACCGGCCTGATCGCCGTCGACTTCATGAAGCCGGCACGCATCAAGGTGCCGGATGAATGCGCGAATGTGTTGCGCTGGCATCAGGCCGTCTCCAGCCGACCAAGCGCATCAGCCTGAGTATGACTGTCGAACTCGAAAGCTTCACCGCGACGGTCCGCGCTTGCCGCATCTGCGTGGAAAACCCGGTCGGCAAGCCGTTGCCGCACGAACCACGTCCGGTGTTGCGACCCTCGTCCAGCGCCCGCATCCTGATCGCCAGCCAGGCGCCGGGGACCAAGGTGCATCTATCAGGCATGCCGTTCACCGACGCCTCCGGCGACCGCCTGCGCAGCTGGCTTGATGTGACAAGCGATGAATTCTACGACATCGAAAAATTCGCCATCGTGCCGATGGGCTTCTGCTTTCCCGGCCAGGATGCAAAGGGCGGAGACCTGCCGCCGCGACGCGAATGCGCGCCGGCCTGGCGCGGGCCTTTGATGGCCCTGATGCCGCGGATCGACCTGGTGCTGACGATCGGCATCTACGCGCAGTCCTGGCACATGGGTGCGGCGCGCCGGCCCTCGCTGACGGAAACGGTGATGGACTGGCGCGCCATCTGGGAGAATTCCAGCGGCCTGAAAGTGCTGCCGCTGCCGCATCCGTCGTGGCGCAACACCGGCTGGCTGAAGCAGAATCCATGGTTTGAAATGGATTTGCTGCCTTTTCTGCGTTCGGAAATCCGCTATCGCCTCGGCTGACCTTTCAGCAAGAAATCACTCGCTTTTCTGTCAATTGGCAGAATTTCTTTCTTGTGAAAGGCCGAAATAAGGGGGAGTATAGCCAATCTATTCCCCCAGGGAGCAAAAAATGGACCGCCTTGATAGAAAAATCCTCCGCCTTTTGCAGGAGGACGCGACACTCGCGGTCGCCGATGTCGCCAAGAAAGTCGGGCTGTCGACGACGCCTTGCTGGCGGCGCATCCAGAAGCTCGAGGAGGAGGGCGTCATCAAGCGGCGCGTTGCCATTCTCGATCATGAAAAGGTCAATGTGCGCGTCACTGTCTTCGTGTCGATCCGCACAAATTCGCACAGCCATGAATGGCTGCGGCGTTTCTCGGAAGTCATCCAGGAGTTTCCCGAGGTGGTCGAGTTCTACCGCATGAGCGGCGACGTCGATTATCTCCTGCGCGTGGTGGTGCCCGACATCGCCGCCTATGACGCCTTCTACAAGCGGTTGATCGCCAAGATAGAAATCCGTGACGTGTCGTCGTCCTTCGCCATGGAGCAGATCAAGTACACCACCGAAATCCCGCTCGACTACATGGTGCTGGACAAGGAATCGGGTGCCAACGCTGCCTGAGCTTGCACAAGGTTACGCAGCTTAGTTCTTCTTTTTGTTGAGGAAACTCCAGGGCGAATTCACTGGCAGCGTGACTGTGTCCGGCACGCTGTCGACAGCGACCACGTCTGCCTTGCGCACGCTGTAACCGGACTGGATGACGCTGACGCCGTCGAGGATGAACAGCTGGCTCTTCTCCATGTCCGGCTTCAGCGCCCCCGTGACAGCGACCGGCTGATAGGCCTGCGACATCCTGTAGGGGTGAGCCGGCGTGACCAGAACGATCTGGTTGGGCGGCGGCGTCGGCATGTGGCTGCAGGCACCCGTCCACGGCACCAGCAGGAACTGATAGACAAGATCGCCGTCGCGATCGACGGGCAATGCGTAGCCGGCTAGCTGAATGCTTTTGTCCTGCAGATTGAGGGACAGCGTCTCGCCATGGTCGGGCAATTTTGCCGCGATCATCGGCAGCCCGACGTTTTCGGCGGCGGATTGCGTAGCTGGGCGCAAATCCTTCCAGAATATGTGCGCGGTTTCGGCCGAGGCATCGCCGGCAGCGAACACAAACAACGCGGCTGCGAGCGCTATGGTTGATCTGGCATGGTTGCTCATGGGCAGCGTCCTTTGAATCTGGAGTAAAGACGCCGCCACCAATGACGTCAACGCTCGAGCCGCATCACATGTCGGCGAGAACCGGCCATACCGGTCTCGCGGAACCCACGAGCCACGAACATGTCGCGAAAGCCCATGAAACTGTAGCTCGGCGACGCCTGATCGACCGGGTACGCCTCGATCGTGCCGGCGCCCTTGGCGAAGGCGTGATCTATCGCCGCGTCGAGCAGCGCCGACGCCAGCCCGCCGCCGCGCAAGGCCCTTGGCACATAGAAGCAGACGATCGACCACACGCCGGTCTCGCTGTCGTCCTGCTGCCGGGAGAGCCGGCGATAGGTCTGGCGCGGCGCAACCGAGCACCAGCCGACGGTCTTGCCTTCAATTTGGGCGAGGATGCCGACGGGTGTATCGGCCTCGATGAGCGAAATGATGGCCCGTTTCTTCTCGTCGTTCGGGGCATGCTCGCGGCTGGGAAGGTTGCGCCAGGCCATGCACCAGCAATATTTCGGCCCGCCCGGCTGCTCGAACAGGTTTTCGAAATCGGCGCGCGTCGATCGCGTCACCTCCACGAAGCGGATTTCCGCTCTGTCAGCCTTTCCTGGCGGCGATCCGCTCGAGCGTCTTGGCATTGGTCAGCTCCCTCACTGCGTCCTTGCCGATCCAGCGCGCCGTCCTGTCGGTCGACCGCGCCAGTCGTTCGGCGACAGCAAGGGCAGCTCCGTGCATATTCATGGATCGTTTGCCGATCGACCGAAGCGCCCAGTTCACGGCTTTCTTCACGAAATTGCGGCTGTCGGTGGCATGCGTTTCGATGATTGGTAGGAAATCCAGGAAGGTCGCCTCCGGCTCCTTCTTCCGGTGAACGACAGACCAGGCCATCATGGCAAAGGCCGTGCGCCGAACGAATTCCCGCTCGTCGGCCGCGAACTCGGCGATCAGGTCTTTCCAGGCGTCCGTGTCGACAAAGAGATCCGAGACGCCGTCGACGATGTCCCAGGAGTCGAAACTGGCCGCCCATCTTCTTGCATCTTCAGCGGAAAACCGCTGTGGGTCAGCCGTGACGGAGGCGATGAACTGCGCCTCCATGATGCCGGTCTCCCACAGCTCGAAGGCGCGCTCGTGGTTGCGTTTGATCGTCCGCGCGATCTGCCGTTGCAGGCCGTGCGAGATGCCAAGCGCGCGGTCGATCTTGATGCCGTAGCGCAGCATTCCGAGGCGGTTCTCCTGCGAGCCGATGGCGCGCAGGTGGGCGACAATTTCTCCGGCGCTTGATTGAGGCGAGAGCGCTGCCACCGCGGAAACCTATTTCTCGAGACGCGCCAGCAGCGAGGACGTGTCCCAACGCTTGCCGCCCATCGCCTGCACATCCTTGTAGAACTGGTCGACAAGTGCGGTCACCGGCAATCTGGCGCCATTGCGGTCGGCTTCCGCCAGGCAGATGCCGAGGTCCTTGCGCATCCAGTCGACGGCGAAGCCGAAATCATATTTGCCGGCGTTCATCGTCTTGTGGCGGTTCTCCATCTGCCAGGAGCCTGCCGCGCCCTTGGAAATCACCTCGATCACCTTCTCGATGTCGAGCCCGGCCTTCTTGCCGAAATGGATGCCTTCGGCCAGGCCCTGGACAAGGCCGACGATGGTGATCTGGTTGATCATCTTGGTGAGCTGGCCGGCACCGGCCGACCCCATCAGGCCGACCATGCGGGCGAAGGCGTCGATGACCGGCCTGGCCCTGTCGAAAGCATCCTGCTCGCCGCCGACCATGACGGTCAGCACGCCGTTCTCGGCGCCGGCCTGGCCGCCGGAGACCGGCGCGTCGAGAAACGAAAAACCGCCGGCTTGCGCCGCCGCCGCCAGTTCACGCGCGACCTCGGCCGAGGCCGTGGTGTTGTCGATGAAGACCGAACCCTTCTTCATCGATTTGAAGGCGCCTTCCGGACCGGTCGTCACCGAACGCAAATCGTCGTCATTGCCGACACAGGAGAAGACAAAGTCCTTGCCCTCGGCGGCCTGCGCCGGGGTAACCGCCAGGCTGCCGCCGTGCTGGCCAACCCATTGCTCGGCCTTGGCCTTGGTGCGGTTGTAGACGGTGACGTCGTGGCCGCCCTTGTTCTTCAAGTGCCCGGCCATCGGATAGCCCATCACGCCAAGACCGAGAAATGCAACAGATGCCATGAGCCTGCCCTTCAGAATGGAAACGGAATTTTGCTGCGAAAGCTCTAGGCTCTGCGCTCAATTCGTCAAGACGCGTGTGGCCGGATCGACTGGTGCAGCCGAATTGAAAATGGTCAGCGTTTCAGGTGAATGGTGATCCGGCGCTCGATCCATTCGACGCCATGGCGCAAGATTTCGACCATCACCAGATAGACGAGGGCGACCCAGATATAGGCCTGAATGTCGAACGAGTTGGCGAAGGCGAGCTTTGCGTTGCCCATCAGATCATAGACCGTGATGATGGCGACGATGGCGGACGCCTTGACCATCAGGATCAGTTCATTGCCATAGGGCCGCAAGGCGACGATCAACGCTTGCGGCAGGATGATCTTGCGCAAGGTCTGCAACTTGTGCAGGCCAAGCGAGGCAGCGCCTTCCCACTGCCCTCTTGGCACGCTTTCAATGGCGCCGCGCAGAATCTCGGCCTGGTAGGCGGCGGTGTTGAGCGCAAAGGCAAAGACGCCGCAGTTGAACGCGTCCTTGAAAAAGTCCCAGAGGCCGACCGACTGGAGCTCGACCCTGAACGAGCCCAATCCATAGTAGACTAGATAGGTCTGGACCAGCAGCGGCGTGCCGCGGAAGAAATAGACGTAGCAATAGGCGAGGCCGGACAGGATCCGGTTCTTGGACATGCGTCCATAGGCGACGGGCACCGACAGTATCGCGCCGAGCACCATCGAGATGGAAACCAGCGCGAGCGTTACCCCAAGCCCGCGCAAATAGGCCGGCGCATATTTGGCGAAGAAATCGGGATTCCAGGCAAGGTAGAGATAGCTGACGATGCCAAGGCCGAACAAAATCCACAGGCAGACCAGCGCATAACCGGCAATACGCCTGCGCGGCCAGCCGCGCGCCCGTGGCGGGGGCCGTTCGACCATGGTGGCTGCGGCGCTCATCGCTGGGCCTCCCGCCGGCCAAGCGAGCGCAGAATGGCGCTGGTGGCGAAGGACGACACGACGGCCAGGCCAAGAAAGACCAGGGACGCAACGCCAAAGAACAGGAAAGCGTGTTTGGTGACGCGGGCGGCAATGCTGGCATTGCGCAGCGTCTCGGCCAGGCCGACGACCGACACCAGTGACGTGTCCTTGAGCAGGCTGAGCCAGCAGTTCTCCAGACCGGGAAACGCGATGCGCAGCAGCTGCGGCACGATCACCTTGCGCATGGTCAGCCAGTTGGAAAGGCCGATGGCATAGCCGCCTTCGTACTGGCCTTTGGGAATGGCGCGGAAGGCCGAGAGGAAAACCTCACTGGCATAGGACGAGAAGATCAGTGCAAGCACGATCATGCCGGCGACGAAGCTGTTGACGTCGATGGTGGCGTCAGGCCGGAAATACCGGATGAGATGCTGCAGCAGGATCGGCATGCCGAAGAAGAACAGGAAAAGCGTCACCAGCTCCGGCAGGCCGCGAAAGACCGTGGTGTAGATGTTGGCGGCAAGGCGCAGTGAAGGTTCTTCGGACTGCTTGGCGAGGGCAATGAAAAAGCCGATCGTCAATCCGATGGGCAGCGTGGCAAGCGCAAGCGCAATGGTAATCAGTGCGCCATAGGCGATATCGTCAAGCCAGCCATCGGGTCCCCAACTGAGAAGTGTCCATATGCTCTGGGCTGGCATTGACCGGTCTTATCTCCACGGCGTTCCCGAGACGAATAGAAAGACGGCGGGGAAATCCCCGCCGTCTTGACCCTTGTTTATCAGGACTCGGCGCCGAAGACGTCGAACTTGAAGTACTTGTCGTTGATTTCCTTGTATTTTCCATTGGCGCGGATGGCGTCGATGGCCGAGTTGAGCTTGTTGACCAGGTCGGTCTCGCCCTTGCGAACGGCAATGCCGGCGCCCGGCCCGAAGATCTCCACCGGTTGCGGCGACGGCTGGCCGAGAATCTTGCAGCAGGCGCCATCAGGCGAATCCAGCCACTGCTGCAGCACGACGATGTCGTCCTCGATGGCGTCGAGACGACCATTGGCAAGATCTGCCTGCTCCTCGGGGCTGCTTGGATAGCCCTTGACGGTGCTGTCGGTGTAGGTCTTCGACGCATAGTTGAAATGCGTCGTGGTGGTGGCGACACCGATCGACTTGCCGGCGAGATCTTCCTTGGTCACGCCTTTCAGCGTCGAGTCCTTCGGCACGGCGAGCGCCGACGGCGTGTTGTAGTATTTGTTCGAGAAGTCGACCTTCTCCTTGCGCTCGGGCGTGATCGACATCGAGGCAACGATGGCGTCGAACTTGCCGGCCTGGAGGGCTGGAATGATACCGTCCCAATCCTGGGCGACGAAGGTGCACTTGACCTTCATTTCATCACAAAGCGCCTTGGCGATGTCGATGTCGAAGCCCACGAGCTGGCCGTCGGACGTCAAATTGTTGAATGGCGGGTAGGCGCCTTCGGTGCCGATCCGCAGGGTCTTTTCCTGGGCCTGGGCTACGCCGAGCGTCAGCAGCGCGGCCGATGCGGCAAGCGCGATACGCAGTGAAATACGCATGATGGTCCTCTCTTTATGGTCCCGGCCGTCGTTCCAAACGGCTCTGTGGGGCGGTGCTTTTGACCGCCCGCTGGTGCGATACTCCCACTCTTTCCAAGAAAAAAGCAACTGCAAAACCACAAAAATGGGCAAGGCTATTCTGCCGCTGCGTCAGCGCTCAAGCAACGAGCCCAGTGGCGCGCTCGATGAAGTCGGCTATCGACTTTGCATCGTCGAGATCGAACACCGGCAGGTGCTCGCCTTCAGCCGCAAAATCGGCAGCGACGGCGACGATGTTGGGATCACCTGCCGAAAGCGGCGTGCGGTCCTTCGCTTCCAGCCGGCGGGTTTCGATCTTGCTGTGGGTTTCGCGCTTGTAGCCTTCGACCAGGACCAGATCGCAAGGGGCAAGCCGCGACAGAATAGCCTCCAGCGGCGGCTCATCCTCGCTGCGCAGCTCATGCATCAGTGCCCAGCGAACGCCGGAGACGATCGCAACTTCGGTAGCGCCGGCCTGCCGGTGGCGAAAGCTGTCGGCGCCAGGCTTGTCGATGTCGAAGTCATGATGGGCGTGTTTCACCGTCGACACTTTCCAGCCGCGCCGGACAAGTTCGGTGACCAGTTTTTCGGTCAAAGTCGTCTTGCCGGAGTTTTTCCAGCCGGTGATGCCGAAGACGCGTCTGTTCATGGTCTCATGCTCTGCAACAGACGCTCGGCAGAGACAAGATCATCAGGCTCGTTGATGTTGAAGAAAGGGTCGACCCCCGCCGATTGCAGAACTGGGAATTCCACCTCGACAGAACCGTACCGGTCGATGAAAGCCGACACCCGTCTGTTGTCTTCATCGACCAGAAAGTGCCTCAAGGCGTCGCGGCAGTCCGTCGGCCAGTGCGCGAAGGTCGGGTGCCGTTTGCCGGCCGAGCAAGCAACGGCAATGGAGCCTGGGCTTTGATCGGTTGCCGCAGCCAGCCGTTCGACCAGATCCAGCGGCAGGAAGGGCGTGTCGCCGGCAGCGGTGACGATCGCCTGGCAGGCCGTGTTGGCGGCGGCCCATTCGAGGCCGGTCAGGATCCCGGCAAGCGGCCCGGCAAAGCCGGTCACCGTGTCGCCAAGCACCGGCAGGCCAAAGCGCGCGAATCGCGCCGGGTCGCCATTGGCGCTGAGCGCGAGCATTTCGATCTGCGAGGCAAAGCGCGAGACGACCTGGTCAAGCACGCAGCCGCCGCCAAGCGGCAACAGGCTCTTGTCACCACCACCCATCCGTCTTGACTGGCCGCCGGCCAGAATGATCCCCGCAATGTCTCGCTTCATGCCATGGAGCCTGTACGCCAGCCGCCGGAAATCACAAGAACCTTCAAATGACCTGACTAGATTCCGTCCGGAACCATGGTCGGCCCGGTGCTTTCGGCGACGATCTTTCGCCGGCCGACCACTCGCTCGCGATAGAGCGCATAGAGGCCGGAGCCGATGATGATGGTGGCGCCGACAATCATCGGCAGATCGGGAATGTCGGCGAAGATGAACAGGCCAAGCAGGATCGACCAGATCAGGGCCGTGTAGCGGAACGGCGCGATGAAGGAGATGTCGCCGGCCCGCATCGCCATGATGATGAACTGGTAGCCGATCAGCACTAGGACAGCGGCCAGGGCCAGCAGGCCTGTGCTGTTGCCCGTCATCGGTGTCCAGCCGCCCATCGGCGACAACAGCGCCGCGCCGACAATTGTCATGGCAAGCGCGGTCGCGGTCGACACCAGCAATGTCGGAATGGCCTTGGGGATCCGCTTGGTGGCGAGATCGCGGACCGCGCAGCAGGCGACGCTGGCCAGCGCCGACAGCGAGTAGACGCTGAACCCTTCGAAGCCAGGCCGCACGATGATCAGCACACCGGCAAATCCGATGGCGATGGCCAGCCAGCGTCGCCATCCGACAGCCTCGCCGAAGACGAGTGCGGCCCCCATCGTCACCGCCAGCGGCAGCGCCTGCAGCACCGCCGAAACATTGGCGATCGGCAAATGGGCGAGGGCGACGAGAAAACTCACCGTGGCGCCGGCCTCGCTGATCACGCGCAAGGCCACCAGAGGCTGCAGCATCGAGGTTGGGCGGGCAAGCGCGCCGCGCTGCCAGGCGAGCAGGCCGACGAAAAGCGAAGCGAAAGCCCCACGAATCAACATGACCTGCGCCATGTTCATCGATTGCGACGAGTATTTGGTGATGGCGTCGTTGAGTGTGAAGCCGGCCATCGCCACCATCATGAACAACGCGCCGCGAAGATTTGGAGACAGGGGCAAGACGACTACCGGTTCTGCTCATGCATGTCGCCCAAAAGTGACCTCGGTTTTGGGGAAACGACATGCAAAAGAAACAAAGGCCTAAAGCGCGGCGCCTGAATCCGTTCAAACGCGATGCGCTTTGGGCAGCAAGCCTGTAACAGTCGGGCACGAAACAGCAACAGCAAAGGGCTGGGCCACAGCCTTGTTTGTGACCCGGAAGATCGCCTGCAATGGCGGCGGAACTTACTTCTTCGGCGTCAGCACCTCGGTGCCATTGCCTTCCTTGCCGGCGATCGTCCACAGGCCGTGCAGCGAGCCGTCGTCCATCATCTTGTAGACGACGAGGCCGATATCCTTGCCCATGACATAGCCGGCGGAGAAGGCGTCATCGTTGCGCATGCAGATGCCGTCGGACGATGAGCCGCCCGTCTCCCAGTGGATCGTGCAGGTCGTTCCGCTGGTCAGCGCGATGGTTGCCTCGCCGCCATAGGGCGATCCATCGAAATTGGTGCCGGCGACGGTATAGGTGCCGCCGATCGACTGGGCCGAAGCGGGCACGACCGCGAGACCAAGCAAGGCAAGAGAAAGAGCGAGTTTGCGCATGATGTATTCCCCCTGTGAGCGAAGATTCCGCCGCAGGGAAGGCTAGGCCGGAACGTGCGGGCGGTAAATCCGGCTGCGGTTCGCGAACAAGACTTTTTCTGGGGTGTGGTCCGAAACCGTCATGGCCCCTTGAGACTGCCAGCGATGGCGCCGACCAGCGGGTCGTATTTCGACTTCAGGGCCGGAGGGTAATCGACCCAGACCGTGCGGATGACGCCATCTTTGCCAAAAAGGCGCCGCTGGTAAAAGATCTTTCCTTCCTTCAAGCCCGACAGGACTGCCCAGCCCTTTCCGGCCTTGCTGTAGGTGACCTTGTAGCCCGGCTCCTTGCTCGCCTTCTCCGCCGCGACAAAGCCTTTCGGCGTATCGTCGTCGACGTTGAGGATTCCCGAGCAGATCAGGCTGGCACCATCGGCACTCAGCCATTGCTGTCCGTCGCCATTGTCGGGCTCAGGCTGGCGCTCGGTGAAGATCTCATCGGGAAAGGTGCAGACGGTGCCGAAGCGCTCGTTCACATAGGTGAACGGCGCGGCAATTGCGGTGCTCGCCGCGATCGCAGCGAAAAACGTCCCGATTGAAAAGAGCCGCCGCATGTCTTGCCCCGAAATCGATGACCGCACGGCAATTCTTGCACAGATCGGCGGGAAGATCAGCCGCCGGTGACGCTCATATGCCGCGAAACGGAGGGGCGGCTGGTGCGGCGGTCGATGATGAAGTCATGGCCTTTCGGCTTGCGGCCGATCGCTTCGTCTATCGCTTCAGCGACCAGTTCGTTGCCTTCGGAGGCGCGCAAGGGCGAGCGCAGGTCGGCTGCGTCTTCCTGGCCAAGGCACATATAGAGGGTGCCGGTGCAGGTCAGCCGGACGCGGTTGCAGCTCTCGCAGAAATTATGCGTCATCGGCGTGATGAAGCCGAGCCGTCCGCCGGTTTCGGCGACATGGACGTAGCGAGCCGGGCCGCCGGTCTTGAAGGGGATGTCGGTCAGCGTGAACTGGCGCTCCAGCGAAGCACGCAGCAGCGACAACGGCAGATACTGGTCGGTGCGGTCGGCGTCGATTTCGCCCATCGGCATGGTTTCGATGACCGTCAGGTCCATGCCGCGGCCGTGCGCCCAGCGCATCATCTCGGGCAACTCGGCGTCGTTGAAATCCTTCAGCGCCACCGCGTTGAGCTTGACCTTCAGCCCCGCCGCCTGCGCGGCATCGATGCCTTGCATGACCTTGTCGAGATGGCCCCAGCGGGTGATCTTGTGGAATTTGTCGGCATCAAGCGTATCGAGCGAGACGTTGATGCGCTTGACACCGCAATCGGCAAGCTCGGCGGCAAAGCGCGACAGTTGCGAGCCGTTGGTGGTCAGCGTCAGTTCTTCCAGCGCGCCGCTGTCGAGATGCCGCGACAGCTGGCGCACGAGATGCATGATGTTCTTGCGCACCAGCGGCTCACCGCCGGTGAGGCGCAATCGCCTGACACCCTTTTCGATGAAGACCGTGCAGAGCCGGTCGAGTTCTTCCAGCGACAGCAGGTCCTTCTTCGGCAGGAAGGCCATGTCCTCGGCCATGCAATAGGTGCAACGGAAATCGCAGCGGTCGGTGACCGACACGCGGAGATAGCTGATCGTGCGACCGAAGGGATCGATCATGTCCATGCTTCAAGCGCTTCCCGTGGCCGTGAACGGCGTCGTTATATACCGCTATGTGATACGATATGGCCTGCCATTCAAGATACCGCCTCTCGATCTTTGGTAACATCTCTCAGCCGACATCGCATGTCGGTCTGCCTTATCGGGCCTTTTCCCGTTTGGCGAAGCGGCGTAGGGAAGGGTAGATGATTCGGGATCGAACAGCATGACCGCGCCGAAAGAACTCAGGGTCTCGAAGGACCGCAAGCTGCTGTCCGTTACCTTTCCCGACCATCGGCCGTTCGAGCTGCCGGCGGAACTGCTGCGCGTCGCCTCGCCATCGGCCGAAGTGCAGGGCCATTCGCCCGAACAGCGGGTGACGGTTCCCGGCAAGCGCAATGTGGCGATCCTGAAGATCGAGCCGGTTGGCAACTACGCCGTGCGCATCACCTTCGACGATTTCCACGACACCGGTATCTTCACCTGGAATTACCTGCACACGCTCGGTCACGAGAAGGATGCACGCTGGGACGCCTATCTCGCCGAGCTTGCGGAAAAGGGCTTGAGCCGGGACCGCTAAAGGCAAAGAGATGGCGCGTGATGTCGTCCGAAACCGCTCAAATTTTTCGGCATCATGCTCCCGACGCTGTCGTCAAAGCGTCATCGATGTGGGCTAACGCCGGCAAAGGTTTGGAGACGAAAAAATGTCCGTCATCACCACGGTCGAGCAACTCGAAGCGCTCTATGGCGTTCCAGGCGAGGCATCGTTGGTCAAGGAACTCGACCACGTCATTCCGGAGTATGCCGCCTTTATCGAAGCCTCGCCCTTCGTCGCGCTGGCGACCAGCGGGCCGGAGGGGCTGGACTGTTCGCCGCGCGGCGATCTCGCCGGCTTCGTGCGCATCGTCGATCCGAAAACCCTGATGATGCCGGACCGGCGCGGCAACAACCGCGCCGATTCGCTTCGAAACATCATCCGCGACCCGCGCGTCGGCCTGCTGTTCCTGGTGCCGGGCTCCGGCACGACGCTGCGCGTCAATGGCCGCGCCCATATCACAACGGATACAGCGCTGTGCGCGTCGTTCATGGTGGATGGCAAGGCGGCACGATCGGTGACCGTCGTCGACATCGATTCGGTCTATTTCCAATGCGCCCGTGCCATCGTCCGCTCCGACCTTTGGAACCCGGCAAGGCATGTCGACCCGAAATCGCTGCCGACGCCCGGACAGATCCTGGAAATCACCAGCCGCAAGAACATCGACGGCGAGACCTACGACAAGGAATGGCCGGAACGGGCGAAGAAGACGATGTGGTAGCCGATGTACTGATATTCAGGTGAGGCTGGCCTGCAAATGGCGGCCTCCTGCGTACACCTTGATGCTAGGCCTCCTTCAGCACCTCATAGATTTTGCGCATCTGCTCGCCGATCATGTCGCATTGCTCGGGTGTCGACTGGCTCATCGCCTTCTCGATCAGTGCCATATGCACTTTCAGCGCCTGCATCAGCAGCGCCTCGCCGGCTTCCGTCAGGGCGAGCCGCAAGATGCGCTTGTCCTTCTCATCGCCTTCGCGGCGCAACAGGCCGCGCGCCTCCAGCTGCGGCAAAAGCATCGTGATGTTGGAGCGGCCGACGAGCAGCTTGCGGGCAAGGTCGTGCTGCGACATGCCGGGATGGCGGTAGAGGTTCATCAGCACGTCGAGCTGCGCCGGCTTGAGGTCGAGCGGCGCCAGCTTCACCGCCAGCGTGCGCTCCAGCACATGGCAGGCGCGCGCCACCGCGACCCAGTTGCGAAAACGCGGGTTGTCCCAAGGTAGCTCTTGTTTATTGTTCATCTTTGAACTATTATGTTCATGCTTGAACGTATGGATGGATTCTCACTATGGCATCATTCGGGCTGAAGGTCATCCGGGGCGTGTTTGGCGCGGCCGAGCGTGTGGCGCCACGCCTGACCGGGCGCGCGGCGTTCGAATTGTTCTGCCGCACACCGAGCGTCAAGGCGCTCAGCGATGGCGAGCGCCGCGCCATCGATCGCGCTGCCGAGTTCATGACCGAGGCGCGTCATCACCGGCTGAAGACCGCGACCGGCTGCGTCATGGTGCACGAATTCCGCCCGGAGCCGGGCAGGGCAGCCGCCGGCACGGTGCTCGTCGTCCATGGCTGGCGCTCGCGCACCGAATATATGCGCGCATTGATCGAAGGCTATCGCGCCGCCGGCTACAGGGTCGTTTCGCTTGACCTGCCAGGCCACGGCCAGTCACAGGGCCGGCGCCTGAACATGGTCAATGCCGTCGATGCGGTGCGGGTCGCCGGCGAGTGGTTCGGCCCCTTCGTGGCGGCGGTCGGCCATTCCTTCGGCGGCGCCGTCGCCGCCAATGCCATCGCTGGTTCGGTCAAGAACATCCCGCCGCTGGCGGCCGGACGCCTGGTGCTGATTGCAGCACCAAGCTCCCTGCCGGCGATCTTTGCCGACTTCAGTCGCATGCTCAATGTCGGACCGCGTTCACAGGTCGCCATGGCGGACCGTGTCGAACATCTGTCCGGCCGGCCGCTGCACGAATTCACCGGCGACCGACAGCTCGCCCAGGCGCCGGTGCCGACCCTGGTCATCCACGCACCGGACGACCGCGAAGTCTCGGCCGATCATGCCAGGCGCTATGCCGGCGCCGGCGGCCATGTGCGGCTCTACTGGGCCGATGGGCTCGGCCACCGCCGTATTCTCGCGGACAAGGGTGTGGTCGAACGCGCGGTCGGCTTCGTGACGCATCGCGAGCCGTCGCTGCTGCATTGAGCGGCGATCGCGGTTATTTCTTCCTCTCGCCGGGCTCGACCGGCAGTCCGGCGGCCTTCCAGGCGGTGTAGCCGCCAAGGATGTGTTTGACCGGCGAAAGCCCCATATCCTGCGCCGTCTTGGTGGCCAGCGCCGAACGCCAGCCGCCGGCGCAGAAGAAGACGAAGTTCTTTCCCGAAGCGAAGAACGGCTTGTGGTAAGGGCTTTCGGGGTCAATCCAGAATTCCAGCGTGCCGCGGGTGACATGTTTGGCGCCGGGAATTTTGCCGTCGCGTTCCACTTCGCGTGGATCGCGCAGATCGACGAAAATGGTGTCTTCATCGTCGAGCAACCCGGCTGCTTCCTCCGGCGAAACCACCTCGATCTCGGCGTTCGCCTCGTCCAGCAGTTCGCGATAACCCTTTTTCACGCTCTCGTCCCTCCCGGCCTTGCTGGCGAATTTCGAGCACACCAGCCGGCGTTTGTCACGTCGCGGCGATGCCCACCATCGTTTGCCAAGCAGCCATGGCCCCGGCCACCGTTGCCAGCAGGGCAGCGTGCGATGCGCCGTCGCGCGCCTGGATCGACATGCCGTGCTGAACCGTGGCGAAGAAGGTTGCGGCAGCATGGCAGTCGAAATCCGCCGGCAGTTCGCCTTCGGCAACGCCGCGCTCGAGACGCTTTTGCAGGGCGCTATGGTTTTCGGCGCGGCGACGGCGCAGGTCGTCGCAGATGACACCGCGGCTCGAGTCCTGATGCAGCGCGCCGAGTGCGATCAGGCAGCCCTGCGGGCGATCGGTCTGCGCATAGGCTTTCGCCGTCAGGCGCAAGAATTGTTCGATCGCCAGCTGCGCTGTCGGTGCTTCCTCCAGCGCCAGCCAGATGTCGGCCCCCTCGGTGCGCGAATACAGCTCCGTCGCCTCCAGGAACAGCGCCTCCTTGCTGCCGAAGGCGGCATAGAGGCTGGGGGAGTTGATGCGCATGGCGGCGGTCAGCTCGCTCATCGATGCGCCTTCGTAGCCGCGGGCCCAAAAGACCTGCATCGCGCAGCGCAATGCCGAGGTTCGATCGAAGGTGCGGGGACGGCCTCGTTCCGACATGATGCTCTTTTCTGTGTTGATCGACACATAATTCAGTTGACGCCGACGGGCAAGGCTGACAGATATTTATGTATCGATCATTACAAAAGGAGAAATCGATGTCATCGAATCAACTGGCTGGCAACCAACTGGGCGGCAAGGCCGCGCTCGTCACCGGCGGCAGCCGCGGCATCGGTGCGGCGATTGCGCGACGGCTCGCGGCCGACGGCGCCAGTGTCGCGCTGACTTATGTGCATGGCGAGGAACAGGCCCGTGCTGTTGTCGCCGAGATAGAGGCAAAGGGCGGCCACGCCATCGCGATCAAGGCCGACAACCGCGATGCCGTGGCCATAGACAAGGCCGTCGATGCCGCCGTGACCGCATTCGGCCGGCTCGACATCCTGGTCAACAGCGCCGGCATCTGGCGTGCCGCGCCGATCGATACGCTGTCGCTCGCCGATTTCGATGAAACCATGGAGGTCAATCTCAGAGCCCCGTTCATCGCCTCGAAGGCGGCGGCAGCGCATATGGGTGAGGGCGGCAGGATCATCTCGATCGGCAGCAATCTTGCCGAGCGGGTCACCGACACCAGTCTTGGCGCCTATTCGACCAGCAAGGCGGCGCTGGTCGGCCTGACCAAGGCGCTGGCGCGCGACCTTGGCCCGCGCGGCATTACCGCCAATGTCGTTCACCCCGGTTCGACCGACACCGACATGAACCCGGCTAACGGTCCGCATGCCGAACACCAGCGCCAGAAGATGGCGACACCGCGCTTCGGCAAGGCCGAGGACATCGCCGGCATGGTCGCCTGGCTGGCAGGCCCGGAAGGCCGTTTCGTCACCGGCGCTGCCTTGACCATCGATGGCGGCGCCAACGCCTGATCCGCAGTGGATTTCACGGCTGGAGCGGAACACCCCCGCTCCAGCCGTCACGATGTTGTGAAACCGTTCTGCAACAGGCGTTCCAAAATTTATGAAAGCTTAACGAAATCGGTATGAATCAGTATAGTCGCGCCTTACATCCGCCATGCGGTGAGCGAGACGATCTGACGTGCGGAACGGGAACCGGTTGCGACCGGAGCGGGTGATCCATGAAATTCCTCGGAAACAAAGCAGCCGTGCCGCTGATGGCGATCACGGCAACGCTGGCTTTCGGTGTCCCTCAGGCAGGTGCGCAGGGGCTGTTCGACATGCTTTTCGGCGGCGGCGTCAGGCACGCGCCGCAAGGCGAGTTTCCGCCCCCACCGCCGAAGCACAAGCCAAAGCCGAAAGTGCCGGGCGGCGGTGGTGGTGGCGGTGGTGTGAAAATCAGCAGCCCGTCCTACTACACCTACAAGGCCGATCGGCTGGTCCGCATCGACTTCTCGGCGCTGACTGCAGCGCCGCAGCCGGCGACGCCGCAGGATGCTGCCTTCGTTCCGTCAGCCACGGGTGCCGCCTTTCGTGACGCGGTTGCCAGCTTGGGTGATTACGAACTCTACGCCGAGCCTGACATCGCCAAGGCGCTGATCGCCTATTACTCGGCCAATCCCGATTTCATCTGGGTGACCGGAACCAGCCTCAACAGCCGCGCTCAGGATGCGGTGCGCGTCCTTGGCGAGGCTTCAAGCTATGGCCTCACGCCCGCCGACTATACGGTCGAGGTCCCCGCCGCCGGTACATCGACGGCCGACGCCAATGCGCAACTGAAGGAGCTCGTCCGCTTCGAGATGGCGCTGTCGGCACGCGTGCTGCGCTATGCCCATGACGCCCAGAACGGCCGCGTCGAGCCCAACCGCATGACCGGCTACTATGATTTCCCGGCCAAGCCGCTCGACTTGCAAGGCGTGCTGAAGACGCTGGCGCATACCCAGGAAGTGCGCACCTATCTCGAATCGCGGCATCCGCAGAATGCGGAATACCAGGCGCTGCGCGTCGAACTGGAATCGCTGCAGGCCAGTGCGGAAAACGAAATCGTCGTCGACCCCAAACTGTTGCTGAAGCCGGGCGAAACCAGCCCCGAACTGCCGAAGCTTTTAACCCTGATCGCGCGCAATCTCGATGACGAGATGGGCGGCGCCTATGGCGAGACCCTGTCCAGGCTGGCCACCAGCGAAGTCTATGACCCGGAACTGGTCCCGGTCATCAAGGCCGTGCAGCAAAAGGCAGGCATGAAGGGCGACGGCGTCATCGGGCCGCGCACCGTAGCGACGCTGGCCGGAACATCCAAGGCCGACAAGCTGCTGAAGGTGGAAGTGGCGCTGGAGGAACTGCGCTGGCTGCCTTCCGATCTCGGCAGCCCGCGTGTCTTCATCAACCAGCCGGCCTTCACCGCGAGCTATATCGACAATGGCGAGGAGAAGCTGAAGACGCGTGTGGTCGTCGGCCGGACCACCAACCAGACCGCCTTCTTCTACGACCAGATCAAGCAGGTCGATTTTCATCCCTATTGGGGCGTGCCGCAGTCGATCATCGTCAACGAAATGCTGCCCAGATTGCGCAACGATCCCGGCTATCTCGACCGGGCCGGCTACGAGGTGACCGATTCGCGCGGCAAGCGTATTCCTTCGTCGGCGGTCAATTGGGGCGCCTATGGCGCCAACATCCCCTACAGCGTGCGCCAGCAGCCGAGCGAGGCCAATGCGCTGGGCGAGCTGAAGATCCTGTTCCCCAACAAGCACGCGATCTACATGCACGACACGCCGCAAAAATCATTCTTCCAGCGTGACATGCGCGCGCTCAGCCATGGCTGCGTGCGGCTGCAGGATCCGCGCGGCATGGCGGCGGCGGTGCTCGGCACCTCGGTGGACTATATCGCCGAGAAGCTGAAACACGGCCACTCGACCGAGAACGTGACACGCACGATCCCGGTCTATGTCGCCTATTTCACCGCATGGCCTGATCTGTCCGGCAAGGTCGAATATTTCGACGACGTCTACGACCGCGACTCGCGGCTGAAGCAGGCCCTGGACGCCACCGAAGCGGTGCGTTCGCCGTCGAGTTGAGCAGAAGTCGCGTCGCCTCTAGCGCTCCGACAGTGGGCGCCGGAAGCCCGCGTCCCGTCCGGCGATCAGCCAATAGAGCAACCCGGCGACAAGGCCGGCAGCGGCAATGATGCCGATGTCGACCCAACGCTGCGGGTCCATGTCCTCCGGCGCACTCGGCCAGATCAGGGCGAAACCGCCGACCGCGGCGGCGGCGCCGAAGACCATGTGCAGCAGGACATTGCGCAACGAGAAGAACTCGGCAATCAGCGCGAAGATCAGCGTCTGCAGTGCGGTCACCACAATCGTCAGGAAATAAACGAACATGCCGAGCGGCGGCACCAGCAGGACCGCGATCGGCGAGACGCCCATGACGTCGAAATAGTCGGGCGCGTTGGGCAAGGAACTGAGCACGCCATAGATCACAGCCACGGCGATCAGGCCGACCAGCACCGACACAAAGTAGCCGGCTAACATCATCAATATACGCTTCATCACGTGCTTCGCCGTCGCCATGCCCATCCCCCAATGCGGCGCCCAGAGCAATTCCAGGAAAAGTGTGAAACGGCTCTCCGTCCGGAGTTGCGTCAAAACAAAGAGTTAGAGCGGTTCGCCGTTTCCGTGAAACGGTGAACTGCTCTAACGCGACAGTCAGCCATCAAAGCGAGACTGACGCAAGGGGAGGCGCCCCTTGGCGCGTGTCGCGGACACGCATCAGGCCGATCAGGCGCCACCGCACAAATGCTGCGAGTCCGGCAAAGCCCAGGTGCCTTTTGCGACAAGGTCCAGGGAATAATAGACCCGGCCGCGCTCATCGTCCCTGGGACAATCCCTGGGAATCGAGATCAGGCACATCTCGACCGCTTCGCCGACCTTCGAGGCGGCAAGGCCTGGCTCGCGATCATAGGAGACAGCGGTGCCGCCATTGGTGAAGGTCGCTGCACTGCCGGCCTCCGGACCGGCCGTTTCCAGCGGATCGTCGCCAAGCCGTGTGGTGAGTGTTTCGATATGGGTGGACGCGCATTGCCCGATTGCCGAGGGCAGGGGCTGGTCCGTCCCTGCCGGGTTGCGCGCGGCGGCTTCCAGCGCCTTCTTGCCGATCAGCGCGATGTTGTAATCCTGCACCCAGGACGGCGCACTGCCATAGGTTTGCAGCGCGTTGTTCAACGCACTGACGATGCAGGCCGTGTCGGCCACGCAGGCATTGCGGTCGGCGATCAGCCCGCGGGCGATCATGCGCTTGTCGCCGCCGAACGCCGGCTCGAAATCCTTGAAGGCCTTTGAGACCAGCAGATCGATGGCCGACAGCTGCGGGTCGGCACAAATCGCCTTTTCCGCCGACAGACGTGCCTTGCGGCAATCGAAGGATGGCCCGTCGGCCCGCGCCGGCGGGGCGGCGCCGAGGATGCCTCCGGCCACGATGGTGGCGAGCACGAGCAAAGAAAAGATTCGAACGGAAGATCGCATGCATGCCCCCAAGCCAGCAGGATTGCCCCAGGGCGCCGCCAGCGCCTTGGTTTCACTTCATACTCCAAGAGTGAACAATTTGGGGCGAGGCCAGGGCAATCGCTTCAGACAAATGACAAGTTCGACTTGTGGCTGAAACCATCGATCGCCGAAGTCGGCGCTGCCCCTCATCGCCCTGCCGGGCACTTCTCCCCGTATAGTGACGGGGAGAAGGAGGCTGGCCGCAACTTCAGCACCATTCTGGCGACGCTGGTGATTGGCGAAATCGGCGATTAGAGCGCCCCTCTCCCCGTCACCATACGGGGAGAGGATGCCGGCAGGCAGGTGAGGGGCGGCGCCAACGCTCGGAAAGGCTGACGAATTTGAAACCTGAAGCGATTGCCCTGTGGTCGAGAATGCGCCAGCGCATTCGCGTCGGATACGGGCCTTGCAGCCGAACCCCTATTTTGGCTCGGCGGTCACGGGATCGTAGGTGATTTCCACCTTCGCCTTGTCCGTCGTGTAGTAGGTGACCGTGTAGGCACCGCTATCCCAGTCGACCTCTTTCACATAGCGAAAGCCGTCGCGTTGTTCGACCTTGGCGATGATCTCCGACAATTTCTTGGCATTGGGCTGCGGCAGCGGAACATCGTCCGCGGCGAAGGCCGGCCCACCGGCGAGAAGAACGGCGACGCTGGTCGCCAGCAGAAATCTGGACATGGCTTTCCCTCAAGGTTTTGTCGGACAGAAACTCACCGGCAAGCCGGTTTGTTCCCTCACCCTGGAGACTTGCAGCCATTAAGACTTGCGATCATTCGATTTGACGATCGCGCAAGGTGCGCCGCATCGATACCTGGCCGGGAGAGCCCGTCAGTCAGGTAATATCCGCCGATGTGCCGCTTTCAATCCGATACAGTTCTTCCACATAGCCTCGGCGGAGCCAGTAGGGGCTCCTGTAGGTGCGAGCAAAGCTCGGATCGGCACCCAACAGCTTTGAAACGTGAAGAAGCCGCGTGCCGCCAGCGATGAGTTGCTCGCCCTCGTGGTTGATGCTGAGGAAGAAGCCCGATGTGATGCGCTTTATCTGTTGCACATACTCGTCAAAGATGCGGCGATTGATTTCCGGAAATGAATCCTGGTTGGCGGTGACCCGAAAGGTGCCGTCCGCTTCATTGGTGCAATTCCAGTTCGCTCTCAGTTTGATGGCGTCCCTGCGCGAGGGCTCGCCTTCAAGGCAAACCGCTTCCTGGCCGAGGGTTCCGATCAAGAAGTAACCCGACAGGACGTTCACGATTGGAAGGTCGAAGATCGTAACATCCTTGCGGCCCATCCGGTTCAGGTAGAATGCGGCAAGCCCGAGCCCCCCCGCCAAATTCGCAAATCCGGTCTTCGGGTGCGGCAATGTCCCGGATCCGGGTTGCCAGATAGAGTGCGTTGATGTGCCTGTAGTGGAGCAGGCCACCCCTGATTTTCAGACCGGCGACATGAACCGGCCCCTCGGGCGGGGTGATGCGTATGCCGAGTTGAGCTTCTATGGCGTCCACGATCTCGTCTGGATCCTGGAGACTGTTCTTGCCCCATTTCCCGTCCGTCCCCTGCTCGGGGCTTTCCACCGACAGGACGCCGAGCGCCTCGCCCAGGCAGAGCAACTTGTCGAAATAGCTGTACGCAACAAACTGCTCGTCGCGATCCCAATACGTATAGCCGTCTATTCCCGTCGTAATCCCGCCGAACCAGGTGTATTCCTTGCCGAAATCCACGAGATAACGTGACAGTTGCTCCGCATCCTCGGCGTGAATGAGGCTGAACATCTGGCCGAGATTGTCGCGCATCAACGCGGACCAGAGGTCGTCGTCGGTGATTTGCTTGAGCCGGCTCTCCTGCAGCATGGTCGCCTTGTATGCGTCAATCAGCCGGCGACATGTCACCACCATCTCCGGGTTCCATTGAGCGTCCTTCTTGCCGAACGGCAAGGGGCGAGCTTCGCTCCCCATGGGATGGACTAGCGTGTGGTGGAAAACATCGTTCATGAGTCCAGTTGTCTAAAGACCATTGGGAGAGCGGGCAATTTCAATCTCTCCTCCACGATCCCTCTTCCACAATCGTTTCCGAAAGGTTGTCCGGTGCAACCCTGGTATTGAACGCCACGATCTAACCTCCGCCCGATGTTGCAAAGACCGGTTCTGCAAACACGCTAATGAAAGTCAGATCACATATGGCTGGGAAAAGGGCGGTCCCCCTAAAAACGTCGTGATAATCCGACCCTAACACTGCAAGCCATCACTCAGGGGGTTTTCATATGCGCACGCGTCATGTCGTTGCCCCGACGATGTCCCCAACTGATGTGGGGCGCATCACGCTGAGCCATCGCTACCTGTTCGCGGGGCCGCCGCCCGCTTAACTTACGCGGCGCGTCGTTGAGCGGGGGGAGACCTGAACGGGTTCGACGAGGGTCGACGGCCGTCACGATGCTGTGGTGGTGATCGCAATAGACGCGATCCGGCGACGTTGACCCAGCACAAAAACGATAACCGCCGGGTACTGACGGGTCTTCGCTCACCGGGAAGCGGCACTGATAGAGGCCTAGCTGAATGAGGGGGACGTCTCTCGAAGTTGATCTGATATTTTCAGGCATGGTTTTTCAGGTTCCTAGTTTATAGCCATTGCCGGCTGACGGTCGCAGTGCGACCGCGCCAGGGCGAGCTTCTCTCGTTTTGGAGGGCTGTGGACCACCATATGGTGTTGATCGCGGCTTCAATGAAGCCCGAGGCCCTGCTTTTGGAAGCCAATCATTGCGACTTAAGGCCACACTAGCTGCTGGGAGGGCGGGCTGCGGGAGCGAATACATTTTGTCAGCAGACAGTGTGGTCGCGTCCCAGAACACCTCTGCGAACCGCTTCGCCAGTGCTAAAGTGTGCCTGTACTCACTAAACAGCAGGGATATGATGCATGCCCGAAGTCACCCGCCGTACACTTCTTGCGTTCACCGCCGTGGCCTCGGTCATTGAACCGACGTTTGCTGAAGGGGAAGGCGCCTCACCCGAATTGCGAGCGCTGATCGGAGCCCATGAAGCCACCTATGTCGAGCTTCACAGGGTTGTTCATCAAGCGGGCAGCAGCAGCCACGAATGCAAGAGGGCAGACCGGATTGAACAGGAAGCATTGCTGGCCATCTGTTCCTACCCTGCGACCAGCCGAGGCGACCGCCGGGCCAAGGCCGATTATCTGTTGATCGCTGAGGCTCGGGGTGAACTCGACCTGGAAGAGCACATGCAGGCCATTCTGCACTCGATGAAGCGCTGATCGCGGCTCGACCGGCGCATCTCCACAACCAGACATCGCCGACTTTACCACCATGGCGCACGTATCGTGGTTTTTTGGTGCACAGCTTTTTCTTCCAGGCAGCGGCAAATCGGTGGGCTGAAATGGTCATGCATTCCGGCCGCCGCTTCAATATCCGTGGCCATATTAGACAGCCTACGCCACAACTAGAAGGGAGAACAAAACTCCCAACCAAGCGGCCAACTGACACGAAATAATTGGCTAGGGAAGCCTGGATTCGAACCAGCACCAACGAAGTCAGAGTCCGTGGGTCCACCGTTGCCCTTTCCTCGGCAGCCGCTTGTCGCGCAGGGTGGGCCAAGCAGGCGCGCGCGCCTATCTCCTTACGCCTACTGTGGGCGCGCGCTGTACGAAGGTGGTACGCTAGCAACCTCTATTAACGTTTGACACCGTGCTAGCACGGGGACCAGTGTAGATTGGTAATAAGGGAGGATACCGCGCCGGGCTAACCCGGCTAACCCGCGCGACTTGTTGGGTTTTTTGCTCAGCGGCATATTCTTGGTCAAGCAATTGCTCGCCCAGGCTGTGGCGCTCCATTGCCTCGCTTTAGCAGAGGAGCGGGCATTCGCCGTCTTGCGCTCATGTTCCTTTAGCTCACGCTAGAAGAAGTTCGTCGCTTTATCCTCCTTGACAATCGCTGGTCAGGCTCCAGCCGCCAGTTACCTTGAGGAGGAGGGATCCGCCATGGCCAATATTGCCGGAACATCTCTGAGTGAGAGGATCAATGCGCTTGGAACCTATTACTGGGACGGAGCCAACTGGGTTTTCCTGAATTCCAAAGGCACAACCACTGGAGCGGACATTGTCCATGCCGGGGGCGGAAATGACGTGGTCGATGGCGGCAAAGGCAATGACAGTCTATTCGGCGAGGCGGGAAACGACCTGCTGATCGGCGGGTCCGGCAATGACCTGGTTGATGGCGGAGTCGATGACGACATCATCTATGGCGGAACGCAGACGGCAAACGCCACCGGCTCCGGTACTGACGATCTGCGAGGGGGTCTCGGGAACGACGTCATCCATGCCGGCGATGGCAATGACAAGTTGAGCGGCGACGACGGCAATGACAAGCTGTTTGGCGAAGCCGGGAATGACGAGCTTAGCGGCGGTGCAGGCGCTGATGTGCTGGTGGGCGGAGCCGGTGCTGACAAGCTAGATGGCGGTGCCGGGGGCGACCGTTATGTCCTAAATTCCGTAAGTGACTCACAGGCCACCGCAGCCGGCGCTTTCAACAGCAAAACGGGCGATGTCATTAATGGCTTCACATCAGCGGCTGAGACGGCAACGGTATCTTTGCAGGACAAAATCGACCTGCGTGGCCTTGTCAGTCAGATCGGCCATGCCCTGACCTGGAGCGGCGCGGCTCCGTCCAATTACGGCGTCTGGTCTTCCATTTCTGGAGGCAACACCTTCGTCAACGTCGATACGACGGGCGACCATATCGCAGACGTGGTCATCAAGATAACCACTACAGAGACATTGACTGCCAGCGACATTATTACCGATGCTACGGCCCCAACGGTGTCATCGACTGCTTACGGTACGCCCGGCGGATCGCTAAATGCTGGCGATACGGTGACCCTTATCGTGACCTTCTCGGAAGCTGTTCTTGTTTCGGGCGTGACACCGACTCTAACCCTGAACAGTGGTGGCACAGCGACCTATCTGAGCGGCTCGGGCAGCTCGACACTGGCTTTCACATACACCGTTGCCGCCGGTCAGAATACCTCCGATCTCGCTATCACGTCGCTCAATCTCAATTCCGCAACCATCACGGATGCAGCAGGCAACAACGCCAATGTCTTCGGCACTGCGTCCAACCCATCGGGGATTCTGATCGTCGATACGCTGGCGCCATCGGCACCCGCAGTAGCACTGGTCGTTGATAGTGGAGCCTCGAATACCGATCACGTCACAAACAATGGCGCGTTGAGTGTGACGGGTATTGAGACCGGTGCCACGGTCGAATACTCCATCGATGGCGGCGCCCACTGGCAGAGCACGTTCACGCCTCAATTCGGTCTGAACTCCCTGGCGGTCCGGCAGACGGATGCTGCTGGCAACTCCTCGATCGCAACTGACTTTGTCTTCTCACTCGTTCAGGAGGGATATGTCATTGATGGCTACATAGCAGGCGCCACTGTGTTTGCCGACGCTGACGGCAACGGTCAATTAAACCTTGGCGAGTATTCGGCAGTTACTGACAACTTCGGGCACTTTGTTCTACAAGGGGGATCAGGAGACCTTATTGTCATTGGCGGAACAGATACTTCGACCAATATAGGCCTGACTGGAAATCTCACGGCACCATCGGGGTCAGCGGTCGTTAGCCCGTTGACAACGTTGATCACGCTTCTGGTCAACGACCCGGCTTCAAATCTGGATGTCGCAGCCGCCGAAGCAACGGTGCTTGCCGCCTTGGGCCTTGCACCGCAAGTCGATCTTCTGACACTCGATCCCATCACGGCAGCTTTCCAGAACAACGCGGATCCCTTCCTTGCTGGCATTTCCGTCCTGAACACCGTCAGCATGATGGCGGCCGCAATTGCCGGCGCCGGCGGAGACCAGGATGGCGCGGCAACCGATGTCTTTGCGGCTCTTGCAAACCAGATATTGGGTCTTGGCACAGGGGAAGTTCTAGACCTGACGAATTCGTCGACGATCGGTGCGATCGCTGACGCTGCAGCGAATAATGCTCTGGATGCCGATCTCCTTCAGGCCCTTGAAGACGTCGTAGTTGCCAGCAATCAGACATTGGCGGATGACGCTGCGACCGCTTCAACGCCTGCGCAATTGGTCACAAACGCCACTGCCACGGCTTTCGTTGCCCAGGGTGACGCATCCAATGCCTTAGCCGCGGCGGCAGATGACGCCGGCCAAATCGGCAGTGTCGTCAATACATATACTGGCAGCGGACTTGATGCCGCGGTGAATTCCGCTCTGAGCCAGATCGGCAGCATTACGCCCGCCGTGCAGGAGCACGCTGCCCTTACGGGGGAACCGACAATTTCGGACCATCGATCCTCAATACGACGGTTATATCGACGGCGCCCGAGCCTAAACCCCACGGACAGCATCGACCTTGGGGGTGGCTATGACGTTCTGGCGCTGTTTGGGAATGGCAGCTTCGACCTGAATGGGCCGTCGGTTCTGGCGGGCGTCGATGAGGTGCGGCTGACCTATGTGGGCGGTTCCGGCCCCTCCGCGCTCACCCTGCGCGACGGGATGGACGTTTCGGTGAGTGTCAGCGGTTCCGGCAACGAGACGTCGATCTATCTGTCTTCGGGCAATGTGTCGCTCGACCTGGACGGCATCAATGGCGGCTTTTATCATTTGTCGAGCGGCACTGCGATCATTGATGGATCGGATAGCGGCTTCGACGACTCAACCTATTATTTCTCGACCGGCGAGGCCACGATCTCGGACGCCAACGCCGGCCGCAACCGCTATTATCTGTCGAGCGGCGCTGCGACCATCCACGCGGGAGGAGCGTACGATTACGATTCCGACCGCGGCTACAATTACTATTATCTTGCCGATGGCACCTATGCCCTGCACGGGGCCGATGCCAACCAGGATATCTTTGTCCTGAACAATGCCGCGCAGCTTCAGGCGGGTAGCCTGATCGATGGTGGCACGGGCAGCTACAATGAGGATGGTTCCTATCTTCCAATAAAAGACACGGTCGTGTTTAACGGCGCCTTCGACATCACGGCTCCGTTTTCGACGGCGATCTCCAATATCGAGGCCTTCTCGATCGGCGGCACGCTCAAGGTCAACCAGGCGAACCTGGCGGGCCTCGACTCCATCAGCGGCGGTACGCTCACCACAGAGGAAGCCGCGCTCGATCTGTCGGGAATGACTGTCAGCTCCCGTATCGAGAGCAGCTATGCCGGCGGCACCACCTTCACCGTGACCGACGCCTCCACGGTGTTCCATGTCTATGGCGGCGACGGCAACGATACCCTCATCGCCAGCGGCTTCACGCTCTCCGCCAATCAGAGGGACAGCATTTTTCTGAACAGTTCTATCGAGACGATTATCGATGGAAGCGGGACCTATGTGGCGCCCCTGCAACTGACTGCCGGCGCCGATACGCTGGCCTTTGATTCCAGCGACCTGACGAACAGCACGCTGAATGCGACGGCGCCCGATCTAAACCCCACGGACAGCATCGACCTTGGGGGTGGCTATGACGTTCTGGCGCTGTTTGGGAATGGCAGCTTCGACCTGAATGGGCCGTCGGTTCTGGCGGGCGTCGATGAGGTGCGGCTGACCTATGTGGGCGGTTCCGGCCCCTCCGCGCTCACCCTGCGCGACGGGATGGACGTTTCGGTGAGTGTCAGCGGTTCCGGCAACGAGACGTCGATCTATCTGTCTTCGGGCAATGTGTCGCTCGACCTGGACGGCATCAATGGCGGCTTTTATCATTTGTCGAGCGGCACTGCGATCATTGATGGATCGGATAGCGGCTTCGACGACTCAACCTATTATTTCTCGACCGGCGAGGCCACGATCTCGGACGCCAACGCCGGCCGCAACCGCTATTATCTGTCGAGCGGCGCTGCGACCATCCACGCGGGAGGAGCGTACGATTACGATTCCGACCGCGGCTACAATTACTATTATCTTGCCGATGGCACCTATGCCCTGCACGGGGCCGATGCCAACCAGGATATCTTTGTCCTGAACAATGCCGCGCAGCTTCAGGCGGGTAGCCTGATCGATGGTGGCACGGGCAGCTACAATGAGGATGGTTCCTATCTTCCAATAAAAGACACGGTCGTGTTTAACGGCGCCTTCGACATCACGGCTCCGTTTTCGACGGCGATCTCCAATATCGAGGCCTTCTCGATCGGCGGCACGCTCAAGGTCAACCAGGCGAACCTGGCGGGCCTCGACTCCATCAGCGGCGGTACGCTCACCACAGAGGAAGCCGCGCTCGATCTGTCGGGAATGACTGTCAGCTCCCGTATCGAGAGCAGCTATGCCGGCGGCACCACCTTCACCGTGACCGACGCCTCCACGGTGTTCCATGTCTATGGCGGCGACGGCAACGATACCCTCATCGCCAGCGGCTTCACGCTCTCCGCCAATCAGAGGGACAGCATTTTTCTGAACAGTTCTATCGAAGCCGTCCGGGACAACAGCGGACTCTACGGCAACGATCAGTCGAACGTTCTCTACGCAATCGCCAATGACACAATAACTGGCCAAGGAGGTAGCGACACATTCGTATTTTCGGCTGGTTTCGTGAGCGCGGTGATCACTGACTTCACACCAGGAACCGACATAATTCGAGATCCCCGGTGAGCTTTTCGCCACCTCTCAGATCTTGGATTATGCGACGCAACAAAATGCGGATGTCGTCTTCGACGCACTGACGGGAGATACTCTCAGACTCTACAACGTCAATCTCGCAAGTCTCAGTTTAGGCGACTTTGATTTGATATGATTGCAAGCCGGATCCACTTTCCGAGGCTATTCCAAATCAAGACGCCTGCAGAACCAAGTCATCCACTGCGCATCTGGTTTGGCTGGGGTCCTGGAAGCTTTTCGAACTCTTCGTCCGACACCCTCAGCCGAGCCGCGGCCACTTATCAAAGAGATCGGAAATATCGAGCCGCGCCGTGGAACAGAGGTGGCTCGGGAAAACTGGACAGGGGTTATGAGTGGAATTTTCGCCTGAACGCGGCATGACAGCCGGGGAAGGCCGCTGGCGCGCTGGGCATGTCCGTCAAGATCCTTGAAGAAGTGTACGGGCACGCACCACCCCGATTTCCAGAAAGAGCGGCAGAGGTAGCAGCGAAATTAAACCGCGCCCCGACCGCATGAAATTTGCTATACGGCAGGCGAAAAAGGACGGCAAAGAGCGCGCCGTGCCCGCGGTTTGGGCAGATACCGCCGCGCAGTGGCTCGCCGGCTACGACGGCGAAACGGTGGACGAGGCTTTTCGAAAATGAACGATAGAAGCCGGTAGTTGTGCGGAAACTGTGCGGAAGGAAAATTGATGACTGCTAAGCGCTTGAAAAGATGGTGGGCGATGCAGGGATTGAACCTGCGACCCCACCCGTGTGAAGGGTGTGCTCTCCCGCTGAGCTAATCGCCCGCTCGTTGCCCGAAGGCCAAGCGAGCCGCGATATAAGGGAGGCAGGTGCGGGAAGTCAAGGCGGTGTCGGGCGTTCTGACAAGGATCGGATTTGCTGTCCTTTCGGCCCTGTCTTCGACCGGCGCCGGCAGCTTTCCGGTCAGTTTCCGGCAGCGGCAATCAGCTTTTGCGCCAGATCGAGCGTCAGTGCGTCGAAATGCGAGATCACCGCCGAGGGCTCGAATTCGCGCACATGGCGGTCGGTGTAGCCGAAATCGACCGCCACCACCGGAATGCCGGCGGCCTTGGCGGTGTCGATGTCGGTTTGCGAATCGCCGACCATCAGCGCGCGATGCGGGTCACCGCCGGCCCGCTTGATGGTCTCGATCAGATGGCGCGGGTCGGGTTTGCGGAAGGCGAACGTGTCCTGTCCGGCGATTGCCGCGAAATGCCTGGTCAGGCCGAGCGCCTCGATCAGGGCCAGCGAGTTGGCTTCGTATTTGTTGGTGCAGATGGCCAGGAGATAGCCGGCATCCGCGAAGCGCGCGATCGCCTCGACGACACCGGGGTAGGGGCGCGATTTGCCGGGGATGTTGATCGTGTAGTGGTCGAGGAACAGTTTCAGCAGCCGGTCGTGCTCCGCGACATCGAGCGACCGCTGCTGGGCCGCGTGCGCCCGCTCGATCATGACCCGGCCGCCGTGACCGACAAAGCGCCTGAAGCCGGCCTCGTCGACCGCCGCGAGCGCGCTGGCGGCAAGACTGTGGTTCAAGCTGTCGAGCAGGTCCGGCGCTGTGTCGATCAACGTACCGTCGAGGTCGAACACGATGATCGGTCGGGTCATGGTCAGTCCTGCGCAGATTTGTACAAGGGGGAGGCGATAAAGGCTACGACGCGTCATGGCAAGCTGACTGGGGGCAAGCCGGCTTGGCAAAGCTCGCTCAGGCAGGCCCAAGAGCAGGACATTTCGCGGTGAGCTGCCAGATATAAAAAACCCGCCACGGCGGCGGGTCGCTGGCGCAAATCAGCACCATCGGCACATATGTAGCATAGCTGCCATCACCGGATCAAGAAAAATTCCTATCAGGCATGCCCGCGCATCGCCCTCTGCCCGCGCGTTGCACGACATGCAGCTCGCCAACAGCAGCAGGCCACCGCCAAAGGCTTTGACCAGACCGGCAAAGATGCTAGGAGCCCAAAACGTCAGGTTTCGGGGCAGCAAGCGGCATGGATGCAAGGCAATTGAAGGTCGAAGCCGCACGCGCGGCGCTCGCCCATGTGAGCGACGGCATGCGGCTCGGCATCGGCACCGGCACCACGGCCGAAGAGTTCGTGCGGCTGCTTGCCGAAAAGGTCGCCACCGGCATGACCATCGTCGGTGTGCCGACTTCGGAGCGCACCGCGCTGCTTTGCCGTGAGCTCGGTGTGCCGCTGTCGACGCTGGAGGAAACGCCCGAACTCGATCTCACCATCGACGGTGCCGACGAAGTCGACCCGGAGCTGACCTTGATCAAGGGCGGCGGCGGCGCGCTGCTGCGCGAGAAGATCGTCGCCGCGGCGTCCCAGCGCATGATCGTCATTGCCGACCGGTCGAAGATGGTCGAGACGCTCGGCCGTTTTCCGCTGCCGATCGAAGTCAACCAGTTCGGCCTGCGCGCGACCGAAATCGCGATTGGCGCCGCGGCTGAAAAGCTCGGTCTTTCCGGTCCGGTTATATTGAGGATGACGGAGGGCCAGGCTTTTGTTACAGACGGCGGCCATTTTATCCTCGATGCATCTTTTGGCCGCATTCCGGATACAAGAGCGCTTTCGAATGCTCTCCATGCCATTCCTGGCGTGGTCGAGCATGGTCTTTTCATCGGGCTGGCTTCAGCGGCCATCATCGCCGGCGGCGACGGTATCCAAACCGTCCATGCCGCCCGAAAACCAGGGAGTTCTACCGATCATGATGTTGCATAACCGGGTTCGCAGCCTTTGCGCCGTTCTGGCGGCTTCGGCCGTTCTTGCCTTCTCTTCGCCGGCGTTTTCACAGGATGTCACGGAATCGCACCTGAAAGCCGCACGCGCGGCAGTCGCGGCGATCCACGCGACCGACCCGTTCGACAACATCCTGCCGCAGGCAGCCGCAGCGCTTGAGTCGCAGCTTATCCAGAAGAACCCGGACATGCAGGAACTGATCGGCAAGACGATCGCCGAGAAGGCGCTGGGGCTGGCCTCGCGCCGCGCCGACCTCGAGAAGGAAGCAGCACTCGCCTACGCAAAAGTGTTCTCCGAAAAGGAACTGACCGATATCGCCGCCTTCTACAATTCCGATGCGGGCAAGAAGCTGCTCGACAGCGGCCCGACGGTGACCCGCGACCTGATCAAGGCAGCCGACATCTGGCAGAACGGCGTCGGCCGTGATCTCGCCCAGCAGGTCGGCGAAACGCTGGCCGCTGCCGCCAAGGCAAAGGCGCCGGCAGCACCAGCCGCGCCCGCTGACGACGCCGCTCCGGCGGATGGCGCAGCACCCGCCGATGGTGCGGCCCCCGCCGACAACAACTGATCCTGCATTTCAAAACGGCCTAGCGGCCATCTGCAAAAGCCCGGCTTGTCCGGGCTTTTCTTTGATGCTTTGCAGCCTACCTGTCTCTCACATTTCTGAAGCTTGAGGAGAGCCCGCGTCATGGCCGATTACGACTACGATCTTTTCGTCATCGGCGGCGGCTCGGGCGGAGTGCGCGCGGCGCGCGTGGCGGCCGCACTCGGCAAGCGTGTCGGCATCGCCGAGGAATACCGCTATGGCGGCACCTGCGTCATCCGCGGCTGCGTGCCGAAAAAACTCTATGTCTATGCCTCGCAATTTCCCGAGCATTTCGCCGACGCCGCAGGCTATGGCTGGACAGTGCCTGAAGCCAGTTTCGACTGGCAGACGCTGGTTGCCAACAAGGATCGCGAGATCAGCCGGCTGGAAGCGATCTACAAGAGGAACGTCGAGGGCGCCGGCGGCGAGACTTTTCATTCGCGCGCCATGATCGTCGACCCGCATGTGGTGCATCTTCTCACCGAAGATCGCACCGTCACATCAGACCAGATCCTGATCGCCACCGGCGGCCGCCCGGCGGCGCATCCGGCGCTTCCCGGCCACGAACATTGCATCTTTTCCAATGAGGCTTTCGACCTCAAGGAGCTGCCCAAGGCGATCATGATCGAGGGCGGCGGCTATATCGCCGTCGAATTCGCCAACATCTTCCACGGCCTCGGCGTCGACACCACGCTGGTCTACCGCGGCAAGGAGATCCTCAGCCGTTTCGACATGGACCTGCGGCGCATGCTGCACGAGACGATGGAGAAGAAGGGGATAAAGATCCTTTGCCATTCCGTGTCCGAATCAGTGCGCAAGCGGCCGGACGGCCGGCTCGACGCAAGTGTCAGCGGCGGCAAGGTGCTGACGGTCGACCAGGTGATGCTGGCCATCGGCCGCATTGCCAACACCGAGAATATGGGGCTGGAAGGCATCGGCCTGGAGATGACCAAGACCGGCGCGATCGCGGTCGACGAATACTCGCGCACCAACGTCGACAACATCTGGGCGATCGGCGACGTCACCAACCGCGTGCAGTTGACGCCCGTGGCGATCCACGAGGCGATGTGTTTCATCGAAACCGCCTTCAAGGGAAATCCGACCGCACCCGACCATGAGACAATCGCGACCGCGGTGTTTTCACAGCCAGAGATCGGCACTGTCGGCCTGTCGGAGGACGATGCCGTCAAACGTTTCCCCGACATTGAAATCTACCGCGCGACATTCCGGCCGATGCGGCACACCTTGTCCGGGCGCGACGAGAAGATGCTGATGAAGTTGGTGGTCGATGGCGCATCGAAGAAGGTGCTTGGCGCCCACATACTGGGACCGGATGCCGGCGAGATGGCGCAGCTTCTCGCCATTCCGCTGAAAGCCGGCCTGACCAAGGATAATTTCGACCGTACGATGGCGGTGCATCCGACAGCAGCGGAAGAACTGGTCACCATGTACAAGCCGACCTATCGCGTGAAGGACGGCGAGCGTATCGGCTGATGGGCAAAACCGGGCTGAAGAACTCCGCCGCGGCAAGATCATGCCACGGCGGAGATAGTTGCTACAGCAGCGTGCCGCGCAGGATCACCAGCGCCACCGAGAAATAGATCACCAGCCCGGTGACATCGACCAGCGTGGCGACGAACGGGGCCGATGCGCTGGCCGGATCGAAGCCGATGCGTTTCAAGGCGAACGGCAGCATCGACCCCGACAGCGAACCGAAGGTGACGATGCCGACCAGTGCCGCGCCGACCGTCGTGGCGATCAGCGGCCAGTGCGGGCCATAGTCGTAGAAGCCCATATATTGCCAGAGCGCGATGCGGCAGATGCCGACCACGCCGAGCATGGCGCCGAGCACCAGGCCGGTGGGCAGCTCGCGCAGCGCCACCCGCCACCAGTCGCCAAGACCGATTTCGCGCAGGGCCAGCGCCCGGATGACGAGCGACGTCGCCTGCGAGCCGGAATTGCCGCCGGAACTCATGATCAGCGGGATGAACAGCGTCAGCACGATCGCCTTCTCCAACTCGCCCTCATAGCTTTGCATGGCGTTGGCCGTCAGCATTTCGCTGATGAACAGCGCGCACAGCCAGCCGCCACGCTTCTTGATCATGGCGAGGAAGCTCATCTTCATATACGGCTCGTCCAGCGCCTCCATGCCGCCGAAACGGTGCACGTCCTCCGTCGTCTCCTCGATCATCGTGTCGATGATGTCGTCTATGGTGACGATGCCGAGGATCTTGCCGTGGTCGACGACCGGCACGGCAAGCAGATCGTATTTGGAGATCGTCTGCGCCAGGGTTTCGCGATCGGTCAGTGGGCTGACCGTCACCGGAACACGATCCGGCGCCACCGTCATGATCGAGTCATCAGGCTCACCGGTGATCAGCCGGCGCAGGCCGGTCGAGCGCACCAGCAGGTGCGTTTCCGGATCGACGATATAGATCGCGTAGACGGTCTCGCGCGTCCGCTCGACCTTGCGGATGTAGTCGAGGGTTTGCCCGACGGTCCAGTCCGAGGGCACGCTGACGAACTCCGTCGTCATGATCGAAGCGGCACTACCTTCGGGATAACCGAGGATGGAAAGCAGGGTCGCGCGCAGCGGCGGCGCAAGCCCGCCGAGCAGCTCGGAACGGGCCGGCTCGTCGAGCTCGCGCAGGATGTCGGCGGCGCGGTCGACCGACATGGCGGTGAGCAGCTTGCCCGCCTTGGCGCGCGGCAGCGCCTCCATGAGTTCGGACGCGCCGTCGAGTTCCGGCTGATCGAAGATCTCGACCAGCCGTTCGAACGTCACTTCACAGAGCAGTTCCGTCGCGGTTTCCCGCGGCTCCCTGTTCAGGGCCTCGACGATGTCGGCGACGTGATCATTGGCTAGGATACGGGCGATCGCGACGGCCTCGTCGCTCGCTACGGCGGTAAATTCGTTCATGGCTCACTCCTTGCCGTCCGGCAGGACATGAACCATGTGAGGTCACGTCTAGGCGGACGGCGGTTGCGTTCGACTAATACTGTCGCCAGGCATGGCGCGGTGACCTTTCCGCTTGCGGGTTCGCGTTTGACTATCTGCAAGCGGGCGCAACATAGGAGCGCGCCTTGCCGTGTCAATCGCTGTGAGGAAGGAAAATGCCGACGAGCGGCCGAGATCGCGAGACTGTGATCGCCGGCCTCCGCATGACACGGCCGGCTCGGGTCACAGCGTCTTTATTTCTGCTTCAGCCGGCGCGAGAAACGCAGCCACTTGTCCTCGACCGGCCTTGGGGCTGGCAGTGGCTGCGCGAGAATGGTGGTGAGCTCGACAGGCAGGGTCGGAACCATCGGCTTCTTGGTGGCGACGCCGTCGGCGATCGCGACGATGCTGTGATAGAATTCGCTGCCGGTCATCGATCGCGGCGCCACCGCCTCGTGCATGACGCTGATCACCGTGACATCGGGGCAGTTGTCCTTGATGGCCTGGTGGAAAGCAATTTTGCCATCGGGGTCGAGTGCACCGGTCGCTTCGTCGAGGAACAGCAGTCCCGGCTGCTGCAGCACGATGCGGGCCACCACCAGCTTCTGTTTCTGGCCGCCAGACAGGACCTGATCCCAGTTTTTGCCTTCGCGGCTTTCGTCGGCCATGTGCTCGATAAAGTCGCCGAGCCCGGCCTTGTGCAGCGCCGACGCGACCTGCGCGTCGCCATGGTCGTGCTCGGAGCCGGGCAGGCAGACCAGCTGTTTCAGCGACACCGGCTGCAGCTTGACCTCCTGGGCGGCGTAGAAACTCTTGACGCCTTCAGGGAAGACGATGGTGCCGCGGCCATAGGGCCACAGGCCGTTGATCGCCTTGATCAGCGAGGTCTTGCCGCAACCGGACTCGCCTTTCAGGAAGGTCCATTCGCCGCGGCGGAAGCGCAAATTGGCGGCACTGAGGAAGGGCGTCGCATCCTCGCCCTGATGCGCCAGTTCGAGCTTCTGGATGGTCAGACCGAAAACCGGGTTCTGGCTGGCATAGTGGAAGTCGGAGCGGCCGGTCTGGCTGTAGAATTCCTGCGGATGCTGGACATTCTCGATCGCATTGGCCAGCTCGGTGACACGCTGGCTGTTGGCGCGCAGCGTGGCGATGGCCGGCATGACATGGATGAACCACGAACACTGGCCGATCAGCGAATTGACCAGTTCTGAGCCGGTTATGTAGCCTTTGAGATCGAGGCCGTTATGGATGAACGGCACCAGGCCCGGTCCGTAGGCGACGATGCGGGCGCCGATGAAATTGTAGATCAGCTCGAACGACATGTAGACGGTGTTGACGATGTTCAGCCGCGTCCAGGTGCCGTCGATATCGACATAGAGCCGGCCATGCATGGTCCTTTGCACGCCTTCGCCCTGAGACGCCGCGACATGGAAGGAGCGGCGCAGGAACGTCGTCAGCTCACCACGATAGCTGCCCTCGGCCTGCTGCATCCTGACGTTGAGGCGCTCGAGCAGGCCGCCCAGCTTGACCGCGATCCATGTGTTCAGTGGCACGTAGGTGGCGACGGCCAGGAAGGCGAGGATGGCGCTGCCATAGCTGCCGAGGAACTCCAGCCCCTTCACCTCGACGGAGTTTTCGAGCAGCTTCTGGCCGACGAAATAGAGCGAGGTGGCGACGCCCAGCACGCCCATGGCGAGCCCGATGGCACCGCCTGTCATGTCCTTGATGGATTCCTGGACGCGCTGGTCGATGTTGTCGGGGGCGGGGGCACCGCTGCCGGTCGACGCATGCTGCGCATGGAAATGCGTGTGATTGCCATCCAGCAACGCTTCATTGAAGCGGCTGTCCAGCCAGCCGCGCCATTTGCGGTGCAATGTCGCCGAGACAAGGTTGCGGATGCCGGTGAAGCCGGCGTCCTTGAGCACGACCAGCATCACGAGGATGCCGGCATTGACCAGCAGTGAGCGAAGCGGCGTCGTGTTGGCGGCGTCATGAAAGAAGGCGATCGAGTTGACCAGTTCGCCGGAGGCTTCGGCGAACCAGACGCCGGCCTTGCTGGACAGCGCCGTGAGCAGCGCGATCACCAGCGTCAGTGTCCAGGCTTCCTTCCAGCGGTCCGAGACCCAGTAGGCCCGCATCAGGCCCCAGAAGCTGCGCATCGACGATACCGGCGTCAGAAGCGATCGCCCTGCGGCATCGCGAGGTGTTTTTTCCGGTACTGACTCTTGCGATGGTCTGCCGACCCGAATCACGATCCCGCCTAACCTTT
Organism: Mesorhizobium loti; assembly: GCA_014189435.1. Taxonomy (NCBI): domain Bacteria; kingdom Pseudomonadati; phylum Pseudomonadota; class Alphaproteobacteria; order Hyphomicrobiales; family Phyllobacteriaceae; genus Mesorhizobium; species Mesorhizobium loti. The sequence goes on from CP050293.1 coordinate 2,748,126, forward strand.
TTTTCTTTTGTTACGGATGGTAACACCAATTGATCATTTTCCATTAATTTAAAATCGGGCCGGCCGGATTGCCCCGGCAGCCGTTGCCGTGAGGCAACAGATTACACGCTGAAATATAGCGACAACGGTCGGCAAAAATCAGGATATCGTTATTGATTTCAAATGCTTGATCTGCGGAAGCATGCCGTCGGCGCAGCTTCCCTTAGGGAAGGTTTTCACACGGTTTCGTGAACTCGAAATCGTACGAACCGAGCGATTTTCTCAGTGCGGGCTGACCCGAACATCCGAAAATTTGCCGTTCGTGACCTCGCCGGGCTTGCCGTTATCGTCCTTGCCGGAGGCAGGAAGTGACTGGAAAATCGTCTGAGCGGCGCGTTCCGTCTTGTCGGGTCGGCTCAGGAACTGCGTTTGACAATTCATCCGTTCGGGATTGAACCTTGCCTGGCATTGTCGACACTCATGCATGTCCGGTTCTCCAACAAGGAAGCTCCCAATGCTTGCACGCGCGGCCGCAATCCTGTCCCTCCTCGCCTGGTTGCCCCTCTTGGCCTCGGTACCTTTGGCACATGCCGCCGAGCAGAGCATCCCGGCAAGCGCCGAAGGCCAGATCGAGTTCAACACGCCGTCCGGCAACATCGGCTGCATCTACACGGCGAAAGGTGGCACCAGCACCTATGAGCCGCAGGATGGCGGCCCGGAATTGAGTTGCTCGCGCGTCGAGCCGAGCTATGTCACCATCATCCTGGGCCCGAAGGGGCCGGCGACGCTGATCAAGAACCCCGGCGAGCAGGGCTGCTGCAGCGATGTCGACAAGCTTGGCTACGGCAACAGCTGGAGTGCAGGGCCGTTTTCGTGCCAGTCGTCAACCAAGGGACTGACCTGCACGGCTACAAACGGCCATGGATTTTTTATCAGCAAGGCCAAGGTGACGGTGAAGTAAGACTTGCTCTTGTCGGGAAAGGAGAAGGTGGCCGGCCTCAGCCGACCTTTTCCAATTCGCCATGCGCCTTGGCAGCCGCCACCTGACGAATGGCATCCGCCAGTGTATCGGCATCCTGCGCGCCCATGACCGCGTATTTGCCCTCGAGCAGGAAGCACGGCACGCCTGTTATGCCCATGCGCGACGCGGTGGCGATCTCGGTGCGAACCGCCTCGACATCGGCGTCGGTCGGCAAAAGCGTGGCGGCCACGGATGCATCCATGCCGGCCTCGCGTGCGGCTTCGACCAGCACGGTATGGTCGCCGATGTTGGCGCCTTCCTCGAAATTCAGCTGGAACAGCCGGCGCACAAGCCTGTTCTGCACGGCTTCGCCGGCAGCACCCGCCCAGCGGATCAGGCGGTGCGCATCCAATGTGTTCGGCGCCACCTTGATGGCGTCGAAGGCGAAGGAAATGCCTTCGACTTCGCCGAGCGGCTCGATGCGGGCATGAATCTCGCGGATACGCTCGTCGCTGCCGAACTTGGCCAGCATGTAGTCGTGGCGATCCTTGCCTTGCGGCGGAATGGTCGGATCGAGCTGGAATGGCCGCCAGCGAATATGCACGTCGACATCGCCGACAGCTGATATCGCTCTGTCGAGCCGCTTCTGACCGATGAAGCACCATGGGCAGACCACATCGGACACCACATCGACGGTGATGGCGTTCAGCTCGCTCATCTCGATCTCCTGACTTTTCAATTCGGCTTGCGCCACCAGGTCGGCAGTTGATACCCAAATATGGGCGTCTTTTGCGGATGTTCCAGGTAGTTCCAGTAGGCAATCCATTGCTGTGTGTTGTACTGGGTCGGCACCATATAGTTGCCGGAGATCAGCAGTCGGTCGAGCACGCGAACGGCAGCGACATAGTCTTCCTTCGAACGGGCGCGCAGCATCGCCTCGATCGCAGCATCCACCGCAGGATCAGCGACCCCGGCAAGGTTGAACGAACCTTCGGCCTTGGCCGCTTCGGACCCCCAGCGTCCGAGCTGTTCAATGCCGGGCGACAACGAATTGTTGAAGCCGCTCGACCCGATCAGGGCTTCGAAATCGAAGCGCTGCTTGCGCGACTGGATCTGGTCTCCATCGAGGCTGCGAATGGTGACATCGATGCCGATCTTCTCCAGCGTGCGCTGGTAAATGCCGGCGAGGCGCTCTTCGTCCTGCGAAGCAACCAGAATCTCGAAGCCGAAGGGTTTGCCGTCGGGATCGAGCATTGTCCCGTCCTGCACGTGATAACCGATGCTTTTCAGCAGATCGAAGGCAGCTTTCAGCACTTTGCGATCCTGACCTGAACCATCGGTGACCGGTGGCCGATACGTGCCGTCCATCACATCGGCCGGTACGCGGCCGGGGTAGGGTGCCAGAAGCGCCATTTCCCTGTCGTCGGCCGGGTGGCCGAGCGCGGAAAGGTCGGAATTCTGCCAATAACTCATCGCGCGCGCGTATTTTCCGCCGAACAGGTTCTTGTTGGCCCATTCGAAGTCGTAAAGCATCCCGAGTGCACGCCGCACGACCGGGTTGGAAAACTTCTGCAGCCGCATGTTGAACAGGAAACCGGTCACCACAGGCGGAATGCCGGTGTCGAAGGTTTCGGCGATCACTTCCCCTTTGTGGAACGCCGGAAAATCGAGATCGCGCTCACGCTTGACCGGATCGCTATCGTCGTCAATGGCGCAGAGACCCTTCTTGAATGCTTCGAGCTTGGCGTTGGCGTTGAGAAAATATTCGATGGTGATCTGGTCATAATTGTCGAAGCCGCGCTTGGCTGGAACGTCCTTGCCCCAATAGTCCGGGTTACGCTTGAAGACGATGCGCTGGCCAGGCTGCACTTGCGCTATTGTATAGGGGCCGCTGCCAATCAGCGGCTTCAGCGTCGTCTTGTCGAAGGTCTCCTTGTCAAAGGCATGTTTCGGCAGGATCGGCGTCAGCGCGATGATCAAGGGCGTTTCACGATTGGCCTTGTCGTTGAAGGTGAAGCGAACGCTGTGGTCGCCGGTCTTTTCAAGCTTGGCGATCAGGCTCATCCGTGCGCTGTAGGGCGGACGGCCCTTGTCGGTATAGACATCGTAGGTGAACAGCACATCCTCCGGCGTCACCGGCTGGCCGTCCGACCATTTAGCATTCGGGTTGAGATGGAACTCGATGCTCTTGCGCTCGGGGTCCATGTCGGCGGTGTCGGCGAGCAAGCCATACAGGCTGAAGGGCTCATCGTAGTTACGCTGCATCAGCGGCTCAAAGACGAGATTGCCGTAGTTCTGATCCATCATGCCGCGCGCCGTCGTGCGCAGGCTCTTGAGGATGAAAGGGTTGAGATTGTCGAAACTGCCGACGACGCAATAGGTGATCGAGCCACCCTTCGGCGCATCGGGATTGACGTAATTGAAATGCGTGTAGTCGGGCGGCAGCGCCGGTTCGCCCTGCATGGCGATCGCGTGCTTCGGCTCCGATGCGGCCGGCTGATGCGAAAGTGCGAAAAACGATATCGCGGTGATCAGCCAAACAAGAACGCGGCCCATGACCGTCTCCTTAACAGGTCGGCTTGATGATTCGGTGCGCACCCTAGCATGAGGCGGCTGTGCGCCGGCCAACCGCGCGTTCAACAATTGCTGACGTCGGGCTGGATTCGGCCTCGCTTGCAGTGTAACACGCCCTCCGAAGTCATTCTGTTGCCTCATTTCGGCAACAGGTAGCTGGACCACACGGCACGAAGAAGCCGGTCCCGGGATCATTTGAGAGGAAGTGCACGACATGACGAGCCTGAACAGCAACGCGTACCGCCTGTCGGTCATGGCCGCTGGCGTGATCGGCTTTCTGGGCGCAGGACTTCCCGCCGCTTCCGCACAGCAGCAACAGCAGATTCCGCAAGGCTGGTTCAAGGCCTGCACCAAGCAGGAAGACGTCGACATCTGCAACGTCCAGAACATCACCACCGCCGGCAACGGCCAGCTGATCACCGGCGTCAGCCTGATCGAGCTGAAGGGCAAGGTGAACCGCAAGGTGTTCCAGGTGACGGTTCCTACCGGCCGTCTGGTGCCTCCCGGCATCGGCCTGCAGATCGACACCGGCAAAGCGCAGAAGCTCGATTATGTGATCTGCTTCCCGGATCGTTGCGTGGCCGAAGTGCCGCTGACCGATCAGCTCGTCGCTTCGTTCAAGAAGGGCCAGGCGATCACGCTGACCTCCGTCAATTTCCAGAATCAGCCCAATCCGATCAAGATCGCCCTGCAGGGTTTCAGCGGCGCCTATGACGGCCCGGCGCTGCAGCAGTCGGACATCGAGGACCGGCAGAAGAAGCTTCAGGACTTCGTCGCCAAGAACAACCAGGATTTCGCCAAGAAGCTCAAGGAAGAGCAGGACAAGGCGAAGACAGCCAACTGATCGGCCGATATCGCCGAGCCAACAAAAAAGCGGGGTCATGCCCCGCTTTTTTTGTGCTCGTCTCAATAGGTTAGTGCCTGGAGGTTAGTGCTTGGACTGTCGTTTCGGCTGGTAGCCTCCATCCGGCTTCTTGTCGAACATCTCCTTGATCTGCGGATGCCGGACCGGCTCACCCGACTGATCCTCGAGCAGATTCTGCTCGGAGACATAGGCGATGTATTCGGTCTCCGAATTCTCGGCGAGCAGGTGATAGAACGGCTGGTCCTTGCGCGGCCGCACGTCGGCGGGAATGGCTTCGTACCATTCGTCGGTGTTGGCGAATTGCGGATCGACGTCGAAAATGATGCCCCGGAATGGAAACAGCCGGTGGCGAACCACCTGTCCGATAGCGAATTTGGCTGTTTTCATCGTACTCACCACTGAATTCCTTGAGCTTATTTGGCGCAGACGGCGCGTCAATTCAATCCCGAAGCGTTAAGCGCGCCTCTAAGCTACGCAGGGCGCGGCGCAAAGGTTTTGCTGCACGCGGCAATGTCGATGGCCGTCGATGACGCGGATTGTCGGAAACGTTCGGAAGTTCGCTGTCAGCGTGTCGGCCTTCGCAGGCCGCCGGCGAGTGCGGCGAAGCCGCTGCCGGGACGAAGCCCCTCGCGCATGAAAAAAGCGCGAAGCGGCGCAAAGCCACCGAGCACGCCGAGCCCGGCAACGCGGGCCATCTGGGCCGGCAGCATGTCGGATAGCAGCGACATGTTGAGCAGGTTGACCGCGCTGCTGCGCGCCAGAATGTCGGGCCGGCGCTTGAAGTCGTAGGCCGCCAGGGCCTTGGCGGCGCCCGGATCGCTACGGTTTTCACTAGCGATTCCAATCAGATCGTCGACATCTCTGATACCGAGATTGAGGCCTTGCGCACCGATCGGCGGAAACACATGGGCGGCTTCGCCGACCAGCGCTACCCGATCCCTTGCAAAACGCAGCGGCGTCACCGCCGAAAGCGGGTAGATCTGTCGGCCCGGCTCGACCGTCACCCGGCCCAGCATCGACTGCATCTGCTGTTCGACCCGCATCGAAAGCGCTGCATCGTCCAATGCGGAGAGTTCGGTCGCGGTCTCGGGCCTCACCACCCAGACCAGGCTCGAGCGATTGCCGGGCAGCGGGACCTGCGTGAATGGACCGGTCTCGGTGTGGAATTCCGTCGAGGTGAAGGCGTGGTCGCCGCTGTGGCCGAAATTGAGGACAAGAGCCGCCTGCGGATAGGCGCGAGCCGAAGTCGAGATGCCGGCCGCCTGGCGCGCCGGCGACAAGCGTCCGTCCGCGGCGACCGCCAGCGATGCGTCCACCGAGCTGCCGTCGGTCAGGACGGCACGCACGTGCCCGGCATCGAGATGCCAGTCCGCCACCATCGACATCAGCCATTCGATGCCGGCATGCGCGGCAACCTTGCTGGCGAGTGCCGGATTGAGCACGCTGTTGGGCAGGTTCAGCCCGAACTGGTCCTCATCGATCTCGCTGGCGCGAAAGGTGACGACCGGGCTGCGGATCAACCGGCTGGTCGCGTCGACGATGCGCATGATCTTCAGCGGCGCCGCCCTGGCCTTGATGTCTTCGAGCACGCCCAGGCGCTCAAGCACTTTCAGGGCGGGGTTCATCAGGGCCGTCGTGCGGCCATCGGGGGCTGTGGCCTCCGGCCCGACCAGCGTCACAGGGAAACCGGCAGTGGCAAAACCGAGCGCCGCGATCAGTCCTGCCGGCCCCGTGCCAGCAACCAGTATCCGCGCAGTTTGCTCATGCTCCAAGATCGGCTTCCGGCTTGCAGTGCGAGGCGGTCCACCCGACCTGCCGTTCGATGAGCATATAGGTCAGATCATGCCGCTTGATCAACGCGGCGATTCGGCTCATTCGGATGATATGACCGGCCAGCAAGACGATTTCAGCCATCTCGACCGCACCGGCCGTGCCATGGCCGACATCGCGCGCAATCCTCGCGTCACGGTAAATGTCGTCATCGGCGCCTGTATCCTGCTTGCCTGGCTGTTCCTTGCCGCGATGGCAATCCGCGGCGCCGAAGCGCGGATTGCAGGCGTCGGCGGCCCCGGCGACACGATCCTGCGCAACCTCCCGCATTTGCCGCTGCCCGATTTCCTGGAACGGTTCTTTGCGCTCTGCCTCTCGCCGGTGTCGTTGGATACAAGTCTCGGCTTGCAGGCCGGTGCGCTCGTTTTGATGTGGTTCCTGATGGCGATCGCAACGATGTTGCCTTCGGCCGCGCCAATGATCCGCACCTACTGCGAAATCGCTGATACGGCACGCATCAAGGGCGAGCCGGTCGTTCACCCGCTGGTGCTGGTCGCCGGTTACCTCTGCGTCTGGCTCGCCGCTTCGGTGATGTTTGCGGCGCTGACCCTGGCCGCCCATGGATTCGCCTCTTCAGGCGAGATGCTCGACCCGGTCGTCGGCGCTGCCGGTGCGCTCGCTCTGCTGATTGCCGGCCTCTACCAGTTCAGTGGCCTGAAGGAAGCCTGCCTGAAGAAATGCAAGAACCCGTTTTCGATCCTTTTCGCGAACTGGAGCGCCAGGCCCGCCAGCATCTTTCGGCTTGGGATCGCGCAAGGCCTGTGGTGCCTCGGCTGCTGCTGGGCATTGATGCTGGTGATGTTCGCCGTCGGCGTCATGAACGTCTTCTGGATGGCATTGATCGGGCTGTTCACCCTGATCGAAAAACAAACAGCCAGCAGGGTTCCAACCCGGCTGGCCGGTGCGATACTGCTTGTCTGGGCAGCCGCGCTGCTAGTAGTCTCGCTGTGAGTGGGGGAAAATCGATGGCAGATCATGGCTGGGCAATGAAGGGAGAGCTCGTACTCTCCTGCAATTGCACGGTTTTTTGCCCTTGCGTGCTGTCGCTCGGCAACCATCCGCCAACCGAAGGCTATTGCCAGACATGGGCCGGGTTTCGCATCGACGCCGGCCATTTCGGCGACGTCGACCTGTCCAACCTCAATCTTGGGCTGGTCATGGAAATCCCCGGTTACATGAGCCGCGGCAACTGGACCGCCGGCCTGTTCATCGACAAGCGAGCCTCGGTCTACGCGGTCAAGGCGCTGACGAAGATCTTCACCGGCAAGGCGGGCGGAACCACATCGCTGCTCTCCATCCTGGTCGGGAAATTCCTCGGCGTCGAGCAGGTGCCGATCACCTATGAGACGCGTGACAAGACGCGCATCTTCCAGATACCGAAGATCATCGACGGGGCGGTGACACCTATCCCCGGCAAGGATCGCGACAAGGACACGGTGATCAGCAATTCGGAATATTGGATCGCGCCGGAGATCATCGTGGCCAGGTCCGACAAGAGCAAGATGCGGGCTTTCGGCCGCAACTGGAATTTCGCCGGCCGTTCGGCCGAGATCTGCAAGCTGGATTGGCGGGGCCCGTGAGCAAGAACACAACGGCCCGAAAAGCCGCCAAAAAAATCACGGATCGGATTCCACGGCCGAAGAAGAAGGTCACCTGGCCGCAGGCGAGGGCGTTCTCCGTCCACCTGCTGACCGCCTCGGGCTCGTTCCTGGCCTTCCTGTCGCTGGTGGCGGCGAGCGAAGAGCGCTGGACGGCGATGTTCTGGTGGCTTGGGCTGGCACTGTTCGTCGACGGCATCGACGGGCCGATCGCCAGAAAGCTCGAGGTCAAGGAAATCCTGCCGACATGGTCGGGCGAAATGCTGGACAACATCATCGATTATGTGACCTACGTCCTGATCCCGGCCTTCGCGCTCTATCAGCGCGGCTTCATGGGCGAGGGCCTGTCATTCCTGTCGGCGGCGATCATCGTCGTCTCCAGCGCCATCTATTATGCCGACACCGGCATGAAGACGAAGGAGAATTTCTTCAAGGGATTCCCGGTGGTCTGGAACATGGTGGTGTTCACGCTGTTCGTCATCGAGCCCGGACAATGGGTTTCGTTCGCGGTGGTGGTGGTGGCCGGCATTCTGACCTTCGTGCCGATCAACTTCATCCATCCGGTGCGTGTGGTGCGGCTGCGGCGCATCAATCTCGCGATGACCCTTTTGTGGTGCGCTTTCGGTGCGCTTGCCCTGGCGCAGGCGGCACTCGCCGCCTTCTACGATCAGATCGGCGTGCTGGGCGAACAGGTCAGCACCTTCACCAAGATCGGCATCACCATCACCGGGCTCTACCTTGCCTGCATCGGTGGCGTCATGCAGTTCTTTCCCAACCTCGGTGCCAAAAAGGCCTGATCAGCCACTCTTCTCAAGGAAGCCTGACTATGTCCAAAGCGATCCGCATCCACGCCAATGGCGGCCCGGAAGTCCTGACCTATGAGGACGCGGAACCCGGCCAGCCGGGATCGGGACATATCCTGATCCGGCACACGGCGATCGGCCTCAATTTCATCGACGTCTATCATCGCTCGGGCCTTTATCCGCCGCCCGGCGGCTTCCCGCTCGTGCCCGGCAGTGAAGCCGCCGGCGTGGTGCTGGAGGTCGGCCAAGGCGTCGACTGGCTGAAGCCGGGCGATCGCATCGCCTATGCCGTGACGACGGGGGCCTACGCGCAAGAGCGCGTCATCGATGCCAGCCGCGTCGTCAAGGTTCCGGATGGCATCAGCGACGAACAGGCCGCCGCGATGATGCTGAAGGGCATGACCGCGGAATATCTGCTGCGCCGGACGTTCAAGGTGAAGGCAGGCGACACGATCCTGTTCCATGCCGCGGCCGGCGGCGTTGGGCTGATCCTCGGCCAGTGGGCAAAACACCTCGGCGCCACCGTCATCGGCACCGCCAGCTCGTCCGACAAGATCGAGCTCGCCAAGGCGCATGGTTTCGACCATGTCATCAACTACAAGGAACAGGATTTCGTCGTCGGCGTCGCCGCCATCACCGGCGGCAGGAAATGCGACGTCGTCTACGATTCGGTCGGCAACGACACGTTTCCGGCCTCGCTCGACTGCCTGAGGCCGCTTGGCATGTTCGTCAGCTTCGGCCAGTCCTCCGGACCGATCCCTCCGTTCAGCATGTCATTGCTGGCCCAGAAGGGTTCGTTGTTCGCAACCCGGCCGACGCTGTTCGTCTACAATGCGAAACGCGAGGAACTCGAGGCCTCCGCCGCAGCCCTGTTCGAAGTCGTGCTCAGTGGCGCCGTCAAGATCAAGATCAACCAGCGCTACGCGCTCAAGGACGCGGGCAAGGCGCATTCCGATCTCGAGGGCCGCAGGACGACAGGGACGACCATTCTCATTCCTTAGAGACTGGTTAGAAACTCTACTCTGGCGGCCATCTGAGGGCGTTTTCTGCGCTTCCCCGTTCTACTGCGTCGCAGTAGAACTGAGCTCACGGACGCGAACGTCCGCTGCGCTCCGGTTCTCGAAACCACCCCCATATGACTCGCCAGAGCGAATTTCAAAACAGTCTCTTAGTCCGTTATGCCTTGCTATCCCTTGAATTTCCGCTGAAATTCTTGAAGCTCTTTCAAGACGCGTGCCGCTTTCCGATGAGAGCCGGCCGCGCCTACCATGCTTGCGGGAACACAGAACATATCTGGCTAACCAGATGGGAGGCACTGTGAGTGCAAATCAGGACGGCACGAACCTGCTTGAGGTCCGTGGCCTCACCAAGATATTCGGCACGCTGACGGCGTGCGATCATATCGATCTCGACATCGCCAGGGGTGAAATCCACGCTTTGCTCGGCGAAAACGGCGCCGGCAAGTCGACGCTGGTCAAGATGCTGTTTGGCTCGCTGGAGCCCAATTCCGGCGAGATCTTCTGGAACGGCCAGGCGGTCAGGATTTCCAGCCCCGGCGTCGCGAAAAAACTCGGCATCGGCATGGTGTTCCAGCATTTTTCGCTGTTCGAGGCGCTGACCGCGGCCGAAAATATCGCGCTGTCGCTGGACGACGGCTCGCCGATCAGCAGCATCGCGGCGAAGGCGAGGGCACTTTCCTTCAGCTATGGCCTGCCGCTCGATCCTGAATCGCTGGTCGGCGACCTGTCGGTGGGCGAGCGCCAGCGCATCGAGATCATCCGCTGCCTTTTGCAGACACCGCAGCTCATCATCCTGGACGAACCGACCTCGGTGCTGACGCCGCAGGAAGCCGACAAGCTGTTCGAGACGCTGGAGCGTCTGCGCTCGGAAGGCAAATCCATCCTCTACATTTCGCACCGACTCGAAGAGGTCAAACGCATCTGCGACCGCGCCACCGTGCTGCGGCATGGCAAGGTGGTCGGCCACTGCAACCCGCGCGAGGAGACCGCGTCTTCGCTGGCCCGCATGATGGTCGGCAACGAGGTGCAGGCCGTGGTGCGCGCGCCGGTCGAGGGCATCGACAAGGCGCAGCCGCTGCTCGAAATCCGCAACCTCAGCCGCAAGCCGGCAACGCCGTTCTCGATCCCGCTCAAGGGCATCAACCTGAATGTCCGGGCAGGCGAGGTGATCGGCATCGCGGGCGTCGCCGGCAACGGCCAGGGCGAGTTTTTTGAATCCGTCTCCGGCGAGGTGTTGCAGCAGGATGCCGCCTCGGTTCGCATCCGCGGCAAGGACGCAGGTGGCCTCACCATCACCGGACGGCGCCTGCTGGGTGCCGCCTTCGTACCGGAAGAGCGCCTCGGCCACGGTGCCGCGCCACGCATGAAGCTTTCCGAGAACCTGCTGCTGTCGCGCCACGCAACCGACGGCAAGGCGTTTGTCGGCACCGGGGGAATGGTCAAGAGCGCCGCCATCTACGCCGCCGCCCAACGCATCATCGAGGCGATGGATGTGCGCAAGAGCGCGCCGGATCCTGAAGCAGCAGCCCTTTCGGGCGGCAATCTGCAGAAATTCATCGTTGGCCGCGAACTCGACCGCCGGCCAAGCGTCATGGTGGTCAACCAGCCGACCTGGGGCGTCGATGCGGGCGCTGCCGCCCACATCCGCCAGGCCTTGATAGAGTTGTCACGCAGCGGATCGGCGGTGCTGGTGATCAGCCAGGATCTCGACGAGCTGTTCGAGATATCGGATGCGATCGCGGTCATGCACAATGGCGCGCTGTCGAAGCCGATGCCGATCGCCGAGGCGACCTTCGAGAAGGTCGGCTTGCTGATGGGCGGCGCCGAACCCGGTCACGCCGAACACACGCTGGAGACGGCATGATGCGCCTCGAACTGGTCAAACGTCCGCAGCGCTCCGCGCTGTTTTCGGCCCTGTCGCCGTTCATCGCCTTCGCGCTGACGATCGTCGCCGGTGCCATCATGTTCGCGCTGCTCGGCGTCAATCCGCTGACCGCGTTCAATATCTATTTCATCGAGCCGATCAGCCAGGTCTGGCAGTTGCATGAGCTGGCGATCAAGGCAGCGCCGCTCATCCTGATCGCCGTCGGCCTGTCGGTCTGCTACAAGGCCAACATCTGGAACATCGGCGCCGAAGGCCAGTTCATCCTCGGCGGCATTGTCGGTTCGATCATTCCGGTGCTGTTTCCGCAGTTCGAAGGCCCGCTGGTGCTGCCGCTGATGCTTTTGCTCGGCATGATCGGCGGCGCGGCCTATGCGGCGATCCCGGCTCTGCTGAAGACGCGCTTCGGCACCAATGAGATCCTGACCAGCCTGATGCTGGTCTATGTCGCGCAACTCTTCCTCGACTGGCTGGTGCGCGGACCGTGGCGCGATCCGCAGGGCCATGGCTTCCCGCAGACGATCCAGTTCGGCGATTCGGCCGTGTTGCCGGAACTGATGCCGGATGCCGGACGGGCAAACTGGGGTTTTGTCTTCGCGCTGGTCGCCGCGGTGCTGGTCTGGATCCTGATGAGCCGCATGCTGAAAGGTTTCGAGGTGCGCGTGCTGGGCTCAAGCCCGCGGGCAGGGCGCTTCGCCGGCTTCGGGCTCAACCGGATGGTGTTCTTCGCCTTCCTGCTGTCGGGTGCGTTGGCAGGGCTTGCCGGCATCTCGGAAGTCTCTGGCGCCATCGGCCAGCTGCAGCCCGTCATTTCGCCCGGCTACGGCTTCACCGCCATCATCGTGGCCTTTCTTGGCCGCCTCAATCCGCTCGGCATCGTTGCCGCCGGCCTAGTGCTGGCGCTGACCTATCTCGGCGGCGAAGCGGTGCAGAGCGCGCTCGGCATTTCCGACAAGGTGGCGCGGGTGTTCCAGGGCATGCTGCTGTTCTTCGTGCTCGGCTGCGACACGCTCATTCACTATCGCATCCGCGTGATCGGCCTGGCGCTGACCAAACCGCAGGGCGCCGCGAAACTCGAAGCCACGCCAAAGCTGAAGGAAGCCCGTTGATGGACATCACCGTAAACATCCTTCTGACCATCGCCACGGCAGCAACGCCGCTGCTGATCGCGGCGATCGGCGAGCTGGTCGTCGAGCGCTCAGGCGTGCTCAATCTCGGCGTCGAAGGCATGATGATCATGGGCGCCGTCGGCGGCTTCGGCGCCAGCTACCTCACGGGCTCGCCCTGGATCGGCCTGCTGGCGGCCATCGCCATGGGCGCGGTGTTCTCGCTGCTGTTTGCCGTCATGACGCTGTCGCTGGCCACCAACCAGGTGGCGACCGGCCTGTCGCTGACGCTGCTCGGCCTTGGCCTGTCCGGCATGATGGGCACCAGTTTCGTCGGCCAGCCCGGCGAACGGCTGCCCAACCTCGACATTCCCGGCCTGACCTCGATCCCGGTCATCGGCAGATTGCTGTTCGGCCAGGATCCGATCTTCTACATCTCGATTGCGCTCACCGCCGCCGTCATGTGGTTCCTGTTCAAGACGCGTACCGGACTGACGCTTCGCTCGATCGGCGACAGCCACACGTCGGCGCATGCGCTTGGCATCAAGGTCATCCGTTACCGGTATCTCGCGGTGATCTTCGGCGGCGCCTGTGCCGGCCTCGCCGGCGGCCACCTGTCGCTCGTCTACACGCCGCAATGGGTGGAGAACATGAGTGCCGGCCGCGGCTGGATCGCACTGGCGCTGGTGGTGTTCGCCTCGTGGCGGCCATGGCGGGTGCTGGCCGGCGCCTACATCTTCGGCGCGGTGTGGATCGGACAGCTTCATGCACAGGCTTTTGGCATTCCAGTGCCTTCGCAGTTCCTTTCTTCGCTGCCCTATCTGGCAACCGTCGTGGTTCTCGTTCTAATCTCGCGCAACAAGCGTCTGACGATGATGAACACGCCGGCTTCCTTGGGGCAGCCATTCGTTCCGGATCGTTGACAATAAAAACAAACGGGAAGCTCCAAGGCTTAACTCAGAGAGGTAACACAATGAAAAAACTGCTTATTGCCCTGATGACCACGACCGCGGCAATGTCGCTGGCAGCGACCGCCGAGGCTGCGGACAAGCTGAAGGCCTGCTGGGTCTACACCGGCCCGATCGGCGACTTCGGTTATTCCTACCAGCACGACCAGGGCCGTCTCGAAGTGGAGAAGGCGCTCGGCGACAAGGTCGAAACCGCCTATCTCGAAAACGTCTCGGAAGGCCCCGACGCCGACCGTGCTTTCGAGCGTTTGGCGCGCGAAGGCTGCAAGATCATCTTCGGCACGTCCTTCGGCTTCATGGACCCGGAAGTGAAGGTCGCCAAGAAATTCCCCAAGGTGATGTTCGAGCACGCCACCGGCTACAAGACATCAGACAATCTCGGCATCTACAATGCGCGTTTCTACGAAGGCCGCTACGTGCTCGGCCAGATCGCCGCCAAAGAATCGAAGGCCGGCGTTGCCGGCTACATCGTTTCCTTCCCGATCCCCGAAGTGGTGATGGGCATCAACTCCTTCATGCTCGGCGCACAGTCGATCAACCCTAACTTCAAAGCCAAGATCGTCTGGGTGAACTCGTGGTTCGACCCGGGCAAGGAAGCCGACGCCGCCAAGGCGCTGTTCGACCAGGGCGCCGACATCATCGTCCAGCACACCGATTCGACCGCTGCCCTGCAGGTGGCCGAGGAGCGCAAGCTGCACGGCTTCGGCCAGTCCTCCGACATGATCAAGTTCGCGCCGAATGCACAGCTGACCTCGCTGACCGACGAATGGGGTCCCTATTACATCAGCCGGGTCCAGGCAGCCCTCGACGGCACCTGGAAGCCGGACAATGTCTGGCTCGGCATCAAGGACGGCGCGGTCAAGCTCGCCCCGTTCACCAACATGCCCGACGATGTGAAGGCGATGGCCGAAGCAACCGAGAAGAAGATCGCCGGCGGCTGGAACCCCTTCACCGGACCGGTGGCCAAGCAGGACGGCACGCCTTGGCTGAAGGACGGCGAAGTCGCCGATGACGGCACGCTGCTCGGCATGAATTTTTATGTGAAGGGCGTCGACGACAAGTTGCCGCAGTAAGCAGCGCAAGAGATCGAAATGAGGAGGGCGCCGCGAGGCGCCCTTTTTCATTCGGCGGGCTGCGCTCCGGCAGAGACGCGGCGAAATCGCGCCCGTCCGGCATCGACCGCGCGGCCGAGCCAAATCCTCAGCAGCCGCTGCGCGGGTCGTTCGCAGCTGCGCCAGATCGCCCACGAAGCGAAGAGCATGAGAGTGACGCAGCCAAAGGCGGCAAACCATTTCCCGACCAGCGGTGCTGCGGCATTGATAGCGAGATAGCCGATGTCCTGGTGCAGCAGGTAAAGCGGATAGGTCAAACCGCCCAGCGCCAGAGTGAGCGCCGATGGCCTGACACGGTTGCGCAGCAGGACCGCCCCAATCAGCGTGCCATGCATGACGACATTGGCAACGACCAGATTGGCCGACGAAACGGCAATGCCGTAGTGGCCAAGCATCCAATGCTGCGTCACCGACAGCGTTCCACACGAGATCAGGAACGCGGCGGCAAGCAGCAGCAAGGCCGCCAGTGAACGGCCATGCGCGTGGAGGTGGTGGACCAGCACGCCGGCGGCGAAGAACGGCCCGAATTCGGTGATGAACAGCAGCCTGGCGGCGCCGCTGCCGACGAAGAATTCGTTCAAGGCCGAGATCGCCAGCCAGATGAAGATCAGCTCCAGCTTGCGTTTCTGGAAGAGCCCGGTGAACAGGGCCAGCGTCACCCAACCGTAGAAAACCAGTTCAAGCACGATCGACCAGTAGACGCCGTCCATGAAGGGTTGGCCGAAGGCCGGTGCAAACATTGAGAGATTGGCTGCATACTGGACAAAAGAGACCGGCAGCAGCGGTGAGCCGGCAAGGGCGACAATCACGAAGGTGATCGTCATGCAGAGCAGGAAGCCCGGATAGAGGCGAACGAACCGCGCGATCGCAAACTGGTCCCAGCTGCGGTTTTCCGCCGACCAGGCAATGACGAAGCCGCTGATCAGGAAGAACAAATTGACGCCGAGATAGCCGTAGAGAGCCACCGGTGCGGCAAGCGGATAGCCCTTGGCAAGGTAACCTTCGGCCGCCGCGCCACGGAAGAAATAGTGAAAGAACACAACGGCAAGTGCAGCCGCCAGCCTGAGCAGGTCCAGCGTTGCGATGTAATCCTGCCCAGCAGGTCTGGTGTTCATCCGAATTCCCGCTTTTACGATCCAGAAACCATAGAGCGGATCGCGGCTGAGCGGGTTAAGACGGCTGAATTATCGCTAGATGTAGTAAATACGGCCCCGTCAGACCGCCGAACCGTAGAGATCGTAGGCGTCGGCACGGTCGATCTTGACGGTGACGATATCGCCTTGGCGCAGCGGACGGCGCGACTGGATATGCACCGAGCCATCGATCTCGGGCGCATCGTATTTGGTGCGGCCCTTTGCCGATGTGCCGTGCGCCTCGTCGATCAGCACCGGCAGGCGCTTGCCGACCTTCTTGGCCAGCTGCGTTGCCGAAATCTTCTGCTGGCGCTGCATGAAGCGGTGCCAGCGCGCCTCCTTGATCTCCTGCGGGACCTGTTCGAGACCGAGATCGTTGGAACGGGCGCCCCGGACCGGCTCGTATTTGAAGCAGCCGGCGCGATCGATCTTGGCCTCATCGAGCCAATCGAGCAGCATCTCGAAATCGTCGTCCGTCTCGCCGGGGAAGCCGACGATGAAGGTCGAGCGGATGGCGAGATCCGGGCAGACCTCGCGCCAGCCGCGAATGCGCTCGAGCGTCTTTTCGCCATGCGCCGGCCGGCGCATGTTCTTCAACACCTGGGGCGAGGCATGCTGGAACGGAATATCCAGATAGGGGAGGATCTTGCCCTCCGCCATCAGCGGAATGACGTCGGCGACATGCGGGTAGGGATAGACATAGTGCATGCGCACCCAGATGCCGAGCTTGCCCAGTTCCTCGGAGAGATCGAGGAATTTTGCGCGCACCTCGCGGTCGCCGAACATTGATGTCTGGTACTTGATGTCGATGCCGTAGGCGCTGGTGTCCTGCGAGATGACGAGGAGCTCCTTGACGCCGGCCTTGGCCAGTTTCTCGGCCTCGCGCAGCACATCGGCGGCGGGCCGCGAGACCAGGTCGCCACGCAGTGCGGGAATGATGCAGAAGGTGCAGCGGTTGTTGCAGCCTTCGGAAATCTTGAGATAGGCGTAGTGGCGCGGCGTCAGCTTGACGCCCTGCGGCGGCAAGAGATCGACATAGGGGTCGTGCGAAGGTGGTGCGGCCTCATGCACGGCGGCCATCACGCTCTCATAGGCCTGCGGCCCGGTGATCGCCAGCACATTGGGGTGTTTTTCGCGAATGACGTCCGGTTCGGCGCCGAGGCAACCGGTGACGATGACCCTGCCGTTTTCCGAAAGCGCGGAGCCGATGGCGTTGAGCGACTCGTCGCGGGCGGAATCGAGAAAGCCGCAGGTGTTGACGACGACAAGGTCGGCGCCGTCATGCTTGCGGGCGATCTCGTAACCTTCGGCGCGCAGGCGCGTGATGATGCGTTCCGAATCCACTAGGGCTTTCGGGCATCCAAGACTGACAAAACTCACGCGAGGAGCGGACATAGAGGGTTTCCGGGCTTTTCAGGATTGCCGGCGCAGTACCACACTTATTGCGGCATTGGTATGGGCAGGCCTGCGATGCGGCAAAACGCACGGCGATTGCGCTGCGGACCTTGCTTTGTGGATCGAAAACTCGGCTGGCCGGCAGCCTCAGCTGACCACGCCGTTTAGATGCGGCCAGACTTCCACCGCGCCGCGATAGACCATGTCCACAGCGACATAGAAAATGATCAGCAGGCCGACATAGGCGATCCAGCGGTGGCGATGCAGCAGCTTGGCGATGAACGTCGCGGCGAGGCCCATCAGCGCGATCGACAGCACGAGGCCGATGACCAGCACCGGAAAATGATCGCGCGCGGCACCCGCGACCGCCAGCACGTTGTCGAGCGACATCGACACGTCGGCGACGACAATCTGCAAGGCGGCCTGGCCGAGCGTCTTGCGCTTCGCCTTGCCGGCCACCGCATTGTCGCTGTTGAGATCGGAGTTCGACAGCGCCTCGGTCGCTTCCAGCTCGTCGGCATGGGACGTGCGCAGTTCGCGGTACATCTTCCAGCAGACCCACAGCAGCAAGATACCGCCGGCCAGCAACAGGCCGACGATCGCCAGCAGCTTGACGGTGACCGCGGCAAAACCGATGCGCAGCACCGTTGCCGCCAGCACGCCGATAAGGATCGCCTTCTTGCGTTGTTCGGCCGGCAGGCCGGCAGCGGCAAGGCCGATGACGATCGCATTGTCACCGGCAAGCACGAGGTCGATGGCGATGACCTGGAGCAGGGCGGTCAGGCTGGCAGCGCTGAAAATGTCCATCGACCGGAAGCCCTTGCTGGTTTGCCGAGTGTTCGTCGATTATCCAGACGGCCCTAACTTGGTGGTCCCTTGGCGTCAAGGGATCACTCGTGGTGACCTCACCGAAGCATCGCTACGTCAAAGCCAGACCGAAGGCTTCGTTGCACTCGCCAGCAGCCGGGCAAGAACCACCCCGGCCGATCACAAATCAATCGTAGAGATTGTACTTTGCCCAATCGGCTTCCGGAATCTCGTCGCCGATCCGATAGCGGAGCTGCAAAATTTCCATATGGTCGGGCGCCGTCTGGCACTTGAATTTCAGCCGGTACCATTGGCCCTTGCTGCGAAACGCAGCACCCGGGCTCCTGATTGCATCCGCGCCCATCTCGGGCGTCGCGAAGGCATAGGCGACGACGCGATCGGCTTTGAACTTGCGATCGTCGTGGGTGATCCGGTCAAGAACTTCAGCGTCACAACGCTGTTCAAGGCGGGTTTGGGGATCGAGTTTCATCAAGCCGGCGCGCAATGCACTGTCCATTGCGTTGGCTGGAAAACTCAGTGCCACGGACGCCAGGGCGGTCATGCAGAGCTTCTTCATGGGCGGGACAAGCAACATATTTTGTCGGAGAAATCAACTAACGGGACCGGCTAGGACCCCGCAGGCGTCATCAATCAAATGGCCGATGCGTTCAAAATTGCGTGTCGGGATTCATCGTGCGAAGCCTGTGGCCAACGGACCAACGAGGCGCGGCCGGCATCGGTGAGATCGTAGAGACCACGGTCGACGCGCGCGAACCAGCCATAGACATTGTGCTGCAGGATCTTCGGCGCGATCGGCGTCAGCGCCTTCAGATCGCGCGGGCGCCTGGGTCCGTCCATCATGGCGGCAGCGCAGGCGAGGGCGCTTTGGCGATAGGCCGTCATGATCGGATTGCGCGATCCTCCTCCCACAACGGGATCGCCGCGACGGCGCTGGTGCTCGTCGACCAGGCGAGAGCGCCGGCGTGCATTGTTGCGCGGCGTCGGCGCGATCGGGCTGAGAAGCACCTCGACCCGGTCCGTCACGGTCACGCCAAGCAGACCGAAGCCAAGGCGGCGGCAGAGATTGCGGAACCTGGCATCGCTCTCGCGTCCCTTGCCGCGGGCCGATAGGCGCGCGGCAAGCCACACCTCGTCACAGGCGGCCGCGCGATCGACGCCTTGCAGCACCAGTTCCAGATTGAACTGCAGCTTCAGTTCGCAGATGACGACGACAGGCGGCTCCCCCTCGCGCAATGCAACAATATCGCAGCCGCCGATTTCGCCTTTCACGACGAAATCCAGGTTTTCGAGGAACCGCTTCACCGGCGCATAGAGTGAGGTCTCGTTCATGCCTCGAAGGTTTAGCCGATTCGAGGCGAAAAGCCTTCCGGTGGTGTTTCCGTGCTCGGCGCTGCTTGATTCGATGACTTCCTGCGAGGCAGGAACGGATAACCGACCTGGCCGAAATAGGTGGAGGGGATCGGATCGTCGACGCCGTACTTCTCCGGCACCTTGTCGCCGGTGGGATTGTAAGTTCCGAACAGCATGTCGAGGACAGGCAACTGCCCTGCAAAATTCTTGTCATAGGCTTCACGTTGGTTGGCATGGTGCCAGCGATGGAACTGCGGGCTGGCGATCAGCCACTTCAAAGGGCCGAACGGAATGCGCACGTTGGAATGAACAAGCATCGTGTGGCCAAAGTAGATCATCGAGAAAAGGGCGATCGAGGCGTCGGAGAAGCCGAGGAAATAGACCGGCGTCAGCGATACTGCCTTCGTGACGATGATGTCGACCGGGTGATTGTGGAAAGCACCGAGCCAGTCCAGTTCCTCGATGCCGTGGTGAACTGCATGAAATTTCCAAAGCGCGGGGATTTTGTGGAAGGCCCGATGTGCCCAATAGACGCCGATGTCGGTGATCACGATGATTTCCGCAACCTGCAGCCAGACGGGCTGACCACTGACGGCTTGCGTTATCGCTTGCGGGACCAGGATCGCAGCGGCGCCGAGGGCACCGGCCGCTATCATGACGATGGCAACTTTTACGATGAAGCCGTTGAACAGCAGATAGATCAGGTCAACAGCCAGACCCTTGCGAAAAATCTTCTGCGGCCGCTCGGCAAACAGATGTTCGAACGGAATGAAGATCAGCGCGCAGATCAAAAGTGCCTTGATACCAAAGATATCCATCCATTCGCCCCGGCGCGCCGTCTGCGCCTCTGAGAAGAACCACATCTCCCTTTCCAAAGGGCTAAAGGCTCTGCCGTTTTTGCGTAAGGGCGCCGACGCGTTCGTGTCCTAGCCGTCAAGCCCCCAAAGATCCGGGTTGCGTTTGAAATATTCAATCAGCATCTCGGTGAGCACCCGCACTTTCCGCGTAGGATGCTGACCAGGCGGGCGGACGACATACGCGGCTCCCGGAGGCACCGGATAGCGTGTCATGATCGGGACCAGCGCACCGGAGGCCACATATTCATGTGTGATGCAATCGGGGAGCCAGGCGATGCCGAGACCTGCCGCCGCCGCAGCGGCAAGCGCCGTGGCGCTGTCGGCCTTGAACCTGCCCTGCGGCTGGACCGTAACAATCTTGTCGCCATCCATGAACTGCCAGGCTTCCGTTCCCTGCATGAGGGCCTGATGGGTGACGAGTTCGTCCGGAGTCTCGGGTGACACGTGCGCTTTGATGTAATCCGGGCTCGCGACAAGCTTTCCATGGATCGGCCCGACGCGCTTCGCGATTAGGTTTGAGTCCTGAAGGTAGGCGCCCCGGATCGCGCAATCGAAACCCTCTGCGATGAGATCGACGAAGCGATCGCTGTAAGAAGTATGGATGTGAAGCTTCGGGTGCAGACGCGCCATTTCCGCTAACACGGGGGCGAAATGGGTCGCGCCGAAAGTAAGCGGCATGGCAACCCTCAGGCGGCCGCGCAGCTCACCGGCGGGGAGGATCGTTTCCCTAGCCGTATCGATCTCGGCGCTGGCTCGGGCCGCATGGTCTCTGAACGTGATGCCCGCTTCTGTGAGCGAGGCGCCGCGGGTCGTTCGTGCAAGCAGCTGGACGCCAAGTTCCGCTTCAACCCGAAAGAGCCGCCGACTGACGATTGACTTGGAGACGCCTAGGCGCCGCGCGGCGGCCGATACGCCCCCTGCATCGGCCACTGCGACGAATGTCTGTAGATCTTCGATGTCCAACTCGGCGTTCCTCGTTTCGCGACACAGCTTGCCTGAATATAGCACTACCGCATCACCAAGAGGAACAGCAAATTGCTTCCAGGCAACGTCGCCCGCCGGCGCATGTCTCCCATGAACCCATTGCCGTCCATCGCGACGGAGAAAGGATGTCTTTATGACCTTTCGTAACGGCCTTGATTCACTTCTTCGCCCCGAGGATTCGGTCCTCGTTCTGATCGACCACCAGCCTTACCAGCTCGCAAACCTGAACAGCCACGATCCGCACATGGTGGTCAACAACACGACCGCGCTGGCGAAGCTAGCAAAAGCCTTCAATGTTCCGACCATTCTCACCAGCGTGATCGCGGCGCGCGGTGGACTTCTCTTTAAGCAGATCACCGAGGTATTTCCGGACCAGGAAGTCATCGATCGCACCTGGGTGAACACCTGGCAGGACGAGAATGTGGTGAACGTCGTCAAGGCGACCGGCCGCAAGCAGCTGATCATTGCCGGCCTGTGGACCGAGGTCTGCGTCGCAATGCCTGTGATCCAGGCAGCCGGCGAAGGCTGGGACGTGACCGTGATCACCGACGCGTCGGGCGGGATTTCGAAGGAGTCTCACGAAGTTGCCATCCAGCGGATGATCGCGGCCGGCGCGAACGTGATGACCGTGATGGCGCTCGCTGGCGAATGGCAACGCGATTGGGCGCGCACCGAGCATGTCGAGGAGCTGACCGAGATTCTCATCCAGCATTTCGGCGGCAGCGGCATCGCGTACCTCTGGGAGCAGCAGCTGCTCAACACGCCGGCGCCGAGCACCGCGGGCTGAGCTGGATGGGGTGACGAAAGTTTTGAGCGATCCAGCGCCAACACGCTGACTGCTTATCGAGCCGCGTCATCCCCGCTCCACAAGACGGCCGCCCATGCCTGAATGCAGGGCGGCCGGCATGATCAACGACCACTTCCTCCAGCCATTATCCAGGACAGAGGCTCGGTATCACCGAGGTCGACGACGCATTTGGCTCTTGATCTCGGATACATCGACCTGGAACAGAGGACCTTGCAACCAATCGACAACCCGTTCGGCACGAGGTTGTCACCCATGTCTTAGGTACAGACTGGTACCCATGTCTCTGGGTCGGGCACACGTGGCAAATGGCGGAGGAAGTGGGATTCGAACCCACGGTGAGCTTGCACCCACGCCGGTTTTCAAGACCGGTGCCTTAAACCGCTCGGCCATTCCTCCATTGTGATTTTTCAACCACTTAGGTAGTGCGCTGCCGGCTGGTCTTAGCCTGTTGGCACCGGATTGGCACCGAAGGCGTTCCCGACTGGTTCGCGCTTCATTCCTGTAGTGCGGCATTGAGGGCCGCGTCAACCACCGCAGCGGCACCTTCCTGCTGTCCTGGTAACAGGTGAGCATAAATGTTCAGCGTGACCGACGGGTTGGCGTGGCCGGCTCGGGCCGACACCACATGCACAGGGACGCCGCCGCGCAACAGGTGCGTAATGTGGGTATGCCGGAGCCCATGGAAGGTAACTTGGGGAACGCCCGCGGTTTCGGCTTCTCGAGCGAACTCCTTCGAGAACGGGCGAGGGGTCCGAATGCGGCCGTCCCATGTCGGGAACGCCAGATCCTTCTCGTCCTTGCCCATGCCAAGCTTCAGGCGGTGCTCGGCCAGTTCCTTGCGATGCCGTCGCAACTCGACCACGAGCCGCGCGGAGACGTATAGCGCCCATACGATGCTGAACAGCGGGCAAAGGGTGAACGCGCGCTGGAACGGCGCCTAGCGAAATTGTGAGATCAGAAGCCCTTCGAAGTCTTCTAAGCCATGCACTCTGAGAACGCGAACCCCATCAGCATCTGCGTCTGTTTCGAAGAAGATGACGCCACGCAAAAAACGCTGCAGTCGCTTAACATCCCCATTCGGAGCAGCAACGATCCACAAACCTCCACCGCTGACTCCCCCGTATGTCGTTGGGTGGCGTTCAACGTCGATCACTACGCTAAGGATGACAAAGTCATCGATCTCGGCCAATCGCTCCGGTTCCGAGCAGTAGCCAGCGATGGCGGTAAATCCAGTGCGCTGGGGCGCGCCATCTTCACCGGCGGGAACCTCGACGCGCGTCTCGGCCACGACGCCAGTTGCGATGTATTCCAAAGCTAGACCGTTCGACGTCAGACCCTTTATCTCTCGTTCGCGGTCTAAATTGTAAAAGGAGCAGCCCCGCGCGTGCATGGCGTTCAACGCGTCCGTGTCGAAAATCTGAAGGAAGCCTAAGTCAGGAACCACAGCGCCGGACACCCAGCCCGGGGCATAAACCTTCTTGGTCAGTCCTGCGTCGATCTTTGCCTGCTGAAAGCTGTCTTGTCTGTTGAATGTCAAATATCCCAGCTTCCCTGTGTCGGGCAGATCGTCGAGCACATGCGCTGCGGTCAGCACACCGAATTTATCGCCTGGCATCCTCACCAAAGTGCCGGAACCAAGGGAGTGATGCTCGCGTGCAATTTCGTTGTTGTGATCTCTGATCGAGATAAAGCCAATCAACGATGTCGTTGCCAAGACGGCAAATGGATCGTCCGATGCATCGGGCAAGCTGAAAGGTTCTTCCATCGTCCGAACCATTACGCGCAAGCTTCGCCCCCGCAAGGGCGCGCTTGACGATTTCAGCCCCCGGCAGCGACACGGCGCCGAGCCTATGGCTCGCTACAGGGCCAGTCTTCAGGCCTCGTCAAGCCAGAAGGCAACTCGGTCCGGGCGTCTCCGCAAGCCATGTTGAGCTGCCACTGGGATAGACCCGCCGAATTGGAAAGATCGAGGCCTTCGATACGGGTCAGAAAGAAAAAAGCGCGGTCAAAGTCTATCGGCGCGGTGAACGTCGCTCCTCGGAAGTCCGCCCGCGCGAGATTGGCAAACGAAAAGCGGCTGCCGCTGATATCGGCGCCATTGAACTGCGCTCGCCCCAATTCCGCCTTTGTGAAATCAACATTGGTCAGATTGGCGTCCTGGAAATTCGAGCGCTGCACTTCCGCGCTCGTAAACACAGCGCCCTGCGCGTCCATATGGCTGAAGTCGGTCCTGTAGGCCTCGATTTTGTCGAACCGGGCGCCTTTGGCGGTCGAGTCGGCCAGGGAAGCACGCACAAGCGTTGCCTTCTCAAAATTTGCCGCAAGGAGATTGCTGTTCCTGAGGTCGGTCGAAGTGAAATCAACACCGATCAGGTTCGACCCGCTCAGGTCCTGTCCTTTTAGGATGAGAAGCTTTTTGTCACAGTCCTGCCAATTGACGCCAGGCGTCGCGGCTGCGTCGCAATTTTGAGCGGCAGTGGCATTCTGCCAAGCAAATACAATGCAAACCGCTAGAACCAAGCCGGATGTGCCGTAAGCTCTGGTTCGTCTCAAAGTCATTGTTGCTGGACCTCTGCTCCTCGCCGACAATCAACCTTACCACATCTGCTGACACTCGAAAGCGACAGCATTTTCCCGCCAATCCCGCCTAGTCCCCACAGCCAAATGAAAAGCCCGCCACGGTGCGCGCCCGCCCTGACTTCGGCTCCTTGTACTTCACGCTGTCGTTGGTCTGCTCCGCGCTTTCCTCGATCGACATCTGCCGGCGATTGTCTCCAAGCTCCAGGTGGCGCCAGCGAAGGGCAAGGATTTCGCCGCGACGCAAACCGCACGTCACTGCCAGCAGGATCGGGATAAACATCCGCGTCGGCCGAAGGGTCTCAAGCAACGTGGCCGTCTGGCTGACGTCGTAGGCGAGCATCTTTTGTCGTTCGATCTTGGGCGCGGTTGTTTCAATGCAGGATTGCGAGACAGCCTCCCCCACGTCACGGCCTGGCCGAGCGCTTTGACCAGTCCAGTGGCTCAAACAGCATTGTCATTTGGGGCTATCGATCTTGTATGGCGGCCTCGACCAGACGTCGAATCCTGCCGGACCGCTCAATGTTTTCGGCCACCATCTTTTCCGTGCGTTCAATCGCGAGCTCGGCCCGTTCGATGCGCTGCTTGGCATTGGCGACATCGGACGCCATCCCGATTCCGTGGGGTTTGATGGTGTTCATCATGAGCTTCAAACATATGGCGGGCGGAATCGTTCCTTGATGTCGGGCGAAGCGGGTGCCGCGTGACCGATCCGCTCGACATCCTCGCCGATCATCTGCAAGGCCTCGCCGACCAGAGAAAGCACTCAGAACAGCCAGCGAACGACTTGCTACGCTTTTTGCAACGCAACGCTACGGGATGAGACGGGGCATTGTCGCACAATAGGCGCCCGTGGGTGGCGTAACGCCTTGACAGACAAGGACTTAGCAGTCGCGGTCCACTGCTCTAGTGTGCCCGACAAAGACCTGTCAACCGGCAGACAGTGCCCGGGAGAAGCGAAGCCAAGGCGCTCTGTGGCCGGAGCCACTACATGAGCCTCGCGCAGAAGAACGACAAGCGGTGACTTTTCAGGGTGCTCCGCACGGCGGCGACGTCACAATCTTGCCTGGTTCCGGCCACAATCGGTTAATACCGTGATAAACAATTCCTGCGCACAAAGGATCGGGGTTTTAGGCGTCGTTAGCATTTGTCGGGTGAGTGTTTTGGCTCCTCTGATGGTTGAACGCGGCGCCTTGAGTTGAGACTGAAGGGGACATCAGGAAAATGCAGGCTGTGACGCACCCGCGTCTTCGTCGCGCTGCTACAGTCGCGTTGTTGGCCGTGTCGGCCGCCTTGCTGGCGGCTTGCGCGTCGCAGCCTGAGCCCAAAGCGATGGTCTACAAGAAGACCCGCTCCAAGGAATACTTCGCCGAATCCGAATATGGCGTGAAGGCAAGCCCGCGTGTGTTCTCCCAGAACGGCCGCATCCAGCGTGGCGGCGGCAGGGATCAGCTCGGCAAGCCCTATCAGGTCCGCGGCAAGTGGTATTACCCGAAGGAAGACAAGCGCTACGCCAAGGTCGGCCTGGCCTCCTGGTATGGCGATGCCTTCCACGGCCGGCTTACCGCCAATGGCGAAGTCTACGACATGACCCATCTGACGGCTGCGCACCCGACCATGCCGCTGCCAAGCTATGCCCGCGTCACCAATCTCAAGACCGGCAGTTCGGTCATCGTTCGCGTCAACGATCGCGGCCCGTATCACGAGGGCCGCATCATCGATGTGTCGGAGCGCGCCGCGCAAATGCTTGACTATGCCAACATCGGCACCGCTCAAGTGAAGGTCGAGTATGTCGGCCGCGCACCGCTCGACGGCGATGACGACCAGTATCTGATGGCCTCCTACCACCCCGGCAACAGGGCACCGGATCCGTCGGACGGGCTGCCGACCGGCGTCATGGTCGCCATGAACGGGCCGTCGCCAAGCCTGCCTGCCGGCACCGCTGCCGTGCCGTTTCCGGGTCAGTTGACCGATTCAGGCTCGGTCCAGCCGGTGATGTCGGCGCAATCGCCCGCCTTTGGCGATCTGGCGTTGCCCGATTTCGGCCCGATCGTACCGGAGCGCCCGGAAATCGGTCTGCCGCGGCAATCACCGTTTGCGGTGGCCTCGCTGTCCTATGCGGACGAGCGGGTGGAACGCGCCTCCAATGCCCTTGCCGCGCTGGGTGGCGATGGCATGTCGCCTGCCGACGTGCTCCAATCGTGGAAGCGGCAGCCGCCACCGGCCGGTCTATCCACCGACTACGTCGCGGCTGGTTCGTTCGAGGATGCAGCGGAGGCCAGGCGCATCGCCGCTCAGCTTGCCGCGTATGGCAAGATCGAGATCCAGCGTTCGGAACTCGATGGCAAGGATTGGTATTCGGTCAATCTCTATCCCGATGGCCACCGCAATCTGGATGATTTGCTGCAGGCAGCCTGGTCGCACGGCGCGCCCGATGCACTGGCTGTGCGCAACTGAGCGCAAGCCGGGTCGGATTTCCGCTGCGCGGTTGATCCGCCGCGGGAAAAGCCTGATACTTTTCGCGGGCTTGCCGGCCGTGCCGGCCAACGGGTCGAATATCATGCAATTGCGCTTGCTCCCGCCTCTCGCCGGGCTTCTGGTTTTTGGCCTGCTGCTGTTGTCCCAGGCTCCAGCCCGTGCGCAGCTTTTCGAGACCAAGGCCGCGCAGGTCTTCATGATCGACGCCGAGACCGGTACGGTGCTGTTTTCGAAGGATGCCGACAAGCCGATACAGCCGGCCTCGATGGCCAAGCTGATGACCATGGAGGTGGTGTTCGACGCCATCAAGGCCGGCCGCCTGAAGCTCGACGATACGTTCGTGGTCAGCGAAAACGCCTGGCGCAAGGGCGGCGCGCCTTCGGGAACATCGACGATGTTTGCCAAGCTCAAATCATCGATGCGGCTCGATGACCTGATCCAGGGCGTGACCGTGCAGGCGGCCAATGACGGCTGCATCGTCATCGCCGAAGGCATGTCCGGATCCGAAGAAAATTTTGCCGCGCAGATGACCGAACGCGCCCGCCAGATCGGTCTCAAGACCTCGACTTTCGTCAATTCGACCGGCCTGCCGGCGGATGGGCAGCAGACGACCGTGCGCGAGCTTGCGCAGCTTGCTGTGCACCTGTGGCGCGATTATCCGGATTTCTATCGCTATTACAGCCAGAAGGATTTTACCTGGAACAAGATCTCGCAGAGGAACCGCAATCCGCTGCTGGCGATGGACATCGGCGCCGACGGCCTGGCGGTCGGCGCGAGCGAGGCGTCGGGTTTCGGCATCGTCGGTTCGGTCAGCCACAACGGCACGCGGGTGATCGCGGCGATGAGCGGACTGGCCAACGACAAGGAGCGCGCCGAGGAGGCGCGAAAGCTGCTCGACTGGGGCGTCCGCTCCTTCGAGAAGACCGAGATCTTCGCCAAGGACGAAGTGGTCGGCGAGGCCCAGGTTTTCGGCGGCGCGAAATCCGGCGTGACGTTGAAGGCCAAGGGCCCGATAGACATCTTCCTGCCGATCACCAACCGCGACAAGCTGACGGCCAGGATCGTCTACAACGGCCCCATTGCTGCACCGGTGGAGGAGGGGCAGCCGGTGGGGGCGCTGCGCGTCTGGATCGGCGACACGCTGAGCCAGGAGACGCCGCTTTTCGCCGCCGAATCGATCGGCGTCGGCACGCTGCCGCAGCGCGCGCTCGATGCCGTCAAGGAACTGGCGATCGGCTGGCTGCGCTGATGCATGTCGCTCAAAAGTGGCCCCGGTTTTGGCGGGAACGACATGCATAAAAGCAAAAAATCGATGGCATGGACGTTTTCCCGAACGCGGACTATCTAGAGCGCTACATCAATCCACTCATCTAAGGATAAAGGCCTCTCGATTGGCGCGCGGATTTTTCATCACCTTCGAGGGCGGCGAAGGAGCAGGCAAGTCGACGCAGATCGAGCGGCTGGCCAGGAAGATGCGCGCCAAGAAATATGATGTCCTCCTTACCCGTGAACCGGGCGGCTCGCCGGGCGCCGAAGCGGTCCGGCACGTGCTGCTTTCGGGTGCCGCCGAACCGTTCGGGCCGAAGATGGAAGCGCTGCTTTTCGCCGCCGCGCGGTCCGACCATGTCGAGCAGGTCATCCGGCCGGCGGTCGAGCGTGGCTCCGTCGTGCTTTGCGACCGCTTCCTCGATTCCTCGCGCGTCTACCAGGGCGTCACCGGCGGTATCGACCCGGTGTTCATGGATACGCTGGAGCAGGTCGCCATCAACGGCATGATGCCGGACATGACGCTGATCTTCGACATCGACCCGGCGGAAGGCCTGAGGCGCGCAACGCTGCGGCGCGGTGCGGACGCAGACGCCGACCGCTTCGAAAAGGAGACGCTGGCGATCCACCAGGCCCGCCGCGAGGCGTTTCTGGCGATTGCGGCGACCGAGCCGGAACGCTGTATCGTGGTCGATGCCGCCGCCGATCCCGATGCGGTCGAGAATGTCGTCACCGCGGCCGTGTTCGCGGCGCTGGAGGCAAGAACGCCGGCGCGCGACAGGCAGGCGACACCGGCATGATTTTTGAGCGCATCGCGCCCGAGCAGCACGACACGCTGGACGGCGTGCCCGAGCCATCCGAAACGCGACGTCTGGTCGGGCACAGCCAGGCCGCTGATATGCTTACTGCTGCCTATCGCGCGGGAAAGCTGCCGCATGCGCTGATCTTCTCCGGGCCGGTCGGCATCGGCAAGGCGACACTCGCCTTCCATCTTGCGCATCACCTCCTGAAGCACCCGAATTTCGCCCAGGCGCCGGAAAGCCTTGCCACTCCCGATCCGGCTTCGTCGCTGTTTCGCCAGATCGCCACCGGGGCGCATCCCGGCGTGCTGCATCTGACCCGGCCGCCGAACGACAAGACCAAGAGCTTCAAGACCGTCGTCACCGTCGATGAAATCCGCAGGGTCAACCGCTTCCTGTCACTGACCTCGCATGACGGCAGCTACCGGGTCGTCATCGTCGACCCGGCCGATGACATGAACACCAATGCCGCCAATGCCTTGCTGAAGAATCTCGAAGAGCCGCCGGCACGGACCCTGTTCGTCCTGATCGTCCATGCGCCGGGCAGCCTGCTGCCGACGATCCGGTCGCGGTGCCAGGTGGTGCGATTGACCCCACTCGACGCCGACGAGCTGATGGCGGTGCTGGAAACGGCGGAACCGCCGCCGCCCGACGATCCGGCGGCGCGCGCGGCACTCGTCGAGCGGGCAGGGGGCAGTGCCCGCAACGCCATCCTGTTGACGCAGTATGGCGGGCTGGAGATCGCCTCGACGCTCGACGCCCTGGTCGCGGGAAGAAAGAGCGATGTCGGCGGCGCTTTTCGCCTTGCCGAAGCCGTGGCCGGCCGCGACCAGGCGATCCAGTTCGATATCTTCAACCGCCGGGCGCTGGACCTGTTGTCGGACGCGGCAAGCCAGGCAGCACTGGCGGGCGATCTCGAACGGGCCAAAACACTGTCGGACACTTGGCATGAGGCGCTGGACGCTATATCTGAGACTGACACCTACAATCTAGACAAGAAGCAGCACGCTTTGACCATGATCGACCGCCTGAATTCTGCGATGCGAATGTGACGGCTCCACCGGGATGGCAAATGCCGCCCCGATGCGATATCCACCGCCACGCCTTTCCATTCAGACATTCATGACGGTTCATTCATGTCACGCGACAGATTCTACATCACCACCCCGATCTTTTATCCGAACGGCAAGCCGCATATCGGCCACGCCTATACGGTCATTGCAACCGACGCGCTGGCCCGCTTCCAGCGCCTGGACGGCAAGGACGTGTTCTTCCTGACCGGCACCGACGAACATGGCCTCAAGATGCAGCAGACGGCGGAGAAGGAAGGCATAACGCCTCTGGCGCTGGCCGACCGCAATTCGGCGATTTTCCGCGCGATGACCGAGGCGATGGGCGGCTCGAATGACGAGTACATTCGCACGACGGAACCGCGCCACTACGAATCCTGCCAGGCGATCTGGAAAGCGATGGCCGCCAATGGCGACATCTATCTCGACCGCTATAGCGGCTGGTATTCGGTCCGCCAGGAAGCCTATTTCGACGAAGGCGAGACGACGCTCGGCGAGGATGGCGTGCGTCGCGAACCGCTTGGCTCGCCGGTCGAATGGAACGAGGAAGAAAGCTACTTCTTCCGGCTTTCCGCCTATCAGGACAAATTGCTGGCCCTTTATGAGAGCCAGCCTGATTTCGTAGGGCCGACCGAACGCCGCAACGAGGTGCTCAGCTTCGTCAAATCCGGGCTGAAGGATCTGTCGATCTCGCGCACGACCTTCAAATGGGGCGTGCCGGTGCCAGGCGACGACAAGCATGTGATGTATGTCTGGGTCGATGCCTTGACCAATTACATCACCGCCGCCGGCTATCCCGACACAAAGGCCGAGCAATGGCGCTATTGGCCGGCCACGCATATCATCGGCAAGGACATTGTCCGCTTCCATGCGGTCTATTGGCCGGCCTTTCTGATGTCGGCCGGCATCGAGTTGCCAAAGCGCGTTTTCGCGCATGGCTTCCTGTTCAACCGCGGCGAGAAAATGTCGAAATCGGTCGGCAACGTCGTCGATCCGTTCACCATGGTCGAGCACTACGGTCTCGACCAGGTGCGCTACTTCTTCCTGCGCGAGGTGCCGTTCGGCAACGACGGCAGCTACAGCCATGAAGCGATCGTCAACCGCACCAATGCCGATCTTGCCAATGGTCTCGGCAACCTGGCGCAGCGCTCGCTGTCGATGATCGCCAAGAATTGCGGCGGCGTGGTGCCGCAACGCGGCGAGCTGACGGAGGCCGACAGCGCGATCCTGGACCAGGCCGCCGCCGCTCTCGACACCGCACGCAAGGCGATGGCCGAGCAGGGCATCCATCTGGCGCTGGCTGCGATCTTCGGCGTGGTGGCGGAGGCCGATCGCTACTTCGCCGGCGAGGCGCCATGGGCTCTGAAAAAGACCAACCCGGCGCGCATGGAAACCGTGTTGTGGACGACCGCCGAGGTCGTGCGTCGCGTGGCGGTGCTGTGTCAGCCCTTCGTCCCGAGCTCGGCCAGCAAACTGCTCGATCTGCTTGCGGTCCCGGCGGATAGGCGCGATTTCGCGCATGTCCATGCGGACCATGCGCTGGTGCCGGGCACCGCGTTGCCCGTGCCCGAAGGGGTGTTTCCGCGCTATGTCGAACAGCCGGACGCGAAAATCTGATGCTTGTCGACAGCCACTGCCATCTGGATTTTCCAGATTTCGCCGAGGAGCTGGCTTCCATTGTCGCCCGCGCCAAGGCGGCCGGTATCGGCCGCATGGTGACGATCTCGACGCGCGTGAAGCGGTTTCAGCAAATCCTTGAAATCGCAGATACTTTTGATGAGGTATACTGTTCGGTCGGCACCCATCCGCACAATGCCGAAGAAGAGCTGGACGTGACGTCAGCCGATCTGGTGCGGCTGGCTGCCCACCCCAAGGTGGTAGCGATCGGCGAGGCCGGCCTAGACTATTTCTACGACAAGGCGCCGCGCGATTCACAGGCGCAGGGGTTTCGCAATCACATCGCCGCCGCACGCGAGACCGGGCTGCCGCTGGTCATCCATTCGCGCGATGCCGATGACGATATGGCTGCTATTCTCGAGGACGAAACAGGGAAGGGCGCCTTCCCCTTTATCCTGCATTGCTTTTCCTCCGGGCGCCGACTAGCCGAGGTGGGCGTCGTGCTCGGTGGCTACGTGTCCTTTTCGGGCATCCTGACCTTCAAGAATTCAGCTGAGTTGCGCGCCATTGCCGCCGATGTGCCGCATGACCGCCTGCTGGTCGAGACCGACGCGCCCTATCTGGCGCCCGTGCCGTTTCGCGGCAAGCGCAACGAGCCGGCCTATGTCGCCCATACCGCCAGGGTGCTGGCTGAAACAATCGGCGTCGGCGAGGCTGAAATCGCCGATCTGACGACGAACAATTTCTTCCGCCTGTTCGGCAAGATGCCGCGACCTCCCGAGCAAAATGCTTGGCCCGAGCAAAGTGCCTGAACGATGACTGACCGCCTGCGCCTCACCATTCTCGGCTGCGGCTCGTCGCCAGGTACGCCGCGCATCACTGGCGACTGGGGCAATTGCGATCCGGAGAACCCGAAGAACCGGCGCATGCGCACCGCCGCGCTCGTCGAGCGGATCGCGGCGAATGGCGGCCGCACGACTGTCGTCATCGACACAGGACCGGATTTTCGGCAGCAGATGCTGCTGGCCAGCGTCAAACGCATCGACGCGGTCGTCTACACGCACCCGCATGCCGACCATATTCACGGCATCGACGATCTGCGTGGTTTCGTCCTCGATCAGCGCCAGCTGATCGATGTCCATGCCGACAAGGCAACGATGCTTCGGCTGCGGGAAGCGTTCAGATATTGTTTCGAGACGCCGCAAGGCAGCTCCTATCCGCCGATCGTCAAGCCGCATCTCATCGACCACGCCAGGCCGGTTGTCATCGAAGGAGAGGGGGGTGCCCTCACCCTCGAGCCGTTGCCGCAGATCCATGGCGACATCATATCGCTCGGCTTCCGCATCGGCGCGCTCGCCTATTGCCCTGACATCAGCGGCTTTCCGGAGACCACCGCCGACCGGCTGCGCGGCCTCGACATGCTGATCATCGACGCGCTGCAGTACCGGACGCACCCAAGCCACCTGTCCCTTGCAGAAGCGCTTGAATGGATCGAGCGATTGGCGCCGGGACATGCCGTGCTGACGCATATGCATGTACCGCTCGACTACGCCACGGTGATGGCCGAGACACCAGCCAACGTCGAGCCGGCCTATGATGGGATGGTGATCGAAATCCCTTACGAATCAGCGTGATGCGAATAGACCTTCATGAGGGCTTTCGGCTCCTTGGCGCAAATATCAGCAGCGTTCCGATCCGCTCGTAGCCCATCCGGGGATAAAGCAGCGCCCCGGCATGGGTTGCAGCCAGCACCGAGCACCTCGACCCACGCGCCCGATCGTCGTGCAACATTTTCGACATCAGAGCCTGGCCAATGCCGCGACGCCGGTGCGAAGGCTCGACATACATGCTCGAACACCACGTGGCTCCCACGGCATCCAAGCTGCGCACGCGCCCGACGATATCGGCGCCATCGACTGCCGCATACTGACGGAACGGAGCGCTGTCGCCGAGCAAATCGACCGCGATCGGCTGCCTGCGGATGATCTTTGCCAACTGCGCCGCCCGTTCGGCTGTCCGCACGCGTTCGACCGAAGCAACAGCAACCGCTGGCGGGCTCGGAATCCGGCGCAATCGGTGGACGAAAAAGCCTTCGGTCCGAAGCAGCCGGTAGCCGAGAGCTTTGTAGGCGGTTCGTGTCGGCCCGTCCGGATCCTCGTTCGCGACCACAACGGAAATGGCAAAGCCCGGCCGTGCATGCTGCCGGACCATGGCGTCGGCCTCGTGAGCAGCGACGTCGTGGACGACCCATTCTTCGCCGCGGTAGTCGCGAGGATTCTTGCGCTCGGCGTCGCGCATCAGCCACAAGGGTCCGACGCGGCTGGCCTCGTAAGGAAAGGTGCGGCTTCTGTCGGCGCTGAAGCCATGCACGAACACGCCGACGGCCGCTTCGATCTCGCTGTTTGCCATCTTCATTTCGACAGCCTAGCGTTGGCTATCCGCTCAAGGCAATACGCTACAATTGGCTCAAGCCTATGAAAATCAGAAGCAATTTCCAGTTCCTGGCCAACGCGTCAGTTCCATAATCTATCTTATGCGACTTTCTGGCGTGGTGGGCCGTATGGGATACGGCGGTCCCCGACTTCACGTCTCCGGTTCCCGTCAACACGAAATCTGGCAAGGAAGTTTGGCGGCTTCAACCTGGAGGCTTCGAAATGGCCGTCCGATATTGTCGGCGCACAGCTGTCGGCAGCGCGCTCGACTCTTTTCAATTCGAGCGATCGGGTCAACTCGAGCGATCGGGCCAAGAGCGCCGCCCTTGCTATTCCAGAATGACGGTGGCTTCCACCTCGAAGAGCATGGGGTCGATTGCGAGCTTGGGAACGGGAACCAGAGTTTGCGCCGGCAGCGTCTCGCCGAACATTTCCTTGACGTTCCTGGTCAACACCTCGAGCTTGGACATGTCGTGGTCGACCACGAAGATCGTGAGCTTGGCGACCTGATTGGGTCTGGCGCCGATCCCGTCGAGCGCGGTGCGCAAGTTTGCGTAGGCCTGCGCAACCTGGACAGCGAAGTCGGGCGACAAGCCGCCCATGCTGTCCTGGCCGCCCTGCCCGGAGATGTAAGCCACCCGGGCTCCGCGGGGCGTGATCACCGCCGTGCTGTAGCCATTCGGCGACGGGTCGTAGAGATTCTGCGGATTGACGATGGTCAGCTTGAGATCGTTCCCAGTCGCTGTCGCCGCAGTGGAAACTGCCATGGTCATGATGATTAGCCCTCCGGTAAGCAGATGCTTGATTGCGCGTGACATGATTTTCCCCTGGCGCCGCGGACGCGAACAACGCACTCGCGGCCGGCATGATTGAACTTTAACCAGATCGCCAATACGGTGAATCGTGCGATGTACGAGTCATCGTATGGTACACCGTACTAGTCAAGCTATCAGCGTCGACATTCCTGACGGTGCCTGCCAAAATCGACGTTCGGCCAGCAAGGAAGACAGATGGCAGCCAAGCCCCGCAGTGCCAGCAAACGATCGCAACGGACAAAGCTCCAACCCGTGCAGGAAGCGAGCGGTGAATCGCCGCTCTCTCGGGACCGTATCGTGGCGACCGCGGTGGAGCTGCTGGACGCCCATGGCATAGACGGATTGACGATGCGTCGGCTGGCCGATCGCCTCGGCTCGGGCGTGATGAGCCTGTATTGGCACGTCGACAACAAGGAGGATGTCTTTGATCTGGCGCTCGATTCGGTGCTCGAATATCGCGGACCGCCTGAAACAGTTGAGTCTCAAGACTGGCGCGGAGACGTCGTTCATATGCTTGAAGACTGGCGTGCCATTATGTTGCGCCATCCCTGGTCGGCATCGCTATTGCCGCGCCGGGCGCTTGGCCCGAACATCCTCAGTCGCCTGGAACTGCTGAGCAAGACCTTGTCCAGAGCCGGTGTAGCGGACGCAGATCTGAACGTCGCGATATGGTCGCTCTGGAACTATGTGATGGGCGCCACCGTCACCCGGGCGAGCTTCGACCTCTCGGACGACGAGAGGGCCGCCGCGCAGCAGCGCCTTACAATTCTCAGCGAACACTACCCGACAATCGAACACTCTCGTCTGCTGTTGGATAATGATTGGGATGGCGCCTTCCGGAAAGGCCTCGACTTCCTGCTCGATGGCCTCTCGCCAAGATAAGGTTCCGATTCGCGGTGGTAGGCACTTCGTTCCGGAGCAGATAACCTCCCCTGTCCACCATCATCAGGACCATCAAGATCAGGACCATCAAGACATGACCGCCTCGCCTCCCTTTCTCGGCTTTCCCGACCGCCTCGCAGATGGCCAGGTGCCCCGTGCGGTGATCTTCGGGGCCGGTCACGGCAGCACCTATCCCGGCAAGGACAGCAGCGGCCATGCCTTGGCCGCCGACACTATCCGCGCTGCCAGCCAGGACGATGCCGCGCTCATCGAGCACTGGGATTTCGATCTCGGTGGCCCGCTGTTCGACGGCAAGCCGGTCTCATGCATCGACGCCGGCGATATCTTGACCACCATGTATGACAATGCCGGCAACCGGGCTCGGATCGAAGCGAAAATGCGCGAAATCCTGGCATTGCCGGCCGTGCCGATCCTGCTCGGCGGCGACTGTTCCGTGACCATCCCCTTCCTCACCGGCTTTGCGGATCACGGGCCGGTCTGGGTCCTGCAGATCGACGCCCATATCGACTGGCGTGACGAGGTGCATGGCGAACGCTACGGCTATTCGAGCCCGATGCGCCGGGCGAGCGAGATGGCGCATGTCGCCGGCATCGTGCAGGTCGGTCTGCGTAGCGTCGGCAGCGCGCGCTTCACCGAAATCGAAGCGGCGCAGCACTTTGGCAGCCGCTTCGTGACCGCCCGCGAGGTCCACGCCCAGGGCGTCGAAGCCGCACTCCGGCATATTCCGGAAGGCGCGCGGGTCGTCGTCACCCTCGACTGCGACAGCCTCGATCCAAGCATCATGCCGGGCGTGGCGGCGCGCACGCCCGGCGGCCTCACCTACACCCAGGCAATCGACCTGATCGCCGGCCTCGGCAGGCGGGCCAGGATCGCGGGATTCGACCTTGTCGAGTTCTATCCCCCCGCCGACATTGACGGCCTGTCGGCCCTGACCGCGTCGCGCGTTCTGGTCAACGTTGTCGGCACCATCGTGCGGCAGGTGTGAAAGCCGGCTTCCTCTCGTAGCATGACGGCCCGACAAGGTTGCATCCGCTGCCGAGAGGATACCCAAACTCGGGCCTCACCCTCGGACCGCAACTACATCCGCCGGCGCCTCATCCGCCGGATAGCCGAGGTCCTTTTGTTCCGGCAGAGACAGGCCGGCAAGTGCCCTGCGCTGCCGGAAATCCTGATATCGGCGTCGAAACCCTGCGAAGACGCGCGCGATATGCCCGGCGAGCAAACCGGCAAAACGGGAGGTCGGCTGGAAGGTGCTGAGGCTGATGAAGGTCATTTTTATTCTCCCTCGTTTCGAATTCATGAGGGCAGTGTCCCACCGGCGCGCTTTGTCGATGTTCATCCAGGCGTGAAACCGGAGGAGAAACCATTACCGAAGCCGCTAAATCGTCGTTAATTCGGCGGCGGGAAGTGATATTCTACCCAAGGCTGTTACATGGGGGCCGGGGTGCACATCGGATTGCTTGGCGGTATCGAGGTTGCCTCTTCAGGCGGGCAACCCCTGCACTTCGCGACGCGCAAGACGTCGCTGCTGTTTGCCGCGCTCGTTCTGGCCGGGCCCAAGGGCCTTCGCCGCGAGAGGGTGGCGGCGATGCTGTGGGCCGGCAGCGGCGAGCAACAGGCGCGCAACAGCCTGCGCCAGGCGCTGGTCGACATCAGGCGGCTGTTTCCGACCATCGGCGACGAGGCCATACGCGTCGAAGGCAATGCCCACACCATATGGCTGGCGGCAAATGCCGACGAGGCCGACATCTGGATGTTCGACCGGAATATCCAAGCCAGTGACGGCGCCAGCCTCGCGACAGCGGCGAACCTCTACCGGGGCGACTTGCTCGACGGTCTGTCGTTTCCCGGCGAGATCGACGAATGGCTTGCGCCGCTTCGGGCGAACTATGCCCGCAAGGCGCTGGATCTCGCCGAGCGGCTGAGCCTTCTGCCGGAGACGGACGCCAGCGAGGAAATGGCTTGCGAAAGGCTGGCGGAGCGGCTGGTGGCACTCGATCCATGCGCCGAGCAGGCCCACCGGGCGCTTATCCGCATCTTCCGCCGTCGCGGCAAAACCAATGACGCCTTCCGCCAGTTCCTGGCCTGCAAGGAGGCGCTGAAGCGCGAACTCGGCGTCGCCCCTGAGGAGGCGACGCAGGCGCTGGTCGAGCGTATCGAGGCGCCTGGGGCAGAGCATCGGCACGAGCAGGCGCCCAGCAGCGCCGGCCCGCCCGAAACCAGGGCGCCGCGGCGGGAAACGGTGGCGGAACCGGCGCGCGCCGCCGTTTCCATACCGGAAAAGCCGTCGATCGCGGTGCTGCCGTTCCAGAACATGAGCGGCGACGCCGAGCAGGACTATTTCACCGACGGCGTGGTCGAGGAGATCACCACGGCGCTGTCGCATGTGAGCTGGCTGTTCGTGATCGCGCGGAATTCCGCCTTCGCCTATAAGGGCCAGGCGGTCGATATAAAGCGCGCGGCGCGGGAGCTGGGAGTGCGCTACGTGGTTGAGGGCAGCGTGCGCAAGGCGGGCAGCCGGCTCCGCGTCGCGGGCCAGCTGATCGAGGTAGCAACGGGCGCGAGCCTGTGGGCCGACCGTTTCGAGGGCGACGTCGCCGACGTGTTCGAATTGCAGGACCTCGTCGCCTCCAGCGTCATAGGTGCGATTTCGCCCAGGCTCGAACAGGCCGAGATAGCGCGGGCCAAGCGCAAGCCGACCGAGAGTCTCGACGCCTACGACAATTACCTACGCGGCATGGCGAGCCTTTACCGCTGGACGAGAGCGGGACTGGAAGAGGCGCTGCCGCATTTCTACAAGGCCATTGAGCTCGACCCTGACTTTACCGCCGCGCAAGGCGCTGCCGCTTGGTGCTACTTCTGGCGGATGGCGAACGGCTGGATGACGGACCGGCAGAAGGAGACCGCCGAGGTTTCCCGGCTGGTCGGCAACGTCACCATAGCCGGCCAGGACGACGCGGTAGCGCTGGCTTTCAGCGGCCTTGCACTGGGCTATGTCATCGGCGACTACGAGGCCGGTTCGGCACTGGCCGACCGGGCGCTTGTGCTTAACCCCAACTGCGCTGCCGCTTGGAGCGCCAGCGGCTGCCTGAAAGCCTGCCATGACGACCCGGACATCGCGATCGAGCATCTGTCTCGGGCAAGGCGGCTGAGCCCGCTCGATCCGCTGACTTTCTTCATGCAGTGCTTCACGGCCTTCGCCCATTTCGTGGCCGGCCGCTATGATGCCGCCTGGCCGATCGCGGAGGCGGCATCCCGCGCGCAGCCCTATTATCTCACCGGTCTACGCGTGGCCGCAGCCAGCAACGCCATGGCCGGCAGGCTGGATGCCGCGAGCAAGCACATCGCGCTGTCGCGGCAGCTCGATCCCGAATTGACCCTCTCCAACCTCAGGCACCGGGTGGGGCAGATCAGGCCGGCCTATTTCGTCAGATATGTCGAGGCACTGCGGCTAGCCGGCCTGCCCGATTGAGCCGGGCGGCGAGAGCCAGCTCCCTGACCGCCGCTCGGCCTCACCCTCGGACTGGCGGCAATTCAGGCGCATCCAGTCCCCTGAAAGGGTCGCTCCAGGCGTCGATCTCTTCAAGCCGACGATACCAGCGGCTGACAGAGGGATAATCATCGAGCGGCAATTGGGCGGCATCGTTGAACGGCAGAAAGGTCGCCATTCGGAAGTCGGCATAGGAAACCGAATTTCCGACCAGCCATTGCCGCTCGGCGAGCACGGCCTCCAGTATCACGGCGGCCGTGCGGAACTGTTTTAGCCCCTCTTCCACCCGTTCCTGATCGATCGGGCCTATGCCGTAGCGCTGTTTGGTGCCACGTTCGAAATGCACCGTGTCGCAAGCGAATGCGAAGTGCTCCTTGCCCCAACTGAGCCACCGGATCATCTCGGGTTCGTCATCGCCGGTGCGCCAGAAATCCGAATGCGCGTGACGCGAGAGCCTGCAGGCTATGGCGTCTGCCTCCCAGAGGCTTTTCCCGTTGCCTTCCACAAGGATAGGCAGCGAGAGGTTGGGATTTAACGGGCGATATTTCTCCGCTTGCCCGGGAGCGAATGGCGAGGCGAATTCAAAGTCGACTTTCGCATTGAGATAACGTGCCACCGCGACCGCGAGTCGAGGATTGGGATTGCGGCTGAAATACAGCTTCATCGGGCACCGCCGGCGTGGCTGGAACTGTAGACCAAGAGCGTCACAGCAGCCGTATCTGATAGCTCATCACACGCTTCGCCCCGGGCGCGATCAGCATCAGGCCCGGCTTGTCGACAAAATCGCCGTCGAAATCGACCGGGCTTGCTATGCCGTGCCAAGGTTCGATGCACAGGAATGGCGCGCCACCCGGCTTTGACCAGACGCCCAACTCCTGAACCCCTTGCCACGACATCTCGATCGCCGGACCACGCTCGGCGGCGTAGCGCACGCTGGTGCTGGCTGGCTGGTCCATGATCACGGCGTCCTCGTCGAACAGCCGTTCGGACAATGCGAGGACGTTGCCTTCGACGGGCGTCGGCTGCGGCGTCGGCAACAGCAAACCCTCCTTCAGCCGGCGGATCGGCGCCGGCTCGTCATCGGCAAAGGTCAGCCGGTAATCCGTCTTGGCCAGATCCGGCAGCAAGGGCCAATTGAACGCCGGGTGCGCCCCGACCGATGCCGGCAGCGGCTCGTCGCCGGTGTTGGTGATGTCGAAGCTCACACTGAGTTGCTTGCGGTCCAGCGCGTAGGTCACTTCAAGCCGGAAGGAGAAGGGATAGCGCGCGCGGGTATCGGTGTCATCGGTGAGGACCAGCGTGCAGGACCCTGGCCCCCTATGCGCCCAGCCAAACGGCTTGTCCCGCGCGAAGCCGTGCTGGGTCATCGGATAGGTCTGGCCTTGATGGTGCAACCGGTCGCCTTTCAGCCGGCCGACGATCGGGAACAGCACCGGCGAGTGACGCCGCCACTCCGGCCCGGCCTGCCATAGAAACTCTGTGCCGCCGGCATCGCGCAGGGAGACCAGTTCGGCGCCCTGCCCGACCACAGTCGCCGAGATGCCGTCACCGTGAAGCGTCAGGCTGTCTTGTTCCATGCGTCCTCGTGGCTGTCAGGCGTGACCGGCAGGCTAGCAAAGGGCAACGCCTGAACTCAAGAGCGGCGGACGATATCGAACCTCACTCGACTGTGATGAACGATCCACCACACATATGGCAAATGCTGCCTCAAATGAAAAACCGTGGCCGGAGGTCGCCCTCCGGCCACGGCAAGATGCGAAATGTTGCCTGCTACGGTCCGGATTACTCGCGTTCGCCGGTGAAATTCAGCAACAGCTGGAAGATGTTGATGAAGTTCAGATAGAGCGAGAAGGCGCCGAAGACGGCAAGCTTCTGGCGCGATTCCGCGTCGAAGTTCTCGGCATACTGTTCCTTGATCGTCTGCGTGTCCCAGGCGGTCAGGCCGATGAACACGGCAATGCCGATCACCGAGATGGCGAACTGCAGCGCGGTCGAGCCGAGGAAGATGTTGACGATGCTGGCGATCACCACGCCGATCAGGCCCATGATCATGAACGACGAGAATTGCGTCAGGTCGCGCTTGGTCGTGTAGCCGAAGAGGCTGGTGGCGCCGAACATGGTGGCGGCGATGAAGAAGGTGCGCGCGATGCTGGTTCCGGTGAAGACGAGGAACACGGAGGCGAGCGACAGGCCCATGACCGCGCAGAAAGCCCAGAACATCGTCTGGGCGCTGGCCGCCGACATGGTCTGCATCTTGAACGAGAACAGCATGACGAAGGCGAGCGGCGCCAGCATCACCACCCATTTCAGCGGGCTGGAGAAGATCGGCACGTAGAGCGCCGGCGTCGACGAGATCATGAAGGCAACCAGGCCGGTGACCACCAGGCCGACGCCCATGTAGTTGTAGACGCGCAGCATGTGCTGGCGCAGGCCCTCGTCGAAGATGGCTCCGGTTTGGGCGCCGGCGCCCACGCGGTATCCCAGATTGGGGGTGTTCATTTCTAGTCTCCTTTGTGGATCGGTCAGTAAAGGCTGGATCGATCAGTAAAGCGTGGTCTGCTAGTAAAGCGTCTTGGCGAGCGTCTCGGCGGCGCGGTCGAGGTCGTGGACCTCGCTTCGACCGACCACCGCATAGGCGACCTCGCCGATCTGGAAATAGGCCGAGGAAATGTCGCCCGAAGGCGCGATGGTCGGCTTGACGACGTCGAAGGTTCCGGGCCGGATCGCGAACAGCGACACCAGCCCCATGTCTTTCGTCTCGACCGCCATCTCGACGCTCGGGCCAAAGCGCGACGGATAGATCTGCACGTCGCGGACCTTCCAGTCCGTCGGCAGCGACGGCATGACGATGGCGGTCGCGGCGCGGATCTCGCCGGCGTTGTAGTTGGGCGCTTCGGACTGCGACAGCATGCTCTCGCGCACCAGCGTCGTTCTGTGGGCCCGCACTGCCTCGTCGACATAGGCAGGCGGCTGCGGCGAGGCGACGACCTTGGTCACCGACATCGGCCCGACGATGCCGTTCGCCAGCCAGCCGGCGGCGACGAAGGCGGCGACCGCCGCCGCGCGTTGCAGCACACCGAAGATGCGGCCGCGGGTAAGCCCCCTCTCCAGCCGTCGCGCGGCATCGGCGGTCGTGGGCCGCGCCATGCCCTTGGAGCCGGCAAGCGCCACGCGCAACTCATCGCGGGTCCTCAGATCCGACATCACGCGCGCCGCGGCCTCCGGCCGGGC
Organism: Mesorhizobium loti; assembly: GCA_014189435.1. Classification (NCBI taxonomy): domain Bacteria; kingdom Pseudomonadati; phylum Pseudomonadota; class Alphaproteobacteria; order Hyphomicrobiales; family Phyllobacteriaceae; genus Mesorhizobium; species Mesorhizobium loti. The sequence continues at coordinate 2,790,857 of CP050293.1, forward strand.
GGATAGAAACGCCTCGACCTCGATGCGGCGGGTGACGTCGAGCTGGTCGTCGACATAGGCGTCGAGGTCGATATCGGCCACGGGATCGACAGTTGCTGTCATGACGGGCCTCCAACGATCTTGAGATGGTTCTTCGCCTTTGCGGGAGCCGCCTCCATCTCGCGCAGTGCGGCGCGCGCCCTGCCGATGCGCGACATCAGCGTGCCCAGCGGCACGCCGCTGGCATCGGCGGCTTGGCTGTAGGAAAGGCCTTCGATGGCGACGAGGTGCAGCGCTGAACGCTGTTCTTCCGGCAGGCTGAAAAAGGCCTCGCGCACCTGCGCCAGGCGCACCGAATGTTCCTGCGGCGCCGGTGTGCTGCCCTCGGCCAGGTATCCGGCCTGTTCGACGCGCGCGGCTTCGGACCTGCGCGACCGCATCTTGTCGATGAAGGTGTTGTGGACGATCGACAGCAGCCACGCACGCAGGTTTCCACCGGAGCGGAAGGTGCCGCGCCGCTCATAGGCGCGCACCAGCGCGTCGTGGACAAGATCCTCGGCGTCCGTGCTGTTCCGCGTCAGTGAGCGCGCGTAGCGGCGCAGCGAACCGAGCTGTCCTATGATGTCAAAGCGTGGCATCGACCGTTTCATGCCCTGTTTACGAAGCATGTGGGGATTTTAATCCCTGCGCTGCCAGTTTTTTCGCTGCGGCCGTGAGAAGGTATCCCGCCTTTCTCAGGCCAGAGGTCGTTTTGCCGGTTTCGGCGCCGTTACACCGCAGGCGCGCAACACCCACCTGCGGCCGTCGCTGCGGAAATCGGTGATGCTGAGCGGCTCGATGTCGATCTTCCAACAGGCGGCAAGTGGTGCACCGAGAACGTGCAGGATCGCTGTGCGGATGACGTTGGCATGGGTTATCGCGACGGTGTGGCCGCGCTCGGCGATCAATCCGCCCATCAGGTTCGAGGCCCTGCGCGCGACGTCGGCCAGCGACTCGCCACCATGCGGAGCTGCATCGGGATCGGTGAGCCAGGCGGCGATGCCCTCGGGGTGTTCGGCCTGGATCTCGTCAAAACGCTTGCCGGCCCAGCTTCCATGGTCCTGGTCCGCCAGAAGCGGTTCGGCCGATGCATCCAACGACAGCGCCGCGGCAGTCTGGCGGGCGCGAAGTGCTGGACTTGTCCAAACGCGGTCGGCGCGACGCAGTGTTGCGCGCATCGTCTGCGCAAGGGTGATCGAGCGCGGCTCGAGCGGCTCATCCAGCGGAAACGACCCCTGCCGGGTTGCCGCCGTGGCGCCGTTGCAGATCATCGTCAGACGTACGAGCATCGGGCAGCGATCCCCCTTGAACCGTAAACCGAGATGACATTGCACAGGCTGAGGTCGCAGGAAAAGCGCTGGCGAAATGTGACCGATTTGCGTATCACTCCGCCGCCATTGGAGCCGTATCGATGTTTGAAGCCCTGCAGCCCGCCCCCGCCGACAAGATCCTGGCCCTGATCGGCCTTTATCGCGCCGATCCGCGCCCCAACAAGGTCGACCTCGGCGTCGGCGTCTACAAGGATCGCGACGGCAAGACGCCGGTCATGCGCGCCGTTCGCGAAGCCGAAAAGCGGCTGCTGCAGGGTCAGGACACCAAGACCTATCTCGGCCTTGCCGGCGATACCGGCTTCAACACGGTGATGGCCAAGCTCGCCTTCGGTCCAGGCGCCGACATGACGCGCATCCGCGCCGCACAGGCGCCCGGCGGCTCCGGCGCGCTGCGGCTGGTGGCGGAACTGCTCAAGCGGACACGCTCCGATGCAACCATCTGGGTGTCGGACCCGACATGGCCGAACCACATGCCGGTGATGCGCGCCGCCGGCTTGCAGATCCGCGAATACGCTTATTTCGATGCTGCATCGGGCGCTGTGCGCTTCGACGACATGCTGGCGGCGTTGCGGACGGCAAAGAGCGGCGACGTCGTGCTGCTGCATGGCTGCTGCCACAACCCGACCGGCGCCAATCTGGATGCCGCCCAGTGGGCAGCCATTGTCGATCTGGTCGTCGAGCGCGAGCTGCTGCCGTTTGTCGACATCGCCTATCAGGGCTTTGGCGATGGCCTCGAGGCCGATGCCCTCGGCTTGCGCCTGCTGGCCGCGAAAGTTCCAGAAATGGTCGTCGCCTCGAGCTGCTCGAAGAATTTCGCCGTCTACCGCGACCGTGTCGGCGCGGCGATGATCCTGGCCAGGGATGGCGCCCAGGCGGATGTGGCGATGAGCCAGATGCTCTCGGCGGCACGCGCCATGTATTCGATGCCGCCGGACCATGGCGCTGCCGCGGTGCGCATCGTGCTGGAAGATGCCGCCTTGCGCGCGGACTGGGAGGCCGAACTCGAAGAGATGCGCCTGCGCATGCTGAGGCTCCGTGTCCAGTTCGCCGAGGCGCTGCGCCGGCAGTCCAATTCCGACCGCTTCGATTTCGTCGCCAGCCATCGCGGCATGTTTTCCCGCCTTGGCCTCACGGAAGCGCAGGTCGAACGGCTGCGTGCCGAGCACGGCATCTACATGGTCGGCGACAGCCGCATCAATGTCGCCGGGCTGCCGGAGGATGGGATGGACGACCTCGCCAAGGCGATCGTCTCGGTTCTTGATTGATAGGCTGGCAATCCAGCAGCTGTGGACAAGGCGCCCCCACCGACTGACAGTGTTGGCGGCGCGGCGGGCGGCGGGATAGCATCCGCATCATGACGCCATCGAAAGACATTTCCCGGCTGATCGAGATCATGGCGGCGCTGCGGGCGCCGAAGACCGGCTGCCCCTGGGACATCGAACAGGATTTCTCGACCATCGCGCCCTATACGGTCGAGGAAGCCTATGAGGTGGCGGATGCCATCGCGCGCGGTGACCTCGACGATCTGCGCGACGAGCTCGGCGACCTTCTGCTGCAGGTCGTCTACCACGCGCAAATGGCCGAGGAGGCTGGCGATTTTGCCTTCCCGGATGTGGTGCAAGCCATCACAACGAAGATGATCCGTCGCCATCCGCATGTCTTCGGCGACGAAAAGGCCCGCAGCGCCGGCATGGCCAAGGGCATGTGGGAAAAGATCAAGGCCGAAGAGAAGGCGGAGAAGCGAAGCGCTCGCCTCGCCCGCGGTCTCGATCCCGAAGACAACGGCAAGGGGTTTCTGGACAGCGTGCCGGTTGCCCTGCCCGCCCTGACCCGGGCACTGAAACTTCAGGAGAAGGCCGCCCGCGTCGGCTTCGACTGGAGCGAGGCGGCGCCCATACTCGACAAGATCGAGGAAGAGATCGGCGAGTTGCGCGAGGCGCTGGCCAAGGGCGACACCGCCTCGATCAAAGACGAGTTCGGCGACACGCTGTTTGCCGTCGTCAATCTCGGCCGTCATCTCAAGCTCGATTCGGAAGCAGCGCTGAGCGGCACCAACGAAAAATTCCGCTCACGCTTCCACTACGTCGAACAGGCCCTGGAAAAATCCGGTAGCACGCTGGAAAGGGCTGATCTGGTCGAGATGGAAGCGCTGTGGCAGGAAGCAAAGACCGCGAAGTAGTCTCTCTTTTCGGGCAATTCCGGACGGAAAACCGCTATACACTTTTCCTGGAATTGCTCCGGGTTACCCGTTGTTCTTACGACGCAATCTGCTTTGGATCTCTTCGCGGGCGCTTTGCGTGGCCTTGAGCGAGATGGTGGCGCTGCCGTCATCATTGTCGGTCCGAGAAACGACGTCGCCATTGCGATAGAGCCAGTCGACAAGGCCGAACTGTGCCGGCTCGATCGTCACGGTGAGGTCTTCGAGCTCGCCCGCCATCCGCGTTTCGATGATCGCCTTCAGCGCATCGATACCCTCACCGGTCACCGCCGACACGGCAATCGGCGGCGCTTTGCTGGCGTCTGCGCCATCGGCAAGCAGCCGGCTGCGGTTGCCCTCGTCCAGCCGGTCGATCTTGTTCCACACTTCGATAACCCGCTTGGCATCGCCGGCATCGACACCGAGGTCGGCGAGGATGCGCTCGACATCCTCGGCCTGAGCGGCCGTGTCTGGATCTGAAATGTCGCGCAAATGAAGCACGAGATCGGCCTCGACCACCTCTTCCAAGGTGGCGCGGAAAGCGGCGATCAGATGCGTCGGCAGGTCCGAGATGAAGCCGACCGTGTCCGAAAGTATGATCGGCGTGCCATGCGGCAGGCGTACGCGGCGCAGCGTCGGATCGAGCGTGGCGAACAGCATGTCCTGCGCCAGCACATCCGCGCCGGTCAGCCGGTTGAACAGCGTCGACTTGCCGGCGTTGGTATAGCCGACGATCGCCACCACCGGGAACGGCACCTTCCTGCGCTTGGCGCGGTGCAGGTCGCGCGTGCGCCGCACGGTTTCCAGCTCCTGCTTCAGCTTGATGATCTTTTCCTGCAGCTGCCGTCGATCGGATTCGATCTGCGTTTCGCCGGGGCCGCCGAGGAAGCCGGCGCCGCCGCGCTGACGCTCAAGGTGGGTCCAGCTACGCACGAGGCGGCCCTTCTGGTAGTTGAGATGGGCGAGCTCGACCTGCAGCGTGCCTTCCTTGGTGCGCGCGCGCTCGCCGAATATCTCGAGGATCAGCCCGGTGCGATCCAGCACCTTGGCGTTCAGCTCTTTTTCCAGATTGCGCTGCTGCACCGGGGTCAGCGGATGGTCGACGACGACCACTTCCGCATGTCCCTCTTTGACGATTTCGGCGAACTCGGCGACCTTGCCGCTGCCGAGCAATGTCGCCGGGCGCGGATCGTTGACGGTCACCACCGCTGTGTGGATCAGGTCAAGGTTGATGGCGCGGGCAAGACCGACGGCCTCGTCGTGGCGAGCGTCAGCCGAACGCATCAGCCGTGGGCGGTTGGTCTCGTCGTCGTTGCGCTGGTGGCGGGTAAGGACGGGCACAATGACAACGGCCCGGGTCGGGCCCTTGGCTTCCGTCCCGGGATGATGCGCTGGTTTTCCGCGAACGGTGGCGTCCGCGTCTTTCTCACGTGCCAATCAGGCGCCCTGGCTTTCCTCGCCATCGAACATCTGAACCGGCTGGCTCGGCATGATCGTGGAAATGGCGTGCTTGTAGACGAGCTGGGAGTGACCGTCACGGCGCAGCAGCACACAGAAATTGTCGAACGAAGTGACCACGCCGGTCAGCTTGACGCCGTTGATGAGGAAGATGGTGAGTGGGTTCTTGCTCTTGCGAACTGAATTCAGGAACAGGTCCTGAAGGTTTTGCGATCGTTCCGCCATTGTTCTTGTCTTTCGCCGATCCCCTTCGGTTTGCAAGCCAATGCGCCAAATTAACGGGCGCATGTCAAGCTCGCAAACACCGTCTTGTCGTCAGTAACGACAAGCAGAACGAGATATATTGATGTTCATTCCACCTGTGCGGTTATCAGGCTGGACTTTTTTCCGCAATGTCAAAAAAGGCCTGCCGCAACGAAAGTGTTATTGAGCCGGGGTGTCCATTGGCGACCGTATCGCCATCGATGGCCACCACCGGCATGGCAATTGTCGTTGCGGAACTGATGAACGCCTCACGTGCCGCCTTGGCCTCGGCGACGGAAAAGCCGCGCTCCTCGATCTTCAGGCCGAGCTTGGCCGCCACTTCAAACATGGTCGTGCGGGTGATGCCGCGCAGGATGCCATGCTCGGCCGGCCTGGTGACCAGGACGCCGTCCCTGGTGACGATCCAGGCGTTGGACGAGCCGCCTTCCTTGACGTTACCATCGGTGTCGACGAACCAGGCCTCCTGGGCGCCCGCTTGCTTTGCCTTCTGCTTGGCCAATACATTGGGCAGCAGTCCGACGGTCTTGATGTCGACCCTGTCCCAGCGGTTCTCGGGCACGGTGATGACGGCGATGCCGGTCTCGGCTCGCTTTGCTCCGGCGGCCGGATCGGCCTTCCTGGCCGTCACCACCAGGGCTGGCTTGGTGTCGGCGGACGGGAAGACAAAGTCGCGGCTGGCAACGCCGCGCGTCACCTGGACATAGACCAGGCCATTGGCGACATGATTGCGGTTGACCACCTCGCGCAGGATGAGCGGCAGCACGTGAGAGGTAACCGGCCAGGCGATCGACAATTCAGTTAGCGAGCGGTTCAGCCGGGCCAGATGGCGCGGCATGTCGACGATGAAGCCACGCGCCACCTCGCAGACCTCGTAGACGCCGTCGGCGAACTGATAGCCGCGATCCTCGATATGCACGGCGGCATCGGCGTGCGTGACATAGCGCCCGTTGACATAGGCAATGCGCGGCATGGGCAACCTCTAGGAAATTCTCGGGGCTTTCTTATGCGATTCCACAGCGGCCGTAACCGGCAAATGCTTAGCCCACGCGCGGCTGACTGGGCGTCAGACCTCAGACGCCCAGCGACTTCAGCTTGCGGTGCAGCGCGGAGCGCTCCATGCCGATGAACTCGGCGGTTTTCGAGATGTTGCCGCCGAACCGATTGATCTGGGCTATCAGATAGTCCTTCTCGAATTGTTCGCGCGCCTCGCGCAGGGGCAGCGCCATGATGTGCTGGTCGGATTGATTCGGCGTGCGCGGCATGACATCGCCGATCTCGGCCGGCAAAAGGTCGGCGGTGATCGGCGCATCGACGTCGTCGCCGCGGGCCAGGATCATCAGGCGCTCGACATTGTTGCGCAGCTGACGAACGTTGCCCGGCCAATTATGCGCCTGCAGCACGGCCAGAGCGTCGTCGCCGATGCGGCGCGGCTTGATGCCGGCCTGGCGGGCGATCTGCTTCATGAAATTGTCGACGAGATAGGGAATGTCTTCGCGCCGCTCGGCCAGTCCCGGCACCATGACCGGAACCACCGCCAGGCGATGATAGAGATCCTCGCGGAAACGGCCGTCGGCGATCATCGCTTCGAGGTTCTGCGAGGTCGAGGAGATGATGCGGACATCGACCTTGACCCGCTTGGTGCCCCCTACCCGCTCGAACTGCTGCTCGACCAGCACGCGCAGGATCTTGTTTTGCGTCTCGCGCGGCATGTCGGCGACTTCATCGATGTAGAGGATGCCGCGATGAGCCTCCTCGAGCGCGCCGACCTTGCGCTCGACGCCGTTCGATTCGGTGCCGAACAGCTCGATCTCCATGCGCTCGGGCGTGATGTTGGCGGCGCTCAGCGTCACGAATGGTGCGTTCTTGCGCGCCGACAGCGTGTGGATGGCACGCGCGGCCAGTTCCTTGCCCGAGCCTGACGGGCCGATGATCATGACGCGGCTGTTGGTGGGCGCGACGCGTTCGATGGTCTGGCGCAACTGGCTCATCGCCGACGACATGCCGATCAGATCGAAGGTTTCGCCGCTGCGCAGCTTGAGGTCCGAAACCTCGCGCCGCAATTTCGAGGTCTCGAGCGCACGCTCGGCAATGAGGATCAGCCTGTCGGCCTTGAACGGTTTTTCGATGAAGTCATAGGCGCCGCGACGGATGGCGGAGACCGCCGTTTCGATGTTGCCGTGGCCTGAAATCATCACCACCGGCAAGGTCGGGTGCATCGTCTTGATCTCGTCGAGCAGCGCCAGCCCGTCCAGACGCGAGCCCTGCAGCCAGATGTCGAGGAAAATCAGCCGCGGCGCGCGATCAGCTATGGCAGCGAGCGCGCTGTCGGCATCGAATGCCGTGCGGGTTTCATGACCTTCGTCGCTCAGGATGCCCGCGACGAGTTCACGGATGTCTTCCTCGTCATCGACGATGAGAATATCAGACGCCATTACCGACCTTTTCAGTTTCTCTTTCGTTTTCCGTCCTGCTTTCGCCGCGTGGAGACGCAGCGGCCGCAGGCGGCAGGATGATGCTGATCATCGCGCCGCGCCCGTTGTGGAAATCCGCAGGGGCATCATGAAGTTCCAGCCTGCCACCATGGTCCTCCACGATCTTCTTGACGATAGCGAGACCGAGCCCGGTGCCCTTCTCGCGTGTGGTCATATAGGGCTCGAGAAGCCGTTGGCGATTCTCGCGCGGCAGGCCTTTGCCATTGTCGATGACATCGATGCGAATCGCGCCATTCTGGCGCCCGGCTTGAATCCGGATTATGCCGTGCGAACCGTCCTTCTGTTCCAAACCATCGATCGCCTCGGCGGCGTTCTTGATCACATTGCCGAAAGCCTGCGCCATCAGGCGGCTGTCGAAGGTGCCCTTGAGCGGCTCGTTGCCGAACACGCGTTCAAAAGCAATGTCGGCGCGGCTGACTTCAACCAGGAACGAGGCCTCGCGCAACGATTCGCGCAGGTCGATGGCTTTCATCTCGGGCTTCGGCATCCGCGCGAAAGCGGAGAATTCGTCGACCATGCGGCCGATGTCCTCGACCTGCCGGATGATGGTATCGGTGCATTGATCGAAAATCTCGCGATCCTCGGTGATGACCTTGCCGAAGCGTCGCTTGATGCGCTCGGCCGAAAGCTGGATCGGCGTCAGCGGATTCTTGATCTCGTGGGCGATGCGCCGCGCCACGTCGGCCCAGGCGGAGGAGCGCTGCGCCTGAACCAGATCGGTGATGTCGTCGACCGTCACGACATAGGATTTTTTCTTCCGAGCCATCGTCGCCGGCTTCGATGGTGATCTGTACGTTGAAGGTCCGCTCGGCGCCGGCGCGATAGAAGGTCACCTGCTCGCGGTAGACAGGCTTGCCGGACTTGCGGCCGATCTCGAAAACCCGGCCGACATGCGGCAGCACGGCGGAGAGGTTCTGGCCAAGGGCAGCGCTGGCTGAAATGGCCAGCATCGCCTCGGCCGAGCGGTTGACGATGGTGACGATGCCGTAGGGATCGACGCCGATCACGCCTGCGGTGACGCCGGCAAGCACGGCTTCCGAGAAGCGGCGCCGTTCGTCGATCAGGTCCTTGGCCGACAGGATCTCGTTGCGCTGTGATTTCAGCTCCAGAAGCATCTTGTTGAAGGTATCGCCGAGCGAAGCGACATCGCCGTCCGATGGCCTGACGGGAACCGCAACGTCGAGATTGCCGGTCGCCACCTCGTCGGCGGCACCGATGAGCTGGCGAATGGGCCGCACCAGACGGTCGGCAACGGCAATGCCGGTCCATATGGCGGACAGGATGATGATCAGCGTCAGCGACAGATAGGGCAGTGCGAAGGCCACCTGCGAGGTGCGCCTGTTATCTTCCAGGCCGCGATATTCATCGGTGTTGGACCTGACGATCTGCCGCGCCTTGATCACTTCGGGATCGACCAGGCGAATGGTGTAGAGATAGAGCCCTTCGATCTCGCGCAGCTTGACGATGGCGCCCATGATGTTGCGCGTTTTCGGCTCGATCAGCACCGGCTTGCCGTCGGTGGCGCTGGACACCGCGCCTTCCGGCGGCTCGGGCATGGCGAAGTCCGTCTTGGTCTTGGCACTCATGACGAACGAGCCATCCGGCTTGATCAGTGCCGCATGGGCCAGCGACCGGCCCGCGGCTTCCTTGTTCATCAGGTCGAGAAAGCCAGTACGATCAAGGCCGTAGAGTGCGCGCGACGCATCGAGATCATAGGCCATCGACAGCGTCGTGCCCTGCAGGTTGCGGGCGTTTTCCTGGACATAGGCGTCGGCGATCGACAGCGACGAATTGACGATCGTCTTGGTGCGGATCTCGAACCAGCGGTCGAGACCGATGTCGAGCGTGATCGACGCGATGATCGCCACCATGATGGCGGGAATGGCGGCGACCAGAGCGAACATGGCGACGATGCGCACATGTAGTCGCGAGGCGGCCTTGCCGTGCCGGCGCGCCATCAGGATGCGATGCACTTCGCGTCCGACCAGCGCGATAAGGAACAGGACGAAAGCCGCGTTGAGGGCAATCAGCGCCAGCGTCGTCGATTCGTTGGGTGTGATCGGCGTCGCGCCGACAAGGATGGTGAACGAGATCGCCGCCGTCACCAGCGCGCCCACCACCGCGACCACGCCTGGCAGCGCAAGCAGCCGGCGCCCGTCACGCGTGCCGGGTTCGCTGAAAAGCGGTTGGTTTGCTGTCGGTGCCTGCGGAGCCATGTCGCCGTCTAGTGCCATGATTGCGTCGGATGTATGCAACGCATTGTGGCGATTATGCAACAAGTGTGACCGAGACGGAAATCTTTCGCGAGCCGTCCCCCGAAAAGAGCCCGACGGTTCAGCCCTGGCGCGATGATTTGTAGACGTTGACGCCGAGCTCGCGAATCTTCTTGCGCAGCGTGTTGCGGTTGAGCCCCAACAATTCCGCGGCCTTGATCTGGTTGCCGCGGGTTGCCGTCATCGAGGCCAGGACGAGTGGAAACTCGACCTCGGACAGGATGCGCTGATAAAGCCCGGCAGGTGGCAGATCGCCGGCAAACGAGGCGAAGTAACGCTGCAGGAAGTGCTCGACCGCCTGGCCGATCGACAAATCGTCGGGAATGAGATTGCCGCCGCCCGGCACCACTGGACGTTCGCCGGTCTTGAGTTCGGCCTCGATGATCTCGGCGGAAATCTCGTCCTGCGAATAGAGCGCTGCGAGCCTGCGAACGAGGTTTTCCAGCTCGCGCACATTGCCCGGCCACGGATAGCGCTTCATCAGTTCGATGCCACCGGACGAGATGCGCTTGGTCTGCAGACCTTCCATTTCGCCAAGCTTGAAGAAGTGGCGGACGAGATCCGGCACGTCCTCGGAGCGCTCGCGCAGCGCCGGCAGCCTGAGCGGCACGACGTTGAGGCGATAGAAAAGATCCTCGCGGAAAAGCCCCTGGTTGATCAGCGTGCGCAGATCCTTGTTGGTGGCGGCGACGATGCGCACGTCGGTCTTGATCGGCGTACGGCCGCCAACCGTCGTGTACTCGCCCTGCTGCAGGACGCGCAGCAGGCGCGTCTGCGCCTCCATCGGCATGTCGCCGATTTCGTCGAGGAACAATGTGCCGCCTTCGGCCTGCTCGAAGCGCCCTGTCGAACGATTCTGCGCGCCGGTGAAGGCGCCCTTCTCGTGGCCGAACAGTTCCGATTCGATCAGATCGCGCGGGATCGCCGCCATGTTGATGGCGACGAACGGGCCGCCGCGACGGCGGCCATATTCATGCAGCGCGCGCGCCACCAGTTCCTTGCCGGTGCCGGATTCGCCCGAGATCATCACCGTCAGGTCGGTCTGCATCATGCGCGCCAGCATGCGGTAGATGTCCTGCATGGCCGCCGAGCGGCCGACCAACGGCATCGCGTCGGGCTGCTCTTCCGGCCGCGCATCGATCTTCGGCCGCCGCGGTTCTGAAAGCGCCCGGTTGACGATGTTGAGCAGCTCGGTCAGGTCGAACGGCTTGGGCAGATATTCATAGGCGCCGGTTTCGGATGCGCGGATCGCCGTCATGAAGGTGTTCTGGGCGCTCATGACGATGACCGGCAGTTCCGGCCGCGCCTTCTTGATGCGCGGCAGCATGTCGAAGGCGTTTTCGTCCGGCATCACCACATCGGTGATGACCAGATCGCCCTCGCCCGCCGCCACCCATCGCCACAGCGTCGAAGCGTTGGAGGTGACGCGCACCTCGTGACCGACGCGCGAAAGCGCCTGATTGAGGACGGTGCGGATCGCCGCATCGTCGTCGGCGACGAGAATATTGCCGCGAACGGTCATTTGCGGTCTCCTTCACCGTCTTCATCGGCGCCGTATGGCGCTTCTTTCCAGGCCGGCATCAGGATGCGGAATGTGGTCCCGCGCGGCGTCGATTCGCATTCGATGATGCCGCCATGCTCGCCGACGATCTTGGCGACCAGCGCAAGACCCAACCCAGAGCCGTTCGGCTTGGTGGTGATGAACGGATCGAACAGGATCGGCAAAATATCTTCCGAGACGCCGGAGCCATTGTCGCGCACGCAGAACTCCAGCGGCAGCGATACGCGATCCTGCGTACCCGGAACGGAAACGCGGATGCCGGGCCGGAAGGCGGTCGACAGCACGATCTCGCCCTGCGGGTCGCTACCGATCGCCTCGGCGGCATTCTTGACCAGGTTGAGGAACACCTGGATGAGCTGGTCACGGTTGGCAAACACCGGAGGCAACGAAGGATCATAATCCTCCATTATCTTGATTCTCTTGGCAAAACCGTTTTTGGCGATGGCCTTCACATGGTCGAGCACGACATGGATGTTGACGGGATAGCGGTCGATCGGCCGCTCGTCGGAAAACACCTCCATGCGGTCGACCAGCGATACGATGCGGTCCGTCTCGTCGGTGATCAGCCGCGTCAGCGCGCGGTCCTCGTCGGAGGCCGACAGTTCCAGCAACTGGGCGGCACCGCGGATGCCGGAGAGCGGGTTCTTGATCTCATGGGCAAGCATCGCCGCCAGGCCGGTGACCGAGCGTGCCGCGCCACGATGCGTCATCTGCCGGTCGATCTTGTCGGCCATCGACCGTTCCTGGAACATCACGACGACTGAGCCCGGATATTCCGGCACCGGGGCGACGTAGAGATCGACGACCTTTTCGATGCCGAGGCGCGGCGACGACACATCGACGCGGTACTCGTTGACCGGAGCCCGACGCTCGCGCACCTGATCAACCAGCGTCAGCAGCGGGCTGCCGAAGGGAATGAGTTTTGACAGCGTGTTGCGGGCGAGCATGGTTGCGCTCGAGCGAAAGAAGTCTTCGGCGTCGGCGTTGGCGTAGGTGATGAACCCTTGCTCGCTGATCATGATCACCGGGCGGCGGATGGTGTTGAGCACGATCTGGGCGGCATCCGCCATTTCAGCGCCTTGGCCAGCGGCGGCGTTCATGCGGCGCTCCGTAGGTTCAAGGGTTGCGGATCGCGCGAAAACACATCGCGCAGCAAGGCAATGACGCGAGTGGGCTCGAATGCGGTCAGTATGGCCTTTCGGCTGTCGTCAGCGACATCGTCGGCATGACGATCAAGATACCAGCCGAGGTGCTTGCGCGCCTGGCGCAGGCCGCTCTCAACGCCGTAGAGCGCCAGCATGTCCTCGTAGTGAGCGACGACATAGTCAGCCAGTGCCGTCGGGCTTTGCGGGACGTTGGTCGCCGTCTCGCCTGCCGCTGCCGCAGCGATACCGCCGGCGATCCACGGCGCGCCATAGTGCGCGCGGCCGACCATCACGGCATCGGCGCCCGATTGATCGAGAATGTCGGCCGCTTCCTCTGGCGAAGAAACGTCGCCATTGGCGACGACCGGGATGGACACGGCTTGCTTGACGCGGGCGATGGCGCGCCAGTCGGCCTTGCCCTGATAGAACTGGCAGCGCGTGCGGCCGTGCACGGTCACCATGCTTACGCCGGCCTGCTCGGCGCGGCGCGCCAGCGTCGGGGCGTTGAGCGCGCCTTCGTCCCAGCCGAGCCGCATCTTGACCGTTACCGGCACGTCGACCGCGCCGACAACGGCGTCGATCAGCGACAGTGCATGGTCGAGATCCAGCATCAATGCCGAGCCGGCGTAGCCGCCGGTGACCTTCTTGGCCGGGCAGCCCATGTTGATGTCGATGATGTCGGCGCCCTCGCCGGCGGCTATACGCGCACCTTCGGCCATGTGCGCCGCCTCGCGGCCGGCAAGCTGGACCATATGGACCGGCAGGCCGGAGTGGCGTATGCGCAGGTTGAAACCGGCCCTGCCTTTGGCAAGCTCGCCGCTGGCCACCATTTCGGACACGACCAGGCCCGCGCCATGCGCGTGGGCGCGCTGCCGGAACGGCTCGTCGGTAATGCCCGACATCGGCGCGAGGAACACGCGATTGCGGATTCTCACACCACCGACATCGAGCGGCGCGGCCAATTTGGTCAAGTTAACCATGCACAAAAACCAAGCATGTTCATTCGTTGCACATTCTCTAGCCAGAACCGCCGCAATGTGCAACGCGGAATGACGCCACATTAAGGCGCAATTGGGAAAATGCTGGCCTTCGGGATTGGCCGCGACCAAAGCGCCGCGCGTCCCTCGGGACGCGCAAAGGACGCTTTGGAACTTCATATTGGCGCACGATCTTTTCCGAAAACCGATTACACTTTTCGGGATCGTGCGCTAGGACCAATCTTCAATGACTGACGCAAGTGAAAATCACGTTTCGAGTGCGGATGGCAAGGTCGCGGTGGTGATCGTTGCGGCCGGCCGTGGCGCGCGCGCCGGACAGGCCAACGGGCCGAAGCAATATCAACACATTGGCGGCTTTGCCGTCATCGCGCACACGCTGGAAATCTTTCTGGCTCACCCACGAACGAGCGAGATTGTCGTCGCCATCCATGCCGACGACCACGAGCTGTTCCGGCAGGCGGCGGGCGCCAACGCCGAGCGGGTCACCGCCGTCATGGGCGGGGCGACAAGGCAGGAGTCCGTCCGCCTCGGATTGCTTGCCCTGAGAGGTCACGCGCCGGCGCAGGTTCTGATCCACGACGCCGTGCGTCCGTTTGTCGATGCGGAGTTGATTGACCGGACAATCGCCGCCATCGGCGAGCGCGAGGGCGCGTTGCCCGCCTTGCCCGTCGCCGACACGCTGAAGCGCGAGTCGGCCTCTGGTGTGGTTGGCGAAACCGTTTCGCGCAGCGGGCTTCACGCGGCGCAAACGCCACAGGGCTTTCCATTCTGGCCCATCCTTGCCGCGCATGAGAAAGCCCATCATCTGGGAAAAATGGATTTTACCGACGACGCCGCGATCGCCGAATGGGCGCATATTCCGGTCAAGATCGTTCCGGGCTCGCCGGACAATGTCAAACTCACCTGGGCACGGGATATTGCGATGGCGGACCAGCGGCTTTCCGGCGAACGTGTGCGCTTTCCCGACATCCGTACCGGCAATGGCTACGACGTCCACGCCTTCGAGCCCGGCGACCATGTCACCCTGTGTGGCGTTGCCATTGCGCATGACAAGAAACTGTCCGGCCATTCAGACGCCGATGTCGGCCTGCACGCCCTGACCGATGCGCTGCTGGCGACTTGCGGCGCCGGCGACATCGGCACGCATTTTCCGCCCTCCGACCCGCAGTGGAAAGGGGCTGCCTCCCGGATCTTCGTCGAGCATGCGGCAAGACTGGTGCGCGAGCGCGGCGGCCGCATCGCCAATGCCGATATCACGCTGATCTGCGAGGCGCCGCGCGTCGGTCCGCACCGCGAGGCCATGACCGCAGCCCTTTCGCGGATGCTGGCAATTTCACCGGATCGCATCTCGATCAAGGCGACAACCAATGAGAAGCTCGGCTTTGTCGGGCGCGAGGAAGGCATTGCGGCGATCGCCACCGCCAGCGTGGTGTTTCCCGGCGAGGTGCCGGAATGAGCAACAACGGGCTGGCAAATGCCCTGCTGCAAGCCTGCCAGAAGCGCGGCATCATGCTGGCGACGGCGGAAAGCTGCACTGGCGGCATGATCATCGCGGCGCTGACCGACATCGCCGGCTCCTCCGCCGTGGTCGATCGCGGCTTCATCACCTATTCCAACGAAGCCAAGATGGACATGCTCGGCGTTTCCACCGCCACGCTCGAGGCGCATGGCGCGGTTTCGCGCGAGACGGCGATCGAAATGGCAACAGGCGCGCTGGCCCGTTCGCGCGCCGGGCTCACCCTGGCGGTCACCGGCATTGCCGGACCAGGCGGCGGTTCGGCGGGAAAGCCGGTCGGCCTCGTGTGGTTCGGCGTCGGCCTGGACGACCAGGCCGTAACCGCCGAACACAGACTGTTCGCCGACAAAGGGCGCGATTTCATCCGCCGGGAGACAGTCAGGCATGCACTGGAACTGGGTCTGCGCGCGCTTGGCCAGCTTCAGGCCGAGGGTTTTGCGCCGTAAATGACATCCGCACGCTTCTCGAAAGCCTCGGCGAACATGCGAAAGGCGCGGTCGAACATGGTTCCCATCACCGCGCCGAGAATACGGCTCTTGAACTCGTAGTCGATGAAGAAGCGGACGGCGCAGCCGGCGCCGTCCGCTTCGAAACGCCAGACATTGCTCAGATATTTGAACGGGCCGTCGATGTATTTCACGTCGATGGTGTTCTCGTCAGGCTTCAGCAGCACCTGCGTCGTGAAGGTTTCGCGGATCGCCTTGTAGCCAATGCTCATGTCGGCGAGGAGAACAGTGCGTCCGTCACGCTCCTTGCGCGAGCGAACCGTCAGCGCTTCGCAAAGCGGCAGGAATTGCGGATAGGATTCGATGTCGGCGACCAGCGCGAACATCTGCTCCGGGGTGTGGGATACGCGGCGGGTGGCTTCGAATTTCGGCATGAAACCAGCTGATTAAGCTGATTTCTTGAGCTGGGCTTCCCGTGCCGCCCGCAACCGGGCGAAATCGTCGCCGGCATGATGCGACGAGCGCGTCAGCGGGCTCGACGCCACCAGCAGGAAACCCTTGGTCCGGCCGATCGTCTCAAAGGACTTGAATTCCTCCGGGGTGACGAAACGGATCACCGGATGGTGCTTCTTCGACGGCTGCAGGTACTGGCCGATGGTCATGAAGTCGACATTGGCCGACCGCAGATCGTCCATCAGCTGCAGGATCTCATTCCGTTCTTCGCCCAGACCCACCATGATGCCGGACTTGGTGAAGATCGACGGGTCGAGCTCCTTGACCCGCTGCAACAGCCGGATCGAGTGGAAATAGCGGGCGCCCAGACGAACCGTCAGATAGTTCGACGGCACGGTTTCCAGATTGTGGTTGAAGACGTCCGGCTTGGCCGCCACGACGATCTCCAGCGCGCCCTCCTTGCGCAGGAAGTCGGGCGTCAGGATTTCGATCGTCGTCAACGGCGTTGCCGCCCGGATGGCGCGGATGACCTCGGCGAAATGCTGCGCACCGCCATCGGCGAGATCGTCGCGGTCGACCGAGGTGATGACGACATGGGTCAGGCCCATCTGCTTGACCGCATGCGCCACGCGGGCCGGCTCATCGGCATCAAGCGCTGTCGGAATGCCGGTGGCGACGTTGCAGAAGGCGCAGGCGCGCGTGCAGATCTCGCCCATGATCATGAAGGTGGCGTGCTTCTTCTCCCAGCATTCGCCGATGTTGGGGCAGCCGGCCTCTTCGCAGACCGTCACCAGCTTGTGCGACTTCACGATTTCGCGCGTTTCGGCATAGCCCTTCGACATCGGCGCCTTGACGCGGATCCAGTCGGGTTTGCGCAGCACATCCTGATCAGGCTTGTGCGCCTTTTCCGGATGCCGCAAGCGCGGTGCGTTGGCGATCGTATCGAGGACAGTGACCATCGGGAAACCTGGTTCATTCGCGACCGCCAGTCAGGCGCTCGCTGTCATAAGTTCATCTAAGACTTTTCAACGCAAAGAAAAAGGCCGCGGCGGCGCATGCCGCAACAGCCTTTTTCGCATAGCAGCTCTTCAGTGATGTTAACGGCGCACCAGGCGCCCTGCCCAGATCAGCAGGCAGGCGCCGATAAAGCCGGTGATCAGATAGGCAGTCCAGCCGACGCCGAACGGGCCGAAATTGAGCGCCTGCAGAATGGCGTTCAGCACGACCGCGCCAACGATGCCCATAACAATGTTCATCAAGATGCCGGTGTTGCTCTTCATGACCATTTCGGCGAACCAGCCTGCCAGGCCGCCAATGATGATGGCTGCAATCCAGCCGACGCCATTCAAGTGCATATGCCTTCTCCTTGGGTGATGGGTGAAAGTGCATCCGCAAACGAAGTACCTGGCCGCCGGGTTCCATCTCTAGCAGCGCTTTCAATCTATCACGCGTTGAGCGCGCGGCCATAGGCGTCGAGCACGCTTTCCTTCATCATCTCCGACAGCGTCGGGTGCGGGAAGATGGTGTGCATCAGTTCTTCCTCGGTCGTCTCCAGGTTCATCGCCACGACAAAGCCCTGGATCAGTTCGGTCACTTCGGCGCCGACCATATGCGCGCCGAGCAGTTGACCGGTCTTCTTGTCGAAGATGGTCTTGATGAAGCCCTGGTCCTCGCCGAGCGCGATGGCCTTGCCGTTGGCGGCGAACTGGAAGCGCCCGACCCGGATATCCTTGCCCTCGGCCTTGGCCTTGGCTTCGGTCAGGCCAACCGAGGCGACCTGCGGATTGCAATAGGTGCAGCCCGGAATCTTGAGCTTGTCGGTGGCATGCACACCGGGAAAATTAGCAATCTTCTCGATGCACACCACGCCCTCATGCTCCGCCTTGTGCGCCAGCATCGGCGGGCCGGCGACATCGCCGATAGCGTAGATGCCCGGCACATTGGTCTTACCGTAGCCATCAATGACGATGCAGCCGCGTTCGGTCTTCACGCCGAGCGCCTCAAGCCCGAGGCCCTCGATATTACCCTGCACGCCGACGGCCGAGATCATGCGGTCGGCGGTGATCTTCTCGACCTTGCCGTCCTTCATCTCGACATGCGCGGTGACCGAGTTCGTGCCTTTCTCGACCTTGGTCACCTTGGCTTCGAGGATGATCTTCATGCCTTGCTTCTCGAATTGCTTTTGCGCGAATTTCGAGACTTCGGCGTCCTCGACCGGCATCACCGCCGGCAGCAGTTCGACCACGGTCACCTCGGCGCCCATGGTGCGGTAGAAGGAGGCGAATTCGATGCCGATGGCGCCTGATCCCATGACCAGCAGCGACTTCGGCATCTCCTTCGGAACCATGGCCTCGAAATAGGTCCAGATCAGTCTGCCGTCCGGCTCGATGCCGGGCAGCGCGCGCGGCCGCGCACCGGTCGCCAGGATGATGTGCTTGGCGGTGTAGGTGCCCTCGCCCTTGACACCTTTCGGCACCGGTGGCTGCGGCTCCATCGGCTTCTTGGCCGTCTTCGAGACGGCAACCTCGCCGGGCTTCGAAAGCTTGGCCTCGCCCCAGATGACGTCGACCTTGTTCTTCTTCATCAGGAAGGCGACGCCGCCATTGAGCCGCAACGAGACTTTTCGCGAGCGGTCGACCACGGCCGATGTGTCGACGCTGACCTTGCCGTCGAGTTTCAGCCCGTAATCCTTCAGATGGTCCGAATAGTGCATAATCTCGGCCGAGCGCAGCAGCGCCTTGGTCGGGATGCAGCCCCAGTTGAGGCAGATGCCGCCGAGATGCTCGCGCTCGACAATCGCCGTCTTGAAGCCAAGCTGGGCGGAACGCACCGCCGTGACATAGCCGCCGGGGCCGGAGCCGATGATGATGACGTCGTAGTTCTCAGCCACGGGTTTTCTCCTTCACAGTTCCAGCATGACGCGCACGACTGGTGTCAGCGCCTCGCCGATGTTTCGCGTGTTTTCGACGTCGAGATGGACGCCGTCGAGAGGGGTGGTTTGCGCCACACTGCCGGCATCGAAGAAGCCGCAGCCGGCTTCATCGGCGAGCGCGGCATAGAGCGGCGCCAACCGGGCCGATGCCTCGTCGCCGCCTGCAAACATTTCCTTGAATTCAGCATCGTCGGTACGGCTGACGGCGGGCGGCGCAACGATCAGTATCTGCGGCGCCGGCCAGTCGAACGGATAGTCGTGGCCGCGCACGATGTTGATCAGCCGCTGAATACCTTGCTTGGCCGCTACCGGATTGCCGTGGATCCACGGCTTCATGTCGTTGGCGCCGAGCATGATGACGATCAGGTCGATCGGCGCATGCGTCGTCAGCACCGTCGGCAGCACCCGTGCACCATTTCGATCGGCACCGGCCAGATGATCGTCGAAAGCCGTGGTGCGGCCATTGAGACCGTCGGCGATAACCTGAACGCCGCCACCGAGGCTAGCCTGTAGCACGCTCGGCCAGCGGTCTTCCCACGCATGGCGGCCGCCCTCGGCATCGTAGCCCCAAGTCAGCGAGTCGCCGTAACAAAGAACAGTCTTCATGCGCCCACCTGTGCCTTGACCAAACCGCGTCCCACCCGCCAGCGCACGAACAGCCAGTGAATGACAATCGTCACCAGACCCGGCAGGCCGAGGCCGGCAACCATAGGAATATCCTTCTTCACCACCGCGGAACTACTGTCGGTGTAGAGGATCAAGGCAACCAGCAGGGCAAGCAGCACCACGAACACGATCAGCAACCACTTACCGGTCCTGGCCACAGCCGCGACCGGATCGGCCATGAATTGCGCCACGAAGAAGACGAAGGTGACGATCAACGTCACCAGCACCGAGACCATGAAAACGAGGATGAATTCTTCCTCCGCGCCAGTGGCGATGGCCAACCATTGCGCGGCCAGCCCGCCGGCAAGGCCGGAAATGAAAAAAGCGAAAAGGCTGGTGAAGAATTTCCGCACCGCCCTCTCCCTTCCTAGACCAGCATGCCCATCGGGTTCTCGATCAGCCGCTTGAAGGCGACCAGCAATTCGGCGCCCAGCGCACCATCGACGGCGCGATGGTCGGTCGACAGCGTCACCGACATCACGGTCGCTATCTTGATCTCGCCATTCTTGACCACCGCCCGCTCCTCGCCGGCACCGACCGCCAGGATCGTCGCGTGCGGCGGGTTGATGACGGCGGCAAAGTCCTTGATGCCGAACATGCCGAGGTTGGACACCGCCGTGGTGCCGCCCTGATACTCTTCCGGCTTCAGCTTGCGGCTGCGCGCGCGGCTGGCCAGATCCTTCATCTCGTTGGAGATGGTGGACAGCGTCTTTTCATCGGCATGCCGAATGATCGGCGTGATCAGGCCGCCGGGGATCGACACGGCGACGCCGACATCGGCATGCTTGTGCTTGACCATGGCGGTTTCGGTCCATGAGGCATTGGCATCCGGCACCGCCTTCAGCGCCATCGCCATCGCCTTGATCACCATGTCGTTGACCGACAGCTTGTAGGCCGGTGCTTCGCCCTTGTCGGTCTTCTTCACCGGGGCCGCCGCATTGATCTGCGTGCGCAGCGCCAAGAGCGCATCGAGCTCGCAGTCGAGCGTCAGGTAGAAATGCGGGATGGTGGTCTTGGCCTCGACAAGGCGCCGCGCAATGGTCTTGCGCATATTGTCATGCGGGACGAGGTCGTAGGAGCCAGCTTCGAACAGCTTCAGCACCTGATCGTCGGACATCGCCTTCACGGCAGGGGCAGCAGCGGCCGGAGCCACTGCGCCAGCGGGTGCCGCCTTGGCGGCTGGCTTGGCACCGCCACCGGCAATCGCCGCGTCGACATCGGCCTTCACCACGCGGCCATGCGGGCCGGTGCCGGTCATCGCAGAGACATCGACGCCGGCTTCCCTGGCGATGCGGCGTGCGAGCGGCGAGGCGAAGGTACGCTCGCCAGCCAGTGATTGGCTGATCTCCCCCCCGTGGGGGGAGATGGCCGGCAGGCCAGAGGGGGGCGCGACAGAATGAGACGTTGGCGGGACAGCGCCCCCCTCTGTCGACTTCGTCGACATCTCCCCCACGGGGGGGAGATTGGCGCCTTGTCTTGCTTGGCCTCGGCTTTCGCTGGTGCAGCACCGCCACCGCTTTTGGCGGCAGCGCCTGCATCCTCACCTTCGGCGGCGAGCACTGCGATCAGCGCGTTGACCTTGACGCCTTCGGTGCCGGCGGGAACGACCAGCTTTGCAACCGTGCCCTCATCGACAGCTTCGACTTCCATCGTCGCCTTGTCGGTCTCGATCTCGGCGATGACATCGCCCGGTGAAACCTTATCGCCTTCCTTGACGAGCCACTTGGACAGATTGCCCTCTTCCATCGTGGGCGACAGGGCCGGCATGGTGATGTTGATTGGCATTTTGTCCTCCCGCCCGGTTCAGCGATACGTGACGGCTTTGACCGCCTCGATGACTTCGCCGACGTTTGGCAGAGCCAGTTTCTCGAGGTTGGCCGCATAGGGCATCGGCACGTCCTTGCCGGCAATGGTGATGACCGGCGCGTCGAGGAAATCGAAGGCGCGCTGCGACACCTGGTTGGCGATATGGTCACCGACCGAACTTTGCGGATATCCCTCTTCGACAACGATCAGCCGGTTGGTCTTCTTGACCGAGGCGACGATGGTGTCGAGGTCGAGCGGGCGGATGGTCCTGAGATCGATGATCTCGACATCGATGCCCATGCCGCGCAGCTCGGCTTCCGCCTTCACCGCATAGGTCATGCCGATGCCGAACGAGACGATGGTGACGTCCTTGCCTGTCTTGTGGATGCGCGCCTTGCCGATCGGCAGCACGAAATCATCCAGCTTCGGCACGTCGAAGGACTGGCCGTAAAGGATTTCGTTCTCGAGGAAGATGATCGGATTGGGATCGCGGATTGCAGCCTTGAGCAAGCCCTTGGCGTCGGCCGCCGTGTAGGGCATCACCACTTTCAGGCCCGGAATGTGGCTGTACCAGGCGGCATAGCACTGCGAATGCTGGGCGGCGACGCGCGCGGCAGCGCCGTTCGGTCCCCGGAATACGATCGGCGCGCCCATCTGGCCGCCCGACATATAGAGCGTCTTGGCGGCGGAGTTGATGATCTGGTCGATCGCCTGCATGGCGAAGTTGAAGGTCATGAACTCGACGATCGGCTTCAGGCCGGCCATCGCGGCACCAACGCCGACGCCGGCAAAGCCATGCTCGGTGATCGGCGTGTCGACGACGCGCCGAGGTCCGAATTCCTGCAGCAGCCCTTGCGTGATCTTGTAGGCGCCCTGGTATTCGGCGACTTCCTCGCCCATGACGAAGACATCGCCGTCGCGGCGCATTTCCTCGGCCATCGCGTCACGCAGCGCTTCACGAACCGTGGTCGAGACCATCTCGGTGCCGGCCGGAATGTCCGGATCGGCGGCGATTTCCGTCTTCGGCGCCGCCGCGACCGGCGCTGAGGCCTCGCTTTGAGCCGGCGCCGGCGCAGGCGCCGCTGTTTCAGCCTTGGCAGGCTCTTCGCCGATGCCTTCGCCAGCCTTGTCGACGTCTTCGCCGTCAACCGCGAGCACGGCGATCACCGCATTGACCTTGACGCCTTCTGTGCCAGCAGGAACCACGATCTTGGCAAGCGTGCCTTCATCGACAGCTTCGACTTCCATCGTCGCCTTGTCGGTCTCGATCTCGGCGATGACGTCGCCGGCGACGACCTTGTCGCCCTCGTTCTTCAACCACTTGGAAAGATTGCCCTCTTCCATGGTCGGCGAGAGAGCGGGCATGAGAATTTCGATCGGCATGTCCTTGCCCTCCCGTTACAATACGATATCGGTCCAGAGCTCGGACGGATCCGGCTCTGCGTCGTTCTGGGCAAATTCGGCGGCGTCGGCGACGATGTCGCGGACCTCCTTGTCGATGGTCTTGAGTTCGTCCTCGGTCGCCCACTTCTTCTCGATCAGCCGCGCCTTGACCTGTTCGATCGGGTCATGGTCCGATCGCATCTTCTGCACTTCTTCCTTCGAGCGGTATTTTGCCGGGTCGGACATCGAGTGACCGCGGTAGCGGTAGGTCTGCATTTCGAGAATGATCGGCCCGTTGCCGGCGCGGCACCATTCGGTCGCTTGGTCGCCGGCTGCCTTGACGGCGCGGACATCCATGCCGTCGACCTGGATGCCGGGGATCTTGAACGAGGCGCCACGGTGCGAAAAGTTGGTCTCCGCCGACGAGCGCGAGACCGAGGTGCCCATGGCATAGCGGTTGTTCTCGATGATGTAGATCACCGGCAGCTTCCACAGCGAGGCCATGTTGAAGCTTTCATAGACCTGGCCCTGGTTGGCCGCACCGTCGCCGAAATAGGTCAGCGAGACATTGTTGTTGTCGCGGTAGCGGTTGGCGAAGGCCAAGCCGGTGCCGAGCGACACCTGCGCGCCGACGATGCCGTGGCCGCCGTAAAAGTGCTTTTCCTTGGAGAACATGTGCATGGAGCCGCCCTTGCCCCGCGACAGGCCGCCGCGACGCCCGGTCAGCTCGGCCATGACGCCGCGCGGCGACAGTTCCATCGCCAGCATGTGGCCGTGGTCGCGATAGGCGGTGATCATCTGGTCGCCGTCGATCAGCGCCATCTTCATACCGGTGACGACCGCTTCCTGGCCGATATAGAGGTGGCAGAAGCCGCCGATGAAACCCATGCCATAAAGCTGGCCGGCCTTTTCCTCGAAGCGGCGGATAAGCAGCATGTGCCGGTAGGCGGCAAGCTCTTCGTCCCTGGTGAATTCGGCAGGCTTGGGTGCGGAAAGCCCCGATTTGCCGTCGGATTTGGATTTGGCAGGCGCTTTTCTGGCGGCGGTGGCCATGCATCACTCCCTGTTGGCGTCTCTTTGTGGACATTAGAGCAGGATCAAATCTGCTCTGGGGAGATCAGCTCCTCCCCACCGATTTCAGGAAGGCTAACACGCGTCAGAGCGTTGCGCCATGCCGAATTTGCATAGCTGGCATGCGCCTAAGCGATTAAAATCATTGAAAATATTGGCGATTAACTGAATGTCGGTTATTTCGTCGAGGCCGGCAACATGATGGTGATTTCATCAGCCTGGGACAGATTGAGCGCCTTGCGCGCCTGCTCGTCGAGCATGTCCTTCTCCAGCGTGCCTTCATGCATAAGCCGAACGCGGCGCTCGAGTTCCATGCGGCGCGCCTTGATCGCATCGAGCTGGGCTTGCAGCGTAACCGTCTGGGCTTCCAGCTGATATTTCGAATAGATGCCGAATTCACCGTGATAGGCATGAAAGCCGAAATAGGCCAGGAACGCCACGCAGAGCGAGGGAATGATTAGGCGGCCAGTGTTTCTCTGCTTGTGCTGACGCGTCCACATCGCCCGATTCCTCTAGAGCATGATGCCGAAAAGTGTGAAGCGGTTTTCGGACGACATCATGCTCTATCTCTTTGATTTAGAGTCGGATTCAGATTTCAGGTCGAACAGACCTGAAATCATCCGGCTCTAGGCCGCGAACTCAGGCGGCTCACGATCTTTTTCGCCCGATTGTGCTTAACGGACGGTTACGGGTGACCGGTTTGACGAGCCGAAATGAAAAAGGGCGGGAATACTCCCGCCCTTTCATCCGATATCCGAGTGTTGCGGATCAGCCCTTGACCACCGACTTGCCGGCATAGCTTGCCTGCTTGCCGAGTTCTTCCTCGATGCGGATCAGCTGATTGTACTTGGCCATGCGGTCAGAGCGCGACAGCGAGCCGGTCTTGATCTGTCCGCAATTGGTGGCGACCGCGAGATCGGCGATGGTCAGAATCCTCGGTCTCGCCCGAGCGATGCGACATGACGGCGGTGTAGCCGGCCTTGTGGGCGGTCTCGACGGCGTCGAGCGTTTCCGTCAGCGAGCCGATCTGGTTGACCTTGACCAGGATCGAATTGGCAACGCCCATGCGGATGCCGTCGCGCAGCCGTGCGGTGTTGGTGACGAACAAATCGTCGCCGACCAGCTGGGTCTTCTTGCCGATCAGGTCGGTAAGGCACTTCCAGCCTTCCCAGTCGTCTTCGGCCAAGCCGTCCTCGATCGAGATGATCGGATAGTCGGCGGCAAGCTTGGCCAGGTATTTGGCCTGCGCCTTGGGGTCACGCGTCTTCTTCTCGCCCTCATAGACGTAGTTACCGTCCTTGAAGAACTCGGTCGCGGCGCAATCGAGGCCGAGCGCGATTTCTTCGCCCGGCTTGAAGCCGGCCTGCTCGATCGATTCCATGATGAAATCGAGCGCCACCGGCGCGCTTTTCAAATTCGGGGCAAAGCCGCCCTCATCGCCGACATTGGTGTTGTGGCCGGCATCTTTCAGCTTCTTGCGCAGCGTGTGGAAGATTTCCGAACCCCAGCGGACGCCTTCGCGCAGCGTCGGCGCGCCGATCGGCAGGATCATAAATTCCTGGAAGTCGATCGGGTTGTCGGCATGTGCGCCGCCATTGATGATGTTCATCATCGGCACCGGCAGGACATGCGCCTTGGTGCCGCCGACATAACGGTAGAGCGGCAGACCGGAAGCATCGGCCGCCGCCTTCGCCACCGCCAGCGACACACCGAGAATGGCGTTGGCGCCGAGCCGGCTCTTGTTGGGTGTCCCGTCAAGCTCGATCATGGTCTGGTCGATATGGATCTGGTTTTCGGCTTCCATGCCGCCGATCGCCTCGAACAGCTCGCCGTTCACCGCTTCGACGGCCTTGAGCACGCCCTTGCCGAGATAGCGGGCGCCGCCGTCGCGCAGTTCGACGGCCTCGTGGGCACCGGTCGAAGCGCCGGACGGCACCGCCGCGCGGCCCATCGAGCCGTCTTCGAGAATGACATCGACCTCGACGGTCGGATTTCCACGGCTGTCCAGGATTTCACGCCCGACAATGTCGATGATGGCGGTCATTGCGATGTCCTCGATTGATCTGACTGATGTCGCGCACGTCTTAGCCAAAGTGCCGCAAAAGGCAATCGGCCGGTTCGCAATTATTGCCGTGGCGTCAGCCTAAAGCGCGTCGCATTTGAACGGATTCAGTCCGCCGCGCTTTAGGTTTTTGTTTTCAAGCATGTCGTTCTCCCAAAACCGGGACCACTTTTGGGCGACATGCATCAGGCGATTCACGAAGCGCATATCGCTGTCATCATAAGTCATGTGCGGCAGACCGGCTTCCGGCTATGGTGCGGGGGCGCGGGGCGAAACAGGAGGAGTTTCGCCATGTCCCAGTTGAGTGGTATCGTGAGTCTGTTCCTGATCGCGGCTGCGTTCCTGACGTCGTGCGACAATCAGCAGTCGCCACCCAAGGCGATGGCACCCTTGCACATCAGCGAATAGCTGCCGCATCGAACCAAAATGGCCCCGTCGAGACGGGGCCATTTTGGCTTGGGCCGTCAGTGCCAGTAAGGCGTGACCTTGTAGTAGTCATAGGAGGCGTCGCGAGCGGTCTCGCCATCCGCGCCGGCCAGTTCGTTGATCGAATAGGCAGGCGCCGCCTTCAGCTGCTCCTTGGAGAACGGCACGACATAGCCGCCCTTGTCCTCGTCATAGTCGAGGCTTGCCCACGGAATGGCGTGATATTTTTCGCCGATGCCGAGGAAGCCGCCGAAACCGATCACCGCGAACATGATGCCGTTCGACGTCTTATCGAGCATGACGTCCTCGATGCTGCCGATGCTCGTGCCCTCGGTGTTGTAGACCGACGTGCCGATGACTCGCGAAGCGGCAATGGCTTGGGTGTGGCCTGTCTGGGTTGTCATGATGTGCTCCTCATTGTCGTTGATCTATGCTTTGACAATGAGGGCCGCGGGCGAAAGTTCCCGACTTTTTTGGCGACAGCCGATCATTCCGCGAGGATGAAGGTGACCTTCATGTTGACGCGATAGGCGGCGATCTTACCGTCCTCGACGACGATCTTCTGATCCTGGATCCAGGCGCCTTCGACGTTCTTCAGGGTTTTGGATGCGCGCGCGATTCCCTTTTCGATGGCGTCCTGAAAGCTCTTCTTCGACGACGATGTGATTTCGGTGACGCGGGCGACGGACATGGCTTCCTCCTGCCAAAACGCTCATTTGCCGGGCGAGCGTACAGCCGGCTTATGCCTTCCACAAGCGCCGGCGACCCTGGGGCCATTGTCATGCCGCCGCCCGGCGTGGCATTGAAGGGGCGTCCGGTCGTTTGGGGAGGCGGCAATGGCCCGAAGGCGCAGTCAGCAGCCAGCAGCGGCGCAGCCGCCGGTGGTCGACGCCAATGCCGCCAACGCGTCCAGCGGCTACTTCTTTGCCGGCGCCATGGTGCTGATCGCCGTCCTGATCCCGTGGTATTTCGAGCTGCCGCTCAACTTCGCTGTCACCGACCGCGAATTCAATCCGCTCGTCTTCGTGCCGGTCGTGTTCGCGGTGATCGGCCTCTACGCATTGCTGAAGGCGGTCCGCGATACGCTGCGCGTGCGCAAATTCGGCGCGACGACGCTGCAGGCCGGCCCGGCAAGACCCGGCGGACGCTTCGAGGGCATGGTTCGCTCCAGCCGCGACCTCAGCCCCAGCGGCGACTACACCGTCCTACTTCGTTGCATTCGCACCTACCGCGTCGGCGGACCGATTGTGAACACCATCGCGGAGGACAAATCGACCTACAAGGAAGAACTCAAATACCAGGAAAAGCTCGTCATCCCGCGTGGTTCGGTGCAGTCGAGCGCGGGCATCCCCTTTGCGTTCGCAATCCCGGCGGACGCGCTGCCATCCAACGGACCGCCGGTCTACGAGCGCCAGCACGGCAATGTCCGCTGGATCCTGACGGTCACGGCGCCGATGCCGGGCGTCGACTATTATGCGGTGTTCGCGATCGACATGAGGCGGTCGAGCCAGAACAACTGATACGATGCCGGAAGTATCCCTCGGGACGTTTCAGAGGCCCTTGGCGATGCGATCGAATGCCATCAGCCGCTCGAGCAGAGCTGGCATGTCCTTCAACGGCAGCATGTTCGGGCCGTCGGAAGAGGTCGAATTATCCGGATCCTGATGGGTCTCGATGAACACGCCGGCAACGCCGACAGCGACAGCCGCGCGGGCCAGCGTCTCGACAAAGCGGCGTTCACCACCCGAGGACCCGCCCTGCCCGCCCGGCTGCTGCACCGAGTGCGTGGCGTCGAAGATCACCGGCGCGCCGATTTCCGCCATGATGGGCAGAGCGCGCATGTCGGACACCAGTGTGTTGTAGCCAAAGGACGCGCCGCGCTCGGTGGTCAGCACATTGGCGTTGCCGGAACCGGTGATCTTGGCGACGACGTTCTTCATGTCCCAGGGCGCGAGGAACTGCCCCTTCTTCACGTTGATCACCTTGCCGGTTTTGGCGGCGGCAACCAGCATGTCGGTCTGGCGCGACAGGAAAGCCGGGATCTGCAGGACATCGACATGCGGCGCGACGATGGCGCACTGCTCCTCGGTGTGTACATCGGTCAGCACGGGCAGCGAAAATTCCTTGCGCAGTTCGTCGAAGACGGGAAGGGCCGCATCCATGCCGGCACCCCGGGTCGCCGACAGCGAGGTGCGGTTGGCCTTGTCGTAGCTGGTCTTGTAGACGAGGCCTATGCCGAGTTTGCCGGTCAGTTCCTTCAGCGCGCCGGCCATGTCGAAGGCGTGCTGGCGCGATTCAAACTGGCATGGGCCGGCGATCAGCGACAGCGCCGCATTGTTGTCGAAGACGACATTGCCGACGGTTACCGACGAATTGGGCGCCATCGAATTGGACGCTTGCGGCTTGCTCATGGGATCTCCCGGAAGATGAAGGCCGCGCCCTGTCCGGGTGCAGGCCGCACGACAATATCATTGCCCGCTATATCGTGTTGGACGGAATTGGCTGCAAGCAGCCTCGATGTCACATCGGCTCGCCGGACCGAAAAGACCACGGCTGCGAAGCGCAGGTCTGTCGGCGCCCTAGCCGGCAGGCCAAAGCGTGCGGTGAAAGACGCGGGGTCAAGCACGCTCAAATCCGCATTCGGCAAGTGAAACGCGCCGCCCGGCCCATTGGCGATCGGATCGTCGACGGCCACGGAAATCAATCCGTGCTGTTCGGCCGGCCGGTCGCTGACCGCCACCACTTCAACGATTCCGGTGGCGCCGTTGGCGTGGGCCTGCAAAGCCGCGCGGTCCACATCAGGCGCGTTGACCCGCTCGCAGGCAAACAGGAAGGCGTCCGTGGCCCCGGCTCCGGCCGCGAAGGCGAGCTTGAACGATGCGATGTCGCTTTTGCCCGCCGTGTCCGTGAAGGCGCGCGAGAAGCTCAGCATGCCTCCCGCCGAGATGCCGGCTTCGAGGTAGCGCGCATGATTGGCATCCGCGTTGCTGGTACCCAGGACCACCGCGGAGAATCCCTCGTCGCCACACTTGTCGCGATAGATGCGGTCGCGCGTGACGAACGTATTGCCCTCTGCAATGGCCTGCATCGCGGCCTGTTCATCACCGATCGCCAGCGGCTCGAGATAGGCGCCGTCGGCGAGGAACACACAGCAATTTTCAGTCCCGAAGGGGTGGATCCCGGTTGGGGCAACGACGAAGCCAAGCGCGGTGAGCCGGGCTCGCGCCACCTCAAGGCCCTGCGTCGGCAGCACCAGATGATCGAGCGGATGGGTGCCGGTGGCTGTGGTTCGGGTCATGCAAGCGCGATGTGCATCATTCCGCAAACCGGTTCAAGGCTTGATCGCGATCCCGGCCAGTTCGCCCCACCGTTCACCGACGCCGAAAAAAGCATCCGCTGGAGCAAGTCCTCGATCAGTTGCCGGCCACGACATCGGCGGAATAACGCAGTTCGCGCATTGGTTTGACCTTGCTGGTGGTCTGCGCGTAGAGGGGGTGCGCCTTGTAGGCGGCCAGCGCGGCGTCATCGGCGAACTCCGCATAGACGACCACGTCGACTTCATCCGACAGCGGATCGACCTTGGTGTTCAAGGTGACCTCGAAAAGGCTGGAATGGGGGATGTTGCCGAGCGCCAACAGACCGGTACGCACAGCCTCTACATCCTCTTTACGCCGCGCGCTGAAGAAAACGATATGCCGGATCAACCCCGCCTCCTCGATCAAAATGCTGGGGTCTTTTGTGACGGCAGGACGGTGGCGTCAATCGACAAGGATGTCGCGGCTGCCAATCGTTCGAATGGACGCTAGCCGGTGACGGATCGCACGACGTGCGAGACACCCCTCACCGTGGAGTCCAGATACCGGCCCTGATTGTATAGGCCGTCCCAGATCAGGAAAAAGGTGATGGCGGCAATGACGACTACATAACGCATGGCTAAATCTATCGCACAAGCAAGGGAGCAGCCATAGGCGTTTTTGGCGCGTCCGGCCTTTGCTGTGCAAAAGGCAGATCCACGCCAGCGAGGGCACAATCCGCTTGGCACAGCCCCGCTTGCAGCCTGCCCCTTGAAGTCCCCCCTCATGACGTGGAAGATTGTGGCAGGGATTCACTGGGAAAGTGCTAAAGCTCTGTTTAAGAGGCGCGCGCTTTCGTTCGAGCCCGCCCATCACCGAGCCGGCCAGCACTCGGGATGAGGCAACGGCGTTCGAACCCGGCGAATGATCCAAGAGAACCGTGGCCCGGCAATTTGCGCCGACGCCTCGGAAATCCAGGGGCGTGAGATGGCACACAAGGAACATTTTGGCATAGCGTTGAGCGACGCGGTCAGGCTCGACGAATTCAATTTCGCAGAGATCGTCAAAGGCCTGCCAGCCAAGGCGCGCATGGTGCTGTCGGCGGCGATGAACCTGCCGCGCGGTTCACTCAAGGTCAGGCTGCCGGACGGCCGCGCCGTCCTCGTCGGCGGCAAGGGACCCGGCCCGGATGCCGAACTGGTGCTGAAGAACTGGCGCTTGCCCGGCCGCGCCTTTTCGGGCGGCACGATCGGTGTTGCCGAATCCTATATGGACGGCGATTGGGAAAGCCCTGACGTGACCAGCTTCCTGGAACTGTTCGTGATCAATTCGGTCATCGGCGAACGTATCGCGGGCGGCACCAGCTGGCTGATCAACACCGTCCAGCGCATCCGTCACTGGTTCAACCAGAACACGCGCACCGGCTCGAAGCGCAACATCTCGGCGCATTACGACCTCGGCAACGCCTTCTACAAGGAATGGCTCGATCCGAGCATGACCTATTCCTCGGCGCTCTACACGACAGGCGCCAACGACCTGGAAAGCGCGCAGGCCGCCAAATATCGCGCGCTGGCGAAGGACACAGGCATCGGCCCGAAGGACCATGTGCTGGAAATCGGCTGCGGCTGGGGTGGCTTCGCCGAATTCGCGGCACGCGAGATCGGCTGCCGGGTGACCGGGCTGACGATCAGCCGCGAGCAGCACGACTTCGCCAAGGCGCGCATCGCCAAGGCCGGACTTGCCGACAAGGTGGACATCAAGCTGCAAGACTATCGCGACGAAACCGGCACCTATGACCGCATCGCCTCGATCGAGATGTTCGAGGCGGTCGGCGAGAAATACTGGCCGGTGTTTTTCGGCAAGATGAAGGCCTGCCTGAGGCCCGGCGGCACCGCCGGCCTGCAGATCATCACCATCAACGAAGCCGCATACGACACCTATCGGGCCAGGCCGGATTTCATCCAACGCTACGTTTTCCCCGGCGGCATGCTGCCGACACCGTCGATCCTGAAAGCACTCGGCAAGGATCATGGCCTTGCCCATCTGCGCGAGCGCGTGTTTCCCGACGATTACGCGCGTACGCTCGCCGAATGGCGCCACCGGTTCTGGGCGTCATGGGAGAAGATCGTCCCGCTCGGCTTCGACGACCGCTTCAAGAAGCTCTGGGAATTCTACCTGCACTATTGCGAGGCCGGATTCCGCGCCAGCTACATCGACGTGCGCCAGGTGGTCTACAAGGCGTAGGCCGACGCCGCCGTGACGGCGTGGAACCGAGCCCTTCGAACAGCAGTGATCAAAGCAGGATGCGGTATTTCGCGAAGCCTGCCTCGCCCTCGCCCGCCGGCTCGATCTTCAGCGATTTCAACTGCGCAATGAAATCCTTGGCCCTGGCGCCGGTTTCGAATACGGCGCTGGTTCCAGGCAGCGGCGCGAACGACCAGTTGTCGTCGGCGGACGGGTTGATCGTACCCTCGCTGATGATGTAGCGAACGATGACGTCGCGATTGGTGTCCGGCGCCTCATAGATGATCTTCGAGGCATCGATGTCGGGGAAATTGCCGCCGCCGCCGGCCCGGTAATTGTTGGTGGCCACGACGAATTTCTGTTTGGGATCAATTGGCTTTCCATCGAAACTCAAATCGACGATACGGTTGGCACCGGCATTCGCCAGCCCGCCCTTGGCATCGTATTTCGGCGGCTGCGACAGATCTATCTTGTAGGTGACGCCGTCGATGACGTCGAAATTGTAGGATGGGAAGTCGGTGTTGATGAGGGCCTGGTCGGCCTTCCCCGGCTCGATCCGGTTGAAGATGCCAGCCGACATTTCCAGCCATTCCTTGACCTGCGCACCGGTGATTTCGACCGCACGCACGGTGTTGGGATAGAGATAGAGGTCGGCAACGTTCTTGATGGCGATATCGCCGGCCGGCACGTCGGTGTAGTAGTCGGCGCCGTTGCGCCCGCCGGCCTTGAAGGGGGCGGCCGCCGACAGCAGCGGCACATCCTTCCATTGCGTGTTCTTCAGAATATCCCTGAGGTACCAGGTCTGCGCCTGGCTGACGACCTGCACCGACGGGTCGTCCGCGACCAGCGCGAAATAGGAATAGAGCGGCGCGGAGGTCTTGCCGACGGGGCGGCGCACATAGGCCAGTGTCGCCTGATGGTCCTGTTCGAGCGCTGCGATAATGCGCTTGTCGTCAGGGACGGTCGGCTTGTTCTTGTTGTCGACGCGTTCGAAGATCGGCCGCGCTTCGGAAGTCGCCGAGACGACCTTCCATTTCGACCCGTCGCGTTCCAGCATCAGGTCGACCAGCCCCATATGCGAGCCCCAGAAGCCACCCATGACGGCAGGTTTGCCCTGCAGCGTGCCTTTCTGCGTGTCGACACCTTCAAGCGACTGGAAATCCTTCTTGCCGGGGAATACCAGATGCTGGTGACCGGTGAACACAGCATCGACACCGGCGACACCGGCGACGAAGAACGAAGCGTTCTCCATCATGTCGCCCTGCTTCACCTCGATGCCGGAATGCGAGAGCGCAATGACGATGTCGGCGCCCTCCTCCTTCATCTGCGGCACCCAGGCCTTGGCCGCCTCGACGATGTCGCGCGTCTTGACGTTGCCTTCGAGGTTCTTGAGATCCCAGACCATGATTTGCGGCGGCACGAAGCCGATGATACCGATCCTGATCGGCTGCTCCGCGCCGGACCCATCCTTGAGCTTCTTGTCGAGGATGACATAGGGCTTGAGATAGAGCTTGTCGTCGCGCGGGTTCGCGGCAAGCTCAGTGCCGCGGATCAGATTGGCGCAGACGAACGGAAAATTGGCGCCGGCCAGCACCTTGTCCAGGAACGACAGACCGTAGTTGAATTCGTGGTTGCCCAGCGTCGAGCATTCGTAGCCGAGCAGGTTCATGCCTTTCATGATCGGATGCAGGTCGCCGTCCTTCAGGCCCTTCTCATAGGCGATATAGTCGCCCATCGGATTGCCCTGAAGCAGGTCGCCATTGTCGATCAGCATCGAATTGACGGCTTCCTTGCGCACCGCGTCAATCAGGGAAGCCGTGCGCGACAGGCCCATCGTGTCGTTGGCTTTGTCGGCGTAGTAGTCGTAAGGCAGCACGTTCACATGGATATCGGTGGTCTCCATGATCCGGAGATGCGCCTGGTTACCTTGAGCGCGAGCGGAGAACGGATGCAGCATGATCAGCGCCCCTGTGGCGGCGGTGCCAGCGAGGAAACCGCGGCGGGAGACTGGGTGGAGCAGTTGCGACATGTTTTCTCCTCGACGACGTTACCAGCCCTGCCCCGAAGCGAACTTCGCGCTGAAATTCATCCGAGTCCATTCAAGAAATCGCGCGCATCGAACATCAGTCGATCAGCAACAGATGACGGGCGGATGAACGATCCGGATGAAGAAAGTCAGGTCTTGTCGTCGTCGCCCTGGGTGATCAGCCGTGCGCTGCGCTGGCCTGTGACGTAGATCCATAGCCAGCTCAGGGAAACCGCAAGCCGGTTGCGGAAGCCGATCAGAAAATAGATGTGGGCAATCCCCCACAGCCACCAGGCGAGCCAGCCGGTGAGCTTGATCCAGCCGAAATCGATCGCGGCGGCGCGTTTGCCGACCGTCGCCAGATCGCCGGCATGCCTGTAGTGGAAGGGACGCGCGGTCGTGTCGCCGCCGAGTCTGGCCTTGATGATAGCCGAGACATGTCGGCCCTCCTGCTTGGCGGAAGGCGCCACGCCGGGCACCGGCCGTCCATCGGGCCGCAGCACAAGGGCGGCGTCGCCGATGACAAAAATCTCCGGGCTGCCGGGCACGCTGAGGTCAGGTTCGACGAGCACCCGACCCGCGCGGTCCGCCTTCGCTCCCAGCCATTCGGCGGCGGGCGAAGCGGCAACGCCTGCCGCCCACAGAATCGTTCGGGCCGCCAGTTGCCTGTCGCCAAAGACGACGCCCTCGGCATCGCAGCGCGTGACAGCTCGCCCGAGTTCGACCGTCACACCGAGCCGCTCGAGTGCCTTCGAGGCATAATCGGAAAGTTTCGGTGCGAAATTGACCAGGATACGGTCACCGGCCTCGATCAACACCACGCGCGTTTGCCGCGTGTCGATGTTGCGGAACTCGCCGCGCAGTGTGTCGTGCGCCAGCTCGACGATGGTGCCGGCCAGTTCCACGCCGGTCGGCCCACCGCCGACGATCGCAATGGTCAGCAGCGCCTGCCGTTTGGCGGGATCGGTTTCCCGCTCGGCCTGCTCGAAGGCCAAGAGAATGCGTCGCCGAATGGTGGTGGCGTCTTCCAGCGTCTTCAGACCTGGCGCGAAAGGCTCCCATTCGTCGTGACCGAAATAGGCATGGCGAGCGCCGGTGGCCAGCACCAGCGTGTCATAGGCGACGGCGCTGCCGTCATCGAGCAACACGCGTTTGCCGGCACGGTCGACGCCGGTGACGTTGGCCAGCAGCGTCGTCACGTCCTTGCGCTTGCGCAGGAGGTGGCGGATCGGCCAGGCAATTTCGGAGGTTGCCAGCGCCGTCGTCGCTACCTGGTAGAGCAGCGGCTGGAAAAGATGATGGTTGCGCTTGTCGATCATGGTTATGCGCACTGGTGCGCCGCCAAGCGCGCGGGTGAATTCGAGGCCGCCGAAACCCGCGCCGACAACAACAATTTGATGGCTGGCTTGGTTCATTTCGTTCCACCAAGGCGAGCAATTCGCCGACCCTGATGTAGGCATTTTTGTGCAGCGCAACAATGGCCGGATCTGGTGCAACTGCCTGGGACTCGCCGCTCGATGTCGTGAATGCGCATGTCGTGCACAAGGACAAGGTATAGCCTTGCTCAGCAGTACAACGAGGTGAGGCATGGCCAACGAACATGACGGCGCCAAGGATCACGATGGGCCGGCGCAGTATTCCTCGCCGCCTTGCTTCATGCACGAGCTCGATCCGGAATTCCGGGCGCCGCTATCCGACTGGACCGATGTGAGGCGCTGGCGCAAGGCCGAGCGCGAACGGCTGATCGCGGCGCGGCTGGCAGTTTCCGCCGATGCGCGGACGGCGATGTCTCAGCGTATTGCCGAAGGGCTCGACGCGATCATCGGCGAGATCGCCGGCCGCATGGTCAGCCTTTACTGGCCGTTTCGCGGTGAGCCGGATTTGCGGCCATGGATGGCATCCGTCGATGAGCGCGGCGGCCGCACAGCGTTGCCTATCGTCGTGGAGAAAGGGCAACCGCTGATCTTCCGTGCCTACAAACAGGGCGACCGGCTGGAGAAAGGCATCTGGAACATCCCGATCCCGGCCGAAGGCGATCCGGTGCTGCCCGACATCGTCATCTCGCCGATCGTCGGTATCGATCCCGGGAACTACCGCCTGGGCTATGGCGGCGGTTTTTTCGACCGCACGCTGGCGGCGATGCCGTTCAAGCCGCTGGTCATCGGTGTCGGCTACGCATTGCAGCGCATCGCCACCATCTATCCGCAGCCGCATGACATTCCGATGGATCGGGTCGTCACCGAGGCCTAAGAGCCTGTTTCCCGCCGTGTAGTAGCGCAAATGTCATGTGACAAAAATCCGGCTTGGTCGATACTATGACCTTAAGCGGACCATGCTGCCGCGGGCTGTTTCGATATGCGCTCTGGGCGGATCCAACAGTGCCTGGTCGCTCTCAGGTTGGCTGCTTCACAGCGGATGACAAGATGATCGGACGAACTATAGCGGCTGCCCTAGCCATAGCGTTTTCCATTTCGCCTTCGCATGCGCAACCACAGCATCGTTTGCCGAGCGGCTACAAATGGGGCCGTTGCCTGCTTGTTGTTGACGGTCAGACCCGCATATCCGGAAAATGCTCCTATCAAATCGAGACGGGTGGCGATTTCAGCATCCAGGGCCCTCGGCAAGTTTTTGCAGGTATCGACTACCCCGATACGCATAGTGGGGCTGGTGAAATGTCCAAGGATTACTGGGCAGTTGTCTACAAGGACGGTGATGTCTGGGAAGGCTATGGGAACTCGGACATTCGCGAAACGCACGGTGAACCAGGAGATTGGGGTGACCTTCGCCGCGAAGGCGCATGCTATGTCGGGAAGGACGTCCGGGTGTGCCTTTGGCGTTAAGCCATCTCCGGCTTCATGCCCATCGCAGTCCGGTCGACGATTTCGCGTAGCGCAAAAGACGAGTTGATCTTCGTCACATGCGGCATCGCCGACAGCCATTCCTTGTGGATGCGTTCATAGTCGACGAGATCCTTTGCCGCGATGCGCAGGATGTAGTCATATTCGCCCGACATCAGATGGCAGGACAGCACGTTCGGGCAGCGCTTGATCGCCGCTTCGAAATCCGACAGCGTCTTCTCGAATTGTCCCGACAGCGATATGTGCACGATCGCCGTCATCTGGTGGCCAAGTGCGGCATTGGAAAGCCGGGCGTGATAGCCGCGGATGGTTCCGGATTTCTCCAGATTGTCGAGCCGGCGTGAACAAGCCGACTGCGACAGGCCAACCTTCTCGGCCAGTGCCGCATTGGGTATCCTGCCATCTTTCTGCAGAGTCTCGAGAATGGCGATATCAATCCTGTCGAGCGGCATTTTTCGTGAATCCTGCGAAAATACGGTTATTTGGCGCAACGATTATCGAAACTCGCCTGCCGGCGCAAGCGCATTCGCAAACACCTTCGCACCGATTCGTGGTTCACTCCATCCATACAGGGAACGAGCCCAAAAGGGCCGGATCAGGAGAAGAAAATGCGCGTCGGCTGCCCCAAGGAAATCAAGAACCACGAATATCGCGTCGGCCTCACCCCCGGCTCGGTCCGCGAATATGTCGCCCATGGCCACGAAGTGCTGGTCGAGACCGGCGCCGGGGCCGGCATCGGCGCCGATGACAACGCCTATCGCGCCGCCGGCGCCACGATTGCCAAGACGGCCGCCGACGTGTTCGCCAAGTCGGACATGATCGTCAAGGTCAAGGAACCGCAGCCCAACGAATGGGCGCAGCTTCGCGAAGGCCAGATCCTGTACACCTATCTTCATCTTGCCCCGGATCCGGAGCAGACCAAGGGCCTGCTTGCGTCCGGCGTGACGGCAATCGCCTACGAGACCGTGACCGACGATCGTGGCGGCCTGCCGCTCTTGGCGCCGATGTCGGAAGTCGCCGGACGTCTGTCGATCCAGGCCGGCGCCACGGCGCTGCAGAAGGCCAATGGCGGCCGCGGCGTGCTGCTGGGCGGCGTTCCCGGCGTGCTGCCCGGCAAGGTCACCGTGCTCGGCGGCGGCGTCGTCGGCCTGCATGCTGCCAGGATGGCGGCGGGCCTTGGCGCCGATGTCACCATCATCGATCGTTCGATCCCGAGATTGCGCCAGCTCGACGACCTCTTCGCCGGCCGCGTCCACACCCGTTACTCGACCGTCGAGGCGCTGGAAGAAGAGTGCTTTTCGGCCGACATCGTCGTCGGCGCGGTGCTGATCCCCGGCGCCGCGGCGCCAAAACTGGTTTCGCGCGAAATGCTCTCGGGCATGAAGAAGGGCTCGGTGCTGGTTGACGTCGCCATCGACCAGGGCGGCTGCTTCGAGACCTCGCATGCCACCACCCATGCCGATCCGACCTACGAGGTCGATGGCGTCATCCACTATTGCGTCGCCAATATGCCGGGCGCGGTGCCGGTCACGTCGGCCCATGCGCTCAACAACGCGACGCTTCACTATGGCCTGCAGCTTGCCGACAAGGGCCTGAAGGCGCTGATCGACGATCATCATTTGCGCAACGGCCTCAATGTCCACAAGGGCAAGATCACCAACCGGGCTGTCGCCGAGGCGCTCGGCTACGAACTGGTCGAGCCGAAAGCCGTTCTCGCGGCCTGATTTCACGAAAAGACAGCTTCCTCCCGTCTCACCCGCCGGTTCATGCCGGCGGGTTTTTCTTTGGGGTAGAAGCAGGCAACAAAAAAGCGGAGCCAAAGCCCCGCTTCCTCGATATCGAGATTTGCCGCCGGTTCATCCGCGGTCGGCAAATCAATCGACAATGGCTTTCTATCGCTTCTATGCGACGGGAGTACGACAGTCAGCGCTGTTGGCGCCTATGCGCGCTCGATGCGGCACTGGTAGCAATTGTTGCGCGCTGAACGGACATGGACGTAGGCGATATCGTCGCGTTCGAACAAGGTCTCGGCCCGTGCGGCGACGTCTCCAGTCGGGATGACACCACCACTGCCATAGACGATACGATCATCCCTGCCATAGCCGCGCACGATATAGTCAGGGCTTTCGAGAATTTCGGGAAGTGCTTCGCTCCCGACGGCACGGTCGCATTCCTCGGCATGCAGGAAGATCGGCCCGGTTTCGGCATAGGGCTGAAGCGCCGGAAATGGCCGGTAGGCCAGGACGAGGTAAGCGTCGCCGGCCGCGATGTTCTTCAGGCAGTGCCGGCAAGGCATGCCGTCACCATCGGAGATCTTTCGCTCGGGCGTATTTCCATAGGCATCAGCACCGCCGCGCTGCAGCGCTCTGACATTGTCGGTCGGCAAGGCTTTGAACTGAATGGTCATGGTGAAATCTCCGGTGTCGTCTCCCGGAAACTATGCCCTTGAACCCTCGCCTCCCACCCGATTCCTGCCAAGCGTCAAAGGACCGACCGCCGCTCGGCGACCGGCCCTCATCAAGTTCTGTCAGGAGTCACAAAGCCGGCTAATTAAACCACCGGAGCTTTGCCACTCAACGGATGAAATCGTCGAAGCGGCGCAGCGTCACCCGGCGATTCTGCCAATTCTCGTTCTGCGTCTGCACGAGCAGGAACTCTTCACCATAGCCGACCGTCTCGAGTGCATAGCCAGGCACACCGAATTCGCGCACCAGTGTGCGCTTGAGCGAGGCGGCGCGCTGGTCGGACAGGGCCTGGTTCGACTGGAAGGAGCCGACGGCATCGGTATGGCCCTCGATCAGTACGCGGGCGCCTGGATCGCGGCGCAGGATGCGCCGCAGCGCATCGGCGATGTTTTCGATCTTGTCGTATTGCGAATTGGAAATGGCTGCCGAACCGAAGGCGAAGTTGATCGACTGGATATCGATCGAGCGGGCCATACGGCGCAAATCCGGGCGCCGCTTGAATTCGCGGATGGTGACACGCTCGTTCGGCCGCAGCTTCACGCGCGGTGCCGCCTCGAGCTTCCGCTCGATCGTCGCGGCCGAAGGCGTGCTCGCCTGCGCGGCGGCAAGGCTCGGCATGGCAATGGCCGCGATCAGCGCGGCGGCAAGTGTACGGCGGTTCAGCATGTCTTCGTCTCCTTCGGCCTCGGCCGCATTGATGGTGCGGGCAACATGCCAAAGGCAGCCTGAAGCACCGATGAACGGCGGGTTCAGATTCCGGCTGATGTCAGATTCGGGCTGGTGTCACGGCCGCATGACGCTGGCCGAGCGCTCGGCGAACGGCAGCGGATGCACGATTTCCTTCTTCTGCGCCACCGGTGCAAAGCCGAGCTTCTGATAAAGCGGCAGAGCGGCCGGATGATCGAGTGTGCAGGTCTGCACCGTCACCCGCTTCGGAGCGTACGACCATGCGGCTGAAATCGCGGAGCCCAGGAACCAGCGGCCGATGCCTTGCCCGGTCGCGTGTTCCATCATGCCGAAATAGGCAAGTTCGACTTCTTCCGGCAGATGCGGCTTGAGGTCGAAGAAGCCGGCCGGCGCACCGTCGAGATAGAGCACCCTGATGTCACGGTCCTCGCGGTGGATGCCGGCAGAAAGCTCGTCATCATCCAGTCGCAGTACATTGACCCAGTGCCATTTGCGCCCCACCCGGTCCATCAGATAGCGGTAGAAATGCAGCGGAATGTCCTTGGTCTTCAGCAGGGCGACCTGACGGTTGTAGGGCACAGGCGGCGAATAGGCCGGCGGCACATGCATCTCAAGGAACGTCACCGTGACGTCGATGTCTTCCAGCACGCCGTTTTCCATCGTCTTCATTCCTTGCCGGTCACGACAGGCGTGTCGGAAAGCCCACCCCACTCCGTCCATGAGCCGTCGTAAAGCCTGTTGTTGGTATGGCCAAGCGTTTCCAGCGCCAGCGTCACCACCGCCGCTGTAATGCCGGAACCGCATGAGGTGACAACGGGCTTCGACAGATCGATGCCGGCCTCCTCGATCACCTTGCGCAGGCGGTCCTTCGACAACAGCTCGCCCTTTTCCGACAGCGCCGAATAGGGCAAATTGCGCGCGCCAGGCATATGGCCGGAGCGGATCCCCGCGCGCGGCTCAGGCTCGGTGCCGGTGAAGCGGCCCGGCCCACGGGCGTCGGCGATCTGACTTGCCCTGGTGTCAACGATCCGGCGCATGTCAGCGAGGCTGGCGACACGATCCGCGTCAAAATCGGCATGAAACACGCTTGGCGCGATCTTTGTCCGTTCGGCCGTTACCGGCCGGCCGGCGGCTCTCCAGCCATCGAAGCCGCCATCCAGAATATAGGTCTGGAAGACGCCCATCACCCGGAACATCCACCATGCCCGAGGCGCCGAAAAGAAACCCGGACCGTCATAGACGACGATGGTGTCATCGGCCGAGACGCCCATGGCGCCCACATACTGGGCG
This sequence comes from Mesorhizobium loti, assembly GCA_014189435.1. NCBI lineage: Bacteria > Pseudomonadati > Pseudomonadota > Alphaproteobacteria > Hyphomicrobiales > Phyllobacteriaceae > Mesorhizobium > Mesorhizobium loti. The sequence continues at coordinate 2,832,218 of CP050293.1, forward strand.
AAATGCCGCGGCGACGGCAACGTATGCGGCAGGGACGAATTCGGGTCAGAAACAGCATCCTGATCCAGGAACCGTGCGCCCGGAATGTGCGCCGCCTCGTATTCACCGCGCGCATCGCGCTTTTGCGCCGGAAGATACCAGGACGCGTCGACAATCGTCAGGCCCGGCTCGCCGAGACGCTGCTGCAGCCAGTCTGCGTCGATGGTGAAAGGACTGTCTTGGGCCATTCTTGTTCTCCTGCTCGCCTTTTGGCGATCACTGTCTGTTTAGACCGCCGGCATCGGGCCGAAGCGGATGCGGAAGCGTCTGTTTTCGCGTCCCTTCTTTTCGATCTTGCCGATGTGGATTTCGCCGACTTCGCCGGTGCTTTTGACATGGGTGCCGCCGCAGGGCTGGCTGTCCACCGAAGCGTTGTCGCCGATGCAGACCAGGCGGATCTTGCCGGTGCCGACTGGCGGCCGGACGTTCTTGGATTTCACCAGGCCGGGGTTGGCGGCCAGTTCCTCGTCACTGATCAGCCGGACAAAGATCGGGTGGTCGGCCCGCACCAGGTCCATCAGCGCGGCGGTGATGTCCTCCTTGGTGAAGCCGGCATCCGGGGCGTCGAAATCGACGCGGCTGTCGTCCTCGGAAACCGAAGCACCGGTGATCGGGAACGGGCAGACGACGGTGAGCAGATGGCAAGCCGCGTGCATGCGCATCAGGAGATGCCGGCGTTCCCAGTCGATCGCCAGGCTCACCTTCTCGCCGACCTGTGGCACCGCTTGCTCCGGCGCCGGCACATGGATGATCTCGTCCTTGGTCTCGCCGGTGATAGTGGCGGCAATGGCGATGCGGCTGCCGTCACCGCGTTCGAGATAACCAGTATCGCCCGGCTGACCGCCTGACGTGGCGTAGAAGATCGTCCGGTCGAGAATGATGCCGCCGCGATCGTTGACGGCAACAACCGTCGCATCCGCCGTGCGAAGATACGCATCGTCGCGAAACAGCGCTTCCGTCTTGTGCGCCATCAGGCGACTTTCTCGAACGGCACCGAAATCTCGCTCTTCAGCTCCATCCAGCCCGGCACCGGCAGTTGCTTCTCACGCAGGAATTCCGGATTGAACAGTTTGGACTGATAGCGTGTGCCGTAGTCGCAAAGAATGGTCACGATGGTGTGGCCGGGGCCTAATTCCCTGGCCAGACGGATCGCGCCGGCAATGTTGATGCCGGTCGAACCGCCGACGCAAAGGCCCTCTTCCTGGATCAGGTCGAAGACGATCGGCAGCGCATCCTCATCGGGGATCTGGAAGGAAAAGTCCGGCGTAAACCCTTCGAGATTGGCGGTGATGCGCCCCTGCCCGATGCCTTCGGTGATCGAGCTGCCTTCGGACTTCAGCTCACCGCTGGTGTAGAAGGAGTAGAGCGCGGCCCCCAGCGGATCGGCGAGAGCGATCTTGACTTGCTTGCTCCTCGCCTTCAGCCCGAAGGCGACGCCGGCCAGCGTTCCGCCCGAACCGACCGCCGAGACAAAACCATCGACCTTGCCGCCGGTCTGGTTCCAGATTTCCTCCGCCGTGGTGCGGATATGGCCGTCGCGGTTGGCGACATTGTCGAACTGGTTGGCCCAGATGGCGCCGTTCGGCTCCGTCCGCGCCAGTTGCTCGGCCAGCCGCCCCGACAGTTTCACGTAATTGTTGGGATTCTTGTAGGGCACGGCAGGCACCTCGATCAGCTCGGCGCCGAGCAGTTTGATCGTGTCCTTCTTCTCCTGGCTCTGTGTGTCCGGAATGACGATGACGGTGCGGTAGCCGAGCGCTTTGGCGACCAGCGTCAGCCCGATGCCAGTGTTGCCGGCCGTCCCTTCGACGATGACGCCGCCCGGCTTCAGCAGCCCACGCTGCTCGGCGTCGCGGATGATGAACAGCCCCGCGCGATCCTTGACCGACTGGCCCGGATTCATGAATTCGGCCTTGCCCAGGATCTCGCAGCCGGTTTGTTCAGAAGCTTTGTTGAGGCGGATCAGAGGCGTGTTGCCGATCGCGTCGATCACAGAACGGGGCATTCAAGATTCCTTGTGTAGGTGCGCCGAAACCCTAGAAACCCGAAGCTTCGGTTTCAAGGCAAGAATTTGTCTGGTCCAGTCGCATTTACGGTGCTGTTGTTGCGTCGGCGCTTTTCAACATCGCCTTCATGCCCCACAGTTCATTTCCACATGGCGATGAAAAGCACTCTTTTCATTCGATTTCTTCACCGCTAGAGCAAAGCACCAACAAGTCGACAGGGCGCAGCATGACACTCTATCGGGCCAACCCGAAGCACGGCGTCGCCTGGATCACGGGCGGCTCAAGCGGTATCGGCAGAGCGCTGGCCAGGGATCTTGCGTCCCAGGGCTATGCCGTGGCGGTGACAGCGCTCGACGACGACCCGATCGACACGCTTGTCGTCGAGACCGCGCAGATGCCGGGCAGCGTCACGGCCTTTCCCTGCGACGTCACCGACGAGCCGCGCATGGCAAGAACCGTCGCCGCGATCGAGAAGGAGCTCGGTCCCATCGTGCTCGCCATCTTCAATGCTGGAAACTACATTTCGACGCCGGGTGAAAATCTCGTCGTCAGCGACTTCCGACGGTCCTTCGAGGTCAACTATTTCGGCATCATCAATGGTCTTGTGCCCGTCGTCGAACGCATGCGTGTGCGGGCGCGCGGCCATGTCGTGCTGGTCGGCTCCGTCACGTCCTATTTCGGCTGGCCGACGACGGCCGCATATGGCGGCACGAAGGCGGCCATCAACATCCTGGCCGAGTCGCTGAAGTATGATTTCGACAAGATGAACGTGCGCATCCAGGTGTTCAATCCTGGCTTCATCGACACCCCGCTGACCGAGAAGAACATGCTGCCGATGCCGGGGCTGATGCCGGTCAGCCGCGCGTCGCGCCGCATGGCGCGGGGCATCAAGTCCGGCGGCTTCGAAGTTACCTTCCCGCGCCGGACAAGCTGGCCTCTGAAGCTGCTCAGCCTGCTGCCGAGACCGCTGTGCAGAGGGGTGATCAGCCTGACGACCAGCTGGAAGGCGCGGCCGTTGCACTACGACCGCAAGCCGCCAATCGAATAGGTGCGTTGACGAAGTTGGCCGGCGCGCCCTGCTTCAGGCCGCCGTTAGCCTGTTGGTGGCCGCTGCCATAGGTTGAGTTAGTGTTGCGTGGAGTCTGCGATGGGGCGACGGATCGTGCTTGCTGTGCTGGGCCTTGTCGCCATCCTCGCACTGGCCTTCGTGCTCGGCCCACGCGTTCCCGTCGACACCACGATCCGTTTCGATCCCTCGATCATAGGCGACGACCCGCAGGCCTATGTGGCAAAGGTGGAAGCTGCGGTGCCCGGAATCCGTGACGGCCTGGAGAAGGAGATCGTCTGGGCCAATCCGATGGTGCATGCCAAGACCCCGCTGTCGATCGTCTACATCCACGGCTTTTCCGCATCGAAGGGCGAGGTCCGCCCGCTGCCCGACGACGTGGCCGACCAGCTCGACGCCAATCTCTTCTACACCCGCCTCACCGGTCACGGGCAGGACGGCGCGGCGATGACGCAAGGCAGCATCAATGCCTGGGTCAACGACTATGAGGAAGCGCTCGCCATCGGCCGGGCGATCGGCGACAAGGTGATCGTCATCTGCACCTCGACCGGCGGCTCGCTGGCGGTATGGGCCGCGACGCAGCCGGGCGCTTCGGACGGCGTCGCCGCGATCGCGTTCATCTCGCCGAATTTCGGCGTGAAGGCTTCGGGCGCCGAAATCCTGACCATGCCGTGGGGCAAACAGATCGCAAGGCTGGTCGCCGGCAAGGAACACAGCTTCGTGCCGCGCAACGCGCTGAATGAAAGATTCTGGACCACCCGCTATCCGATCGAGGCGACGTTGCCGATGCAGGCGCTGACCGAGCTTGCCTATGGCGCGCCGGTGGAGAAGGCGACGATCCCTGCTTTGTTCATCTTCTCGGATTCAGACAAAGTGGTGCGGCCCGATCGCACCCGGGAGATTGCCGGGCGCTGGGGCGCGCCGCATGAACTGGTTCCGGTCGACGACACCGGCGATCCGGACAACCACGTCATCGCCGGTGACGCGCTGTCGCCGTCGACCACGACTTTTCTCGCGCAGAGGATTGCCGTCTGGGTAGAGGCAGTGGTGAAGTAGCAAATGAGAAAGGGCGACCGAAGCATCGCTTCAGCCGCCCTTTCCTATGTCGGTCTCGGCAATCAGCCAGCCTGAGCGTGACTGATTGCAACGCGGTCTGGCTTACGCCGCCCGCGCGGCCGGACGCTTGCCGCCGAAGCGACGCTTGTTGTTGCCCTTGAAGGCCGGCTTGGCGCCTTCCGGCTTGCGCTCGCCAGCGAAGGCCGGCTTGTCGCCGAAGCGTTTCTTGCCAAAGCCGTTGCCTTTGTTCTCGCCACCGGGCCGCCTGCCGTCGCGACGGCCATTGCGGTCGTTGCGGTCATTGGCCGGCTCGAAGCGCTCGTTCTTTTCAGCCGGATTGCGCACCGGATCCGGGCTGCCGAGATGGTCGGCAACGATCGGCAGCTTGGTGCGGATGATGCGCTCGACCTGGCGCAGCTTGCTGTTTTCGGAAGGATCGCAAAGCGTGATCGCAATGCCGTCCATGCCGTTGCGGCCGGTGCGGCCGATGCGGTGGACGTAGCTTTCCGCTTCGTCCGGCAGATCGAAATTCACGACATGGCTGATGCCGGGCACGTCGATGCCGCGCGCCGCAATGTCGGTCGCCACCAGAATGCGCACTGAGCCCTCGCGGAAATCGTTCAGCGCCTTCTGACGGGCGTTCTGCGACTTGTTGCCGTGGATGACGGCGGCCTTGAAGCCGTCGCGCTCGAGGTCCTTGGTCACCCTGTCGGCACCATGCTTGGTGCGCGAAAAGATGATGACGGACTTCATCGCCTCATCGGCGAGCATCGTCGACAGCACCTGGCGCTTCTGCTTGGTGCGGGCAAAGACGACGCCCTGCACGATCTCGGCCGCTGCCGTGCTTTGCGGCGCGACTTCGACGCGGATCGGGTTCTTCAGCAGGCCCTTGGCCAGTTCGGCGATTTCATTGGGCATGGTCGCCGAGAACAGCACCGTTTGACGATCGGGCGCGGTCGCCTTGGCGATGCGCTTGACGTCGTTGATGAAGCCCATGTCGAGCATGCGGTCGCCTTCATCAAGCACCAGCCATTTGGTGTCGGCAAGCACGAGGTCGCCTTCACGCACCAGGTCGGTCAACCGGCCGGGCGTTGCGATCAGGATGTCGACGCCGGGAGCAACCTTCTTCACCTGGCTGAAGCGGGAGACACCCCCGAGCACGAGCGCGGTCGAGACATGCGCGCCCTTGGCGAGGATCTTGATGGTGTCTTCGATCTGCACGGCGAGTTCGCGCGTCGGCGCCAGAATCAGCGCACGCGCCGTCTTCGGCCGGCGCTTGGTGCCGAGCGCAATGATCTTCGACAGGATCGGCAGCGCGAAGGCCGCGGTCTTGCCGGAGCCGGTCTGGGCGATGCCGAAAATGTCACGGCCTTCCATCTGCGGCGGGATCGCCTGCGCCTGGATAGGCTTCGGTTCGGTGAAGCCGGCGTTGTGGGTGGCCTTGAGCAGCGCGCCCGTAATACCCAGTGCCGCGAAACCGGTGAGTTCCGCAGTGTTGCTACCGGGCAAAGTGTTTTCGTTGGTCAAAATAATCTTCTTTCACGCGGCTTCTGGCCGCAAACATCGATGGCGGCAGGGCGCAACCTGCCGTCGAAAAAATTGATATGGAACGACAAGGCGGGCGGACAGTAACGTCCACTCGGCTGCGCTGTCGTGCCCGCAGGCATCATGCCACGGGGCTTTTTCGCCGCTTTGTGATTTACCGGAAAGAGAGGCCGATATACCGGAAAGAGGGAAAACAGACGCAACCAGTCTCATTCGTCGAGAAGGCCGGATTCGTTCCCGGCCCAAGCGCCTATGGGCTGCATATGGCTGAGTTCGCCCCCAATTGCAAGGGGCTTCATGTTGCAGCGCAGCAAAACCCGACTAGAGAGTGGCCAAGGATGCCCGCTCAAACTTCATCCGGCCATTTCCTTGCACCGTGTTGGACGAACAGAATTTCTATTTGAGTGTCCTTCACCCGATACGCGACAATGTACGGCGTACCGGGAATCACCAGCTCACGCGTGCCTTTGATCTCACCGATGCGTCCGATGAACGGATTGGCGGACAACAGCCGAGCGGTCTTGGAATGAATGTCGTTGACGACCCGGGCAGCGGCCCGCGGATTGTGTTGGCCGATGTAGTCGCTGATTGATGCAAGCTCGATCAGATAGTGTCGGGTCCAGACAATTCGCACAGGGCGTTATGCCTGACTGTATTTGTTGAGAACGGCCGCGATCTCTTCCTCGGTCGCGAAGTCGCCACGATCGGCGGTCTCGATTCCCGCCTGAACGCCGGCGACCCATTTTTCTTGCCAGGCCAGAGAACGGCCATGGGACAGCGCATCCTCAATGATTTGATCGCGGGTCAGGGTCGAGCGCGAGGTCAACATTTCGATCCGGCGGTTCAAATCCTCGGATATTTCTATGTTGTTCTTCATGAGGTTAGTCTGCCATATCAGGCGAATGCCTGCCAAGAAATTTCGCGCGTCGCGGGGGATCAGCCATGAAAGACGTTCTGAAGGAACTCAAGCGGCGCCGCGAGATCGCCCGCATGGGTGGCGGCCAGGCTCGCATCGATGCCCAGCACAAGAAGGGCAAGCTCACCGCGCGCGAACGCATCGAGGTGTTTCTCGACGAGGGCTCGTTCGAGGAATTCGACATGTTTGTCGAGCATCGTTCGACCGATTTCGGCATGGAGAAGTCCAAGATCGCCGGCGACGGCGTCGTCACCGGTTGGGGCACGGTCAACGGCCGCCCGGTCTACCTCTTCGCCAAGGACTTTACCGTGTTCGGCGGCTCACTATCCGAAGCCCATGCCGAGAAGGTCATCAAGGTGCAGGAGATGGCGCTGCGCAACCGTGCGCCGATCATCGGCCTCTATGATGCAGGCGGCGCGCGCATCCAGGAGGGCGTCGCGGCACTCGGCGGCTATGCCGAGATCTTTCAGCGCAACGTGCTCGCCTCCGGCGTCATTCCGCAGATCTCCGTCATCATGGGGCCTTGCGCCGGCGGCGACGTCTATTCGCCTGCCATGACCGACTTCATCTTCATGGTCCGCGACACATCCTACATGTTCGTCACCGGGCCGGATGTGGTGAAGACCGTCACCAACGAGACGGTGACCGCCGAGAGCCTCGGCGGAGCCTCGGTTCACACGACCAAATCCTCGATCGCCGACGGCGCCTATGACAATGACGTCGAAGCGCTGTTGCAGATGCGCCGGCTGGTAGACCTGCTGCCGGCCTCCAACACTTCGGAACTTCCTGAGATCGAATGCTACCAGTCGGTCACCGACCACGATTTGTCGCTCGACCGGCTGATCCCTGACAACGCCAACAAGCCCTATGATATCAAGGAGCTGATCCTGAAGGTTGCCGACGAAGGCGATTTCTTCGAGATCCAGCAGAATTTTGCCAAGAACATCGTCACCGGCTTCGGGCGCGTCGAGGGCCGCACGGTCGGCTTCGTCGCCAACCAGCCGATGGTGCTGGCCGGCGTGCTCGATTCCGACGCCAGCCGCAAAGCAGCGCGCTTCGTGCGCTTCTGCGACTGTTTTTCGATCCCGATCGTCACCTTCGTCGATGTCCCCGGCTTCCTGCCCGGCACGGCGCAGGAATATGGCGGGCTGATCAAGCATGGCGCCAAACTCCTGTTCGCCTATGCCGAGGCCACCGTGCCGAAGATCACCGTCATCACCCGCAAAGCCTATGGCGGCGCTTATGACGTGATGGCCTCAAAACATCTGCGCGGCGACATGAACTATGCCTGGCCGACGGCGCAGATCGCGGTGATGGGCGCCAGGGGCGCGGTCGAGATCATCTACCGCAAAGACATCGGCGACGCCGGAAAGATCGCAGCCCATACAAAGGCTTACGAGGATCGCTTCCTGTCGCCCTTCGTCGCCGCCGAACGCGGCTATGTCGATGAGGTGATCATGCCGCACTCGACCCGCCGCCGCATTGCGCGCGCGCTGCGTATGCTGCGCAACAAAGACATGCAGAACCCCTGGAAGAAGCACGACAACATCCCGCTGTGAGGTGTCGGCAGCTTACTCCTCTTCCGCCGCGCCAAATCCCGCCCCCATGGTGGCGCGGACGGGGCTGCCCCATGGCGTCGCGTGATTGTCGATGCGCATCTGGAAGATGAAGTAGGTCGGCGAGCAGAAGCCGATGCCTTTCACTTTGCCGATGCCTGGCGTGTCCGGTGGCAGCGACTGGCACATATAGTCCTCACGGCAGAAATGATCGGCCGAACAGGCCGGCCGGTTGCCGCGATTGACGGCGCCGCCAAGACATTGGTCGAAATTGTTGGTGGCCACGCAGATGTCGAACTTCTTGCCGCCGACCAGGCCGCAGATCTCGTTCGGCATCGGCTTGCCGGCTTTGAACGCCGCGAAGGCACGATCCTTGTCATCGCAGCCGCGATAGGCGATGCCACCGGGCACGCCGATCTTCGGCGGGCGGCAGGTGTAGGCGGTGCGCGAGACCTCCGGTGCGAAGGCCGCGAACTGGCCCGATATGCTGTAGCGGTCATTGAAAGGCTGCGCCGCGTTGCTGGCGATCGAGCCGGTCAGGCAAGGATGGCCGGAAAATATCTCCGGGCTATCCTTCGGCAGCAGGCATTGCGCGAGCTTGGTCCGCACGCCCGACGCTGTGGCCAGCGGCGTGCAGACGGTGCCACTGCCGCATTGCCAGGTCGCGCCGAAGCGAGCGCCATCTTCAGGCGTCAGGCACGGCATCGCCATCTCGGCCGGCGCATAATCGACCGCGCCAGCGTCCGTCCAGGCCGCCGGCGGCGCAAAGGAGAGCGGGCGGAAGCGGTTCGGCTGCCTGCCTTCGGCGATGGCACGCAACCAGGCCTGGCGGCGCGGAATCTCGGCATGAAGATGCGGTGAAATGCCGACCTCGATGCGGTTCAACGGTGACGTGGTCTTGTCGTCGAGGCCGATGAAATGGAAGCCGGCGGTGGAGCCGGCCTGATGACAACCCTGGCAGGCGCCATTGTCCAACCGCTCGACAAGCGCTTCCGGCGTGCGCACCAGTTTCATCGTGGAATAATCGAGCGATGCGAATTCCTTGGGTTGGAATTGTTGCGTAAACGGATGATTGGCCTGCCGCGCACTGCCGAAGGTCGACCATGAGATGATTTTCCTGGCCAGGAACTCGTCGGGGATTTGATAGACGCCTTCGTCGACCGCCGGCAGGTTGGCGCCGACATAAGCGGCGAGCCGTGCTTTCAGCGCCGCGTCCTGCGAGAGCCGTACGGTGTCTGGCGTGTTCTCCAGCGGCTTCTCGCTGGTAGCAGCGCCATCGATGCCGAATATCCGCATGAGATAGGCAGCCTGCCCGCCGAACTCGGTTTCCTGGCCGGAGGGAAAGCGCACCACCTGTGCGTTGAGCTCCAGCTGCTTGAAGGTCAGCCCGGACCTCTCCAGCGGTCCGCCGGTCAGCCAGCCGGCATCGACGCTCTCGTCAAGCTGGGGCGTCCAGCGCCCGGCAGTGCCGACGCAGCCGCCATCGGCATCGGGTGCGGCACTGTAGACGGCATTGAAATTGAACGGCAGGCGCGACGCCAGCTGCTTGCCGTTTTTGCGAAAACTGTAGGCCAGGCGGTAGATGAAGCGCACCTCGCCGCAGCTCTTGTCGCCCTGCAGCACGGCGAAGTCGCGACGGTCGAGCCGATTGACGACGCCGACCAGCCGGAAACGCGCCGCATCGGTCTTCAGCCAGCGCATGTCCATGATGCGGCCGACATTGCCGTCGGTGACCTCGTAGAGCGGCCGCCCCCCGGCCTTCATGTCAGCGCGCAGTACCGCAACATCTGAGGCTACCGTTTCGACGACGGCGTGATAGGCTGGCGCCTCGTCGTAGAGCGTCTTCAGATCGTCCTCGCCGTCGACCCCGAACACGTCGGCGAAGCCGAAACCCCTGGCATCGAGCGCGGCGAGCACCGCCGGATTGTCGACGATCGTCACCGGACCTTCGGCGCGCGCCATCGACGCCACGAAGGCAGCAAAGAGAGTGGCAAACAACAGGGTCAGGGCGCGGTTCATGGAGCAGCCGTGCGCGCGTCGAAGAGTTCGCGCAACACCGGCACCAGCGCCAGCGGCAGATCCTCGGCGATCAGACCGGGTCCGAACCGGCTGCCGGCTTCGGCATGCAGCCACACCGCCGCGCAGGTGCCCTCGAAGGGCGGCATGCCCTGTGCGAGCAGACCGGCAATGATGCCCGACAGCACATCGCCTGACCCGGCCGTGGCCAGCCACGGCGCGCCGTTGGAATTGATCGCCGCTTTGCCATCAGGTGCGGCTATGACCGTGTCGGCGCCTTTGTAGACGAGCGTTGCATTGGCCCGCGCGGCGGCGGCACGCGCCTTGGCCAGTTTCGACAGGGTCTTGTCGCCTGCGATATCAGCAAACAGTCGGCCGAATTCACCCTCATGTGGTGTGATCACCAAAGCAGGAGCGTTCGGCTGACGGGCAGCTTCGAACAGCGCCGGGGGCTGATGGGCCAGAGAGGTGATGGCGTCGGCATCCAGCACGATTGCGCTGACGTGGTTTGCGGCCGCCGATGCGCGTGCATCATCCGCCAAAGCCTTGATCAGCTGCAGGGCAAAATCGCCAACCTTGGGCTTGGGACCGAGCCCAGGTCCGAACACCAGCGCTTCGGGATGGCGCGCCGTCAGAAACTCCTGCACCTCCTCAAGCGATCCCGCTTCTCGCAGCATGATCGAGGTCAGATGCATGGCGTTCACCTGCATGGCATTGCCTGGCGACAGCACGGTGACCGCCCCTGCCCCGCTTCTTGCAGCGGCGAGAGCCGACAGCCGCGCCGCACCGGTCGCGCTCGGGTCGCCGGAAAAGACGCCAACATGACCACGCTTGTATTTGTGCGCATCGACCGCCGGCACGGGCAAATCCCTCAACCACAGGTCCGGCACATTCTCGAAGGTCGAGACAGCGAGCCGGGCGATCATGCCGTCTGCGATGCCGATATCGGCGAGCACGATTTCACCGCATTGCCCGCGTCCCGGCAGCAACAAGTGGCCAGGCTTTTTCCGTGCGAAGGTGACGGTGAGTTCGGCGCGAAACGCCCTGCCCAATATGTCGCCGCTGGTTCCTGAGACACCCGACGGCAGGTCGACCGCGACCACAGGCAGACCCAGGGCTGTTACGGTATCGACGGCTTTCGCGACATCGCCGGACAGCGGCTTGGACAGCCCTGCCCCGTAGAGCGCGTCGATCACGATCGAGCCAGGCTCGGCGTCGAAATCAGACAGCGGCCGGGGCTTGATCGGGCATTCCGCGGCGGCGAGCGCCGCATCGCTTTCCGGCCTCGGCGCTCCGGATGCCCAGATCGTTGTGCTAACGCCGCTGTCGGCCAGGATGCGGGCGACGACATAGCCATCGCCGCCATTGTTGCCGGGGCCACACAGCACATGGACGTGCGTGGCCGAGGGATAACGCGTGAGAATCTCAGCCGCGACCGCTTCACCGGCGCGCCGCATCAGGCCGATGCCGTCGGTTGGACCGGCGGCGATCGTCAGCCGATCGGCCTCGCTCATTTCGGCGGAGGTAAGAAGTTCGTTACTCATGGATTGCCGATCCGCATGCGATCAAGCATTGTCCAATTTTCGATCCGAAGCAAACAAAGGGAGTTGCCGAGATTTGCGGCCATATCGTCGGCATGAGGGCATTGCAGGCACGAAATTGCCTGAGGGATAGGCGATATGCCTAATTTTTGTGCGGACGCCGCTGCTGGCGCTGTGTAGGCTCCAGCAGTCCATGCCGCTTCCGGTACAGCGAATGACGCGAATTTGCATCCCGGCGCGGCGCGGCTTTGAAATCGTATAAGACCGCTTCGAATCCGTCCAATTGGCACAGTTCGTGCTTGATGGAGGCGCAAGCGGGGGTCACAACCCGTTTTTTTGGCAGTGGAGGCCACTTTTTACATGAAAAAGATCGAAGCGATCATCAAGCCATTCAAGCTGGACGAAGTGAAGGAAGCGCTTCAGGAGGCCGGACTGCAGGGCATCACTGTCACCGAAGCAAAAGGCTTCGGTCGTCAGAAGGGTCATACCGAACTCTACCGCGGCGCCGAATATGTCGTCGATTTCCTGCCCAAGGTGAAGATCGAGGTCGTGCTTGGCGACGATGCGGTCGAAGGCGCGATCGAGGCCATCCGCAAGGCGGCCCAGACCGGCCGTATTGGCGACGGCAAGATTTTCGTTTCCAATATCGAGGAAGTCGTGCGAATCCGCACCGGCGAAACGGGCATGGACGCGGTCTGACCTGACCCGGTCATCCTCCTGAAAACGTCATCATCAAAAAACGTCATCACACAGGGATACATGACATGACGACAGCCAAAGACATCATGAAGCAGATCAAGGACAACGACGTGAAATTCGTCGACCTGCGCTTCACAGACCCGAAGGGCAAGCTGCAGCACGTGACGATGGATGTCATCGAGGTCGAGGAAGACATGTTCGCCGATGGCGTGATGTTCGACGGCTCGTCGATTGCCGGCTGGAAAGCCATCAACGAGTCCGACATGGTGCTGATGCCCGATCCGGACACGGTCCACATGGACCCGTTCTTCGCGCAGTCGACCATGGTCATCCTGTGCGACATCCTCGATCCGGTTTCGGGGGAATCCTACAACCGCGATCCGCGCGGTACGGCCAAGAAGGCCGAGGCCTACATGAAGGCGGAAGGCATCGGCGACACCATCTTTGTCGGCCCGGAAGCCGAGTTCTTCGTCTTCGACGATGTGAAGTACAAGGCCGACCCCTACAACACCGGCTTCAAGCTCGACTCCACCGAACTGCCGTCGAACGACGACACCGACTATGAAACCGGCAATCTCGGCCACCGTCCGCGCGTCAAGGGCGGCTATTTCCCCGTGCCGCCGATCGACAGCGCGCAGGACATGCGCTCCGAAATGCTGACCGTGCTCGCCGAAATGGGCGTGCGCGTCGAAAAGCATCACCACGAAGTGGCGGCTGCCCAGCACGAGCTCGGCATCAAGTTCGACGCGCTGGTGCGCAACGCCGACAAGATGCTGATCTACAAGTACGTCGTGCACCAGGTCGCCAATGCCTACGGCAAGACGGCCACCTTCATGCCGAAGCCGATCTTCGGCGACAACGGTTCGGGCATGCACGTCCACATGTCGATCTGGAAGAACGGCAAGCCAACCTTCGCCGGCAATGAATATGCCGGCCTGTCGGAAAGCTGCCTGTTCTTCATCGGCGGCGTCATCAAGCATGCCAAGGCGATCAACGCCTTCACCAACCCGCTGACCAATTCCTACAAGCGTCTGGTTCCTGGCTATGAAGCGCCGGTGCTGCTCGCCTATTCGGCGCGCAACCGCTCGGCCTCCTGCCGTATCCCGTTCGGCTCGTCGCCGAAGGCCAAGCGCGTCGAGGTCCGCTTCCCCGATCCGGGCGCGAACCCCTACCTCGCCTTCTCCGCGCTGCTGATGGCCGGCCTCGACGGCATCAAGAACAAGATCCATCCCGGCCAGCCGATGGACAAGGATCTCTACGACCTGCCGCCGAAGGAACTGAAGAAGATCCCGACCGTCTGCGGTTCGCTGCGCGAAGCGCTGCAGAGCCTCGACAAGGATCGCGGCTTCCTGAAAGCCGGCGGCGTGTTCGACGACGACCAGATCGACAGCTATATCGAGCTGAAGATGGCCGAGGTGATGCGCTTCGAAATGACCCCGCACCCGGTCGAGTACGACATGTACTATTCGGTCTGAGACTCAATCTCAGACTAAGATTCAATATTATATTCAAGCCCTTGAAAGATTTCCCTCTTTCAAGGGCTTTTTGCTGCGCTCGGATGGGGCGTGCCTGCCGATCGGCGCGCGAGAGCGTGCCGCCGCGACATAAGCAGCGTATCCGCGTTGAGTTTTCGACGATCGTGCGTATGCCTGGGTTCATAGGCGCGCGATCCACTGGCACACACGACACCTCAATCCGGTGACGTCAGTCCCAGGCTCGGCAAAGTCCGATGGATGGAAAGCGGATCACTGTTCGATCACAACATGAAGCCAGGAGCGAGCGGAGCACTGTCTCAGGCTACAGTGACCGCTCGTCCGGCGCCCCCGCCAATGCCGCCGTTCAAGAAAACCCCGCCCGTCCGAACAGCATTGCGTGACGTAACCCCAAGTCCTGCGAATACGCATGCTGCGCTGCAACCTGTCAACGCCGCCAACCGGGCTGTGGATGGCCGATTTCGTTGCATGAACAGATGCTTATGGAAGGGCCGAGGTCACAAATAAGTACTGGAAAAGGCTGTTTTCCGGGCTTTTCTGACAAGCCATCACTGGAAACGGACACGGCGACGAACCGGACTCCGGTAGATTCGCGACCGCCAGAATTGCCTGACTTTTTCTGGGTGCTTTTGGCCCGAGATGCGATCTGCCGGGTAGCGGCAAAAAGAACCCCGGCCTTCGCCGGGGTTCTTGCAAGAGCAGACCGTCGGAGGGACGTGGATCTACCCTGCAAGCTCGTCGGGACCGTGCAGGTTCCAGTCCGTTCGCCTGGCCAGGACCAGCAGGTAATAGATCGCCGCCACGACCACGATCAGCCCTGTCGCGATCAGGCTCGGACGGCCGAAGGCGACGTCCAGATAGTTCTGGTAAGCGACGTAGATCAGCGCCACGAAGGCGAGGACGGCCGGGACAGGGAAGAGCGGCATGCGATAGTGCCCGCCATCGGTGGTGCCGCTGCGGCGACCGACAAACGCCGCCACGCACAGCAAGGCATAGATGACCACCAGCGATGTGCCGCTGACGACCAGCAGCAGGTTGATGTCGATGAAGCAGGCGACGGCCGCCAGCACCGCCACAACGATGGTGGCGATCCAGGGCGAGGCGTAGCTGCCATGGACCGAGGCGACGGCGGCGTTGATCGGGCCGAACCAGGTCTTGTCGCGCCCGGAGCTGAACAGCAGCCGGGCCGCCTGCAGGATGATGGCGATCACCGCGTTGAAGATGGCAACGGCGATGGCGAGGCTGATCAGCACCGTCAACGCATGGCCACCGCGTGCCTCGAGGAAATACTCGATCTTCTGCGGCGCGGCGAGCAAGGCAACCAGATCCGGCGCGCCAAGCAGCACCGCGGTCAGCGGGATCAGTTCGGCCGCAACCGTGATGACCAGCGCCCACACCACGACCTTGCCGATGTTGCGCTTGGCGTCATGCGTCTCCTCGCCGAAATAGGCGGCGGCACCGTAGCCATTGTACGCAAACAGGGCAACCGCGGTTGCCGCCAGCACGATGCCGGCCGATGCCGGCACCAGCGAGTTGGTGGTGGCATCGAGCAGCTGCGGTGCGGTGAACAGGCTGGAGAGCGGGCGCTCGATATGGGCGAAGCCGAGACCGGTCAGGATCAGCAGCGCCAGCATTTCGATGCCGAGGAAGATGCCGGTGACGAAAGCGTTGAGCTTGATGCGCATTGCCGCGACCGTACCGGCAAGCGCGATCGTCACCACGCCGACCCATTGCGGACTGAGATTGGGAATGAGGACGCCGAGATAGGTGCCGACGCCGAGCGCGATGACGGCGACGATCAGCACGATCGAGATGAACACCAACACCAGCGTGACGAAGCCCCAGAAGCGGCCGAGCGTGCGGCCGATCATGGTGTATTCGCCGCCGGCCATCGGATAGGCCGACGACAGTTCGGCATAGACGAACGCCATGAACAGCCCGATGACCGCGGCAATGACAAAACTGAGAAATGAGCCGGTGCCGGCCAGCGCGATGACGCCCGGCACGATGATGAACACCGATGATGCCGGCGTCACCGCCGACAGCACGATCATGAGTGTGCCCAGCGCGTTGAGCGCCCGGTCCAGCCCTTTGGCGGCCGGCGCGGCCTTGGCCGCTGTAGTCGCTTCGTTTGTAGACATTGTCCTCCCCTTTTTTTAATAAGATAAAAATTATCCTCCGCAGCGGAACCTATCGACACGATCGTAAATCGTCAACGAATATGGTGTATGTGTGCTTGCAAAATTTCACGCACCGGTTTTAAACTGAATTTAATTCAGGAAACATGAAATGGGCAGACCCAAAACACAGACCGACCGCCGCCTGACATTGGTCGCAGCCGCGGAATCGATGATCGCCAGGCGCGGGCTGGCCGAGGTCACTTTGCGTGACGTCGCCAACGAGGCGGGGATGAGTTCGAGCGCCCTGCTCTATTACTATCCCGGATTGAAGGATCTGCTGGACGACGTGCAGCGCAAGGCGGTCGAGCGGTTCTGCACGCTGCGCGCCGCATCGGTAGCCGCGATTGGCGATCCCCGCGCACGACTGAAGGCGATGATCGAGAGCGGGCTGCCGGTCGACAAGGACGACCAGCTCTGCCGCCTGCTGCTCGAGCTTGGCGCCTATTCGCGGTCGGACGCGAGTTATGCTGCCCGCCACATAACGCTGTTCGAGCGACAGGTGGCAATCTACGTCGGCATCCTCGAAGCCGGCGCCGCCACCGGTATCTTCAAGCTGCAAAGCGGCAGCGACACCATCGCCCGCAGCCTGGTGGCGCTCGAGGACGGGCTCGGCCTCCACCTCACCAACATCGTGCCGGCGGTCGATCATCAGGCTGCCCTGACAATCCTCACCAACTATGCCGAGCTTGCGACGGGCTGTCGCCTCGACTGAACCCGGCACCGCCACAGGGATGCATCACCACAATGAACCAAAGAGCCGTTCTCAACATGACGCCCGCCGGCAAGCAGCGCGCCCGGGCGCTTGGCATCCCCTGCAAGGCAAGCCCGGACACGCCAACGCCATCACCGATGTCGATGGCGTTCTCGTCGGCTATTCGACAATTGTCGAGGGTGACGGCAAGCTCAGCCTCGGCCACGGACCGGTGCGCACCGGCGTGACGGCGATCCTGCCGTTCGGCCGCGACGGCGTCGGTCTCGCCTGTGCTGCCGGCTATCATTCCTTCAACGGCAATGGCGAAATGACCGGCGCATCCTGGATCGAGGAGGCCGGCAGCCTCAGCCTGCCGATCCTGATCACCAACACCCATGCCGTCGGCACCTGCCATCGCGGCGTGGTCGACTGGGTCGCGCGCAACAAGCCTGCCTTGGCGAACCAGTGGCTGCTGCCCGTGGTGGCGGAAACCTGGGACGGCTACCTCAACGACATCAACGGCTCGCATGTCACCGTCGACCACGCCATGGCGGCGATCGACAGTGCGGCCGCCGGCGGCATCGAGGAGGGCTCAGTCGGCGGCGGCACCGGCATGAACTGCTACGCCTTCAAGGGCGGCTCAGGCACCGCCTCGAGGGTGATCGGCTACGGCCACCGCGACTACACGGTCGGCGTGTTCCTGCAGGCCAATTTCGGTTCACGCCACGAACTCGCCATCGCCGGTGTGCCGCTTGGGCAGGAACTGGCGGCCGACAATCCGATGGAAGCCTATTTCAGCGGCCAGCCGACAGGCGCCGGCTCCTGCATCGGCATCGTCGCCACCGATGCGCCGTTGCTGCCTGGCCAATGCAAGGCGCTGGCACGCAGGGTTCCGCTCGGTCTGGCGCGGACCGGCACCACAGGCTCGCATTTTTCCGGCGACATCTTTCTTGCCTTCTCGACAGGCAATCCCGATGCGCTCAACGGCCGCTTCCCGAAAGGCCCGGCCACCGAAGAGAGCTACGGCCATATGGACTTCATTCCCTGGGGGCGCATGGACGCTTTCTACGCCGCCGTGGTGCAGGCGACCGAGGAGGCCGTGCTGAATGCCATGGTCGCCAACCAGGCGATGATCGGCCGCGACGGCAACCGCACGCCTGCCCTGCCGCATGACAGGGTCGTTGCTGCGCTGAAGGCGCGTGGTGCCATCGCCGCCTAAGGCCGGCCCACGCGCCATTCCGTCAGCCTACCTGGCAGTTGCAAACAAAAAGGCCCCGGCGCGAACGCCGGGGCTTTCTTGTCATCTATACCGAAATGCTTATGCCGCGGCCGAAACCTGGGCGCTGGCCGGCACCGAAGCGATCGTCTTCAGGATCTGCGAGGCGATCTGGTAGGGGTCGCCCTGCGAGTTCGGACGACGATCTTCCAGATAGCCCTTGTAGTCGCTCTTGATGAAGGAATGCGGCACGCGGATCGAGGCGCCGCGGTCGGCGATGCCATAGCTGAACCGGTTCCACGGCGCGGTCTCGTGCTTGCCGGTCAGGCGCTTGTCGTTGTCCGGGCCGTAGACGGCGATGTGATCCATCAGGTTCTTGTCAAAAGCCGCCATCAGCGCTTCGAAATAGGCCTTGCCGCCGACTTCGCGCATATAGGAGGTCGAGAAGTTGGCATGCATGCCCGAGCCGTTCCAGTCGGTGTCGCCGAGCGGCTTGCAGTGGTATTCGATGTCGATGCCGTATTTCTCGGTCAGGCGCTGCATCAGGTAGCGGGCCATCCACATCTGGTCGGCGGCCTTCTTGGAGCCTTTGCCGAAAATCTGGAATTCCCACTGGCCCTTGGCCACTTCGGCGTTGATGCCTTCGTGATTGATGCCGGCGGCGAGACAGAGGTCGAGATGCTCCTCGACGATCTGGCGGGCGACCGAGCCGACATTGGAATAGCCGACGCCGGTGTAGTACGGGCCTTGTGGCGCGGGATAGCCGCTCTCGGGGAAGCCGAGCGGGCGGCCGTCCTTGTAGAAGAAGTACTCCTGCTCGAAGCCGAACCATGCGCCCTCGTCATCGAGGATGGTGGCGCGCTTGTTGGAGGCATGCGGCGTGACACCATCGGGCATCATCACTTCGCACATGACCAGCACGCCGTTGGTGCGGGCGGGATCCGGATAGACGGCAACCGGCTTCAGCACGCAGTCGGAGCTGTGCCCCTCGGCCTGCTGGGTCGAGGAACCATCGAAGCCCCACAGCGGCAGCTGCTCGAGTGTGGGGAATTCGGCGAATTCCTTGACCTGCGTCTTGCCGCGAAGGTTGGGGACCGGGGTGTATCCATCGAGCCAAATGTACTCGAGCTTGTATTTCGTCATTCTAGCCTCTCGTTGCTTGATCACCGAACACTGAACGGCGTCGACATGCGTCTGCCCTCAGCAGCCGGCCCTGCCGGATCCTTAAAATGCAATTCGTGTGCCATTCTTCGCGCGGAGGGTGCGGCAAAATTGACGCGGCATTCGCTTGAAGTTGGCAAGCCGCCTAAGCAATGCGCTCGGATCGATCATAGTCGCTACAAGCACAAATAATAGGCAAATACTGATCTTTTCGTAGGCATATTGCCTATCTTGATTGCAGACCCTATCTTCGAAACAAGTTGAATCGACAAGGTTCGGCAGAAGAAAGGAACCCGACAATGGAAATCATTTCCACGCAACCGTCGGCCAAAATTCTGATGTTCCCGGCGGCAGCGCGCGTCACTGCCTCAAATTTGAGCGGCAAGGCTAAGTTTGCGGCAGAGCTTGCCTCGCTGCGCGGTGTGCGGACGGATTTCGGCGACGGCTGGTACCACGATGCGGCCATCGAGGAAGAGGCCCAGGGCCACAAGAGCTGACAACAGGGGCAACC
Source organism: Mesorhizobium loti (assembly GCA_014189435.1). NCBI lineage: Bacteria > Pseudomonadati > Pseudomonadota > Alphaproteobacteria > Hyphomicrobiales > Phyllobacteriaceae > Mesorhizobium > Mesorhizobium loti. The sequence continues at coordinate 2,851,910 of CP050293.1, forward strand.
GGCCCTCGTCAACAAACTGGCCTGAAAAGATAAGGCCCGGCGCGATTGCTCGCGCCGGGCTTTTTCTTTGTATGCTGGAGCTGTCAGCTACTGCTTGTCGTGCAGGTTGGTTCCCAGCGTATCCCTGACGAAGATCATTCCGATGATCAGCGACATCGCCGCGATCACCACCGGATACCAGAGGCCGTAGTAGATATCGCCCTTGGAGGCGCTGAGCGCGAACACGATCGCCGGCAGCAGGCCGCCGAACCAGCCATTGCCGATGTGATAGGGCAGCGACATGCCGGTGTAGCGGATGCGGGTCGGGAACATCTCGACCAGGATCGCCGCGATCGGCCCGTAGACCATGGTCACGTAGAGGACCAGGATGAACAGGATGCCGATGACCTTTGCCCAGTTGACCGCCGCCGGGTCGGCAAACATCGCGAACGCACCGGCCGCCGGAACACTGTAGACGGTCACGTCCGTGGCGCCGGCAGCGTCATCGGCCGTCAGCAGCTTGTCCTTGACCGCCTGGGCGAGCGGGACAGTGGCCTTTTCACCGGTGCGAATAGCTGCCGCGTCGAGCTTCAGTTCGGGATTGGCCGCGACAAAGGCGTCGAGCTTTTGGTCAGCAACCTTGGCGGCAGCACGCTTCAACGGATAACCGCCGTCCTGAAGCGCCAGGTTGATCGCCTTCTTGAAAGCCGCATCGCTTGGAGCAGCCTTATCAGCGGCCGCCACGGCGTCGTAGGACGTCACGGTCTCGGCGCCAATCTTGACGCTGGCCGCTGTTCCCGCTGCCGCTGTCGTGACGATGTCATAGGGCACCGAGCTCTTGGCCAGGAAGTCCGTCGCAATATCGCACGAGGTGAGAGGCTTGCGTGTTCCGGTTGGATTGAACTGGAACTTGCAGTCCCCCGGAGCAGCGGTCACCGTCGCACGCGTGTTCTGCTGGGCGGTGGCGAGCGCCGGGTTGGCGGCCCATGTCAGCGCCTTGAACAGCGGGAAGGTGGTGACGATCGCCAGCGCGAGACCGGCCATGATGATCGGCTTGCGGCCGATCTTGTCGGATAGCCAGCCGAACACCACGAAGAAGACCGCGCCGAGCGCCAGCGCAATCGCGATCATGATGTTGACCGACTGTGGGTCGACCTTGAGCACATTCGCCAGGAAGAACAGCGCGTAGAACTGGCCGTTGTACCAGACCACGGCCTGGCCGGCGGTGAGGCCGAACAGCGCGAGCAACGCGATCTTGGCATTCTTCCACTGGCCGAAGGCTTCCGTCAGCGGCGCCTTGGAGCCCTTGCCCTCGTCCTTCATGCGCTGGAAGGTCGGCGATTCGGCAAGCGACAGGCGGATCCAGACCGATATGCCGAGCAGTATGGCCGAGAGCAGGAACGGAATACGCCAGCCCCAGGCCGCGAAATCCTCCTTGCTCAGCGAATTCTGCACGATCAGGATGATGATCAACGACAGGAACAGGCCGAGCGTCGCCGTCGTCTGAATCCACGACGTATAGAAGCCGCGGCGATCGTCGGGAGCATGCTCGGCGACATAGGTCGCCGCACCACCATACTCACCGCCGAGCGCCAGGCCCTGCAGCATACGCAGCCCGACCAGGATGATGGGCGCCGCAAGGCCCCAGCTCGCCGAGCCGGGAAGCAGGCCGACCAGGAAGGTCGACAGGCCCATGATCAGGATGGTGACGAGAAATGTGTATTTGCGGCCGACGAGATCGCCGACGCGACCGAACACCAGCGCGCCAAACGGGCGCACCAGGAAGCCGGCGGCGAAAACCAGCAGCGTGAAGATGTTGCGCGTCGACTCGGGATAAGAGGCGAAGAATGTGGCGCCGATCGCTCCGGCCAATGCGCCGTAGAGATAAAAATCGTACCATTCGAAAACGGTGCCGAGCGAGGAAGCGAAGATGACTTTCTTCTCCTCCCGCGTCATGCCGCGGCTGGTTCCGCCGGCGGTCGATGCCATTGCCATTGAATTGTCCTCCCGTGAGACCCGTTGCCCTCGATGCTGCGCGACACCCGTCCGCGCTCTCCTCCGAGCACGGACTCAACGACAGTCATCACGGAAAAAATGACAGAAAGCGCCCGCCAAAGGCAGCGCGTCTTTGGGATTATGACTTTGGTATTAGGTGCGCTGCGGGATGAAGCGGAGCGAGCGGCGAAACCCGTCAGCCCTTGAGCGCTTCGAGCAGGCCGATAGCGGCCATCATATCGCGCTTGCGGCCTGAGCGGCGCGCGACAGCCTCGGCGTCCTGCCCCCATTGCTCGATCTGCCAGTCCTCGTCGACATGGCCGGCTGCCCAGGCAGCCTCAGCGTCGAGCTCGCCGAAATCGACAGCCAGTGCCAGCAGCGCCGAACCGGTCAGCGACGTCATCACGTGGATGGCGGCGAGCCGCAGCGGCTCGGCGCGCTGGGCGAGATGGCTGCCCAGCACGGCAATGCTTTCGCGCGGCTGCTCGACATGGATGATCCCCTCGGCGAGATTGAAGCGAGCCCCGAGCGTCGCCCTCGCCCAGTCGATCACCGGGTCCCAATGCTGGTTCTGCCGCTCCACCAGCCCCTGCGGCGCGTCGGCGCGGTAGCAGAGCAGATCGGACGAGGCGAAGCGCAGGATGTCTTCCAGCACCGCCTGCGGGTCGCTGGCGACACCATCGATGGCGGTGTTCACCAGGCGCATCACCGGCATGGTCACCGGATCGATAGTCTCGATTTGTGCGGCGAACTCGTCGGCGACCAGTGCTGCCGCCGCCTCGGTCGGCAGCGCCAGCAGCGCCTTGCCCGGCGTGCGCACCGGCTTGCCGTCGAGATGCACGGCAAAACCATCGTCCGCCGGCACGACCGAGACGGTTTTGTAGAACCGCTTCGGCAGATGCGTCTTCATCTGGATCTGGGCGCGACGCACCGGATCGGGATCGGAAAGATATTTGCCCGCTTCGAGGTCGTTGAGGATATCACGCATGAAAGTCTCTCTCACACCGGCGTCAGCTTGCGCACCGGCCGGTTGACGATGATCAGGCCGGCGGCAATCAGGCCAAGTGCCAGAAAAATGCGCATGGTCAGCGGCTCATTCAAGAACATGGCGCCGCACAAAACGCCGAAAACCGGCGACAGGAAGGTGAAACTGGACAGGCCGGACGCCGGATAGCGCCGCAGCAGCCAGAACCACAGCACATAGGTGAAGGCGACGATGTAGACCGCCTGGAAAAGCAGAGCCAAGGTCGGCAGCACGGTCGGGTCGCGCACAGGCGGACCGGCGAGAGGCAGCACCAAAATGCCGACGATTGCAGCACCGGCGAGCTGATAGAGCAGAAGCTTTTCAGCACTCGCCTCGACCAGCTTCGAGCGTTTGATGAGGATGTTGGTCAAGGCCCAGAAAAATCCGGAGCCAAGACTCAGGAGATCGCCGAACAACATGTCTCCGCCACCACCGAGCTTGTCGGAAAAAACCGCGGCAAGGCCGGCAAACGCCAGCAGCAGGCCAAGGAACTTGCGCAGGGTGATCTGCTCGCCGAGCAGGAAATGGCCGCCGAGCAGCATCCAGAACGGCATTGTGTTGACCAGCAGCGTGTTGCGGGCAACGGTGGTGTGCTCCAGACCGACATAAAGGCAAAGGAACTCGATGCCGAAAAGCGTGCCCACCATGATGCCGGCGAGCAATGTTCCATCACGGGTGAAAAGCGCTATGCCGCGCCACCGGCACCAGGCGAAGACACAAAGGCCGCCGATGATCGATCGCGCGATCGACAGGAAGACCGGGTCGTAGCCGGCATAGGAGATCTTGGCGGCGACGTAGTTCAGCCCCCAGGAAAAGGTCAGGCCGACCATGATGGCGGCGGCCGCCAGGTCGACCGTGTCGCGCCGGTCGAGCGTGTCGGCGACGCCGCTCACGATCAATCCTCCGCGCTGGCGTCGTCGAAGCCGATCAGGTTCCAGCTCTGGCGCATATGCGGCGGCATTGGCGCGGTGACATCGATAACGCCCTTGTCGGGATGCGGAATGATGATGCGGCGCGCATGCAAATGCAGGCGGTTTTGAATGCCGCCGGGAAAATCCCAGTTGGTGTCGGCCTCGAAATATTTCGGATCGCCGAGGATCGGGCAGCCGATGTAAGCGGCATGGACGCGAAGCTGGTGGGTGCGGCCGGTATAGGGCTCCATTTCCAGCCAGGTCATCGTCTGCGCCGCCTGTTCGATGATGCGGTAATAGGAGACGGCGTGGTCGGCGCCCTTTTCGCCATGCGCGGCAACGCGGACGCGGTCGCCGTCCGGCGTCGGCTCCTTGATCAGCCAGGTCGAGATCTTGTCCTCGCGCTTGGGCGGCACGCCCTTGACCAGCGCCCAATAGGTCTTCTTGGTCTCGCGGGCGCGAAACGCTTCGGCGAGCTTCATGGCGGCAAGGCGGGTGCGGGCGACGACCAGCACGCCCGAGGTATCGCGATCGAGCCGGTGCACCAGCCTGGGCTTCTCGCCCTTCTGGTTGCGCCAGGCCTCCAGCATGTCGTCGACATTGCGGGTGACGCCCGAGCCGCCCTGCACGGCAAGGCCCGCCGGCTTGTTGAAGACGAAAACCTTGGGATCCTCGTGGATCAGCATTTTCGCCAGGACGTCGGCATCGCCCTGGTTGCGGATCGAGTGACCGGTCAGCGCGCTCTCGCCCTTCTTGTCGACCTCGAGCGGTGGCACGCGCACCACCTGGCCCGGCTCGACACGGCTGTCGGCCTTGACGCGGCCGCCGTCGACGCGGATCTGGCCGGAGCGCAGCAGCTTTTGCAGGTGGCCGAAACCAAGGCCTGGGAAGTGGGTCTTGAACCAGCGATCGAGCCGCATGCCCGCCTCGCCGGCCTCCACCGTAATCTGTTCAACGCCTGCCATATCTTTTCGCTTATCCGTTTCCCGAGCAGGGCTCGGCCTGCTCTCGGCGCGGCAATAGCATTATGAAACGGTTCTTGCGAGCCAAAGTCCCAGAAACAGGGCGATAATGGCGCCAATGACGCTGGCAAGGGCATATCCAAACGCCGGCAGCGTGGCTCCCCGCTCCCAAAGCGTCGCGAAATCGAGCGAGAACGCGGAAAAAGTGGTGAATCCGCCGAGGATGCCGGTGGCAACGAACAGCCTGAGCTCGTTCGATCCGCCGCGGCGCGCCAAAGTGGCGATGAACAGGCCCATGGCAAAAGAACCGACGATGTTGATGGCCATCGTGCCCCAGGGATAGTTGGGGCCGACAAGGCGCAGTGCGCCCATATTGGTCAGGTGGCGGATACCGGCGCCGATGCCGCCACCGACCACAACGAGAAGCAGATTGAACATCGTCGCTTGCCATACCTATTCAAGGAAATGCGGTCTGCAGCGCCGGCTGCATTGGAGGACTTGCCTCAGGTCGTCCCGGCCTTCTTCTTGGTCGAACCGATCATCTTCCAGTTCTTGTAGAACATGGAATTGATGCGCTCGACGCTCACCGAGACGACGGCGAGCATGCCTGCGATGAGGCGGGGAACCGGGGATGGACGGATGATGTCCATGAACACGCAGTAGCGGCGTCCGTCATACTCGTTGACCGAGCGATGCAGCAGCGTGTCGTCGAAGATGAACAGCGGGTTGTCGTACCAGTAGTTCTTGACGTTGCCGCACTCGACGAAAATCTCCGATTTCACCGGGATCAGATTGTAGAGAATGCGCAGGCTGAGCCGCAGCGGACCGAAGTGCCAGGAGGTCGATTCGCGCTTGCTGAAGACGGAGACGGCAATGGTCTTGATGTATTTGAAATCCTTGTTGAACTCGGCGACGTTGTCGATCCTGTGCTTGCCGTACCACTGATAGACATACATGCCGCGCCGGCCGGCGCCGAAATTGGCGTCGATGTCGGCGATGATCTCGTCCTTGCGCGCCTTGAAGATGTCCAGGACCTCATTGACCTCGCGCTGATAGTCGGCGGGAAACTGCTCCAGCTTCCACACGCCTGGATTTCTGTAGCACAAGAGGTCGACCAGCAGGTTGAACGGCGAAAGCAGCCAGGTGAACAGGCCGTTGCCGAGGAAATAACCCGAGAATAGCGACAAATCCCTCCTGTCGTTGCGCAGCACGTCGATCAGGCCGCAAACGATGAAGATCGTCGTCAGGATGGGAACAAAATAGAAGCCAAGGGCAAGAAGCGGGATGGCAATAGCGAATTTGCGAAGGGATTTGCGAAGGGTTTTTGTCATTTTTCCACGCGCGGAGCGCGATCCTGTTGCGAATGAGGTGCCAAAATCGCGGCAACGACCACCGCCCGGCCGTGCGCCTTGATAAGGTTTTTTGGGTCACCACACAACGGCCGCGCTATCGCGGCCGGCTGGCTGCCTGATGAAGCCTGCCGGTATCAGGTCAATGCACCGCCGGCAGGCCAAGCTCGTCCCATTTGTCCCTGGGAACCAGATCGCCAACCAGGAATTCGAAGCCGACGACGCTTTCGCCGTCGCCAGCCAGTTGGCATCTGAACTTCAGACCATACCAGTTTCTGCGACTGCGGAAAGCCGCACCATTCGCGGCGATCGTCGTTCCAGTGATTTTTTCCCGCGCCGTCGCATAGGGTACGACCCGCTCCGGCTGATAATCCGTGCGCCATCGGCGGATCTGATCCATCGCTTCGAGATTGCACAACTGCACCATGCGCTCGTCGGACGCAAAAGTGGCGAGATCGGCGCGCGCCTGCCGGCTGCGCGGATCGGCCAGCGTCTTGGCCGACAGCATCTCGGTCGGCCGGATCATCGCCGGCGCGGCGGGCGATTGGGGTGCGGGCGGGGTCGCAGCGGGCGGCGGCACCGCTGCGAGCACTTCGGGCACTGTCGGCGACACGGGAGCAGGCAGCGGTCTGGTTGAGGCTTCGAACTGGTGCGGCGTCAGGATGTCGACCGACACCCGCTCCTCCTCCAGCCGTTTCGGCGGTTTCGGCAACGGCATCAGGGCCAGCATCGCGGCCAGAAGCACATGGAGAGCGAACGCGGCGGAAATGCCCCAAGGCGAAGCCTCGTTTCGAAGCGTGACGACGACCGGGTCACGCAAGCCTGCTATTCCCGCTCTTTGCGCAGCTTCGCCCAATAATCGAGCCGCTTCCTGATATCGCGCTCGAAGCCGCGCTCGGGCGGATCATAGAAGGTCTGGCGGCCCATCTTTTCGGGAAAATAGTCCTGCCCCGAAAAGGCATCCGGCTCGTCATGGTCGTAACGATAGCCGGCGCCGTAATCCTCCTCTTTCATCAGCTTGGTCGGTGCGTTGAGGATGTGCTTGGGCGGCAGCAGCGAGCCGTGTTCTTTCGCGGCCCGCGTGGCCGCCTTGAAAGCGTTGTAGACGGCGTTGGATTTGGGTGCGGTGGCGAGATAGACGGTGGCCTCGGCAAAGGCGAGTTCGCCCTCGGGTGAGCCGAGATAGTCGTAGGCATCCTTGGCGGCGTTGGCGACAACAAGCGCCTGCGGGTCGGCAAGGCCAATATCCTCCATCGCCATGCGCACCAGCCGGCGGCCGAGATAGAGCGGATCCTCGCCGGCATCGAACATGCGCGCGAGATAATAGAGCGCCGCATCGGGATCCGAACCACGCACCGATTTGTGCAGCGCCGAGATCAGGTTGTAATGGCCGTCCTGGCCCTTGTCGTAGATCGGCGCGCGACGCTGGACGATGCGCTGCAGTCCCTCCTGATCGAAGACTTCGCCGGGCTTTGCCGCCCGCCAGACTTCCTCTGCGAGGGTAAGCGACGCGCGGCCATCGCCATCGCTCATGCGGATCAGCATGGCCCGCGCCTCGTCGTCGAGCGGCAGCGCCCTGCCCTCGGTTTCCTCGGCCCGCGCCATCAGCTTGGCGATGCTCTCCTCGCCCAGCGAATGGAAGACCAGAACGCGCGCGCGCGACAGCAAAGCGGCATTCAGTTCGAAGGAGGGGTTTTCGGTCGTAGCGCCAACCAGCACGACGGTTCCGTCCTCCATGACCGGGAGGAAACTGTCCTGCTGGGCACGGTTGAAGCGATGGATCTCGTCGACGAACAGCAAGGTCTGGCGACCATTGGCGCGACGCAATTTGGCCGATTCGAACACCTTCTTCAGATCGGCGACGCCGGAAAAGACAGCCGATATCTGCTCGAAGGCCAGGCTGGTTTCGCCTGCGAGCAGCCGCGCCACGGTGGTCTTGCCGGTGCCGGGCGGGCCCCAGAAGATCATCGAGCCGAGCGAACCGGAACCGATCAGCCGGGTCAGCGCGCCGTCAGGGCCGGTCAGGTGTTCCTGGCCGACGACCTCGCCAAGATTCTTCGGCCGCAGCCTGTCAGCCAGCGGCCGCCCGGGCGGCACCTTTTCCGGTTCATCGACGCTGAACAGATCGGCCATGCACTTCTTTTTCGTTGGAGCATGAGCCCGAATGGACGGGCTCTGCCCTAATAACGCAACACCTGACGCAGTATCTGCCCGCCACGCTCGACGGTAAAGCGCCACCAGCGTGTATCCGTCTTGGCCGCCTGCTCCAGGGTCGCCGCAGTGTCGATGGCGGTGCCGTTCACCTCGCGCACGATGTCGCCCGGCTGGAAGCCGAAATCGGCGGCCGGAGAATCGCGGTTGATGTCGACCACGGTGACACCCTTGAGGTCCGTGCGCAGGCCAAGCCGCTGGGCGAGCCGGGGCGACAGTTCCGCGACCTTGGCGCCCGAGAACGGGCTGCGGCCATGCAGCGTCACTTCAGCAGCCTTCATGCCTTCCGGAGCGCGCTCCAGTGCGATGTCCATCGCCGCTTGCTGGCCCTTGGTCAGAACCGCGAAATTGGCAGTGGTGCCGATCGACAGTGTCGCCATCCGGTAATCCAGCGCCTCGATGCTCTCGACCGGCTTGCCGTTGAGCTGCAGCACGACGTCGCCGGGCTTGAGCCCTGCCTTGGCGGCCGGCCCGGTCGCTTCGACCGACGAGACCAGCGCACCGGTCGGCTTTTCCATGCCGAGCGATTCGGCGATCTGCGGCGTCACCGCTTCGAATTCGGCGCCGATATAGGGCCGTTCGAAGAAGTCGAGCCCTGCCTTGGCCGCGTCGGCAAAGGCACGAACCATGTTCGAGGGAATGGCAAAGCCGATGCCGATCGAACCGCCGCTGCGGCTGTAGATGGCCGTGTTGATGCCGACCAGCTGGCCGCCCATGTTGATCAGCGCGCCGCCGGAATTGCCGGGATTGATGGCGGCGTCGGTCTGGATGAAGAAGCTTGAGTCGGAAACGCCGATATGGCTGCGGGCCAATGCCGAGACGATACCGCTGGTGGTGGTCTGGCCGACGCCGAAGGGGTTGCCGATGGCCAGCAGCAGATCGCCGACCTCGAGCGCGTCGGAATCGCCGATGGCAATAACCGGAAACGGCTTGTCCGAGGTGATCTTGAGTACGGCAAGGTCGAGCGTCTCGTCCTTGAGCAGCACCTTGCTGTCGAACTCACGCCCGTCCGCGGTAGCCACCTTGACCTGATCTGCATCCTTGATGACGTGGTAGTTGGTGACCACGACGCCGGTCGGATCGACCAACACGCCGGAGCCGAGCGAAGACTGAGCACGGGGCTGCGAACGACCGAAGAATTCCTCGAAGAAGGGATCGCCGTCGAAAGGCGATGTCACCTTGGCGGTCTGCGAAGCATAGACGTTGACCACCGCCGGCGCCGTCTGCTTGACCAGCGGCGCAAACGACAGCTGCACCTCCTCACGGCCGAACGGTACGCGCTTGTCGGGGCCGGAGGTGGCGTTCTCGCCTTCCACGCCATGCAGCAGGTCGGTCAGCACGTCCGACAGGCCGGGATCGGTCTTGGTCTCCTCGGCCAATGCCTGCCTGGCCACCGGTGCGGCCGCAAACGCCAGCATGGCGAAGAGCAGAACAAGGGACAGTCGGTTGGCGCGCATTCACGAATCCTCCAAGGCAAGTTCGGGGGCATTGTCCCGACGATTGTGCAAAATGAAAGGCTAAGCCGCTGAAATCCGAATATTTTGGGCAAACGCCCTTGGTTCTGGCCAGAAGATCGGCTTTGGCCGCAATTTACTGCTTCCAGAAAACAAAAAAGGGGCCCGTAGGCCCCTTTGAATTCAATCCGGAAAACCGAGCCTTATGCGGCTGCGGCGTCCGCGTCGGTGCCTTCGGCTTCGATGCGAGCGCGGTCGCCGGCGCCCTTGGCCGAGACGTCGCGATCGACGAACTCAATGACGGCCATCGCGGCGTTGTCACCGTGGCGGAAGCCCGCCTTCATGATGCGCAGATAGCCGCCATTGCGGTTGGCATAGCGCGGGGCGATGGTGTCGAACAGGCGCTTGACGACGCCTTCGTTACCGATCTGCGCGATCACCTGGCGGCGGGCGTGCAGGTCGCCGCGCTTGCCGAGCGTCACCAGCTTCTCGACGATCGGACGCAAATCCTTCGCCTTCGGCAAGGTGGTGACGATCTGCTCATGCTCGAGCAGCGACACGGCGAGGTTGGCGAACATCGACTTGCGATGGCTAATGCTTCGGGCGAAGCGACGGCCTTTGAAACCGTGGCGCATGGCTCTTTTCCTTCTTCAGTTGCTCAAGAGGCCGCGGCCTCTGATGGTTTTCCGCATGACCGTCGGATCGAGCGGCCCACGCCGCCGATCCTTGGAATTCATGCTCAATATTGGTCTTCGTAACGCTTGGCGAGGTCTTCGATGTTTTCCGGCGGCCAGTCCGGCACTTCCATGCCGAGGTGCAGGCCCATCGCCGCGAGGACTTCCTTGATCTCGTTCAGCGACTTGCGGCCGAAGTTCGGGGTGCGCAGCATCTCGGCTTCGGTCTTCTGGATCAGGTCGCCGATATAGACGATGTTGTCGTTCTTCAGGCAGTTGGCCGAACGCACCGAAAGCTCGAGTTCGTCGACCTTCTTGAGCAGCGCCGGGTTGAAGGCGAGCTCGGTGACGGCCTCGGCGGCGACTTCCTTCTGCGGCTCGTCGAAGTTGACGAACAGGCCGAGCTGGTCCTGCAGGATGCGGGCGGCGAAAGCCACCGCGTCCTCGCCGGTGATCGAACCGTCGGTCTCGATGGTCATGGTCAGCTTGTCATAATCGAGAACCTGGCCCTCGCGGGTGTTCTCGACCTTGTAGGAGACCTTCTTGACCGGCGAATAGAGGCTGTCGACCGGGATCAGGCCGATCGGCGCGTCTTCGGCGCGGTTCCGGTCGGCCGGCACGTAACCCTTGCCGGTGTCGACGGTGAATTCCATGCGGATTTCGGCGCCTTCGTCCAGCGTGCAGATGACGTGGTCGGGGTTGAGGATCTCAACGTCGCCAACCGTCTGGATGTCGCCGGCGAGAACCGCACCCGGTCCCTGCTTGCGAACGACCATGCGCTTGGGGCCATCGCCTTCCATACGGATAGCGATTTCCTTGATATTCAAGACGATGTCGGTCACGTCCTCGCGCACGCCGGCGATGGACGAGAATTCATGCAGAACGCCGTCGATCTGCACGGCGGTAACAGCCGCACCGCGCAGCGAAGACAGAAGCACGCGGCGCAGCGCGTTGCCCAGCGTCAGGCCAAAGCCACGCTCGAGCGGCTCGGCGACCAGCGTGGTCAGCGTCTTCTTCTTCGACGAGAACTCGATCTTGTTCGGCTTGATCAGTTCCTGCCAATTTTTCTGGATCATGATGCTTTCCTTCCGTTGACCCGCCACCATCCAATCGTGGCGGGCGACCTGGAATGCCGTGGAGGAGCGCACCCTAAGGGCGCTCGCGCGACGTTCGGTAAATTGCTTAGACGCGACGCTTCTTGCGCGGGCGGCAGCCATTGTGCGGGATCGGCGTCACATCACGGATCGAGGTGATGGTGAAGCCGGCCGCCTGCAGGGCGCGCAGTGCCGATTCACGACCGGAGCCAGGTCCGCAGACCTCGACTTCGAGCATGCGCATGCCGTGTTCCTGGGCCTTCTTGGCAACATCCTCGGCAGCCATCTGGGCAGCGAACGGGGTCGACTTGCGCGAACCCTTGAAGCCCTGGGCACCGGCCGACGACCAGGCAATCGAATTGCCCTGCGCGTCGGTGATGGTGATCATCGTGTTGTTGAAGGTCGAATTGACGTGGGCAACGCCCGACGAGATGTTCTTGCGTTCGCGACGGCGAACACGAGCGGCTTCCTTGGCCATGATAGTCCTTTCAGTTGATCTCTACACCGCCGTAATGCCAGCGGCTCCACCTTCTTCGTAAGGGAGTAAGGGAATAGGGCAGTAAGGGAGTAGGGAAAAATGCCACCCGATTGCCGGGCATTCCCTACTGCCTTACTCCCCTACTCCCATATTCCCCTAAATTACTTCTTCTTGCCGGCGATCGACTTGGCCGGGCCCTTGCGGGTGCGCGCATTGGTATGCGTGCGCTGGCCGCGGACCGGCAGCGAGCGGCGGTGACGCAGGCCGCGGTAGCAGCCGAGGTCCATAAGCCGCTTGATGTTCATCGAGACTTCGCGGCGCAGGTCGCCCTCGACCTGGTAGTCGCGGTCGATGGTTTCGCGGATCTGCAGCACTTCCGCGTCGGTCAGCTGGTTGACGCGGCGCTCGGCCGGGATGCCGACCTTGTCGACGATCTCCTGGGCGAACTTCTTGCCAATGCCGTGAATGTACTGAAGCGCAATGACAACGCGCTTGTTGGTCGGAATGTTGACGCCGGCTATACGAGCCATGTTCTTCTCTTCTCCATCTGAGCCGGCCAACCTTCTAAACAAGGCGGGCCCGGCGCTATCTTAAGTTGCCCCGCGTCCGGTGGAGGCCGGCCCTTGCGGGAGTTTCCAGTTCAAAGCGGCTGCCTTGCCCTTGCGGACAAGCAAAGCCCATGCCTGATAGGAAGACGGGCCGCCATACCGCAGCGAACCGCTTCCGTCAAGTGCAATCGTTAATTTCCCCGCGCTGCGTCCTTGAGCACCGCTTCGATCTGTTCCGTCACAGCATCGATGTCGGCCATGCCGTCGACACTGCGGAGCTTGCCCTTGGCATAGTAGTAGCCAATCAGCGGCGACGTCTTCTTGTAGTATTCTCTCAGACGCTCCTCGAACACGGTCGGATTGTCGTCCTTGCGAACAGGCAGGCCGGCAGCCTGTGCCTCGTTGGCGCGCTTGACTATACGGCCAACCAGCGCCTTGTCGTCGACGACAAGTTCAATGACGGCGTCGAGGCCCTGCGAGCGATCCGAAAGCATCAGCTCAACCGCATCCGCCTGCACCAGGGTGCGCGGATATCCGTCGAGGATGAACCCCTTGGCGCAATCTGCCTGATCGATTCGCTCGGCGACGATCGCGTTGACGATGGCGTCGGAGACCAGTTCACCGGCATCCATCACCGCCTTGGCGCGCTTGCCGACTTCGGTGCCTGCCTGCACGGCAGCACGCAGCATGTCGCCCGTCGAAAGCTGGGGTATGCCGTGTTTTTCTACCAGTCTTTGTGCTTGTGTCCCCTTGCCCGCTCCTGGCGGCCCAAGCAATATCAACCTCATCTGGCTTTCTTCCCCCGCGCAGCTTCGACTTCTTGATCAGGCCTTCATACTGGTGCGCAATCAGGTGGCCCTGAATCTGCGCAACCGTATCGAGCGTGACACTGACCACGATCAGAAGCGATGTGCCACCAAGGTAGAACGGTACGCCAGTCGCCGAGATCAGGAACTCCGGCAGCAAGCACACCAGCACCAGATAGATGGCGCCGACGACGGTGATGCGGGTGAGAACGTAATCGATGTAATCGGCGGTGCGCTCGCCCGGACGATAGCCGGGGATGAAGCCCGAATGCTTCTTGAGCTGGTCGGCGGTGTCCTTCGGGTTGAAGACAATCGCGGTGTAGAAGAAGGCGAAGAACACGATCATCGCCGCATAAAACAGCATGTAGAGCGGCTGGCCGTGGCCGAGCGAGGCGAGCACGGTGCTTGCCCAGGCCGGCAAGTTGGTCGTCTGCGAGAAGCCGGCGACGGTGGCCGGCAGCAGCAGCAGCGACGAGGCGAAGATCGGCGGAATGACGCCCGATGTGTTGAGCTTGAGCGGCAGATGCGAGGTATCGCCCTGGAACATCCGGTTGCCGACCTGACGCTTCGGATACTGGATCAGCAAGCGGCGCTGGGCGCGCTCGAAGAACACGATGAGCGCAATGACGACGATGGCGAGCACGATGATCGCCAGGATCAGGCCGGTCGACAGCGCGCCGGTGCGGCCAAGCTCCAGCGTGCCGGAGATGGCGTGCGGCAGGCCGGCGACGATGCCGGAGAAGATGATCAGCGAAATGCCGTTGCCGATGCCGCGGGCGGTGATCTGCTCGCCCAGCCACATCAGGAACATGGTGCCGCCGACCAGCGTGACGACGGTCGAGATGCGGAAGAACATGCCGGGATCGCTGACGATGCCGTTGCCGCCTTCCAGACCGACCGAAATGCCATAGGCCTGAACCAGCGCAAGCAGCACGGTGCCGTAGCGCGTGTACTGGTTGATGACCTTGCGCCCCTGTTCGCCTTCCTTCTTCAGCGCTTCCAGTGACGGGATGACCGAGGTCATCAGCTGCATGATGATGGAGGCGGAGATGTAAGGCATGATGCCGAGCGCAAAGATCGCCATGCGCTGCACGGCGCCGCCGGCGAACATGTTGAACATGCCGAGCACGCCCTTGCTCTGCGAGGAGAAGGCCTGGGCGAAGGCGTCGGGATTGATTCCGGGAAGCGGGATGTAGGTGCCGAGGCGATAGACGAGCAGCGCGCCGATCGTGAACCAGATGCGCTTCTTCAGATCCTCCGCCTTGGCGAAGGCCGAGAAATTCAGATTCGAGGCTAATTGTTCAGCAGCCGAAGCCATGCCTGATTCTCCGCTTGGTAACGCTTGATGGCCCTTGAGGTCAGGCGGCGCGTTTCACCGAAGCTCACGAGATAAGCTCCGGGCTCTAAACATGCAAGCGGCCGCGTTGACGCGGCCGCCTCGTTGAGCAGATCAAAGCGCAATCGTGAGCAAAAACGGATCCCACTCTTGCCGATCGCGCTTCAAATTGCCGTTACTCGGCAGCTGCCTTTTCCTGCGGCAGCTTGACCGAACCGCCGGCCTTTTCGATCTTCTCGATCGCGGCCTTGGAGGCGCCGGCAACGTCAAAGGCGAGCTTAGCCTTGATCTCGCCGTCCGAGAGGATGCGCACGCCGTCCTTGACGCGGCGGATGACGCCGGCGGCAACCAGCGATTCAGCCGTCACGGTTGCCTTGGCGTCGAGCTTCTTGGCATCGATGGCCACCTGGATGCGGGCCAGCGACACGACGGTGAAGCTCTTGGCGAAGATGTTGTTGAAGCCACGCTTCGGCAGGCGCCGGTAGAGCGGCATCTGACCACCCTCGAAGCCGTTGATGGCGACGCCGGAGCGTGCCTTCTGGCCCTTGACACCGCGACCGCCGGTCTTGCCGGAGCCGGAGCCGATACCACGGCCGAGACGCTTCTTGGAGTGCGTCGCGCCGTCCTTGTCACGCAGATCGTTGAGTTTCATCTGAGTTCTCCTGCGCTCTGGCTCAGCCCTCGTCCACGACGCGGACGAGATGCTGGACGGCAGCGATCATGCCGCGCACGGAGGGCGTATCTTCCAGCGTGCGCTGCTTGTGCATCTTGTTGAGGCCGAGGCCGACCAGCGTCGCGCGCTGTTCCTTCGGACGACGGATCGGCGAACCGATCTGCTCAACGGTGATGGTCTTGGTTGCTTTCTTGGCCATGGTCAAAATCCCTGGTCAGATCGACTATTCTTCAGCCGCAACGGCGGTGCCGCGGCGGGCCTGAAGGGTCGAATACTTGATGCCACGAGCAGCAGCCACATCCTTGGGATGCATCTGGCTCTTCAGCGCGTCGAAGGTGGCGCGAACCATGTTGTAGGGGTTCGACGAACCCATCGACTTAGCGACCACGTCATGCATGCCGAGCGTCTCGAAGACAGCGCGCATCGGGCCACCGGCGATGATGCCGGTACCTTGCTTGGCAGCGCGCAGCAGCACGCGTCCAGCGCCCCAGCGTCCTTCGACGTCGTGATGCAGCGTACGGCCCGAGCGCAGCGGCACGAAGATCATGTCGCGCTTGGCCGATTCAGTTGCCTTGCGGATAGCTTCCGGCACTTCGCGCGCCTTGCCGTGACCAAAGCCGACGCGGCCCTTCTGGTCGCCGACGACGACGAGTGCTGCAAAACCGAAGCGACGGCCGCCCTTGACGACCTTGGCGACGCGGTTGATGTGGACGAGCTTGTCCACCATGCCGTCATCGCGTTCTTCACGATCGCGGCCGCGGCCGCCATCCCTACGTTCCTGTGCCATATCCTGTTCCTTGTTTTTTTCCGGAAGCACGGTTGCTGATAAGATCCGGTGCCTCTGTGGGTCACCGGGGGCGAAATCATTTCCTTCGCATAATCTTTATCCGAAAAGTCTGCAACTTTTCGGGATCATGCTTAGAAGCTCAAGCCACCTTCACGGGCAGCTTCGGCGAGCGCCTTGACGCGGCCGTGATAGATGTAGGCGCCGCGGTCGAAGACGACTTCCTTGACGCCGGCCTTGGTGGCGCGCTCGGCGATCAGCTTGCCGATCGCGGCGGCGGCGGCGGTGTCGGCGCCGGTCTTGAGCGAACCCTTGAGGTCCTTCTCAAGCGTCGAAGCGGCAGCGATGGTGTGGCCCTTGGCGTCGTCGATGACCTGCACGTAGATGTTCTTCGACGTGCGGTGGACCGACAGACGCGGACGCTCACCGGCGACCTTCTTGATCTGACGGCGGACGCGCTGCGCGCGGCGCTGGATGGATCCCTTGGTAGCCATGATAGTTCCTTGCCTTCAAAAAACGGGGGCCGCCATATGCGGTAGGCGAATGCGCCTCCCGCGACCGCTCCCCGCGGCGTTGCACTTCTTCAGCTTGGTCCTTTTCGAAAAGTCTTCAACTTTTCGGGGCCAAGCCCACTACTTCTTCTTGCCTTCCTTGCGGACGATCTTCTCGCCAGCATAGCGGACGCCCTTGCCCTTGTAGGGCTCGGGACCACGATACTCGCGGATCTCGGCCGCAACCTGGCCGACCTGCTGCTTGTCGATGCCGGCCACGGTGATTTCGGTCGGCTTCGGCACCGTGATGGTGATGCCCTGCGGCGTCTCGTAGACGACGTCATGGCTGAAGCCAAGTGCCAGCTGCAGGTTCTTGCCCTGAAGTGCGGCGCGATAGCCGACGCCGGTGATCTCGAGCTTCTTCTCGAAACCGTCCTTGACGCCCTGCAGGATGTTGACGATCTGCGTGCGCGACATGCCCCACTTGGAGCGGGCGGTCTTGGTCTGGTCGCGCGGCTGGACAGCGATCTCGCTGCCTTCCATCTTGACCAGGACTTCGTCGTTCACCACGAACTTCAGCTCACCCTTGGGGCCCTTCGCCGTCACGGTCTGGCCGTTGACGGTCGCGGTCACGCCCTGCGGCAGCGAAACGGGTTTCTTTCCAATACGAGACATTTTGTTGTCCTCGTCACTTCTCTTGTTTCAGGTCTCTGTCTTCGGGAACGATCCGAAGACCGGATTCCACTTTGCGGTCAACTGCCAGATCAGAAGATCTGGCAGAGGATCTCACCGCCGACGTTCTGTTCACGTGCTTCGTGGTCGGCCATCACGCCCTTCGGTGTCGAAAGGATGGCGATGCCGAGGCCGTTGGCGACCTGCGGAATCGACTTGGCCGAAACATAGACGCGGCGGCCTGGCTTCGAGACGCGGGCGATTTCACGCACAACCGGCGCGCCGTCGAAATACTTCAGCTCGATTTCGATTTCGGACTTGCCGTTGTCGAAGTCGGTCTGGCTGTAATCGCGGATATAGCCTTCAGCCTTCAGCACGTCGAGGACGCGGGTGCGTAGACGCGACGCCGGCGTCGAAACGCTCGACTTCTTGCGGCCATACGCGTTGCGGATGCGGGTCAGCATATCGCCGAGAGGATCGCTCAATGACATGTTATGTCCTCCTTACCAGCTCGACTTGACCAGGCCCGGGATCTGGCCGTTGTTGCCGAGATCACGAAGCGCGATGCGCGATACTTTGAGCTTGCGATAGTAGGCGCGCGGACGGCCGGTGACTTCGCAGCGGTTGCGGATGCGGATCTTGGCCGAGTTGCGCGGCAGGGCAGCAAGCTTGAGCTGAGCGCGGAAGCGCTCCTCCATCGGCTTGGACTGATCCATGATGATCGCCTTCAGGGCAGCGCGCTTGGGACCGTACTGGTCGGCAAGCTTGCGGCGCCTGTTGTTCTTCTCGACTGAGCTGGTCTTTGCCATTTCAGATTTTTCCTTTTCTCGCTGCCGTTACTGGCGGAAGGGGAAGTTGAAGGCCTTGAGCAATGCCCTGGCTTCGTCGTCCGTCTTCGCAGTCGTACAAACGATGACGTCCATGCCCCAGATCTGATCAACCTTGTCGTAGTTGATCTCCGGGAACACGATGTGTTCCTTGATGCCCATGGCGTAGTTGCCACGGCCATCGAAGCTCTTCGGATTCAGTCCGCGAAAGTCGCGGACGCGCGGCAGTGCGATGTTCACGAGGCGGTCGAGGAACTCGTACATGCGTTCCTTGCGCAGCGTGACCTTGGCGCCGATCGGCATCTTCTCGCGGACCTTGAAGCCGGCGATCGAGTTGCGGGCGCGGGTGACGACGGCCTTCTGGCCGGCGATCATCGCCAGGTCTTCGGCCGCGATCGAAGGCTTCTTCGAGATCGGCGGTCGCTTCGCCAACGCCCATGTTCAGCACGATCTTGTCGATGCGCGGAACCTGCATCTCGTTGTCGTAGCCGAACTGTTCCTGCAGCGCCTTGCGGATGGTCTCGTTGTAGACCTGCTTGAGGCGCGGCGTGTTCTGAGCCTTGGACTGTTTGCTTTCAGCCTTGGGCTTCGTGGTTTGAGCCTTAGCCATTGATGACTTCTCCCGAGCGCTTGGCGACGCGCACCTTCTTGCCGTCCTTCTGGAAGATGAAACCGACTCGGGTCGGCTTGCCATCCTTGGGGTCGGCCAGCGCGATGTTCGACAGCTGGATCGGCGCTTCCTTGGTGATGATCCCGCCCTCTTGGGACTGGGACTGCTTCTGGTGACGGCGGATCATGTTGACGCCGCGCACCAGCGCGGTGTCTTCCTTCGGCTGTACCGAGAGGACTTCGCCCGAACGGCCCTTGTCCTTGCCGGCCAGCACGACGACCTTGTCGCCTTTTCTAATCTTTTGCATTGGTCCGGCTCCTTACAGCACTTCAGGCGCGAGCGAGATGATCTTCATGTGGTTCTTGGCGCGGAGTTCGCGCGGAACCGGTCCGAAGATACGCGTGCCGATCGGCTCTTTCTTGTTGTCGACGAGAACGGCCGCGTTCTTGTCGAAACGGATCACGCTGCCGTCCGGGCGGCGGATGTCCTTGGCCGTGCGAACCACGACCGCCTTCATCACATCGCCCTTCTTCACGCGGCCGCGCGGGATGGCTTCCTTGATCGACACCACGATGATGTCGCCCACGGAAGCGTATTTCCGCTTCGAGCCGCCCAGCACCTTGATGCACATGACACGACGGGCGCCGGAATTATCCGCGACGTCGAGGTTTGTTTGCATCTGAATCATGACTGGCCGCCTTCTTCTCTTCTAACGGGATGGGCTCAAAGCCCCTCCCCGGTCTGTCCAAAATTCGTTGTTTACGCCTGGTCCGAAGACACGACGATCCAGCGCTTATCCTTGGAAATCGGCTTCGATTCCTGGATGAACACCTGATCGCCTACCTTGTGGGCGTTGTTCTCGTCGTGCGCCTTGTACTTCTTGGTCATGCGCACGGTCTTCTTCATCACGGGATGCGTGAAGCGCCGTTCGACCTTGACGACAACCGTCTTCTCGTTCTTGTCGCTGACGACGGTGCCCTGCAGAATGCGCTTTGGCATGGTTTTCGTCCTTAAGCCTTCTTAGCCGCGGACTTTTCCGCAGCGATGGTCTTGATACGCGCAATGTCCTTACGGACCTGTCTCACGCGCGCGGTCTTCTCGAGCTGGCCGGTGGCCTTCTGGAAGCGCAGGTTGAACTGCTCCTTCTTCAGGCTGGCCAGGTCGTCGGTCAGCTGGTCCTGGGTCTTGGTCCGGATGTCTTCGGCTTTCATATCAGCCCGTCCTTATTCTGCGATGCGCTGCACGAAGCGCGTCTTGACCGAGAGCTTGGCCGCGCCGAGACGCAGTGCCTCACGGGCGGTTTCTTCATTGACGCCGTCGATCTCGAACATGATGCGGCCCGGCTTGACGCGCGCCGCCCAGTAATCGACCGCGCCCTTGCCCTTACCCATGCGGACTTCGGTCGGCTTCGAAGTGACCGGCACGTCCGGGAAAATACGGATCCAGACGCGACCAGCGCGCTTCATTTCACGCGTGATCGCGCGGCGGGCCGCCTCGATCTCACGTGCGGTGACGCGGTTCGGCTCAAGCGCCTTCAGCCCGAAACCACCGAAATCCAGGTTGGTGCCGCCCTTTGCGGTACCATGGATACGGCCCTTGAACTGCTTGCGGAACTTTGTGCGCTTTGGCTGCAGCATCGTTCTAACTCCAAATTCCTAAATGTCTCAGGCGTTTTCGCGACGACGACCGCGTTCGCGATCACCACCACCGCCATGCGCTGCATCGCTTTCGCTGGCCCGACGCTCCGAAGCCATCGGGTCATGCTCAAGGATCTCGCCCTTGAACACCCAGACCTTGACGCCGCAGATGCCATAAGCGGTGTGCGCTTCGGCCGTGCCGTAGTCGACGTCCGCACGCAGCGTATGCAGCGGCACGCGGCCTTCGCGATACCATTCCATGCGCGCGATCTCGGCGCCGCCGAGACGGCCGGCGCAGTTGATGCGGATGCCTTCGGCACCGAGGCGCATCGCCGACTGAACGGCACGCTTCATGGCGCGGCGGAACGCGATACGACGCTCGAGCTGCTGGGCAATCGACTGAGCGACCAGGGTCGCGTCGATTTCCGGCTTGCGCACTTCAACGATGTTGAGGTGCGTCTCGGACTTCGTCATCTCCATCAGCTTCTTGCGAAGCTTCTCGATGTCGGCGCCCTTCTTGCCGATGATCAGACCCGGGCGCGCGGCGTGGATGGTGACGCGGCACTTCTTGTGCGGACGTTCGATCACGACCTTCGAAATGGCAGCCTGCTTGAGTTCCTTCTCAAGATACTTGCGGATCTTGATGTCCTCATGCAGCAGCTTGCCGTACTCGCCGGTGTTCGCGAACCAGCGCGAATCCCAGGTGCGGTTGATGCCGAGGCGAAGACCGATCGGATTGACTTTCTGGCCCATTATGCGGCCTCCCCTTTTTCTTCGACTTCACGAACAACGATCGTGAGGTGCGAGAACGGCTTCTCGATACGGCTGGCGCGACCACGGCCACGAGCATGGAACCGCTTCATGACGATCGACTTGCCGACATAGGCTTCCGCCACGATCAGTGCATCGACATCCAGGTCGTGGTTGTTTTCCGCGTTGGCGATTGCCGATTCCAGCGTCTTCTTGACCGTGCCGGAAATCCGCTTGGCCGAGAATTCGAGATCGGAAAGCGCTGTCGCGACCTTCTTGCCGCGGATCAGCGCGGCAACCAGGTTGAGCTTCTGCGGGCTGATACGGATCGTGCGCAATACGGCGCGCGCTTCGTTATCAGCAAGCCTGCGCGGAGCTTTGGCCTTGCCCATGATTATTTCCTCTTCGCCTTCTTATCCGCGCCGTGACCGTAATAGGTCCGGGTCGGAGCGAATTCACCGAACTTGTGACCGACCATGTCCTCGTTCACCGAGACGGGAACATGCTTCTGGCCGTTGTAGACACCGAAGGTGAAGCCGACGAACTGCGGCAGGATGGTGGAGCGACGGCTCCACATCTTGATCACCTCATTGCGACCACCTTCACGAACCTTGTCCACCTTCTTGAGAAGGTAGCCGTCAATGAAGGGGCCTTTCCAAATCGAACGAGTCACTTGGCGTTACCTCTTCTTAGCTCTTGCGCTGATGGCGCGAGCGCAGGATGAACTTGTCGGTCGCCTTGTTGGACCGCGTCTTCTTGCCCTTGGTCGGCTTGCCCCAGGGCGAAACCGGATGGCGGCCACCCGAGGTGCGGCCTTCGCCGCCGCCGTGCGGATGGTCGACCGGGTTCATGGTCACGCCGCGATTGTGCGGGCGCTTGCCACGCCAAACCGTGCGACCGGCCTTGCCGTCATTGATGTTGCCGTGGTCCGGATTGGACACGGCGCCGACAGTGGCCATGCAGGAGCCGTGAACGACACGCTGCTCGCCCGAGTTGAGGCGCAGGATCGCCATGCCCTGGTCACGACCGACCAGCTGACCATAACCACCTGCCGAACGGGCGACCTGAGCGCCCTTGCCCGGCTTCAGCTCGATGTTGTGGACGATGGTGCCGACCGGCATCGAAGCCAGCGGCATCGCATTGCCCGGCTTCACGTCGACCGATTCACCGGACACGATCTTGTCACCGGGAGCCAGACGCTGCGGAGCGATGATGTAGGACAGCTCGCCATCGTCATACTTGATCAGCGCGATGAAGGCGGTGCGGTTCGGATCGTATTCAATACGCTCGACCGTGCCGACAACGTCGAACTTGCGGCGCTTGAAGTCGATGATGCGGTACGAACGCTTGTGACCACCGCCGATGAAGCGGGCGGTGATGCGGCCGTGGTTGTTGCGGCCGCCCGACTTGGTCAGGCCTTCGGTCAGACCCTTGACGGGCTTGCCCTTGTAGAGGCCCGAGCGGTCGACGATGACCAGCTGACGGGTGCTGGGCGTTACCGGGTTGAATTTTTTCAGTGCCATTGTTCTGTCCTCGCGGCCTTGCTCAGAGACCCGTCGCGACGTCGATCGACTGGCCATCGGCCAGCGTCACAATCGCCTTCTTGACGTCGCTCTGGCGGCCAACCGTGCCACGGAAGCGCTTGATCTTGCCCTTGCGGACAAGCGTGTTCACGGCCATCACCTTGACGCCGAACAGCGCTTCGACGGCGGCCTTGATTTCCGGCTTCGACGCCTTCTTGGCGACGTTGAAGACGACCTGGTTCTGCTCGGAGGCCATGGTCGACTTTTCAGTGATCGCCGGCGAGACGATCACGTCGTAGTGACGAAGGTCGGTCATTTAAAGCGCTCCTCGAGAGCCTCGACGGCGGCCTTCGAAAGGACCAGCGTGCCGCGGCGCAGAATGTCGTAGACGTTGATGCCCTGGATGGGCAGCACGTCGATGTTGGGGATGTTCGTCGCCGCCAGCTTGAAGTTCTTGTCAAGCTCGGCGCCGCCGATCAGCAAAGCGTTGGTCAGGCCCAGCGTCGCGAAATTCGCGATCAGCGCCTTCGTCTTGGCCTCGGTCAGCTTCAGCTCGTCGATGATGATAATCGACGCGCTCTTGGCCTTGGCCGAGAGAGCATGCTTGAGGCCGAGCGCACGAACCTTCTTCGGCAGTTCGTGCTCGTGGCTGCGAACGACCGGGCCGTGGGCCTTGCCGCCGCCGCGGAACTGCGGAGCGCGTGCCGAATGGTGACGGGCGCGGCCCGTACCCTTCTGCTTGTACATCTTGGCGCCGGTGCGCGCGATCTCGGCGCGACCCTTGGTCTTGTGCGTGCCCTGCTGCTTCTTGGCAAGCTGCCAGCGCACGACGCGCTGCAGGATGTCTTCGCGCGGATCAAGGCCGAAAATCTCGTCGGAGAGTTCCAGCTTGCCGGCGTCCTTGCCGCCCAGCGTTGTGATCTTGAGATCCATTATTCCGCTCCCTCTGTGGCCGGAGCCTCGTTCTTGGCGCCACTTTCGGCAGCAACGGCGCGGATCGCGGCAGGCTTCGGCGCATTGGCCGGCAGTGCCACCTTGGCCGCATCGCGGACCAGGATCCAGGCGCCCTTCGATCCGGGAACCGCACCGCGGATCAGGATCAGGCCGCGGTCGGCGTCGGTCGATACGATCTCGACATTCTGCGTGGTGACCCTGACGTCGCCCATGTGGCCAGCCATATGCTTGCCCTTGAACACCTTGCCCGGGTCCTGGCGCTGGCCGGTCGAACCGTGCGTACGGTGCGAAACCGAGTTACCGTGCGTTGCACGGCCACCGCCCATGTGGTGGCGCTTGATGACGCCCTGGAAACCCTTGCCGATCGTCGTGCCCGTCACATCGACCTTCTGGCCGGCGACGAAGTGCTCGACGGTGATCTCGGCGCCGACATCGATCATGTTGTCGGCGGAGACGCGGAACTCGGCGACCTTCGCCTTCGGCTCGACGGAAGCGGTCGCGAAATGGCCGCGCATCGCCTTCGACGTGTTCTTCACCTTGGCCAGGCCAACGCCGAGCTGAACGGCGGTGTAGCCATTCTTCTCTTGCGTGCGCTGGGCCACGACCTGGCAGTTCTCCATCAGGAGAACGGTGACGGGAACATGTTCCCCGGCATCGTTGTAGATGCGGGTCATTCCCACCTTCTTTGCAATCACACCTGAACGCATCGGTTCAATTCCTTTAGAGTTCCGGGCCAGGGGCACCGCCCCTTACCGCGCTCTCATTCCCTTAGAGCTTGATCTCGACGTCGACGCCGGCGGCCAGATCGAGCTTCATCAAAGCATCGACGGTCTGCGGGGTCGGATCGACGATGTCGAGCAGACGCTTGTGCGTGCGCATCTCGAACTGCTCGCGGCTCTTCTTGTCGACGTGAGGCGACCGGTTGACCGTAAACTTTTCGATCCGCGTCGGCAGCGGAATGGGGCCGCGGACGTTTGCGCCGGTACGCTTGGCCGTCGACACGATTTCCTTCGTCGAGGCGTCGAGCACGCGGTGGTCAAACGCCTTCAGGCGGATGCGGATATTCTGTCCGTTCATGCGTCACTTCCTTGTTCTGGCGCGGCGCGGGCAACTCCCGCGCCCGCGACAGATCGGTTTAAGTCCAAATTACTCTTTGATGGTGACGACGATGCCGGCACCGACGGTGCGGCCGCCTTCACGGATGGCGAAGCGCAGCTTCTCTTCCATGGCGATCGGCACGATCAGCTCGACATCGACCGTGATGTTGTCGCCCGGCATCACCATCTCGGTGCCTTCCGGCAGCGACACGATGCCGGTCACGTCCGTCGTGCGGAAGTAGAACTGCGGACGGTAGTTGGTGAAGAACGGCGTATGACGGCCACCTTCGTCCTTGGTCAGGATGTAGGCTTCAGCCACGAACTTCTTGTGCGGCTTCACCGTACCGGGCTTCGCCAGAACCTGGCCACGCTCGACACCTTCACGATCAACGCCGCGCAGCAGCGCGCCGATGTTGTCGCCAGCCTGGCCCTGATCGAGCAGCTTGCGGAACATCTCGACGCCGGTGCAGGTCGTCTTGGTCGTCGGACGGATGCCGATGATCTCGAGTTCCTCGCCGACCTTGACAATGCCACGCTCGACGCGACCCGTGACAACCGTGCCGCGGCCCGAGATCGAGAACACGTCTTCGATCGGCATCAGGAACGGCTTGTCGAGCGGACGAACCGGCGTCGGAATGTAGGCATCGACCGCAGCCATCAGCTCGCGGATCGCGTCTTCACCGATCTTCTTGTCGGTGTCTTCAAGAGCAGCCAGAGCCGAACCCTTGACGATCGGAATGTCGTCGCCGGGGAACTCGTTCTTGGTCAGAAGCTCGCGAACCTCGAGCTCGACCAGTTCGAGCAGCTCGGCGTCGTCGACCTGGTCGACCTTGTTGAGGAACACCACGATCGACGGCACGCCGACCTGACGGGCAAGCAGGATGTGCTCGCGGGTCTGCGGCATTGGGCCGTCGGCAGCCGACACGACCAGGATCGCGCCGTCCATCTGCGCGGCACCGGTGATCATGTTCTTCACATAGTCGGCGTGGCCGGGGCAGTCGACGTGAGCGTAGTGGCGGTTGGCCGTCTCGTATTCGACGTGCGCCGTCGAGATCGTGATGCCGCGCGCCTTTTCTTCAGGGGCAGCGTCGATCTGGTCGTAGCGCTTGTATTCGCCAAAATACTTGGTGATCGCCGCCGTCAGCGACGTCTTGCCATGGTCGACGTGGCCAATCGTGCCGATGTTCACGTGAGGCTTGTTACGCTCGAATTTACCTTTGGCCATAATCGTTCTCCGTCTATTCTACCCGCTTGGGGGAAATTGTTATTCGCTCTTCAGATCCGGCACCGCGCGAGGGGCGCGACCCGGTGGCTAAGGAACCCTTACGCGTATTTCTTCTGGACTTCCTGGGCCACTGCGGTCGGGACCGGCTCGTAGTGATCGAACTGCATCGTGTAGGCCGCACGGCCCTGGCTCATCGAGCGCAAATTGTCGACGTACTTGAACATGTTGGCGAGCGGCACCATCGCGTTGATGACCACTGCAACGCCACGCGCTTCCTGGCCCTGGATCTGGCCACGACGACCGTTCAGATCGCCGATGACGCTGCCGACGTAGTCTTCCGGCGTCACGACTTCGACCTTCATGATCGGCTCGAGCAGCTGCACACTAAGCTTGGGTGCTGCTTCACGGAAGCAGGCGCGGCCGGCGATTTCGAAGGCCAGAACGCTGGAGTCGACATCGTGGTAAGCGCCGTCGATCAGCGTCGCCTTGACGCCGATCATCGGGAAGCCCGCGAACGGACCCGAGGTCATGACGCTGTTGATGCCCTTTTCGACACCCGGGATGTATTCCTTCGGCACGGCGCCGCCGACGATCTTGGTATCGAACTCGAACTCGCTGCTGTCCGGGTTCGGCTCGAAGACGATCTTGACGCGAGCGAACTGACCGGTACCGCCGGTCTGCTTCTTGTGCGTGTAATCCTGCTCATGCTTGCGGGTGATCGTCTCGCGATAGGCCACCTGCGGCGCACCGACATTGGCCTCGACCTTGAACTCGCGACGCATGCGGTCGACGATGATGTCGAGGTGAAGTTCGCCCATGCCGGAAATGATGGTCTGGCCGCTTTCCTCGTCGGTCTTGACGCGGAAGGACGGATCCTCGGCGGCCAGGCGGTGAAGGGCGAGGCCCATCTTTTCCTGGTCGTTCTTGGTCTTCGGCTCGATGGCGATCTGGATGACCGGATCGGGGAATTCCATGCGCTCGAGGATGACCGGATGCAGCGGATCACTGAGCGTGTCGCCGGTGGTCGTGTCCTTGAGACCGGCAAGAGCAACGATGTCGCCGGCAAAAGCCTCTTCGACGTCGGCGCGCGAATTCGCATGCATCTGCAGCATGCGGCCGATGCGCTCTTTCTTGCCCTTCACGGTGTTGTCGACCGAGATGCCCTTGGTGAGCTTGCCCGAATAGATGCGGGCAAAGGTCAGCGAACCGACGAACGGGTCGTTCATGATCTTGAAGGCGAGCATCGACAGCGGCTCGTTGTCGTCGGCATGACGCTCGATCTCGGCGTCGGTCTTGGCATCGACGCCCTTGATGGCCGGAACGTCGGCCGGCGACGGCAGATATTCGACGACGGCGTCGAGCAGCGGCTGTACGCCCTTGTTCTTGAAGGCCGAGCCACAGAACATCGGGTAGAACTTCACCGCGATGGTGCCCTTGCGGATCAGCGCGCGGATCTCGTCATTCGACGGCATCTTGCCTTCGAGGTAATTCTCAAGCGCCGTCTCGTCCATTTCGACGGCGGCCTCGATCATCTTCTCGCGGTATTCTTCGGCACGAGCCTTGAGGTCGTCCGGGATCTCGACGATGTCCCAGGCAGCGCCCAGCGTCTCGTCGCGCCAGACCAGCGCGTTCATCTCGACGAGGTCGACAACACCCTTGAACTCGGTCTCGGCGCCGATCGGCAGCTGCATGACAACGGCATGCGCACCGAGGCGCGAACCGATCATCTCGACCGAGCGGTAGAAGTCGGCGCCGATCTTGTCCATCTTGTTGCAGAAGATCATGCGCGGAACGCGATACTTGTCGGCCTGACGCCAGACGGTTTCCGTCTGCGGCTCGACACCGGCATTGGCATCGAGCAGCGCTATGGCGCCGTCGAGAACGCGCAGCGAACGCTCGACTTCGATGGTGAAGTCGACGTGGCCGGGGGTGTCGATGATGTTGAAGCGGTACATCTTGCCGCTGCGACCCTTCCAGAAGGTCGTGGTCGCGGCGGACGTGATGGTGATGCCGCGCTCCTGCTCCTGCTCCATCCAATCCATGGTGGCAGCGCCGTCGTGGACTTCGCCGATCTTGTGCGACTTGCCCGTGTAATAGAGGACGCGCTCGGTGGTCGTCGTCTTGCCGGCGTCAATATGCGCCATGATACCGAAATTGCGGTAGTCTTCGATTTTGTATTCGCGGGCCATCGTAGCTGCCTCTCAGTCTCGTTCGCGCTTTACCAGCGGTAGTGCGCGAAAGCGCGGTTGGCTTCAGCCATCTTGTGGGTGTCTTCACGCTTCTTGACGGCCGTGCCGCGGTTGTTGGCCGCGTCCATCAGCTCGCCGGAGAGGCGGTCGACCATCGTGGTCTCGTTGCGATTGCGAGCCGCGGCGATCAGCCAGCGAATGGCCAATGCCTGACGGCGCTCGGGGCGCACGTCGACC
The DNA here is from genome assembly GCA_014189435.1 of Mesorhizobium loti. Classification (NCBI taxonomy): domain Bacteria; kingdom Pseudomonadati; phylum Pseudomonadota; class Alphaproteobacteria; order Hyphomicrobiales; family Phyllobacteriaceae; genus Mesorhizobium; species Mesorhizobium loti. The sequence goes on from CP050293.1 coordinate 2,880,400, forward strand.
GGAACCTGGTAGGTGGCGCCGCCGACACGACGCGAACGCACTTCCACATGCGGCGCGACATTGTCGAGCGCCTGATGGAAGACGGTGACCGGCTCTTGCTTGGTCTTCGACTGAACCTGGTCGAGCGCGCCGTAGACGATGGTCTCGGCGACCGACTTCTTGCCGTCATACATGACGGCGTTCATGAACTTGGTGACGATCAGATCGCCGAACTTCGGGTCCGGATTGATCTCACGCTTTTCTGCACTGTGACGACGCGACATGGCTTTTGTCTCTCAATCTCATAGCCCGACGCACTCAAGGAGCGCCAAGGCCGGAAAATCTTACTTCGGACGCTTGGCGCCGTACTTCGAACGGCGCTGCTTGCGGTTCTTCACACCCTGCGTGTCGAGCACGCCGCGGATGATGTGGTAGCGAACGCCCGGAAGATCCTTGACGCGGCCGCCGCGGATCATCACCACGGAGTGTTCCTGAAGGTTGTGGCCTTCGCCGGGGATGTACCCGATCACTTCAAAACCATTGGTCAGGCGGATCTTGGCCACCTTGCGCAGCGCCGAGTTCGGCTTCTTCGGCGTCGTTGTATAGACGCGCGTGCAAACACCCCGCTTCTGCGGGTTCTGCTGCATGGCCGGGACCTTGTTGCGCTTCACCGGCGCAATGCGCGGCTTGCGGATCAGCTGGTTGACGGTAGGCATTCAACCCTCTTGTCTCTCAATTCCGTGTCTCGCCCGGTCAGGGCCGCTCAAAGCGTCATTTCCATACGCAAATTCGGGCCATAAACCGCGCCTCGCGGTCTTGCCCGAACAAATGGCAGAGGAAGCGGAAGCCGCTTCGTGCACGCCGGAAATGTCTTTTCGCTCGTAAAACGAACCCTGTTTGAGGCAAACTCCAAAGCGTGTCGCTTCGGAAGGGAGAGCCTCACATCGGTTCTGACTGGGCGGCTTCTACTAGCAAGCCCATGAACCGTCAAGCCCGGCGCGGCAAATATTGCATTGAAGCCGGGGCTTGGCAGCCATGCGAAAACCGCATGTAATTTTCTTTCGCCGTTTTGCAAGGACGAGGAAGAAAGTGACCGGCTTCTGGCTGTTGCACGGCCCTGCTTCATGCGAAAAGGCCGCATGAGCAGTCAAAGGCCCCTCGCCCGCCCGAATCTTGCCAAGAGGAATCGACCCGTGAACGACAATGACGAACGCCCGGTCACCATCATCACCGGCCGGGTGTGGAAGAAAAAAGGCGGCAAGCCGGAAGGCGTGCATGTGATGCTGGTCGCGCCCGATGACGATTCGGCGGTGCGCCGGGCACTCGAATCGCTTGCGGCCGAAGGTTACGCCGAGGCCGAACTCGACCAGATCGGCGACATGGACGGCATACCCGACGAAGAGCCGCATATCTCCGCCTTCCAGGGCGCGCTCGAAGGTGAAGTGTCGATCGTCACCTTCGACGTGCCGATCTGAAACCAGGGCGCCGATCATGGCAGGATCAAGAGCTGTTGGACCTGCCTCCCGGGCCTGGGCCGATCGGGCGGTCGCCGCGATCGAAGCCGACCAGCACCGCTCGGCCGATACGCATCTCTGGAAGCTGGACCTGCCGGCACTGGCTGGCATCGACTTCTACCTCAAGGACGAGATCGACCCATCCGACCGGCAGCCTGAAGCATCGGCTGGCGCGTTCGCTGTTCCTCTATGCGCTGTGCAACGGCCTCATCCGTGAAGGCTCGCCAGTGATCGAGGCGTCGTCGGGCTCGACGGCGGTATCGGAAGCCTATTTCGCCCGCATGATCGGCGTGCCGTTCTATGCCGTGATGCCGAGAGCGACCTCGCGCGAAAAGATCACCGCGATCGAGCACTATGGCGGCAAGTGCCATTTCATCGACGACGGCCGTCGCATCTATGCCGAGTCGGCTGAACTCGCGGCACGGCTTGGCGGTCATTTCATGGACCAGTTCACCCATGCCGAGCGCGCCACCGACTGGCGCGGCAACAACAACATCGCCGATTCCATCTTCGGTCAGATGCGCGAGGAGCAGCATCCGATCCCGACTTGGATCGTCATGAGCGCCGGCACCGGCGGCACCACCGCCACGATCGGCCGCTATCTGCGCTACAAGCGGCATGCAACACGGCTGTCGGTCGCGGACGTCGAGCGCTCGGCCTTCTTCGACAGCTTTGCCACGCATGACCGTGACTGCCGCTGCGAGCAGCCGTCGCGCATCGAGGGTATCGGCCGGCCGCGCGTCGAACCATCCTTCGTCCCCGGCGTCATCGATCACATGCTGCGGGTGCCGGACGCGATGTCGCTGGCGGCGATGCGGGTGTTGTCGCGCCGGCTTGGCCGCCGTGTCGGCGGGTCGACCGGCACCAACTTCGTCGCCATGTGCTTTCAGGCGGCGCGCATGGTTGAGGCGAGGAAAGCCGGCTCGCTGGTGACGTTGATCTGCGATTCGGGCGACCGCTATGCCAACACCTATTATTCCGACGACTGGCTGGGCGCGAACGGCCTCGACCCCTCTCATTTCGAAGCGGCCATCGAGGCCTTTCTAGCCGGCGAAAAGCTGGCGCTGCAGTTCGAGGAAAGCTGGGGCTGACCTTTCGGCTTAAGCGTGCCGGCTCCGGCTTGCCCGGAGCAAGTGTTCTGATAAGAAACGCTCTTCCTCACTCAACAGACGGAGCGACCGTGTCCCAGCCCATCAAGATAGGCATCGTCGGCGTCGGCAAGATCGTCCGCGACCAGCACCTGCCGGCCCTGGCGAAAGACCCGAACTATCGCCTCATCGCCGCCGCCAGCCGGCATGGCAAGGTGGAAAACATCCCGAATTTCCCTGATATCGAAGCCATGCTAGACGCCGTGCCCGAGCTCGAGGCCGTATCGCTCTGCATGCCGCCGCAGTTCCGCTACGACGCGGCGCGGACGGCGCTGATGGCGAAGAAGCATGTCTTCCTGGAGAAGCCGCCAGGCGCCACTGTCAGCGAGGTCGAGGACCTCAAGGCGTTGGCCGCGCAGAACGGCGTCTCGCTGTTCGCCAGCTGGCACTCGCGCTATGCGCCGGCGGTCGAGGCGGCGCGTGCCTTCCTGAACTCGACCAAGATCAGGTCGGCCGCCATCAACTGGAAGGAAGACGTGCGCCGCTGGCACCCGAACCAGGAGTGGATCTGGACCCCCGGCGGTTTCGGCGTCTTCGATCCCGGCATCAACGCGCTGTCGATTGCCACCCATATCCTGCCGCCGATGTTCATCATTTCGGCGGTTCTGGATTTCCCCGAAAACCGCGCATCCCCGGTTGCCGCGCGCGTCACCTTCCGCACCTCGAATGGGTTGCCGGTGACTATGGACCTCGACTGGCTGCAAACAGGTCCGCAAAGCTGGGACATCCTGGCCGACACCGACAAGGGCGCGATGGTGCTTTCGGGCGGCGGCACCAAGCTCGCCGTTGATGGCAAGGTGGTTCATGACGAGCCGGAGGCCGAGTACCCGATGCTCTACCGGCGCTTTGCCGAAATCGTGCGCGCTGGCGTCTCCGATGTCGATCTGGCCCCGCTCCAGCATGTCGCTGACGCCTTCATGCTCGGCAAGCGCAACGTGGTGGAGGCGTTTTTCGATTGATTTGTGCACGCGACGGGATCGCGGACCTGGCGTGAATGCACGCTCGTGCCAGGTCGACCCCCACTCCGTCTCGGCTACGCCGAGCCACCTCTCCCCGATCGACGGGGTAGAGGAAGGGCGCGAACCTATTGCCACCAACGCTCGTCCGACGCGGCTTCCTTTCCCTCCGAGGGGGAAAGGTGGCGCTGCAAAGCAGCGACGGATTGGGGGAAGCCGGTCGTCGAACGAACAGCCGATGACAAGTGAGTACGACCGAGTTGGTCCTGATAGTCGCGCGACCGGATTGTCGCGCGACTGAGATCCAGCGGATCGCTTGACTCAAATCTTGGTCCTGCAACCGGCGCGCTTGACCATGTCGGCAATGATCAATGGCGTGGCCGGTGTCTGGGACCAGTCGCCCTGACGGGGCGCGCCCGCTTCAAGGGCGGCGCGCACCGCGCCTGTATCCAGGCTGAAAGAACTCTTGCAGGAGACGAGGCCGCCCTTGCCGATCGTGTCGACGATCACGCCGGCGGCTTCGCCAACCCCGGCGACATAGGCGACAAGCGTTTGCCTGGCGATCGGGCTCGTACCGGCCTTGTCGATCATCTCCATCACCTGCCCCACCGATATCCGACCTGTCGCGGTCGATGGAAGGGCGACGGCGGCAAAAGGCGTCATGAACGCCGTCACAACAACAATGGCGGCCACCGCAATCTCGCGTTTGAACGAAGGCATAGGTTTCTCCTGTGAGGTGGAATTGACAAGAATCATCATTGTGCATAAATTAATTGTTGTAAAACGATAATTTCTTTCGATAGAGCGAGACTTCCAATGATTGAACCCGCCATCACGGCTGCCGCCGCCGATCCTGCCCGCCAAGCCAGATTGAAACGCATCCGCCTTTTCAGCCTGGTGCTGGCGAGGTGTTTTGTCGTCCTCGCCATGCTGCTGACCATTGGTCTGCTGTTCTACTGGCTCAGCGTTTCCGCCGGTTCGATCGCGGCCGATGCGCAGATCCCGCAGGAATGGCTGAGCGAGCTTGGCCTCGGTCGAAGACTGATCGGGTTCGCGATCTCGTTCGTGCCGCTCGCTTGCCTTGTCTTCGCGCTCATGGCCGTCAGACGCTGCTTCGGCGCTTTCGCGTCCGGAAACTTCTTCGGTCAGGGCGCCATCAGCAATTTGCGATACTTTGGCCTCGGCCTGCTGGCATCCGCCTTGCTGAAACCGGTTTCGGCGGCGGCATTGTCCGTTCTCTTGAGCTGGGACGCGCCTGCCGGCCAGCACCGGCTGACGCTCGGTCTCGACAGCGACACGATGCTGGCCTTGCTGGCAGCTTGCATCGTCGCTGTCATCACCTGGGTCATGGCCGAGGCATCGGCACTCGCCGAAGAAAACGCGCAGTTCATCTGATGAGGATCAGCTCATGCCCATAAGGGTCAGGCTCAATGTCGTCCTCGCCGAACGAAACGTGAAGTCAAAGGACCTGGCCGAATATGTCGGCATCACCGAGGCCAATCTTTCCCTTTTGAAGCAGGGAAAGGTCAAGGGTATCCGGTTCGACACGCTGGAGCGCATCTGCGACTACCTCGACTGTCAGCCGGGCGATCTGCTTCGCTTCGAGAGGCAGTCCGAATAGCACAAACAAATAGGCCGCCGGGTTGCCCCGACGGCCTTGTTGCCTGAGATTCCTAGAGCGGTTCATCGAAACGATGAACCGCTCTATCTTTTTTTTGGCCGCCGCGCTTACTGCGCGGCGGTTGTCATGTCGGCCAGCATCGGCTCGGCGACTTCCACACCGGAGGCCTTGCGGCGCTCGTCGATGATCAGTTCGTCGCGCGAGGTGGCGATGCGCCGGATCTGGCTCATCGTGCCGCCGGTGCCAGCCGGGATCAGCCGGCCGACGATGACGTTTTCCTTCAAGCCCTGCAGCATGTCGGTCTTGCCGGCAACAGCGGCTTCCGTCAGCACTCGGGTCGTCTCCTGGAAGGAGGCGGCCGAGATGAAGGACGGCGTCTGCAGCGATGCCTTGGTGATGCCGAGCAGCACCGGCAGGCCTTCGGCCGGCTTCTTGCCGTCCTCGACCAGACGCTCGTTGACCTCTTCCAGCTCGATCACGTCGACATGATCGCCCGGGATGTAGGTCGAGTCGCCCTGCACCGTGATCTCGACCTTCTGCAGCATCTGGCGAACGATCACCTCGATGTGCTTGTCGTTGATCGACACGCCCTGCAGACGGTAGACTTCCTGGATCTCGTTGACGAGGTAGGAAGCAAGTGCCTCCACGCCCTTGATCGCCAGGATGTCGTGCGGCGCCGGATTGCCGTCGAGGATGTAGTCGCCCTTCTCGATGACGTCGCCGTCCTGGAGATGGAACGGCTTGCCCTTCGGGATCAGGTATTCGACCGGCTCAAGCGTCGAGTCATGCGGCTCGATGATGATGCGACGCTTGTTCTTGTAGTCGCGGCCGAAACGGATCGTGCCGTCGATCTCGGCGATGATGGCGTGATCCTTCGGACGACGGGCCTCGAACAGTTCGGCAACACGCGGCAGACCGCCGGTGATGTCCTTGGTCTTGGCGCTTTCCATCGGAATACGCGCCAGCACGTCGCCGGGGCGAACCTGCGAGCCCGGCTCGACCGAAAGAATGGCCTCGACCGAGAGCAGGAAGCGGGCGTCGCCACCCTTCGACAGCTTGCCGACCTTGCCCTTGGAGTCCTGGATGGCAATCGCCGGCTTCAGATCGTTGCCGCGTGGCGTCGAGCGCCAGTCGATGACCTCACGCTTGGTGATGCCGGTCGACTCGTCGGCCGTTTCCTGGACGGAAATGCCGTCGACCAGATCCTCGTACGACACCCTGCCCTCGATTTCGGTGAGGACCGGACGGGTATAGGGATCCCATTCGGCGATACGCTGGCCGCGCTTCACCTTGTCGCCATCGTCCACGAAGATGCGCGAACCATAGGTGAGACGGTGCGAGGCACGCTCCTTGCCGGCTTCGTCTAGGATCAGCACCGCCATGTTGCGGCCCATGACCATCTGCTGGCCGTCGGAGTTGCGCACCACGTTGCGGTTGCGGATCTCGACCTTGCCCTCATACGAGGCTTCAAGGAACGAGCTGTCCACCACCTGCGCGGTACCGCCCATGTGGAAGGTGCGCATGGTGAGCTGGGTGCCCGGCTCGCCGATCGACTGCGCCGCGATGACGCCGACAGCTTCACCCTGGTTGACCGGGGTGCCGCGGGCAAGATCGCGACCGTAGCAGACCGCGCAGACGCCAACCCTGACTTCGCAAGTCAATGCCGAGCGGATGCGGACCGACTGGACGCCGGCCTTTTCGATCTGTTCCACGTCACGCTCGTCCATCAGCGTTCCGGCCTTGACCAGGATCTCGCCCGACACCGGATGGGTGATGTCGTCGAGCGACGTACGACCCAGCACGCGCTGGCCGACCGAAGCGACGACCTGACCGGCATCGACGATCGGCTGCATGGTGAGGCCCTTGTCGGTGCCGCAGTCGACGGAGTTGACGATGCAATCCTGCGCCACGTCGACCAGACGACGGGTGAGGTAACCCGAGTTCGCCGTCTTCAAGGCGGTGTCGGCCAGACCCTTGCGGGCGCCGTGGGTCGAGTTGAAGTACTCGAGCACGGTCAGGCCTTCCTTGAAGTTCGAGATGATCGGCGTCTCGATGATTTCACCCGACGGCTTGGCCATAAGGCCGCGCATGCCGGCAAGCTGACGCATCTGGGTGGGCGAGCCACGCGCACCGGAGTGCGACATCATGTAGATCGAGTTCATCGGCTTTTGACGGCCATTGTCCTCGAACTCGACCGCCTTGATGCGGGCCATCATTTCGTCGGCGACCTTTTCCGAGCACTTGGCCCAGGCGTCGACGACCTTGTTGTACTTCTCGCCCTGCGTGATCAGACCGTCATTGTACTGCTGCTCGTATTCCTTGGCCAAAGCCTCGGTGTCGGAGACCAGCTTGATCTTGGCGTCCGGGATCAGCATGTCGTCCTTGCCGAACGAAATGCCGGCGCGGCAGGCATGGCTGAAGCCGAGTGCCATGATGCGGTCGCAGAAAATGACCGTCTCCTTCTGACCGCAGTGGCGGTAGACGGTGTCGATCATCTTGGAGATGTTCTTCTTGGTCATCTCCTGGTTGGCGGTCTCGTAAGGCACGTTGACGTTCTTCGGCAGAAGCTCGCCGATGATCATGCGGCCAGGGGTGGTGTCATGGATCTTCGACACGACCTTGCCTTCGGCGTCGACCGTGCGGAAACGACCCTTGATCTTGGAGTGCAGCGTCACCGCCTTGGTCTCGAGCGCGTGCTGGAGTTCGCCCATGTCGGCAAACACCATGCCTTCGCCCGGCTCGTTCTGGTTGACGATCGAGAGATAGTAGAGACCCAGAACCATGTCCTGCGACGGCACGATGATCGGCGCGCCGGAAGCCGGGTGCAGGATGTTGTTGGTCGACATCATCAGCACGCGGGCTTCAAGCTGCGCTTCCAGCGACAGCGGCACGTGAACGGCCATCTGGTCACCGTCGAAGTCGGCGTTGAAGGCCGTGCAGACCAGCGGATGCAGCTGGATCGCCTTGCCTTCGATCAGGATCGGCTCGAACGCCTGGATGCCGAGACGGTGCAGCGTCGGCGCACGGTTCAACAGCACCGGATGCTCGCGGATGACCTCGTCGAGGATATCCCAGACTTCCGGACGTTCCTTTTCGACCAGCTTCTTCGCCTGCTTGACGGTCGAGGAATAACCCTTGGCGTCGAGACGGGCGTAGATGAAGGGCTTGAACAGTTCGAGCGCCATCTTCTTGGGCAGGCCGCACTGGTGCAGCTTGAGCTCCGGACCGGTGACGATGACCGAGCGGCCGGAATAGTCGACGCGCTTGCCGAGCAGGTTCTGACGGAACCGGCCCTGCTTGCCCTTGAGCATGTCGGACAGCGACTTCAGCGGGCGCTTGTTGGCGCCGGTGATGACACGGCCGCGACGGCCGTTGTCGAACAGCGCATCGACGGCTTCCTGCAGCATGCGCTTTTCATTGCGCACGATGATGCCGGGGGCGCGCAGCTCGATCAGCCGCTTCAGACGGTTGTTGCGGTTGATGACACGGCGATAGAGGTCGTTCAGATCCGACGTGGCGAAGCGGCCGCCGTCCAGCGGGACAAGCGGGCGCAGGTCCGGCGGGATCACCGGGACCACCTTCATGATCATCCATTCCGGACGGTTGCCGGATTCCATGAAGTTCTCGACGACCTTGAGCCGCTTCAGATACTTCTTCTGCTTCAGCTCGGAGGTGGTCGAAGCCAGTTCCGAACGCAGGTCGCCGGCGATCTTCTCCAGGTCCATGCCGGCCAGGAGGTCATGAATGGCCTCGGCGCCGATCATGGCGGTGAACGAATCCTCGCCATACTCGTCGACGGCGATCATGTACTCTTCCTCGCTGAGCAGCTGGTGCTCCTTCAGCGCGGTGAGGCCAGGTTCGGTGACGATGTAGTTCTCGAAGTAGAGGACGCGCTCGATGTCCTTCAGGGTCATGTCGAGCAGCGTGCCGATGCGCGACGGCAGCGACTTCAGGAACCAGATATGGGCGACGGGCGCGGCCAGTTCGATATGGCCCATGCGCTCGCGGCGAACGCGCGACAGCGTGACTTCGACGCCGCACTTCTCGCAGATGACGCCCTTGTACTTCATGCGCTTGTACTTACCGCACAGGCACTCATAGTCCTTGATCGGGCCAAAAATGCGCGCGCAGAACAGACCGTCACGCTCCGGCTTGAAGGTGCGGTAGTTGATGGTCTCCGGCTTCTTGATCTCGCCGAAAGACCAGGACAGAATCTTCTCAGGGCTGGCAAGCGATATCCGGATGGAATCGAACACCTGCGCAGGCGCCTGCGGATTGAAGAGATTCATGACCTCTTGGTTCATGCCGTTCTCCTTTTCGGGGTCCTCGAAAACCCCTTGCATCTAGTCGCGAGCCAAACGCCCGCCGTCTTGTCGGCCCACTGGCCGAAGAATTTCGTGCATCCGGTCGCGGGAGCCCGCGACCGGATGTCTTGTTTTTACTCGGCCGCGTCGGGCAGCCGGATCGGGTTGTCGTCGAGCTTGGTGTTCTCCAGCTCGACATTGAGGCCGAGAGACCGCATTTCCTTGACGAGAACGTTGAAGCTCTCGGGGATGCCGGCCTCGAAGGTGTCGTCGCCACGGACGATCGCCTCGTAGACCTTGGTGCGGCCGGCGACGTCGTCCGACTTCACCGTCAGCATTTCCTGCAGCGTGTAGGCGGCGCCGTATGCTTCGAGCGCCCAGACCTCCATCTCGCCGAAGCGCTGGCCACCGAACTGCGCCTTGCCGCCCAGCGGCTGCTGGGTGACGAGCGAGTACGGACCGATCGAACGCGCGTGGATCTTGTCGTCCACGAGATGGTGAAGCTTGAGCATGTAGATGTAGCCCATCGTCACCTTGCGATCGAACGGTTCGCCCGTGCGTCCGTCATAGAGCTGCGACTGACCGCTGGTGTGCAGGCCCGCCTGCTCCAGCATGATGTTGATGTCAGCCTCATGCGCGCCGTCGAACACCGGGGTCGCGATGGAGACGCCGCGGCGCATCTGCTCGCTGAGGCGAACAATGCTCTCGTCGTCATATTCGCGAACCGGCTCGTTGCGGTCGTTGGCCGGGATGAAGCTCTCGAGCGTCTTGCGCAGCGGCTTGATGTCGCCCGCCACCTTGTACGCGTCGATCAGCTCGCCGATCTTCTTGCCCATGCCCGCGCATGCCCAGCCCAGATGCGTTTCCAGGATCTGGCCGACATTCATGCGGCTCGGCACACCCAGCGGGTTGAGCACGATATCGGCATGCGTGCCGTCCTCGAGGAAAGGCATGTCCTCGACCGGAACGATCCGCGACACGACACCCTTGTTGCCGTGACGGCCGGCCATCTTGTCGCCGGGCTGCATCTTGCGCTTCACGGCCACGAAGACCTTGACCATCTTCATGACGCCCGGAGGCATTTCGTCGCCGCGCTGGACCTTCTCGACCTTGTCCATGAAACGCTGTTCGAGCGCCTTCTTGGAGTCGTCGTACTGGCCACGCAGGGCTTCGAGTTCGCTCTGGAGCTTTTCGTTCTCCACGGCAAACTGCCACCACTGCGAACGCGGATACTCGTCGAGCGTATCCTTGGACAGCGTCGAGCCCTTCTTGAAGCCCTTCGGTCCAGCGATCGCTTCCTTGCCGACGAGCACGTCCGAAAGACGCGCGTAGACGTTACGGTCCAGAATGGCCTGCTCGTCGTCGCGGTCCTTGGCGAGGCGTTCGATCTCCTCGCGCTCGATCGCCATGGCGCGCTCGTCCTTCTCCACACCGTGGCGATTGAACACGCGCACCTCGACGACGGTGCCAAAGGTGCCCGGAGGCATGCGCATCGAGGTGTCGCGCACATCGGATGCCTTTTCGCCGAAGATGGCGCGCAGAAGCTTCTCTTCCGGCGTCATCGGGCTTTCGCCCTTCGGCGTGATCTTGCCGACCAGGATGTCGCCCGGCTGAACTTCCGCACCGATATAGACGATGCCGGCTTCGTCGAGGTTCTTCAGCGCTTCTTCCGAGACGTTCGGGATATCGCGCGTGATTTCCTCCGGCCCGAGCTTGGTATCGCGCGCCATGACCTCGAACTCCTCGATATGGATCGAGGTGAAGACGTCATCGGCGACGATGCGTTCGGACAAGAGGATCGAGTCCTCGTAGTTGTAGCCGTTCCAAGGCATGAACGCGACCAGCACGTTGCGGCCGAGCGCCAGATCACCGAGCTCGGTCGACGGACCGTCGGCGATGATGTCGCCCTTGTTGACCCGGTCGCCCATACGAACCAGCGGACGCTGGTTGATGCAGGTGTTCTGGTTCGAACGCTGGAACTTCATCAGCCGGTAGATATCGACGCCGGACTTGCCCGGATCGAGATCCTCGGTGGCGCGGATAACGATACGCGTCGCGTCCACCTGGTCGACGATGCCGCCGCGGCGGGCGCCGATGGCGGCGCCCGAGTCACGGGCGACGATCGGCTCCATGCCGGTGCCGACGAACGGCGCCTCGGCGCGCACCAGCGGCACGGCCTGACGCTGCATGTTCGAGCCCATCAGAGCGCGGTTGGCGTCGTCGTTTTCCAGGAACGGGATCAGGGCCGCGGCCACAGACACCATCTGCTTGGGCGACACGTCCATCAGATCGACGTTTTCGCGCGGCGCCATCATCACTTCGCCGGCGCTGCGGCAAATGACGAATTCGTCGACGAAACCACCGTTCTTGTCGAGCTCGGCGTTGGCCTGCGCGACATGGTGCTTGGCCTCTTCCATCGCCGAGAGATAGACGACGTCATTGGTCAGCTTGCCGTCGACGATCTTGCGGTACGGGCTCTCGATGAAGCCGTACTTGTTGACGCGTGCGAAGGTGGCCAGCGAGTTGATCAGACCGATATTCGGGCCTTCCGGCGTCTCGATCGGGCAGATGCGGCCGTAATGCGTCGGGTGCACGTCGCGCACCTCGAAGCCGGCGCGCTCGCGGGTCAGACCGCCCGGTCCAAGTGCCGAGAGACGGCGCTTGTGGGTGATCTCCGACAGCGGGTTGGTCTGGTCCATGAACTGCGATAGCTGCGAGGAACCGAAGAATTCGCGCACGGCGGCGGCCGCCGGCTTGGCGTTGATCAGGTCCTGCGGCATGACCGTGTCGATCTCGATCGAGGACATACGCTCCTTGATCGCGCGCTCCATGCGCAGCAGGCCGACGCGGTACTGGTTTTCCATCAGCTCGCCGACCGAACGCACGCGGCGGTTGCCGAGATTGTCGATGTCGTCGATTTCGCCCTTGCCGTCACGCAGTTCGACCAGCGTCCTGACCACGGCCAGGATGTCGTCCTTGCGCAGTACGCGCACGGTGTCCTCGGCCTTGAGCTCGAGACGCATGTTCATCTTGACGCGGCCAACGGCCGACAGATCGTAGCGCTCACTGTCGAAGAACAGCGAGTTGAACATGGCTTCGGCGGTTTCAAGCGTCGGCGGCTCGCCGGGGCGCATGACACGATAGATGTCGAACAGCGCGTCCTGGCGGCTTTCGTTCTTGTCGACGTTGAGCGTGTTGCGGATATAGGCGCCGACATTGACGTGGTCGATGTCGAGAACCTTGATCTCGTCTTCGCCGGTGCCGAGCAGAACCTTCAGCGTCTTCTCGTCGATCTCGTCGCCGGCCTCGAGGAAGATCTCGCCGGTGCCGTAGTTGACGATGTCCTCGGCCAGATAGTTGCCGAGCAGATCCTCGTCGGTCGCCTTGATCGCCTTGAGACCCTTTTCGCCAAGCGCCCGTGCCTGGCGTGCGGTGATCTTCTTGCCGGCTTCGACAACGACTTCGCCCGTATCGGCATCGACCAGGTCGCCGACAGCCTTGAGGCCGCGGAAACGCTCGACGTTGAACGGAATGCGCCAATGGTCGCCGGCGCGCTTGTAGGTGATCTTGTTGTAGAAGGTCGACAGGATCTCTTCGCCATCCATGCCGAGCGCCATCAGCAGCGACGTCACCGGAATCTTGCGGCGGCGATCGATGCGGGCGTGCACGACGTCCTGGAATCGAACTCGATGTCGAGCCACGAACCGCGATAGGGAATGACGCGCGCGGCAAACAGAAGCTTGCCCGACGAGTGCGACTTGCCCTTGTCATGGTCGAAGAAGACGCCCGGCGAACGGTGCATCTGCGAAACGATGACGCGCTCGGTGCCGTTGACGATGAAGGTGCCGTTCAAGGTCATGAGCGGCATGTCGCCCATGTAGACATCCTGCTCCTTGATGTCCTTGATGGACTTGGCGCCGGTGTCCTCGTCGATATCGAACACGATGAGGCGCAGCGTCACCTTGAGCGGCGCGGCATAGGTCAGGTCGCGCTGACGGCATTCGTCAACGTCGAATTTCGGTCCTTCGAACTCGTACTTCACGAACTCCAACATCGAGGAGCCGGAAAAATCGGAGATCGGGAAGACCGACTTGAAAACGGCCTGCAGTCCCTCGTCCGGACGCCCACCCTTGGGCTCCGCCACCATCAGGAACTGGTCATAGGATGCCTTCTGAACCTCGATCAGGTTCGGCATCTCCGCAACTTCCGGGATCTTTCCGAAGAACTTGCGTACGCGTCTGCGGCCATTGAAAGTCTGGGTCTGGGCCATCGTCGCTCCTTAGCTCTAAACTCGGGACGAGCCTCGCCGCGGCTCGCCTTGCATGCTGGGCCACCTTGGCGGCAACCCTCTGTCTGTTTTCCCGGCGCCTGTCGGCGGCCGGCTAGAACGGGAGAAAACCCGTTTCCTGAAGGCCGGTTTTCGGCCCTCAGGAAAGAGGTTCTCGTACGTCTCGCGCTACGCGTCCTCCCTTCCAGCGAAGGGAGTGGCGGACGGCGCGAGGCCGCCCGCCGCTTTTACGCTTACTTCAGTTCGACCTTGGCGCCGGCTGCTTCCAGCTGGGCCTTGAACTTGTCAGCGTCGGCCTTGGAAACGGCTTCCTTGACCGGCTTCGGAGCCGCTTCGACCAGATCCTTGGCTTCCTTGAGGCCAAGACCGGTGATGGCGCGGACTTCCTTGATGACGTTGATCTTCTGAGCGCCTGCCTCGGTGAGGACGACGTCGAATTCCGTCTTTTCCTCGGCCGGAGCAGCAGCGGCCGCAGCGCCGCCAGCAGCGGCAACCGCCACCGGAGCAGCAGCGGAAACGCCCCACTTTTCTTCCAGAAGCTTCGACAGCTCGGCCGCCTCGAGGACGGTCAGCTTCGAAAGGTCGTCTACGATCTTTGCGAGATCAGCCATTGTTGTATTCCTTCATAAGGTTCGAACGTGTGTTTGTGATAGCGAGGAACGGCCTCATGCCGCCTCGTCCTTCCGGGCGTAAGCGCCGATGACGCGCGCGACCGAGGCCGCTGGCGCATTGACGATCTGGGCGATCCGGGTTGCCGGCGTGGCGATCATGCCAACCAGCCTGGCGCGCAGCTCATCGAGCGACGGAAGTGTGGCGAGTGCCTTCACACCGTCGGCGTTGAGCGAGGTGGTGCCCATTGCGCCACCGAGAATGACGAGCTTGTCATTTCCCTTGGCGAAATCGGACGCGACCTTCGGCGCCGCAATCGGATCCTCCGAATAAGCAATCAGCGTCTGTCCCTTGAACAGCTCGATGATCGATGCGGAGTCCGTGCCCTGAAGAGCGATTTTGGCGAGACGGTTCTTCGCGACTTTGACGGTGCCACCGGCAGCGCGCATTTTCGACCGAAGGTCGTTCATTTGCGCGACGGTGATACCGGCGTAGTGGGCCACGACCACTGAACCTGCGTTCGAGAACGCACCGTTCAGGCCCGTGACGAGTTCGCGTTTTTCCGCTCTGTCCACTGCCTATCTCCAGTTGACCCCTGCCCCATTAACGGGGACAGGCGTCGGGTTGCCTTTGTCGGCCGGGCCATCCAGTAACGGATCTCCCGAACGACGCTCGAGGATCCTGCCCCCTTTCGCCACATCGACGGCCAAGCCGGCGATGCGCAGACAAAAGGCAAACACGGTTCGAACCTTTCATTGGAGCAATCGCTCCGTTGTCCGGTCTTCACCCGTCTCATGCAGGCCCAAATCGAATTAAGGCTTCTGGGCCGCCTGCAATCTCGGACAGGATGTCCGGAAACCTCTCGGCTTCCGGTACCGGGCCGCCGACAAGTCGGAGGCCCGGAATTCACTTGCGGATCAGCCCTTTAGCGACCGATCCAAATGTTCGTATCAGGACGCTGTGAGCGTCGCGACGTCGAGCTTGAGGCCCGGGCCCATCGTCGAGGTGACCGACACCTTCTTGACGTAGTTGCCCTTGGCGCCAGCCGGCTTTGCCTTGGTCACGGCATCGGCGAAGGCGCGGATGTTCTCTTCCAGGGCCTTGACGTCGAAGGAGACCTTGCCGACGCCGGCATGAACGATGCCGGCCTTCTCGACGCGGAACTCGACGGCGCCGCCCTTGGATGCCTTGACGGCGGCGGCAACGTCGGTGGTGACGGTGCCGACCTTCGGGTTCGGCATCATGCCGCGCGGGCCGAGCACCTTGCCCAGACGGCCGACGAGCGGCATCATGTCCGGCGTGGCGATGCAGCGATCGAAATCGATCGTGCCCTTCTGGACGATGTCGACCAGATCCTCGGCACCAACGATGTCGGCGCCGGCGGCGCGCGCTTCGTCAGCCTTGTCGCCGCGTGCGAACACAGCGACGCGCACCGAGCGGCCAGTGCCGTTCGGCAGGTTGACCACACCGCGGACCATCTGGTCGGCATGGCGCGGGTCGACGCCGAGGTTCATGGCGACTTCGATGGTCTCATCGAACTTGACCGAGGAACGGTCCTTGAGCAGCTTCAGCGCATCACCCAGGGCATAAGCCTTGTTGGGATCGATGCCTTCGCGGGTCTTCGATACACGCTTTGCAATCTTTGCCATGATCTTAGCCCACCACTTCCAGACCCATCGAGCGGGCGGAGCCCTCGACCATGCGCATGGCCGCTTCGACGTCGTTTGCGTTCAGATCCTTCATCTTGGCGGTGGCGATCTCGCGGACCTTTTCACGCGAAACCGTGCCAGCCTTGACCTTGCCCGGCTCCTTGGAACCAGACGTCAGGTTCGCCGCCTTCTTCAGGAAGTAGCTCACCGGCGCCGTCTTCATGACGAAGGTGAAGGACTTGTCCTGATAGTAGGTGATGACGACCGGAACCGGCGATCCCTTTTCCATTTCCTGGGTCTGCGCGTTGAACGCCTTGCAGAATTCCATGATGTTGATGCCACGCTGACCAAGCGCCGGGCCGATCGGGGGAGACGGCGTGGCCGATCCCGCTTTCACCTGGAGCTTGAGCTGGCCTGCAATTTTCTTAGCCATCTCTTTTCCTGCCTTTGTCTATGCCGACCCCCACTGTCTGGGAAACCCGGCGGTTGCAGTCTGGTGGTGCGATCCATGCGGCCGGCTAAAGCCGCACTCGTCTCCCACCGTTCTTATAAAGCCGCGCGATCTCCGCGCCGCCCTTCCCTGCCGCGCTTGGCGGCGGGATTTCGGATCAGCCCTTTTCGACCTGTCCGAATTCCAGATCGACAGGCACGGCGCGCCCGAAGATCGAAACTTCCACCTTGAGCCGCGCCCGCTCCTCGTCCACTTCCTGGACGAAACCGTTGAACGACGCGAAGGGACCATCCGAAACGCGGATCGCTTCGCCGATCTCGAACGTGACCGAGGGCTTGGGCCGCTCGACGCCTTCCTGCACCTGGTTCAGGATGCGCTGCGCTTCCGCCTCGGTGATCGGCACCGGCTTGGAGTCACCCAGGAAGCCTGTGACCTTCGGCGTGTTCTTGACCAGCGAGAACACAGCGTCGGTCAGGTTGGCCTTCAAGAGCACATAGCCCGGGAAGAACTTGCGCTCGGCATCGACCTTGCGGCCGCGACGGACTTCGACGACCTTCTCGGTCGGAACCACGATCTGATGGATATCGGCGGACAGACCCTTCTGCTTGGCCTTGTTCTCGATATCCTCTGCGACCTTCTTTTCAAAGTTCGAATAGGCGTGGACGATGTACCAGCGCGCGGTCATTTCAAGACTTCTCCGTAATCGCCGGACTTAGCGTCCGATGCCCAGAATCTGTTCGACCGCAAGGCCCATGAGCTGATCAGCGGTGAAGAAAAAGATCATCGCGATCACTGCGAAGGCCAGAACCATCACCGTCGAGATCATCGTTTCGCGCCGCGACGGCCAAGTCACCTTGGCGGTCTCCGCGCGGACCTGCTGGAGAAAGACGAAAGGATTTGTGGTTTTCGAAGCCATATGCCGCTCTGTCTTCAAGACCCGTTGGCCGGGTCTCCTGGATGATCCCGCTGGCCGGGACGTGCCGCCTGAGCCCAATCTCGCGCCGAATCAGCGCAATCATTTCGCCCATGCAAATCAGACGCGTAAAGCCGGCTTCCCAGCTCCACGCGTCGCGTGTCTGTTTCGTCTACATAAAACCGATTCTTGATCCACGCAAGTGGCAAGTGTCCGCTTTATGACCAAACGCCGCCTCGGAACCATCCAGTCGTTCCGTCCCGGCTATGGCGCCCTTATGCCCCAAGAGAGCTAATATGGCAAGCGGGTCGCCGATTTTCAAAGGGCAGACCGTAGAAATATCGTTTTGAAACGTCATTTCGAGAAATGGCGAAACATCACGTCGAGTGCCATTTCGAGAAATGGCACGGGCAGCAGGGCTCGAACCTACGACCTGCGGTTTTGGAGACCGCCGCTCTACCAACTGAGCTATGCCCGTATCGTGCGCGTGTCGGCGCAGCAGGCGCTTCCTAAAAGCTTCCGCACGCTCTGTAAAGAGCGGTTTGCAAGCAAAGGCGCCTTAACCCCTGCGCCAGAAATCGGGATAGCTGACAACCAGCCCGTCGCGGTCGATCTCAAGTTCCCGCCTGAAGTCGCTGACACGCGATTCATAGCGATGTCGCCTGCCCTCTTCGCGCACCTCCTGATGGGACGGCCGGAGCTATTTGGCGTCCGGCACTCGATAGGGGCCGCCCGGCACGCCCCAGCCCCAGGCCGGCATCGGTTCCGTCTCGGGATCGCAGGTCTCGCCGAGATTGGAATTCATCTTGGCCAGCCGCGATCCCCATTCGACATAGCCCATGAAGGCCGAACGGAATTCCGGATCGTCGGGCAGGCCGACCGCGTCGGCGGCATCGGCCAGGAGGTCGATCCAGCGGCGGCGCTGCTCCTCGCTCAGATGCTTGCCCAGATGGTGCATGACCATCTCGCGGTGGCCGCCAAATTGCTCGCTGTAGGTTTTTGGTCCGCCGAAAACCTCGCCGATGAAGGCCGCGACATGGGCGGGATGATCCGGCGACATGGTCTTGAACACCGGCCCGACGATCGGATCCTGCGCCACCTTGTCATAGAAAGTCTGGGTCAGCCGGTTCAAGGCCTCGCTGCCGCCGGCCCACTCGTAGAGTGTCGGGATATCCTGGCTCATTCTCGATCCTCCGCCAGCCCCGGCGCCGCAAGCAACGACGATAGCGGAAAGATCGAGAGTGTCTCAACCTGCCTCGATGGCCAGTTTCCGACGCCGCCGCGCTCTACAATTTGGCGGGCGCGTCAGCCTCGGCATTGGCGGACGGCCGGATCCGGCAATTCTGCGGTTTCGGGACCGCCTCGCAGATGGTGGCGCCGGTCAGCGCGTCGACCGATTGCAGGCCCGTCGTCAGCCCGACCTTCAGCATCATGTCGGGTTCCAGCTGGCGCTCGACCGAACGCCGCTCGATGGCTGCGAACAGAGCGGGATCGATCGCCATCTCCTCGAGATAAGCCTTGACCATCTGCTTTTGCCCCATCGGATACAGGCTAAGCCGCGCCCGGGGACCGACAAGCCGCCGGACGCCACCGGCAAGCATGAGCGCGCAGGCCGAATCGCACTCCACGCCCGCATCGGTGCTCAGCCCGGCATAGGCGCCCTCTTTGGCCAGGCAACTCCACTCTCCCGGGTCACAGCCGACGAAATCGGTGCGGCCAACGGCGACGTCGAGCTTCTTTTCATGGATAAGCCGTCCCGCCGCCAGAGCGCTGAACAGGTCGCCTCCCGTTGAGCTGATCACGACAGGCAGTTGCCGGTTGCCGAGCGTGGCGAGCAATTGGCGCAGCTTCTGCGGGGTCCGAGGTGTGATCGCGCCTTCCGCCGATATCCATTCCGGGCAGTCGGGATTGCAGAGCGGGTTGCTGCCGCGAACCACGACAAAGCGCATGTCTTCATCGCGCTGCACGCCCTCGGGCTCCACCGGTAGCGGGGTGGGCCTGACTGCGGCCGTCGGGCCATCGGCTGGCTTGTTCCCCGGTATTTCGCGGCAATTCGCGGCCAACCGGTCCGGCCTGCACAGGCTTGCGGCGGTCAACAGGTCTACGGCGTCCGCACCGGTGACCAACTTCATCGCCAGCATGTCGTCGAGGGCGATCTGGTGGATTTCGCTGGCCGGGGTGCTCTTCATCGTTTCGAGCACGCTCTGTTCGATACCCATCTCGTCGAGATAGGCCGCCAGTCTTTTCTCCACCGACTTGCTCATCTCGTAGGTCTTGTAGCTGCCGGCGTTCTTACGGCTGACGATCTTTGTGTTGAGGACCTTCTTCTTGCCGCCCACGATGCGGTAGGTGGTCCGGTATTGCAGTTTCGTGCGGATGTAGGTTGTGGTGATCTGATGGACGCCGAGATAGGCCCATTCGCCGACCAGACGCCGGACACCGCCGGCAAACATCAAGGGGCAGGCGGAATTGCACATCGCACTATAGGCAAGGGCATTGCCGAAGTAGCGGGCGCCATTCTTGTCACGGTCCGGGCAACCGTTCGCGTCGGGCTGGCAACCGGAGAACACCGTCTTGCCGATGGCAATATCGAGCTTGTTCTTGCGGATCAGCCGGCCAAGCGCCAGCGCCGCCTCGACATTGCCGCCGGGAGAATTGACGACAACAGGCAGCTTTCGCCCGCCAAGCGTCTTCAGCATGCGTTTGAACAGGGCCGGCGTTCCGGCTTCTATCGAGCCTTCCGCCGAGATCCACTCCGGGCAGATCGGCTCGCACCCCGGTGCATTGCTGCGGACAATGCCAAACCGCATCGTCGGGCCGAGATCCGGGGCCGTATCCGCCGCAAAGGCACGCCCTGTGACAAGCAACGCCAGCAGACAGATCAGCCGCAGCGACCACAATGCCCGACGATGGAAAAGGCGCCCTGGAACCATTTGGAAAAAGCCCCTTGATGCAACCTATACTAGACGAGGTCCAAAGGCTTGCAACAGGGTCCGGCGACAACGCGGGGCACCGATCCTCGGCGCAAAGAAAAGGGCGGCCCCAAGGACCGCCCTTTCCGTTTCGAACCGATCCGGCACAGGCCGGCGTCGATTATTCCTTGATGGTGACGACGATGCCGGCACCGACGGTGCGGCCGCCTTCACGGATAGCGAAGCGCAGCTTCTCTTCCATGGCGATCGGCACGATCAGCTCGACATCGACCGTGATGTTGTCGCCCGGCATCACCATCTCGGTGCCTTCCGGCAGCGACACGATGCCGGTCACGTCCGTCGTGCGGAAGTAGAACTGCGGACGGTAGTTGGTGAAGAACGGCGTGTGACGGCCACCTTCGTCCTTGGTCAGGATGTAGGCTTCAGCCACGAACTTCTTGTGCGGCTTCACCGTGCCGGGCTTGGCCAGAACCTGGCCGCGCTCGACACCTTCACGATCAACGCCGCGCAGCAGCGCGCCGATGTTGTCGCCAGCCTGGCCCTGATCGAGCAGCTTGCGGAACATCTCGACGCCCGTGCAGGTCGTCTTGGTCGTCGGACGGATGCCGATGATCTCGAGTTCCTCGCCGACCTTGACAATGCCGCGCTCGACGCGACCGGTCACGACCGTGCCGCGGCCCGAGATCGAGAACACGTCTTCGATCGGCATCAGGAACGGCTTGTCGAGCGGACGAACCGGCGTCGGGATGTAGGCATCGACCGCAGCCATCAGCTCGCGGATCGCGTCTTCACCGATCTTCTTGTCCGAATCTTCCAAGGCAGCCAGAGCCGAACCCTTGACGATCGGAATGTCGTCGCCGGGGAACTCGTTCTTGGTCAGAAGCTCGCGAACCTCGAGCTCGACCAGTTCGAGCAGCTCGGCGTCGTCGACCTGGTCGACCTTGTTCAAAAACACAACGATCGACGGCACGCCGACCTGACGGGCGAGCAGGATGTGCTCGCGGGTCTGCGGCATCGGGCCGTCGGCAGCCGAGACGACCAGGATCGCGCCGTCCATCTGCGCGGCGCCGGTGATCATGTTCTTCACATAGTCGGCGTGGCCGGGGCAGTCGACGTGAGCGTAGTGGCGGTTGGCCGTCTCGTATTCGACGTGCGCCGTCGAGATCGTGATGCCGCGCGCCTTTTCTTCAGGGGCAGCGTCGATCTGGTCGTAGCGCTTGTATTCGCCAAAATACTTGGTGATCGCCGCCGTCAGCGACGTCTTGCCATGGTCGACGTGGCCAATCGTGCCGATGTTCACGTGAGGCTTGTTACGCTCGAATTTACCTTTTGCCATAGTATCTTTCCTTGGACGGCCTGGACCTTCAGTTCAGTCGAATGCGGGGCGATTAGCGACAAAGGCCAAAAAACACAAGCGTCTTTTGGCCGGGTGCCGTCTCACTCAGTCCGAACCATCGATCCGATTGCGGGGATGTGGCGCTGATATAGGAACGCTGGAGACGAATTGAAATGGGTGACAGACCGATGCATCGAAGCCGTGATAGCGCTGGCTTGCCCGCCCGCCCTGTCTGATTCAAGGCCGGGCCATGGCCCATTGCGGCCGCAACCGGGGTCTGCTCTCCTGATCGAATGCATTTCATCCCTGCCTCCATCCGCGGCCCGCTGTTCATGATCGTTTCGACGGGGTCGTATCTCGTCAACGACACGATGATGAAACTCGCGACGGCAGGCCTGCCATCCTATGAAGTGCTGTTTCTGCGCGGCGTGGCGGCAGCGCTCTGGGGCTTCCCGCTGTTGTTCGCGTTGGGCTACGGCAAGCAGATCCCGCTGATCTTCGACGGCCAAGTGCTACGCAGGAACCTGCTCGAGATGGCGGCGATCCTTTGTTATGTCGTCGCACTCGCCAACATGCAGATCGCCGATTCCACCGCGCTCGGACAGATCACGCCGCTGTTGATGCTGGTCGGCTCCTCGATCCTGTTTGGCGAGCGGATCGGCGGCCAGCGCATGGCGCTGATCGGGCTCGGCTTCATCGGCGCCCTGATGGTGGCGCAGCCGACCATGCAAGGCATTTCGGTCTACGCGCTGCTGGCGCTCGGCAACGCAGCACTTGCGGCGGCGCGCGATCTTGCCGGCAGGCGGGTCGCGGCCGAGGTGCCGGGGATGATCGTGGCGATTTCCGCCGTCGTGGTGGTGCTGATCGGCGCCGGTGCCGCGCATCTGGTTTCCGAGCGCTGGGTCATGCCCGGGACGCACCACCTGCTTTTGATTGCCGGTGCTGGATTTTTCCTGATCTTCGGCCACTTCTTCATCTTCATGGCCTATCGCGTCGGACCGACCAGCGCCGTGGCACCGTTCTACTATAGCTTCACCGTCTGGGCGGTCATTTCAGGCCTTTTGGTGTTCGGGCAATTCCCCAACACGCTGGCGGTCTGCGGCATCCTGCTGGTTGTCAGCAGCGGGCTGACCATCGTCTCGCTGGATCAGCGTCAGCGCCGGCTGGCCGTCGTCGCCTAATGCATGTCGCCCAAAAGTGGCCCCGGTTTCGGAAGAACGACATGCATAAAACAAAGACCTAGAGCCTCGGCATCCAGGCAGGCGCTCACGAGCCGTTGCCGAGCCGAAAAAGATCGTCTATTCGGCGAAGACCTGTCCAATCGACGACGACATGATCAATCAGCCAAGGGAGTTCCCCATGACCGATTTTGACCAGGACAAGAACTCCGATGCCGAGCACAAGGCCGCCATCCGCAAGTCGCTTGTCGGCTGGGCGGTGTTCATCGCGGGAACGCTGATCTTTTTCGCCGCCGCCGACGCCGTGTTGATGCCATAGGCGAGCCGCTGCACATACCGGCCCGAAGCCGGTCTTGCCTCAGCAGAAATTCGAAATCTCAGACGACCTGACAGGCGCCTAAAGCGTCCGCCTTGCGCTGAACTGATGGTAGGCCCACAGGACGACCACCGCGCCAACCACCGCGACAATCAGGCTGTAGATGTTGAGGCCGGTGACGCCTGACGCGCCGAAGGCGCTGAAGATCAGGCCGCCGACAATGGCGCCGACGATGCCGAGCACGATATCCATGATCATGCCCTGGCCGGTCTTGTTGACGATCTTGCTGCCGATGAAGCCGGCGACCACGCCGAGAATGATCCAGCTGATGATACCCATTTTTTTCCTCTCCATCCCACGCCAGCCGAACATTTTCATATGATTGTCAAAACCTCAAGCCAACTTGAAATTCCGCCCGAATGCTCCATTGTTGAGGACGGGTCGGGCTTGGTCGTTATGGAGGATCCACTATGGGACTTTTTGACAATGCCGTTCCCGGCGGCAACATCACCAAACCACTGATGATCGCGCTCGGCGCATTGCTGGTCGGAAAAATGCTGAGCGGCAGAAATGCCGAACAGCCCGAGCAGTCTCCCTCTCCTGCTCCGACCGGCCCCGCTCCGACGGAAACCACGTCCGCCGATGGCGGCCTGGTCGGCGGATTGGGCGGCCTGCTCGACAAGCTCAGAAATGCCGGCCACGGCAATGCCGCGGACTCCTGGGTCGGCACCGGGCAGAACCAGTCGATCAACCCCAATGATCTCGGCACCGCAATCGGCCCGCAGATCATTCGCGAGATCGCGCAACGGACCGGAATGGACGAGCAGGAACTGCTCAAGCAACTGTCCACGGCCCTGCCCGGCATCGTCGACAAGCTGACGCCGAACGGCCAGGTGCCGCAGCAGCACCAGGTCGCATCCGCGTTCAACAGCTAGCGCGGCGCGGACACCACACAGTTGAAACACTGCGCGCATTGCCGCGCGGTGTTTTTGAATATTGGACGTTAGGCCATGACGGTCAAGGGTGTCGCCTTTGCCGAACGTGCCGATCACTCGTCTTCTTTTGGTGGTTCCAATTTGGCTACCGCAACTTCGAGCCTCTTCGTGCAGTTAATAAGATCAGCGAGCAGTTTGGGGTCGACATCTGTGCTGCCTTGGTATTCAGAGAGGTTTCGAGCGTTGTGCGCCGAGAGAAATATCTGAAGGTCAGCGTTGCTTGTTCCGACCGTATGAACGAGCGCCTGAAATATCGAGTATCGATTTTCCGGCCGATACCCTTCGCGGCGCAAACTTGCCAAAGCTAGACGATGCGCGGCCCCATAAGCCAGCGTGAATTGACTGTCGGGATCAAGGTCCTTCTGGGCATCGGCCAAATTCTTGCGGGCGACATCCAGCATGCCGTCATACTCGCTCCGCGAGGGCGGCTCTTTCTTCATCAGATTGTATTTTACGAGGTTGTCGAGTTCTTGCTTGCCCACGCCTGCAACTCTTTCTCCGAGCCTATGAGGAAAATCTTCGGAAGAGTACTTATCCTACGAACGAATGAGCCTTTTTGTGAAGCCTTTCGTTGCCACTCCTGCGGCGACAGAAAAGTCGGGCTGACTTTGCGTCCCAATTTCAATTCGGCATTTTGGGCAGCTGAGTAAAGTTCAGAGAAGTTTAGGTTGTCACCGACCACCATCAAATCGATATCGCTGCGCTCAGTGTCCGTACCTTTGGCGATTGAGCCGTACACAAAGGCGGATTTGATGGAATGAAAGTAGGGCGATAGCGATTCCTTCAGAGGCTCGGTTAGAACCTGGGACTTGGCCGAAAATTGTAGCCTGTTTCCCAAAGCGGGAGGATTAGCGTTATCAGGCCTCGCACTAGCATCGTCACGATGCCTCTTTAAGCGCTGATATTCGTCGACTGACAACAGCACCAGCCTTTCGCGGCCATTTTTCGTGATGGTCACGGGTTCGGCCAGAGCCTTATCTTGATAGCGTCCCAGATTGCGCTGAAATTCTACGGAGCTAATCACCGACATGGCGTTATCCTGATAATCCGTCATATCCATATAATACGTATTTTTTTGCGAAATATCAATGAATCTGAATTAAGTGACTGAATTAGCTAATTTCTACGGTTCACCTAGTGGTGGGGTAGTGCCTATCCGGAAAATTACGGGAATTGGAGCGGGTAGCGGGAATCGAACCCGCATATTCAGCTTGGAAGGCTGCTGCTCTACCACTGAGCTATACCCGCGCCTTACCTGAAGTACCGGATTCACCCGAAAAGCGCCATGCACTTTTCGGTCCGATTCTTTTCGCGTTTCAGGGCTTCCGGGCCGGCAGTGGTGGAGAGGGTTGGATTCGAACCAACGTAAGCTAAGCTAACGGATTTACAGTCCGTCCCCTTTAACCACTCGGGCACCTCTCCAGTCTGCCGCCGGAGCCATGCAACGAGGCATTCGCGCCAATCCGGACCCGAGTTGTGTCTTCTCCGAAACCAGCGCAGCGCCTTATGGCGGCAAGCCCATTGGGTGTCAACCGCGCAGCCAGGGTTTTTCGATGTTGTTCGCCGGCTGCGGCGACGGGCCATATCCTTGGCCGGAGGACACGGCTATAGAAGCCAGCCATGAGCGATAAAACCAACACTCCCAAAGACACCCATTACGCCAAGCTGCGCCGCGCCTATCGCGACGAGAAAAGCGGCGGCGCGCCGGCGTTCAGGCCCCGACAGCCGGTTCCGCCGGGCGAAAATGCCGCGGACGGCCTGGTGCGGCTCTATGGCCTGCACACGGTGCGCGCCGCACTCGACAATCCGCGCCGCAAGATCAGAAGGATGCTGGTGACGCGCAATGCGGCCGAGCGCCTGGAAATCTCCGATCTCGCCGCCCTGCCCTTCAAGACGGAGCTGGTGGAACCCAGGGACATCGACAAGATCACCGGATCGGACGCCGTGCATCAGGGCGTGCTGATCGAGGCCGAGCCACTGAAGCCGAAGCGGCTTGACGCTCTTGGCGATGCAAAGCTGGTTCTGGTGCTCGACCAGGTCACCGACCCGCACAATGTCGGCGCCATCCTGCGCTCGGCGGTCGCCTTTGGCGCCGGCGCGCTGATCACCACGGCCCGCCACAGCCCGCAGGAATCGGGCGTGCTGGCGAAATCCGCCTCCGGCGCGCTGGAGCACATCGACCAGATCGAGGTGAAGAACCTCGCCGACGCGCTCGGCCAGCTGCACGAGGCGGGCTTCCGCACCATCGGGCTTGATTCGGACGCGCCAGCCGAACTCGAAAAGAGCTTTGCCGGAGAAAAGATCGCCCTGGTGCTCGGCGCCGAGGGCAAGGGCCTGCGCCAGAAGACACGCGAGACGGTGACCACGCTGGCGCGGCTCGACATGCCCGGCGCCATCCATTCGCTCAACGTATCGAATGCCGCGGCGATCAGCCTCTACGTGGCGCGGACATTTTTGAAGCGCGGCTAAGCCAAAAACATCTCGAAACGAGAAACGGGTTCCAGCGACTGACGCCGGAACCCGTTCTTCGATGGGCCAAGAGTTGGCGGCTTGGGAACGTTGCGCCGCCCTCTCCTGACCTATGCCGCTTTGCCCCGGGTGCCGGCGGCCTCGCCGCCGACCTCGAAATTGGCCATCCGCTCCAGCGCCCTGACCAAAGCCGAATGATCTTCCTTGGCGCCGCCATTGGCCGCGCAGGAGTTGAACAGCTGCTGCGTGGTCGAGGTATTGGGCAGTGACACGCCGAGCGCTTTCGCGCCCTCCAGCGCTAGGTTCAAATCCTTCTGGTGCAGTTCGATGCGGAAGCCCGGCGCAAAGGTGCGCTTGACCATGCGCTCGCCATGCACTTCCAGAATGCGCGAGGCCGCCAGCCCGCCCATCAGCGCCTGCCTGACCTTGGCCGGATCGGCGCCGGCTTTCGATGCAAAAACAAGCGCTTCGGCGACGGCTTCAATGGTCAGCGCGACGACGATCTGGTTGGCCACCTTGGTGGTCTGGCCGACGCCGTTCGGCCCGACCAGGGTGATGTTCTTGCCCATCTTCTCGAAGATGGGTTTGGCGCGGTCGAACGGCTTTTCCTCACCGCCGACCATGATGGTCAACGACGCCGCCTTGGCGCCAACCTCGCCGCCCGAGACCGGGGCATCGAGATAGTCGCAGCCGAGATCGTTGATCTTCCTGGCAAAAATCTTGGTCTCGATCGGCGAGATCGAGCTCATATCGATGACCAGCTTGCCCTTCGACAATCCCGATGCGACGCCATTCTCGCCGAACAGCACATCGGCCACCTGCGGGGTGTCGGGCACCATGGTGATGATGATGTCCGCAGCCTTGGCCACTGCGGCATGGCCGGAGACTGACTTCAGCCCTTTGGCGACGAGGTCCGCCGAGGGTTTCGATCGATGGTTGCTGGCGATGACCTTGTAGCCGGCATCGAGCAGATGCCCCGCCATCGGGGCGCCCATGATGCCGAGGCCGATGAAACCGATGGTTTCCATTTTCGTTCTCCGTCTTCTGTTAGGGCGCGAAGGAACGCGAATTTAGTTTGTTAGCCTCAGCGACTACGCCGCCGCACTACCCAGCCCGGCCAATTCCCGAAACCATCCCAACCCAGCCTCTGTACCCGCCTTCGGCTTGTACTCAGCCCCGACCCAGCCGGAATAGCCGATGCGGTCGATGTGCTCGTACAGGAAAGGAAAATTGATCTCGCCCGTCCCCGGCTCGTGACGGCCGGGATTGTCCGCAAGCTGGATATGCGCGATGCGGTTAAGGTTTGCCTCGATTTTCCGGGCGAGATCCCCCTCCATGATCTGCATGTGATAGATGTCGTATTGCAGGAACAGGTTTTTCGAGCCGACGCGGTCGATCAGCGCCAGCGCCTGGTCGGAATAGTTGAGGAAGAAGCCCGGGATATCACGCGTGTTGATCGGCTCGATCAGCAGCCTGATGCCGGCCTGTTCCAGCTTTTCCGCCGCGAAGGCGAGGTTTTCGGCAAAGACATCCTCCAGCACCTTGCGATCGGCGCCGGCGGGCGCGATGCCGGCCAGGCAATTGACCTGCTGGCAGCCGAGCGCCTGCGCATAGGTGATCGCCTTGGCGATGCCCTGGCGGAACTCCGGCACCCGGTCCGGCAGCACCGCAATGCCGCGCTCGCCCTTGCCCCAGTCGCCCGCCGGCAGGTTGAACAGCACCTGGGTCAGGCCGTTCTTCTTCAACCGGGCCGCGACGACCTCGGGCGCATGGTCATAGGGGCCGATATATTCGACGCCCTTGAAACCGGCACGGGCGGCGGCATCGAAGCGGTCGAGGAACTCATGCTCGCCAAAGAGCATCGAGAGATTGGCTGAAAAACGCGGCATTCTTTTTCTCCTTTTCTCCGCCAAGCCTAATCGAGCATGACGATCGCTGTCGGCGCATCTTCGTGGCTCTCGGCAAGGTCCTCGAATTCAGTGATCTTGTCGATCTCGGTGCCCATAGAGATGTTGGTGACGCGCTCGAGGATGAATTCGAGCACGACCGGCACCTGGTGCTCTTTCATCAGCCGCTGTGCCTCTTTGAAGGCACCGGCGAACTCTTCGGGCTTGCGCACCCTGACCGCCTTGCAGCCCATGGCTTCGGCAACGGCAACGTGGTCGACGCCATAGCCGGCCTCGGGATCGCCCGACCGGTTGATGTTCTCGAAGGCGAGGTCGACCTCGAAGTCCATCGAGAAGCCGCGCTGCGCCTGGCGGATCAGGCCGAGATAGGCGTTGTTCACGACGACATGCAGATAGGGCAATTTGTGCTGTGCGCCGACCGCCAATTCCTCGATCATGAACTGGAAATCATAGTCGCCCGACAGCGCCACGATGGTGCGGTCGGGATCGGCGGCGCGCACGCCAAGCGCTGCCGGCAAGGTCCATCCGAGCGGGCCGGCCTGGCCGCAATTGATCCAGTTGCGCGGCTTGTAGACATGCAGGAACTGCGCACCGGCGATCTGCGACAGGCCGATCGTGGTGACATAGGTGACGTCGCGGCCGAACGCCTTGTTCATCTCCTCATAGACACGCTGCGGCTTCAGCGGCACCTGGTCGAAATGCGTCTTGCGCTTCATGGTCTTCTTGCGGGCCTGGCATTCCTTCGCCCAGCCGGACCAGTCGCGCAGTTTGCCGGCCGTCTTCCACTCGGTGGCGACGTCGAGCAGCATTTTCAGCGCCGCACCGGCATCCGAAACGACGCCGAGGTCTGGTGCGAAGACACGGCCGATCTGCGTCGGCTCGATATCGACATGGATGAATTTTTTCCCCTTGGTGTAGACATCCACGGAGCCGGTGTGACGGTTGGCCCAGCGGTTGCCGATGCCGAAGACGAAGTCGGCTTCCAGCATCGTCGCATTGCCATAGCGGTGCGAGGTCTGCAGCCCGCACATGCCGGCCATCAGCCGGTGGTCGTCGGGGATCGCGCCCCAGCCCATCAAGGTCGGGATGACCGGCACGCCTGAAATCTCGGCGAATTCGATGAGCAGATCCGACGCATCGGCATTGATGATGCCGCCGCCGGCGACAATCAGCGGCTTCTCCGCTGCGTTGAGCATGGTCAACGCCTTTTCGGCCTGGGCGCGCGTCATCGCCGGCTTGAACGGCGTCAGCGGCTCATAGGCATCGATGTCGAACTCGATCTCGGCCAGTTGGACGTCGACCGGCAGGTCGATCAGCACCGGGCCCGGCCGCGACGAGCGCATCAGATGAAATGCCTTCTGCAGCGCCATGGGGACGAGATAGGGCTCCATGACGGTGACCGCCCATTTGGCGACGGGGGCAGCGATGGCTGATATGTCAACGGCCTGGAAATCCTCCTTGTTCAGCCGCGCGCGCGGCGCCTGGCCGGTGATGCACAGGATCGGAATGGAATCGGCCGCCGCCGAATAGAGCCCGGTGATCATGTCGGTGCCGGCCGGACCCGAAGTGCCGATGCACAGGCCGATATTGCCTGCCTTGGCGCGGGTGTAGCCTTCCGCCATGTGCGAGGCGGCCTCGACGTGGCGGGCAAGCACGTGGCGGATCGTCCCCCTCGCCCTCAGCGCCGAATAGAACGGATTGATCGCCGCGCCCGGCACGCCGAAAGCGCAGGAAATGCCTTCCTTTTCGAGAACGAGAACCGCGGCATCGACAGCGCGCATCCTGGCCATTTTCCAGCCCTCCACGGGGTTTGTCATTGTTGGATGGCTGAGGATGTCAGCAAGCCGGCTATTTTTCAATTTTTTCAGAATATTTTTTCATTTCTAGAAAACGGCGTCAGAATTCTGATTTTATTGGATTTTCCGTTTTCCAGTAATTCACCTCGTTGTCCGAATGAAAAACTTTTTCATTGTGCGTTTGGCGAAATCGGTCGAGAATGGCGCCATGGACACGACCGAAAAACGCCAGCGCGGCCGGCCGCGTGCTTTCAACGGGCCATCCGAGGCCAGTTCGGTGCAGTCGCTCGATCGGGCGCTGCGCATCCTGGCCATTGTCGCGGAAGGCAGCGGCCTGTCGCTGAGCGAGATATCGGCGCAGAGCGGCTTGGCCGCCTCCACCGCCTACCGCATGCTGACGACGCTGCAAAACCACGGCATGGTCGAATTCGACACATCAGACCAGCTGTGGTCGATCGGCGTCGAGACCTACCGCATGGGCGCGGCCTTCCTGCGCCGCCGCAAGCTGGTCGACCGCGCCCGCGTCGTCATGCAGGAATTGATGGAGAGGTCAGGCGAGACCGCCAATCTCGGTGTCGCCGAGGATGATTGCGTGGTCTTCGTCAGCCAGGTCGAGACGCATCAGGCGATCCGCGCCTTCTTCCGGCCGGGCACGCGCAGCCCCTTCCATGCGTCCGGCATCGGCAAGGCGGTGCTGGCGCATCTCGAGCCGGAGCGTGTCGGAGCCATCCTGCGCAAGGCCGGCCTGCAGCGCTTCACCGACAGGACGCTTTCCGACATTTCGGCGCTTGCCCACGATTTGGCGAGAATCAAGCTGCGCGGCTGGTCGGTCGACGACGAGGAGCGGCACCCCGGCATGCGCTGCGTAGCGGCCGCCATCTTCAACGAATTCGGCGAGCCGATCGGCGGCGTTTCAGTGTCGGGACCAACGGTGCGGGTGACGCCGGAGCGGCTGGCCGAGATCGGCCCGCTGGTGCGCGATGCCGCCGCCGAGGTGACCAGGATGATCGGCGGCGTGAAGGCAGGCTGATCAGCCTGCCCCGGGCAGCGCGCTCCTGGTCGCGATATGGAAGAAATCGAGAAGGATGGCCATGCCGACGCCGCAGGCGGTGAATATCAGGCCGGCCATGAAGATGCGGTTCGCACGTTCATAGATGCGCCGCTGCAGGCATTTTGTGTCGAGCAGCAACGAGAGCGCCCGCATCTGCAAGGCAATGCCGGCCAGGATCGGCAGGACGGCGACAAGGTGGTAGGTTTGCCACGGGATCGGGTTGGCGGCCCAATGGGTAATGAAGCCCAGCGAAAACGCCAGCAGGATGCCGACGGTGGTGATGGTGCCGTTGCGGAAAACCGTTTCGACCAGGTCTTCCCTGGGGTCCTGCTCGTCCAAGGGTCTCTCCCCGCGTTTCGCGGTCAGAATAGACGCTCGGAAAATCGCTGTACACCGCCCAGGTGTGCCGCCAAAGGCAATCGCTTCAGCTCTGTGCTACCGACGTTGAAAGTCGACCGATGGAGCAAGCTCCCGCTACCATCGAAGCAACAGAAAAGGGGCTCGCGTGAGCCCCCTCTTTCAGCTGATTGAAACGCCACCTCCTCTCAGAGCCGGCAGTAGTGACGATAGCCGTCGTGGCCGAGATAGGTGTCGGAGTCCACGTCGTAGCTGGCGTAGCGATCGTAGCAGCGGCGGACGTGCCACGAACCACCGTCTTCATCGACATAGACGGTGCGGGGCTGCTGGGCGAGCAGGCTGCCGAGGACGAAACCACCGACGCCGGCGGCAATGCCGATGCCGATTTCGCGGTTGTGGTGATGGCTGTGGGCGGCCGAGGGCTGGACGGTGCCGACCAGCATGGTGGCGGCGACGGTGGTGGCGATGACGCCGGAAACGAGTGTGCGTGTGAACATGATGATCTCCTTGCTTCGTTGACCGAGACGACATCCGCCTCTTGATCATCAGTCGTCGCGGCCAGGAAAAAGGTTCGAATCTTTTTTCGATTTTTCTGGAGCCGAGGAAGTCGGATTGACCAAGGTCTTGGCGACGGCGACCTGCGAGAGCTTGGCGAGGAGGTTGATGCAGCTGATCTCCCTCCTTGCGGGGGCTACGCTATGCACATATCTGCTGTGACTGAGGTGGCTGATCGGCCCGAGGCCTGATTGCCACGTGGTTCCCCCAATCCGTCGCTGCTTCGCAGCGCCACCTTCCCCCTCCGGAGGGAAAGGAAAGGAGCGTTGCTGGACGAGCGTTGACGGCAAAAGCTTGGCGCCTTTCCTCTACCCCGTCGATCGGGGGAGAGGTGGCTCGGCGAAGCCGAGACGGAGTGGGGGTCGACCAGCGCCGCATAAGACAATGCATGCGCCAAGCTGCCATGCCCCCTATCGCCAAAGACCAGTTGCTTGGAAATGTGTGCATGCCGTAGCGGGGGGAGATCGGCAGCTTTGCCGTCCCCCTTCACAAGGTGATCGCCAATGCAAAAAGGGCGGCCGAAGCCGCCCTCTTGGAAGAATGGGTCCCTCCATCAAAGGAAAATGATCACCCTGCCATGCCTGTGGTGATGATGGTTGTGGTGGTGGTTGTAGTGCTTCCACCAGAATTTCTTGAAGTGCTTCTTGTGATGGTGGTGATGATGATGGCCGTGCATGCCGTGGGCGGACGACGTGCCGACAGTGCCGGCGAGCGCGCCGGTGGCGACGAAAATGGCGACGAGGCCTGAGGTGAGAGTGCGCTTGAACATGATGATCTCCTGGATCCTTGATCGAGGCGACCCATTCGCCCCGGAGATCAGTCGGCGCAGCGCGGGAAAAGGTTCGAAGGGCCGAGGATTTTTTCAGAGGGGGCAGTAGGCAGTAGGCAGTAGGCAGTAGTGAAAGGCACCATGCGCATACGAACGATGCAACTCCCTACGCCCTACTGCCTACTGCCTACTGCCTATCCCCTCACCCCATCCCCGTGACATGGCGAAGCCAGAAGGCGAGCGCGATGAAGCCGATGATGGTGGTGACGCCGGTCCAGTCGACATTGGCCTACTTCACATCGCTGATGATCTTCACCAGCAGCATCCAGGCCACGAAGATGATCGGGAGAATGATGACAAATCTGATCATGCGACACCCCTGCTCGAAGCGATTGCACCTTCCTAGATGTAGGAAGCAATCCGGCGCTTTTCAGGATGCCCTCCCCGACAGCCCATACGGCATGCCGGGAAAAAACGGAGTTTTGTCTTTACTGGCGCAACAAATATGCTAACCGGAGCGCCGTGCCCTTGTAGCTCAGCTGGTAGAGCAGCGGTTTTGTAATTCGCTGGATCAATCAGCCACGGTGTTGAAAAGCCTCAATGTTTTTCAAAGCCGAGTTTCAGGGGTATACGTACGGGTAAATGTGCCGCGTTAGCTCAATTGGTAGAGCAGCGCTTTTGTAAAGCGAAGGTTGCGGGTTCGATTCCTGCACGCGGCACCATCCACCCGGCGATCACCAGAAAACCAGCCACAGCCCGAGCTTGGCGAGTTGATATAGTCCGGCAAGAATCACAAAAACCACCGGAACCGTGACGATTCCGAAAAACACCCTTACCCAAAACAAGCCTTCTTCTTGGTTACGTGGAAGCTGGAAAATTTCAGACGCCATTTGGTCGTACCAAGGCGTCTGCGACCACAAAAAATAGCTCAAAGTGAAAGCAGCGAAAAAGCTGTAGACCAAGCCAACCAATATGAAGGCCATGAGCGTGTAGATGGTCGGGTGTTGCTGAACCATAACGTCAATCGCTATGTTAACGTTCTCTTGTCCCGTGTGAGCCATCAGCCGTTCCGGCATCATGTCATAGACACGGGTTTTCAAGGCGGTAATGACCCATATCCCGATGCCGATAATGAAATTGTCCCGTGCAGTTTCCCCGATTGATACAACCATCTCGCCCCCCATGGCTTCGTCAAAGGTACTTTTCGCCTTCATCGCGGTGTTCGAAGCAGAACCAATGCGGTGTCTGCTTCGGTTTGGCAAATCCCCAACCGGCATTCTTGCCGCAGCCTGTGTGTTCGCAGAAATGATGCTGTACGCCGGACTGCGTTGAAAATTCCGGTTGCGGCAATCTGATTTCGTCGCTCATCCGTGCGATGGCTTTTGCCGTGATCCTGAAAGCGCATCGAGCCGCTGTTGAAGGTGCCCATTGAGCACGATCATTTCCTTTAGCGCCTTCACGGAATCGCCCTTGTGAAGCGCAATGAACTTGTCGGCAGTCGCTTGCAGTGCCGCCTCTTGACGGCTGTCGAGCCTAACAATGCGGTCCATTTTCAACACTCCTAATGTGTCCATCGTTGCAGTGAACAAAAACGGAACAAAATTGTCAAGGTCGAATTGACCCGCAAGGAATACGTTCCTATTCGTATCTCATGCCCGAGCAACCGCCTAAGCGCCGAACAACGATCTTGCTCCTTAGTTCCGCGGTCCAGAACGGGCAGTTGGTATGGGTTGATTGCGGGTATTGCCATGACCGGTACGGTCGGCGCTATTACGATCCCGGCGACCTCATGAAGCTCTTTGGCGATGCCGACGTGAACCGCCTCAGCCGCGCGATGAAATGCGAGCAGTGCGGTCGAAACGACAACATGGAATGCGATGTCATCGTGCCTATCGCAGCCCAGCGCGAGCGGATGACCGTGCGCCGTCTGGTTAAGATACAGGTTCGGAAAAGCCCCGTCTGGCGCGACGACTAGCGGCGCACGCGACGAACGATCACTATGACCAAAATCGCCAGCAGAAGTGCAAGCGTGAACCACGGCGCAACGTCGAACAGTACTCGAAGGCCGCCATACGTCTAGAACAGCGATCCTTGGGCCGGCGCTTGCTGCGGAAACTTGATCTGCGTTGCTGGCTTCTCAACTATCACCAAGGCATCATCCGGGGCAGTCCGTTGCATATGCCGTGCTTCGGACCACGGTGCGGTTAGCCAGGCATCCACTTCGTCCGCTGTGGTCAGGATCACCGGCATTGCCTTTTCATGGATTGGTGCAATCAGCGCGTTCGGCTTGGTCGTCATGAAGCCGTAGAGTTCGAAGTCGCCGGGACCGTCTTTGACCCGGCGAACACCGTGCCACGGCGTCCACATGCCGGCGAAGAAGAAGGGCGATCTGTCGGGACGGGCAAACCAATAATTGCGCTGTATGCCCGTCTCCGGGTCTTTGTCGTTGGGTGTTGGACTAGGCTCCGCGAAGCTTGTCACTGGCACGACACAACGATTGTTCACGCCAACATATTGCTGCCAATGAGCATATTGCGGGTTGCGAATGTTGGTCATGCCATAGTCGGCTTTGCCCTTCACTCGTTCTATCGGCGTGGGCATTCCCCAAAGCAGCCTCGCTAGCTCGCGCTCGCCGTCCGGTGCGTTGCGCACAACTGGTCCCGGCATATTCGGGTAGACATCAACGGAAGGTTCAAGGTTGCCCATGATGTCCCGCAAAGCGCGCGTCCATTCGCGGATGGCGTCTTGGCTGGTGGTGATGTTGTAAAGATTGCACATGCCTTCGAATGTGCATCAACGAAACGCGGTTCGCCAGTGGCGGAGAATTTACCTCGGCGATTCCCCCTGCCCGCTCGCAAATGATGTAAGCTGTTGAAGGATGTTTTTCAGGCGAGCGGTGTATGGCGTCATTTTGCAGCTTCCTTGTATTTGAGCCGAGACAGACTGACCTTGTAACGTCCCTCTGTTCGCAGGCCGGGTGGAATTCCAGCTTTATTCCCGACCCCTCTAAGCGATTTAAATTTCATGCAACTGGCTATTCTCAAATTACAGATCCACACGCATTGAGTGAAATGAGCGCCCTGAAGAAGGGGGGATAAGCGGGGCCAGTTGTTAGTATTGCACGGCACAGAAGGCGAATCCGACAATATAATCAGCTTGATAAGCTCAGCTTATGTCATCGTTGAGGGGTTTGCAGATAGGGACAACCGTTCGCTTTCGGGGTTCGAGTTACCCAGCGATACATCGGAACAAGCCGACATATTCAAACATGTATTTCAAACTAGAGGTTTCTTTGAGAAATTCACCTATCAACGCGAAATGCCTGTGGCGGTGGCCATCGCCGCCAAAGCGTGGCCTGATAAGCAACTTGTGTACGCAATTCACAAACTTTCACGTAGTTACGACACAGAAAGCATAACACCATGGTCAATGCACCCTAGATATGGGCAGATTTTTTCTAAACATTCTGAACAATTTCATGATCATGTTCGCACTTCAATTGCCATAAATCTTGCCTATTCTGCAATTGAGGAACTCGGCTTGGAGATAAGATCAAGTCAGCAAAACCCTCGATGGTTGGACAATGATACCTTCGAGTGGAACCCAAAAGTCTTGGCTGACATTGAAGCCCGCTTGGACAAGGCCGGAATCGATCCGAAGAGAAAAGTCGATTGGATTGTCCGAGGCGATGAGACCGAACCTGCAATCCACCCGAAACGAAACACGTTGGCGCGGCATAGCGATGGTCGTTCAATTCGCGATATTGAATTCTCGCTGACCGATGCAATTAGCGCCTGCAGCTACTTGCGAAATTTTATGACTGCTCATGCGTTTGGGGACAAGGCGCGCCTCTTAGGCCCCTACGAGGTGTACAACGTTCAAAGCGTGGTGCGGCTTTTGATTCTTTCGAAATGCGGGAGCTGGAACGTTTGGTCAGACGATCTATCAAAACAGCACGTTGGGAACGCCGCTGGTTGACTGGTTCCGCCGTTAAACCCCTGCGAATACCCCTGCCCCACCCCTTTGCGCTGATCGCAACCCTGATCGTTGAATTCGTTGCGATTTGTCGACCGTGCGACCGGGCCGGCTTCTGTTCGGGTATTTGGTGCTCACACAGAACTGTTGTCATTGAGGAGTCTGTAAAAAAAATGGGACGGACGACGACAAACGTGGCCGCTGAAAGAAGGTTTCCTAGGACGGAAAGCTAGGGAAATCGAAGCCAGATCTGCATATCTATTGATTTCTTGCTCCCTCACACCCCAATCGCCGCCACCAATATCTGGTTCTGCCTTCGTATCGCCGTGCGCAGCTCCGGTATCTTCGCCGCATCGCGCTTCACGAATTCGATGAACATCATGTTCATGCCGTTGAAAATCAGTTCGCCGAGTGCTGATGCTCAAAATATTCCAAGTTGTGCCGCCTTCTACGACGCGCTCGCAACCTGGGCGGATGCCCCAACCCTGGTGAACGTGTTCCGCACCCTGACCGAGTTGTAGACGTAGGCAACCCAGAGTCCTGTCAGCACAAACGAGGCTATGGGCGCCACCAGCGCATCGCCTGCGAGCACCAGGCTCACCGGAACGCCCAGAACTGACGCAACCCAGATCGTGTCCAGCACGAAAACGACAGGGATGGCGAGCCACTGGAGCAGAAACAATTGCGGAAAACGGTGGCTTCGCCGCAGCATCGAAACGAGCACAACCAGCTGAAGCGCCAGAAATGCCAGATTGAGAGCAAGCTCGCCATACACCGCCAGCGGCCCATTCGAGAGGGTCATGAGTTGCTGGTAGCCGTCCGCCGAATTGGCGAAGTCGGCGAGTGTGCGCAGCGGTGACAATGTCTGACCGATCGCCAGCAGCATCAGCCAGCCGCCGAAGCCCACAAGAGCCTCAGGATTGCGTGACGGCTTCGCGGCTGATCGAACAGCAAAGAAAACAGGCACGCCGATCAACAGCAGCACAATCGCCCAATGCCAGATGGAAAACGCCCCCATTTACCCCTCCCCCATTTATACCCTCCTAGGTTGTACCAGATTTCAAACTCAACTCAAGAGGCGGCCATCGTCTGAAACCAGATCTTATGCGGAAGCGACGATTCTCCTGCCTGCTCCTGACTCCCTCACACCGCAATCGCCGCCACCAGAATCCGGTTCTGCCTCCGTATCGCCGCGCGCAGTTCGGCAATCTTCGCCGCGTCGCGCTTCACGAACTCGATGAACATCATGTTCATGTTGTTGAAGATCAGTTCGCCGAGTGCTGCGCCGTCGATGTCCTGGCGCACCAGGCCGAGCGCCTGCAGCCTCGCGATCAGGGCGCGGATCTGTTCGGTCAGCGCGCGGTCGAGCGCGGTGTAGGCCTGGCCGAACGGGCTGTCGGGCAGTTGCGTCGAGATTGCCATCGCCTGCCGCCACATCTCCTTGCTGAGATAGTGCAGCGAGTGCTCGATATAGATGCCGATCAGCGTGTCCAGCGCGTCGCCGACATTGGCCGGCGGCTTGGCGACGACGCCTTGCCCGGCATTGAGCACCTCGTTGACCTCCAGCGAGACGATGGCGCCGAGGATGTCGCCCTTGTTCTCATAGTAATTGTAGATGGTGCCGACCGAGACCTCGGCTTGCGCGGCGATCGCCTCGATCTTGGCGCCTTCATAGCCGGCCTCGCGAAACAGTTCCGCCGCCGCCTCGATGATGCGCCGGTGCCGGTCCGCCTTTTGCCTTGCCCGCAATCCGCTCATCTCAGCCTCTTGCCATAAAAACAGAATTGACTCAATTTTAGAATTGGTTCAATTTTTTGCAAGAAGCCACAAAGGCAAGGGAGAACACTCGATGTCCGCAATATCCGCATCCAGGAATCCGCTTTCCATTCTCAAAAGCCATCTGCATGCGGCGTGCGCCGCCACGGCGCTGCTGCTCGGGGCCGGCAGCGCTGCCCAGGCCGCCGACCTCAACGCGCTGATCTGGTGCGACCATGCCGATCCGGCGCTGCTGCAGCCGTTCGAGGAGGCCAATGGCGTCAAGGTCAACGTCAAGGAGTTCGAGGGCACCGGCGCAGGCCTCGCCATCGTCGAACAGTCGCAGCCCGGCGACTGGGACGTGATGGTGATCGACTCGATCGACGTGCCGCGCGGTGTCGAAAAGGGCCTGTTCGAGCCATTGCCGGAAGACAAACTGCCACTGGCCGACCTGTTCCCGCAGGTAAAGATGGACGGCTCCACCGTGGTCGGCGGCAAGCGCTACGGCATCACCGAAAAGTTCGGCTACAACACGATCGGCTACAACAAGACCAAGGTCGATCCGGCCGACATGCAGTCGATGGCGGCGCTGACCGGCGACAAGTACAAGGGCAAGGTTGCCATCTACGACTACTACCTGCCGGTCATCGGCATGGCCGCACTCGCCATCGGCAAGAGGACGGCCGATCTCACCGAAGCCGATCTTCCCGCCCTCAAGGACGAGCTTCTCAAGATGAAGGCCAATGCCAAGCTGGTCGGCGAAGTGACCGCCAGCCAGACGGCGCTGGCGACCGGCGAAGTCGACATCCTGGTCGGCGGCGGCGAATGGGTGACGGCGGGGCTGGCCAAGGAGAACCCGGCGCTCGACTTCTCCATTCCCAAGGAGGGTGCGGTGCTGTGGTCGCAGTCGCTGGCCATGTTCAAGGACTCCAAAAACAAGGACATGGCGCTGAAATTCATCCAGTACATTATGAGCCCGGAGGGCCAGGCGCGCCTTGCCACCTCGTCCTGCTACTGGGGCATGCCGGCCAACACCAAGGCAGCACTCACCGACGACCAGAAGAAGGTCCTGCGCTTCGACGAGCAGCCGGGCTTCCTCGCGCGCGCCCAGGCCTATCCGGCGCCGAACGCCGATCTCGACAAGAAGATGCAGGACATGTGGACCGAAATGCTGCAAGCGAAATGAGCCGATAGCGCTCATGAGCACTTCGGCAAACACCCCCCTGCCCCGGGCGGCCCTGCCCTGGGCGCTGGTCACGCCGGCGCTCGGCTGGACGCTGCTGTTCTTCGTGCTGCCCTTCATCGCCATGGGGTTTTCCAGCCTGACGGCGCATGAGGGCGGCGGCCTCACGGCGTCCAACTACAGCCAGTTCTTCACCAACCCTTCCTACTGGCAGGCGATGGTGAATTCGCTGCAAGTAACGGCGATCGTCACCGCGATCTCGGTGCTGCTCGCCTATCCCTTTGCCTGGATCCTGGCCGAACAGGTGCCGGAGCGCTGGCAGCGGCTGGCACTGATGCTGGCGGTGCTGCCGTTCTGGACATCCTATGTCGTGCGCTCCTACTCCTGGCTGTTGGTGCTGGCGCAGAACGGCGTCGTCAACCGGGCGCTGACCGGCTCCGGCCTCATCAGCGAGCCGCTGCAGCTCGCCAACACACGTTTCGCCACCGTCACCGGCTTCGTGCATTTCTTCGTCATGCTGTTGACGCTGACGATCTTCGCCAACCTCAAACAACTCAGCCCGAGCTACCGCAAGGCAGCCGCCGATCTCGGCGCCGGACCGGTGCGCACCTTCCTGCATGTCGTGCTGCCGCTGACCTTGCCCGGCATCATGGTCGGCGCCTTCCTCACCTTCGTGCTGTGCATCGGCGATTACATCACGCCGCAGATCCTGGGCGGTAACAACGAGCTGCTGATGCCGCAGCTGGTGATGATGCAGATCGGCCGGCGCGGCGATTTTCCGCTGGCCTCGGCGCTGTCGATCATCCTGATGGCGGTGGTCACCATCGCCTACCTCGCCTGCGCCCGCTGGCTGAAGATCGAGCGGGCCTGAGATGCGCAGGATCGTCCGCATCGCCTCCTGGCTCTACGCGATCGCCGTCTACGGCTTCATCTTCCTGCCGGTGGTCGTGCTGGTGCTGTTCTCCCTACAGTCTACCTCCTTCCCGATTCCGCCTTTCACCGGCCCGTCGCTGCGCTGGTACGAAGCGGTTCTGTCCGACGTCAGACTGACCTCGGCGCTGGTCAATTCGCTGCTGGTCGCGTCCATCTCGTCGCTCGCCGCCGTCACGCTCGGCTTCCTCTCCGCCTGGGGTTTTGCGCGCTTCGTCCTGCCGGGCTCGGGCTTGCTGCGCGGGCTGATCACGCTGCCGCTGACGGTCAGCTATCTCATCATCGGCATGGGGCTGCTGGTGCTGTTCAACTGGGCCGGCGTGCCAAAATCGCTGCTCGCCGCCGGCATCGGCCATGTCGTGATCAACCTGCCGCTGTGCTTTGCCATCATCTACAGCCAGATGGGCGACCACCAGATCAACATCGAGCGCGCCGCGCGCGACCTCGGCGCCCCGGAATGGAAGGTGCTGCTGTTGATCACCGTGCCGGTCATGGCGCCTGCCATCTTCGCCGGTTTCTTCCTGTCGATGACCTTTTCCTGGGACGAGTTCGTGATCTCCTTCCTGCTCACCCGCTTCGACACCACGCTGCCGGTTGAGATCTGGAACCTGCTGCGTTCCGGCCTCAACCCGAAGACCAACGCCGTCGGCTCGCTGGTCTTCGCCGTCTCCATCGTGCTGGTGGTGTTTTTTGAACTGACATTGCTGCGGAGAAAGCCGGCATGAGCGCGCCCCTCGTCGACATCAGCAGTGTCTCGCATCGCTTCGGCCAGCACACCGTGCTGAAGGATGTCTCGCTGCAGATCGAGCCCGGCAGCTATACGATCCTGCTCGGGCCCTCGGGCTCCGGCAAGACGACGCTGCTCTCCATTCTGGGCGGCTTCGTCACGCCCAGCGAAGGCAAGGTGTTCATCCGCGGCGAGGACTGCACTTCGGTGCCGCCGGCGAAGCGCCCGACGACCACGGTATTCCAGGACTATGCGCTGTTTCCGCATATGAGCGTCGGCAGCAATGTCGGCTTCGGCCTGCGCATGCAGGGCGTCGATGGCGTTACCCGAGCTGCAAAGGCGCGCGAGGCGCTGGCGCTGGTTGGACTGGCCTCCGCCTTCGACAAGAAGCCGCACCAGCTCTCCGGCGGCCAACGGCAGCGCGTGGCGCTGGCGCGTGCGCTGGTGATCGAACCGGCGGTGCTTTTGCTCGACGAGCCGCTCGGCGCGCTCGACCTGAAGCTGCGCCGGCAGATGCAGGATGAATTGAAGGCGATCCAGAAGCGCGTCGGCACCGCCTTCATCCATGTCACGCACGACCAGGAAGAGGCGATGGCGCTGGCCGACCATTGCGTGGTGATGAATGACGGGCGCATCGAGGACGAAGGTCCGCCCGAGCGCGTCTATGCGCGGCCGGCGACGCGCTTTTCCGCCACCTTCATGGGCGAAAGCACGATCCTCGCCGGCACGGTTACGGAGGCGAAGGACAGGACAAGCATTGTCGCGACGCCGGTTGGGCCGGTTTCGCTGCCGGGTGCCTTGCCGGTGGGCTCCACCGTTGCGCTGGCCATACGGCCGGAGCATCTTGTCTTCGGCATGGCCGCGGGCGCCGTCAAGCTCGGCACGGCTGGGGTGAGCGACGTCGTTTTCCAGGGCAGCTTCAAGCGCGTGCTTGCGGTTTCCGTCGAGGATCCTTCGATGCACTTCATCGCCAGGCTGCCGGCGACGGCGACCGTCCAGCCGGGCGACACGGTCGCGATTTCCTGCGATACCGACCAGATCATCCTGCTGACGGATTGAGCATGGCAACACTTCCGCTCATCGAGGCACCAGACTGGTACGAGACCATCCGCATGAGCGATGGCGTGACCTTGATCCACGAGCCATGGATAAAGCCGTTCTTCCGCTGCAACATGTGGCATGTGCGCGGCCGCGACCGCGACCTTCTGTTCGACACCGGGCTTGGTCATTTCAGCCTCAGGCGCCACGTACCGCTGGTGAGCGAGCGCAAGCTGACCTGCGTCGCCAGCCACACGCATTTCGACCATATCGGCTGCCACCACGAATTTCCCGACCGCTGCGTGCACCCGGCCGAGGCTG
Source organism: Mesorhizobium loti (assembly GCA_014189435.1). Classification (NCBI taxonomy): domain Bacteria; kingdom Pseudomonadati; phylum Pseudomonadota; class Alphaproteobacteria; order Hyphomicrobiales; family Phyllobacteriaceae; genus Mesorhizobium; species Mesorhizobium loti. The sequence goes on from CP050293.1 coordinate 2,923,423, forward strand.
AGATCCTCGCCGATCCGCGCAACGAGTGGACGTTTGCCGGCAGCTATACCGCCGAGGAGATGTTCGATCGCCAGCCGGACGGCTGGGACGATGCGCGCTACAGCATCCTGCCGGCGCCCGCCGACCGCCTGCTTGAGCATGGTGATGTCGTCGATCTCGGCGACCGTGCCTTCGAGGTGATCCACACGCCCGGCCATTCACCCGGCGGCATCGCGCTCTACGAAAACAGGACGGGCATCCTGTTATCCGGCGACATCATCTATGACGGCCCACTGATCGACGATGTCTACCACTCGGACATATTAGACTACATGGCAACGCTGCTGCGCCTGCGGGACCTCGATGTCTCGGTCGTGCATGGCGGCCATTTTCCGAGTTTCGGCAAGGTGCGCTACCGCCAGCTTGTCGACGAGTATCTGGAACAGAAGCGGCAAGCCGGCTGCCATCTGCGGCAGGGCGTCTAAGGATTTAGCGCATCAGTTCGAAATGCCGCGGAAACGCCTGATGCAGCAGAAGCAGCATGGTCTTGCGCAGCACGTTGGTGTCACGGCCGCGAGGGTTCAGGTGATCCCAATACCAGGCGCCATGAACCAGATAGTTCAGGCTCTCCGACAGCGTGTCTATGTCGACGCCGGTATAACCGCCGCTGCGCGAAATCTCGATCAGCAGCTCGCGCGCCTCGGCGGTGTAGGCAAGGTCGCTCGGCAGGCCGATCTCGTTGTAGATCTGCATGCTCTTGCGGTCGCTGGAGAACACGACAAAGACCGAAACCCATTTGGGATGCTGCCGGGCGAAGTTTTGCGCGCAGTTGACCGCTCCGAGCAGGCGCTCGACCGGCGACAGGCCGGGCGCCCGCACCAGCGTAACCCACAGCTCATCGTATCGATCGCTGAGATACTGCAGGACGGCCCGGAATAGGTTCTCCTTGCTGCGAAAATGGAAGACGACCAAGGCATTGGACGAGCCGACATGTTCGGCGATGCGCTGCATGGTGACGCTTGCCAGCCCCTCCTCCGCGATGAGTTCGATGGTGGCGTCGATGATGCGCTGGACGCTCGCTTCGCCGCGTTCGCGCCGACGGTCCTTGGGCGGCGCGGCATCGTTTGCCGAAACCCCGTCCTTGGCCATTGCGCCTTTGTGTTTTGCCGCTGTCGCCTTGCGTTGCGCCATCTTCGTCCAGTTCCTTTCGAACCTTATGGCGGCGATCGCTGGCGCCGCCACAGATCCGTGTATTCGAGGTGTCCGGCGTCGGCTCACCACAAGCGAAGCCGGAGATCAAGCACCCTCGCGGCAAGGGCCGCATCGCCCAGTTAAAGCGAAGGGCGCGTTTTGGTGTTTGTGTACCATTGTCCCTTGGCCGTCTCATAGGCCATGGCGGCGCGGAAAACATCGGCATCGCAGTAGGTGCGGCCGACGATCTGGATGCCTGTCGGCACGCCGCTTGCCGCCCGGCCCGACGGCACGGACAGAACCGGACAGCGGCTCAGCATGTTGAACGGCGTCGTCATCACCCAGCCCAGCGACGGGTTCACCTGCTTGCCGTTGATCTCGACCGTACCCGTGGTCTGATCGAACTCCGCCGGCACAGAGGGCAGCGCGTTGGTCGGGCAGATCAGCACATCGTAGGTCTCCAGCAGCGGCCCCAGCGTCTGGTACATTCTGGCCGCGACGTCGAGGGTTCCGACGAAATCCACGGCCTTGGACTTCTGCCCGTCCTCGGCGAACTGCCGCGCATAGGTCGTCATATCCTTGCCGTGCTCCTTGAGCAGTTGCGACAGCGAGGCGCCGAAGAGGTGTTCGAGATAGGCCATGCCGGCCTTCAGCACGTCATCACCCCAGCCCAGATCGACTTCCTCGACCGTGGCGCCTAGCGAGCGGAACACATCGCAGGCCGCGAGCGTGTTCTTGCGCACGTCCGGGTCGACTTCAAAGGAGCCGAGGTCCATCGAGAACGCAATCTTCCAGCCCTTGATCGGCTTGTAGTCGAGCGGCAGGCGCAGTTTCGGGCGCAGCGTGGCGATGTCGAGCGGACTCGGTCCGGACATGACATTCTGCAGCAGGATGGCATCCCCGACGTTTCGCGCCAGCGGTCCGGTGTGGCAGTAGAAGTCGAGGTTGAACGGCGGTTCGTCCGGATTGCGGCCGTAAGGCGGCTTGAAGCCGACAAGACCGCAGGCCGACGCGGGAATACGGATCGATCCGGCAATGTCCGAACCGGTGGCGATCGACGACGTGCCGGAAGCCAGCGTCGCCGCGGAACCTCCCGACGAACCGCCCGGGGTGAAATCGCGATTCCACGGATTGCGCGTCACGCCCCAGCGTCTCGACCAGGTGTAGCCGGCGCAGCTGAATTCAGGCGTCGCCGTGCGGGCATGGACGATGCCGCCGGCCTTGATGATGCGTTCGTTCATCGTCGAGGTATGGCCGCCGACGGCATCCTTCGACAGCAGCGAGCCGTTCGATGTCGGCTTGCCCTTGATGTAGCTCTCGTCCTTGATGCCGATGGGCAGCCCCTCGAGCGCCCCGGTGCGGGCGCCCTTGGCATATTTCGCCTCTGCCTTCCTGGCCAGATCCATGGCTTCGTCGAAATGCGTGAAGGTGAAGCAGTTGATCGTCGGCTTGGTTGCCTCGGCGCGGCGGATGGTGGCCTGCATCAGGTCGACAGGCGAAAGTTTCTTCGCCTTGAACAGCCGCAGCGCCTCGCTGGCCGGCATGTAGCAAAGGTCGAGATCGGTCATGGGAAGTCTCCTGCGATCGGCGGATCGCGTTTGGCATGGACGGGAGGTGGCCGCGCCGCGTGTCGCGGCGCGGAGAACCCGGATCAGGTTACTTCTGCAGGTCGGTCCAGATTTTCGTGTAGAGCGCCTGCACATCCGACGGGCAGGCCTGCATGAACTGGCCCTTGGCGGCGAATTGCGCGGGAACATCGACTTCCGGCGCGCCTTTCATGTCCGCGGGCATGAAAGCTTCCGAGCCCTTGATGCCGTTGGCATAGCGGGCAAAGGCCGAGATCATCGCGGCATTTTGCGGATCCATGACGAAATTCTGGAAGAGCTTGGCATTTTCGACGTTTTTGGCGTCCTTCAGCACCGCGACATTGTCCATCCAGATCGGGTAGCCTTCCCTGGGATAGCCATAGGCGATCTTGTCGTTCTGCAACCGCTGACGCAGCGATATGCCGTTCCAGTTGACGCCGGCTGCGATGTCGCCCTTGCCCAGGCCGTCGACGGCGCCGTAGTCGAAGGACAGCCATTTCGCCTTGGCCTCGACCAGCTTGTCGCGCACCTTCTTCAGCACCACCTTGTCGGCCGTGCAGTACTGGCCACCTTCATAGGCGATGGCGAGGAACATGATGTCACCCATTTCGGGGACGACATTGATCTTGCCGACGAGCTCGGGCGGCGGGTCGAGGAAGATCGCGGACGTGTTGATGTCGCCGGAATAGACCGACTTGTTGACCGACACGCCTGTCGTGCCCCACTGCCACGGAACGGTGTATTTGCGGCCCGGATCGAATGGCACATCGACCCATTTCGGGTCCATATTCTTGAAATTCTCCATCTTGTTGGGATCGGTCTCCAGCAGCAGATCTTCACTGATCCAGATCGGAACGACGCTTGCCGAAGGCACAACGATGTCGAAACCGGCGCCGCCCTGGCGGATCTTGGCCAGCGCCGTGTCGCTGGAATCGAAGTCGGTGACGGTGACCTTGACCTTGTAGGTCTCCTCGAACTTCTTGATCAGATCGGGGCTGGTGTAGTTGCCCCAATTGTAGATGTTGAGCTCGCCGTCGGCACGGGCCACGCCCGTGCCAGCCAGCAGCGACAACCCGATGGCCGTCGCGGTCAATTTCCAGTTCATGCTCCATGCTCCCATTGTTGGGACCGGCGGCGTTACGGCCTCAGGTCCGTTTCCTGCTGACGAAAAAGAAAGCCGTGACGATGCCGATCGACAGCACGAGGAAGGCCGTCGAGATTGCATTGATCTCGGGTGTAACGCCGCGGCGGATCTGGCCGAGCATGTAGGTGGGCAGCGTGTCCTGGCCGCCGGATTTGACGAATTCGGTGATGACGACGTCATCCAGCGAGACGACGAAGGCGAGCATCAGCCCGGCCAGAATGCCCGGCCAAAGCAGCGGCAAAGTCACGTGCCAAAACGTCTTCCATTTGGTCGCATAGAGGTCGGCGGCCGCGGTTTCGAGCGCCAGATCCATGCTTTCGAGCCGTGCCCGGATCGGCAGATAGGCAAAGGGCACGCAGAAAGCGGTATGCGCGGCGACGAGGTAGCCGAGGCCGGAATAGCCGGTCCAGATCTTGATGCGCGAAAACACGATCAGCAGCGCCACGGCGGTGACGATCTCCGGCACCATCAGCGGCTGGTTGATGAAGGCGTATTTGAAGGTCAGTCCGCGATAGGGTTTGGTCCGGGTCGTCGCCAGCGCCGCCATGGTCGCCGAGATCGTCGCCAGCAGCGCGGCGACGGCCGCGATCTGGAACGAGCGGAGCGACGATTCGATGACCAGCCCGTTGTTCCAGGCCACATGGAACCAGCGCAGCGAAAAGCCCTTCCAGATCGCCAGCGAGTCATTGTCGTTGAAGGCGTAGACCACCAGCGTGGCGATCGGCAAATAGAGCAGGAAGAAACACAGTATCGCCAGGCTGACGAAGCCGCTCTGCCGCCGGACGTCGAAGCGCTTAGCCATGGGCGCCATCCGACCTTGCCGTGTTGCGGACATAGAAGAGCAGCGCCACCATGACGATCACCATCAAGGTGATCGACAGCGCCGCACCGAGCGGCCAGTTGCGACCTGCTCCGAACTGCAGCTCGATCAGATTGCCGATCATCAGATTGGTGCCGCCGCCCAGCACGCGCGGCGTCACATAGGCGCCAAGCGAAGGGATGAAGACGAGGATCGAACCGGCGACGATGCCCGGCGTGACCAGCGGGATGATGATGCGCCTCAGCACCTCGAACCGCGTCGCGTAGAGATCATAGCCCGCCTCGACAAGGCGGAAGTCGATCTTCTCCATGCTGGCGTAGAGCGGCAGCACCATCAGCGGCAGGAAGACGTAGACCATGCCGGCGAGCACGGCGAAATTGGTGTACATCAGCTGGACGGGATGGTCGGTGATGCCAAGCAGCTGCAGCGCCGAATTGATGATGCCGTCATTGCGCAGCACTTCCTGCATGGCGAAGGTGCGGATCAGAAGGTTCGTCCAGAACGGTATGGTGATCAGGAAGAGCCAGATGTCGCGCCGGTGATCCGGCCGCGTGGCGATGAAATAGGCGGTGGGAAAGCCCAGGATCAGGGTCAGCACAGTGGTTGCCAGCGACAGCGACACCGAGCGCCAGAAGATCGACAGATAGGCAGTGGCGAAGGACAGCGTGTCGTCGAAGACATCGCGTTCGAACAGCACGCTCACCCAGGCGTCGGTCGAGAACTGCCATTTCACATCGCCGTAATTGCCTGGCGTCAGGAAGGAATAGACGACCACGATCAGCAGCGGCCCAAGCGCCGCGAGGAAGACGATCAGCAGCGCCGGGGCCGAAAGCAGCCAGCGCAACCGGATATCGTCACGTTCGACCTTTTCGGCGACCTCACTCGCGGTTGCCATGGCCACTAATCCTTCAGCAACTGCGCGGCATTGTCGCCGATCTGAATGCCAACCCTGGTGCCGTTTTCGAAACCGCAGCCGGCGCTGCGCGAATTCTGCTGGCGCACCATGAAGACATCGCCTTCGTCCAGCCGGACATGGATATGCGTGTCGGTACCGAAATAGACGATGTTCTCGATCGTGCCGCTGAGATCGCCGCGGCCTTCGACGAGCTTCGCATGTTCGGGCCGGACCATCAGCGTTGCGTTGCTGCCGGCGCGGAAGTCCACGGCGGCGGTCGCGCGTATCTTCGCACCCGAACGCAAGGCGACCTGCGCCTGGCCATTGCCGGCATTTTCGACCGTGCCGGTCAGGAAGTTCGTCTCGCCGATGAAGTCGGCGACGAAGCGTTCCGCCGGGTGGTCATAGACATCCCATGGCGTGCCGACCTGCAGGATGTTGCCCGACGACATCACCGCGATGCGATCCGACATGGTCAGCGCCTCTTCCTGGTCGTGGGTGACGAAGATGAAGGTGATGCCGGTCTCGTGCTGCAGCCGCTTCAATTCGATCTGCATTTCCTTGCGCAGCTTGTAGTCGAGCGCCGACAAGGGTTCGTCGAGCAGCAGCACTTTCGGCTGCGGTGCGAGCGCCCGGGCGAGCGCCACGCGCTGCTGCTGGCCACCGGAGATCTGGCTGGTGCGGCGGCTCTTCAAATCCTGCATGTGGACGAGTTTCAGCATCGCGTCGACACGCGCTTCGATCTCGGCTTTCGGCCTGCCCAGCATCTTCAGGCCGAAGCCGATGTTGTCGGCGACCGTCATGTGCGGGAACAGCGCGTAGGACTGGAAGACAGTGTTGACCGGCCGCTTGAACGGCGGCAGCGGCGCGATGTCCTGGCCATAGAGCAAGATCTCGCCGTCGGTCGGAAAGTCGAAGCCGGCAATCAGCCTGAGCAGCGTCGTCTTCCCGCAGCCGGATGGACCAAGCAGCGTGAAGAATTCATTTTCGCGGATCGCGACGGAGACGTTGTCGAGCGCTCTGACCGAATCCTGGCCGGTTCCCCGAAAGACCCTGGTGACGCCCTTCGCCTCAACGGCGGGCCGCATGGCTGTCAAGATATTCCCCTCTCCTTGGTGGCCATTCACCGGCTGACGCCGGCTGTCCAACTCAATCCTCGATCTCAGGAATAACTATGACTAAACATACAGTCAATATCTTTTTGCAAGCATGGCCACGGCACGACCAGCGATGATGTGGCCGATGCGCCGGTGAACCCGTCATGATATGGTCAAGGACGAGGCCATTATGAATTGGGGCAAGTTTGTGGCGTGATCGCCACGGCCTGCAGGGCTTGGATCAGGGTCATGCGCCTATTTCTGGCGGCCGCGCTGCTGATGACGATGGCGCTCTTCTCCGCCGCGCGCGGCGAGGAGCGTATTGCGTTGGTCGTCGCCAATCCGGCCTATGAGGGCGCATCGGCCATCGCCAACGCCGAGCTCAGCGCCGAACTCGTTGCAACATGTCTCAGGTCGCTTGGCTTCACCGTCCGGCAAGTGTCCGATGGCGACCGCGCCGATGTGGCGCATGCCATGTATGATTTCGCCAAGTCGCTGAGCGCCGCCGATTCCGTTGGCGTCTTCTACTATGTCGGCCATACGGCTCAGGCCAATGACCGAAACTATCTGCTGACGCGCGGGGCGCGAACCGATTCGAAGGAAGCCGTGGACCAGACGGCATTGCCTCTCGATCTGTTTATGCAAGCGCTCGAGGCCACACCGACATTGAAGTTGGTTCTGCTCGACAATCCCGGCGATGGAAACAACCCCACCCCAGGCGTGATGCAAGGTCTGTCGGTCGTCGATCCGCTCTCCCACGCCATCGTCGCCCTTTCCGCCAAGCCGGGAAGCGTCGCGCTGAAAGAAACCAGCCCGGTCACGGTGTTTGCCGATGCGCTCACGGCAGCGCTGACCAGGCGAGGCATGGGCATCCGCACCATCCTCGCCTCTGTCAGGCAATCCGTTTACGAAAGGACATTCGGTACGCAGTGGCCATGGGTGGCCTATGGCCGTTCGGCAGACACAAATTTTGTGCTGACGCCGGACCAGCCGGCCGCCGCTGCACCGGCGCCAACCGAGGCGCCGCCCGAGACAGCCGCGCCGCAGCCGGCACCGCCGCCGACGAGCGCGGACGGCAGCGGCTATGACAGCCCGCCGAGCGGCTACGATTTACCAAGCGGCGGCGACAACGGCAGTGAATACGGCTCCGGCGGTTCCGATGGCAGCAGCCAGGCGCCCTATCCGATGGATGTGGCGCCGGGGACCGGCAATCCCGACGCCTCGACGGGAAACGGCGCCGACGAGGCTGCCCGATACGAGGAATACAAGCGCCAGGAGCTGCAGCGTCAGCAGTATGAGGAGCAGGCTCGACAGCAATACGACGAGTCCGCCAAGGCCGCGGCCGCTGCGCAGAACAATCTCGGCGAGCCCTATCAGAGCGACGGCGAAGCTAGCGGCGCGGAGCCAGCCCCGCCTCCCGACGCGCCATCGACGATGGAGCCACCTGCCCCGCCGCGTGACACCGCGACATCCGAAGAACCTCCGGCGGCATTGCCGCCCGCCCCGGAGCCAGCGCCCGGCCCGCCGCCTGTCGTTGTGCCGCTTTCCCCTTTGCCCGACGTGGCGGCCGATGCGCCTTCAGCGCCGCCACTGGAGTCGCCTGCTGTCGCGATTTCTCCACCCGTCGACAACAATTCGGTCGAAATCGTGCGCCACCCGACCATCGATGCGCCGGATGAGATAGTTGCCGGTGACACGGTGACTGTTTCGATCGCCCTGACCGAAGAGCAATTGACGCCCGAAGTGAAGGTCAAGGCAGCGCCGGGTTCGTCGGTGACAGAAGATGGCGCCTTGGCCATGGCAATGCCGGCAGGGGCAGAGCAATGGCCCATCGACATCGATCTGTTCGCCTCCGGCTTCGATCTCGCCGATGGCGGCAAATGGAGCCGGCAGACCACGCTTTACCGCGAAGGCGACAGCGACTTCGTCCGCTTCGACCTCAAGGCGCGGCCCATTGCAAAGGACAGCAAGCCAGGCCAGCTCATCGCCCGCATCTACAGCGCCGGAAAATTCCTGGGATCGGCGTCGCGGCCCGTGACCATTCGCCGAACGGCGCCTGCAGAGGCGGCCGCGCCGAGCGCGACAGCCAATCGTGCTGCCGCGCCTGCCATGCTGATGCTCGCCTCCGCCCCGCCGCAGCCGGCGCTGACCGGCAGCGTCCAGCTTGGCAATGCCAGCCCCGACGATGTCCCCGATCTCGATGTCACCATCCTTTATGACGACCCGAGCGGACTGGGCGCCGGGCAAATCATCATCCATTCGCCGCATCTGGCCGGCCCGGTGACCGATACGTTCTCGACGCCACCGCAAATGGCGGCATGGCTGGACTCGCAATATCTGCGGCTGCTGCAGCTCGGCCTCAACCTGCGCGGCGCGGTGTCGCTGCAGCAGCCTGCCGCGAACAGCGACCCTGACGCGCAGAAGCGCTTTGTCACGCTGGCCGCCGAAGGCTTTGGCGACGCGCTCTACCGCGACTATGTGCCGGAGGCGTTCAAGGATGTGTTCTGGTCGCTGCGCGACAAGGGCGAACTGCATTCGATCCAGATCACTTCGAACAGCCCCGTTCTGCCCTGGGAGCTGATCCGCCCGCAAAGCGTGGATGGCGCAACCCGCGATGGTTTCCTCGGCATGAGCTACCGGCTTGCACGCTGGGCGCCGCGCAGCACCTCCTCGCAGCTCGACAATCCGCTCGATCGGATGGCTTTCACCGGCGTCGCGACTGTGGCTCCTTCCTATGTCGACAAGCAGTCGCTGCCGTTCCAGGAGGTCGAAATCCAAGCTCTGAGCAAGCTCTCCGGCTATCGCCGCTTCGATGGTGATTTCGTCTCCTTCGAAAGGCTGGTCGGCGAGATCTCGACCGGCTTCATCCATTTTTCCGGCCATGGCGAGGTCAACCAGCCGAGCAGCGGCAGGCCGGTCTTTGCCATCGATCTGGTCGATCAGTCGCTCGACCCCGACACCTGGCGCGCGCTGGTCATGGCCGCGCACGGCAAGGGCAATCCGTTCTATTTCTTCAATGCCTGCGACACGGGCAAGTCTCGGCTGCTCGGCGGTTTCGTGCAGGGCTGGGGTCCGGCGGTGCTGGCCGGAGGCGCGTCAGGGTTCATCGGCGGCATGTGGCCGTTGACCGACCGAGCGGCCGCCGCCTTCTCGAGCGATTTCTATGGTGGCATCAGTACGCGCCTCAAGAACGGACCGGTTTATCTGGCCGAGATGCTGCAAGTGGTGCGCAAGCGCTTCTATGAAACCGGCGACCCGACCTATCTTGCCTACACGTTCTACGGCAACGCCAACCTGCAGGTGGTGGCGCGGTGAACGACCGTTCTTTGCAGTCAGATACTCGGCCGCGTAGGCGCCGACGCCGCTGGTCATCAGGCCGATGATCCGTATGCCTTCGGGAGTTACAGGGCCCTTTGCGGGCATGGCGCTCCGGCGGCGTCACCACAGCGCGACGCCGTGGGCTGAGGCCGGAAGCTCGTCTCTTCGGACTGGCGCACCAGTTCGGCAAAGAGAAGCGCGAAGCTTCCCAGCATCAGGAAGACGATGATCAGGCGTGTTACCGGCAATATGTCGGCCTCTAATGGCTAGGCCCCACGCCACCCATCCACTGCCGGCTAACATGACCGATCCGGCTTTACGAGAGTTTAAGCCCGGTCTTAACCATCACATTCGCGTCGCCTTTGACATGATACGCGAACGGCAAGTCCGCATCTCGCCGCTCCGCGGTCGTCTTGCCATTCGGGATGGGCGTACCATCAGGGATGGCGTTGCCATCCGGAATGGCGGCTCCCTTTGCAGACGCACCCCGCCCATGCTACCCCGGCGCTGGCGCGGCCCAGCAACCGGCCGCCGCCAACCGGTCGTCATCGGGGAGCCATGAGCAAAGCCGCCAGCAGCATCGCCTTCGTCTCGTCCGACACCGCTGACGCCAAGACGGCGCTCGAAAGCCTGTCGGCGCGCTATGGCCAGTCCTCCGTCGAGGATGCCGGAATCGTCGTCGCGCTCGGCGGCGACGGCTTCCTGCTGCAGACCCTGCGCGACACGATGGGGACCGGCAAGAAGGTGTACGGCATGAACCGTGGCACCATCGGTTTCCTGATGAACGAATACCGGTCCGGTGGCCTCACCGAGCGTCTCGCGGCCGCCGTCGCCGAAACGATCCGCCCGCTGGAGATGCTGGCCGTCACCTCGGAAGGCGAAACGGTTTCGGCGCTGGCGATCAACGAGGTGGCGCTGTGGCGCCAATCCTATCAGACGGCCAAGATCCGCATCACCGTCGACGAGCAGGTCCGGCTCGAGGAACTGAGCTGCGACGGTGTGATGATCGCGACGCCTGCCGGGTCCACCGCCTACAATCTTTCGGCGCACGGGCCGATCCTGCCGCTCGATGCGCCACTGCTGGCGCTGACCCCGGTCAGCCCTTTTCGCCCACGCCGCTGGCGCGGCGCGCTGCTCTCCAACAAGGCGACCGTGCGCTTCGACATTCTCGAGCCGGAAAAGCGGCCGGTGAACGCCGCCGCCGACCATACCGAGGTCAAGGCGGTGACCTCGGTGACGGTCAGGGAATCACCAACGGCGACAGCAACGTTGCTGTTCGATCCCAATCATTCCTGGAACGAGCGCATTCTCGCCGAGCAGTTCCGCTATTGAGCCGGCGCAGTGACCAACACCTCGATTAAGCATCCCGATTAAGGTTACAACTTCACAATCGCGCCAATGCCGCCCGTTTCTGTTGACAAATCGCGGGCTTGCGCCTAATCGCAATACCAATCTTGCAGGCGCGTGGCGCTTGCCGCGACAGACGCCGTTGCGCTTCCCCGAACCAGCCAAAGACAACAACACTTGTCCTCAGACACCACGACCGCTCAAGAAGCGTTGACCTTCGCAGACCTCGGCCTGTCGCCGAAGGTCCTTTCCGCAGTCACCGACGCCGGCTACACCCAGCCGACGCCGATCCAGGCTGGTGCGATCCCGCACGCCTTGCTCGGCAAGGATATTCTGGGCATCGCCCAGACGGGCACCGGCAAGACGGCTTCCTTCGTGCTGCCGATGCTGACCCGCCTCGAAAACGGCCGGGCCCGCGCCCGTATGCCGCGCACGCTGATCCTGGAGCCGACGCGCGAGCTCGCCGCACAGGTCGAAGAGAATTTCATCCGATACGGCAAGAACCACAAGCTCAACATCGCGCTTTTGATCGGCGGTGTCTCCTTCGACGAACAGAACAAGAAGCTGGAGCGCGGCGTCGACGTGCTGATCGCGACGCCCGGCCGCCTGCTCGACCACCGTGAACGCGGCAAGCTGTTGCTCAACGGCGTCGAGATCCTCGTCATCGACGAAGCGGACCGCATGCTCGATATGGGCTTCATTCCCGACATCGAGCGCATCTGCGAGATGATCCCGTTCACCAGGCAGACGCTGTTCTTCTCGGCGACGATGCCGCCGGAGATCACCAAGCTCACCGAAAAGTTCCTGCATGCGCCGGTGCGCGTCGAGGTCTCGAAGGCCGCGTCCGCCGCGACCAACATCATCCAGCGCCTGGTCAAGTCCGGTTCCAAGCCATGGGACAAGCGCGAGACGCTGCGCAACCTGATCAAGGCCGAAGACGCAGAGCTGAAGAACGCCATCATCTTCTGCAACCGCAAGGTCGAAGTGTCGGAGCTGTTCCGGTCGCTGCTGAAGTATGATTTCGACGCCGGTGCGTTGCATGGCGACATGGACCAGCGCGCGCGCATGCAGATGCTGGCCAATTTCCGCGACGGCAAGCTGCGTTACCTCGTCGCTTCCGACGTCGCCGCGCGCGGCCTCGACATCCCCGATGTCAGCCACGTCTTCAACTACGACGTGCCGATCCATGCCGAGGACTATGTCCACCGCATCGGCCGTACCGGCCGCGCCGGGCGCTCTGGAAAATCCTTCACCATCGCGACCAAGTCGGACACCAAGTATATCGATGCCATCGAGCGGCTGATCGGCAACAAGATCGAATGGCATGACGGTGACCTGTCGACAGTGGTTGCCAGCGAAGGCGGCGAGGACGATGCTCCGCGCCGTGGCAAGGGCGCGCCGCGCCGTGCCGGCCGCAAGGACGATGATCGCAAGGACAGGGGCGAGCGCAAACCGCGCGGCGAACGCCACGCGAAGCCAAGCGAAGATGCGGCACCGGCAACGGTACGCGCGGAGCAGCCTGAAGTGGCCGAGACCGCGGTCGCCGATATCGGCGAACGGCGCTCGCGCAAGGAAGCGATCCGTTCGGAAAACACCGAGCGCAAATCATCCGATCGCAACGAGCAGCGCGCACCGGAGCGCGGCGACACCAGGCCGCAGCGCGACAGCAACCGCCCTGCCCGCCAACGCCACCAGGAAGATAACGATTCCACCGTCGGCTTCGGCGATGACATGCCGGCCTTCATGCGGATCGTCGCCAAGGTCTGATATTGCGGCGCGTCCTTTTGGACGCGCAAAGCGTATAGCCGATTGTGAAAGCGATCCGGCGCTAAAGGTTTTTGAGCTCCAGGCGCGCCGCCAACAAATCCAGGAACGCGCGAACCTTGGCGGAAGATGATCTGCCTTCCGGCCACAAGGCGTGTATCGGCACCGGCACCGGCTCAAATTCCGTCAAAACCAGTTCCACGCGACCCTCGTCCACCAAATGTCCTATCTGCCAAAGGGGCGAGTAGCCCAAGCCCAATCCGTGGATTGCGGCGGCATAGATGGACGTCATCAAATTGGACCGAAATGCGCCGGCGACCTTGACCGCCCTAGGCTTGCCTTCGATCTGAAACATCCATTCACCCGGACGCTCGTCAACGGTTCGAACGATGCAGCTATGCGCACTCAGTTCAAAGGGATGGGCCGGGCGGCCGCGGTGTCCAAAGTAGGAAGGTGCGCCGAATACGACGCGCCGCAACGCGCCCAGGCGTTTCGCTCGCAAGCTGGAATCCGGCAAATCGCCGATTCGTATCGCCAAATCGAGGCCTTCGGCACCTAGATCGACAAATCCATCGGAGAGCTGGAGGTCAACCTCGACCCGAGGATATGTTCGCATGTAATCGGCGATGACAGGTACGAGGAAATCCGGGCCGAACAGAACCGGTGCGCTCACGCGCAGGATGCCTGATGGCTCCGATCGCTGGTTGGCTGCCTGCAGCCGGGCTTCATTGATTTCCTCGATGGCGGGTTTGACGCGGTGGAAAAAGGCCGCTCCGGCTTCGCTTGGTGTCGAGCGGCGCGTTGTCCGATGCACAAGTTCGACCCCGACGGAGTCTTCCAATGTCGCCAAGGAGCGGCTGATGGACTGCAGTGAGCGGTTCAGCCGGCGTGCGGCAGCCGTAAGGCTTCCCAGGTCGATGACCGCCATGAAAGCTTCAAAATCATCTATCCGGCTCATGAATTCTCCCGAAGATCGAGAGAATCTATCGCAGTATCGATGAATTGTAACGCGGTTCGCGAGATTTTATTGTCCCAGCAAGAAGGCCCGAAAGGGCAGGCTTGATGGAAGGAAATGTCATGCGAGCACCCAATTCGACTGTCCTGGTTGTCGGCGCCACAGGTCGATTTGCCGGACTGGTCGTGCCTGAACTTGTCCGCCGCAATGCCAATGTTCGAGCGCTCGTTCGCGACCATCCCGCCAACATCGAAAAGGCCAGGAAGCTCGGAGCATCCGAGGTCGCGATCGGAGATTTGCGCAACCATCAGAGTCTGGAAAGCGCCGTCGAGGGCGTCGACGGCGTCTTTCACATCGGGCCGGCTTTTGCTCCCGATGAAGCCGCGATGGGTGTTGCCATGGTTGAAGCGGCGAGCCGGGCAGGCGTTCGAAAATTCGTCTTCTCGTCAGTGATCCAGCCTACCAATACGAGACTGGAAAACCACGCGAGCAAAGTGCCGGTCGAAGCCGCTCTCTACTCGACTGACATGGAATACACCATTCTGCACCCAGCCAATTTCATGCAGAACATCGAGGCGGCCTGGCCGTCGGTCATCGAGCATAGCGTCTTCTCGGAACCGTTTCCAACGACAGCAAAGGTGGCGCGTGTCGATTACCGCGATGTCGCCGAAGTGGCTGCGATCGCGTTGACCGAATCGCGACTGTCCTATGCAACGCTTGAACTTTGCGCCGGTACGCACAGCCGCGACGAGATCGTTTCAATGATGGGTGAGGAACTTGGCCGCCCGATCTCTGCCGGCGAGCCGACGTTTGAAGAATGGGCGGCGAATGCCCGCCTCCCCCTACAGCGACTGCCAGATGCAGTTGCTGGCCAAGGTACACGCCCACTACGCTCAATATGGCCTTGGCGGAAACAGCCTGGCGTTGCGTGCCGCCCTGGGCCGCGAGCCACGCTCTTTGCAAAGCTTCATTCGCGAACTGACCCTGCGAACGGCGCACGCCGCCTGATCGCCGTCACAACGGCTCCATTCACATTTTCTGACCAGGAGATTTTCATGTCACGCGATAAGGTTTTGAAATTGAGAAAACTACCGCCTTCCTACGGCGTGGTGGTGATGCCGTTCGTTCTTTCAATCCTCATGTCCTGCATTGTCTCCGCGGTTTCGACCGCAATAGGCACGGGCTGGGCGAGCGGTTTCGTGGCGACTTGGTCGTATGCGTGGGGGAGCATCATGGCTTGTCGCGTTTCCAAGCCTGCTGATGGTCCTTCCAATCGTACGCCGGATCGTCGCAATGATCGTCGATCAGCCCGCCCGCTCCTAGGGCCACGTTCGCATCCGCGTGTGTTTTTGATCTTGGGGTGGCTCGATTCCGCTCGCGCCGCTGCAAGTTATCTACGGATCACAGTACCCGCCAGACAGGAGCAATCAGTCGGGAAGCGGCAGCGGCGTGTCACTCAAGGTCCGCAGGTAAGCGATGACGTCTGCTCGCTGCTTCTCGTCCTGCAGACCCGGGAAAATCATATCTGTTCCAGGCAAAGTAAGTGCGGGGTTTGAGATAAAAAAATTGAGTTCCTCGAAAGTCCAATCGCCGCCGGCGTCCTTCAGGCTTGACGAATACTCGACATCGCTTTGCGAAGCCTTCCGCCGCCCTACGATGCCCCACAGACTGGCTTTTTTGGAAACCTTGACCCCCGGCGCTGCAAGATGACAAACCCCGCACGTTCTGCCGAAAATTTCTTTGCCCGATTCAGCGTTTGCCGATGCAAGTCGTGGCGAAATCGGCGCTAGGGCCGGCCGTGCGGCGCCATGCCTGCGCAAGTAGGCCACGACGTCGTCGTGACCACTGAGCTTGGCCAAATGTATGGGCGGATTTCCATTCGATGTCAGTGCATTGACCTCTGCTCCGGCATCCACAAGATGGATGACGCATTGAAGGCAGCCATTCTCGGCAGCCACGTGCAGCGGGGTCTGGGCTTTAGCCACCTGATTTGGATTAGCCCCATTGTCGAGCAACAGCTTTACGATGTCGGCGTACCCACCCTTGTTGGCGGCGTAGAGTGGCGTTCTTTGCCAACTGACGGGCAGGTTAACGTCCGCCCCACGATTGATCAGAAGTTTTGCCAACTCGACATGTCCGGCTTCGCAGGCGATGTAGAGCGCCGTGACACCGTCAATTTCGTTGACAGCCGCGCCTTTGTCCAAGGCGGACGTCACCGCTGCGACGTCGCCATTCCTGACAAGGTCACCTAAGTCGCTCGCCTGGGCGGGCAGTGTAAAAAGCCACAGGACCCACGAAGCCCTTATCACCCACATGCGCCCCCGCTTGATCATTGTATCCTCTCTGATGAGGGTTCCATGACGGGTTTATCTTAGAACAAGGGCTTGCTGGCGGCGGGCATGGCAACGGTAGCCGAAAATGGCCGCTTCGCCTCGGAAGCAGACATACGTGTTTGATCTAACCATGCCTGACTCGCCCGTTACATCGGCCCGGGCATCATCTTGGTCGGCTTTTCCAGCATCGGAAACTCGGCCTTGCTGCATTTCACGTTCGGGTTCGTCGGACTGAACATGCCGTTCGGGTTGTCGCCGAACCAGGCGTGAAGATCATAGTGCACGAACTCCTTCGGGATGAGCGGGTAGTGTCCCTCCATCGGGCCCATGAAGGTTTGGCCAAACAGCTTCGGCGGCGCCTTGATGTCCGGCGTCAGCGGCACGAGCCATTCCACCCCGACCAGGCGCAGACCCTTTTTCGTGGGCTCGTAAATCAGCACATTGGGGTGCATCGGGTCGAGTTTCTGGCCGACACTCGGGACATTGACGAAATGGATACCCATGGCGCCCTTCGGGTAATCCATCGCGCCCGGTATCTTTTCGCCGCTGAAATAGACGCAGCCGACTGTCGACAGATAAAGGTCGCGGACGGCCGCGGTGTAGTCCTCATATTTGGCGAGGGACTTTTTCAAGGCATCGATGTCGGCCTTGTTGGCGTCCTCGGCCAGGGCCGTAGCGATGCCCAACCATGCGCTTGCGAGACTTGTAAAAGCGAGGACGCCGCAGCGCCCAAGGGTGGCTGTTCTTGCCATGCATTCCTCCCAGACTACTGATCTGGCCGTGCAAGACCGAGGCGGAAAAATGCTGATTTCGCGGCCAGTTGTACCGCCTCATCCCCTCTGGAACAGCGATGATGCTATTCCTTTCCATGGCTGCGGGAAAGCTATATTTTAGCAATAGCTAATCTTATGATGTCCTATCGAAGAGCGGCGGCATCAGCTCAAACGAAAACGGCCCCCATCGGGGGGCCGTTTCGCATTGACTTGCCGAACAGCTCAGGTGAGCGGCGACAACTGGATCTCGACGCGACGGTTCTGGGCGCGGCCTTCGGACGTGGCGTTGGATGCGACGGGACGCGTCTTGCCGAAACCGGTGACGGCGAAGCGGCGCTGATCGACGCCCTGGCCGGACAGATAGTTGGCGACCGCCAGAGCGCGGCGCTGCGACAGGTCGAAATTGTGCTGGTCGCCGCCGGTCGAATCGGTGTGGCCGAAGACGTCGACCGTGGTCTGCTTGAACTTCTTCAGCACCAGCGCAACCGAGTTCAGCACCTGGTAGAAGCCGGGCTTCACCGCATCCTGATCCGAGTTGAAGGTGATGTCCGACGGCATGTTGAGGATGATCTGGTCGCCGCTGCGGGTGACGCTGACGCCGGTGCCCTCGAGCTGCCGGCGCAGTTCGGCTTCGTTCTGGTCCATGGTGGCGCCGATGGCGCCGCCGGCCAGCGCGCCGATGCCGGCGCCGATCAGCGCGTTGCGGCGGTCATTGCCGCCGGCAAGCAGGCCAAGGCTGGCACCCGCCAGGGCGCCAAGGCCGGCGCCGGCCGCCGTGTTGGAAATCTTCTGGTCGCCGGTATACGGATCGGTGGTGGTGCAGGCACTCACGAGCACAGCCGTCGCCACGACGACGAGCACAGTCTTTTTCATAGGATCGTCCCTCTCCAAGTCACGCCTTGCGGTGGCGCCAAATCAGCCCTTCCCGCGACTTGTACCATGAAATGCGGCGAAAAGCGGAACGGCAAAAGCGCCGCCCACGGCTTTTCCCGGAGGGCCAATTCCTCGGCGTGATTGCGCATCTTCGTGCTGGGATGGCCTGAACTGGGCTACCAGAGATTCTTGCCGTCGATGATCACCAGTTCGACCTTGTCGAGATCGAAATCGTCGAACAGCCGCGCGTTGACGCTGATCTTGGGATTGTCGAAATCCGGCTCGCCGGTCGACCAATCCGGCGTTTGCGTGAACGTGCCGCAGCCGCAGGTGGCGCAAAAACCGTGCTTTACGGTTTTCGATCCCCACTGGTAGACAGAAACGTTTTCAGCTGGGCTGGTGAGCTTGAATTGCGATGGGATGTAGTAGGCCCAGAGCGAGCCGCGTTTCGAGCAGAACGAACAGGTGCATTGCGTCACCGTCTGCGGTGCCTGCGAAACCTCGAATGTCGTCGCCTTGCAATGACAGCTTGCCTTGATGGTCATCAACGAATTCCTCCTGTCGCCCGCCCTGTGCGGCAAAGGCAGCATAAAGAGGTGCTCCTGACAACTGTCTGTCAGCAGGCGTCCACCGAAGCGCACAAACCCGAACTGCGGCCCCCGTCACACGCGACCGTGGATGTCCGACCGCCGTCCCGTCGTCAATAGGAGCGCGGCGGCACGAACAGGCAGATCGTCTTGCCAGCGTCGAGACCGGCCTGATGCGCGCACCAGTGGAACTCGCCGTCCGGGCTGTCCTTGACACGCTTGTCGCTCATCGGAACGACCTCACCCGTCCCGGCGATGACATAGCCCTCGGGTTTCTCCAACACTTCGCCGGTATGGGTGGTGCGACAATCATAGTTGGCGCAGCAGGCGAATGGGTAACTCCAGCCTTGCGGCTTTGCCGCCGTCGGCGTGGCGTCGTGCGCCAAGGCAGATGCCGTCAGCATTGCGGTCGCGCCGATTGCCAACAGGGAAAACAAAAGTCGGCCAGCCGGTTGAACGGCATTGGCCGATCTGGATGTGGCAGACATGGAAACGTTCCTTTCAAACGAGCGTCAAGCGTTTCGCTTGCCCGTTCCCGGAACGTGTCTTCCCAGCGGCCAGATCGTCAGCTTGCAGATATGCCGCGACCGGCCATAAATGCTTTTTGTCTCCCCTCAATGCATGGATGGTGAGCGCAAATGTGAGTCGGCGCAAGAAATTGCTGTGTGGCCGGCCGCAGCCTATTCGCCGACGGATCCGGCAGCCACGACGTGCTCTTCATACTGCGGCAGATCGTCGGTGATGGTGAACCAGCCGGCCTTCGAGCCGACGAAAATATGCGCGGTTGGACGAATGGCCGGATCGTCGACAAGGGTTCCCATGGCGACATGAACGTAGGCGCCGTCGCGCACGAGCGAATAAAGCAAGGAGCCGCAGCGGCCGCAATGCGCGTCATGGCCGCTTTCGTCGCCGAAAATCAGGAGTTCGTCATGCCCGGCGGTGAGGGCAAACTTGCCGCGTTCGATGCCGGCGAAAGGCTTGAAGGCCGAACCGGTGGTGCGCCGGCAGTTCGAACAATGGCAATTCGCGGCATAGACGAATTCGTCGGCGACCTCGTAGTGAACCGCGCCGCAAAAGCACTTTCCGGTGAGCTTGCTGGGCACCCGTTCCTCCTTTGCCTCCACGCCAGGTATGTCCCGATTCTAGTCCAGGTCCGCCACCGCTTCACCCGCGCCGCCTTCGATGCGCTGCGACAACGAGGCTTCCATGAAATCGTCGAGGTCGCCATCGAGCACGCTCGACGGGCTGGTGCTCTCGACGCCGGTGCGGAGATCCTTCACCAGCTGATAGGGCTGCAGCACATAGGAGCGGATCTGGTGACCCCAGCCGATGTCGCTCTTCGACGCCTCGGTGGCATTGGCCACCGCTTCTCGCTTCTTCAGCTCTTCCTCGTAGAGCCGCGAGCGCAGCATTTCCCAGGCCTTGGCCTTGTTCTTGTGCTGCGAGCGTTCGGCCTGGCAGGCGACCGCGATGCCCGTGGCGATATGGGTGATACGGACCGCTGAATCCGTCGTGTTGACGTGCTGGCCGCCCGAACCGGACGAGCGATAGGTGTCGATGCGCACGTCGGATTCCGAGACGTCGATCTCGATCCTGTCATCGACGACTGGATAGACCCAGATGCTGGAGAAGGACGTATGGCGGCGCGCATTGCTGTCATAGGGCGAAATGCGCACCAGGCGATGCACGCCGGACTCCGTCTTCAGCCAGCCATAGGCGTTGTGGCCCTTGATCAGCAGCGTGGCGGATTTGATGCCGGCTTCTTCGCCGTCATGCATTTCCAGCACCTCGACCTTGAAGCGCCGCCGCTCGGCCCAGCGCGTGTACATGCGCAGCAGCATCGAGGCCCAGTCCTGGCTTTCGGTGCCGCCGGCGCCGGCATGGACTTCGAGGTAGGTGTCATTTGAGTCGGCTTCGCCCGACAGCAGCGTCTCGACCTGGCGGGCCTTCGCTTCGCCCTGCATCGAACGGATCGCGGCTTCAGCCTCGGCGATGACGCCCTCGTCGCGTTCTTCCTCGCCGAGTTCGATCAGGCCGATATTGTCTTCCAGCGCCTGCGTCAGACCTTTCACCGAGGCGATGCCTTCTTCGAGGCCCTGGCGTTCGCGCATCAGCTTCTGCGCTTCCAGCGGTTCGTTCCAGAGGCTGGCGTCCTCGGCGCGCACATTGAGGTATTCAAGCCGCTTTATGGCCTGATCCCAGTCAAAGATGCCTCCTCAGCAGGGTTATCGCCTGCCTGATCTCGTCGACAATATTCTGCGTTTCCGCGCGCATGGCTGGCTGTTCTGTCCTGTTTGCTGAAATCGGTCGGCGCGATACATAGGGAGGCCGCCGCCGGCTGTAAAGCAAAATGGGCTGGCGCAAGGCCAGCCCATCCGCTCCTGAAAATCGTCAGTAGAGGCCGCCGCCGCCGGACTGGATGGCTTGATTGGCCTGCGGCGACAGCGCGCCACCGGTGGCATTGGAGCCGTCGGCGCCCATGCCGATCACCCAATAGCTGTCGGCAGGACCAGTGCCCGGCTTGAAGGCTTCGATAATGGTGCCCGGATCGCCCGATGCGGCACGCATGCCGGTCTTGCGATTGATGGCGACCAGGTTCATGCCTTCGGGCACCTTGAAGTCGACATTGGGCGTGCCGTCCAGCGCCACCCGCATGAAGTCCTTGAAGATAGGCGCCGCCAGACCGCCGCCGGTGGCGCCGTGGCCAAGGCCGCGCGGAGTATCGTAGCCCATGTAGAGGCCGACGACGAGGTTGGGCGTATAACCGATGAACCAGGCGTCCTTTTCGTCATTCGTCGTTCCGGTCTTGCCGGCGATGTGGCGGCCGAGTTCACCGATGGTGGCGCCGGTGCCGCGCTGCACGACACCTTCCATCATCGAGGTGATCTGGTAGGCCGTCATCGGATCGAGCACCTGCTCGGAATTGTCGACCAGTTCCGGCTCCGGCTGGTTCTGCCATTCGGGCGCATTGCAGCCCTGGCAGCCACGTTCATCCTGTTTGAACACCGTCTTGCCGTAGCGATCCTGGATGCGGTCGATGAGAGATGGTTTGATCGACTTGCCGCCATTGGCCATGATCGAATAGGCCGACACCATGCGCATCACGGTGGTTTCGCCGGAGCCCAGCGCCATCGGCAGATAGGGTGCCAGATGGTCGTAGACGCCAAAGCGCTCGGCATATTCGACGACCAGCTTCATGCCCATGTCATTTGCCAATCGCACCGTCATCAGGTTGCGCGACTTCTCGATGCCCGAGCGCAGGGTCGCCGGACCAGCGACGGTGCCGTCGTAGTTCTTCGGCGTCCAGGTCGT
This sequence comes from Mesorhizobium loti, assembly GCA_014189435.1. Classification (NCBI taxonomy): domain Bacteria; kingdom Pseudomonadati; phylum Pseudomonadota; class Alphaproteobacteria; order Hyphomicrobiales; family Phyllobacteriaceae; genus Mesorhizobium; species Mesorhizobium loti. Next base: position 2,945,397 of record CP050293.1, read on the forward strand.
GTTGCCGCTCTGGATGGTGATCGGCCCGTCCATGATCACCGAAGCCGGCGTATAGCCATTGTCGAGCGCCGCCGAATAGACGATCGGCTTGAACGAGGAGCCCGGCTGGCGCATGGCCTGCGTCGCGCGGTTGAATTCGGACTGCGCGTAGGAGAAGCCGCCGACCATGGCCAGCACACGGCCGGTATGCGGATCCATGGCGATCAGGCCGCCCTCGACCTCGGGAACCTGGCGCAGGCTGTAGGCGCCATCGGAGCCATCGTTCTTCTGCACGAAGATGACGTCGCCCGGCTTCAACACCTCGGCCGGCGACTTGGCCTTGACGGTCTTGCCGTCGACCACATGGCGCATGGCAAAACCCATGTCGTCCTTGCTGACGGTGCCTTCGACGCGTTCCTTGACGATGTCGCCGGATGCCTGGCGCGCGGGCTGCAGGCCGATCGACAGGCCTGTCGCCGAACTGTCGAGCACGACGGCGAGCGACCATTCGGGAACATCCTCCAGCCCCTTGACGTCGCCGAGCGGCACGCCCCAGTCGCCCGACACGTCGATCGATTTCACCGGCCCGCGATAACCGCGCAGCGTGTCGTATTTCATCAACCCGTTCTGCATCGACTTGCGGGCAATGAGCTGGATCTTCGGATCGAGTGTGGTGCGGACGGAAAGGCCGCCTTCGTAGAGCGCATTCTCGCCGTAGCGGGCGATGATCTGGCGGCGCACCTCTTCGGTGAAGTACTCGCCGGCGAACAGATAGGTGCCGCTGCGGCGCGGCGTCACGCCCAGTGGCTCGGCCTTGGCCTTGTTGCCTTCCTCCCGCGTGACGTAGCCATTCTCGACCATCTGGTCGATGACCCAGTTGCGGCGCTCGATCGCGCGATCGGCATGCTTGAAGGGGTGGTAGTTGTTCGGTCCCTTCGGCAGGGAGGCCAGATAGGCGGCCTCGGCCACGGACAGTTCGTTGACCGACTTGTCGAAATAGGTCAGCGCCGCACCGGCGACGCCATAGGCGCCGAAGCCGAAGAAGATTTCGTTGAGGTAGAGCTCGAGAATGCGATCCTTGGGATAGGCCTGCTCGATGCGGAAGGCGAGGATCATCTCCTTGATCTTGCGCTCGTAGGTCTGGTCCGAGGACAGCAGGAAGTTCTTCGCCACCTGCTGGGTGATCGTCGAGGCGCCGACCTGACGCCGGCCCGAGCCGAGATTCTGCAGGTTGACGATGATGGCGCGGCCAAGGCCGGTCACGTCGATGCCGGGATGGTTGTAGAAGTTCTTGTCTTCCGCCGACAGGAAGGCCGCCTTGACGCGGTCCGGTATGGCCTGGATCGGCAAATACAGGCGCCGTTCGCGCGCATATTCGGCCATCAGCGCGCCGTCGGACGCATGGATGCGGGTGGTCACCGGCGGCTCGTATTTGGCCAGCACCTCGTAGTCGGGCAGATCCTTCGACAAATGGCCGATGTAAATGGCAACGCCCGCCGCGACCAGAAGGGCCAGCGTCGTGCCGATGCCGAAAAAATAGCCAATGAGACGAATCATACCCGCTCCAGTCCTTGGTTCGGGAATTTCCTAAACGAAGCCGCCTTTCGCGCAAGCTTTCGAGCCGGTCCCAATCCGTAATCGAAAACCCTTGTCGCCACCATGTGGACAAAATACGGCAATGCCGGATTTCGCGGCCGCGAGCCGGAAATAAAAGCACCGGGTGTTGTCGTCGCGCAACGCTGCCTCTGGTTGCAGCCGCCGCCTTGCATGTCAGCCTCCGGTTCCCGGTCCGGCCTTGGCTGAAGCGAAAAGCGCGACGGCATTGGTTATGCTCTGGGCGGCCTTGCCCCGCCAGTCGGCGTTGAGCAGCTGCGCCTCGTCCTTGGCGTTCGAGAGATAACCGAGTTCGACCAGCACGGATGGCACATCGGGCGCCTTGAGCACCTTGAAGCCCGCCGAACGCTGGGGATTGTTGATAAGGCCGACGCTGGTCGACAACTGGCCGACCAGCGTGTGGGCAAAACTCATCGAGAAATTGTGCGTTTCGCGACGGATCAGGTCGATCAGGATGTCGGTGACTTCCTTGCTGTCGTTCTTGATCTCCATGCCGGCGAACTGGTCGGAGAGGTTTTCCCGGTCGGCAAGCGCCTGCGCCTCGGGGTCCGAAGCCTTGTCGGAGACGGTGTAGACGGTGGCGCCGCGAATGCCCTTGACGCTGATCGTGTCGGCATGGATGGAAATGAGCAGGTCGGCCTCATGCTGCCGGGCAATGCGCACGCGGTCGTCCAGACGCAGGAATTCGTCTGTGTCGCGCGTCATGAACACATCGTAATTGCCGACGGCCGCGAGTTTGTCGCGCAGCTCCGTGGCGAAGGCCAGCGTGACGTTCTTCTCGATCGTGCCGTTCAGGCCCTCGGCGCCGCCGTCGATGCCGCCATGGCCGGGGTCGATGACGACGGTGAAACGATGGCCCGGATTGGAGACCGGCCCGGTGCCGACCCGCCCTCCCTTGTCGGTCGAAACCGTCGATCCGGTGGTCAGCGCCTGATTGGCAAGTGCGGCATCGAATTCGCGTGCGGAGGCCGCCGACATGTCGATGGCAATGCGGTAGCCGGTTCCGTCCTCGTTCTTGAGCACATCGAGCTTGTCGACGGCGAACGGCCCCTTGCCGGTGAGGATCAGCCGCGAAACGCCCTCGCCGAGCTGGCCCAGGCGCACACCCTTGACCAGGCCGCGCGCCTTCAAATCCTTGGCGTCAATGGCGAATCTCGTATTGGCGAGATCGATGACAAGGCGGCTGGGGCCGCGCAACAGGAACCATTTGATATCGGGTTCGCGATCGAAATCGATGACGATGCGCATCTTGGTGGCATCGCCGGCCATCTTGTAGCCTTTTGCCACCAGCGGAGCGTCGGCGGCATTGGCGACTGAGGAAAAGCCCGAACAGATCGCCAGCAGCAAGAGGCAGAAAGCGCCGAGAATCCGGCCGCCAACACGACATCCCTTGTCTGTGAAGTCTGCCAGTCCCATCTCTCTTCCAGTCGCTCCCGGTTTGGCGCCAGGCGCCCGGTCGTTTTTGTCGAAATGCCGGTTAGGCCGCGAACTCGATTAACGATTGGTATCCAGAGAAGGTTAACCAAGCCTTTTCATGCAGGTCGTAACCCAGACTTACGTCACGGAACTGCTTTTTGCCGGCATCGGAAATCGGGGTTGCCTTCCACCCCGCCAAATCATAAAAGCGATGGTGGATCACTGCAATCCTGGAACCGCCCTCCTCCGCAGCTTCTTGCTACAGGGTCAGATGTAAAGGCGGCTCCTTTCGCTTCACGCGAAAAGGGTTCAGGTGATCGCGACGAATTTCGCAGGCGTGCTCCCGTGGCGGGGGAATCGCCTGCGTGAGGAAAACGGCCGGGTTTGTCCCCGTGCCGGCTCTGTATGAGCAAACAAGCTGGTCCGGTTCGTCCGGGCTTTGGTTCAAAAGGTTCTGCTGGTGACGATGGCTTCAAGCGCAATCATGGAAAGGTCCGCATCAAACCGCGCCAGTATGGCTGCGGGCGGCACCGCCATGGCGCTCAAGCGGCGGCCGGCGGACGTTCAAATATCCGGCACCCACATTCCAGACACGCAGCAGCAGGCTTTGCCTCGCAAGCTGCGGCTGACGGCTGCCGGGGGAAACGAAATAATGCCCAACAAAATGCTGATAGACGCCTCCCACCCGGAGGAAACACGCGTTGTCGTCGTTCGCGGTAACCGTATTGAAGAATTCGACTTTGAATCCCAGGACAAGAAGCAGCTCAAAGGAAACATCTACCTGGCCCGCGTAACGCGCGTAGAGCCCTCCCTTCAGGCAGCCTTTGTCGAGTATGGCGGCAACCGTCACGGTTTCCTCGCCTTTAGTGAAATACACCCCGACTACTACCAGATCCCGGTCGCCGATCGTCAGGCACTGCTGCGCGCGGAAGCGCAGGAGGCTGAGGACGAAGAGAACGAGGACGGCGACGGCGATGATCGCCAGAGCCGCGATCGTGGGCGGCGCGGCCGCCGGCGCGGCGGCAAGCCCCGCGACCGCGGTGAGCACAAGCGCGATGCAGCCGATTCCGACGAGGCAGGCGAAGGCAGCGAAAATGGCGACATCGTTGTCGAGGAGATCTCCCACACCTCCGAGATCATCGAACACGCAGCCGATACATCGGAACATTCGGATGCCTCGGGGCACGCCGGCGCGTCCGAGCATGACGAAGCTTCGGCTGACCAGGACGAAACGGAAACCCGCGAGGGTGGCCCGACATCGATCGCCGCCGTGGTCGAAGGCGATGTGATTTCCGAACCCGTCCCGCAGGCCGAACAGGGCAGCGAAGCCACATCCGGCGACAATGATCGCGGCATGCTGGAAGAAGTACAGTCCTCGCATCCGGACGATCACGAGGTCGAATCGGTCGGTGCCGAGGATGCGCTGGAAGAAGTGCGCAATCGCCGCAAGCCGGTGCGCCGCCAGTACAAGATCCAGGAAGTGATCAAGCGCCGGCAGATCCTGCTGGTGCAGGTCGTCAAGGAAGAGCGCGGCAACAAGGGCGCGGCCCTCACCACCTATCTGTCGCTTGCCGGCCGCTATTCGGTGCTGATGCCGAACACGGCGCGCGGCGGCGGCATTTCGCGCAAGATCACCAGCGCGGTGGACCGCAAGCGCCTGAAGGAAGTCGTTGCCGATCTCGAAGTGCCGCAGGGCATGGGCGTCATCCTGCGCACCGCCGGCGAGAGCCGTACCAAGGCCGAGATCAAGCGCGACTACGAATATTTGATGCGGCTTTGGGAAAATGTCCGCAATCTCACCTTGCAGTCCACGGCCCCTGCCCTGGTCTATGAGGAAGGCAGCCTGATCAAGCGCTCCGTGCGCGACCTCTACAACAAGGATATCGACGAGATTCTTGTCTCCGGCGAGGAAGGCTATCGCGAAGCCAAGGACTTCATGCGCATGCTGATGCCGAGCCACGCCAAGGTGGTTCAGCCGTTCCGCGACACGACGCCGATCTTCGTGCGCAACGGCATCGAGGCTCAGCTCGACCGCATGCTGCAGCCGCAGGTGACGCTGAAGAGCGGCGGCTACATCATCATCAACCAGACCGAGGCGCTGGTTGCCATCGACGTCAATTCGGGCCGCTCCACCAAGGAGCACTCGATCGAGGACACCGCACTCCACACCAATCTGGAGGCGGCCGAGGAAGTCGCGCGTCAGCTCAGGCTGCGCGATCTCGCCGGCCTGATCGTCATCGACTTCATCGACATGGAGGAGAACCGCAACAACCGCTCCGTCGAAAAGCGGCTGAAGGATCACCTCAAGAACGATCGTGCGCGCATCCAGGTCGGCCGTATCTCGCATTTCGGCCTGATGGAGATGTCACGCCAGCGCATCCGCGCCAGCGTGCTGGAATCGACCATGAAGCCCTGCCCGCATTGCGGCGGCACCGGCCATGTGCGCTCCGATTCGTCGGTCGCGCTGATGGTGGTGCGGGCGATCGAGGAATTCCTGCTCAAGGATTCGCGCAGCCACATCACAGTGCGGACGCCGGCGGCGACCGCACTCTACGTGCTCAACCACAAGCGCGGCACGCTGGTGGAACTCGAAAGCCGCTTTGGGCTGACGATCACCGTCGAGGCCGACGATTCGGTCGGTGCGCAGCACTATGCGATCTTCCGCGGCGCGCTGGCTGAAAAGCCGGAAGGCTTCGTCGAGGCACGCAGCTTCCCGGCCTATGTCGAGCCGGAAGAGCCCGAGGACGAGATCGTCGTCGTCGAGGAAGACGACGAGGCGCCGGTGCAGGCCGAACAGCCGCGCCAGCAGCCGCAGCAACAACAGCCTCGGCCCGCTGCCGGTGGTGAGGACGGCGAAGGCCGCGACCGCAAGCGCCGCAAGCGTCGGCGTCGTCGCGGCGGCAAGGACCGCGACCGCGAACATGGCGCCCCTGCGGACGGGACTTCCGTCTCCGCTCCGGCTGGCGAGTTCTCCGACTCGGCGGACGGCGAGGAGGAAGCGGACGACAACGCCCCCGTTGGTGTCGCCGAAACATCGGAAACGGTTGAGGCGTCGGACGAAGGCCAGGGCACTTCGGATGAAGGCCCAGGCACTTCGGACGAAGGCCAGGGCAAGAAGCGCCGGCGTGGCAAGCGCGGCGGCAAACGCAACCGCCGCGAAGACGGTGAAGGCGAGGCCGAGGCAAGCGCCGGCGAAACAGCCGACGCATCTGAAGTCGAAGTCTCGGCAACCGAGGTGATCGCCACCGAGCCGGTCGTTGCCGCACCGGCCGAAGAGCCGGTGGTGCTTGCGCCGGCCAATGACGACGCGCCGATCGCTGAAAAGCCTAAGAAGCCCCGTCGTGCCGCCAAGCCGAAGAAGGCCGCGGCCGAAATCGTCGCCGAAGAGCCGGCTGCCGAAGTGGTCGCGGAAGTACCGGTCGAGACGCCGGCCGCCGCACCCGACGAAACAGCCGTCGCTTCCGTCAAGGATGCACCGAAGGCCCGCCCGTCACGGCGCAAGCCGGCGGCCGTCGATGCGCCGGTCGTGCCGGTGGTGTCTTCGACCGTTGCGGAAGAGCCCGCGGCCAAGACCGAGGACAAGCCGAAGCGCGCCGGCTGGTGGCAGCGGAAAGGCTTTTTCTAAGCCTTTCAGTCACTTGAAGTGATTTTCTGACAAGAAGAATCCCGCGCCATCGAAAGATGGCGCGGGATTTTTCATACCTGGCGTTCCGATGGACCGTGAGAGCTACGGCGCGAAGATCGACCAGTTCATCATCCTGGCCAGTTTTTCCAGCGCGATCGAACCCAGCTTGGAATTGCCGTTGGCATTGAGACCGGGCGACCAGACGGCAAGCGACGCCACGCCCGGCACGATACCCAATATGCCGCCGCCAACGCCGCTCTTGCCGGGGATGCCGACGCGGAAGGCGAAATCGCCGGAACCGTCATAGTGGCCGCAGGTCAGCATCATGGCGCCGATGCGGCGTGCCCGCTCGGCCGACACCACGCTATGCCCGGTCGCCGGGTTCTTGCCGCCATTGGCGAGGAAGCGACCGGCGAGCGCCAGTTGCCGGCAGCTCATGGCGATGGCGCAGTGGTGGAAATAGACGCCCAGCGCCAGCTCCGGCGCATGGTGAAGATTGCCGAAGGATTTCATGTAGTTGGCAAGCGCAAAGTTGCGATAGCCGGTGGCCCGTTCAGACGCCGCGACCTCGCGGTCGATGATGATGGTCTCGTCGTCGGCCAGGAACTGGATGAAGCGCAGGATTTCGCCGATCGCTTCGCGCGGCTGGTGGCCGGCAAGCAGGATGTCGGAAATGACGATGGCGCCGGCATTGATGAACGGATTGCGCGGAATGCCGTTCTCGTGCTCGAGCTGCACGATCGAGTTGAACGGATTGCCTGACGGTTCGCGCCCAACCCGCTGCCACAGCGCGTCGCCGACATTGCCGAGCGCCAGCGTCAGCGTGAACACCTTCGAGATACTCTGGATCGAAAAGGCCTGATCGGCATCGCCTGCTGTCAGCACGCGGCCGTCATTGGTGACGGCGGCAATACCGAACTTCTTCGGATCGACCTTGCCCAGCTGCGGAATGTAGGAAGCGACGTCACCGCGATCGGTGCGATCGGCCATTTCGGCTGCGACTTCGGCCAATGCCTGATCAAGTTTGAGGGCCTGTTCGAGTTCCGGCATGGCGCTACCTCAACCAGCGTTCGATGCGCGCCATCGCCTCGACCATGTCGTCGTGGCTGCCGGCGTAGGAGAAGCGCATGGTCCGATGCCCCGCCTGGGTATCGAAGTCGCGGCCGGGTGTCGCCGCCACATGCGCCTCAGCCAGCATCTTGCGTGCGAAGGCCATGCTGTCGTTGGTATGCCTGGTGACATCGCAGAAGGCATAGAAGGCGCCGTCCATGGGCGCTGCCAACGGAAAGCCGAGTTCCGGCAGGCGTTTCATCAGGAGTTCCCGGTTCCAGGCGTAACGGCCTTTCACCGCCTCGAGCTCGTCAGTCGCCCTGAACGCCTCGATCGCGGCAATCTGCGACAGTTCCGGCGGCGAGATGTAGAGGCTCTGGGCGACGCGCTCGACCGGCCGCACCAAGTCTTGCGGCAACACCATCCAGCCGATGCGCCAGCCGGTCATGCAATAGTATTTCGAGAACGAGTTGATCACCGTCACGTCGCCGCCATAGGCAAGTGCGGTGGTGTCGGGGGCGGCATAGGCCAGCCGATGGTAGATCTCGTCGGAGATGACGGCGATGCCGAGTTCTTGTGCCGTCCTCACCAGGGCCGCCAGTTCATCGGCCGGAATGACCGCCCCGGTCGGATTGGCCGGACTGGCGAACAGAACACCCTTCAGCGGCTTTTCACGATGCGCGGTCTCCAGATGGCCGGCATGCAGGTAGGCGGCGTCGCCAAGCTCGATCTCGACCACGTCGATGCCGAGTGCGGCCATGATGTTGCGATAGGCGGGATAGCCGGGCGCCGCGATGGCGACGCGGTCACCCGGATCGAACATCGCCAGGAAGGCGAGATTGAAGGCGGCCGACGACCCGGTCGTCACCGCGATCCGGCCGGGCTCGATATCAAGCCCGTAGTGATCGGCGTAGTGTCCGGCGATCGCCTTGCGCAAGGCAGCGAGGCCGAGCGCGTCGGTGTAGCCGATGCGTCCGTCCTGCAGCGCCTTGGCTGCAGCCGCGCGAACCAGAACCGGCGCGGGATCGGAGGGCTGGCCGACGGCCATCGAAACAACCGGCACGCCCTGGGCTTTCAGCCGGTTTGCCTCGGCCAGAATGTCCATGGCATGGAAGGGCTCGACATTGCCACGGCGTGAGAGCGAAACGACCATTTAACCAGTATTCCCGATGACTGACGGCGCCAAGCACTGGCGCATGCGCCGCACAAATGCCCGATTGATGTGAGGATCACAAGTTGAGGAAGTTTCCGGCGCCGACTTTTCATCTTTCGCCCGCTCGTCTACCAGTGGAGCCATCATGTTGAGCCGACCCAGATCGACGATTGCCCAGGCAGCGCGCGTCTTCGCGACGCTTTCGCTTGGCGTTGCCGTTGCAATGGCGAGTTCGGTCAGCGCCTTCGCCCAGAACATGCCGGTGGTGCGCGACGCCGAGATCGAGGCGCTGGTGCGCGATTACGCGCGGCCGATCTTCAGGGCGGCGGGCCTGGCGAATGATGGCATCGACATCGTTCTGGTCAACGACCAGAGTTTCAACGCCTTTGTCACCGGGCGCCGGCTGTTCATCAACACCGGCGCGCTGATGACGGCCGAAACGCCCAACGAGATCATCGGCGTCATTGCCCACGAAGCCGGCCATATCGCCGGCGGCCACCAGCAGAAGCTGCGCGACCAACTCGAACGCGCCAAGACGATGGCCATCATCGCAACATTGCTTGGTGCGGGCGCCATCGTCGCCGGTGCGACCACCAACAGCCGCGGCCTCGCCGGCGCCGGCATGGGCGTGGCGGCTGGCGGCGGCGAGATGGCACAGCGCAGCATCCTCGCCTATCAGCGCACTGAGGAGATGACCGCCGACCGCTCGGCGATCACCTATCTCAACGCCACCGGCCAGTCCGGCATGGGCATGCTGAAGACGTTCCACCGCTTCCAGACGGCGCTGTCGCTGTCGGGCGCCCAGGTCGATCCCTACCGGATCAGCCATCCGATGCCGCAGGACCGCATCGCCAATCTCGAAGTGCTGGTGAAACAGAGCCCCAATGTCGACAGGCTGGACCCGCCCGCGCTGCAGCAGCGCCATGACATGATGCGGGTGAAGATCGCCGTCTACATGGAAGGCCAGGCCGCCGCATCGCGGCTGATGCGAAAGATGCAAGGGACCCTTGCCGCGCAATATGGCGATGCCCAGTCGACCTACCTGTTCGGCAGTATCGCCGCCGCGCTCGCCAAGACCAATGCACTGATCAAGGCACAGCCGAAGAACGCGTATTTCCAGGAACTGCGCGGTGACATCCTGATGAAGGCAAACAAGCCCAAGGATGCGGCCGACGCCTACGCCAAGGCGGTCAGCCTCGATCCGGCGCGATCCGGACTGCTGCCTGTCTCGCTTGGTCAGGCTCTGATGGCGGTCGGCACACCCGACTCGCTCAAGAAAGCCGTCGTGCAGATCAACAATGGCCTCGGGCGCGACAAGGAAAATTCGGCCGGGTATCGCTATCTGGCGCAGGCCTATGGCGAGCTGGGCGACATACCGGGCGCCGAACTCGCCACCGCCGAGGGCCACTTCTATTCCGGCAACTACAAGGATGCGAAGATTTTCGCCATGCGGGCGCAACAAGAGATGAAGCGTGGCGAGCCACGCTGGCTTCGCGCCCAGGATATCATAAACTACAAAGCATCAACCAAGATCAAGTGAACCTTCCGGTCGCGCGCTGCGACACAGCCAGACCGGAAAACAGGTAGAAGGAACAGGAACGATGAAAAAGGCACTGCTGCTGGGCACCACGGGGGTTGCGGTCGCCCTGGCCATGCTGGCTTTCGGATTCGTGGCCGGAAGCCCACAGACTGCCAGGGCTGGCACGGCGCAGCCCGTCGAGACGGCTGCGGCCGACACCAAGATCGACCGCGCCGAGGTCGAAGGCATCATCCGCGACTATCTGTTGAAGAACCCGGAAGTCCTTCTGGAGGTCCAGGATGCGCTCGAGGCGAAGCAGAAGGAAGAGCAGCGCATCGCTCATCTCGGCGTGATCAAGAATGCCAAGGATCAAATCTTCAATTCGGCCTTCGACGGCGTTGTCGGCAATCCGGACGGCAAGGTCACCATCGTCGAGTTCTACGACTACAATTGCGGCTTCTGCAAACGCGCCATCGACGACATGAAGGCGCTGACCAAGTCCGATCAAGACCTGCGCTTCGTGCTCAAGGAATTCCCCATCCTCGGACCGGATTCGCAGAAGGCGAGCGTCGTTTCGATGGCCTTCCACCTGATGCACCCGGAAAAGTACGGCGAGTTCCACAATGCGCTGCTCGGCGGCCAGGGACGCGCCACCGAGGCGGCGGCCATCAAGGTCGCGCTGTCGCTCGGCGCCGACGAAGCCGTGCTGCGCGAGAAGATGAAGGACCCGACAATCAACGAGGCTCTCGCCAAGACCTATGACCTTGCCAACAAGCTGGCCATCACCGGAACGCCGTCCTATGTGGTCGGCAACGAGGTGGTGTTCGGGGCGCTCGGGCAGGAAGTGCTGGCGGAAAAGATCGAGGCGGCGAAGGCCGCGCTTTGATCTTGCTCACCAGCATATTTCTCACGGGCACATTTCCGCCTGTTGTGGACAGTGAAAGAACGCACTTGCGCTCTTTCCGCGGGCGGCTATGCCCATTATAGAGGGCCCAGCGCGCCGGCTTGATGTCGGCGCGGGGAAAGGTCGGCTTTTTTGAAAACGGTTTTCGTCCTGAACGGTCCCAATCTCAACGCGCTCGGCAAGCGCGAGCCGGGCATCTATGGCGGCAAGACGCTTGCCGCCATCGCGGACGACTGCAAGGCGGCCGGCACGGCGCTCGGGCTCGAGATCGATTTCCGCCAGTCGAACCACGAGGGCGACCTTGTCGACTGGATCCAGGAAGCCGGCGACAAGGCTGTCGGCATCGTCATCAATCCGGGCGCCTACAGCCACACCTCGATCGCCATCCACGACGCCATCCGCGCCATCGCGCCGCTGCCCGTCGCCGAAGTTCATCTTTCCAACATCCATGCGCGGGAACCATTCCGCCACGTCTCCATGGTCGCGCCGGTCGCCGTCGGCATGATCTGTGGCTTTGGGCCGCTCGGCTACACGCTGGCATTGCAGGCGCTGGCAGCACGCCTATGACCGGCCAACAAACAGAAGGCTCGAAAATGTCGATAAAGAAGACCGGTGTTGACCAGCAGCTGATCCGCGATCTGGCGGGCATACTGAACGACACCAACCTCACCGAGATCGAGGTTGAACTGGGTGACCTGAAGGTGCGCGTATCGCGGCAGGCGCCGGCCGTTCATGCGATCGCAGCGCCGCAGCCGGCCTATGCGCCGGCAGCAGCGCAAGCTGCCGCCGTTGCCGTGCCCGTTGTGGCGGACCTTTCCAAGAATGCGGTCACCTCGCCGATGGTCGGCACCGCCTATCTGGCGCCGTCGCCGGACGCCAAGGCGTTCATCGAGGTCGGCCAGAAGGTCAAGGAAGGCCAGACACTGCTGATCATCGAAGCGATGAAGACGATGAACCAGATCCCCTCGCCGCGCGCCGGTACGGTGACGGCGATCCTGTTCGAGGATTCGCAGCCGGTCGAATATGGCATGCCGCTCGTCGTGATCGAGTAGAGCGGACCTGATGTTCCAGAAGATCCTCATCGCCAATCGCGGCGAAATCGCCCTCCGGGTCCTGCGCGCCTGCAAGGAACTCGGCATCCAGACGGTGGTGGTGCATTCGACCGCCGACGCCGACGCCATGCATGTGCGGCTCGCCGACGAGAGCGTCTGCATCGGCCCGCCGCCATCGCGCGACAGCTACCTCAACATCCATCAGATCGTCGCGGCCTGCGAAATCACCGGCGCCGACGCCGTGCATCCGGGTTACGGCTTCCTGTCGGAGAACGCCAAGTTCGCCGACATCCTGGCCGCGCACAACATCACCTTCATCGGCCCGTCCGGCGATCACATCCGCATCATGGGCGACAAGATCGAAGCCAAGCGCACCGCAAAGCGCCTCGGCATTCCGGTCGTGCCCGGTTCGGACGGCGCCGTCACCGATCAAAAGGAAGCCAGGCGCATTGCCGCCGAGATCGGCTATCCCGTGATCATCAAGGCATCGGCCGGCGGTGGCGGGCGCGGTATGAAGGTCGCGCTTACCGAGGCTGATCTTGAGATCGCCTTGCAAACGGCGAGCACGGAAGCCGGTGCGGCCTTCGGCGACGATGCCGTCTACATCGAGAAATATCTGGAAAAGCCGCGCCACATCGAGGTGCAGGTGTTCGGCGACGGCTTTGGCGGCGGCGTGCATTTCGGCGAGCGCGACTGTTCCTTGCAGCGCCGCCACCAGAAGGTCTGGGAAGAGGCGCCCTCGCCGGCCCTCAATGCCGAAGAGCGCGCCCGTATCGGCGGCATCTGCGCCAAGGCGATCGCCGATCTCGGCTATTCCGGCGCCGGCACCATCGAATTCCTCTACGAGAACGGCGAGTTCTATTTCATCGAGATGAACACGCGCCTGCAGGTCGAGCATCCGGTGACGGAAGCGATCACCGGCATCGACCTTGTGCACGAGCAGATCCGCGTCGCCTCCGGCGGCGGCCTTTCGGTGAAGCAGGAGGACATCAAGTTCAACGGCCACGCCATCGAATGCCGCATCAATGCCGAGGACCCGCGCACCTTCACCCCCTCGCCCGGCACGATCACCCATTTCCACACGCCGGGTGGTCTCGGCATCCGCGTCGATTCCGGCGTCTATTCCGGCTACAAGATCCCACCCTATTACGACAGCCTGATCGGCAAGCTGATCGTGCATGGGCGCAACCGCGTCGAGTGCATGATGCGGCTGCGCCGCGCGCTCGATGAATTCGTCGTCGACGGCATCAAGACGACGCTGCCGCTGTTTCGCGATCTCGTCGGCAATGCCGACATCGCCAATGGCGACTATGACATCCACTGGCTGGAAAAATATCTGGCCAAGGAAGAGTAGCGCGGGAACGCGATGACCCGCCCCTACGCGCCCGGCTATCGCATCCCCACCGACCTTTTGCTCAAGGCCTATGCCTCGGGCGTGTTCCCGATGGCCGAAAGCGCCGGCGACCCGGAAGTGTTCTGGGTGCGACCGGAGACGCGCGGCATCATTCCGCTCGATGGGTTCCACGCACCGAAAAGCCTCCGGAAAACGATCAAGAAGCACCCTTTCGACATTCGTTTCGATTTCGATTTCGAAGCCACCATCGACGGCTGCGCCGAAAAGCGCGCGGAGCGGAGGTCGACCTGGATCAATGCGCCGATCCGCGAAGCCTATGTCGAACTGCATCGGATAGGGCATTGTCACTCGGTCGAAGCGTGGCGCGAGGACCGGCTGGTCGGCGGTCTCTATGGCGTGTCGCTTGGCCGGGTGTTTTTCGGCGAGAGCATGTTCGCCAGGGAGACGGACGCCTCCAAGACCTGCCTCTATTATCTCGTCGAGCGCTTGAAGGCGCGCGGCTTTGCCCTGCTTGATACGCAGTTCACCACCGAGCACCTCAAACGCTTCGGCGCGGTCGACGTGCCGCGCGGCAAATATGAAAAGATGCTGGCCGACGCGCTGAAGGGCGAGGCTGTATTCTATCCCTGACGATCGAGCCCTTACTTCCCAGCAGCGGCTTCCATCGGCGTCTGCGAATGGAACATCATCTTCCAGCCGTTGACGCGATGGACGTAACCGGTGCTGACCAGTGCCGCGTAGGGTTCGCCATTCTCGCGTGTCGCATGCGCCTCGTAAGTCAGCATGACGATGTCGCTGCCCGGCTCGATAATACCCTTGAGGTCGATCTTCAGGTCCCGCCAGCGGTTGGGCTTGGTTGCGGTCTTGGCGAGATCGGCATTGTCCATTGCCTTGGCCATCTGCGGAAATGCCACCAGGCATTCGGTGTCGGCATTGGCCGCATAGTAGGCCGCGTCGCCCGTCCAGAACCCCTTTTCGAGTTCCAGTAATTCGGCCTTTCCGGCCGTGATGCGCTTGCTGTCTGACATCGGAAGATCCTCCCTGCGCACAAATGCGCTGTCGTCCATGGCCAACGCGTGGTGGCCAGGACGGTTCCGGAGGATCAGTTGGTCGTATCGGGTTCCGAAGTGTCCGGCTCTGTCACATCAGGCTCTGTCACATCCGGAGTGGCTGCAGGCTTCGGTTTGGCCGCAGCGGGCTTGGGAGCGTCGGCTTTGGTTGCGTCGGCCTTGGCGCCATCGGGCGCCGGCACATCCGACTTCTGCTTGCATTCCTTCAGCCAGACGTCATAGACGGCATGCTCGACGGCGTTGAGACCGGGGCTTTCGGCAAACATCCAGCCGGTGAAGATGCGGCGGATCTTGCGGTCGAGCGTGATCTCGTCGACCTCGACGAAGGAATCGGTTTTCGGCTCTTCGGTCTGCGGCCGCGAATAGCAGACGCGCGGCGTCACCTGCAAAGCACCGAACTGCACAGTCTCGTCGATATAGACATCGAAAGTGATGATGCGGCCGGTGATCTTGTCGATGCCGGCAAACTCGGCGATGGGATTGGTGACCCGCTCCGATCCCGCGGGGGGCGCCGGCGCCGGTGCGGCGGGTTCGGGCGAAGCGGCAAAGGCCGCGGTGCCGACGGCAAGGCTGGCGGCCAATGTCAGGCCGGCCGTCGATGTCAGGTTGAAAAAGCTCATATAGGGATACCGGTGGTTCGCGCCGGGGTGATTCTGTCGATCGCCAAGGCTAGTCGCCGTTTTCTGATCAGCAAGCAGCTAAACACCAATTGTGGCGATAAAGGACCGGCTTGCACCTTGCGCCGTTACAGGCCGGGGCCGTTACGACCCAGGTGTCCAGGCGTCATAGTCACCCGTGACCTGCGGGCGATGCTGATTGGTCAGCACCGAACCCTTCGGGCGATAAGCTGCCGGAGTGCCGGTCAGATTGGGCTGATGCGACTTCTGCCAGTCGCGCGGCTTGTAGTCTTCGCCGGACGGCGCGACGTCGACACGGTGATGGATCCAGCCGTGCCAGCCAGGCGGGATCGCGGAGGCTTCCGAATAGTTCCGGTAGATGACCCAGCGGCGCGTGCGCCCTTCCGAATCGATGCCACCCTCGTAATAGACGTTGCCAGTTTCGTCCTGTCCGACCTTCTTGCCATGCCGCCAGGTGTGCAGGCGCGTTCCCAGCGTCTGGCTGTTCCACCAGGTGAAAAACTGCGTAAGGAAAGTCTTCATCACAAAACCCTCGCGCCGGCGGCGCCCGTTTCCTGCTTATGGCGTCAGGCCTTGCCGAAGGCAAGGGTTTTGCCACGGGGAGCTTGCAAATGGCTTGCCGGAAACCCGACACAAACCCGTGATCCTTCCGGACGACAGGATGGGCGCTTGCCAAGCCTTTGCGGTCTTTCTAAAGCTCTGCGCGCCATGCGGGGTATCCAACCCGGCTGCAGGCCGAAGAGGTGACGATTGGCCACGGAATTGCCGACCACCGACATCCGCATCAGCGCTGAGGCGATTCGCCGCCGCAAGGGCGGCACGCCGATTGTCTGCCTGACCGCCTACACCTATCCCGTCGCCCGTCTGCTCGACGACCATGTCGACCTGCTTCTGGTCGGCGACAGCGTGGCCATGGTCCTGCATGGCCACAAGACGACGCTGGGCGCCTCGCTGGAGATGATGATCGCGCATGGCCAGGCGGTGATGCGCGGCTCGACCAGGGCCTGCGTCGTCGTCGACCCTGCCGGCTGGCGCCTATGAGGATTCGGCGGCACAAGCCGTTGCCTCGGCGCGGCGGGTAATCGACGAAACCGGCTGCCAGGCGGTGAAACTCGAAGGCGGCGTCGACATGATCCCGCAAATCGCGGCCATCGTCGCCACCGGCATTCCGGTCATGGGACATATTGGCCTGCTGCCGCAATCGGTGGAGAAGGAAGGCGGCTACAAGATCAAGGGTCGCACCGACGAGAATGTCGCGGCTTTGCTTCGCGATGCGCTTGCCGTCGAGAATGCCGGGGCTTTCTCGGTGGTCATCGAAGGCACGGTCGAGACGGCCGCCGCCGATATCACCCGCCGCCTCGCCATTCCAACCATCGGCATCGGCGCCAGCGGCGACTGCGACGGCCAGATCCTGGTCATCGACGACATGGTCGGGCTCACCGTCGACCGCGTGCCTAAATTCGTCAAGGAATATGCCGATCTGCGCAGCGTGATCTCGCATGCCGCCGAAAGTTATGCAGCGGAGGTGCGAAGCCGGACATTCCCCGGCCCCGGCCATGTCTTTTCGGCGACAAAGAGCAGGGACGACGTATGAACCAACCCGTCGTCGACAGCGTTGCCGCACTTCGCGCGCAAATCCACGACTGGCGGCGCGATGGCCTCCGTGTCGCCATGGTGCCGACCATGGGCGCGTTGCATGACGGGCATATCTCGCTGGTCAGGATCGCGCTCGAAAGGGCCGAGCGCTGCGTCGTGTCGATCTTCGTCAACCCGACGCAGTTCGCGCCGACCGAAGACCTCGACAAATACCCGCGCCAGCTCGCCAGCGACCTCGACAGGCTGGGCGTGGCAAAGGCCGATCTTGCCTTCACACCGACGGTTGGCGAGATGTATCCTGCCGGCTTCACCACGAAAATCTCGGTCGGCGGCCCCTCCGTCGGGCTCGAATCAGATTTTCGGCCAACCTTTTTCGACGGCGTCGCCACCGTGGTGGCAAAACTCCTCCTGCAGGCAACGCCCGACTGTGCGGTCTTTGGCGAGAAGGACTACCAGCAGCTTTGCGTCGTCAGGCAACTCTGCCGCGACCTCGACCTGCCCGTCGAGATCATCGGCGCACCGACGATACGCGACGCGCATGGTCTCGCCATGTCGTCACGCAATGCCTATCTCAGTGAGGCCGAACTGAAGATCGCTCGCCAGCTCAACGTGATATTGCGCAACACAGCAGTGGCCCTGGCGGCAGGCGCCGACCAGAGCGACGCAACCGAAGAGGCCAGCCGCGCCCTCATCGCCGCCGGCTTCCAAAAAGTCGACTATGTCGAGGCCCGCGAAAGCCTGACGCTGGCACCTTGGCGTCAGGACCGCGAAGGGCGCCTGCTGGCAGCCGCCTGGCTCGGCAAGACCAGGCTGATCGACAATGTGGAGGTTCCTTCTGACTAGCGCGGAGGGCTCGATCCTCCGCGGCGGATTGCTGCCGCGCCTACCTCTCGCTCTTTTGTCCACCGGCCCTGACGATCAGGTGTCCCGCGACGATCCCAACCACCCCGGCAAAGGCTTTCACCAATGCATCGATGAGGCGTGCGTGACGACCGGGATCAATGATCTGAAGCAGCTCCAGCATGCCGGCGGTCACAGCCACAAAGATCACGGCTTGATAGAGTCGGTTGGGGAAGCCGAGCGCCAGGGCGAAGCCCAACAGGACATAAGCCAAGGCACGCTCGACATTCGCTTCGGCGATGTGTGGCCGCATCTGGATCGGCGACAAGGTCGCGAAAATGATGATGGCGAGCAGCGCCAGCGCTGCGGTCCGGGACAGTTTGGTCATAGTCTTGCATATCCGTCGTGAGCCGGCACAGCAAATGCCGGGATGACGCATGGCCGGACCGGTGCCGCCATGCGGTGCTGCCCGCCAGTGACCTTCGTCGAACTATTCCTCGGTCGGCATATGCAGATACATCGACTGGATGCCGACCCTGCCCGGCCCGGTGAAGCGGTTGACGATGAAATTCATGTTGGCGCCGAAGAAGCCGCTCGACAGGCGGTCGACCTTGGTTTCCATCCTGACCGAGACATCCTTGAACAGCCAGCCACCCGGTTCGATGTCGATGGTTTCGCCGGCGGCGAGCGTCTTTTCGAAGACGTTGCCATAGCCGTGCAGCCAGACGATGCCGTCGCCAGAATCGCCGCGAAAACGGTCGATGAAGAAGCCGCTCTGGCCAAACAGCATCGTCGCCAGGCCGCGCACACGCTCGAAAGTGTAGTCGACATTGCCGGTGGCCGCGAGAAACTGGTGCTCGCGCACCTGGATCTCCTCGCCGTGCCTCAGATGGATCGGCACGATGTGGCCCGGCCCATCGCGGCTGAAGGCAATGATGCCCGCCCCCGACGCCTCGGTGACGAAGATCTGCATGCCGGCCATCATGCGCTTCAGCGCACCCTTCAGTGATTTCAGGCCGATGGTGATGGTGGAATTCTTCCACAGCAGGATGTGGTGCTCGAAATAGACCGGCATGCGCGTGACATCGACCGAAAGCACCGGCACCAGCTCGCCCGCTATGTGATAGGTAACGCCGCCAAAGGTCTCGTCCGACACCTGTGTCGGCATCAATTCCGGCAAGCTTGGCATGAACATCCCCCTCGGCCGTCGCGTCCCTTGCATGCGGTCGCGGGCTCAGGCAGCGTTGATACGGCTGCAGGGAGCGGTCAAATCAAAAACGCGAGACAATTGCTGGCCGGGGGCTGTCTATCCGAGCGGCTTCTCGAAACTCAGCGTCGTCGGCTTTGAGGTTTCATGGGACTTCGCGGCAGCGCTGACGGGCAAAAACCCTTTCGATCGGTAGAAAGCAATGGCGGCGCCATTGGCCTCCTCGACCTCGATGCGCAGCGTTCGCGCTTCCGGGAAACTGGTTTCGACCTCGTCGAGCAGTGCTTGCCCGATCCCTCGCCTTTGGCAGTCCGGATGGACGTAGAGCTGGTTCAGCAGGATGATTTTCGCATCCGCGGTTGCGGCGGCGAAAGCCATGCCGCCGATGCGCTTGCCATCATCGGCCACCAGGAATTCCGAGTTCGGCCGTGTCAGCCGTGAGCGGAGCGAGGCAATCGAGTGCCATTCATCGGTGATCTCGGTGACTTTTGCAGCGCCATAAATGGCGTCATAGGTCGCATGCCAGGTTTCCACCAGCAGCGTCCGCACAGCGGCAAGGTCGCGTTCGCCTGCGGTGCGGACGAACACGGCCCTACTCGATGCCCAGCTTGGCCTTGACGAGGTCGTTGACCGCTTGCGGGTTGGCCTTGCCGCCGGTCGCCTTCATCACCTGGCCAACGAACCAGCCGGCCATGCTCGGCTTGGCGCGCGCCTGTTCGACCTTGTCCGGGTTGGCTGCGATCACCTCGTCGACAGCCTTCTCGATGGCGCCGGTGTCGGTGACCTGCTTCATGCCACGGCTCTCGACCAGCTGGCGCGGATCGCCGCCCTCGTTCCAGACGATCTCGAACAGGTCCTTGGCGATCTTGCCGGAGATGGTGCCATCCTTGATCAGGTCGATGACCGCGCCGAGTTGATCGGGCGAAACCGGGGCGTTTTCAATGTCTTTTCCGGCCTTGTTCAGTTGCCCGAGCAGATCGTTGATGACCCAATTGGCGGCGAGCTTGCCGTCGCGGCCGGCGGCCACCTTCTCGAAATAGTCGGCGATCGGCTTTTCCGACACCAGGATCGACGCGTCGTAGGTCGACAGGCCGAGCGATGCGATCAGCCGCGCCTTCTTGTCATCGGGCAGTTCCGGCAATTCCTTGGCCAGCGCATCGACATAGGCCTGGTCGAATTCCAGCGGCAGAAGATCGGGATCGGGGAAATAGCGATAGTCGTGCGCCTCTTCCTTGGTGCGCATCGAGCGCGTCTCGCCCTTGACGGCGTCGAACAGCCGCGTTTCCTGGTCGATCTTGCCGCCATCCTCGAGGATGGCGATCTGCCGGCGCGCCTCGTAATCGATGGCCTGGCCGATGAAGCGGATCGAGTTGACGTTCTTGATCTCGCAGCGCGTGCCGAACTCGCCGCCCGGCTTGCGAACCGAGACGTTGACGTCGGCGCGCATCGAACCTTCGTCCATGTTGCCGTCGCAAGTGCCGAGATATCGCACGATGGTGCGCAGCTTGGTGACGTAGGCCTTGGCTTCGTCGGCCGAGCGCATGTCCGGCTTGGAGACAATCTCCATCAGCGCCACGCCGGAGCGGTTGAGATCGACATAGGACATGGTCGGATGCTGGTCGTGCATCGACTTGCCGGCATCCTGCTCCAGATGCAGCCGCTCGATGCCGACCTCGATGTCCTCGAATTCGCCCTGGCGGTCCGGGCCGACCGAGACGATCACCGTGCCCTCGCCGACGATCGGCTGCTTGAACTGCGATATCTGGTAGCCCTGCGGCAGGTCGGGATAAAAATAGTTTTTCCGGTCGAAGACCGATTTGTGGTTGATCTGCGCCTTCAGCCCAAGGCCGGTGCGGATCGCCTGCTTGACACATTCCTCGTTGATGACGGGCAGCATTCCCGGCATAGCCGCGTCGACCAGGCTGACATTGGCGTTGGGTGCGGCACCGAAGGCGGTCGAGGCGCCGGAAAACAGCTTTGCTTCCGAGGTGATCTGCGCATGGACCTCGAGGCCGATGATGATCTCCCAGTCGCCGGTGGCACCGGAAACAAGGCGCTTGGCGTCGAGCGTGCGGGTGTCGATGAGGGACATAGTGGCCTGCGTATTGGAACTACGGATTATGCGTTACGCATATTTTGGTGTGCAACTTCGCTAGTGCAAACCGGTCAACGAGACAAGCGCAAAGCCACGGACTGGCCTTTTCAGCTGTTTTCGCCTATAGGACGCCCATTCCAATGGAGAGTGGATGTCCACTTACGCTCAGTCCCGGTAAGGCCCTGACCTCCTAGCGAGGCAGGGCAGAAGACCTGAAACCCCGTGCCGCGAAGCTTCGCGGCGGCGGCATTTTTTGTTTTCCCGGAAACTCTCCCATGGATATTTCGCGCACTGAACAGCGCATCCTGCACCTGCTCGCGCAGGGCGGACGCATTGAAATCGAAAAGAACGAAAAGAAGCGGATCGCCTCCGTCAAATGCCTGACCCGCGACGGCTGGCACTATCCGGATGTCGATCTCGACATGTTTCGAAAGCTGAAGCGGAAGAAGGCTGTTTCTTCGTCGGGCGGCGGACCCTACCGCATCACCCGGCGCGGGCTCGAACTCGTCCGTTCCGAACTCGACAACAGGTAGAATACGGCTCCGCCGGTCGGTCCTCCGGCCGGCGGTTCCCTTCACCGCTCAGGCGGTGGCGATGTAGGCCCTGATCTCGTCGGCCTCGCGTTCGACATCCTCGATGCGGCGCTTGACCACGTCGCCGATGGATACGATGCCATCGAGCATACCGTCCTTTTCCACCGGCAGATGGCGGAAACGGCCTCGGGTCATGATTTCCATCACCTCGTTGACGGTGTGGTTTTCGTTGCAGATCTTCACCTTCGGCGTCATCGCCGAGCGCACGGCAATATCGAGCGCGGCTCCACCTTCGCGCGCGACTACCCGCACGATGTCGCGCTCCGAAAGGATGCCGACGATTTTGCGATCGCCATTGGTGATGACCAGCGCGCCGATCTTGTGCTCTGCCAGGATGCGGATGGCTTCGCTCAGCTTTTCGTTCGGCCCGAGCGTGAACACGTCATGGCCTTTTTTCTCGAGAATTGCCTTAACCGTCATGGCGTCCTCCTCTGCTTTGCCTGCCGGTTCCTGCCCTGACCGGCCTTCACATAAGAGTGAACATCGTGCGCCGTGATCGGTTGCATTTCAAGTGCGGTGGTCGGTCGTCTCCCACTCGGGCGCCTGCCATCGCCTGTCGAACCAGCGCAGGCCGAAGAAGCCCGCGACGAAGCCGCCAATATGGGCCTCCCAGGCGATCTGGCCGTCTACCCCCGGGGCAAAGCCGAGAAGGCCGGTGGCCAGGTTGATGATCATCCACATGGCGAGGAAGATGACGACACCGCGCAAGCGCAATACGAATGCGATCGGCAGCACAGGACCGGCGAAGGCAGCCTTGCCGACCGAACGGTCGGTGCGAAAACCAAAACGCGCCGCAGCCCCCATCATGCCCGAAATCGCGCCGGAAGCGCCGACCAGCGGCGCTTCTCCGTAAGGATGCATCGCCCAGAAAAGCGCGACCGAAGCCAACCCCGTTACGGCAAAGAACAGAGCGAACCAGAGCGTGCCCAGGCGATTTGCCAACGGCGAACCGAAAGCGGCGAGCCACACCATGTTGATGGCAATGTGGGCAAGGCCACCATGCATGAAGGCATAGGTGAAGGGCCGGGAAAAAAGGAACCAGTCGAAGCCGTATTGGCCGGTGTAGAGAACAGGGATGAAGGCCCCGTCATACAGCAGCGTCATCTGCTGGGTCTCGCTCAACACATACTGCTGCAGCAGATAGACGGCCACGCAGATGCCGATCACCGCCAGCACGACCGGCGGCAGATTGAACACCGGCTCGCGCCGCTGTGGCGGCGCGTCCTCGACCGGGTCGAGTTCCGAGGGAGTTACCGGTTCACTCATTTGAAATTGCACTCACTGCGGGATTAGGGGTTCGAGCATCTAGATCACCGCGGACCGAACAGCAAACCGCGAATCGCTGGGCGCGAATCAAAAAGAAGCCGTTCAAGGTTTCCCTTGAACGGCTGGTCGAGCCCCCTGCTCCCCTAAAACTCTTGACTGAAGTGCTGCCGATCGTCGCGAAACGACCGCTTCTGGAGTGGTTTTTATGTGCCACGAGGCTGGCTTCGA
Source organism: Mesorhizobium loti (assembly GCA_014189435.1). NCBI lineage: Bacteria > Pseudomonadati > Pseudomonadota > Alphaproteobacteria > Hyphomicrobiales > Phyllobacteriaceae > Mesorhizobium > Mesorhizobium loti. The sequence goes on from CP050293.1 coordinate 2,968,596, forward strand.
TGCAATGTAAACCACTTGTTAACCTTAACGGCCCCGACCCGTGAACAAGTGTTAACGACGCTGGCACGCTTCCTGCTCTGCAACGCATGTAGGTCATCGGAGGGCGCCCTTCTGTTCACCGATGGGACATCAGACGACAGATCGCGCGGAGCAGCATAGCATGAACCAGAACGGATCGATCACGCTGTTCCAATATTGGAACCGCCTGCGTGACGGACGCCCTGCCCCGAAGCGTTCGGAGGTCGAGCCGGCCGACATCAAGTCGCTGCTGGCCGACACCTTTATCCTGGAACGGGACACGCGCGGGCAAGCCGTATTCCGGCTCGCCGGCACAAGGCTTTGCGCCTGCTATGGCCGCGAGCTCAAGGGTTTTTCCTTTCCGTCGCTGTGGCGCGAGAAGGATCAGCGGCTCGTTTCGCGGCTGATCCATGGCGTCTTCGACCAGAAGTCGGTCGTGCTCATCAGCTATGAGGGCTTCAGCCGAAACGGACGCTCCAACAAATTCGAGCTGCTTGCCTTGCCGCTTGACGGCGGCGTCGAAAATCCGCGCTGCCTGGGCGTCATCAGCGCCGTGGAGAAGCCCTTCTGGCTTGGCGCCGATCCGATCACCGACGCATTGATCGATTCGATCCGCGTCATCGATCCGGAGAAGGAGCTGCTGAACAACCGCCCGGCGATCGATGTTCCCTCGCTCGTTCCCGATGAACTCGGGGCACCCGAGACGATCTCGGCGCTCGGCCGGGCCCGCCGCATCCGCCATCTCGTCGTCTTCGATGGCGGGCGCGAGGAATAGTCCGCAATTCCGCGGCTTGGTGCACAAAACAAACGCGCTGAAGCGCCCGCTTTTCCCCTTTGTTAACCCGCTTTGTTGTACTTCTGCGATGAAGTTCCTCGCATCGATGCGTGGGATGCCAAACGGGGTGTAGGCAGTCATGAGGTCAGCGGCGGTCGACTACGCACCGTCCCAAGCTGAAAGGCGTAACTTTCAGCGCGTCCGGGTCAAGATTTACGGGCGCTTCATGCTGGAAGACCGCACAGAGCACCCCTGCCAGGTCGTCGACATGTCGCCGGGCAATGTCGCGTTTCGCACCGACCGCATCGGCATGCCAGGCGAAAAGATTATCGCCTACATCGATCATATCGGCCGCATCGAAGGTGTCGTCACGCGCACCTTGCAGGACGGTTTCGCGATGACCGTCATCGCGTCGGATCGCAAGAAGGACAAGCTTGCCGCGCAATTGACCTGGCTTGCGAACAAGCACGAACTCGACCTGCCGGAGGACCGCCGCCATGAGCGCGTCGCGCCACGCAATCCGACCAGCGTGCTGCAGCTCGCCGATGGGCGTCAGTATCAGTGCCGCATCATCGACCTGTCGCTTTCCGGCGCGGCCGTCGAGATCGACGTCAAGCCGGCGATCGGCGTCCAGGTCATGCTCGGCACCATGCGCGGGCAGGTCGTGCGCCATTTCGAGGACGGCGTCGCCATCGAATTCGCCGTCATCCAGCGCCCCGAGACACTCGATTCCGAATTCAACACGCCACGCGCCTGACAAGGCCCGGCAGCAACTTCAGAAAACCGGCCTTTGCGGCCGGTTTTTTGTTTTTATGCCCACGACCGTCGCGCCTCGGCTGCCCCGGCGAAGCCTGCGTGACATCAATGCATGAAAGTCGAGACTTCAAAATCCCAAACGATTTAATACTCAAATGATTCAAATTTTATGTTTATTCTACTGGCGTTTTACTCAAAATCTACTTCGCGCTTTTGCGTCAAATAAATCCACATGTGGCAATGTCTCCTTCGAACGGGGAGACTACAACAATGAAGAAAACGAGGGGCAAGCTGTTGCTGGCGGCAATGGCGATGCAGCTTTCCGCTTGGGGATCAGCATATGCCGCGGGACCGGCCTATATGCACACCGGCGGACGCACCACGCAGCCTGTTGGCCATTATGAATTCTGCCAGCGCATTCCCGGCGAATGCAGCGAACGGACCCCGAAGGGCGCGCCGGTCGAACTGACCCGTAAACTGTGGGCGACGATCGTCAACATCAACAATTCGGTCAATACCCGCATCAAGCCGCGCACCGACATGGAAAACTACGGTGTCGAGGAATACTGGGCCTATCCCGACAATGGCTATGGCGATTGCGAGGATTACGCGCTGGAGAAGCGCCGCGAATTGATGGATGCGGGCGTGCCCGCCGGCAACCTGCTGATGACGGTCGCACGCCAGCCGAATGGCGACGGCCACGCGGTGCTGACCGTGCGCACCAGCCTGGGCGAATTCATCCTCGACAATCTGGAGACCAAGGTCATGTCCTGGACGGACACCGACTACACCTATCTCAAGCGCCAGTCGGACCAGAATTCCGGCGTTTGGGTGACGATCAACGACGGCCGCTCCGACGCGGTCGCCAGCGTCCGCTAAAACAGAGATCAAGCGCGTCGCATGAGTGCGAGGCGCTTCAGGAGAAACCCGGTCGAGTCCCCACCCTCCCCGTCCCCAACGACCGGGTCAAAGGAGCCGGCCCCGTCCCCGGGCCGGCTCCGCCATTTCTGGCGGAGGCTCGAAAACCGATCAGGTTCCGAGATATCCACATTGCAAAGGCCAGCTATTGCGGCGCCGCGGGCTTGTCCACGAGCTTCTCAACCAGTCGCCTGAGCTCCGAAGGTGTCGTGTGACCGCCGACGATCTCATGGTAACTGATGCCAGCACGTCGCAGGGCTTCCTTTTTCACCGCATCACGTGCTGCTGCTGCGCCCTGGTGATGCGCATGGCCTTGGTATTCATGTCCGCGGTGATACCATCAAGCCGCATTGGCCCTGCGAGGCGCCGCTAACTGGTTCGACCCGGTCGCGAATGACCCGCAACGGACCTCACCCCTTAGGCCAACTGGTGACGTTCATATCCTGTCCGCGTTCCTCCTGTGATATTAATGACGCAGTCGGCCAAATATGGCGCGCGCTTTGTCGGATGACCGATATTGGTCGGACTCCGCGATGTTCCTCCGCTAAACCTGATACTGCAGAGCCCCGCTCAACGGGTCCATGCGCGACCGGCGCCACAAAGGCGCAACGAAATTTCAAGTGTCGCTATCTGGGCTGCGGGGGGATTTGGCTTGTCTTATTTTGTAGCGTCTGAAGGCGCGCTGGAAACCGGTGCGGCCGTTGTTGCGCGCAAGCGATCGAATAGCCGCTTTGCGGCGCTGACCTTGACCGCGTTGTTCCGTCGCCTGCTGGGCACCAGCTCCATGGTGGCGCTCGGACTGGTCCTGGCGACATCGACGCCATCGCGCGCCACCGACTGGACCGGCGCTACCTCAACCGACTGGTTCACCGCCACCAACTGGTCGTCCGGCGTTCCAACCGCTACGGACGCGTATATCGACACGGTCGCGCCCAATGCCACGGTGGTCGGAGCGACCGGCGCGCAAGCGTACGGTGTGGTTGTCGGCGATTCCGGCACCGGCGCGCTGACGATCCAGAACGGCGGCGACCTGAGCGGTCTCACCGGCTATCTCGGTCTTAATGCCAGCTCGACCGGTACCGTGACGGTTGATGGCGCCGGCTCGTCCTGGACCAATTCCGGCGACCTCTACGTCGGCTATGGCGGCACCGGCACGCTGGCGATCCAGAACAGCGGCAAGGTGAGCAACGTCACCGGCATCCTCGGCCTCAATGCCGGCTCGACCGGCACCGCGACGGTTGATGGCGCCGGCTCGTCCTGGACCAGTTCCAGCGGCCTCTATGTCGGCTATGGCGGCACCGGCACGCTGACGATCCAGAACGGCGGCAAGGTGAGCGCCACCACCGGCGATCTCGGCGTCAATGCGGGCTCGACCGGCACACTGACGATCCAGAGCGGCGGCACGGTGAGCACCACCGCCGGCAATCTAGGCGTCGATGCGGGCTCGACCGGCACCGCGACGGTTGATGGCGCGGGCTCGACCTGGACCAATTCCGGCGACCTCGCTGTCGGCAATGGCGGCACCGGCACGCTGACGATCCAGAACGGCGGCGCGGTGAGCGCCACCAACGGCTATCTCGGCCTCAATGCCGGCTCGACCGGCACCGCGACGGTTGATGGCGCGGGCTCGACCTGGACCAATTCCGGCGACCTCGCTGTTGGCTATGGCGGCACCGGCACGCTGACGATCCAGAACAGCGGCAAGGTGAGCGCCACCACCGGCTATCTCGGCATCAATGCGGGCTCGACCGGCACACTGACGATCCAGAGCGGCGGCAAGGTGAGCACCACCGCCGGCAATCTCGGCGTCGATGCGGGCTCGACCGGCACCGCGACGATTGATGGCGCGGGCTCGACCTGGACCAATTCCGGCGACCTCGCTGTCGGAAATGGCGGCACCGGCACGCTGACGATCCAGAACGGCGGCGCGGTGAGCACCACCAACGGCTATCTCGGCCTCAATGCCGGCTCGACCGGCACCGCGACGGTTGGTGACGCCGGCTCGACCTGGACCAACTCCGGCGACCTCGTTGTCGGCTATGGCGGCACCGGCACGCTGACGATCCAGAACGGCGGCAAGGTGAGCGCCACCACCGGCAATCTCGGCTACAACGTCGGCTCGACCGGCACCGTGACGGTTGACGGCGCCGGCTCGTCCTGGACCAATTCCGGCGACCTCGCTGTCGGCAATGGCGGCACTGGCACGCTGACAATCCAGAACAGCGGCAAGGTGAGCAATTCCGGCCTCGGCTTCCTCGGCTACAATTCAGGCTCGACCGGCACCGTGGCGGTTGATGGCGCCGGCTCGTCCTGGACGAGTTCCAACACGCTCCATGTCGGCTATAACGGCACCGGCACGCTGACGATCCAGAACGGCGGCAAGGTGAGCACCACCACCAGCCATCTCGGCGTCAATGCGGGCTCGACCGGCACGCTGACGATCCAGAGCGGCGGCAATATGAGCACCACCGGCGGCTTCCTCGGCTACAATTCAGGCTCGACCGGCACCGCGACGGTTGATGGCGCCGGCTCGTCCTGGACCAATTCCGGCGACCTCTACGTCGGAAATGGCGGCACCGGCACGCTGACGATCCAGAACGGCGGCAAGGTGAGCAACGTCACCGGCATCCTCGGCATCAATGCCGACTCGACCGGCACCGCGACGGTTGATGGCGCCGGCTCGTCCTGGACCAATTCCGGCGACCTCGGTGTCGGCACTAGCGGCACCGGCACGCTGACGATTAAGAACGGCGGCAAGGCGAGCAACGTCGGCAACGGCCTCCTCGCCTACAATTCAGGCTCGACCGGCACCGTGGCGGTTGATGGCGCCGGCTCGTCCTGGACCAATTCCGGCTCCCTTTATGTCGGCAGGGGCGGCACCGGCACGCTGACGATCCAGAACGGCGGCAAGGTGAGCGCCACCAACGGCTATCTCGGCGCCAATGCCGGCTCGACTGGCACCGTGACGGTTGTTGGTGCCGGCTCTGCCTGGACCAATTCCGGCTCCCTTTATGTCGGCAATCGCGGCGCCGGCACGCTGACGATCCAGAACGGCGGCAAGGTGAGCAACCTCGGCAACGGCTTCCTCGGCTACAAGGTCGGCTCGACCGGCACCGTGACGGTTGATGGCGTCGGTTCGTCGTGGATCAATTCCGGCGACCTCTATGTCGGCGATTCCGGCACCGGTACGCTGACGATCCAGAACGGCGGCAAGGTGAGCAACGCCGGCATCGGCTGGATCGGCACCGATGTCGGCTCGACCGGCACGGCGACGGTTGATGGCGCCGGCTCGGTCTGGAATTCCGCCGGGCTCGTTGTTGCCAGTGGCGGCACCGGCACGCTGACGATCCAGAACGGCGGCAAGGTGAGCAACGCCGGCATCGGCTGGATCGGCACCGATGTCGGCTCGACCGGCACGGCGACGGTTGATGGCGCCGGCTCGGTCTGGAATTCCGCCGGGCTCGTTGTTGCCAGTGGCGGCACCGGCACGCTGACGATCCAGAACGGCGGCAAGGTGAGCAGCGTCAGCAGCTGGATCGGCTTGGTTCCCGGCTCGACCGGCACCGTGACGGTTGATGGCACCGGCTCGGCCTGGACCAATTCCGACACGCTCGTCGTCGGCCAATACGGCACCGGCATGCTGACGATCGCCAATGGCGGCACCGTCTCGGCAGGTTCGGGCATGCAGATCGCCGCTTTTGCCGGCTCGACCGGCACGCTCAATATCGGCGCCGCCTCCGGTCAGGCGGCGGCCGCGCCGGGCACGCTGACCACGCCCTCGGTCGCGTTCGGGGCAGGCACCGGCCGCATCGTCTTCAACCACACCGCCTCGAACTACGACTTCGCCCCGATTATCTCCGGCGCGGGGTCGGTGACGGTAGAGAACGGCACCACCATCCTGACCGCAACCAGCACCTATAGCGGGGCGACCGTGGTCAATGGCGGCACGCTGGCGGTCAACGGTTCCATCGCCAATTCGGCGGTGACGGTCAATGCCGGTGGCACGCTCGGCGGCAACGGCACCGTCGGCAATACCACCATCAACGCCGGCGGCGTGCTCGCGCCCGGCAATTCGATCGGCACGCTGACGGTCGGCGGCAATCTGGCGTTCGGCGCCGGCGGCGTCTACCGCGTAGAGGTCTCGCCATCGGCCGCCGACCGCACCAACGTCACGGGCATCGCGAGCCTGACCGGCGGCACCGTGCAGACCACGTTCCTGCCCGGAACCTATGTCGGCAAAAGCTACACCATCCTGTCGGCGGCCGACGGCCTCGGCGGCACCACCTTCAGCGGCGTGAGCGGCGGTTTGCCCGGTTTCAACGTCGGCCTGAGCTACACGCCGTCCGATGTGTTGCTGAACCTCACGGCCTCGCTCGGCGCCGGCACCTCGCTGCCGGGCAATCCGCAGGCCGTCGCATCCACGCTCAACAACTTCTTCAACAATGGCGGCGCGCTGCCGCCAGGCTTCGTCAGTCTGTTCGGATTGAGCGGAGGCAATCTCTCAGCCGCGCTGTCGCAAACCTCCGGCGAGACCGCGACCGGCTCGCAGCAGACGACCTTCAACGCGATGAACCTGTTCTTGGGATTGCTGACCGATCCCTTCATCGACGGTCGCGGCGATCCGGTTTCAGCGGGATCATCGGCGGGCGCATCGGCCTACGCCTCGACGGAGGAGCCGCGCTCCAGTGCGGCGCGGGACGCCAATGCGATGTTCGCCAAGGCGCCCGTGATGGCCGATCCGCTCGCGCAGCGCTGGGGCGTGTGGGCGGCAGGCTATGGCGGCTCGCAGACCACGGACGGCAACACGACACTCGGCTCCAACGACACGACCAGCCGCATCGCAGGCATCGCGGTCGGCGCCGATTACCGTATCTCGCCGAATACGCTGGCAGGCTTTGCGCTGGCCGGCGGTGGTACGAACTTCAGCGTCGCCAATGGCGGCTCTGGCCGATCTGATATGTTCCAGGCCGGCGCCTTCATCCGGCACGATGCTGGTGCCGCGTATTTCTCCGGCGCGCTGGCCTATGGCTGGCAGGACATCACAACCAACCGCACCGTGACGGTGGCCGGCATCGACCAGTTGCGCGCGCAGTTCAACGCCAATGCCTTCTCGGGCCGCGTCGAAGGCGGCTATCGCTTTGTTAGCCCGTGGATGGGCGGCATCGGCATCACGCCCTACGCAGCAGGACAGTTCACGACCTTCGACCTGCCTGCCTATGCCGAGCAGGCGGCAACCGGCGTCAACACCTTTGCGCTGACCTACGCATCAAAGAGTGTCACTGATACGCGCAGTGAACTCGGCCTTCGCGGCGACAAATCATATGCGATGCCGGACGGAATCTTCACGCTGCGGGGGCGCCTGGCATGGGCGCATGATTTCAACCCCGACCGCAATATCGGTGCGACGTTCCAGACATTGCCGGGCGCATCCTTTGTCGTTGGCGGCGCCGCGCAGGCCAGCGACTCCGCGCTCGTCACCGTCTCTGCCGAAAAGAAATGGCTGAACGGCTGGTCCGCCGCTGCCACCTTCGAGGGCGAGTTCTCCGACGTCACCACCAGCTATGCCGGCAAGGGCATGGCGCGGTATTCCTGGTGAGTTGACGACTTCCGGTTTTGGCCCATCGCATCATTTCGCTGTGCTGCGGATGGGTCGCTATCGGAGCATAGCGGACTCTGGCAAGCTGACTGACCGGCAGACTATGGGTTCACCGCCTGGACGCATCGGACGACCGCCTTCCCAAGCGCAGGGGATCGGGGCACTATAGGCCGTCAGTTTCGCCTTCTGGATCACCGCGATGTTGGAAATCCCGGAAGATCGGTGCGAACGTCATCGCCTGTTCAAGGCGATCGACGATGCTTTCAAGGCCGGTGACTTCGATGGCCTTGGCAAAGCGCTAGGCGGCTCTTCCCGCTGGTTCGACGAGCGCATGCCGTTTGAGCTCGGCCTTGGGCATCCGCTGGAATATGCGATCTATTGGAGCCCGGTCGGCTTCATTTCGACCCTGCTGGATGCCGGCTCGGATCCGAACTATCAGGACCATGGCGGGTTTCCGTCGATCATTGCGGCGCTGTCCACCGACCGGGCCGACAGGCTGGACATCGTGCGGATATTGATCGACGGCGGTGCCGACCCCAACATGCGGGGCGTGAACGATTGGACGCCGCTTCACTATTCGGTGGTCATCCGCAGTGTCGATGCGATCCGCCTGCTTTTGGCGGCGGGCGCCGACCCGGCGCTCGAAACCCGCATCGATGACTACAGGACAGCCACCGAGGAAGCCGAGCTTGCCGGCTTTGAAGCCGGTGCTTCATTGCTGCGCGATGCGATGGCCAAGCGCGGCTCTAACGGACAATGAGTGGGCCCGCGATGAAACCGCCGGCGACAGGGATCGGCCAAAGCTGGCCTCAGACCTTCTTCAACCCCGCCTTGAAGCGCTTGCCGTTGGCAACATAGTGCGCCGCCGAGCCGCGCAACCTTGCCACGGCCGCGTCGTCCAGCACCCTGATTGCCTTGGCAGGTGAGCCGACGATCAGCGAATTGTCCGGGAATTCCTTGCCTTCGGTTACCAGCGCGCCGGCGCCGACCAGGCAATTCCTGCCGATTTTCGCGCCGTTCAGCACGATGGCGCCCATGCCGATCAGGCTGTTGTCGCCGATCGTGCAACCATGCAGGAGGGCGCGGTGGCCGATCGTGCAGCCCTCGCCGATGGTCAGCGGGAAGCCGGGATCGGTGTGCATCACCGTATGCTCCTGCACATTGGTGTCGGCACCGATGATGATGGGCTCATTGTCGCCGCGAATGACGGTGCCGAACCAGAAGCCGGCATTGCGGCCAACGCGCACATCGCCGATCAGGGTCGCATCGGGCGCGATCCAGTTCGAGTCCGCATCCGCGAAGCTGGGCTCCGTTCCATCGATCGCATAGAGCGGCATTCTTTGGTCTCCAGAATCGTCTCAGGCTGGCAATTCGGACCCTAGGAGACGGACCGTCCATGAGGCAATGGCAAGCACGACGACGCCCAGCGCCAAGGACCAGGCAATCGCCGTGCAGCCGCAGGACATCAGCGCCATCATCGAAATGCGGTGCTCGCGCCAGGCATCGACGGCATCGTTGACCAGCATGAAGGGCCCGGCACAAGCAGTGGCGAGCAGCGATCGCAAGACATGTGACGGCGACACATAGGGTTCGGTGAAGGCGACCTTGCGGCCCGACACCAGCTCCATGGCCGATCCGGCCAGCCCGCAGGCCGTCAGCCCAACGACAAAAGCGTAGAGTGTGAGTTCCAGCGGTCCCATCTTAACTTTCCATTTACCATGAAATTGCACAGTCGTTCCATGAAGGCTGCAAAAGCCGTGCCGTGCGATGTGTGCCGCCCAGGGACACCAGTGGCGGCCAGGCGGCCCGAGATCCGAGGACTGAGATGAAGCAGGCAACGCTCGCCAACGGCCCCGAACTCACCGTGGTCGATTCGAGACTGATGAAGCGGGTGTTCTACGGATTTGCGGCGCTGGCCCTGCTGTCGGTGGCGATCAGCCTTGGCGGCAAATGGTTCGGCCATTCGATCGCCATGGCCGGATACACCGACGACGCAACGGTCCACCAGGTGGTGATCGGCAACAATGTCATTGCCGTGCCGGCCAACGCCATCCGTTTCGCCCAGGCCCGGCGCGACGGCATCGCCTCGCGGCTCGACCTCTATCTGCGCTATCCCCGGATGGACGGTTACAGCGAGGCCGCGCGCGACGATTTCAACCATACAGGCGCTGCCAAGAACATCATCTTCCTGTCCTTCGAACAGCAGATGATGTCGCGTGACATGAGTGGTCGCTTCGCGCCGATCTACAGCGCGTTGATCACCCAACCCGGCATTGCGGGGCCCGGCGGCACGACGGTGTACGCATTCAATGAGAAATCAGGCTATCTGAACGAGGTACTGGTTGTCGGCAAGCGCCCCGGCAAGGAGCCGTTCGTGGCCCGCTGCCTGAGCGGGCCGAGTGCCGAGCAATCGCTGGCGCCCTGCGAGCGCGACATCCAGGTCGGCGACGAGCTCAGCCTCACCTATCGCTTTCCAAGGGAGTTTCTGGGTGATTGGCAGGCGCTCGACGCCGCAATCGCCACGGCGGCTGCGCGCATCCTGAAGACAGGACACTAGATTTGCCCTCCCGACAAACAGCGTTGGGCCCGCACCCCAGGTACGACCACAACTGGACTTGGGGATTGGCCAAATAGCCCCTTCCCGCGTGCGCATCCGCATGCCAGCACGTGCAGGCAACAGTTCATCCAACATCGACAATGTAGCTGGAGTATTCACCGACCCCAGTCTCGCAAAATCGCCGGCTAATTTAGATTCGGAGAAAACTCCACATCTTTAGGTTTTTCAGGGTTGGAAGGACCCTCGATCACTGTAACCGTACCCTGAGGGATGTCATCATGAGTCATAGGTAAATCGCCCCCGTGAGGCTTGCTTTCGTCTGCTTCCGATTTGATTTTCCTATCTTCGCGAGCGCTTTCCTGGCGAACTCGCTCGAGGCCCTCAGAGGCAAGGGACTTCCCCAGCTGCTCCATATTTTCCACAAAACGATCTACGCCAGCAGTTTCCGGATCTGTCATCATCGCATTGATCGCAGCTTCTATCATTGTGTCCGCGTCCTTGTGCTGTTCGGCGAACATTGCATATTCCCAAATCCAGCGCCCGATGACATCGTTGCCGACGCTGTTCCCTTCAATTGGCTGTCGCCCCTCAGCGTTCGAGTTGGCAATCGATATCAACAACGCAAGGGTTGCTAAGAGAGGACAGCGCATTCGACTCTGCATGTGTGAGCATATTTCCTAGGGGGAAACTCCCGGATTCCCTTTGCAAGCCGTCATCTCAAATATGGTATTCCAATAGGCTCGATTTTGCTTTGCCGCTTTCTTTGCAGGGTCACGAGCGTCAGCATCCGGCACCATGGTCTCCGCCGCGTAGCAATCCGCTCCGACCCCCTGTGCAACGCAGATAAAAATACCTGGGCTGAAAGGCCGACCGCCGAAGAAGCAATAGTTCTTTACTTGTTCGGCGGGAATTGGTCCGAGCACTTGGTTGTTGCTCTGCCCGCGGCTCTCTTCGACCTCCTGCGCACTAGCGTGTCCCAAGGGGATAACCAAGAGGAACCCGACACTGAAGAGCAGAGCGTGCACAGGAGTCACCTATTTTGCGGCGCGTATCTGGAACACCTTACAGTATGTTTGTCTACGCGTCACTTCTCGTAGCACCAGGCGGCGGATTGTTATTTGTCAACGCCGGTCGAGGCTCACTTCCCAGTTCCCCGCGTTTGTCCTCGAAATTGTATTTGTAATTGGCAATTGTTACAGTGCGACCGAGAAGCCGCGCGACATGAGAAATAGCACCAGTCCGAGATGCTTCGCCTGCCCACCCGTGTGCTTCAATTGATGCAACGGCTGGATCAATCAGTGCGCGCGAGAGACTGTCGCCTATGACTGCGTCCGACTCAAACGGAACGCTCCGAGCCAAAGTAGGTAAAGCGCAAATGGACCCAGCCGCGATAAATATCTTTCACGGTGATCCCCAAAACCAACTATACACTCGGGCCGCACGAACACGCGTCAATCCTTCGTAGAGCCGTATGTGTTGATCGACCTGCATCAAAGCAGGTCCGATCAAGCGCAAGATTGCTGGCTCAGGCCAGATCGATGTCGAGGATCGCCATCGAGAAATTGTAGTCGCCGTCGTCCTCGTCCTTGAAGACGATGCCGAGGAATTCGTCGCCGACATAGACCTCGGCCGAATCGTCCTTGCGCGGCCGTGCCTTGACCTCGATCTTGGGGTTCTGGAAGACGCGCTTGAAATACGCGTCCAGCTTTCTGATTTCGTCCGGCTTCAACAGTCTTCTCCGATCATCGGGCTTGCTCGTTCGAACGCGCTTCTGGCACGTCGACAATGGCGATGTAAAGGCAAGCGGCCTGATAAGACGAGACAACCACCCGCTCATGCAAGCGGCCGGAATCCGGCAGCAGGCGGCGGCCTCGTGAAAATCAGATGTCGAAGCTGACGACCTGATCCATCGTCTGCGACGGCAGAAGCTGGTCCATCTGGCGCGACGGCTGATCGCAGCCGGTCTCGCCGACGACGCGGGCCGGCACGCCGGCAACCGTCTTGTTGTGCGGCACCGGCGACAGCACCACCGAGCCTGCCGCGATCTTCGAGCAATGGCCGATTTCGATGTTGCCGAGGATCTTGGCGCCGGCGCCGATCAGCACGCCGTAGCGAATCTTGGGATGACGGTCGCCGCCGGCCTTGCCGGTGCCGCCCAGCGTCACGCCGTGCAGGATCGACACGTCATCCTCGATGACCGCCGTCTCGCCGACGACAAGGCCGGTGGCGTGGTCGATGAAGATGCCCTTGCCGATGCGGGCGGCCGGGTTGATGTCGGTCTGGAACACCGAGGACGAGCGGCTCTGCAGATAGAGGGCGAAATCCTTGCGGCCCTGGTTCCACAGCCAATGCGCCAGCCTATGGGTCTGGATAGCGTGGAAACCCTTGAAATAGAGCACCGGCATGATGAAGCGGTCGCAGGCCGGATCGCGATCGTAATAGGCCTGGATGTCGACACGCACGGTCGTTGGCCAGTCCTTGTCGTCGGCCAGCATGGACTTGAACGTCTGGCGGATGAGATCGGAGCCGATGTCCTGGTGGTCCAGCCGCTCGGCCAGCCGATGGATAACCGCTTCCTCCAGGCTGTCCTGGTTGAGGATGGTCGAATAGAGGAATGCGGCGAGCAGCGGGTCGCGATTGACCGCCTCCATCGCCTCGTCGCGGATCGAACGCCAGATCGGATCGACCGGCTGCAATGCGCTGTGTCGGGAAATGCTGATGCTGTTCATCGCCGTCTCGTCCTGCGCCCTGCCGGGCTTGCCTGTTGCGCTTGCCTGTTGTCCGGCCGCACATATAAGCCAGATCATAGCACGATTGAACTCAATTTTCCTTAGTGCATTGTCAAATGGATTTGGTTCGCGGGAATTCAAGCAGCCATGGAAACCGAACCCTTGATCGACGACGCGCTGAAAAGCGAGCTCTCGGCGCTTTACCGGGCGCCAGGCCGCCACTACCACAACCTTGCCCATATCGAGGCGATGCTGGCGCTGGCAGGCGACTATCGAGGGTCGCTCGGCGATCCCGAGGCGATCGACGCTGCGATCTGGTTCCACGATGCCATCTATGACAGCAAGGCCAAGGACAACGAGGCGCAAAGCGCTACCCTTGCCGAGAAACGGCTGGCGGGCCGCGCGGATCCTTCACGTCTCAACCGCATCTCGGCGATGATCGTCGCCACCGCCACGCACCAGGTGCCGCCGTTCGACGACGCCACGGCCACACGGGACGCAAGTCTTTTCCTCGACATGGATCTGTCGATCCTGGGTGCCGCGCCGGCTGCCTTCGACGCCTATGAGCGCGCCGTGCGGCGCGAGTATCGTTGGGTGGAAGAGCCGATGTGGCGGGCCGGACGCAGTGCGGTCCTGCAGAGTTTCCTCGCCCGCCCCCACATCTTCCACACGCAAGAATTTCGCCAGCGTTTCGAACCGCAGGCCCGGGAAAACATGACGCGGTCATTGCAGGCCTTGCAAACCCCGTCATGATCTTCACCGGAGGCGCGCTTGCTCTTGGCCCTATCCTGGCACGGGCGTTGCATCGAACAATGCGCTGAGAAACGCCTGAACTAGCGAGCGCTGGGCGTCGGTCTTGCGATAGGCGACGCGGTGTATGGAACTGAACGCATAGGCCCTTGGCTTGATGGCCCGCATGTCTCCGGCGGCGACCCAGGGATCGGCAAAATGGCACGGCAGAAAGCCGATGAAGTTGCCCGACAGGATCAGCATCAACTGCGCTTCCATGTGAACGACCGATGCACTCGCCCTGGGATGGCCGACAAGGTAGAGGTCGTCGAAATGTCGATAGCTGCGCACCGAGAACCGCGCAGCGTCGACGGCGCCTTGATCGATCCTTGAATCGGGCACCGCAAAGAGCGGGTGCCGGCGGCCGCAATAGAGAAGATGCGGTTCGCCGCAATAATCCCGATAGACGACGCCGGGCGCCTTCTGCGACAGCGGCCCGATGACGATGTCGCGGCCGCCATCGGCGACTTGCTGCTCGAGTTCGGACGGCGTGCCCACCGAAAGGTCGATGAACACGTCGGAATCCGGGCCCATGAAGCGGCTGAGAGCGTGCTGGATACCCAGTTCACGGCTGGTGAAGACACCGTCCGACGTTCCGACCCGCAAGCGGCCCGACAGGCTGCCGCTGGCTGCATTGATGCGATGCCCGAAATCGTCAAGGTCACGGAACAGCTTCTGCGCCGCGTCATAGGTCGCCTGTCCGACCTCGGTCAGCCGGAATTGCTTGCGCCCGCGATGGCAGAGCTGGGCGCCGATGCGTTTCTCCAGTTCCGCCAGATGCGTGCTGAGCGTCGGCTGCGACAGGTTGAGGGTGATTTGCGCGGCGGCGAACCCGCCTGAATCGGCCAGCGCCACGAAAACGCGCAGCAGGCGGATATCGATGTTGTCCAGCCGGCGCATGCCAGTCCCCCATGATGCACGGAACGATACATCGACATTATTCGATGTATCGTTCTAAATAAACTCATTTACATCAATGTAAGAAATCGCGAGCCTGCGCGGAACAAAATTGGGGAACAATCATGAAACCGCTACTCGGCACCGCCTTGTCCGCAGCCCTCCTACTCGCCAGTTCGCAGCTCGCCCTCAGCGCCGACCAAATACGCATCCTGGCGCCGACATGGCTGGGATTCGCGCCTGTCCATATCGCCAGCGACCTCGGCTGCTTCACGGCCAAGGGCCTCGACGTCAGCATCAAATTCGAGGACGACCTGACCAACGTCATGGCAGCGATGGCGCGCGGCGACATCGAGATGCAGATGCGCTCGGTCGGCGAATATCAGGGGCGCCCGCGCGATGCCTCGACGCCCGGCATCATCATCGGCACGATCGATGAATCCGTCGGCGGCGACGGCGTCATCACCGACGAGAAGATCAAGTCAGTGGCCGATCTCAAGGGCAAGGTCGTCGCGGCCGAGCCCAACATTCCCTCACGCCTGCTGCTGCAGATGGAGCTGAAGCAGGCCGGTCTGTCGTTGAAGGATCTCCAGATCAAGGACATCGCGACGGCCGATACGGGCGCGGTTTTCGTCGATGAATCGATCGCCGCGATCGCGACCTACGAACCGTTCATGTCGCAGGCGCTGAAGGCCTCGACCCGCCCCGGCGCCCGCATGCTGATCTCGTCCAAGGATCATCGCGGCATCATCATCGACGCGATCATCGCCCGCAACGACGACTTCAAGGCAAACCCGGACAAGTACACAAAATTCCTCGGCTGCATCTATGAGGCGGTCGACTTCATCAAGGCCGAACCGGAAAAATTCGCCGACATGGCATCCAAGCATTTCGGCCTGACGCCTGCCGAAGTGACCGACATCGTCAACTCCAGCCTGTCCTATACGACGCTTGCCGAATCCCTCGCCTATATGGGCAAGCCGGGAGAAAAAGGCACGCTGCACGGAATCTTCGACACGGTGATGGATCTCAACCTGGAGAACGGCGCCGCCGACAACAAACTGGTGGCGGCCGACCAGATCGACAATTCGGCAATCAACAAGGTCCCGGCAAAATAACGGTCGCATAGCCAGGCCGGCAGCCACGTTCGGCGGTCGGCAGCGATGTCGTTCCGGCTTGCCGCCGGTGACCGCCGTTCTTTCGATCATCCGGGGATAGTGATTTGTTCAGCAGCCTGTTTGTCTTCCGCGGTCGCGCGTCGCCTATGCTGGAGTTCGCCGTCAGCGTCGCGGCGGCCGTGCTCGTCATTGCCCTGTGGGAGCTGGCGGCGCGCGCGGGCATCATTGCGCCACAGTTCCTGCCGTCGCCGAGCCGCGTTGTCATCGCCCTGTGGACAATGCTGACCGAGCAAAACCTGCTCTGGCACGTCGCGGTTTCGACCACCCGTGTCTGGATTGCCTTCCTGCTGGCCGCCGTCATGGCGATCCCCATCGGCATCATGATGAGCAGCTACCGGATCGTCGGCGCCGCCCTGGAGCCGATGATCGATTTCATCCGCTATCTGCCCGTTCCCGCACTCGTGCCGCTGTCCATCATCTGGTTCGGCGTCGGCGAGGAAACCAAGATCTTCCTGCTCTGGCTGGGCACGTTCTTCCAGCTCGTGCTGCTGGTCGCCGACGACATGCGGCGCGTGCCGCAGGAGTTCGTCGAGGTCGCCCGCACCGTCGGCGCCAATTCGAGGCAGGTCATGATCGACGTCGCCCTGCGCTGGATGGGGCCGACGCTGCTCGACAATCTGCGCATCACCCTTGGCTGGTGCTGGACCTATCTGATCATCGCCGAGATCGTCGCCGCCGATTCCGGCATCGGCTATGTGATCTGGACAGCTCGGCGCTTCGTCAAGACGCCGGAAGTCATGGCCGGCGTCGTCGTCATCGGCTTGATCGGCCTGGTCACCGACCAGCTTCTTCGCCTGCTTCACCGCCGGCTGTTCCGGTATCTGTGAGGGCATGACATGACCGGATACGTTCAATTCGTTGACACGGCCAAGTCCTTCGGCCCCGTCGATGTCGTGCGCAAGACCAGCCTTGGCCTCGACCGCAATTCACTGGTCGTCTTCCTTGGTCCGTCGGGCTGCGGCAAGACCACCTTGATGCGCATGGTCGGCGGCCTCGACGAACCGAGTTCGGGCTCGATCCTGCTTGGTGGGGAAAAGGTCGTCAGGCCGGACCGTCGGCGCGGCATGGTGTTCCAGTCCTATTCGTCGTTTCCTTGGCTGACGGTCAAAAACAACATCGCCTTCGGCATGCGCTACAGGAAGGACCTCGGCGCAGCCGAAAGGGCCGAGCGTATCAGCCACTATCTCAAGCTGTTCGGGCTCGCCGACTTTGCCGACTCCTATCCAAACCGGATCTCGGGAGGCATGCGCCAGCGCGTGGCCATAGCCCGCACGCTCGCCGCGGGTTCGGACGTGCTGTTGATGGACGAGCCGTTCGGCGCCCTCGACGCGCTGACGCGCGAGCGGCTTCAGGTCGAGCTGCGGCAGATCCAGATCCGCGAGGAAAAGACCATCATCTTCGTCACCCATGACGTGGAAGAAGCGGTGTTTCTCGCCGACCGGATCATCCTGTTCTCACGCCGCCCGGCCTCGATCGTCGCCGATATCGACGTGGCGACAGAGCTTGGCCCGGACCGGCCGCTGGAGATCCGGGAAACCCAGAAATTCTTCGAACTGCGCAACAAGGTCCTGCATCTGATCCGCAACGAAACCGGAGTGGCCGTATGAGCCTCTCCTTTTCCGGAAAGACGGTGGTGATCACCGGAGCGAGCCGTGGCATCGGGCTCGGCATCGCCAAGGGCTTCGCCCAGGCCGGCGCCAACCTGCACCTCATTGCCAACGACGCGGCCGTACACGAACGGGCCCATGAATTGGGCGCCATCGGCATGGAGGCCGACATCGCCGACCGCGAGGCGGTCAGGGCGGCACTCGAACCGCTCTCCCGGATCGATGTGCTCATCAACAATGCCGGCCTCGAGCTGATGACGCCGATCACCGACAGCAGCGACGAGGCCGAAGCCGCCTTCCGGCGCATCATCGAGATCAACATCATCGGTACGGCGCTGGTCACCGCGCGCGCCTTGCCGCGCATGCAGGCCGGCGCTTCGATCATCAACACCGCATCGATCTGGGGCCGCGTCGCCGAAGCGCGGTTCGGCGCCTACGTCGCCTCCAAGCACGCCATCATCGGTCTGACGAAAACCTGGGCCAAGGAACTTGGCTCGAGGGGCATTCGCGTCAATGCGGTCTGTCCCGGATGGGTCCGCACGGAGGCATCGATGCGCTCGCTTGGCCGGATGGCCGAGCAAAGCGCCATCAGCGAAGCAGCGCTGCTCGAAGACATCGTCGGCGCGCAAGCCCTGCCCGGCCTGATGGAGCCGGCCGACATGGCCGGCACCTATCTGTTCCTGGCATCTAGCCTCGCGGCCAACATCACCGGGCAGTCGCTCGGCGTCGACAGGGGAGAAGTGCCTTGGTAACCCCGCTGCACGGAAAACGCGCGCTGGTCACCGGCGCGGCCAGCGGCATCGGCCGCGCGACCGCGCTCGCCTTGCGGGACGCCGGAGCCACGGTTCTGGGGTTCGATCTCAAGGCATCCGAAGGCGATATCCCGATCCTTGCCTGCGACCTTGCCAACGAGGCCGACATCATTGCCGCGGTCAGGCAGGGCGCGCAACGGATCGGCGGCTACGACATCCTGGTCAACAATGCCGGCATCCTCCAGGAAGCGCCGCTTGAGGCGATTTCGCTCGACCACGTCGACCGTATGTTCGCCGTCAACGTGCGCGGCGCCATCATCGTGGCGCGGGAAGTCCTGCCGCACCTTCCCAATGGCGGCCGCATCGTCAACATCGCCTCCGAGCTCGCCTATCTCGGCCGAGCGAGCGCCTCGGTCTATTGCGCGACCAAGGCGGCATTGCTCGGCCTGACCCGCTCCTGGGCGCGCGAGCTCGCGCCTCGCATCCTGGTCAACGCCGTGGCGCCGGGGCCGACCGACACGCCGCTTCTCGGCTTCGAGGCGCTGAGCGAGAGCCAGCGCGCGCTTGAAACGACACACCCGTTGGGGCGGATCGGCCGGCCAGATGAGATCGCCTGCGCGGTGGTCTTCCTGGCCGGCCCCGGCGCGACCTTCTTCACCGGACAATGCCTGGGCGCCAATGGTGGCGCGGCGATGCTTTGAAATGAGATGATCATGAAAGACCGAGTTTTCCTCGCTGAACTGCCATGGCCCGAAGCCGAGAAGAGGATCGCCGCCGGCGCCCCCATCTTCCTGCCGCTCGGCGCGACCGAGCAGCACGGCCACCACATGGCGATGAATGTCGATGTCGTGCTTCCCACCGCCATCGCCGAGACGGTGGCTAAGCAGGTCGGCGGCCTCGTCGCGCCGACCATCGCCTACGGCAACCGCTCGCAGCCAAGAACAGGTGGCGGCCCGGCCTTCCCCGGCACGATCAACATCACGGCGCATACGTTTTCGCTGCTGGTCAAGGATGTGATCTGCGATCTCTATCGCCAGAAGGTCCGGCGCATCGTTGTGATCAACGGTCACTACGAGAACATCGGCCCGTCGATCGAGGGCATTGAACTGGCGCTCGACGCCATCGGCCGCGAGCGGGCGGCGGATCTGACGATCCTGCGCATCGACCATTGGGAAATGGTGCGCACAGAGACGCTGGCGAAAGTCTTCCCTGACGGTTACCCCGGCATCGAACTCGAACATGCGAGCGTCATCGAAACCTCGATGATGATGGCGCTGCGCCCCGAGCTCGTCGATCTCGGCAAGGCGCTGCATGACGGTCCCGCGCAGTTCAGGCCCTACGACCGCTATCCCAGGCCGGCGGAGGAAGTGCCACCGTCCGGCGTGCTGTCCTTGACCGAGGGCTCATCGGCGGAAAAGGGCCGGTGGCTGCTCGACGACTGCGAGACCCGCGTTGCGGAAATCGTCAAACGTGAATTTTTCTGAGGTGCCGACACCATGAGCAGCAATTTCTTCCAGCCGATCGACGCTTCCGCCGTTCCTCGCTTCGCCGGACTTTCGACCTTCATGAGACTGCCTGCCGTGGCAAGCGCGGAGGGGCTCGACATCGCGCTCGTCGGCATACCGTGGGACGGTGGCACCACCAACCGCGCCGGTGCACGGCACGGCCCGCGCGAGATCCGCAACCAGTCGAGCCTGATGCGGCGCGCCCATCACGTCTCGGGAACAGAGCCCTTCAGTATCGCCAATGTCGCCGATGTCGGCGATCTCTCGGTCAATCCGATCAACCTCATGGACGGATTGAAGCGCATCGAGGACGGCATCGCGGCGATCGTCGCGGCGGGCGCCATTCCGCTTGCTGCGGGCGGCGATCATCTGACGACGTTGCCGGTGCTGCGCGCCGTGGCCCGCAAGGCGCCCATCGGCATGATCCATTTCGACGCGCATTCCGACACCAACGACCGCTATTTCGGCGACAATCCCTATACGCATGGCACGCCATTCCGCCGCGCCATCGAAGAGGGGCTGCTCGATCCCAAGCGCGTCGTCCAGATCGGCATCCGCGGCTCGATATACGAACCCGGCGAACATGACTGGGCGGTCGCCCAGGGCATCCGCATCATCTACATGGAGGAGTTCGTCAGGCGCGGCGCGGCCAGCGTCATGGAAGAGGCGCGCGGCATCGTCGGAAACACACCCGTCTATGTGACCTTCGACATCGACTGCATCGACCCGTCGATGGCCCCCGGGACCGGTACGCCCGAATTGGGCGGCTTCACCACCCGTGAGGCGCAGGAGATGGTCCGCCTGCTCGACGGATTGAACATTGTCGGCGCCGACGTCGTCGAGGTGGCGCCGCCTTTCGACTTGGGTGGAATGACGGCGCTCGCCGGCGCGACGATGATGTTCGAGCTGCTCTGCGTGATGGCGAAGGCGGTTCAGGCAGCAAGAGCGCCGGACTGAGCAAGCGCCAAATACCCGGCGCGACGACGGCGAGATTTCGCCCCCAACGCGCCGGTGCTGCCACTCCCCCTCGCCGTCCGCTCAGAGCGGATTTTCGGCATAGAACTCCAGCACGCGCTGTTTGAAGGTCTTGTCCCCGACGGCCAGCATATGGTCCCGGCCTTCGATGTGAAAGGCCCTGGCATTCGGCATCAATGCCGCGAGTTCATCGGGCGAACCGCCAATGTCGTCGGTCGTGCCGACGGCGACCAGCGTCGGCTGGGCAATGCGGGCAATATCCTGCTCGCTCAGCAATTCGCGCGACTTGGCGATGCAAGCGGCCAAGGCACGGCGATCACTGCGGGTCTGGTCGGCGAAGGCGCGAAACGACCGGCCGCGCGGATGGCTGGTCGCGGCCGGATCGTCGGCAAGCAGGGCCGCAGCGATCGGATCCCAATCGCCGACACCGTCGATCATGCCGATGCCGAGGCCGCCGAAAACCAGCGTCGCCACCTTGTCCGGATCGGACAGTGCCATGAATGCCGCGATGCGCGCGCCCATCGAATAGCCCATGACCTGGGCGCGCTCGATGCCGAGATGGTCGAGCAAGGCGGCGGCATCCGAGGCCATCTTGACCGGCGTGTAGTCGGCCTCCTCATAGCTCTTGGACGACGAGCCGTGGCCGCGATTGTCGAAGGCAATGGCGCGGTAGCCGGCATCGTTCAGCGTCTTGAACCAGCCGGGCGACACCCAATTGACATAGTGGCTCGAAGCGAAGCCGTGGATCATGAGCACGGGATCGCCCCCGCCCGATGCCGGCTGGCGGTCGAGGAAGGCAAGGTCGAAGCCGTCATGGGTGAAAAACTGCATCAGCGATCCCGCCTGCCCACTCAACCGGCGCCGCCATTGGGTGCGTCGCCATTGTCGGCGGGCGGCATGCTCGGGCCAGACACTGTGCCCACGGCCGGATGGCGCAGCAGGTCGCCATACTCGATGCCGTTCCTGGCGGCCGTGCCGGCCTTGAGTTCGAGCACGAAACGCACCGGCACACCGGGCGAAATAACGGCATCGGATTGCGGCTCGCCGTGCTTGACCGCCCGGATCTTGCCGTCCTGGCCGACAAAGACCAGATCAAGCGGCATCGGCGTGTTGTGCATCCAGAAGCCAACCTGCTGCTGGACCTCGAAGACGAACAGCATGCCGTGGTCGTCCGCCATGTCCTGGCGATACATCAAGCCGGCCTCGCGCTCGGCGGCGGTGTCGGCGACTTCAATGGAAAAGGAGCGATCGCCGCCTTTCGTCACCACGACCAGCGGCGCCGGATCGGCCGGAAGGATCATCGCCCGGCTGTCCGCCGAGGTCGGTTTTTCGGAATAGAAGTAAGCACCGGCGGCGACGGCCACGGCAATTGCGGCGCATATCACACCCGCAGTCAGCCAGTTCCTATGAGCCATTCGAGATCCTCGGCCGGAAATCGTCCTAGTGCGAGACCGGCAAGGTCCCCATATCGGGGTGAATTTCGGCGGCCATAAGGCCTTTGTCGCCGCGTCCGAAACGAACCAGCACGACCTGCCCAGGCCGAAGCTCGGTGATGCCGTAACGGCGCAAGGTCTCCATGTGGACGAAGATGTCCTCGGTGCCCTCGCCACGGGTGAGGAAACCAAACCCCTTGGTGCGGTTGAACCATTTCACCAGGGCGCGTTCGAGACCGCTCTCCGGCGTCACAGCGATATGGGTGCGCTGCTCCTGCATCTCGGCGGGATGAACCGCCGTGGTGACATCCATGGAGAGCACCCGAAAGGCCTGCAATCCGCGGTCGCCATGCTTGACGAGACAGACCACGCGTGCGCCCTCCAGGGCCGTTTGAAAGCCGTCCCTTCGAAGACATGTCACATGGAGGAGAATGTCGCCCGAGATGCCGTCATCCGGGAGGATGAAACCATAACCCTTGGCCACATCGAACCACTTTATGGCGCCGGCTACTTCGAGCAGGTCAGCGGCGTCGCCGCCTTCGTCACGCTGCAAGGCGTCGCCAAGGGTTCCGTCCCGCCCCGTGAAGGAGGCCTTTTCCCCCATAAGAATGCCCCCTTTTTTCAAGAACACCGCAACTGATTCTTGACACCAGATTAACACCGCGGCTTCCGGTGTGTGCAAGACCTGCCGTGCCTTTTTTCACGCTTCATTGGGGGAATACCGGATTTGTTCTTTGCCGGCATTGCGCACTGCCGCATGATTGCCCTTTGAAAGCGCCGACCCTATGTTGCACCGCAACGCAATTATCGAGGAAATCACATGCGCTATCTGCACACCATGGTCCGCGTCGCCGACGTCGATGCCTCGCTCGATTTCTACTGCAACAAGCTCGGCCTCAAGGAAGTGCGCCGCTACGAAAACGAGCAAGGCCGCTTCACGCTGATCTTCCTCGCGGCCTCCGAAGACGAGCAAAGCGGCATCGCCGACAAGGCGCCACTGGTCGAACTGACCTACAATTGGGATCCGGAAGACTACAAGGGCGGGCGCAATTTCGGCCACCTCGCCTATGAGGTCGACGACATCTACGCCACCTGCCAGCATCTGATGGACAATGGCGTCATCATCAACCGGCCACCGCGCGACGGCAACATGGCCTTCATCAGGTCGCCGGACGGCATTTCGATCGAGCTTTTGCAGAAGGGCCCGGCCAAGGCCAAGGCCGAACCGTGGGCTTCGATGGCGAACACCGGAAGCTGGTAGGCTCGACCGGACGCCGGGCGTAAAATTGCCCGGCAGCCTTTGGCATTCGACAAAACGACGCCTATCTGTCGGACTGTCGCGCCGGCCTTGCGCCAGCGCATCGTCAAATGGGCACTTGTCCCCTGGAGAATTCATTCATGCCGACCAGCCATGCCGATGTCGCCACCGAACATGCCAGCCGCTACCTGCAGCAGCTCTGCAAGCACTGGGCGCACAAATTCCCGGTCGAATTCGATCCCAACCATGGCACCATCGATCTCTCAATGGGCCGCACCGTCATGGATGCCGATGCGACCGCGCTTCATATCGCGGTTACGACTGACGAGGGTGGATCGCTCGAGCGCCTGGAAAGCGTCGTCGCCGATCACATCAAGCGTTTTGCTTTCCGCGAAGAACTGACCTTCGACTGGAAGCCCGCTCCGGCGGCCTAGTCAGCGACTTACTTCTCACCGGCCTGAGCGGCCATCGCCAGCAGCGCCTGCACCGAGCGCCAGTTGCGCGCGGTGCCCGGCACTTTCAGCGTGCGCGGGATCAGCCCGGCAAACACCGATTTGCCCAGCCCGTCCGGCGCGCTGAGGTAGAGCACATCGCCCTTGATCTCGAAGCGTTCGGGGCCAGTGCACTTTTCAGCCAGCCGCGCCACCTCATCGGCGGTCGGCTCGCGCTCCAGCACATAGGCGTGCAGCTTGGTGTGGTCCGCGGCAACTTCCGGATAGGGATTTTCGCCCACCAACCGCTCGAACCATGAGAGATCGCGCACCATGATGCGCGAATAAAAACCCCATTTCTTCTCGAAGGCTGCTTCGATCTGTTTCGTCAGCGTCGCCGCGTCGCCCTTGTCAGCCCGGAACACGGCATTGCCGCTCTGCACATAGGTGGCGACATCGGAAAAGCCGAGATCCTCGAAGAACGATCGCAACTCCGCCATCTTGACGATGCGGTTGCCGCCGACATTGATGCCGGAAAACAGCGCAACGAAAATTTTGCAGGCGCCGCTCATATGATGAACCCGGCCAATGTCTCGTTGTCGGTGATGTCCTGATACTGGACGCCCTCGGCCTCGAAATTCGCCTTGAGCAGATCGAAATTGCGGCGGTCCTTGGTTTCGATGCCGATCAGCACCGAACCGAAGTTGCGTGCCGATTTCTTCAGATATTCGAAGCGGGCGATATCGTCGTCGGGCCCGAGCAGTTCGAGGAAGTCGCGCAGCGCGCCTGGCCGCTGCGGGAAGCGGATGATGAAGTACTTCTTCAGGCCCTCGAAGCGCAGCGCCCGCTCCTTGACGTCCGGCAGCCGCTCGAAATCGAAATTGCCGCCTGAAACCACGGCAACGATGGTCTTGCCCCTGATCTCCTTCCTGGAGAAATCCTTGAGCGCATCTATCGCCAGCGCGCCGGCCGGCTCCAGCACGACGCCTTCGACGTTGAGCATCTCGATCATGGTGGCGCACAGCCGGTTTTCCGGGATCAGCCGCACCGTGTCAGCCGGAAAATCCTTGAGATGCCGCAACGGTTCGCGGCCGATCTCAGCCACGGCCGCGCCATCTACGAAATTGTCGACCTTGGCGAGTTTCAGGCGTTTTCCCGCGGCGAGGCTCTCGCGCAGGCTCGGCGCGCCGGCCGGTTCGCAGAAGACGAAGCGTGCTTCCCGGCCCTGATCAGCGAAATAGTGGGTGACGCCGGCAGCAAGCCCACCCCCGCCGACCGGCAGCATGATGATATCGGGCATGCGGGCGCCCGGCATCTGGTCCGCGATCTCATAGGCAACGGTTGCCTGGCCCTCGATGATGTCCTTGTGGTCGAAGGGCGGCACCATATGGGCGCCAGAGCTTTCGGTGAATTCGAAGGCGGCGCGATAGCAGTCGTCGAAAAAGTCGCCGACCAGCCTGATCTCGATGAAATCGCCGCCGAACAGCCTGGTCTTGTCGATCTTCTGCTGCGGCGTCGTCACCGGCATGAACACAACGCCTCGTCTGCCGAAATGGCGACAGACGAACGCAAAGCCTTGCGCATGGTTGCCGGCGGACGCGCAGACGAACAGTTCGGCCTCGTTGCCGGCCGCCAGTGTCTTGCGGAAGAAGTTGAAGGCGCCACGGATCTTGTAGGAGCGGACCGGCGACAGATCCTCGCGCTTCAACAGCACCCGCGCTCCGGTCTTTTTCGACAGATAGTCGTTTTCCTGCAGCGGCGTTTCCGGGAAGATCTGGCGGATCGCGGCGGCGGCGGCAGCGACACGGGAAGAGAAACTGTTCATCGCAAACCACCTCGCGCCGCATGTCGTGTGCGGACCTCTATCATTGTTCGGGCCGCGCGCCGGCTTTGTGGCGCGCCCGGCCTTCGCGCAGCCGGCTCAGCCTATTGCATATCCGTCCTCGCGGCGCCATTGTCCGCCCATTCATGCTCTCCCGTAACGGGCATTCGTAAAACCCCTGCAAACACTTGGAGGCGTTTGTTCATGCCCGCGGCATCGGTCGGCCTGAAATCCATGTCCTTGCCGGAATCGCCGAGCTGACGGTGAAGCCGCTCGTTGCGCCACCACGCAGGCGTTTCTCCCGCCATTTTGGCTTTCGCGCAACAGTGCGACGGCTGTAACCGGGCGCTGGTCACATTTCGACTGGACACGACTTAGTTCTGCCGCACTCTCCCTGTCCGGGAGGTGTCGCGGGGGTAGACAGGCCTTTCGGCCGGAGTTGGAATTTCAGGCGTGCCTTTGAAGAAGATCTTTACCGTTGTCCTAGCCTTGTTCGTCGCCGGCTGCGCAGGCTCGCAAACACAGGAACTGCTGGGTAGCGCCATGGTGTCCGCTCCGGTGACGGAGATCGCAGGCAATCACAGCATCTTCATCGCCACGACGCGCAAGAAGTCCGACGATCCCAACAAGGTTTTCGACGGCGAGCGCTCGGCCACGCTGAACTACGCCCGCGTCAACGTCACCGTCCCGGGGCTCCACCAGACCGGCCAGATCGAGCGGCGCTCGCGCGGCAAGTCGGACGACCCGGCGAAATATTTCATGGCTTCGGAAGTCGTCGGCTACGACACACAACCGAAATTCTCCAGCGCGCTCAACGCCGACATCGCGGCGCGTGGCGGCCGCGTCATGGTCTTCGTGCATGGCTACAACACCGGCTTCGACGCCGCCGTCTATCGCCTGACCCAGATCGTCCATGATTCCGGCTATCCCGGCACGCCTGTGCTGTTTTCCTGGGCATCGGGCGCCAGGACCACCGATTATGTCTATGACAAGGAAAGCGCCAGTGCTGCCCGCGACCAGCTGGAAGTGACGCTCAGGATGCTGGAGCAGTCGGGCGCCCGGCGCATCGACATCGTCGCGCATTCGCTCGGAACCTGGGTCACCATGGAAACGCTGCGCCAGATGGCCATCACCGGCGACCGCGATCTCGGCGGCAAGCTGGGCGACGTGGTGTTGGCCTCGCCCGACATCGATGTCGACGTGTTCAAGAGCCAGATGCGGCGCTACGGCAAGCCCGACAAGCCGTTCATCCTGCTGTTGTCCGACGACGATCGGGCGCTCAGGCTCTCCGGCCTGATCGCCGGTTCGCGGCCGCGCGTCGGCGACTACAAGGATGCCGCCGACCTTGCCTCCTACGGCGTGACGGTCGTCGACCTCTCCAAGGTCAAGGGATCGGACAGCTTCAACCATACGAAATTCGCCGACAATCCGACGCTGGTGAAGATGATCGGCCAGCGGCTGCGCGAGGATGACGGCTTTGCCAGCGACCGTGACGTGACGGATCGCATCGGCCTGCTTGGACAATAGATGCGGTCTCGCGGTTTTCGCCGTGCCTGTTCACCATCGCGGACGTATGGACTCACTTTGAACTGGACCGCGTCGGCCTCTGGCTTTATCGGAATAGCCAGCGACGTCATGCGTTTGACGTCCCCCTTCGCGGGAGCCAGCGTGTGACCGTGCGTTCGAAGAGTTACCTCGTCGTTGCATTCGCGCTCGCTGTCACCGGCTGCGCCGGCGGGAATACGCATGACCTGCTCAACAAGACGACGGTCTCGGTGCCCGCTTCCGACATCGCGGCCACGCATGAGATCTTCGTCGCCACGACACGCCAGAGGGCAACCAAGGAACCGCGACAGGTGTTCGACGGCGATCGCTCGCTGACCACCAGCTTTGCCCGTGTCGACGTCACCGTTCCAAAAAGCCATCAGGTCGGCGCCATCGAGCGGGCCAAGGGATCGGCAAACAGCAATCCGGCCAAGGATTTTACCGCCAAGGATGTCACCTTCTACGAAGGCGCGCCGCAGTTCGCCAAGGCGGTCGGCGCCGACATCTCCATGCGCGGCGACCGTGCGCTGGTTTTCGTGCACGGCTTCAACAACGGGTTCGATGACGGCATTTATCGCGTGACGCAGATTGTCCACGACACCAAATATCCGGGCACGGCGGTGCTGTTTTCCTGGGCCTCGAGCGCCAAGACGACGGGCTATCTCTATGATAAGGACAGCGCCACAGCAGCCCGCGACGACCTTGAAGCGACGCTGCGGATGCTTGCCAAGACCAAGGTCAAGAGCATCGACATCATCGCGCACTCGATGGGAAACTGGGTGACGATGGAGGCCCTGCGCCAGCTTTCGATCACCGGCGACCGCGACCTCGGCGGCAAGCTGGGTTACGTCATCCTCGCCTCGCCGGACATCGATGTCGATGTCTTCAAGAAGCAGATGATCCGCTACGGCAAACCCACCAGGCCTTTCGCCATCCTGCTTTCAGGCGACGACCGGGCTTTGAAACTCTCGTCTTTCATCTCCGGCGACAAGCCGCGGGTCGGCGACTATGGCAACGCGGCGGACCTTGCCGCCTATGGCGTGTCGGTGGTCGACCTGACCAAGACCAAGGGCGGCGACCAGCTGAACCACGCCAAGTTCGCCGACAACCCGTTCCTCGTGCAACTGCTCGGCGACCGGCTGCGGGCGCCGGCCGGCCTCGCCTCGGACGAACCTGATCCGACACAGCTCAACAATCTCGGCCAAGGCCTCGGCAAGGCCGTCGGCTCGGTCGCCGAGATCGTCATCACGACGCCATTCAAGGTGCTGACCATCGCCACCGGTGGATGAATGCCATCAACAGGCGCCAGGATTAGTTGATATTCGGTCAGGCCCGCCTCACCCGAATATCAACATACCCCTAAACGAATAAATCCACCTTCTGGAACGTCGTCACGTCGATCAGGCCGACATCGGAAATCCTGAGTTCGGGAATGACGACCAGCGCCAGCAGCGAGTGCTGCATATAGGCGTTGTTCAATGAACAGCCCATCTTGCGCATCGCCTCGGTGAGTTTTTCGGCCTTGGCGGCGACGATTTCGGCCCGCTCGTCCGACATCAGGCCGGCGATCGGCATTTCGACCAGCGCCAGTTCCTTGCCCTTGGAGAACAGCACGACGCCGCCACCGACCTCGCCCAGACGGTTTACCGCCAGCGCCATGTCCTGCTTGTTGGTGCCGACGCAGATGATGTGGTGGCTGTCATGCGCCACGCTGGACGCCAGGGCGCAGTCGCCCATGTAGCCGAAGCCGGAGACGAAGGCGTTGGTGACGCCGCCCGTGCCCCGGTGGCGCTCGACCAGCGCGATCTGGCAGATATCGTTGCGGCGATCCATGGCCACCAGTCCGTCCTCTACCGGCAGATCGGCCTCCAGTGCGCGCGTCGGCGCCTGGTTCTCGATGACGCCGATGACGCGCACCCGGACTTCATTGGCGCCCTTGGGGGCGGCGATGTCGAAGTCGCCAGCCTTGAGCTTCTTGCCGAGCTTGACGGTGTTCTTCGCCGTCCGGGGGTAATCATAGGCCGGAATGTCGATTTCGAGCTTGCCGCCCTTGGCCAGCCTGACGCCGCGCGCATAGACCTCGTCGATGGTCATTGCGGCGAGATCCGAGACGATCAGCAGGTCGGCCAGTCGCCCCGGCGCAATCGAACCGATCTCGCGCTCCAGTTTGAAATGCTGGGCGGTGTTCAACGTCGCCATCTGGATCGCCGTCACCGGCTTCAAGCCTTGGCTGATGGCGTGGCGCACCACGCGGTCCATATGGCCTTCCTGGACGAGCGTGCCGGAATGGCTGTCGTCGGTGCACAGGATGAAGTTGCGCGGATCGATGCCGCTCTCCGTCACCGCCTTGATCTGCGAGGCGACGTCGTACCAGGCCGAACCCAGCCGCAACATCGCCTTCATGCCCTGGCGCACCCGGGCAATGGCGTCCTCGGCTCGCGTGCCCTCGTGGTCGTCCTCGGGGCCGCCGGCGACATAGCCATGAAACGGCAGGCCGAGATCGCGCGAGGCATAGTGGCCGCCGACCGTTTTCCCCGCTTTCACCGTCGCGGCAATCTC
This sequence comes from Mesorhizobium loti, assembly GCA_014189435.1. Taxonomy (NCBI): domain Bacteria; kingdom Pseudomonadati; phylum Pseudomonadota; class Alphaproteobacteria; order Hyphomicrobiales; family Phyllobacteriaceae; genus Mesorhizobium; species Mesorhizobium loti. Next base: position 2,998,696 of record CP050293.1, read on the forward strand.
GCCCGACATCACTGGATCGTTGGCGGCGACGCCGGGGAAATTCATCACTTCGCCAAGGCCGATAATGTTTTCCCAGGTCATCGCCTCGGCGACATCGGCGACCGTCAGCTCGGCGCCGGCATGCTCCAGTCCCGGCGCAGAAGGCACGCAGGACGGCATCTGCACATGCACGTTGATGGGCATGGCAACGGCCTCGTCATGCATCAGCCGCACGCCGGGCAGGCCGAGCACATTGGCGATCTCATGCGGGTCGATGAACATCGAGGTGGTGCCGTGCGGAATGACGGCGCGGCAGAATTCGGTCACCGTCACCATGCCGCTTTCGACATGCATGTGCGCGTCACAGAGGCCGGGCACCAGATAGCGCCCGCCGGCGTCGACCACCTTGGTGCCCTGGCCGATGGCATGGCTGGCATTGGGCCCACAATAGGCGAAGCGCCCGCCGGCAATGGCGATGTCGGTGCCGGCGATGATCTCGCCCGAATGGACATTCACCCATCGGCCGTTGCGCACGACCAGGTCAGCGGGTTTGCGCCCCATGGCGACATCGACCAGATGTGTCGCCATCTCGGTCCAGGGTTTGGGTTTCGTCGTATGCGCCGACGGCTTCTTTGCCATGAGAGACTCCTGTTTGCCCGACTGTGCCAAGCCGGTGTGGTTTTGACCAGCACTGAACGGTCTGCGTGGCTGTTGATCACCTGATTACGCCGTCTTCACCACAAACCGGTCGCAGTCAGAAATGGAATTCCGTTTCACGGCAAATCAGGCTACCTTCCCCTCCAGGGACCTTTCTGAATCGTCATTTCGGGGAGTTCGATGCGTCGCCTGGTGGTCGCAAGTGCCGGTTTCCTTGCCGCTCTGGCCGTGCCGGCTTTCGCAGCCGACCCGACGGTCGACGTGCCGATGACCGCGCCCGGCTTCGACTGGACAGGCTACTATGCCGGCATGCAGGCCGGCTATGGCTGGGGCCGATCCGACATATCAGGGACAGAGGGCGAGCCCTTTTCAATCTCGCCCGACATTGACGGCGGCTTCGTCGGCGGCCATGTCGCCGGCCTGTGGCAGTTCGACCAGGCGGTACTCGGCGCCGAGGCAGACCTCAACTATTCCTCGATCGGCGGCACGACGGTATCCGGCCTTGGAAGCACATTTGGCACCGACGTCAAATGGTTCGGGTCGGTCAACGCCAAGGCCGGCTACGCGGTGGATCGCGTGCTGGTCTACGGCATTGGCGGCGTCGCCTTTGCCGGCATCGAAACATCGCAAGTCGCGGGTCCGGCGTTCGCCAGCACGCGCACGAGCGTCGGCTGGACCGTCGGGGCCGGCGTCGACTACGCGCTGACCGACAAGTTCGTCGTCGGCGCGCAGTATCGCTACTATGATTTCGGCTCCGAGCACTATGACGTGCCTGATGCCTTTGTGGACCGCGATCAGGATGTGAAGCTGAACACCGTCGGCATCAATTTGAGCTACAAGTTCTGAACCAGCCCGTTGTTGTGACGCTGGAGGCCGGGACGGACTTCGGGTGGGAATGGGGGCGGCCGACGCTCCCAGTGGGCGGGGGGAATGGGTTGGGCCTGAGAGGCGCCGGCCTTGGCGGATCAAATCCACCATACAGGCATCGTACCAGTACCCGCGGCGCCGGTAATTCCGTGATCGCGCCAGTATCACCAAGCCGCCCGGTCTGTTTGCAGGTTCGGCAAGACCCAAGAACACGACTTGACGGCCTGTGTCTGGCGTCTGAAAAGGGCTGGCCTGCGGACGTGGCGGAATTGGTAGACGCAAGGGACTTAAAATCCCTCGATCTCTGATCGTACGGGTTCGATTCCCGTCGTCCGCACCACTGCTGTGATTTGCGGTCTATCGGCTTTGATAACTGCATTCTCAGAAATCAAAATCAACGGCAAACAGGCCGAACCGCAGGGGCACGCGCTAGATGGCTGCGTGACAGATAACAAACGGCCCGGCACGCTCGCAGTCGGGGGGACGTTGGGGTCGTGCCGGGCCGTTGCGGGTGGGCTTGGTTTGGGATTTTCCCCCGCACCGACCAGCGTACATGTATATTAGCCATAGCTCAATTAAGACTGAAGTCCTGCCGGCCCTAGCGGCCCAAGGGGTACCTGGAGAGCGAAACCAGCTCCAGCTCGTCAGTCACGCCGGCCATGTAATTTGCGATGATCCGAGACGCGAGCGCGTTGCGCGCTTCAGTCGATTGGTGGTTGAGCTTAAGCTGCTCAAAAAACGCGCCCCAACAAGGCCAGTTCGGATGGATCAAAGATCCCAGCTTCCGTTGCTTTTCTCCGAATAGGCACACGACCTCCCAACTCAGTATATTTGAATGCCAAGGCGCTCACGCCTTCGCCACCTCACCACAGCTCGATAGCTGGCGTCATCTTCAGGCACTTGCAGGACGAAACGGTCGGGAATTGTGACGCCGGGGTCCACCCGCAATTCCGCACCATGAGCGTGTTGATTTCTAACGGAGCAACCGATCTTCGCATCGTCCGTGATGATGGTCGCATCCTTCAGGACAATCCCACGAGCGTGAGAGCGTCGCTCTATCGGCGGATCAATGGGGATCATGGCGCTCTTCTTCCCGTAAATCCAGCAGTGAACGGTTGATGGACTTCAAACGCATGCCTGACTCGCAAAACCATGAATCAATTAGCTATCACTAAAATGGTTCCCAAAAAGCAAAGCCGACAGCCCGCCTCGCCTGTTCTGTCCTCGAGAAGCGCCCTCGCGGCCATCCATGGCCTGCTTTGATGACGCCTGCGTTCCTGGCGCTCCGATGCCGGCAAGGCGCCGGATAGCCGCCGAGGGTCAAGCAACGATCGGATTGAGCTTCAGGTGCTGGATCAGGATGATGGTCTTGGCATCGATGATGCGGCCGTCGGCGATGCCGGCCAGCGCCTCGTCGAGCGGCATTTCCAGCACCTCGATGTCCTCGCCCTCTTCCGGCGCGCCGCCGCCGGCCGAGATGCGGTCGGCGGGCGAATAGCGGGCGATGAAGAACCAGAGCCGTTCGGTGACGCTGCCCGGGCTCATATAGGGCGAAAACAGCCGCTCCACATCCTTCAGCCGATAACCCAGCTCTTCCTCGGCTTCCTTGCGGATGGCGGTCTCGGGATCGTTTTCGTCGAGCAGGCCGGCACAGGCCTCGATCAGCGGCTCGCGGTGGCCGGTGACGTAGGCGGGATAGCGGAACTGGCGCACCAGAAGCACGGTCGAACGCGCGGGATCGTAAGGCAGGATCACCGCGCCGTCGCCGCGATCATAGGTCTGGCGCACCTGCGTCTCCCACTCGCCGTCACGCCGGCGGTAGTCGAGGACGGTCTTCTTCAGGACGGCCCAGTCGTCGGAGAGGATCTCTTCCGAACGGATGCGAATGCGATCTTCCATCATTGTCTCCATGCTATTGGGCTATAGGGTCGAGGCCTAGTCGTGAACCGGCGTTTCGGCAATGCCGTCAGTGATTGGTCCAGAAGCCGTTTCACCGCCCCGTGTCTGGTGCAGGCTCGATCGGTTGCCTAAATAGCTGCTAACCCCTCCCCGGAGTTTTTTTCATGACAGCATCGCTTTTCCAGCCGATCACCCTCGACGGCCTCACCTTCCCCAACCGCATCGCCGTTGCGCCGATGTGCCAATATTCCGCCGAAGACGGCTCGGCGAGCGACTGGCATCTCTACCATTGGATGAATCTCGCAATGTCCGGCGCCGGCATGGTCACGGTCGAGATGACCGATGTCGAGCGGCGCGGGCGCATCACGCATGGCTGCCTCGGCCTCTATTCCGAAGACAATGAAGCCGCCGCCCGCCGGACGCTGGATGCCGCAAGACGCGTCGCCGCACCCGGCACGAAATTCGGCTCCCAGCTTGCCCATGCCGGACGCAAGGCCTCGAACCGCAAGCCGTGGCAGGGCGGCGGACCGCTGCAGCCAGACGAGGATCCATGGCAGACCGTCTCGGCCTCGGCCATCGCCTATGACACCGGCTGGAACGTGCCGCACGCGCTGGATGACGAGGAGATCCTGCAGCTCATCGAACGCTTCACTGATGCGGCAAGGCGGGCCGAACGCGCCGGCTTCGACTTCCTCGAACTGCATGCCGCGCACGGCTATCTGATCTTCCAGTTCCTGTCGCCCTTGTCCAACCAGCGCACGGACCGCTGGGGCGGCTCGCTGGAAAACCGCATGCGTCTTGTCGTCGAGATCGCCAAGGCGGTGCGCAAGGCGGTGCCAAAGTTGATGCTCGGCGCGCGGCTGTCGGTGACGGATTGGGTCGATGGCGGCTTCGATGTCGAAGACGCAATCGAAGTCGCGAAAGCCCTCAAGGACGTCGGCATCGCCTATCTCTGCTGTTCGAGTGGCGGCAATTCACCGCTGCAGAAATTGCCCACCGGCCCCGGCTACCAGGTGCATCTGGCCGAGGCCGTGCGCAAGGGTGCCGGCATTCCGACCCGTGCGGTCGGGCTGATCGACGACCCCAAGCAGGCCGAGGCGATCGTCTCGGAGGGCCGCGCCGACATGGTGGCGCTGGCGCGCGCTTTCCTGGCCGATCCGCGCTGGGGATGGCGTGCGGCGGCGACGTTCAGCGAGACGATCCACCCGGCGCCGCAGCTTGCCCGCTCGGTGACCACGATGCAGCATTGGATGAAGGCGGCAGTCTGACCGGCCGCTTGCGGGCTAGAGCAGTTCACCGTTTCACGGAAACGGCGAACCGCTCTAACTCTTTGTTTTGACACAATTCCGGACGGAATTGCTCTAGCCTGAGATGGCGGCCCGCAGGATCGTGCGCAGCTTGTCGCGATCGAGCTTGATCGGGTTGCCGCCCGCGCAAGGGTCGCTCTCGCCCATCGCGGCGACGCGCTCTTCGTCGATGTTGGTCAGCCCGATGCCCGGCAGCGTGGCGGGGATGTTCAAGCGGGCGCGCAGACCGATGATCCAATCGAGAACCGCTGGAGTATCGTGGGTCGGCAGATCGAGGAAGCGCGCGAGCAGGCTGAGTTTTTCTTCCAGCACCGGCGCGTTGAACTCGACGACATAGGGCATCAGCACGGCATTGAGCAGGCCGTGGTGGGTGTCGTGCAGGGCGCCGAGCGGGTGGGCAAGCGCGTGGATCGCGCCAAGGCCCTTCTGCAAGGCGACACAACCCATGCCGGACGCGATCAGCATCTGCGCCCTTGCTTCGATGTTCTGTCCGTCTTCGACGGCGATCGGCAGCCAGGTCTTGATCAGCCGCAGCGCGTTGAGTGCGATGCCCTCGGCCATCGGATGGAAGCTCGGGGCGCAATAGGCTTCCAGCGCGTGCGAAAGCGCGTCCATGCCTGTGGCCGCGGTGATGTGGGCGGGCAGTCCGGTGGTCAGTTCCGGGTCCATCAGAACCACGTCCGGCAACATGCGCGGATGGAAGACGATGACCTTGCGCTTTTCCGTCTCGTTGGTGATGACCGAGGAGCGGCCTAGCTCGGAGCCAGTGCCGGCAGTGGTCGGTATGGCGATGACGGGAATGAGGCGGGACGTGTCGACCCGCTTCCAATTGTCGCCGATATCCTCGAGATCCCACATCGGGACGGACTGCGTCGCCATCAGCGCGATCGCCTTGGCGGCATCGAGAGCACTGCCGCCGCCGATGGCAACGACAAGGTCGTGCTGCCCCTCTCTCAAAAACGCCACACCATCCCTGACATTGCCGCCGGTCGGGTTCGGCTTGACGTTGTGGAAGAAGCCCAGGTCGAGGCCGCCAGCTTTGAGGACTTCAAGCGTGCGCTGTACCGGAAAAAGCGTCTTGAGGCCCTCATCGGTAACCACCAGCGGCCGCTTCGCGCCGAGTTCGCGCACGATATCAGCCAGTTCGCTGATCCGGCCATTGCCGAAGCGCACGGAGGTCGGAAAGCTCCAGTTGCTGGAGACGGCCGGGGTGAAAGCGGTCATGGGATCATTACCTTGAATTGGCTGGGGAATTGTCTGGAAATCAGGCCGGTGCCAGCTTCTGTCGCTTGAGCGCGCGGCGGCGCAGGAAATCGGCCAGGAACACCAGGATCAGCGCGGGGATGAAGTTGAGTGTGGCGAGTGCCGGATAGATCGGCGAGGAGCCGACGGCGATGCCGCTGTAGACGAAGATCGGCAGTGTGCGCGCCGTGCCCGCCAGCGAGTAGGAGACGTAGAAATTTCCCCAGGAGAGCAGAAAGGCGAAGGTCGCGGCGGAGAGGATGCCGGGCCACAGCAGCGGGAAGGTGATTTCGCGGAAGACCTCCCAGCCGGTGGCCCCGGCATCGCGCGCTGCGTCCTCCAGCGTTTCGTCGAAGCCGTAGACCTGCACGGCCACGATCACCAGCGCGAACGGGGTGATGTAGACGATGTGGCCGATGATCACCGTCGCCAGCCCAGTTGAAAAGCCGAGCCAATTGCCGAGCACCGAGAACCACAGCAGCATGACCACGCCCAGCAACAGCTGGGGAAACAGCAGCGGCAGGAAGCTCACGGCCCGAAAAATGTTCTGGAAGCGGAAGCGATAGCGGATCCACGCGACCGCGCCTGCCGAGCCGAGCACGGTGGCGAAGACCGTCGAGATCATTGCCACGATCGCGGAATTTGCCACCGCCGGCAGGAAGTCGGGCTTGCGGAACAGCTCGCCATACCATTCGAGCGAAAAGCCCTCGATCGGGAAGGTCAGCACCCGGCTGCTGGTGAAGGAAAACACCACAAGCGTCAGGATCGGCACGTAGAAGAAGAGGATCAGCAGCGCCACGATGCTGACGAGGAAAATGTCGACAAACCTGTCCTTGAGCCGTTCCGGGATCATTGGACAGTCCTCCCGCGATTGCCGCGCATCAGCACGACCGCGGCGAGCGCCAGCGACAGGGCGCCGATGACGATCAGCACCAGCGTCAGTGCGGCACCCAGCGGCCAGTTGACGCGTGTCTCGAAACTCTGGCGGATCAGTTCGGAAGCCAAAGGCGAGGTGCCGCCGCCCAGAACCTTGGGTTCGAGGAAGGCGCCGAGGCTGAGCACGAAGACCAGCACGGCGCCACAGTAGAGGCCGGGACGAGCCAGCGGCAAGGTCACTTCGAAGAAGGCGCGCAGTCGCGATGCGCCGGAATCATAAGCGGCCAGCACCAGGTCGCGGTCGATGCGCGCCAGCGAGAGGTAAATGGTGAACATCGGATAGACGACCAGGCCATAGACCATGCCGATCATCGTGCCTGTCGGCGTGAAGAGGAGATTGAGCGCTTCCGGACCAAGACCGAGATGCGCGAGCAGCCAGTTGGCAACGCCGCTCTTGTCGAGCACGAGGATCCAGCCGAAGGTTTTCAGCACCGCGTCCGTCAGGAAGGCGAAGATGATCAGGATCTGGATCTGCGCATTGTAGGCCCTGAGCCGCGTCGCCAGCGCATAGGCGGCCGGAAAGGCGATCAGCACGCAGACGACCACGCACACCAGCGCCATGGCGACGGTTCGCGCCATGATCGTCCAGTAATGCGGCTTGGAGAACACCTCGGTCCAGACCTTGAGGTCCCAGGTCCAGGACAGGCGATAGAATTGCGTCGTCTGGAACGACAGGATCACCGTCATGACCAGCGGAATGATGAAGAACAACAGCATCACGATCGCAAGCGGCGCCACCGTTGCCACCAGTATCGGATCACCCCAGCGCTTGCTATCGGTTCGCACGGGTCACTCCGAAAGCAGGAAGCAGCGGGTGGGATGAAAGCCGATCCTGACGCTGTCGGAGACTTTTGCCGGCAAATCGAGCGAGCCGGCGAGATCCATGACGACGGCCTTTTCCAGGCCGGGCACACGGACGCGATACTGCGTCGACGAGCCCTTGATGAAGTATTCCTCGACGGTGCCGTTCAGCACCCACTCGCCGGTCTCGGCCGCGCTGGTGACAAAGCGTATGGTTTCGGGACGAACCAGCAGCGCTGTCTGGCTGCTGCCCAGGAAGGGCGAGACCTGCTCGCCGGCGATGACCGCGACATCGTCACCGGTCAGTGGCGAGGTGACCTTGGCCCCGGTGCCATCGCGCGAGACGGCGACCGGCAGGAAGTTGGTTTCGCCGATGAAGCCGGCGACGAACATGTTGGCCGGCCGGTAGTAGATGTCAGATGGCGTGCCCAATTGCACGACTTCGCCGGCGCGCATGACGCAGATGCGGTCGGCCAGCATCATGGCCTCTTCCAGGTCATGCGTGACGAGCACGAAGCTGGTGCCGAGTTCGCGATGCAGCTTCTTCAGCTCGGCCTGCAGCGATTTCTTCAGCTTGGCGTCGAGCGCGCTCATCGGTTCGTCGAGCAACAGCACGCTCGGGCGTGAAATCAGGGCGCGGGCCAGCGCCACGCGCTGCTGTTCGCCGCCGGAAAGCTGGACGGGATAGCGCGTCAGATATTCGCGCTTGAGATGCATGAGATCGAGCATGGCGGCGATGCGCTGATCCATCTCCGCCTTGGCCACCTTCTGCAATTTGAGCGGAAAACCGATATTGTCCGACACGGTCTTGTGCGGAAACAGAGCCAGCTTCTGGAAGACCATGCGGGTCGGCCGTTTGGCCGCCGGCACGCCCTGCATGTTTTCGCCCTGGATTTGCAACACGCCTGATGTCGGGTCCTCGAAGCCGGCGAGGATTTTCAAAAGCGTGGTCTTGCCGCAGCCGGACGGGCCGACAAGTGCCACGAATTCGCCCGCACCGATATCGAGGGACACGCCGTGCAAGGCTCGCATCGAGCCATAGTCCTTGACGATGTCAGACGCGTTGATGATTGCGGTTGTCAAAACTCGGCCGCCCTGAATATGGGTGAAAATGTCATGGAGCCCGCGCGTCGGAACGCGCGGGCCTTGAGGGTAACGCTCAGCGCGCGGCCAGTTCTTCCTGCCAGATCGCCAGCATGTCGTCGATGTTCGGCGCGACGGTGTGGAACTGGCTCTTGTCCCAGGCTTCCCACATATAATCCATCTGCAGCGCCTTCTTTTCGGCGTCCGAAAACAGCGCTTCCGCCTTCTGGTTCGGCACGAGATTGCAGGTTGCCTCGGTGATCGACAGCTGCTTGGCCACGTCCGGAGAGACGATGTATTTCAGGAAGTCGGCGGCGACCTTGGAGTCGCGGCCGTTTTCGATCAGGCCCGTCGCCTCCATCCAGATGATGCCCTGCTTGAGGCCATTCTTCGGCTCGGGAACGATCGACTGGATGTAGTCGTGCCCCTTCATGCGCAGCGACGAGGTGGCATAGGTGCCGCCACCGATCAGCGCCCGGAACGATCCGTCGATCAGGCCTTTCTGGGCGATCGCCAGGTCGGCGACGATGGCGCGGGTGTTCTTGAAGGCCGCGCGCAGCACCTTGCGTACTTCATCGAGTGCTGCCTGGTCGAGCGCGACATAGGGGTTGACCCCGGCATAGAGCGCCAGCGGCATGATCGGCCAATCACCCCAGTCGAGCAGGCAGATCTTGTCCTTGTAGGCGGCATCGAAGACCGGCGCGTAGCTCGACCAGGTTTCGAGCTTGTCGAACTTGGTGTTGACCGTCGGACCGACCCAACCCCAGCGGGTCGGCAGGCCCGTGGCCTTGCCCTCGAACTGCAGCGGCGTGAAAGGCGCGCGGAACTGCGGGTAGAACTCGGCATATTGATCGGCGAAATCCTTGTCGTCGATGTAGCGGCAGATGCCGGCCGGCCCCATGCGCGCGATCCACGGGCTGTCGGATGAAACGAGGTCGAAATCCTTCGACGCGCCGGCGGCGAGCTTGGCGAAGCCGCCAGCGGAATCGGTAATCAGGTCGACGGAAATGGAGACGTCCTTCTGCTTCTGGAACGGATCCAGGATCGATGGCGCGTTGTAGCCTTCCCAGCACATATAGTTGAGGCTTTCGGCGGCGGATGCGCCCTTTGGCATGCCGAAGATGCCGGCGCCGGCGGCTGCCAGTCCAAGGCCGCCCATGCCCTTCAGGACGGCGCGGCGATCAACGCCGCGCGTTCCGATTTCTGCTGTTTGTTTTTTCATTTGCCTGTTCCCTTTCTGTTGTCAGTCGCAGTTCCCGGTCAGACGATGCCGAGGTATCGCCGGATCTCCCATTCGCTTACCTGTTTCTGATACTCGCCAAATTCGAAGCGTCGCCCGGTGACGAAGCTGTCGATGAAGTCGTTGCCGAAGATTTCGCGGGCGACGGCACTTGCGTCGAGCCGCTCCGTCGCCTGGCCGAGATCGGACGGAAAGACGGCCTCTGGCGAAGGCGTGGCGGCATAGAAGTTTTCACCGCTTCCGGCCGGCGGTTCGATCTTGTTTCGAATGCCATGAAGGCCGGCGCCGATGCAGAGCGCCAGTGCGAGATAGGGATTGGCGTCGGCCGAGGGCACGCGAAACTCCACGCGGGTGGATTCCGGCTCGTCATTGATGACGCGCACCGCAGCCGTGCGGTTCTGGACGCCCCAATTGGCTGAGGTCGGCGCCCAGGCGCCGGGCACCAGGCGCTTGTAGGCATTGACGGTGTGGGCGCACATCGCCAGCAGTTCTGGCATCAGCCTGACCAGGCCGCCGATGAAATGGAGCCCAAGCTTGCTGATGCCATCACGCGCGGCGGGGTCGGCGAACACCGCATTGCCTTGCCGGTCGCGCATCGAGACATGCAGGTGTCCCGACTGGCCCGGCAGCGACGGTGAAAGCTTTGACATGAACCCGGCGGTCAGGCCGTGACGGGAAAAATAGCCCTTGGCAAAATTCTTGAACAGCACCGCGTCATCGGGGGATTTCAGCCCCTTGGCGTAAGTGAGCGGCGCCTCGAAACATCCAGGCCCGAGCTCGGTGTGAATGGCATCGAGGCCGATCCCCATCGTCGTCATGGTGTCGTGCAGGCCCTGCAGGAGCTCGCCATGAACCGCCGATGTCTGCAGGGAGTAGGTGCGATTGCCCTGCGCGAAATAGGTGAGGTCGCGATAGTCCTTGGCGCGCAGGCTTTCGGGCGTCTCGTCGAACAGGAAGAACTCGTATTCGAACGCCGAGAACACGTCGAAGCCCAGATCAGCCGCCTCGGCAATCAGCCTCTGGCAGAGATTGCGCGGCGAGCGCTTGCCAAAATCGCCGGAGAAATCGGCGATGCAGAGCGCCGCGTCATCGGCAAACGGATATTTGCGCAGGCTCGCAGCATCGAGGACCGCAGGCCGGTCGATGAAGGCGCCGTCGATGAAGGTTTTTTCGGCGATGTCCCAGAAATAGAGAACCTCGCAGAAGGGATAACCCTTGGCGGCCAGTTTGACGGCCTTGTCGGCGGAAACCAGCTTGTCTCGAAATTCGCCAGCCGGGTCCATCATGCCGATATGCACGGCCTTGGCACCAAGCTTTTCCAGGCACGACGCGAACGTTGCGCCGGCTTCATTGACTGTCGACATATAGGCCCGCCCTAGTATTCTCGCCTTGAGGCTAGGCTTGGGCTTCCCGCAACAAAATATCCCGATAGGGATAGACGGACGGGAAAGTTGGCACGGCCTCAAACAGGCTCCCAAAGCCCGGCTGGAGGACAACAAGATCGTGGTAACCGCAGGGTTCGCGCCGTGGAATCGAAAGATTGCAGCAGCAATCCAGGAGGTTGGAACGCCCGATTTCCCGCAACGCGTCGAGGAGGCGCTGAGGGCCGTCATCGACCTCGATATCGTGATGATCTTTGCCTATTCAGGCGCGGAGAAGCCGGTCTGCCTATACCACAACATCGACCCGGTGCGGGCGGCGACGGTGATCACCGCCTATGCGAGCGGGCCCTATCTGCTTGACCCCTTCTATCGCGCGGCGACAGACCCCAAGGCCATCGGGGTCAGGCAGTTGAGAAGAATGGCGCCGGATCAATTCTACAGTTCGGAATATTTTCGCCAGCACTACGGCCTGACCAAGATCCGCGACGAGGTGGGCATCGTCTGCCGGCCGGAAGGGTGTGCGGCCATCGTCCTCAGCTTCACCCGCCCAATGGGGTCACCGGCCTTCGGGCGGCGGGATCTCAAGATCATCCAGGACGCGGAGCCTGTGATCCGCCTGCTGATCGAACGGAACTGGAGCAATGCCCGCCTGAGCGCCATGGAAACCGGCGAGCCGATCGATCCGATGAATGCGACGCTCAACAGGATGACAGGCGGCGTTCTGACACCGCGCGAAATTGAAGTCACCTCGCTGATCCTGCGGGGACACTCCAGTGCCGCTATTGCGGATGCGCTCAACATTGCCGAGGGGACAGTCAAGATCCACCGCAAGAATATTCACCAAAAAGCTTGATATCTCTAGCCAATCCGAATTGTTCTCGATGTTCATCTTTCACCTTTCGAAGCAATAGCGGTGTGTTGATTGGCCCAGCCGACGGGCGCAAACATGACGACGTCAGAGCCGCCACGGCTTCGCTTCAATTCTCGCCGCAAACTGTTACCTTAGGTGAGGCTGCGGCGGGCGCGGCCGGGCTTGGGAGGATATCATGTCGTTCAGGGCATTCTTGCCGGTTGCAGCGCTGACCGTTGTGGCCGGACTGTGGATCGGCACATCGACGCCGGCCGGCGCACAATATTGTGAGGGCACGGTGCACGGCCTGTCCGGCCGCTACAATCTGGCGACCGGCAGCGGCTTTCTTGCCGTGCGGACGCGGCCGAACTCGTCATCGCGGATGATCGGGCAGCTGTTCAATGGCGATCATACCGAGATCTTCGATCGGCGCGGCAACTGGTATCAGGTCGAACTCGGCGGCCGGACCGGCTGGGCAAACGCACGCTGGCTGCGCAACGATTGCGGCTACTGAGACATCAATGCATGCCACCCAAAAGTGGATCCGGTTTTGGGATAACGACATGCATCAAACAAAGACCTGAGGCGCGTCGCAGACGCGACGCGACTTTTGGGCGCAGGCTGAAGGCCATGGTTGCAACCAAATTGGCTGCTTTGCGTTGCGGCCATGATGGACAACAAACCTTTTGAAGTGCCGGTCGTCGTCGAACTTGGCCATGTCGGCAAATATCGCCATATCCGCAGCGCCCAGGAGGCGGCGGAGTGCCTGATGACCGTGTGGCCGCTCAATCGAGGCCCGCGCCATCGTGATGCCCTCGACACTTGCCTCAAAGTGCTGGAAGGTTATCGTTCGACCGCGGATGCGCGCCGGGCACTGATTGAAGCCGCCAAGGAATCGGAAGTGCTGGTGCCCGACGACAGACTGCCCGACGACCGGCTGCATTGAGCAGACGGACCTTTCAACTGGAGGTTTTCATGGCGAAGCTGACTTACAAGATCGTCGAGCATGACGGCGGCTGGGCCTACAAGGTCGGAGCGACCTTCTCGGAGACGTTTCCCACCCATAAGGACGCCTTGCGCGCCGCCGAAATCGCCTCGGCCGAGCAGCAGGTCGCCGGAGCCACGGACGGCATCCAGTATGAGGACGCCGATGGCAAATGGCATGAGGAACTGGCCGACGGCCGGGACCGGCCACAGACAGAGATTTCCGACTGACCCTTCGTCAGGAAGCCGACCGCGGACGCCCGGAGAGAAGACGTCTCGCGGCAGCAGAAGCCCGCGGCTCTATCTTCTGAGCATGATCCCGAAAACCGGTACCCACTTTTCGGGATCATGCTCTGACTATTTGCCGCAGTATTGGTCGTTGACGTTGCCCTGAGCATTCGCATCGGGACCGGCGGTGTTGGAGGCGCAGGGTCCGATTGCGCCGGTGCTGCCGAGGGTGTTCAGCCCGGAGTTGTCGCCATTGATGCTACCGGTCGTGGTCGTGTCCACCGACGATGAATCCTCGTTACCGAAAAGCCAGTTGTGATGGAGCCAATCTTGCTGGTTGCCGTTCGACGACTGCGCCATCGCCGATGTGGCGAGACCGATCGTCTGAATTACTCCGTGTCTTGGCCGCCTTGGGTGCGACACGGGTAAAACCCGCCAATCAGCCGAATGGTTCATTGAAATTGCTGTGAAGCCGGGTTGATGTCGGATCGGAAAGCACGGGCCGCAATGCGTTTGATGAACGCAATGACCCGTTCCGGCTCGTTGAATTGCGGCATGTGTCCGAGGCCGTCGACAGATTCGAACTCGAGCCTTTCGATCTTGTTTTGCATAGGCTCGCCGTGGGTACGGATATCGATAACCCGATCGGCCGTTCCGAAAAGAATGCCGGCCGGCATGGCGATCTCGCCATAGCGCTGCTCGAGGCGGCCGAGATCTTGTTCGACTGCCACGACATCGGAGGATGTGGCGTAGAAATGAGTTGGCCTCAGCCCCAGCCATCCACCTCCGTCGACCATGTAGTCGGCAGGAAAAGCCTGTGGCGCGAAGATGAATTCCATTGTCGGCCGCGCGTATCTGAGGCTCGTCGGTATCGCCAGCGTATAGCTCATGACCCGGCGCCACAGGCGTGACGGGATATAGAGCAAGCCCAGCTTTTCGCGCGCACCGGCTTCCATGTGGGTCAATGGCGACAACAAGGCGATGCCGGAGATCACCTCAGGATGCTCCACGGCAAGGGTCAGCGCGATGGCGCCGCCGAGGGAATGACCGACCACCAGCGGCCTTTCCAGCCCAAGCGCTTCGATAAAGCCTCGCACGATTCCGGCCTGTTCGGGCAGGCCACCGGTGGCGCCGCCGGCGCGCACCGAATAGCCCGCCCCCGGTCGGTCGAGCGCGATCAGCCGGTAGCCTGGGCCGAACCGGCCGAACAGAGTGTGGCGGAAATGGTGGAGTTGAGCGCCAAGCCCATGCACGAAGACGATCGGCCGCCCCTCACCCTGATCGACATAATGGATGCGGTTGCCGTCGATCTCGATGAATTTCCCGACCGGCGGCACCAGCCTTTCGGCCTTGGCCGCGATCCACAGCGTCGCCAGCACCAGACTGGCGATCCCCAGGACCGCCAGCAACAACAGAACGACCAGCAGCCACGACAGAATCGACAGGAGCATTGTTCACCCGGACCAGAGCCTGGTTGAGCTTAGCCGCATCCGGTGCCGCTGCAACCTTGCATCTGGCGTGGCTGCTCATCGGGCAATCTCGGCATAGGGCACGGATCATTCACCGCTCGGCCGGCATTGCGGCCGCTGCCGCGCCGCGCTATCTCAGGCGACCCGTCTTGCCGGAGCTTCCCATGCCTGAAATCGTGACCGCCGCCATGCTCGTCATCGGCGATGAGATTCTGTCAGGCCGCACCAAGGACAAGAACATCGGCCATCTCGCCGACATCATGACGGCGATCGGCATCGACCTGAAGGAAGTGCGCATCGTCCCGGACGAGGAAGACGAGATCGTTGCCGCGGTGAACGCCGTGCGCGTCCGCTACACCTATGTGTTCACCACCGGCGGTATCGGCCCGACGCATGACGACATCACGGCCGATTCCATTTCCAAGGCTTTTGGCGTGCCTTGCGAATACGATGCGAAGGCCTATGCGATGCTGGAAGCGAGCTATGCCGCGCGCGGCATCGAATACACCGAGGCCCGCAAGCGCATGGCACGGATGCCGCGCGGCGCCGATCTCATCGACAATCCGGTGTCGGTCGCTCCAGGCTTCCGCATCGGCAACGTCCATGTCATGGCCGGTGTGCCGTCGATTTTCCAGGCCATGCTCGACAATGTCGTGCCGACGCTGAAGGCCGGCACGAAAATGCTGTCGGCAACCGTGCCCTGCCCGTTCGGCGAAGGCCTCATCGGCGGGCCGCTGGGCGACATCCAGAAAGCGCATCCGGACACGATCATCGGCTCCTACCCGAAATATGGCGACGGCAAGTTCTGGACCGAACTGGTCGTGCGCGCCCGCAGCCAGGAGGCGCTTGACGCCGCCCGCGCCGATGTCGAGGCGATGGTCGCCGGGTTCGCCAACAATCCCGGTTGATCCGGTCCGGACCGGAACCAAGCACGGCGCTGCAACGTTTCCTCGGCACGAGTTCGGTAGCTCGTAGATTGAGGGATCATCATGCGATTCAAAACCATCGTCGCTATTCTGCAGAACGAGCAGGACGCGGAGCGGGTGCTCGACTGTGCCATTCCGCTCGCCACCCGGTTCCAGAGCCATCTGATCGGCATCCACGCCGAAACGCTTCCTGTGCCCTACACCTCTGCCACAGGCTTTCCCGACACCGAGTTCCTGCAGGTTTCGGCCGACATGAACCGGGAGCGGGCCGAGAAGCTGCAGGCCGTGTTTCTCAGGCATATCGAGAATTCCGGTCTTTCCTTCGAGTGGCGAAGCCTGGAGAGTTTTTCGGGCGACAGTGCGCTGACCGGGATTTCAAGCGTGCGGGCCGCCGACCTCATCATAGCGGCGCAGCGCGAAACGGGCGGTGACCCGAGCGCGGATGTCGACACGCTGGTCTATGACGCCGGCCGACCGGTGCTGGTGGTGCCGCATGCGGGTCCGCTGATCACCACCTTCAAACACGTGCTGCTCGCCTGGAACGGCAGCAAGGAAGCGGCGCGCGCCGCTTTCGACGCACTGCCCTTCATCATCGAAGCCGAGAAGACCGACATATTGATCATCGACCCCCCTGAAACGCTCGACGACAGCCCGGAAGCCGCCGGCGCCGAAATCGCGTCCGCGCTATCGCGCCACGGCGCCACCGTCAGCGTCTCGGTGCAGCATTCGGGTGGCAATTCGATCGATGACATCATCCAGACCAGGATCGCGGAGACCGGCGCCGATCTGCTGGTGCTCGGCGCCTACAGCCACTCATGGCTGCGCCAGCTTCTGTTCGGTGGCGTGACTCGCACGGTGCTGCGCACGTCGCCGGTGGCAGCCTTCCTGTCGCGTTAGAATGCGTGGATCGAGGATCCCTGGCGCGCAGCGAAATACGCCCCGACATGGTCGATGACGGCGGAAGTCAGGTCATGGGCCGCGTGAGGGCTGCGTCGCAAAGCGACGTCATAATAGCCGACGGACGGAAGGCCGTGCTCCAGTCCGAACGGCGCCAGTTCGCCCGACAAGGCCGCAACCGGCAACGGTGCAACTGCCAACCCGGCTCGTACCGGTGCGAGTTGGCCAGCGAGATTCTCGCTTGTACAAACGATGTGATAGGGGATGCCGGCTGCGTCGAGCGCATCGATAGCGGACTTCCGCCAGATACAACTCGCCGGACCTGCGGCAACCGCCAGCGGACGGCGCAGGTGGGCGGTTCCATGCGCGAGGCCTGCCCACACAAGCCGGTCTCTGTGGATGGTCGTTTCGGATGATCCGGCTCGACCTGCCGCACCAGCGGTGACGAGCGCAATATCCAACTCGCCCTCATCCAGCATCCGCGACACTATGCTGCTCGTGCGGCAAGTCACGTTGATCTCCACCAGGGGGTACGCAGCCGTATAGCTGGCGAGAACCGAGGGAAGGAACGCGACGGCATATTCGTCCGTCATTCCCAGCCGCACAGCGCGTCCGTCCGACAGGCGGTTGAACCGTACTATCGCTTCTTCGGCGATCCCAAGAACACGGCGCGCGTAGGTCAGAAGCGCTTCTCCTGCTGACGTCAGCAGTATGGAGCGCCCTTGATGCACAAAGATTGGCTGTCCTATCTGCGTCTCGAGCCGCTTCATTTGCATGCTGACGGCAGATGGCGTCCGGTGCACTGTTCGGGCGGCGCCGACGAAGCTGCCAGTGTCGACAACCGCCAGCAAAGTACGCAGGAGCGCGCTGTCCAGCGCCAACAGAACGCCTGAATCCGGCCGTGCGTGGTTCGACATCCGTGGCAAACCCCAATCCGCCAATTTGGCCCCAATTCGCCAATTTGGCTGATGATCAGTGTAAGTCCTTTTCGTTTCTCAGAGCAATCGGCTTCGGCCAAACTGAGTAAATCCAAATGGACGATCTGGTTCAACGGACGTGGCAGCCGACCGTCGGCATCTTGGCATATGCATTGTCATTACTTGGAGCCCCCCTCAATGAACACCGCGCTCGCTCTCGCATACCATGCAGCACAGGCATGGATTGACGGGCTGGATGATCGTTCGGTGGCGGCCACGGCCACCCTACCGGACCTCAAGCGGTCATTCACCGGTCCGTTGCCGATCGATGGCCGCAGCGCGAAGGACGTGATCCAGGCACTCGTCAGAGACGCCGGCGCCGGGATGCATGGCAGCGCAGGCGGACGTTTCTTTGCCTGGGTGGTTGGCGGTGGGCTGGAATCCGCGCTCGCGGCCGACTGGCTCGTTGCCACCTGGGATCAGAACGCAGCGCTCTATTCGGCCAGTCCTGCGTCCGCAGTAATCGAAGAAACAGCCGGCGAATGGGTCAAGGAACTGCTCGATCTGCCGCGCGACGCCTCTTTTGCTTTCACCAGCGGTTGCCAGATGGCGCACATGACGAGCCTTGCGGCCGCGCGGGTGGCGCTGCTCAAGCGCGTCGGCTGGAATGT
The DNA here is from genome assembly GCA_014189435.1 of Mesorhizobium loti. Lineage (NCBI taxonomy): Bacteria > Pseudomonadati > Pseudomonadota > Alphaproteobacteria > Hyphomicrobiales > Phyllobacteriaceae > Mesorhizobium > Mesorhizobium loti. The sequence goes on from CP050293.1 coordinate 3,017,031, forward strand.
GGAAGAGGACGGGCTGTTTGGAGCGCCTGGGATCAGAGTGCTGACGAGCGACCAGCGGCACGTCACCATAGACCGCGCGGTGCGCTTTCTGGGGATCGGCCGCAACGCCATTGAACAATTGAAAACGGAGGGGGATGGACGCGTCTCTCCCGCGGTTCTCGATGGCGCGCTTTCCGAAAACTCCAAGCCGGCCATACTCGTGCTGAATGCCGCCGACTTGAACATCGGCGCATGCGACCCGTTCAAGGACTTGATCCCAATGGCGCATTCGGCCGGCGCCTGGGTTCACATCGACGGCGCATTCGGTCTTTTCGCCCGCGCGAGCCGGGCGTACCGCCACCTGCTCGACGGTGTGGAAATGGCCGACAGCTGGGCGACCGACGGCCACAAATGGCTGAACGTTCCCTTCGATTGCGGTATCGCGATCATCGCGGATCGCAACGCGCATCGGACTGCGATGACATCGAACGCCTCCTATGTCGCGCCAGTAGCTGTCGCGCGGGACCAGATAGACTGGAACCCGGAATACTCTCGCCGGGCGCGCGGCGTTCCCGTCTATGCCGCGCTCAAGGAACTCGGCCGCAACGGTGTTGAGGCTTTGGTGGATCGCTGCTGTGCGCATTGTGCCAACATCGTCGAGGGGATTGGCAAACTGCCGGGCGCCGAGATTCTTGCAAGGCCAACGCTCAATCAGGGTCTGCTAAGGTTCGGCCGGCCAGGCGCATCCCCCGAGGAAAATGACGTCTTCACCGACGAAACAATTCAAAAAATCAACGCGACAGGCGAAGCCTTCTTCTCCGGCACGACATGGCGCAACCGCCGCGCCATGCGCGTCAGCGTGGTCAACTGGCGCACCGGCGAGCAGGATGTGAAGCGGGCGATCGCGGCCGCGACTTCTGTGCTGACGCCGGAAGTAGCCACGCCCATTTGACCGAAGGTTCCGCCACTTGCCAATGCCTAGGCTTTCCGGCTAATTCCGCGCGCATCCTTCAAATGTCCTCACGCGATCCTCGCGTGCTGCGGAGTGCGCGACATGTCCCTTCCCGAAAAAGCCTTTCCGGTCTCCTGGGACCAGTTCCATCGTGACGCCCGCGCGCTCGCCTGGCGGCTGGCCGGCGCCAACAAGGGACAGTGGAAAGCGATCGTCTGCATCACGCGAGGCGGGCTGGTCCCGGCGGCGATCATCTCGCGCGAACTCGGCATCCGCGTCATCGAGACGGTCTGTGTCGCCTCCTATCACGACTATACCAGCCAGGGGCAGTTGCAGGTCCTCAAAGAGATCACCCCTGCCCTGCTCGCCGAAGACGGCGCCGGCGTGCTGATCATCGACGACCTCACCGACACCGGCAAGACGGCGGGCATCGTGCGCGCGATGATGCCCAAGGCGCATTTCGCCACCGTCTACGCCAAGCCGAAAGGCCGGCCGCTGGTCGATACTTTCGTCACCGAAGTCAGCCAGGACACCTGGATCTATTTCCCGTGGGACATGGGCTTCACCTACCAGAAGCCGATCGCCGACGACCACGCTGGCTGATTCGCAACGAACCGCTTTTTTCCAGATAAGCCGCCACTGACGACAATATTTTGCTTTCGCGGATGGCTCCGCGGGGCAAGATATCCTGTGAAATCGACCTCTGTTGGCGCAAATCGGCAACCTGATCAAAGTTTTTACTTTTATTGCTCATAATTCGCCGTAAGATTCGTAAGACGGCAAACGATTCTGGAGGCTGGGGCTAGCTTCTCCGATGTTGACGAGGCCAACGACGCACAACCATCTGGTCGAAAGGGTCAGGCGACTCTTCGGCACCGCACCCTGTCGCCTGCAGGTTGCCGCCCTGCCCTGGCGCGATACCGGGAACGGCGTCGAAATCATGCTGATCACCAGCCGCGATACCGGCCGCTGGGTTTTGCCCAAGGGCTGGCCGGAGGCCAGGGAGCCGCTCTGCGAGGCCGCGGCGCGCGAAGCCGGCGAGGAAGCCGGGCTGCGCGGCAGTGTCTCTCATCTCGAAGCCGGCCGTTACTTCTACGCCAAGATGCTGGCTTCCGGCGAAGAAGTGCCCTGCGAGGTCCTGGTGTTCCCGCTGCACGTCGACAAGATCGCCGACCGCTGGAAGGAAAAGCACTCGCGCACCCGCAAATGGGTCAGTTCCAGCGAAGCGGTGCGCATGATCAACGAACCCGATCTTTGCCAGATCATCGCCTATTTCTGCGCCGACCCGCACAGCTTCCCCTGACGGGCGGCCACACCGCGCTCCTTGCAAACAGGGCTGGTTTGCAAACGCAAGACACATTGCCGCGCATCGACATGAATGCTTTGCTAAGGAATCGGGGGTACGATTCGGCAGTTTTGGTATTTTGGTCGATGGCGAACCCTGCAAATCCAAGTCTAAACGAATCCGACGAGCCCCAGCGCGAGCATCGTCCGCGCGTGCTCAAGGGCGGTTCAATCATCACCGGAATTTCGAATTCGGAAGTCGGTTGCACGCTGCGCAATCAGCACGTAGGTGGCGCCGAACTGAAAGTGCCGCTGGAAGCCCGGGTTCCCGATCACTTTCTTCTCTATGTGCCGCTCGACGGCGTTGCCTATCGGTGCGAAGTCCGCTGGCGGCGCAACGATCGCATCGGGGTACAGTTCACCAGCACCGAGCCAAAACCCCGGCTGCATTACGGCTGATCCTGCCAGGACACGGTGGTTGGCAAGCTCGCGCCTGGACCCACCCTTGACGACACTTTGGATCGTTGCCGCATCTGCGTTGCCAGCCAGCGACAAAATCGCGATCGCTGCACCGCATTCTATCCCCGTTATCCACATATGTGACACACAAGATGTTGGGGTCACAAAAGCTACGCAAACGAATCCTTGACGGCGCAAAACGAGTCGCCTTTTATAGGCCATGCGCTCCTGTTGAGAGTGCGACCGGAAAGTTCTGAGCCCGGTCTTTTTCCCGGATTATGTGCGTTTTTGCTCGCATTTCCGCCTGTTTACGAGGCCGGCGGAAGCGTTGGGATTGTGGGGCGGTTGGGGACGATAGGGACAATTGTCGGACTGGAATAAATTGTCTGTTAATACTATATTTAGTGTTTGCAGGTAGGTTCGACGCTAGATAGTGTGAATTTCCCTCGAACGAGGGAATCGGAAAAAAATCAGTTTTGAGGGACCTGCGGGGTTCGTCGGCGCGTTGGACAGGCACTTCGCAAGGAGTTTGACCAGCAGGGCCGGCGGAGACTGCAAAATGGAGAGCCGGCCGTTTTCGGACGCCGGCAGACGGCGGACATGCGCGTTTCGCATTGGGGGCAGAAATCCCTGGGGAAAAGCGCTATATATAGACAAAAGGGACCGGACCAATGCGCATCGAGCGTCGTTTCACCAAGCCAGGACAATCAGCCTATGCGGAGATCGAATTCCGCAAGGCGCTTTCGGAGATCAAGAATCCGGATGGTTCGGTGGTGTTCCGTCTCGATAACATCGACGTGCCGGCGCAGTTCTCCCAGGTCGCCGCCGATATCCTGGCGCAGAAGTATTTCCGCAAGGCCGGTGTCCCCGCGCGCCTGAAGAAGATCGAAGAGAACGACGTCCCCTCCTTCCTGTGGCGCTCCGTCGCCGATGAGGCCGAGCTTGCCAAGCTGCCCGAGGCCGAACGCTACGGCTCCGAGATCGATGCGCGTCAGGTCTTCGACCGGCTGGCCGGCACCTGGACCTATTGGGGCTGGAAGGGCGGCTACTTCAAGGCGTCGGAGGACGACGCGCGCGCCTTCCGTGACGAGCTTGCCTATATGCTGGCTACGCAGCGCGTGGCGCCGAACTCGCCGCAATGGTTCAACACCGGCCTGCATTGGGCTTATGGCATCGACGGCCCGAGCCAGGGCCACTTCTATGTCGACCCCTTCACCGGCAAGCTGACCAAGTCGAAGTCCTCCTACGAGCATCCGCAGCCGCATGCCTGCTTCATCCAGGGCGTGCAGGACGACCTCGTCAACGAGGGCGGCATCATGGACCTGTGGGTGCGTGAAGCGCGCCTGTTCAAATACGGCTCCGGCACCGGCTCCAACTTCTCGCTGCTGCGCGGCGAAGGCGAGAAGCTGTCGGGCGGCGGCCGCTCGTCCGGCCTGATGAGCTTCCTCAAGATCGGCGACCGCGCGGCGGGCGCCATCAAGTCGGGCGGCACGACGCGCCGCGCCGCCAAGATGGTCATTGTCGACGCCGACCATCCCGATATCGAGGAATTCATCGACTGGAAGGTCAATGAAGAGCAGAAGGTCGCCTCGCTGGTGACCGGCTCGAAGATCGTCAAGAAGCATCTCGAAGCGATCATGAAGGCCTGCGTCAACTGCGAAGGCAATGGCGACGACTGCTTCGACCCGGCCATCAACACCGCGCTGAAGCGCGAGATCAAGGCGGCCAAGAAGTCCGCCGTGCCGGAGAACTACATCTACCGCGTCATCCAGTTCGCCAAGCAGGGCTATTCGTCGATGTCGTTCAAGACCTACGACACCGACTGGGATTCGGATGCCTACCTGACCGTTTCGGGCCAGAACTCCAACAATTCGGTGTCGCTGAAGGACAATTTCCTGCGCGCCGTCGAGGACGATGCCGACTGGCACCTCACCGCCCGCAAGGACGGCAAGGTGCTGAAGACGCTGAAGGCCAGGGATCTCTGGGAAAAGATCGGCTACGCCGCCTGGGCTTCGGCCGATCCGGGCCTGCATTTCAACACGACGATGAATGACTGGCACACCTGCGCTTCCGCTGGTGCGATCCGGGCGTCCAACCCGTGCTCGGAATACATGTTCCTCGACGACACGGCCTGCAACCTGGCCTCGATCAATCTGCTGCCCTACCGCAATGCGGACGGCACCATCGACATCGCTGCCTATGAACACACCGTGCGGCTGTGGACCATCGTGCTCGAAATCTCGGTCATGATGGCGCAGTTCCCGTCGAAGGAGATCGCCAAGCAGTCCTACGAATACCGCACGCTCGGCCTCGGCTATGCCAATATCGGCGGCCTGCTGATGACGTCGGGCATTCCCTACGATTCCGACGAAGGCCGCGCGATCTGCGCCGCACTCACCGCCATCATGACCGGCATGGCCTATGCCACTTCAGCCGAGATGGCCGGCGAGCTCGGCGCCTTCGCCGATTACGATCGCAATGCGCAGAACATGCTGCGTGTCATGCGCAACCATCGCCGTGCCGCTTATGGCGAGAAGCAGGGGTATGAGAAGCTCGCCGTCAACCCGGTGCCGCTGGTCGCTTCCGACCTGAAGCAGCAGGACCTTGCCACCCATGCCAAGGCCGCCTGGGATCGTGCCATCGAGCTTGGCGAGGAGCATGGCTACCGCAATGCGCAGGCGACCGTGATCGCGCCGACCGGCACGATCGGCCTGGTCATGGATTGCGACACCACCGGCATCGAGCCCGATTTCGCCCTGGTGAAGTTCAAGAAGCTGGCCGGCGGCGGCTACTTCAAGATCATCAACCGCGCCGTGCCGGAAGCGCTGCGCACGCTCGGCTATTCCGAAGCCCAGATCGGCGAGATGGAGGCCTATGCGGTCGGCCACGGCAACCTCAACCAGGCGCCCGCCATCAACCCCGGCGCGCTCAAGGCCAAGGGTTTCACCGACGAGAAGATCGCGGCGCTCAATGCAGCCTTGAAGTCGGCCTTCGACATCAAGTTCGTCTTCAACCAGTGGACGCTCGGCGCCGACTGGGTGAAGGAGAATTTTGGCTTCACCGACGAGCAGCTCAACGATTTCTCGTTCGAAATCCTGCCGGCGCTGGGTTTTTCCAGGAAGGACATCGAGGCCGCCAACATCCATGTCTGCGGTGCCATGACGCTGGAAGGCGCACCCTTCCTCAAGGCCGAACACCTCGCCGTGTTCGACTGCGCCAGCCCGTGCGGCAAGATCGGCAAGCGCTCGCTGTCGATCAACAGCCACATCCAGATGATGGCGGCGGCACAGCCCTTCATCTCCGGCGCCATCTCGAAGACCATCAACATGCCCAACGATGCGACGGTGGAAGACGCCAAGGGCGCCTACATGCTGTCGTGGAAGCTGGCGCTGAAGGCCAACGCGCTCTACCGCGACGGCTCGAAGCTGTCGCAGCCGCTCAATTCCTCGCTGCTTGCCGATGGCGAGGACGATGAGGACGAAGCCCTCGAGCAGCTGATCGCCGCACCGGCGGCGGCGCGCGCTGCACAGATCACCGAGCGGATCGTCGAGCGCATCATCGAGCGCGTGTCGCGCGAGCAGGAAAAGCTGCCCGGCCGCCGCAAGGGCTACACCCAGAAGGCCAAGATCGGTGGCAACACCATCTTCCTGCGCACCGGCGAATATGACGATGGCCGTCTCGGCGAGATCTTCATCGACATGAACAAGGAAGGCGCGACGTTGCGTGGCCTTCTCAACAACTTCGCCATCGCCATTTCGCTGGGCCTGCAATATGGCGTGCCGCTCGACGAATATGTGCACGCCTTCACCTTCACCAAGTTCGAGCCAGCCGGCATGGTGCAAGGCAATGACGCCATCAAGAGCGCGACGTCGATCCTCGACTACGTGTTCCGCGAGCTGGCGATCTCCTATCTCGGTCGCAACGACCTCGCCCATGTCGACCAGTCGGACTTTTCCAACACCGCACTTGGCCGTGGCATCAGCGAGGGCAAGACGGATGCGGTCTCCAAGGGCCTGACCCGTGGCGCCTCGCCGGTGAAGCTGGTGTCGCGCGTCAGCGGCAACGATCCGAAAGGCTTTGCGGCTCCCTCGGGCGCCCCTGCCCGCTCGGCACCGACCGCCTTCTCCGGCTCCAACGTGCTGGCGCTGAAGCCCGCCAGCGACGAAGCGGTCGCCTACAAGCGCGACTATGAGGAGCGGGCGAAGGAACTGGCCGAGGACATCGCCTTCGAGGACGCGGCGGGTGTTGCTTCCGACGCCACGGCGGGATTGTTCACCGACGCCGCGGCCGTCGAGGCGGCCGAAGCCAAGAAACTCGCCAACGACCGCCGCGCCAGGTCACTGCTACAGGGCTACACCGGCAATTCCTGCTCCGAGTGCCAGAATTTCACGATGGTGCGGAATGGGACCTGTGAGAAGTGCGACACGTGTGGTTCGACGAGCGGGTGCAGCTGAGAAAATTCTGAGGCGCTAAAACGCAACATCATCGGCCCGGTCGTAAGATCGGGCCGGAATGGCAAACGGAACAAAAAGGGAAACTCATCTAAAACATTTAGATCGCGCACTTGCGCCAGAAGCACCAAAGCCGACCCAAGCTGGGCCGGCTTTGATACCGCGAATAAGCCGGAGCCCACGCGGGGCGACGAGATCGAAATCCCATCTCCTGTGCAAGGGTATCATATGGGGAGTCGGTTCTCGGAGTCGAGGTAGCTCAGGCAACTCCAGAAGAAAGATGTCTAAATGACCACCAACGAACGTAAGACTTTCGACATTGGACGAAGCTCGAAGAGCGGCCAATTCATTCCTGTGAAGGAAGCAGAGCGCCGTCCGAACACGACCACGGTCGAACGGGTCCCTAAGCCAGGCTATGGCGATACCAAGAACGAACCGCCACGCAAAAAGTGACGTTGCCGACTGAGGCCAACTAAAATCTGTCGGCCGCAACGCAGTGGCCGACAGACCACGGAAGGCGAGATAACCAAAAAGCAGGCCGCCACAACATGTTGTGTCACCCACAAAAAACAACCCACCATATTGATCTATCATGGACATTTTAGCGCTATTTAGTTATGTTGGTATCCGAATCGGCTGATTCGAATGAAGGGCTATCTCCGGGTATATCGACGCTAGGGAGTTCTTGGATGACGCCGCGTTATTTTGATGATCTAGGGTATGGGGCGGCGATAAAGCGCGCTCGCACAGAGAGGGGCCTTAGCTATAAAAACATAGCGAACGCCTTCAAAGTAAGCCTTGCCCTTGTGTCCTACGTTGAGCGTGGCGGTGAGCCTACGCCAGATTTTGTTGCAGCCGCGAAGTCCAAGCTCAAAGTTGATAGAGAGCGGTTTGGCTTGGCTGCATTGGGTCGCAGTATTCAGACGGTAGCGAATCAGAACGAAATTTGAGGCGCTCGATGGAAGCCGTTAGATTTTTTGGTCCTGATTTGAGTGACAGAACCATAAAAAAAGAGGCGGATCAACTGGCTTCAAGATGGAAATATGTTAATAAAGGCTCCGTTGAATCCGTAGATATTTTGGATTTGATTGAGTTTAAACTTGAATTATTCGCCCCCGGATTTTCTCTAGCGATAATTTCTTCAAACGACATGATGAAAATTCTAGGGGCCAGCTCCGACAAGGATATTTCGCTCGCGTTTACGTCACTTTCCGAAAAAATTATATATGTAACCGAAAATCTTTATGAAGACGCCTACAATGGTGACGGATGGGCGCGTATACTGCTTGCGCATGAATTGGGCCATGCGGTTCTTCATAGCGACTACTCGAATAGAACGGCGCACTTTAACTTCAAATATACGAATATAGCTCATTCAATAGATGAATTGCGGATACGCGGAATCCCATTGTATAGGGACCCCGAGCGACAGGCCGATATATTTGCAACATGCCTGATGGCACCCGACTATTTGATCGAGGGTTGCTCCAGCGCCTTAGTTCTAAGCAAAAAGGCAAAGATAGATATGTCGTCTGCTAGTACCCGTCTCAAATTTTTTAATGAAGAGAGGTTGGGACATAGACCTAGTTTCTCAATTCGTTTGCGATAGACTACCTTAATTACGCACCCGGCCCTTGCTACGGCGCACGACATGGATCCGAACCACAATCTCTGCCCGGATCAGCCTCAAATCCTGACGTCTACCCCGCCGGCAACACCTGCAGCGTCTGCTCGTCAAACAATGGCTCGTCCTGACCGATGCGGACGAACAGCACTTTCCGCCCCTCACCCGCAGGCACCTCGAAATACTGGATGCCGTCAGGCATTTCGCCCCAGTCGCCGCAGGGCGGCTCCGGAACCTCGTTGGGGTCGGCAAGCGCTTTCAACTCTTTCGCGTAGGCGGCATCCGGGCTGAATGTGTAGCGTTTGACGCCGGCGGGTACTGTGCCCTCGGTGTAAGGCGCCAGCACGCAGCGTGCACTGACGGCCTTATCGGTCTTTTCCAGGAACAGGCGCCGCAAGGCAGCCTCGGCGGTTTCGCCTGATATGATGTCGAAGACCTCGACAAGAGGATCGGCCGCGCCGCCATCGCTGTATTTGATGGCAAGCGCATTGCCGGTGAATTCGAAATGGATCTGGCGGAAGCCGAAGTCGCAGCGCTGCGCCCAGGCGGCCAGCCCGACATTTTTGTCCGTCAGCCTTTCCCACACGCATTTGTCGATGGGCGGGCGCGATGGCGCCGGCTCGTCCGCCACGGCGGCTATCGTCGCGGATGCAAGCAGGGCGCTGGCCCCGATAATCGATCTCATGGCGCTATTCATCGCTGCATCCTGTCAAGGTGAAAGCATCCCACGCCGAGCCGTCGGGATTGGCATTGGCGAAATCGACCCCTTCGGTGAAAGCCACGCCGAAATCGGGCAAAAGCAGCCCTTTCGGCGCGGGTGTCGCTTCGCGCGAATTCAGCTGCTCGGCGCCACCGCCGGTCAAGGCATAGACTTGGCCATCCCATATCCTGCACAGCCCGCTGCCGTCCTGCAGCCCCGCTTCGCGGTCATCGTCGGTGCAGGCGTGGCGGATGGTGCCGAGCGGGAATGAATTCTTGCCGTTGGTCCAGGTGATGTCGGCCGGCAGGCTTGTGCCGGTGTTGGGCACGGTCAGCGAAAACACCTGCGCCGTCAGTGCCGCCGGTTCGTTGGCGAGCGGGCGAAATTGCATGATCGCGCCCGAGCGCGGCTCCCGATAGGTGGCGTGGCTCAGCAGACAGTCTTTTGCGAAGGCCGCCTGCACCGGGCCGAGCAGGCCCAGGAAAACGAAGGCCAGTGTGCGCGTGATCATCAATGTCTCTGGGAAAGCGTTGCCTGGGGCCGCACAGTCGCATCATCCGCGCAAAAGCATAAGCGAAATCCGGAATGGGCCGCCTTATCCATATCCGGACGAAAACTTGCCCGCACAAATCCCAGCAATCTGTATGGTCGAGCGCAGTGGCAAGGGAGACGAAACCGGTGATGCGGCGTTTGGCAATGGCGATGGCAATGTCCGCATTCGCGGGCGGCATGGCACTGGCGGCGGCGCCCTATGTCGGGACGTGGTCCAGCGACAGGCTGAACTGCAGTGCGGCCGCCGACGTCCAGCGCCAGACTGTCTTCACCGTGGATCAGGCGTCGCTGTCGCTTCCCGAGCTCGGCTGCGAACACGCGACATTTCGCAAGACGGCTACCGGCTGGGTGGTGCGGGCAAGCCAATGCTACGGCTCTGACCTGTCGCTCGAGGAGCCGTTCACGCGTGTCATCCGTCTCGTCAGGCATGGCGCCACGCTGCGGTTCACCTGGCCTGGTTTCGACAGCGGACCCCTCGTCCGCTGCTGAAGGCGTCCAGCGCCTCAGAACAGCAGGGCGATCGCTTGTGGCGGAGACCACCAATTGTCGAAGTCGGCGCCGCCCCTCATCGCCCTGCCGGGCACTTCTCCCCGTATAGTGACGGGGAGAAGGGGGCCGGCCGCAACCTCGGCACCCATTCTGCAACGCTGGAGATTGGCGAAATCCGTCGCGAAAGCGTCCTTCTCCCCGTCACTATACGGGGAGAAGATGCCGGCAGGCAGATGAGGGGCGGCGCCAACGTCCGGAAAAGGTTGAGGTACGAACCTGAAGCGATTGCCCGCTCAGAACAGCCCGACCAGAAACGCCGCGCCGCCGAGAAAGCCAGCCGAACAGATCCACAGCAACCAGAGCCCGCGCACCCGGCATTCGAGCACCGCCGAGCCGGGGTTGGCGGGGTCATAGTGCACGTCGACCTTACTGCCTTCGACATACTGCCGTGCCTGACCGCTGACGAGGCCGGGCAATGAAGCCGTCACGGTGGCGCCGAAGGTGACACGATCGGCGCTGTAGTGCTGGCCGGCGACGCCATAGGAGTAGACGATGCGGGATTTGAAAACGGTGCGCCAGCGTCGATAGCCTGAATGGCTTCGCAGCGCCTGCAGGCCCGAGGAATCGATGCGGCCGGCAGTTACCGGCCATCTTGCCGCCTGCTCGGCCAACGATTTCTGGGCGAAACCCATGCGCAGGATGAACAGGCCCATGAACAGCAGCAGCGCTCCCGCGCCGAGGTTCTGCGGCTTGGGCAGATGCGGCCCGATCGCCTCCAGGACACCGCCGACGGAAAACACCAGCACCAGCGCGCCGACCACCAGTCCGGCCGAAAGCTGGACCATGAACTTGAAGGCGCCTTCGGGCATGGTGCGCTCGATCACGGCTTTGCTCGGATCGGCCGGATTGTAGAAGACAGTCACCTCCGCGCCGCGGGGGAAACTGCGCAAGGGTCTCCTTGACTTCGAAATTCCCCAAATTCTCCTTCACGCTGTAGCGCGAGCTTTGAAATTTCTTGCCGCCGACCTTGTATTCAAAGGTGATCGCCGGAAAATTGCGCATTTCGGTGGTGTCAGTGCTGTCCGAGCCAACGCCCGAGCGCCTCACTTCACGGGCTTCGACGCGCGAGGAGATGATCCTTCCCGGCGCCGGCAGCCAGCGGCTGAGTGCCTTCACCTCTCGCCATTTCAGGAAGGTGATGAGCGACAACATGCCGGCGACCACGCAGGCAAAGCCGACAAGCATAATCTTGAGTTCCAACTCGTCTCCCCCCAGGAGTGCAGGAGCCTGCACATAGACAGCAAGGCGACGGCAATGTCTTGTATTTTCGAGAAAGCCGCCTCTCCAGAAAGGAAAAGACTGTCTTCCGTTGATCCAGATCAACGCACACGCACCGCTCATGCTGTCTCCTCGACACTGATCGAAGGGAGAACGAGCGTGTCGACTTACGACCTCATGGTTATCACCGCAGTGCTATTCTGTTTCGGATCATTCTCCGCAGTCCTGGCCTATGCCACCCTCGATGAATCGCGTCGCCGGCCACGCAGATAAGGTTGGCATATGGGGCGACTGTTCATCGCGGACAGAGGCGAGCAGTGCAAACAACAACAGCCCACGCCGCGTCATGCAGGCTTCACGGCCAGGAACGTGTTCCATTCTTCGCTATTGCGGCCGACGTTGAAATCGTCCCTGATGAGAACCAGCCCGGCGCTTTCGAGACGGGCCGCGAAGTCGTCCCTGCGCCAATACACCGTATGATATTCACCCGATGTCTCGCCGTCGCCATTGCGCATCGAGACGAGGAAGACGCCGCCCGGCCGCAGCGACCCGGCTATCTTGGCAAGCACCTGGTCGGTCTGGTCGCGCGGCACATGGATCAACACGCACAGGGCCAGGACCGCGTCGTAGGGGCCGCCGAGATCATCGGTGATGAGATCGAGAAGCTCGCCATGCTTGCCACGCGCGGCCTGCAGCTCCAGAAACCGCTTGGTCGCGTCGGTGCGCCGAACCTTGACGCCCAAATTCTCCAGAAAGTCCGCGTCGTATCCAGGCCCCGACCCGACTTCCAGAATCCGGCCGCCCGTGCCGGCGATCGCCACAAGGCGCTTTAGCGATGCCTGCTCCCTTTCGTTGGGAACATGCCTCACGATGGCGTCATACTGTTCCGCATAATCCTCGTAAGCGCTGATCGTTTGACGGCTCTTCGCCAGATCCTCCGATGACACGCTCATCTTTCCCTCCCTTGCATTCTACGTCGGTCAAAGAGACTTGCCTCAGCGGATGCTGCCGTTGGGAACATGTCCGTCGAGCACGCCGATATCGCGCAGGAAATGGTCCGAAAGGGAACGGTGATCGAGCAGGCGGCGCGAGCGGGGCCTGAACGGAGCGATGAAGAGATCGAGCGTCGGGCGACGAAGCGTGTTGTAGAGGGTCGTGGTCATTGCCGTGTCCTTCCGGGTTCGAGTTGATGAACAGAGCATGCCTGTTTCCGGCCTTGGATTCCAATCGAACGTCGCGTAGCATGCATCAGGAGGATTGATGCATCATGAGTTGGGAGCTGCCGCCGCTAGGCGCTATCAGGGTCTTTGAAGCCGCGGCACGACTGGGCAGTTTCACCAAGGCCGCCGAAGAACTCGGCATGACCCAGTCTGCCGCCAGCTATCAGATCAAGGTGCTGGAAGAACGCGCCGGAACACCGCTTTTCATAAGAAAAACAAGGCAGATCGCCCTGACCGAGGCCGGGCAGCAATTGGCGCCGCACGCAACGGGCGCGTTCTCGGCCCTGGCGGATGCGTGGGTCGCCACCAAGGGTGGGGCGACCGGCGTGCTTTCCGTCACGACCATGGAAACATTCGCAACGAACTGGCTGGCCGTATGGCTCGGTACATTCCAGCTGATGCATCCCGATCTTGCCGTGAAAGTGAATACATCGGCCCGGCTGGTCGATTTCACGCGCGAGGACATGGATATCGGGATCAGAACCGGCACCGGAAAATGGCCCGGCCTGACAGCGCATTATCTGTTCAAGGCGGACTACACGCCGATGCTCAGCCCCAAGCTGGCCGAGAGCGTGGGCGGTATTCGCCACCCCGAGGATCTCTACAACGTAGCGCTGTGCTGTGCGACAGATCCCTGGTGGAAAATCTGGTTCGAAGCAGCCGGCGTGCCCTTCGATCCCGATCGCGTCATCGCGGGTCCAATGCTAGGTTCGCAGGCTTACGATGCGATGGCGGCACTGACCGATCAGGGCGCTGCGATCCTCACCCGCAACATCTACAGCGCGCTTCTGGCAAAGGGCCAGTTGATACAGCCATTCGAAGTCCTCGGCTCCGACGGCGACGGCTATTGGCTGGTGCATCTGGAAAGCCGCCGCAACACGCCGAAGATCAAGGTGTTCCGAGACTGGGTGCTGGCCCAGACGGCGGACATCAGGGAGAGCGAAGTACGCCGGACCTGACGGCTGTCTCAGTCGGCGTCGGCCACGGTCTGCCGTCCGCCAGCCCAGGCGCGCCATTGCCGTTCGTCGCCATGGAAGACGTTGAGGTCGATGCGGCCGGTGACGCCATGCGACAGGCCGGAGCCGGAATACTGCCAGAACAGCCATTTGCGGTCGGGGTAGACCTTCGACGGATGCCGCGCGACTGCCCGCAGCCAGAACGGATAATCGAGGAAGGCGCCGCGCAGATTGTCGCGGTAGAAATCGGGCGCGGTGTAGATGATGGGCCGCTGGCCGTAGTAGCGCTCCAGCCTGTCCATGAACACCTGCATCTTCTCCAGCACCTTTTCGCGCGACGGCCGCCGCTTGCAACTGGACTCGCCATTCCACTCGACGTCGATGACCGGCGGCAGCGCGCCTTCTACCCTGGGCACGTTGCGGATGAACCAGTCGGCCTGCTCACCGGCCGTGCGGCACCAGTAGAAGAAATGGTAGGCGCCACGCTTCAGGCCGGCAGTGTCGGCATTGCGCCAGTTCTTCATGAACATCGGATCGAGATGGTCGCCGCCGTCGGTCGCCTTGATGTAGGCGAAGTTGGCGCCCTGAGCGCGCAATTTGTCCCAGTTGACGTTGCCTTGCCAGCGCGAGACGTCGACGCCGTGCACGGCAAGGTGGCGGGGTGAAGCCTTGCCGAAATTGATCGGCTTGGCATCGCGAAAACCGTAACGGGTGAGCGGCCCGGCAAGCATGGCCGGTGCCGCGCGGGTCAACAGCTTGGGCGGCGACACCAAGGCTGCCGGCTCGACCGGCAGCCCGCCGACATCAGGCACTTGGGGATCAGGCACATCGGGCGCGGCAAACACCCCCGTCTCTTCCTCCTCCGCCAAGCCGAACGGGCGCGTTCTTTCCGCCGGACCGTTGTCAGACATGGGAGCCAATTCGGCCCTTGCCGCCCTGTTACCCCTTGCCGCCGGAGCAGCGGTGATCGGCGCCGGCGGCCGTATCACGGAACTGGTGGTCTCGTTGGACGGTTTCTGCAAATCCAGCGCGTCGACGCCGGCCGTTGACGAGCAGCCGGCAAGGCATAGCGATGCGATCAAAAAACTGACGACGCCCGGAATCCGCATCTGGACCTGTACTCAAAACACAACAGACCGAGGGCAAAACGACAGCCAACGGACAAACCGGATCAGTTATGAACGAGAAATTACCAATAAAGTTTGAATCAAGTTTTTTTCGTGCATGCGGAACACCGAAATCCGGTCGCCGGCGCCAACCGCCAGGCCGGCCTTGACAGTGCCACGATGTCTCTGTTGAGACGACAGGTGCCTCCCCGCCCTTTCCGCCGACACATCCCCGAAGGCATCCTGATGACTGCATTGCAGCGACTGTTTTTCGCCCTCCTGCTCGCGACCGTCCCCTGTGGCGAGGCGCTTGCGGCCCAGGGCGCGCGTGCTGGCGCACTCATTGTCGTGCCTCCAGGCAATCGATCAGAGACGCAGCCAGAAATCCCGGATGCCTCGGCAACGCGAACGCGCGCGTTCAAGACCACCTATGAGGAAAAATACGAGAAGATCATCGCGCTTTTGAAGCGCGAGAAGACGCTGGTGGCGCGCATCAAGGAAGTGGCGGCGGCCTATGATATCGATCCGGTTCACATCGTCGGCGCGCTGGTCGGCGAACACACCTACAATGTGACCGCCGTCGGCTCGGTGCAGACCTATTATGTCAAGGCGCTGTCCTATTCCGGCCTCGACTTTGCCTTCCGCTACAAGGGCATGCCGGTGCAGACCTTCGTCGAGCGGCCGGAATTCGAGCCTTGCGCGCAAGCCAAGGGCAGTGCCGCCTTGTGGAGCTGCCGCGACGATATCTGGATCCGGCATTTTCGCGGCAAGACGGTCGATGGCGTCGCTTTTCCCGCGATGACCTTCCAGCAGGCCTTCTTCCAACCCTTCTTCGCCGGCCAGACATTCGGGCTCGGGCAGATCAGTCCGCTGACAGCGCTTGAGGTCACCGATCTCGTCAACAAGGTGAGCGGCTATGACAGGCTGACGCCCGACCACCCGCAGGCGATCTATCGCGACGTCATGGATCCCGACCGCAGCATCGTCTACATCGCGGCCATCGTGCGGGACGCCATCGATGCCTACAAGGAACAGGGCTTCGATATTTCCGGCAATCCGGGCATCACGGCGACGCTCTACAATGTCGGCCAGCCCAGGCGCAGGGCCGCCGAACTGCGCGCGGCCGCAGGAAGCGGCAAAGGCCGCAAGCTGCCGGTCGAGAATTACTATGGCTGGCTCGTCAACGACAAACTGGATGAGCTCAAGAGCCTGCTCGACAGCGGCAGCTGAGAAACGGCAATCTGTCTTGCCCCGGAGCCGGCGTGCAATCGTTCATCGATCAAAGTGTATGTTTCATCGAGACCCATCAGGCCTGGGCCGGCGCCGTGGTCGGGCTGCTGGCGTTCGGTGAATCGCTGATCCTGATCGGCATCCTGCTGCCGGGCACCACCGTTCTGGTGATCGTCGGCGGCCTGGTCGGAGCCGGAATCATCGAGCCGCTGCCCGTTCTGCTGGCCGCGATGATCGGAGCGGCGCTGGGCGACACCATCTCCTATTTTCTCGGCATATGGCTTGGGCGCGGCGTCGTCCACAAATGGCCACTCAACCGCTTTCGCCGCGAAATCGCCAAAGCGCGCCTGTTCTTCCGGCGCTACGGCTTCGCCGCGATTTTTCTCGGGCGCTTCTTCGGCCCGCTGCGCGCTACCGTGCCGCTGGTCGCCGGCATGATGGGCATGAACCGGCGGCGTTTCCAGATCGCCAATGTTCTGTCGGCAATCCTGTGGGCGCCGGCCGTGCTGTCGCCGGGATGGCTGGTGGCCAAGGGGGCCGACCGCTTCGCCGAGCTCGGCGCATCGAGCCTGTTCGGCCTGGCGGCGATCGCAGCCATTGTAGCAGCCGCCATCGCGGCGATCGTCGTCAAAGTCTTCTATCGCAGCGACAAGCGCGTTGGAAAAGCTAGGGCTTCCTGAAGACGCCGATCATCGGCCCCAGATTCCAGTAGTCGTCATTGCGGCCGATGGCAGGCGCAAACAGGCTTGATATCGTGCCGTCGAGGAACAGCGCATTGTCGCAGCCGAGCGCGTCGCGGAAAAGCCGGGCGAAGGCATGGAAGGTGACCGTGCCGTTCGAAATCGCAAACACCGCGACGCCGTCCTTTCGCACTCCGACACCGTCGCGGGTTTTTCGCGAGGTGCCGTCAGCCTGGAATTTCGGATGCAGCTTGCCGTCGATCACCAGCATCGGCCCGGATTGCGTCGCATAGTCGACGCTCGGACGCCTTTTCACAAAATCCTTGGTGGCGCGGACCGCGGCCTTGCCGTCGCGCATGTAGAAAATGCCGTTCGGCTGCAGCGAAAAATTGCCGCTTCCCGATCCCGTCTTCACCGATGCCATTTCCTGGCCATGCTCGACATAGAGACCGACCGGCGCGAGGTTCGGGTGATACATGCCGGCATTGATGCCGAATAGCATGGTGCGCCCGGCCGCCTGTTGCGAGACATGGAGATTGTGCAGCGACTGAAACGGCTTGCCGGCCGGATCCTTCCAGAACAGCTCGACCTGATATCGTTTCGGATCAACCTCGCACACGAGATAGCTGGTCGCCTCGAAGGCGAAGTCCCGGCATGGCGGCAGCGAAGCGACCCACTGGCCAAACCCCATGCCAAATGCCGCCACCGACGGCAACGCACCCTTGGCCAGCGCCAGCAGCAATGGCAGTGATTGCAGGAGGGTCAAGAAGTCCATGCGCGTACCGGAGAATCGAAAAGGTCCGGTACGGATATAGCCCGTTTCAAGCGATACTGTGGAAGGCTCAGGCGCTTAGACAAGCCATCCCATGGCGACGCTCAACAACAAAACGATGCCGAGTACGCCACGATAGATGACGAATGGCCAGGCCGAAAAACGCTCAAGCACGCGCATCAACCCCCATATGGCGAAGAAGGCGGAGATTGATGCGACGACAAGCCCGACGGCGAGGACCGACCAGCCATGGGCGTCGAGATGGACCTTGTGCAGTTCCCAGAGTTCCTTGAGACCGGCGAGTGCGATCGCCGGCAGCCCGAGCAGGAACGAGAAGCGCGCCGCTTCGGCCCGCTTGAAGCCGAGCCCCAGCGCTGCGGTCAGGGTTGAGCCCGAGCGCGAGACGCCGGGGATAAGCGCGCCGATCTGGGCGATACCGACAAGCAGCGCGTCAATCAGCGAGGCTTCGCCCATGCTGCGCCGGTGGCGTGCAAAAATCTCGGCCAGCGCCAGCAGGATGGCCATGACGATGCAGGCCCAGCCGATCACCGTCAGGCTGCGCAGCGGCGAATTGCAGGCGTTGAGCACGCCCGACAGGGCAACGCCGGCGATGACGATCGGGATCGTCGCCAATATGATCCAGAGCGCCAGCCGGAAATGCCGGTCAGCGAAATCGCGTCGCGCCAGGGCGTCGAGCGAACCAAACAGGATATCCCTGACGTCACTCCAGAAATAGCTGACCACCGCGGCAAGGGCCGCGAGCTGCATGGCGGCGGAGAAGGCGGAGCCGGGATCCTGCCAGCCGAGCACGGCCGGCACGATGCGCATATGCGCGGTCGAGGAAATCGGCAGCAATTCGGTGATGCCTTGCACCACGCCGAGGAACGCCACCTTGGCGAATCCCAAGCCGACGAAGCCGGTGTCGACGCCTTGGGTGCAGATGTCTGCCATGTCGAGCCTTTCTGTTGAACAATCGTAGGGGGCGATCCCTGCCGAGCAATAGTCTGGCGATCCCCTGAATCCAATTTACGGATTTGTAAGGCGCCGCTTGACAAGCCGCGCCTTCATATTAAGATTCGCTAATCTTACACTGTAAGGCAATGACGGAGGAGAGCCATGCAGACCGCCCTGTCAGAATTGCAGCCCCTGCCCGAACCGTACCCGCCTGGCATCGCCATCGAAGATGTCTCTCGCGACCTCAGCCGTATTATCGAGCACGCAGAGGTGAATGCCTGGCTGGACCTCTATGCCGCCGCGCCTGCCGATTTCGCCGCAAGTCAAGGCCTTTCGATAGCGGAAGAAGGCGGCCTCGCCTGGACCACCTGCACGACGATCCCGTTCGTCCATTTCAACTGCGTGAAGAATTTCGGAGTCGACAGCCCGGCCACCGAAAGCCAGCTCGACGCGCTGCTGTCGCACTACCGCGCCGCCGGCATTTCGCGGCCATGGTTCTATGTCAATCCGCACACTGAACCATCGCGCCTCAGATGCTGGCTCGAGGCGCGCGGCCTGCAGCGCCAGGGCGGTTGGGAGCGGATTTATCGCGGGGCGGAACCGCTGCCGTCCGAGCCGCTCTTCATGGCTGACGGGGTTTCAGTCGAATGTGTAACGAAGGCATTGGCAAGCGAATGGGCCGGCTTCATCGACAGAAGCTACCGGCTGCCCACCTCACCCTGGCTGATGGCTCTGGTCGGCCGGGAGGGCTGGCATCACTACATGGCCAAGCGGGACGGCGCGGTGGTGGCGGTGCGCTCGCTGTTCATCGGCCCCGACGGCGCGGCCTGGAGCGGCATCGAAGCGCCGGTGCCCGGCATCATGGCGCCGAGCTTCGATCTCGACGCGGTGCTGGGAGAAGCGCTGGTGCGCGACGGGATTGCGGCCGGCGCGAAACTGTTCGTCGCCGACATCGAGGCGCCGCACGAGGAACGCGACGGCCCGGCCTATCGCAACTACGCACGCATGGGCTTCAGAATCGCCTATTTCCGCAGCCATTACAGCTATTTGCCGGCCAGCTCCAACTGACCGCGCTAACTAAGCAGCCATTGCTGGAAACAGCTCCTGGACACCATATGGGCCGGCGGAACGACCGGCTGATCGGAGCGTGCGCTATCGGGCGCAGGATTGCGAGCCCGTTCGAGCAGCATGCGCACCTGTTCGGGGCGCACACGAGCGCGCTCCATCACAAGCAGGACCATCGGATCGCTCAAAAGCTCGTCCAGGGTGCTGATGCTGTCGTTCATCCGTCGTCTCCTCGAATGCCGTACCCGCGACCCTTAAATAGGGAGACAAAGATGGCCCGCCAATGACGCTTTGCCGGCTATCTCGTGTTGATTTGGATTAAATTTTGGTCAGGGTGAAAAGCGGTCCGCGCAGCGGACGAAAAGCCAATTGCTTGGCTTTTCGAGCTTCGAACGCCCTGAGCCTGCGAAGGGCCGGGCGGTGGACGATCCGCCCAGCCGGGTCCCCGCTGCTTCGCTGCGTCCCGGCGTTCGCGTGCCTTTCATCGTGCCACCGGCACGATCAATTCGCTTACGCGAACCGGCTGCTCACCCCACAAGGAGAGAAGGGAAGGCCTAGCCTGGCGGCGGGGCGCCTTCGTGCTGCGGAAGGCCGTCATCGAGCACCAGCCAGGGCTGCTTCGAGGCCGTGAAAATATGCATTTGCGGCTTGAAAACCGTGGGGTCGTCGAGCGAGCCGGTGGTGATGCCGATAATCCCGGCGGAATCGCGCCGGGAGAACATCGTCGTGCCGCAACTCGGGCAAAAGCCGCGCTTGAGGTCCGGCGAGGAGTTTATCGTCGCCACTGGCCCATCGACCGTCACGTCGTCGATGCGAAACAACACGCGTGCGTTGAAGGCGGCACCGATCGCCTTCTGGCACACCCGGCAGTGGCAGATGCGTTCGTTGATGGGGCCTGCGTCCGCGCGGTAGCGCACCGCCTTGCACAGGCATCCGCCCTCATATCTTGCCATCACGGGGATCCATTGGTGGAGAGAATAAGCGGCAAGGTAGCGGCGGGGCCAATTGGGTCAATTGAAAAGCTTTGATACAACGTCATCGATTATGGTGATGCGGGTGGAACTGAGGCCATGACGGCGGACATCGAAACCATCGGCATTGCGGACCTGTTTGGACCGCCCTCGCCGGCTCGCGACCGTACCGACGCCAGGATCATGGCGGCTGCCTCGGGGATCGGCTTCATGGCGGTCCGGGACTTTCCCGGTGATGATTGGCTGACGCCGGACAAACGCGCACAAGTGCTGCGCATTTTCGCGCTTGCCGACGCCGAGAAGCAGAAACTGCTGCGCTGGAATTTCGACCGGACGAAGAAGAATGTCTATCGCGGCTGGTTCCCGCTGCAGCCGACAGCTGTTTCCTACAAGGAAGGCATCGATATGGGACCGGATCTCGCCCATGCGGCTGATGCCCCGGCGTCCGACGATCCGCTGTGCGAGCCGACACCCTTGCCGGCCGAAGACGCCTTGCCCGGCTGGCGCGGTTCGGCAGCCGATTACTATCGCGCGATAGAGACCGTGGGTAACGCGCTGATGCGCTCGATCGCCCGCGGGCTTGGGCTGCCGGAAACCATCTTCGATGCCTATTTCGAAGGCGGCATCTCGACGCTGCGGCTGATCCGCTATCCCCTGCGTGACGCCAATGCCGGGGTCGACACCAGCGGCCCGGAATTTTCGGTTGTCCACAAGGGCGAGACCCGCACCATCATCGGCCGCGAGCATGCCGATTCCGGCTTCGTCACCTTGCTGGCGCAAGACGGCGTCGAGGGCTTGCAGGCAAAGACCCTCGCCGGCGAATGGATCGACGTACCGCCGGCCAACGGCACGCTGGCGGTGAATTTTGGCCAGTTGCTGGAGCGTTGGACCGGCGGGCGCGTCCGGGCGACGCGGCACCGGGTGATCGCGCCGAAGACGGCGCGCTTCTCGATCCCGTTCTTCTACGAACCGCGCGTCGACGCAGAGATCGCGCCGTTGCCGCTGGTGGGCGCTGAACCCTTCGAGCCGTTTCTCTATGGCGACTATCTCTGGGAGGCGGCGACGAATTTCGTCGAGATGAGCGGCATCAAGCATCTCAGGCAGCCGCGCCGCGCCAGACTTTCATAGACCAAACCATCGGCCGTCTCCTCTGAGATGGCCGATGGCAATAGGTAGCCGGCTATTTCGTTTCGCTGACGACCTCGTCCCAGGTCTTCACCTTGGTCTCGCCATTGAGGAACGGCAGCGCCGCCGCGGTCAGTTCCGGGGCGAAGAAGGTGTCATAGTGGGTGCGGTTGGGCAGGATCGCCAGGCGGTTCCGCGACTGGTTCTCGCGCATCCAGCCAGCGTCCTTCAGCCCGCCGCCGAGCATCTGGTAGAACTTGATCTCGTGCTCGGGCTTGTACATGTCGCTGTCGCCATAGACCAGCATGACCGGCATCTTCAGCTTGGCGACGTCGGCGGAGTAATCGCGGTTCTGACGCATGAAGTTGCCCAGCGTATCGAGCAGCTTCGGAAAATCTTCGGGATGCGGTGCCACCGCGACGTAGGATTTGTACATCGGCGTGTCCTTCATGAACTCGGCCGCGGCCGCGCTCACCTGCGCCCGCTGCGAGCGCATCTCGTCGTAGAACCCGTCCGTGGCGTAGCCGGTCGATACCAGGACGAGGCGACGCACCACCTCGGGATGCTGCACCGCGATGCGGAAAGCGACGCCGCCGCCCAGCGAATAGCCCATGACGTCGACCTTGTCGTAGCCGAGCGCCTTGACGATATCGGCCATGTCATCGCCAATCGCCTCCACGCTGAATGGGCGGTCGCCAAGGGCCGTGCGGCCATGACCCTGCAGGTCGACGCCGATGACGGTACGGTTTTCGGCAAGCTTGGGCAGGATCGGCGCGAACATGTCCGTGGTGCCAAGACCGCCATGCAGCAGAAGCAGCGGTTCGCCCTTGCCGTAGATGGCGTAATAGTAATTCAGGCCGTTGATCGGCAGCAGGCCGGACTTTTCCGGCTTCGGCAATGCGTTCGTTGCGGTCGTCATGGCTGGTTTCGTCTCCTCTGCATTGGTGGTGCCCGGGCAGCCAACAAGCGCTGCGACCGAAGCAAAAATGGCGAAAAACAAGGTTTTGGACATATCGATCTCCTCTCCTGCCGATATCAAAGCGTCATGCCGATCAAGGCGTTTGGCTGATCATAGCGTTTTGGCGAGTTCTTCGAGCTGGTCGGTGCACTGGCCCCAGCCCTCGTGGAAACCCATCTTCTCGTGCTGCTCGCGATCAGTGACACTCCAGTGCCGAACGCGAGCGACGTAGCGGGTCTTGCCGTTGCCCTCGTCCTCGAAGGTCAGCACGACGGTCATGAACGGCTTTTCCGACGGGTCCCAGGCTTGAGTGTAGGCGTCGGTGAGAACGATTTTCTTGCCGGGAACGACTTCGAGGAAAACGCCGGGGTTGGGGTATTCGTTGCCGTCGGGGCCTGCCATGACGACAAGGGTCGAGCCGCCGGTGCGCACATCCATTTCGGCGCGCGGCGTCGTCCACGGTTTTGGCGAGAACCACTGCGTCACCAGTTTCGGGTCGGTCCAGCAGCGATAGACGTTCTCGCGCGGCGCATCGATGATGCGGGCCAGAACCAGTTCGCGGTCATTGGTGGGGGCGATGTCGAGCTTGGTGGTCATGATGGTGTCCTCGGGTGTCGGTTTGATCTGGCTTCCGTCCCAAAGACGAACGGATCAAACACGAACCGACACCGCCGGCGACAAAAATATCGGCACCGTCTTCGATTGGGCCGAGGCGTCGCCCACCTTCGTCATCCACGGGCGGAGCAAGGAGCGCAGCGACGTCGCGGAGACCCGAGGATCCATGCCGCGACCTTGTCGAGGAATGCAGCGGAGCAGAATCCTGCACCGTTGTGACGCGTTGGAGTCGCGGCATGGATACTCGGGTCTGCGCCGCGTCGCTGCGCTCCTTGCT
Source organism: Mesorhizobium loti (assembly GCA_014189435.1). Taxonomy (NCBI): domain Bacteria; kingdom Pseudomonadati; phylum Pseudomonadota; class Alphaproteobacteria; order Hyphomicrobiales; family Phyllobacteriaceae; genus Mesorhizobium; species Mesorhizobium loti. The sequence goes on from CP050293.1 coordinate 3,040,728, forward strand.
CCGCCCGTGGATGACGAAGCGATGGGCGCGTTTCCGCCAATCGCCGAGGCATTAGGCTTATCAAAGCAGCATATCTGCGTCGAGAAACTGGATGTACTATCGACGCGTCAGTGGCGCTTGGCTTGCACCAGATAGGCCTCGATCTCGGTCTCGCCGAGCCATTTTGCCGCCTCCAGCCGATGCAGGCCTTCGACGAGGATGTGTCGCTTGCCGTCGTGGCGGACCTGGATCGGCGTCTTCATGCCGTTTTCCAGGATGTCCTCGGCCAGATGGCGGACGGTCTCGGGATGCAGCGTCTTCTTGCGCGCCGTCGGCACGTAGATCTCGTCGACTTTGACCTTTTGCACTCTGAGCATGCCGACCCCCGTGGCGGAAACGCCGCCTCCCCTGAGATAGTCCGTTTGATGGAGGCGGCCAAGGGCGCGGCTAACGAATACGAAGCCCGAAGGCCATTCTCGGCCTGAAGATGCCGGGACAGCAGACCGTTTGCCTGTCGGCGTGCGTTTCGATATTGCGTCTGCGCGATCGTCGATGGCCACGGAGGCAAAAATCCCCATGAGCAAATCTCTCGTCACCTTTGTCGGCGTCGCTCATCCCTGGATGTGCGATGTGATGGGGCACGTGAATGTGCGTCACTACGCGGCGATGTTCGACGATGCCAGCTTCCAGCTTCTTGGCCATATCGCCGGACAGGACGACAACCAGGCGTCGCAGATCGGATGGGCCGATGTGCGCACCGAAATCGACTATCGGCACGAAACGAAAGCAGGGGCGCTCATCAGCATCCATTCGCATGTCGTGAAAATCGGCCGCACCTCCATCACCTTCGAACAGGTGATGTCGGGCACGCTCGACGGCATCGTCCGTGCATCGAGCCGGACGACCAGCGTGCGCTTCGACCTCGCCGCGCGCGCCTCGGTGGCGCTGGACGAGCCGATGCGGAACCGCGCGGCGGCCTTGCTGATCGAATGAGCCTGTCTCGGCCTGTCAGCCTTGGTAGATACGGTCCTCCAGTGGCGTCTCGGCAATCAGCGTCTGCAGCCCGGACAGCAGCGCCTTCTCGGCGCGGTTCATCGCCTTGTCCGGATTGACCAGCAGGAAGATGTCGATGGCCGGCGGCGCGTCATAGGGTGGCAGCCGCCACAGCGTTCCATCCGCCACATCGCGCCGCGCGACGTGCAGCGGCAGCGGACCGATGCCGAGCCCGGCGACGATCATGCGCCGTACCTCTTCCAGGCTGGAGGACACGCCGACGACATCGGCGTTCAGCCGGGCTTCGCTGCGCAACAGCGCGACCGGCCGCAGCGCGTCCGAAATATGGTCGGTCTGGAACGATACCGAGGGTTCGCCCCGGAGATCGGCCAGCGTCAGTCCGGTTTGCCCGTAGAGCCTGTGCTGCGGCCCGCAGAAGAAGCCGAAGAACTCGCGGTAGACCATCGCGTATTCCAGCGCCGGATCGCGCTGGCTGACCAGGCAGATGCCGAAGGAAGCACGCCGCTCCCTGACCTGCTTGGCGACTTCGGTGCTTGCCGCGACCGAAATGGTGATGCTGGCGCGCGGGTAGTTGCGGTGGAACTCAGACAGCGCCTTATCGAACAATGGCGAGACGACATGGCTGGCCGTCGCGATCATCACATGGCCGGTGACGTCGTCGCTGATGCCGCGCATCAGCAGCGGCAGTTGCGATATGGTGCCGAACACCTCAACGCTCTGCTCGTAGAGGAGCCGCCCGACCTCGGTCAGTTCGAAGCGCGTCGCGTCGCGCTCGACCAGCCGCCGGCCGACCCGGTCTTCCAGCCGCCGCAGCGCATTGCTGACGCTCGGCTGTTTGAGGTTCAGCCGCTCGGCGGCGCGTGTGATGCTCTTGACCTCCGCGATGACGACGAATGTCCGCAGAAGGTTCCAGTCCAGATCCCAGACCAGCCGTTCGGGGCGCGGCAGTGCCATTCCTGATATCTATGCTCCCTATTCCCATTATCTATTTGCGCAATGATACCGCAAAGGCAATCATTGAAGTCAGGAAAGCGTCCCGCGCCTCCCAAGAACAAGACCTTGCGCTCCATCCAGAGGACAGAAAATCAGATGAACAGAGTATTTTCCGGCATCGCCATTGCGGCCCTGCTGCTTGCGTCGACCTTCACGGCCGTTTCGGCCAGGGCCGACGACCTCGAGAAGATCAAGACGGCGGGCGAGTTGAAGATTTCCATGAGCGGTCAGTATCCGCCCTTCAACTTCGTCAACGACCAGAATGAAGTCGTCGGTTTCGACGCCGATATCGGCAAGGCCATCGCCGAGCGCATCGGCGTCAAGGGCGCCATCATCACCACGGCCTGGGACGGCATCATCGCCGGCCTGCTCGCCAACAAATACGACACCGTCGTCGGCTCGATGACGATCACACCCGAGCGCGAGAAGGTGGTCGATTTCGTCGGGCCTTACTACCACGCCGGCCGCGCCGTTTTCGTCAGCGAGGCGTCCAAGGTGCAGAGCCTCGACGACCTCAAGGGCAAGACCATTGGCGTGACGCTGGGCGAGACGCACGAGAAATGGGCGCGCGAAAAAGGCGGCTGGGACATCCGCACCTATAAGGGCCTGCCGGAACTGCTGCTGGAACTGAGGGCCGGCCGCGTCGATGCCATCGTCGTCGACAACATTCCAGTCATGGTTGCCGTCAAGGAGACGGGTGAGAAGGTCCGCAAGCTCAACACGCCCGACATCGAAGGCGGCGCTGTCGCCATCGGCATCGCCATCCGCAAGGACAATCCGGAGCTCAAGGCTGCCATGCAGAAGGCGCTGGACGACATGCTGGCCGACGGCAGCTACGAAAAGATCTCGATGAAGTGGGTCGGCAGCGACATACGCTGACCCCTCCTGGCTTCAGGCGGCCAAAGCCGTCTGAGGCCTGGTGTCACTCCTGCTGGACCCTTTCATGGATTTCTCCTTGATGCAGCGCGTCTTCCCGTTCTTCGTGGAAGCCGCCCTGGTGACGATCGAGATCACGGTGCTGGCCCTGATCCTGGGTCTGGCGGCTGCTTCATTGGCCGCGGCCGCCAAGATGTCGAGATCGGCGATCCTGCGGACCATCGGCACGCTCTATGTCAGCCTGTTTCGCGGCACGCCGTGCCTGATCCAGCTCTTCGTGCTCTATTTCGGCGGCCCGCAGATCGGCATCAATCTGGAGCCGTTCGCCGCCGGCGTCATCGGTCTCGGCCTCAACATCGGCGCCTATATGGCGGAATCGATCCGTGGTGCGCTGGTCGCGGTCGAGAGGGGCCAGACCGAAGCGGCCCGCACAATCGGCTTCAGCCGTTTCCAGACGCTGCGCAAGGTCGTATTGCCGCAGGCCGCGCGGCTGATGATCCGGCCGCTCGGGGTCAATACGGTTGCTTTGCTGAAGGGATCCGCACTGGTGTCGACCATTTCAGTCGTCGAACTGACCTACACCGCCCAGCGCTTCATCGGCTCCACCTACAAGCCGTTCGAGATCTTCGGCGTTGCAGCCCTGCTCTACATGATCATGGTCTATGCGGTGGCGCGGGTCGTGGACCTGCTCGACAAACGCTTCGCCATCGTCTGACCGGAGAGCACGATGCAAGGCTTGGATTTCACCGTCGTCGCGCCCTACTGGGACCTTCTGCTGATAGGTGCCTGGTGGACCGCGGTGCTGACCGTTTCGGCGGGCGCGCTCAGCTTCGTCGGCGGCATCCTGTTCGCGGTCATCGTGCTCTACGCCCCGAAGATCGTTGCCTATCCCGTGCGCGCATTCATGTGGGTGTTCATGGGCACGCCGCTGCTGTTGCAGCTGTTCCTGATCTATTTCGGCCTGGTGCAGATCGGCATCGACATCCCCGCGCTTGCCGCCGGCATTGTCGGGCTTGGCCTGCATTTTGCCGTCTACAATGCCGACATCATCCGCGCCGGCATCGTGGCCGTCGATGTCGGCCAGACGGAAGGCGCGCGCAGCATCGGCTTCGGCAAGTGGCGGACGCTGCGCCATGTCGTGATACCGCAAGCCATTCGCAACACGGCACCACCGATCGGCGGCAATCTAATCGCGCTGCTGAAGGAATCCTCGATCGTCTCAGTCATCGGCATCGCCGAGCTGGTCCATTCGGCCCAGCTGGCGATCAGCGAAACGTTCCGCCCGTTCGAATTCTACATCACCGCGGCGGCGCTCTACTACATTCTCAACCTTGTGCTCGAGGCGGGTTTGCGCCTGTTCGAAAGATATGTGGAGGCTTCCCGATGAGCACGCAGCGGCCAATGGTCGAGGTTCGCGGCGCACGCAAATCGTTCGGCGCGGTCGAGGTCCTGAGGGGCATCGACCTGTCGGTCGACCGCGGGCAGATCGTCGCGATCATCGGGCCGAGCGGCTCCGGCAAGAGCACGCTGCTGCGCTCCATCAACCATCTGGAATCCCTGAACAGCGGCGAAGTCTGGCTCGACGGCGTGCAGGTCAACCAGAAGCTGCACGGCCAGGCTTTCGAGCGGCACATCAACAAGGTGCGCCAGCAGATGGGCATGGTCTTCCAGCACTTCAATCTGTTCCCGCATCTGACCGTGATCGAGAACATTTCCATGGGACCGATCATCCTCAAAGGCATGGCCAAAAGTGACGCGCATGCGCTGGCGCATGGGCTCTTGTCCAAGGTCGGGCTCGCCGACAAGATCAACGCCTACCCCTCGCGGCTTTCGGGCGGCCAGAAGCAGCGTGTGGCGATTGCCCGTGCGCTGGCGATGCAGCCCAAGGTGATGCTGTTCGACGAAGCCACCTCGGCGCTCGACCCGGAACTGGTCGACGAGGTCAACGCGGTGATGAAACAGCTTGCCGCTGAACATATGACCATGCTCATCGTAACGCATGAGATGCGCTTTGCGGGCGAAGTGGCCGACAGGGTGCTGTTCATGGACGGCGGCGTAATCGTCGAGGAAGGCCCGCCGGCCGACATGTTCCGCGCGCCGCAGAAGGAACGCACGCGCAGCTTCCTCAAGAAATACCTTTCCGCCTGAGTATGACAATGACCAGACCAAACACGGAATTCCCCGATTTCGGACTGACGCCGGAGCAGCGCCGCCACGCGGTGCGCGGCCACTATTACGAGTGGCCCGGGATGGACGGCGAGCGCGGCGAGATCTGGTGCTACAGCGACCGGTTTTCCTATCGCGCCGGCGAAACGGTGGCGTTGCATGTCAGCTCGACGGCTCCGACATTCGGCATGACAATCACCCGGGATGGCGGCAACGAGACCAAAGTGTTCGAGAAATCGGGCATCGCGGCGCGCTGGCAGGAAAGTCCAGACCAATGTTCGGCTGAAGGCTGCGGCTGGGAAGCGTCGTTTGAATTCCGTATCGAGAATGACTGGCCGTCCGGAGCCTATCGGGTCACGCTGACCGCAGACGGCCGTGACGGTAAGCCGATCCATAGCCACCATCTTTTCATTGTCTCTCCCAAGCCCGGCAAGAAGCCTGGCCGCGTGCTGCACGTGGCGGCGACGGGGACATGGCTGGCCTACAACACCTGGGGCGGCTCCAACCACTACCAGGGCATCACCGGGCCGGAGCGCAACCAGTATTCGCCCATCGTGTCGACGCAGCGCCCCTGGTGCCGTGGCTTCGTCGTGCTGCCGAAGGATGCGCCGCGCGTGCCGCTGGAAGTCGCCGTGCCGCCCAAGACCGTGCCGCGCTATCCCCATATGGAATGGGCGCTCGCCACCGGCCATTCGAAGAAATACGCGTCGTCGGGCTGGGCCAGTTACGACAGCCACTTCTTCCGCTTCGCCGAACAGGCCGGCTATCAAGTCGATCTCGCCAGCCAGCACGATCTGCATTTTTCGCCCGAAATTCTCGACGGCTACGACTGCGCCGTCTTCGTCGGTCATGACGAATACTGGACCTGGGAAATGCGCGATGCCGTTGACACCTATGTCGAGCGCGGCGGCCATGCGGCGCGCTTTGCCGGCAATTTCATGTGGCAGACGCGGCTTGAGGACGAGGGCCGCCGGCAGGTCTGCTACAAATATCGCTCGCGTGCCGAAGACCCGGCCTATCTCCCTGGCGGCGACGTCGCCCGTGCCACCAATTCCTGGGAAGCGCCGGAAATCGGCCGGCCCGGATCGGCGACCTTCGGGCTCAATGCGACCCGTGGCCTCTATGCCGGTTGGGGCGGCTGCGCGCCGCGCGGCGTGCGTGGCTTTCCGGTCTACCGGCCCGAGCACTGGGCCTTTGCCAGCACCGGCATCTACTATGGCGACCTGCTGGGCGCCGACAGCCATGTCTACGGCTATGAGGTCGACGGGCTCGAGTTCGAGATACGCGGCGGCCTGCCCTACCCCACAGCGACCAGCGGTGCGCCGGATGGCCTGCAGGTTCTCGCCGTCGGCATGGCATCCCAGGTCGAGGAAAGCGCCGACATTCCGATCGAGGACCAGTTCCTCACCGACGAAGATGGCCGCTTCACCGCCGAGACGCTGTTTGGCGAGGCGAGCGACGCCAATCTGGAAAAAGTCAAACGCGGCAACGGCATGATCGTCAATTTCCCGCGCGGCAAGGGCGAGGTGTTCCACGCCGGAAGCTGCGAATGGGTCGCTGGCCTGCTAAGACAAGACCCGATGGTCGAACGCGTCACAAAAAATGTCCTCGATCGTTATCTCGGAAAGCCCTGACATGTCGAAAGTCCAGACCGCCATACAAGACACCGACGCCCGGCGAGAGTCGCATCTGTTCTATCTGTCCAGCCTGCGCCGGCCGCTGATCGACCGCGCCGAAGGCATCTATATGTGGACGCAGGACGGCCGCCGCTTCATCGACGGCTCGAGCGGCCCGATGGTCGCCAATATCGGCCACTCCAACCGCAATGTGCTGGATGCCATGAAGCGGCAGATGGACCGCGCCACCTTCGCCTACCGGCTGCATTTCGAGAACGAGCCGGCGGAGGAGTTGGCGCGGGAACTCGCCGGCAAGCTGCCGGAAGGCATGGACCGCATCTTCTTCGTCTCGGGCGGCTCGGAGGCGACAGAATCCTGCATCAAGCTGGCGCGGCAATGGGCGGTCGCGACCGGCCAGGCCAGCCGCTGGAAGGTGATCACGCGCTTTCCCTCCTATCATGGCGGCACGCTGGGTTCGCTGTCAGTCACCGGCGACGATGCGCTGGCCGAAACGTTCGAGCCGATGATGCGGATGATGCCGACCGTGCCGGCGCCGAACGCCTGGCGCGACCGCGACAATCTCTCGATGGAACAGCGCGGCATCCGCTATGCCGACATGCTGGAAGAGAAGATTCTGGCGGAAGGTCCAGACAGCGTGGTTGCCTTCATCATGGAGCCGATCGGGGGTGCTGCGACCGCGGCCCTGGTGGCGCCGGACAGCTACTATCCGCGCATCCGCGAGATCTGCGACCGCTACGGCATCCTGCTCATCCATGACGAGGTGATGAGCGGGGCCGGCCGCACCGGCAAATTCCTCGGCGGTGACCACTGGAACTGCAAGCCGGACATCGTCGCGCTGTCGAAGGGACTGGGCTCGGGCTATGCGCCGCTTGGCGCGCTCGCCGCCCCGATGCGGCTGGTGCAGCCGCTGCTCGACTCGGGCGGTTTCCAGCACGGCCACACCTATGCCGGCAACCCGCTGGCCTGCGCCGCCGGCCTTGCGGTGCTCGGTGAAATGGACCGGCTCGACCTGATCGCCAATGCGGCTGCCATGGGCGATGTGCTGATGGACGGGCTGAAGGGGCTGGCGAAGCGGTTTCCGTTCATCGCCGACGTGCGCGGCAAGGGCCTGCTGACCGGCGCCCAGATGGTTGCCGATCCCGAGACGCTCCGGCCGATCGACCAGAACAAGAAAGCCACGCAGCGTCTGCTCGACCTCGCCTATGAGCGCGGGCTGATCATCTATGGCCGCAGGGTCAAGGGCGGCGTCGACGGCGACAATTTCATGGTCGCGCCGCCGATGATCGTCACCAGGGAGCAGGTCGGAGAGATCGTCTCCATCATCGGCGACTCGCTGGAGGTTCTGGCATCCGAACTCGACCTACCGGTCGAAGGGTAAAAGCATGGCCTCGCGAAAAGTCATCATCACCTGCGCCGTCACCGGCTCGGTGCACACGCCGTCAATGTCGCCCTATCTGCCGGTGACGCCGGACCAGATCGCCGCCGACGCGATCGCGGCCGCAGAAGCCGGCGCCTCGATCCTGCATCTGCACGCCCGCGACCCCAGCGATGGCCGCCCGACCGCCGATCCGGACGTCTACATGCAGTTCCTGCCGCGCATCAAGCAGGCGACCGATGCGGTGATCAACATCACCACCGGCGGCTCGTCGCTGATGACGCTGGACCAGCGGCTGGCGGCACCGCTCAGGGCCGAACCCGAAATGTGCTCGCTCAACATGGGTTCGATGAATTTCGCGCTGTTCCCGATGCTCGACAAGCCACGGGAATGGCAGCACGAATGGGAGCCGAAGCTGCTCGAAGCGACGCGGGACACGATCTTCAAGAACACCTTCGCCGATATGGAAGGGGTACTGGAAAGACTGGGCAAGGGCTGCGGCACGCGCTTCGAATTCGAATGCTACGATGTTGGCCATCTCTATTCGCTGGCGCATTTCCGCGATCGCGGGCTGGTGTCGGGACCGCTGTTCATCCAGTTCGTGCTGGGCATTCTCGGCGGCATAGGCGCCGACCCGGACAATCTCATCCATATGAAGCGCATCGCCGACAAATTGTTCGGTGACAGCTATCAGTTCTCGGTGCTGGCCGCAGGCCGTCAGCAGATGCCACTGATCTCGATCGCCGCGGCGATGGGCGGCAATGTCCGGGTCGGGCTGGAAGACAGTCTCTATGACGGACGCCAGCTGGCGAAATCCAACGCCGATCAGGTGCGCCGTATTCGTGGCATTCTCGACGGGCTGTCGCTGGAGGTTGCAACGCCCACCGAAGCGCGCGACATGCTGGCGCTCAAAGGCGGCGACCGGGTGGCGTTTTGAGAGACGACCGTGATCAATCCAGCATCCAATGACGTTCTCCTCCGACCCGGCCGGATCGACGACGTCGAAACCATCCACACGGCGATCCTGAAACTCGGCACCCATATCGGCGCGCCCGAGGACATCATCTCGACTCCAGACGATCTCAGAACTTACGGCTTTGGCGATAAACCCGCTTTCTCGACCTTGATCGCCGAAGTCGGCGGCGAATTTGCCGGCCTTTGCCTGCATTTCCCGATCTTTTCGACCTGGATGGGGCGGCCCGGCGTCTATGTGCAGGACCTCTATGTCGAGGACCGGTTCCGCGGCCGCAAGATCGGCGAGCGGCTGCTGCGGCACGTTGCGGCGCAGTGCCGGAAGGAAGGCGGTGTGTATCTGAGGCTGTCCGTCGACACCGACAATGAGGGCGCCAAGGCCTTTTATGAAAGGCTGGGCATCGCCTGGTCGAGCTACGAACAGACCCAAAAAATCATCGGCGAGGCCTTCTTTGCCTTCGCCGATGCGGCCGAAAATGGGGATCAGGAATGAAAGCCTTCTATGCCGAGGAACAGAAGCGCCACGACCCCAAGGCCTTTCTTTCGAGCGGTGCGGCGCAACCCAATCCGGAAAAGCCGGAGCGCGTCGAGAGGTTATTAGCCGGCGCATTATCTGCGGGTTGCACGATCGAGCGGCCGCGCAATCATGGACTCGGCCCAGTTTCGGCGGTGCATACGCCCGAATATCTGGATTTCCTCGAGCATATCTACACGCGCTGGCAGCGCATCGAAGGCGCGTCGGCTGAAGTGATTCCAAACATACACCCGATCGCGCGCAACGGCTCCTATCCGGCCTCGGCGGTCGGCCAGGCCGGTTACCACATGGCCGACACCGCTTGCCCGATCTCGGGCGAAACATGGCAGAGCGCGCTGTGGAGCGCGTGGAGCGCGGTCGATGCGGCCGAGGCGGTGATGTCAGGCGCGCCGGCCGCCTACGCGCTGTGCCGCCCGCCCGGCCACCATGCCTTTGCCGATGTCGCCGGCGGCTTCTGTTTCATCAACAACTCGGCCGTCGCGTCACAGGTTCTGCGCAAACAGGCCGCACGCGTGGCAATCCTCGATGTCGACCTGCATCACGGCAACGGCACGCAAGGCATCTTCTATGCACGGCCGGATGTGCTGACCGTCTCGCTGCATGCCGATCCGGTGCGCTTCTATCCGTTCTTCTGGGGCCATGCCGACGAGCGCGGCGAAGGGCCCGGCCTCGGTTACAATTTCAACCTCCCGCTGCCGCGCAAATCCGCCGACGCGGCGTTTCTCGAAGCGCTTGAGGTGGCGTTCCAGCGCATCCGCGCGTTTTCGCCGGACGCGCTGGTCGTAGCGCTCGGCCTCGACGCGTTCGAAGGCGATCCGTTCGGCGGGCTTTCGGTGACGACGCCTGGCTTCTCGCGCATCGGCGAGGCCATCGCAAAGCTCGGCCTGCCGACGGTCATCGTCCAGGAGGGCGGCTACCTCTGCGACGAACTCGGCGACAATCTCACTGCGTTCCTCACCGGCTTCGGCGGCAAGACGCGGTGATGATAGAAGCTGGCGTCAGGAGCGCTGCTGCCTGAGCATGGCGATGACCCGGTGCACGCTCTCCAGAGTCTCGTCGATTTCGGCTGTAGTGTTGTAGTGGGCAATGCCGATGCGCACGACGCCATGCTCGGCCGGAATGCCGAGCTGGTGGACGATCTCCCAGGCGTAGTTGTGGCCGGACCACAGGAAGATATTTTCGGCGTTCATCTGCCGCGTGATCGTCTCCGGAACAATGCCGTCGACGGTGAAGGACACCGTCGGCACGCGATCACCAAGCCGCTTCGGATCGGTGATGCCGTGGATGGTCAGGCCCTCGATATCATACAGACCGTCGATCAGCCTTTGCGCCAACGGGTTTTCATAGGCGATGGCGACTTCGAACGCCCTGCCGATCTTCTGCCTGCGCGAGCCACCCTCGCCCACCGCCGCACCCAGGTCGGCAAAATAGTCGACCGCCGCCGTGAGGCCGGCCATCAGCTCGATCTGCGGCGTGCCGAGCTCGAACCGCTCCGGCAGGCCGTTGGATGAACAGCGGCACTTGTACGGCTCCAGCGTCTCGATGACGTCGCGCCGGCCCCACAATATGCCCATATGCGGACCGAAGAATTTATAGGCCGAGCAGATCAGGAAATCGCAGCCGAGATCCTGCACGTCGATCAAGCCGTGCGGCGCGAACTGGACGGCATCGACATAGACAAGGGCGCCGGCATTCCTGGCAATGGCGGTCAGCGCCTTCACGCGATTGATCGAGCCGGTCAAATTGCTGGCATAGTTCAACGCGACCAGCCGTGTCTTCTCGGAAAGCAGGCCAGCCAGCGTTGCCTCTTCGACCTGCCAGGTCTTTTCGTCGAACGGCAGCCAACGCACGACGAGGCCAAGGTCCTCGGCCAATTGCAGCCAGGGCGACACGTTGCCCTCATGGTCCATGCGGGTGAGGACGATCTCGTCGCCGGGCTGCATCGCGCGGCCGAGCGTGCGCGACATATGATAGGTCAGCGTCGTCATGTTGGCGCCGATGATGATTTCCTGAGGGCTAGCCGCACCGAGGAAATCGGCCATTGCCCGGTGCGCCTCGTCGACAACGGCCTGCGCGGCGATCGTCGTTTCGAAATAGCCGCCGAGATTGGCGTTGGTGGTCAAGAGGCAGCGCGACACGGCGTCCGCGACTTGTTGCGGCACCTGCGTGCCGGCCGGATTGTCGAGATAGATGCGGCGGCGGCCCTTGTCGGTCAGGGACAGTGCCGGAAATCGTTCGCGGACCACCTCTATCGGAAAATTCATGATTGCCCGGCTCCGTTGGAATTATCGAGTATTCGGCCGCAGCCAATCCCGTTCAAGGACAGGGGTTGCCGACCCGCTGGTGGATCGCATCCACCGCCTTCTGCATTTCCTCCGTCCAGACGACGTCCACGGAAGACAGCGCCATGTCGAGCTGCGAAAGCGTCGTTGCGCCGATGATGTTCGAGGTCACGAACGGCCGGCTCGAGACATAGGCATTGGCAAACAGCGCCGGTTCAAGGCCAAACGAGCGCGCCAGCTCATTGTATTCGAGCTGGGCTTCGGCGGCACCTGGCGTCTCGTAGCGCTGGCCGCGATTGAACAGCTGCGAGCGCGACCCCTGCGGGCGTGCGCCATGGTCGTATTTGCCGGTGAGGTAGCCCTGCGCCAGCGGCGAATAGGGCAGCAACGACACCTGCTCGTGCTCGCAGACCTCGGCGAGATTCACCTCGAAGGTGCGGTTGACGAGATTGTAGGCGTTCTGGATCGACGCGACGCGGGGCCCGATCCCCTTGTCGGCTTCCGCAAGGAACCGCATCACGCCCCAGGAACTCTCGTTCGACAGGCCGAAATGGCGGATCTTTCCTGCCTTCACCAGTTCGTCGAACACGGCAAGCGTCTCGGCGATCGGCGTTTCGTCGGTCGGCGCGCCGACAGAATCGGCGCGCGGCGATACGGCTCCGACGCGCGTCGGGTTGGCGCCCCACGGGATGTCGCGTTCCGGCCAATGGATCTGGTAGAGGTCGAGATAGTCGGTGCCGAGCTTGGCCAGCGACTTGTCGATGGCGTCAAAGATATCGGCGCGCACCAGTTGCGACGGCCTGTCGCCGCGAAACCATCGGTTGGCCGTGCGGCCGACGACTTTTGAGGCCAGGATCACCTTGTCGCGGTTGCCGTTGGCCTTCATCCAGCTGCCGATGATCTTTTCGGTCCGCCCTTGCGTCTCCGCCTTGGGCGGGATCGGGTAGAGCTCGGCAGTGTCGATGAAATTGACGCCGCGCGAAAAGGCCAGGTCCATCTGGGCGTGGCCCTCGGCCTCGGTGTTCTGCTGGCCCCAGGTCATGGAGCCCAGGCAGATCTGGGTAACAAGAAGATCGGTCCGACCGAGACGGCGCTTGTGCATGGAAATTCTGCTCCGGAGGGAAAGCGTGCGCGGAAGCGCGGGAGGAAGCGCATCTATAGGGAAAGCAGAGGCGCTCTCCAAGCCTCGGCAGACCGACTTTTGCGTGAACCAGTGGCGTTTAGCGGCGAGCACCGGCCAGCGCGCGGCGCTTGGCCTCGTCGATCAGCATGTTGGCCACCTGCATGCGGATCATGGCGCGCTGGCGCAGATGCGGGGCGACACGGTCGGGATGGTTGGCGAAGGCAAAGCTGCGGCGCATCCGGCTGAAATCGGCGATTTGCTTGGGCTGGTTAAGGCCAAGTTCGACGGCGATGGATTCAGGATCGATCGGCGGCAGCTTTTCCTCGGGCTTTGGCTCTTCGCCGGCGAGAGCCAGCCTGGCGTGTTCGAGCAAGGCGGCGAATTCGGTCGCCAGATCGGCACCTGCCTCGCGATATTCGGTGGCAAAGCCGCTGCCCGAAACCTTGATGCGGCCGGAATGGAGTTCATCGGCCACCGAGAGATAGTCGAACGGGATGGATGGACGAGCGCCGGCCTGTTCGCCCTCGATCCCGTCATCCCCAATTGCGTCGCCCTTGTCGGAGGCGACGAAAAGGTCGTCGAGCAACGCAGCGAAATCCCGCTTGGCGCCAGTAGCGATGTCAGCCTCCCCCTTGCCCGACCGTGCAAGCTTCCGAGCATAGAACCGCCTCGTTAAAAATGCATGCCATCGATCTTAACGAATTTAGCCGTTGCCTTGCGCCGCTTGAACATCAGCAATCCCCAAGCAAAAAGCCGGACTGCACTTTCATGCAGTCCGGAATTCGCCAGGAGTGGCGAGGAAAAACCGGCCATGTAGCCAGCATTCGAGGCTACGATGCGCGTCGGCCAAAAGTTTCACCCCGTTGCAGAAATATGGCCAAAGAAATCACCAACACATGGCAGGCATGCAAATGCTGCACTGCACAATTGTCACGATTCACCTATATTGGCTGCCGTGGAGGACCAATCAGGGGCTTGAATCATGGGTTTCTTCACTGAAATGTTCGCCCGGCCGCGGCCGCAGGAGCATCTGAGATACCGCTCGGCGCTCGCACTGCTTCATTCGATGAGCAATGCCGACCGCGCCGACATCGGTATCAAGCCGGCCGACTTCCCCCGCATCGCCCGCGAAATGTCCGTTCGCTAGAAGTATCGAGTCGCGAGATGTCCCGGCTCAGTCCGGGACATCTCCAAAACCTCAATTCCCTAGCGCGCTCCCAGGAACGTCGCCTTGCCCAACGGCACGCCATTGTGGCGAAGGATGTCGTAAGCCGTGGTGAGGTGGAAATAGAAGTTGGGCATGGCCACGTGCAGCAGATACTGCATGCCGGGCATCGAGCTTTCGCGCCCACCAAGCTTCAACTCGATGATCTTGTCGTCGGAGCCGTCGAATTCGGCAGCCGAAAATGTCGCGAGAAGGTCGAGCGTCTTCGTGATGCGAGCCTGGACATCAGCAAAACTCGCCTCGTTGTCCTCGTATCTCGGCACGTCGCGCCCGGCGAGCCGTGACGGCGCGCCCTTGGCGTGATCGGTGGCGATCTGCACCTGCCGGGTCAGAGCGTACATGTCGGGCGCCAGTCGTGACGTCAAAAACACCTGCGGGTCGATCTTGCGGTCAAGCGCATTCTGTTCGGCGCTCGCCAGCACATTGGAAAGGGCTTTCAGCCTGGCCGAAAACACAGGCACGGATGCCTCATACATGGATATCGTCACGTCAAATCTCCTGCCCGGCCGAACGCCGGCGGACGCGACGTAGCGCCTTCGCGCGGGATTTTTCAAGACCGCCGACGCCGCGTCACCACGTTGCCGCAATCGCCATAGTAGAATCTCCCTATCGAGCGGAGATTCCCGATGAGACGCGCCCTTTTCGCAGCGACTGCCTTTCTCTCCCTTGCCCCGATCGGCCAGACGGCATTGGCCGCCGAAGATGCACCCGAAGCGCCCTATGTCGACGACCGGTCGAGCGCCGATGCCGTCGTCCGTTCGCTCTACAGCGCCATCAACCGCCACGAATTCGCCCGCGCCTGGGGGTATTTCGGCGATACTAAGCCGGCAAAGGATTTCGACAGTTTCGTCAAAGGCTATGACGGCACCGACAAGGTCGAGGTCGCGACCGGGGCCATTTCGGATGAAGGTGCCGCCGGGAGCATTTTCTACAACGTCCCCGTCGCCATCCGCGCCACCGACAAGACCGGCGGCGAAAAGGTCTTTGCCGGCTGCTATACGCTGCGCCAGGTGAATGCCCAGATCCAGGCGGCGCCGCCCTTCGATCCTATCCACATCGAAAAAGGCGCGCTGAAACCCTCCACCGCCGATTTCGAGGAGGCGCTGCCGCCAAGCTGCGGCGACGGTCCGCCGCCGCCGAAGAAAGACACCGCACTGGAGCAGGCCAAGAAAGCCTTTCTGGCGACCTATGGCGATCAGTGCGACAAGCAGTTTCTCGCCGATGAGCCGACCGTTTTTTCGATCAAATACAAGGACAAGGATGCGCAGCCCGGCGATCCCGACAAGGAGACACGGCTGTTCCATTTTTCCTGCTCGGCCGCGGCCTACAATGAAAGCTCGGTCTACTACATGACCGACGAGGTCTCGGGCGTGCAGCAATTGCAGTTCGCCGAACCCAAGATGGACATCCGCTACGAGAACAATGACAGCGACGGCAAATTGCTGGGCATGACCATCGTCGGGTTCCAGACGTCCGGCTGGGCGGTCAATTCCGACTATGACGAGAATGCCCACACGATCACCACGTTCAACAAGTGGCGCGGCGTCGGCGATGCGTCCGACGCCGGGACGTATCTGTTTCGCAATGGCAATTTCTCGCTGGTCCAGTACGACGTCGATGCGTCCTATGACGGCGAGGAAAATCCGCAGACCGTTGTCGACTACAACACCGCGCCCTGAGTCTGGACGGGCTTACCCGCGGTGTCGGTCAAGGCGCCTTCGACAGCATCCAGTTGAGCGTGCCGCGCCAGTCGGTCATGCGGATTGGGGTGCCATGGGTGCCCGTCTCGAAGCGGACGAAATGGGTCGGATACGGGTAGGCTTTCGATTTGGCGATGATCGAACGGAAGAAGGCTTCCTGCTTTTCCACCGGGAAAACCACGTCATGGCTGCCCTGACCGAAGAAGACCGGGACATGACGCCTGAAGGCGGGGCTGGCGAGGAAACTCTCGTCCCATAGCGAGCCAAGCAGCAGCAGCCCATTGATGCGCCGGCCGGTATCATTGCGGGCGGCAAGCTTCCAGCACAGCGCACCGCCCATCGAGCCGCAGGCGACGAAGATCTTCGCGCCTGGCGATTTTTCGGCATAGTGACCGATCAGCGCCGCAACCTGCGCCGCTCCCCTGTCGCCGAAATCGGTAAAATCCGGGCTGAGATAAAGGCCGCCATTGCCGGCCATCAGGTTCTTGAGCCGGTTGAAATTGCCGCCGAAGGTGAAGTCGTCGACGCCTTGCTTGCGGCTGCCGCCCTGCCCGTGCAGGTAAAGCACGATGATGCCGGCGCCCTCGGTCTTGCCGACGGCAACATGCCTGACATCGCCGGCATCGGTCTTCAGCAACAAATCCTGCTGCACCTTGCGAACGCTGGTGTCGGTGTATTGGGCGTTCACCCGGCGCTCCGGCACCTGGTCACGCTGATTGATGTCGCGCATCTCGCGGTAATCGATGACCGTGTAGGCACCATTGGTGTCGGACGACAAAGTGGCCGGATAGGCGAAGAGATCGTCCTTGAAGGGTTTTAAGGACAGCGTCTGACTTTGCGCAGCCGAAGACAGCAACGCGGTCGCGACTGCAAAGGCACAGAAAATTTGGCGGCGAATAGACATGCCCAAGGCATGCGTAATTCGGCTTGGGTTTGTCAATCCTGCAGCACGCCGCCGGCGCCTTCCAGCGCTTCGCGTGTGTCGACATCGACAGATGCCGCCGCGCCGATTTCGGCATCGATGACGTCGAGCCCTTCGGTCTCGACCAGATGGCGTGCGCCGGTGTCGCCTTCGAGATGGGCAATCGCCGGGAACAGCGAGCGCGGCAACAGAACAGGGTTGCCGCGCTTGCCGTCATGCGAGGCGCGGACCACCGAATTGCCGCCGGCCTTGCGGAAAGCATCGATCAGCCCGTCGAGATCGTCGGACGTGATATCAGGCATGTCGCCGAGAACGATCATCACACCGGCGGAATCCTCGGGCAGATAGGCAATGCCGGCTTTCAGCGAGGTGGACAGGCCTTCGGTAAAATCGGGATTGTCGGCGAAGGTCACGTCGAGGCCCGCCAGCGCCGCGCGCACCCGCTCGCGCTGGTGGCCGGTGACGACAATCGTGCTGGAAGCCTTCGAGCCGAGCGCCCGTTCGGCGGTGCGGCGCACCAGCGGCTGGCCGTCGAAGAGCGCCAAAAGCTTGTTTGGCCCGCCCATGCGGCTCGACCGGCCGGCCGCCAGAAGCACGATGCCGACCTTGAGCTGGCTTTTGGCCGGCAGCGGCTCGCGCGGCTGCGGCCGCGTCGGGATTTCCATCAGCAGCCCACCGACCCCCATGCCGGCAATATCCCTGGCGGTCACGTCAAGGCCGGCGATCAACCTGTCCAGCACCCAGTCGAAGCCGTTTTCCTTCGGGCTGCGGGCGCAACCCGGCGCACCGATGACGCGCTTGCCGTTGAGTGTACCCAGCACCAGCAGATTGCCGGGATCGACCGGCATGCCCGCGCGGACGACGGTACCACCCGCCTTCTCGATCGCGGCTGGAACGACATCGGCGAAATCGCTCATTGCCGAGGCGCCGAAGATCACCACCATGTCGTTGTCGCGCGCCAGGGAGACCGCGGCTTCCGCCACCGGCGCGATCTCATGCGGCGTGCGGCGCTCCGCCGTCAGCCTGCCGCCGGTGCGCGCCAGCCGCGCTTCGGTGACGCGCAGCGTCTTGTCCAGCACACTTGGCTTGATGCCCGGCAGAACTGTCTGGATAACGCCGACACGCACCGGCCGATAGGCGTTGACGGCAAAGATCTCGCCACCGGCGCAGATTTTCGTCGCGGCGTCGACCAGTGCCGAACTGACCGCGAAGGGGATGATCTTCACGGTCGCGACCATCTGGCCTTTCTCGACCGGCGCATGCTGCGCCAGGGTGGCGATGGTGATGGCGGGATCGATGGCATTGATGGCGTCGATGACTGCGGCATCGACCGTGAAGATGCCCGACGCTTTGGCATGGAGGTTGACCCGCCCGGTCGCGGCCGGCCTGGCCTCGATGCCGCGAAAGGCCATGCTCTCGGCTATTTCCTGCGCGGCGGCATCCTCGCCGAGGTCGTCGGCGGCCAACACAGCCGCAACAACCTGCGAAACGCCGGCGGTCCGCAGCAGCGCCACATCCTCGGCGCTCAGCCTGTGCGCCTTGCGAAAGCGGCGCTCGCCCGCTGTGGTAGAGTGCGCCAGCACCGCGCCTTCCGCCGTCTCAATCGGGATCGGGCCGAATTTCACGCCGCCGCGCCTTTTGCGTCCAGCCCGCGCGAGCGGAAGGCGTGGATCGCCTGCGCCAACACCGCAACGGCGATCTCGGCCGGGCTGGCAGCACCAATGTCGAGCCCGATCGGCGCATGGATACGGGCGATCTGGTCGGGGCTCGCCCCCAGCGCCAACAGTCGCTCAACGCGCTTGGCGTGCGTCTTGCGGCTGCCGAGCGCGCCGACATAGAAGCAGTTGGCGTCGAGCGCCGCCTTCAGGGCGAAATCATCGACCTTCGGGTCATGGGTGACAGCGGCAAGCGCGGTGTAACTGTCGAGCGGCTGACGCTTCAGCACATCCTCCGGCCATTCGGCATGAAGCGCCACGTCGGGAAAGCGATCCGGCGTGGCGAAAGCTGTGCGAGGGTCGATGATTTCCACGGGGTAGCCGGCGATTTTCGCCATCGGCGCCAGCGCCTGGCTGATGTGGACAGCGCCAATCACGACCAAACGCGGCTGCGGCAGATGCGCATTGAGAAAGAAGGTCCGCCCTTCGGCCTCGACCGAACCGGAATTGCCAGTGCGGAACGCCCTGGCGATCGCGGCGCCGAGATCGCCGGCGACCTGGTCGCCCTCGCGCACGATCCGGTCGCGGCCATCACCGAGGTCGGTGACAAGGACCGCCGCGCGGCGGGCGCGTCGTTCGGCGTTCAGTGTTTTCAGTGCATAGGGGTCCATTCGAGATCAGCCGAGCCTTTCGACATACACCTTGATGCGGCCGCCACAGGACAGGCCGACCTGCCAGGCGGTTTCGTCGGCGACACCGAACTCCAGCATCCTGGCCTTGCCGCTGTCGATGACGTCGATGGCTTCCGTCACCACAGCGCCTTCGACGCAACCGCCCGAGACGGAGCCGTGGAAATTGCCGTCGGCGTCGATCACCAGATGGCTGCCCACGGGTCGGGGCGCCGAACCCCAGGTCTCGACCACTGTCGCGATGGCCACGTCCTTGCCGTCCTTCATCCAGCCTTCCGCGATGATCAGCGGATCGCGGGCCTCATCCAGATAAATGCTGTTTTCCATGACCGTTTCTCCAGAAGTCTGTTTTTCTCGGGGATCGTTTTCCGGATGGGAAAGATATGGTTATGCGGCGTGCCTCGCGCCAGCGTCCAGCCATTTGCGCGGATCGACGGATTGTGCCGACTTCTTGTCCAGCGACGCGCAGAGATCGGCAAGCGCATCGAGATTGTGTACCGAGCGGAATTCGTCGACATGCGGCAGCATCGCCTTGACACCACGGGCGCGCGCCTGAAAACCGTCAAAGCGCAGCAGCGGGTTCAGCCAGATCAGCCGCCGGCAGGATTTGTGCAGGCGCTCCATTTCCTCCGACAGGCCGGCGACATCGTCGCGCTCCAGCCCGTCGGTGATCAGAAGCACGACCGCGCCCTGCCCCAGCACACGCCGCGACCATATCAGGTTGAACTCGGCAAGCGTGTCGCCGATGCGCGTGCCGCCCGACCAATCCTTGACCGCCGCCGAACAGTCGGCAAGCGCTGCATCGGGGTCGCGATGGCGCATCTGCCGGGTCAGGTTGGTCAGCCTTGTGCCAAAAACGAACGTGTGCACGCGCCGGCGTTTCTCCGTCAGCGCATGCAGGAAATGCAGGAAAATGCGCGTGTACTGGCTCATCGAGCCGGAAATGTCGGCCAGCACAACCAGCGGCGGATGGACCTCGCGGGCCGAGCGGAATTTCGGCAGGATCAGTTCGCCGCCGGTGCGCGCGGCCGAACGCATCATGGCGCGCGGATCGATGCGGCGGCCATGCGCATCGGCCTTGAAGCGCCGCGTCCGCACCATGTCGAAAGGCAGCCGCAGCTGCGCGATCGCCTTCTTGGCATCGGCCATTTCGGCGGCGTTCATCTGGGCAAAATCCTTGGCCCGCAGCACCTCGTTGCCGGAGAAGGTGAAGCGGGCGTCGACCTCGATCTCGGGGATTTCCTGGGCCGGCTGGTTCTTCTGGTGGCCCTCGAACATCGCCTGGCTGACGCGGTTCTCGGCAGGACGGGGCTTCTGCTTTTCTCTGACATCCGGCGCCACCGGCGAAAACATCGCCAGCATCTTTTCGATCAGTTCGCGCGACTTCCAGTACAGCCGGAACGCTTCGTCGAAAATGGCGTGATCCTCATGCCGGGACACCAGCACGGCGTGCAGCGTCCAGTAGAAATCGTCGCGCGAACCGATGCCGGCGACCAGCACCGCCTCGATGGCATCCTTGACCGAGGCCGGCCCGACCCGCATGCCTGCCTTGCGCAAGGTGCGGGCGAAATAGACGATGTTGTCGGCGATCCGTCCGTGCGGCATGGCCTCTTTCGGCTCGGGGCGCGGCATCGCCTACTCCGCCGCCGAGAGCTCGGCCTTCACCTCGTTGAGGATGCGCCGGCCTTCGCCCTGTTCGATGCGGGCAATGTCGTCCTGGTATTTCAACAGCACGCCGATCGTGTCGGATACGGTTTCCGGATCGAGCGCGACCTTGTCGAGCTCGGTCAGCGCGCCGGCCCAGTCGATGGTTTCAGCGACGCCAGGCACCTTGAACAATTCGATCTGGCGCAGCTTCTGGATGAACGACACCACTTCGGCCGAAAGCCTTTGATTGGCCTGTGGCACCTTGCGGCGCACGATCTCCAGCTCGCGCTCGGCATTGGGATAGTCGACCCAGTGATAGAGACAGCGCCGTTTCAGCGCGTCATGAATCTCGCGGGTGCGGTTGGTGGTGATGATGACGATCGGCGGTTCTTCCGCCTTGATGGTGCCGAGTTCAGGCACCGTCACCTGGAAGTCGGACAGGATTTCGAGCAGGAAAGCCTCGAACGCCTCGTCGGTGCGATCGAGCTCGTCGATCAGGAAGACCGGGGCAGCGCCCGTCTTGCCGGTCAGCGCATCGAGCACCGGGCGGCGGATCAGGTATTTTTCGGAGAAAACGTTGCGCTCCATGGCGGCGCGCTCGACCTTGCCGGCCGCCTCCTCCATGCGGATCTCGATCATCTGCGCGGCGTAGTTCCACTCATAGACGGCGGACGAGACGTCGAGGCCTTCATAGCATTGCAAGCGGATCAGCCGCCGGCCGAGCGCCTGCGCCAGCACCTTGGCGATTTCGGTCTTGCCGACGCCGGCCTCGCCCTCAAGGAAAAGCGGCCGCTTCATACGCAACGACAGGAACAGCACGGTCGCCAGCGACCGGTCCGCCACATAATCCGCACCGGTCAGGAGATCGAGTGTCTCGTCGATCGTCCGCGGCGCGGCGCGCGGTTTCAGCTCGGTCATTCTTTCTCCGTGAACGCCGCCGCTCCGCTCTCCAGAACGTGGTAGCCGCGGGCGTGGTAGATCAGCGGCCGCAAATTATCGCCCATCCGCAGGCCTGTCACCTTGCCAAAAAGCACACGATGGGTGGCCAGGTCCTTGGTGTCGATCAATTCGCAATCGAACACGGCGAGCGCGCCCTTCAGCGTTGGCGCGCCGGTGGAGATCACGTCCCATTCGCCGAGCGCGAAGCGCTCCTCGACCGGCAGGCCGGTGACGCCGGAAAAGCCGACCGACAGGGGCTCCTGGTGCGAAGCCAGTGTGTTCAAGGCAAACCTGCCGTTTTTCACGAACGGCTCGTTCTTGGCATTTTCGCGGTTGAGACAGACCAGAATGGTCGGCGGGGTGTCCGATACCGAACAGGCCGCGATCACCGTCGCACCACGTTTGCCGGCCGGCCCGTCGGTGGTGACCACATGGACGTGGCCGGCAAAGTGGCTCATCGCGTCGCGATAGGCCTGCGGCCCAATGTCATTCTTCTTCAGCACCGGAAATTTTCCATGGTCAGAATCCTACCGACATATATGGCCAGACATAGCCCGCCACAAGCGAAGTGCCTGAGCCACATCCCGAAATTCGCGTGTTGCACCAAGGCCGGGCAGCCTTTAGGTCTTGGCGGCAATAGTGCCAGGAGCTTAGAACCGGCACGGAGGACTTCATCGCTCGAATGCGACCCAGGACAAGAACAATAGCGGCGCTGTTCTGGCTGTGCATGGCCAGCGCCGCCAGCGCCCAGACGCTGCTGGTCGGCGTCGCCGCGCCCCTGTCTGGACCATCGGCCATTCTCGGCAAGCAGATCGAGGCCGGCACCGGCCTGGCGGCCGAAGCGAACGGCATCGAACTCAAGACCATGGATGACGCCTGCACCGCCGACGGTGGCGCTGCTGCGGCCAGGGAATTCGCAGCCGCCAAGGTCAATATCGTGGTCGGCTTCCTCTGCACCGAGGCGATCGAGGCGGCGATGCCTATCCTCAAGGACGCCGGCATTCCAGTCATCACCGTTGGCGTGCGAACCGAAAGCCTGACCGACCGCCGCGCCAAGACCGGCTGGCCGGTCTATCGCCTCGGGCCACGCGGCGACGATGAGCGCAACACCGTCGCCTCTGCCCTCACCCATCTGTGGCAAAACGAGCTGTTCGCCATCATCGACGACGGCACCATCTATGGCCGTGAGATCGCCGAGACGTTGCGGGCTGCGGCCGAGCAGGCGGCGCTGAAACCGGTATTCACAGACACGTTCCGGCCACAGCTCGACAATCAGATCGGCATGATCGGTCGGCTGAAGAAGGCCGGCGCCACGCATGTCTTTGCCGGCGGCGACGGCGACGACATAGCCATCATGGGCCGCGATGCCGCACAGCTCCAGGCGGGCATCGTCTTTGCCGGCGGCGAGAATCTGCGCACACCGCCGGGCAACGTGCCTTATGCCGTGGGCACACTGATGATCGCACCGCCGGAATGGGCCGATGTCGCCGATCCAAAAGTGTTGGCGGCCTTTGCCACGCAGAAAGTCGTGCCTGACGGCTATACGCTGCCTGCCTTTGCGGCGGTTGAAATCGCCAAAGCGGCGTCAGGCTTGTCCGAAAGCTCGGGCAAGCCGCTGACTGAGGTCCTGACCGGACAGGATTTCACCACTGCGATCGGGCCGATCCGCTTCGACGCGAAAGGCGATCTCAGCCAGAGCCCCTACCGCGTCTTCCGCTTCGACGGCACGCGCTTTGCGCCTTTGGAAAGCAACTGATGTCTCGCACCGGCCCACGCAACCTGATCACCGACGTTGCCGGCCTGCGCGTCGGTAATGCGTCCGACGCGAGGCTGAAATCCGGCGTCACGACGATCCTTTGCGATGGGCCGACGGTGGCTGGCGTTCAGATCCTGGGCGGTGCGCCGGGTACCCGCGAAACCGATCTGCTCGAGCCGCACAATTCGGTCGAGGTGGTGCACGCCGTAGTGCTTTCGGGTGGTTCGGCGTTCGGCCTCGACGCGGCCTCCGGCGTACAGGCGGCACTGCGCGAACGCGGCATCGGCCTGGAGGTCGGTGGCTTTCGCGTGCCGATCGTGCCGTCGGCGATCCTGTTCGACCTGCGCAATGGCGGCGACAAGGATTGGGGCCGCTATCCGCCTTACCGCGAGCTTGGCTATGAGGCGGCGCAAACCGCCACCGCCGATTTCCCACTCGGCACGATCGGTGCCGGCACCGGCGCGCTCACTTCGGGGCTGAAGGGCGGCCTCGGCTCCGCCTCGACGCTGCTGGACAGTGGCATCACCATCGGTGCGCTGGCCGCCGTCAATCCGACCGGCTCGGTGACAACAGGCCGAACCCGCCATTTCTGGGCAGCACCGTTCGAAATCGGCAACGAATTCGGCGGGCTTGGCTATCCCTCGCCGATGCCGGACGACGCGAAGCAGATTCTTTTGAAATATCGCGACAAACACGTCGGCAGACAAATGGAGACCGGCGGCAACACGACCATCGCCGTCATTGCCACCGATGCTGTTCTCACCAAGGCCGCTGCAAAACGGTTGGCGATATCAGCGCATGACGGGTTCGTGCGCGCCATCTGGCCGACGCACACGCCGGCCGACGGCGACCTTGTGTTCGCGCTGGCGACGGGCACAAGCGGCATCGAACTCTCCGCCGATGCCGCAATCGACCTCTACGCCGCGGCCGGCGCCACGATGGCGCGCGCCATCAGTCGCGGCGTCTATGCGGCAACGCCTGCCGAGAACGATTTGTTTCCGGTCTGGTCGTCACGCTTGGGATGAAGCGGAGGCGTTGATCAGACCGGGTCGGACTTTTCTTCCTCGAACGTCACCGCGACATCGGAATTCGCGGACAGCCACACCTTCTTGCCATCGACCTCGGCAACCAGAGCCAGGGAAATGTAGTGATGATGGCCCTTGTGAGCGCCCTCGCCGCTATCGGCCCTGGTCAGCTTGATGCGCTGGCCATCGACCTTGTCGACGGTGCCGACATGCACGCCATCGGCGCCGACGACTTCCATATGCTCGCGAATTTTGCTGGTGTCGGTCATGGTGGTTCTCCATCGGGACTGCCGACATTAACAAATGACGGGCCGATTGGATGCATCCGCTTTCGCACTGCACGACGTTTTGATTCTGTCGTGCTAGGGGATTGAGACGATCACGGGATGAAGACCGATGCGAATGCTCTTTCTGTTTGCCGTTGGCCTGCTTGCACAGTTTGCGACCTCGATCGCCGCGCGTGCCGGCGATGTCGCCGAACTTGAAATCCTCGGCTTCACCAAGGACGGCGGCGTCTTCGCCTTCGAGGAATATGGCGTGCAGGATGGATCGGGCTTTCCCTATGCCAACCGCTACTACATCGACACCAGCACCGACAGCTTCCTCGAGGGAACGCCGATCCGAGTGCGGCTCGAGGACGAGAATGCCAAACTGGACGCGGCGCGCCTTCAGGCCCGGCAAAAAGGCGAAGCCATTGTCAGCCAGGCCGAGTTGAGCGCCAACCGCGGCATCACCGCCGGTTTCAACCCGGTGACCGAACTTTCGGCCGATCCGCACCGGATGGCGGTCAACCCGCGCCCGATCTTTTCGCCGGTAGACCCACCGCTCGAGTTCCGCCTCGATGAGCTCGGCATGAACAACACCGATGGCTGCGAGAGCCAGGGCGAGATCAATGGCTTTCGGTTGCTGCGCATCGAGGCGCAGGATGGCGGCACCACCAAGCTGCTGCACGAGGACAAGGCGATACCGAAAAGCCGGGGTTGCCCGAACGGCTATCGCATCGGCGCCGTGCAGACCTTTTCGATGGACAGTCTCAGCGCCTATGCGGTGCTGATCGCGGTGCGCCAATACGGCTTCGAAGGGCCGGACTTTCGCTGGATCGCGGTGACTGGCCGCCTGTGACACCGTTTGTTCAACCCGCCAGGCGCAATCGTGCCCTGAACCGCCTTCGCCACGCGATGCCGACGCCGCGCACCGCGCTTTTCGGCGCCTTGCTGTGGGCGGTGACGATGGGCGCCAGCGCGCTCGTTACCCTGTTTTTGGACGACTGGGAGACGCCGGCGAAAATCCGCATCGTCACCTTGCTGTTCGCGGCGGGAGCTGCGCTGGCCTTTCCGATCGGCCTGTTTGCGGCGGGGCTGGTCTCGCAGGGCAGGCGCTGGGAAGTCGCCTTCGCGGCAGCGTTCGTGTGCCTCGCTGCAGCGACGGTCGGACTGACCGGCGGGCTGTTTGCCTTGCAGTACCGTTCTTATTATGCCGAGTGGCATGCACCCGCTTTCACCCACACCTGGGTCTTGCAGTTCATCTTCACGACGTTGATTGCGCTCTACCAGTTTGTCGTGCTGGGCATCCGGCTCTATTTTCCACTGGGTTTCGTCGCGTTGTTTGCCGCGGGCGTCTGGTTTGCGCGCCAGCAGCGTTGAGCATTTTGCGCGCCTCTGTTAGGACGCGGGCAAACTTATCGATACGTCAGGACTGACCGATGATCCCTCGCTATTCCCGGCCGGAAATGGTCGCCATCTGGTCGCCCGAAACCCGGTTCCGCATCTGGTTCGAGATCGAAGCCTATGCGTGCGATGCGCTGGCCGAGCTCGGGGTCATCCCCAGGCAAGCGGCCAAAACCATCTGGGAAAAGGGCAGTGCGGCAAAATTCGATGTCGAGGCGATCGACGAGATCGAGCGCGTCACCAAGCATGACGTCATCGCCTTCCTGACCCATCTTGCCGAATTCGTCGGGCCGGACGCCCGCTTCATCCACCAGGGCATGACCTCGTCCGATGTTCTCGACACCTGCTTTGCCGTGCAGCTTACCCGCGCCAGCGACATCCTGCTCGCCGATATCGACGGCCTGCTCGCCGCGCTCAAGCGCCGTGCCTTCGAGCACAAGGACACCGTCACCATTGGCCGCAGCCACGGCATCCATGCCGAGCCGACGACCTTCGGCGTCAAGCTGGCGCAGGCCTATGCCGAGTTCTCGCGCTGCCGCGAGCGGTTGGTGCACGCGCGGGAGGATATCGCCACCTGTGCGATCTCCGGGGCGGTCGGCACCTTCGCCAACATCGACCCCTATGTCGAGGAACACGTCGCGGCAAAGCTCGGCCTGAAGCCGGAGACGGTGTCGACGCAAGTGATCCCGCGCGACCGCCACGCGATGTTCTTTGCCACGCTGGGCGTCATCGCCTCGTCGGTCGAACGGCTGTCCATCGAGATCCGGCATTTGCAGCGCACCGAAGTGCTGGAAGCGGAAGAGTATTTTTCGCCGGGCCAGAAAGGCTCGTCGGCCATGCCGCACAAGCGCAACCCGGTGCTGACCGAAAACCTCACCGGCCTTGCCCGCATGGTGCGCTCCATGGCGCTGCCGGCGATGGAGAACGTTGCGCTGTGGCACGAGCGCGACATCTCGCACTCCTCGGTCGAGCGCATGATCGGGCCGGACGCCACGGTGACGCTCGATTTCGCGCTGTCACGGCTGACCGGCGTCATCGACAAGCTGCTCGTCTATCCCGAGAACATGCTGAAGAACATGAACAAGTTCCGCGGCCTCGTCCATTCGCAGCGCGTCATGCTGGCGCTGACGCAAGCCGGCCTGTCGCGCGAGGACTCCTACCGGCTGGTGCAACGCAATGCCATGAGAGTGTGGGAGCAAGGCGCTGACTTTCTTGAGGAATTACTGGCCGACAAGGAAGTGACCGCGGCCCTGCCCGAAGCCGATATCCGCGAGAAATTCGACCTTGGCTATCACACCAAGCACGTCGACACGATCTTCAAGCGGGTGTTCGGGGAAGCCTGAGGCGAGCTTTCCTTCTCCCTGTCACTATACGGGGAGAAGGTGCCGGCAGGCGGATGAGGGGCAGCGCCGACTTCGGCGACGATCACACCCATTCACGCTTTGACAATTTCACGACTTTGGCGCTGCCCCTCATTGCCCTGCCGGGCATTTCTCCCCGTATAGTGACGGGGAGAAAGACGCTCTGTCCGAACCGGCAATCAAGCCTTGCCCGGAACAGTCCTGATCACCGTGCCCCAGGGATCCTCGCGGGTCGTTTCATCAGCCACATTGTCCGAACGCATTTCGACCCAGGCAAGGCCCGACCGGGCGGAATCGCGGCGGCCGGCGCCCGAACTCTGCCAGGCGTTGGCGCCGATGTGGTGGTGATAGCCGCCTGACGACAGGAACACTGCCTGGCCGCCATATTTGGCCACCGTGTCGAAGCCGAATTCCTGGTTCCACCAGGCTTCGGCGTCTTCCGGCCTGCCGACGCGCAGGTGGACGTGGCCGACAATGCTGTTTTCCGGCGCGCCCTGCCAGCCGGCGTCACCCGCAGGCACTTCGGCAACGACGGACGGGATGTTCAGCCGCTCTGTCGCCATGGCAATCTTGTCGCCATTCCACTTCCAGTCCTTGGGAAGGCGATCGGCGTAGATCTCGATGCCGTTGCCTTCGGGATCGGTCAGGTACAGCGCTTCGCTGACCAGATGGTCGGAAGCGCCCTCGATGGCGATCTTGTCTGATATGGCGTGGTTGATCCAGCGGCCGAGATCGGCGCGGCTGGGTAGCAGGAAGGCTGTATGGAACAGGCCGGCGCTGCGCGGATCATCCGGCTTGGCCGAAGGATCGGCCTCGATGACCAGCAGCGGACGGTTGGCGGCGCCCAGCGTGATCGCACCATCGGCACGGCTCAGTTCCTGCAGACCGACGACGCTGCGATAATATGCGGCAAGACTTTCGGCGTCGCGCGCCTTCAACCCGACGCGGGCAACGCTGACCGGGGTGGTGGCGGCAAAAGGCAATTCGCTCATCAAAGGCTCCGTTCGACCGGCCTGCGGTGAAGCTCCCAAGGCAAGAAGCCCCGCGCCGCCAATCAGTGTACGTCGTGTCAGTTCCAAAGTCAGGGTTTCCGCACACGGCTGTTTCTTTTCCTGACCACAGATCGTCCATCGGCATCGTTCACACAAGACGTGAAGAAGCGAACATCGTGTTCACTATTGTGATCAAGAGCGGTGTTCATGCCCGTTGCACGAAGCGGCGCCGCTCGCTATCTCAGCGCCATGAAGGTTAGAGACGCAGATATTCTCATCGTGCCGGGCTACACCAACTCCGGCCCCGACCATTGGCAGAGCCGCTGGCAGTCGAAGCTGTCGACGGCGCGCCGCGTCGAGCAAACGGAATGGTCGAAGCCGGTGCGCGAGGACTGGACGGCGAGCGTGGCCAGGGCCGTCAACGAGGCCGAGCGGCCGGTGGTCCTGGTCGCGCACTCACTTGGTGTCGCCGCGGCTGTGCAAGCCGTTCCGCAGTTCCGCAAGCCGGTTGCCGGGGCCTTCTTCGTGGCGCCACCCGATGTCGCCAATCCCAAGATCAAGCCGAGGCATCTGATGACCTTCGGTCCCTACCCGCGCGAGCCGCTGCCCTTTCCGTCCATCGTGATCGCCAGCCGCAACGATCCGTTCTGCGCCTTCGATGTCGCCGAGGACATTGCCGGAGCGTGGGGTTCGCTGTTCATCGACGCCGGCGAGACCGGTCATCTCAACGCGGATTCAGGCTTCGGGCCGTGGCCCGAAGGCTCGATGACCTTCGCCAAATTCCTGACGGATCTGAAGGCCTGAGTGCGTCAGGAGCCGATCGAATCCCTGACGCTCTTGATCAGGGTTTTTGCGCCGAGGCCAATGAGTGCGTGTTCCGATCCCATGGCCAGCAGGCGGTAGCCCATCGACACGACCCGGCCGGCAATTGCCGGCTCGACGACATAGATCGCCGCATGCTTGCCGGCCTTGCGGGTTCGCTCGGCGACCGAAGCGACCGTTTCCATCATGCTTTCCAGCGTCGAATTGACTGTCGAGCCATTGCTCCAGGCGATCGAGAAATCCGACGGGCCGAGGAAGATGCCGTCGATGCCCGGCGTGTCGAGGATGCCGTCGAGCGCATCGAGGGCCGCGCGCGTTTCGACCATGGCGAAAGCCATGGTGCGCTGGTTGGTGTCGCGCAGCCACTCGGCCTGGTCGCCCTTGCCGTGGCGCGGAAAGGCGTAAGTCGGGCCCCAGGAGCGCTCGCCGAGCGGCGGATATTTCATGGCGGCGGCGAACAGTTTTGCGTCGGCCACCGAATTCACCATCGGCGCAATGACCGCCTCGGCGCCGAAGTCGAGCGCGCGGCTCGCCATGTCGAAACGGCCGACAGGAATGCGCACCAGCGCCGGCTTGCCGGCAGCAAGCACCGGCACCAGGCCGCGCAAGACGCTGTCCTCGTGATGGCCGCCATGCTGCATGTCGAGCGTGACGGCGTCAAAGCCCTGCTTGGCGACGATCTCGACAGTCAAGGCATCCGGCACGCCGGACCATGCGGTGAACAGTGTTTCATCGGCCGCGAGGCGGGACTTCAGGGACATGGACACTTTCCTCGTTAACGATCGCAGTTTCAGCCGGAAACCGCGGCAAAGGCAAAGAAAAACCGCCCGGATAGGCCGGGCGGTCGATTGGTCCAGTCATTCTTCGTCTGTCGCAGGTTCTCTGTCGCAAAACCGTGGGACACTTTTGCGGAACCTGCTTCGGCCCGGATCAGGTGTTCTTGATCTGCTCGATCGCCTGCGCCATCAGCTCGTCCATGGTGCGGCGGATCTGATGGTCCGACTGGTCGACGCCGGCCGCGTCGAAATCCTTGCGGATCTTGCGGAACACGTCGTGGTCGCCGGCTTCCTCGATGTCGGCAACAACCACTTCCTTGGCATAGGCGTCGGCGTCGGCGCCGGACTTTCCGAGCTTTTCGGCGGCCCACAGGCCAAGCGCCTTGTTGCGGCGCGCCGAGGCCTTGAACCGAAGTTCCTCGTCGAAAGCAAATTTGCGCTCGAAGCCCTCTTCGCGGTCTTTCATGCTGCTCATAGCGTCCCTCCGGGTCAAATTCGATTCGTTGGCAGTGAATATGTGTGTTGCCAAAGCACAAACCAAAAGGTCGCGACCCGGTCAATACGCTTCATCGCATGCTGCGCTGCGGCATTTCAGTCCCGAAAGCGGTTGATTGGAAGGATTTGCCGATTGAGCAAACGATGTGATTGGGATAGACCCGGCATTGAACCCTACCGTAGCCGCACTATTTCAGGCAGACGGACAGGAAATGGTCTGATACCGCCTGTCCGGAACCCCAGAGAAAAATCAGATGAAAAATCGCCGCCGCATTTATGAAGGCAAGGCCAAGATCCTCTATGAGGGACCCGAGCCGGGCACGCTTATCCAGTTCTTCAAGGATGATGCAACCGCGTTCAACAAGAAGAAGCATGAAGTCATCGACGGCAAGGGTGTGCTCAACAACCGCATTTCCGAGTACATTTTCAACCATTTGAACCGCATGGGCATTCCGACCCATTTCATCCGCCGGCTCAACATGCGCGAGCAACTGATCAAGGAAGTCGAGATCATTCCGCTCGAAGTGGTGGTGCGCAATGTCGCCGCCGGTTCGCTGTCCAAGCGCCTCGGCATCGAGGAAGGCACGGTTTTGCCGCGCTCGATCATCGAATTCTATTACAAGGCCGATGCGCTCGACGATCCGATGGTTTCGGAAGAGCACATCACCGCGTTCGGCTGGGCGAGCCCGCAGGAAATCGACGACGTCATGGCGCTGGCCATCCGCGTCAACGACTTCCTCTCCGGCCTGTTCATGGGCGTCGGCATCCAGCTCGTCGACTTCAAGATCGAATGCGGCCGTCTGTTCGAGGGCGACATGATGCGCATCGTCGTCGCCGACGAGATTTCGCCGGACTCCTGCCGGCTGTGGGACGTGGCGACGCAGGACAAGCTCGACAAGGACCGTTTCCGCCGCGACATGGGCGGCCTCGTCGAGGCCTACCAGGAAGTTGCCCGCCGCCTCGGCATCATGAACGAGAACGAGCCGCCGCGCCCGACCGGCCCGGTGCTTGTCGCCTCGACCGACGGCCTCAAAGGCAAGCCGCACTGATAGCGGCTTGCAACCCGATACTCAGAACAGGAGCATGTCCAGCGTGATCAAGGCCCGCATTACCGTCACCCTCAAGAACGGCGTGCTCGACCCGCAAGGCAAGGCGATCGAACACGCATTGTCCGGCTTGGGCTTCGGCAGCGTCGGCGCGGTGCGGCAGGGCAAGGTGTTCGACGTCGAGTTGGCGGAAAGCGACAAGGCCAAGGCCGAAGCGGACCTCAAGGCCATGTGCGACAAGCTGCTGGCGAACACGGTGATTGAGAATTATAGTGTGACACTTACCTGAGGTTGTGTCGGAGGCACTATGCCTGAAGTCACGAATGAATTGATGTTCGAGCTTTTGAAGCGCGTGCATCACGAAATCGGTGAGCTTCGTCAGGATGTCTCCGAGACGAAACGGGAATTGAATGTGATGCGGGGTCACATGGTGGCCACGCAAAGCGATATTCACAACGTTTATGGCATTCTCGCCCGACAAGACGAGCGCCTTGAACGCATAGACAGACGTCTGGACCTGCGCGAACTCGCCGAAACACAAAGGCCTTACGAACCGAAATGAAATCAGCCGTCGTCCTTCTGCCTGGCCTCAACCGCGACCGCGACATGATCGCGGCGCTGACCAAGATTTCGGGAACACCGCCGGTGACCGTCTGGCAGACCGACACCGAAATCCCCGATGTCGACCTGATCGCCATTCCGGGCGGTTTTTCCTTCGGCGATTATCTGCGCTGCGGCGCGATCGCGGCGCGCATGCCGGTCATGCGGGCAGTGGCCGAAAAGGCAGCCGCCGGCGTCACGGTCATCGGCGTCTGCAACGGTTTTCAGATCCTGGTCGAGGCCGGCCTTTTGCCGGGCGCCTTGATGCGCAACACCTCGCTGAAATTCGTCTGCCGGCAGGTGAAGCTCGAGATCACCAACGCCAACACCATGTTCACCCGCCGCTACCAGCCGGGCCAGATTATCCGCTCGCCTGTCGCGCATCATGACGGCAATTACTTTGCCGACGCCGACACGCTTGCCCGCCTCGAAGGCGAAGGTCAGGTGGTGTTCCGCTATGCTGAGGGCACCAACCCCAATGGCTCGATCAACGACATTGCCGGCATCATCAACGAGCGCGGCAATGTGCTCGGCCTGATGCCGCATCCGGAAAACCTGATCGAAGCAGCCCATGGCGGCACGGACGGCCGTGGACTGTTCGAAAGCGCGCTTGGCATCGCCGCCTGAAATCATCGAAGCGAACAGCTTGAAAACAGCCGGACATTCCTGTCTCTTTATTAGGGCAAGTCCGATTCATTGGGGAGAGAGACGGTCATGAAACTCTATTCGCGGCCGTTGTCGCCCTACTCGTCGATCGTGCGGGCGCTGGCCTATATCAAGGACGTGCCGCTCAAGATCATCGCGCCGCCACCCGGTTTTCCGATCCCGGAAGCGTTCCGCGCCATCTCGCCGCTGAACCGGATTCCGGTGCTGATCACCGGCTCGGGCGAAACCATCCTCGAATCGGTGGTCATCGCCGAGTATCTGGAAGAGCGCTTTCCGGAACCGGCGCTGCTGCCGCCCGATTCCAAGGACCGCGCGCTGGTGCGCATGTTCGCCCGCATCACCGATCTCGATGTGCTCACGCCGATGATGAAGCTTTTCGAGCTTCATTTCGTGCCGAAGCGAAACAATGCCGAGATCGACACCCAATTCGCCCGCCTGCATCACGGACTGGCGGCAATCGAGGCGCGCATGGCGCAAGGGCCTTTCGCCCTCGGCGACGACATCAGTTTCGCCGATGCCTGGCTGACGCCGACGCGGTTCATCTTCAACAATTTCCGCGCCATGACAGGACGCCACGACCTGCTCGACGCCTATCCCAAATTCGATGCCTATGAGCAGATCGCCTCGCAGCACCCGGCATTGTCGCGGGTGTGGGGCGAAATGACCGACGGTTTGAAGATCTTCCTGTCCGAGCTTGAGATGGGTGCCGCTTGATCAAGGGCAAGACGATCGCGCTGGTTGCCGCCGCGGGTTTCGCGCTCGCATCCTGCCAATCGACCCCTAAGAGCACGCCTGTCCCGTCAGGCAAAAGTGCGGCGCTGCTGGCCATGGAACAAGTGGCGATCGCGGCCCACAAATGCTGGATCGCCAGCAAGGATCCGGCCTTCAAGCAATATCAGATGGCCAATGAACTGAATTCGTTCAGCGGCACGCCGCGTTTCCTGCTGGTGCCGGCCAAGCATTATGGCGGCAAACCGCTGCTCGTCGTGCAGGCGCAAGGCAATTCGAGCCGCGTTGACGTGTTCGGACCGCTGATGAACGATCCGCTTGGCGCCCGCATCGGCTCCGACATTGCCCGCTGGCAAGCCGGCAATCCGGCCTGCGCCGCAACGGCCTAGCCATGGGCCGGTTCCTGCAGATCGCGGGTCTGATCATCGGTCTGGCCGGGCTCGTCCTGCAGTTCTGCATCAGCATTCCGGCGTCGATGGAAGCCGGCCGCAGCCTGTTCGGCTCGATCATTTTCGTTCTCAGCTTTTTCACCATCCTGACCAACATCGGCGCGGTGCTGGTGTACACGTCGGTGCTGTCGCCCTCTGGCTATGCCTGGCTGCCAGCCTTCGCCGGGACACGGATACGGGCCGGCGTCGCGATTTCGATCGCGCTGGTTTTCATCATCTATGCCACGGTTCTGGCACAACTCTGGCAGCCGCAGGGACTGTTCCTGCTTTGCGACGTTCTGCTGCATTATGTGACACCGGTGCTGTTCGTGCTGTGGTGGCTGATATCAGGCGCCGACGGCCGGACGCGCTGGAGCGACATTTCCTGGTGGATGCTCTATCCCGTCGCCTATCTGATCTATGCGCTGGCGCGGGCACCGCTTGCCGGCGAGGTGCCCTACCCGTTCCTGGACGCCGCCAAGAATGGCTGGACCAGCGTCGCGATCTCAGCGGCGGCCATCACCGGACTTTTTCTCGTGCTGTGCGTGGTCGCCGTCCTTGCGGACCGTGGCATTGCACGCACCAGGGCTTCGAAACTCCGTTAGCCTTCAGTCCCAGAACGGCCTGATGCCCTCGCTGTGAGCATCGCAGCGCGTGACGCCGATATCCCTAAGCTGATCATCGGTCATTTCCAGCAGCGCCAGCCGGCTGCGGCGGCGCTCCAACAGATGGTCGATCCATCTCGCCAGCGATCTGACCAGACGCACCAGACGGCTGACAAAGCCGCTGCGGTCCGATGGACGTGTCGATTGGCCAGACGAACCGGCTCTCGAATGACGGATTGTAGCGATTGTATTCATTTTCTTTCTACCAGAATTCCAAATTGTACCCTTTTTGGCACACAATCGATATGTATTGACTCATGTTCGGGTGCAATATAGAAAATTGTCACCATGACAAATTGGCTCCCCGATCTCACCGCCGGCTCCGGCCCGCTGTATCAGCGGCTGGCGGATACCATCGAAACGGACATCGACCGGGGGATAATCGATGCCGGCGCAAAGCTGCCGCCGCAACGCGACCTCGCCTATGACATCGGCACCACTGTCGGCACGGTCGGCCGGGCCTATCAATTGCTGCGCGAGCGTGGGCTGGTGAGCGGCGAAGTCGGGCGTGGAACCTATGTGCTCGGCCAGCGCGCCGATGGCGCGAAGCCGGACTTGCTGGCACCGGACGTCAGCGCGGAAGGCACACGCTACATCGATGCGCCTAGAGGCAAATTGCGTTTCGACAGCACGGCAGCGCCCGACATCGGCCAGGGCGCCGATGTCGCCGATGTGCTGTCACGCACGGCGCAGGACCATCCGCATGAGATTTCAAGCTATACGCGGGATTTTCCCGACCGCTGGTACGAAGCCGGCGCCCGCTGGCTGTCGCGCAATTCGTTTCGCCCAAATGCCGATACCATTGTCCCCACGCTCGGCACCCATGCCGCGGTGATGGCGGCCATCGCGGCGCTCACCACCCCTGGCGACTATGTTGCCTTCGAGCACCTCACCTACTCGCAGATTTCGCGCAGCGCCGGCCTGATCGGCCGGCGCACCGCGCTGGTGGCGTCGGACGACGAAGGCATCGATCCCCAGGATTTCGAGCGTGTCTGCGCGCAAAAGCATCCGAAGATGATCTTCCTGATGCCGACGGCGCAGAACCCCACGCTGGTAACCTTGTCGGCGGCGCGCCGCGAAGCAATCGCGCGTGTCGCACGCGAATACAATGTCGTCCTCATCGAGGACGATCTCTATGGCAATTTGACCGATGATCCGACGCCATTGCTGGCCGAATATGCCCCTGAGAGAACCATCGTCGCCGGCGGCCTGTCGAAGTCGGTCGCAGCCGGTGTGCGCGGCGGCTGGCTTTCCTGCCCACCCGCCTATCGGCATCGCATCCGCGTCGCCCATAAGATGATGACCGGCGGCATGCCCTTCCTGCTGGCGGAGGTGAATACGAGGCTGGTGCTGTCCGGCCAGGCCGACGAGATACGCAAGCGCAGCATCGCCGAAATCGGCGCCCGCATCGCCATCGTGCGCGAGACTTTGGCCGGCTTCGCGTTCAAGTCACATGACAGGGTGCCCTTTGTCTGGCTCACCCTCCCCGACCCCTGGCTTTCCGGCACATTCAAGAACGCCTGCCTCGAACATGGCGTGCTGATCGACGACGAGGACGAGTTCAAGGCGGGCCGTTCCGAGCAGGTTTTCCATGGCGTCCGCTTCGGTGTTTCGCAGCCGAGACAGCGCAAGGATATCGCCGAAGGCGTTGCGGTGATCCGGCGACTTCTCGATGAAGGCCGTGCCGGCTACGACAGCTTCTCCTGAGGGTTGTCGGGTCAGCCCTCTGCCTTGAAGTTCTTGGCTTCCTTCTCGGCCTTGTCTTTCCCGTGCTTCTCAGCCAACTCTTTGGCCTGCCCAGGCGAAACGTCGGTGGTCTCCGCGATGTGCATAGCCTCCTTGTCCGAGAGGCGATTGTCGTTCTTGCCTTGCTTGGTGGCCATGGTCCAAATCTCCTGATTGGCTGGAGACCTAACGGCCGGGATGTCATCCCGTTCCCCAATGGCGGTGCACAAGCCCTCACGAACAAACAACAACGTTCCCCCATGACTGCCGCTACGCGCGGATCGATGGCTCACCAAAGCCGCGATCTCGTCGCACCCGTCGTCACCTTGTGGCTTTCCGCTGTTTTTCAGCATCCGATGGGGTGTATTGGCTCCCAAGCTTGCGATAAGACGGGACTCAAATCCCAACGCCCTGGATATAAATCGCCGCCCATGACCATTTCCAATACCGTGCCGATCACCCCCGAGCTTATTGCCTCACATGGGCTGAAGCCCGACGAGTATCAGCGCATTCTCGACCTTGTCGGGCGCGAGCCGAGCTTCACAGAACTCGGCATCTTCTCGGCGATGTGGAATGAGCACTGCTCCTACAAATCCTCGAAGAAGTGGCTGCGCACGCTGCCGACCACCGGCCCGCAGGTCATCCAGGGACCGGGCGAGAATGCCGGCGTGGTCGACATCGGCGACGGCGACTGCGTCGTCTTCAAGATGGAGAGCCACAACCACCCCTCCTATATCGAGCCCTATCAGGGTGCGGCGACCGGTGTCGGCGGCATATTGCGCGACGTCTTCACCATGGGCGCGCGGCCGATCGCGGCAATGAATGCGCTGCGCTTTGGCGCGCCTGACCACCCCAAGACCAGGCACCTCGTTTCAGGTGTGGTCTCCGGCGTCGGCGGCTATGGCAACGCCTTCGGCGTACCGACGGTCGGTGGCGAGGTCAATTTCGACGCCCGCTACAACGGCAACATCCTGGTCAACGCTTTTGCAGCGGGCCTTGCCAAGACCGATGCGATCTTCCTGTCGGAAGCCAAGGGCGTCGGCCTGCCGGTCGTCTATCTCGGCGCCAAGACTGGCCGCGACGGCGTCGGCGGCGCCACCATGGCCTCGGCCGAATTCGATGACAAGATCGACGAGAAGCGCCCGACCGTCCAGGTCGGCGATCCCTTCACCGAAAAGTGCCTGTTGGAAGCCAGCCTCGAACTGATGGCCTCGGGCGCCGTCATCGCCATCCAGGACATGGGTGCGGCCGGCCTCACCTGCTCGGCGGTCGAAATGGGCGCCAAGGGCGACCTCGGCATCGAGCTCTATCTCGACAAGGTGCCGGTGCGCGAAGAGCGCATGAGCGCCTACGAAATGATGCTTTCCGAAAGCCAGGAGCGCATGCTGATGGT
The DNA here is from genome assembly GCA_014189435.1 of Mesorhizobium loti. Lineage (NCBI taxonomy): Bacteria > Pseudomonadati > Pseudomonadota > Alphaproteobacteria > Hyphomicrobiales > Phyllobacteriaceae > Mesorhizobium > Mesorhizobium loti. Next base: position 3,078,603 of record CP050293.1, read on the forward strand.
GCTGCGCCCGGAAAAGGAAAAGGAAGCCGAGGCGATCTTCCACAAATGGGGGCTCGACTTCGCCATTGTCGGCAAGACCACCGACGATCTGCGCTTCCGCGTGCTGCATCAGGGCGACGAGGTCGCCAACCTGCCGATCAAGGATCTCGGCGACAAGGCTCCGGAATATGACCGGCCGTGGGTCGAATCCAAGAAACCGGCGCCACTTGCCGCCAATGACGTTCCGCAGGCCGATGTGGCCGACGCGCTGTTGAAGCTGCTCGGCGGACCGGATCTCTCGTCGCGCCGCTGGGTGTGGGAGCAGTACGACACGCTGATCCAGGGCAATTCGCTGCAGCTTCCCGGCGGCGATGCCGGTGTGGTCCGCGTTGAAGGCCATGCGACCAAGGCGCTCGCCTTCTCCTCCGATGTGACGCCGCGCTATTGCGAGGCTGACCCCTATGAGGGCGGCAAGCAGGCGGTGGCCGAATGCTGGCGCAATTTGACCGCCACCGGCGCTCTGCCGCTGGCGGCCACCGACAACCTCAATTTCGGCAACCCGGAACGGCCCGAGATCATGGGTCAGCTGGTCGGCGCGGTGAAAGGCATCGGCGATGCCTGCCGCGCGCTCGGCTTCCCGATCGTCTCCGGCAACGTCTCGCTCTACAACGAAACCAACGGCCAGGGCATCCTGCCGACACCGACCATCGGCGGCGTCGGCCTGATCGCCGACTGGTCGAAGATGGTGCGGACCGGCTTTGCCGCACCAGGCCAGATGATCCTGCTGGTCGGCGCGCCGGCCTCCTGGGGAACGCATCTCGGCCAGTCGGTCTATTTCAGAGACATTCACGGCCGCACGGATGGCCCGCCGCCGCCGGTCGACCTCGACCATGAAAAGCGCGTCGGTGACCATGTACGCGCTCTCATCGCATCCGGCATCATCACGGCGGCGCACGACGTTTCCGATGGTGGCATTGCCGTGGCTCTAGCCGAAATGGCAATGGCGTCAGGCATCGGTGCGACGGTCCCCGGGCTTGTCGGCACCGACCCGATCCCGGTCTGGTTCGGCGAGGATCAGGGCCGTTATCTGCTGACGTTGTCGATCGACCCGGATAGTGATGAATGGGACGCCATTCGCAAGCAGCAGAGCGAACTCGGCATCTTCGCACCTTGGATCGGCTCGACCGGCGGCAGCGCGCTGAAGCTTGGCGAGGCGCGGGCAATCCCAGTCAGCGAACTCTCCGCGGTTCACGAAGGCTGGTTCCCCCGCTTCATGGATCAGGCCAGTTGACCAGAGCATGATCCCGAAAAGTGGAAGCCGGTTTTCGGAAAAAGATCATGCTCAATCATAGGGAACTGGCTGCCCGGGCGCTGCTTGCAGTCGTCTTCTGGCCGTCGCTGTTCTTCTTCTGGTTTCTCGGGCCATTCGTCTTTTTCCTGCTGTCGACGACCTCGAGCGAGGTTTGCACGCGGCTGGAAACACGCGCGCAGTTCCTTGCCGCGGCCAACGGCGCCATCCCGATGCTCGTGATGCAGAACCTCATCTACGCGGTCCCGATCGTGTGCCTGGTGGTTTGGGGCCGCCTGGCGCCGGATCCGGCACGGGCAAGGCATATCGTCACCTGCATCAAGCTTTTTGCCGGTGCGGTCGTCGTAGGGGCGTTGTGGGAGTATGGTTCGTCGCTCGTCTGCGACGGTTACGGCCAACCGTTCTTCTCGCCCGCCTGGCAGATGACGAGTTATCTTCCCATAGTCAGCCTGGTTATCAACGTTCCGCTCTATGTGCTGGCCTTCAGCCTTGGCCGCGCCTTCTCGACACGCGAGGATGCTGCCGAGGATGAAGCAAGCCCACCGGTCTAGTCTTTCTCTGAAACCATCGGACCGTCTTGCCCTTGGAGGGACAGAACGGCTTCAATCCGGACCGGAAAGGCTTTAGGCTCGCCCGACTCTCATCTCATGGCCGGCTACCGGCCGCTCGAAACAGGATTTTGCCATGGCAATGGATGCCCACGACATCGAAAAACTGATCAAGGACGGCATTCCGGACGCAAAGGTGACGATCCGCGATCTCGCCGGCGATGGCGACCATTATGCTGCCGAAGTGGTGGCCGAGAGCTTTCGGGGAAAAAGCCGCGTGCAGCAGCACCAGATGGTCTATGACGCGCTGAAGGGCAATATGGGCGGCGTGCTGCACGCACTGGCGCTGCAGACCAGCGTTCCTGACTAGGCGAGAGCAATCCATGACCTGGATACCCGATCTCCTCTTTTCCATGTTGTTCAGGCGCATTGGAGGCGATCGGGCGATACAGCTGATTTTGACGGCGGCATGGAAGGTTATCGTTTTTGTGGCGCGATCCTTTGTTGATCTGGCGCTTCGGCTCATCCCTCCGGCCCCAATACGCCCCGCACCACCAGCGTTTGGTGATGAGCGTTATCGCGGTCTTTCTCTTCGCCGGTCTCGCAAGCATGCCGCCGCTGGCCAGCAGAATGTCTAGATCCGCCGCATAGGGCTGTCACCTGGTTTGGCCCAAGTCGCGCCAACTCTTGCGCCATTTCAGCCACGGCACGGCTAACGTCTTGTTTCGAGCAATCGTTGGGTTTATTTGAAGGATATGTTTCGAGCCTGACTCCCACAGGCGGGAAAGGATATTCCATGAGCGGTATGAACGACTACATCGACAATGAAGTGAAGGGCAACGACGTCGTCCTTTTCATGAAGGGCACGCCCGGTTTCCCGCAATGCGGATTTTCCGGCCAGGTCGTCCAGATCCTCGACTATATCGGCGCCGACTACAAAGGCGTGAACGTCCTGGACTCCGCTGAACTGCGCCAGGGCATCAAGGAATATTCCAACTGGCCGACGATCCCGCAGCTCTACGTCAAGGGCGAATTCGTCGGCGGCTGCGATATCGTCCGCGAGATGTTCCAGGCGGGCGAACTCCAGACATTCCTTGTCGAAAAGGGCGTCAGCGTCAAAGGCGCCGCCTGATTTCTGTTTTCGTGCATGTCGTCCGCCTGAAACCGCCGTACAGTTTCGGGTGACGTGCACCAAACGCCAGGGCAGCCCCACCTCGGCAATTTTATGTCCTGAACCCAGGACCAAGACGAGCCAATGCGCCGGCCCGCCGGCGCATTTTCGTTTGAAAGATCGGACTTGCCGTGGACCAGCCAAAATCAGCGCCGCAATCGGCGAGCAAACTGCCCATTCCACGCTGGGAATTCATCGCCTTGTGCGCGGCGCTGATGGCGCTGAACTCGCTGGCCATCGACATTATGCTGCCGGCTTTGCAGCAGATCGGCGCTTCGCTTGGCGTCGAAAATGAAAATCACCGGCAATATGTGATCACCGCCTATATTCTGGGCTTCGGCGGCGGCCAGCTGTTCTTCGGGCCGATCTCGGATCGCTTCGGCCGTCGCGCGCCGCTGGTCGCCGGGCTGGTGATCTATGTCGCCGCGGCCGCGGCGGCTGCCGTTGCGCCAAGCTTTGAGACACTTCTGCTGTGCCGGGCCGTGCAAGGCATCGGTGCCGCCGCCACCCGCGTCATCGCCGTCTCGATCGTGCGCGACACGTTCGACGGCCGGCGCATGGCCGAGGTGATGTCGCTGATCTTCATGGTGTTCATGGCGATACCGGTCATTGCTCCCGGCATCGGCCAGTTCATCATGCTGTTTGCGACCTGGCATTGGATCTTCGTCACCATGGCCGTCGGCGCGCTCTTTGTCTCTGCCTGGTCGCTGCTGCGCCTGCCTGAAACATTGCATCCCGAACATCGCCGGCCACTGACCGTGAACTCCATTGTCGGTGGGTTTCGCATCGTGCTCACCAACCGTATTGCGATCTGCTATGCCTTCGCCAGCACCTTCGTTTTCGGCGCCATGTTCGGCTTCATCGCCTCGGCGCAGCAGATCTATGTCGACATATTCAACGTCGGCGAGATGTTCCCGGTCATCTTCGCCGGGGTTGCGGGCGTGCTTGCCTTCTCCAACTTTCTGAACTCGCGCCTTGTCGGCCGTATCGGCATGCGCCGCCTGTCGCAGAGCGCGCTGCTGCTGTTCCTTGTCATCAGCCTTGCCTGGCTGGTCGTTTCGCTGGAAATGAAGATGCCGCTCTGGCTGTTCATCACCTTCTTTGCCAGCGCCATGCTTCCGTTCGGCGCGCTCGGCGCGAATTTCAATGCGCTGGCCATGGAGCCGCTCGGCCAACTGGCCGGCACGGCGTCGTCCATCCTGGGTTTCATGCAGACGTTTCTCGGCGGCATTCTCGGCACGCTGATCGGTCAGGCATTCAACGGCACGGTGACGCCGCTGGCGGCCGGCTTCTGCAGCGTCTCGGTCGCAGCGCTGCTGATGATCTTCATCGCCGAGCGCGGCAAGATGTTCCAGCCGCAGAACCCACCGGTTCTAGGTCATATCACCGACCTGCATTAGGACGCACCTTCGAGGGCTGCCGTGAAGCGAGGGGAAAGCATACGCCCCGCGATTGCTCCACCCATGCTCTCCGAAAAGGGCAATGGCAAAGCTTCGTCGAGTGCCCTGAGGATGGAAGCCACGAAGGCCCGGCTGAGTTGGGCATCGGTCCCCAGATCGGAATATGTGGCGCGCGGCTTGCCGATCAGTGTGCCGTTGCGGCGAAGCGAGAACCGCAGCGTCAAGGACATGCCGGCGGTTCCGGGCGGCGGTTTCCAACACGCATAGATAGCGTCCGACATCTCCTTGATTGTGTCGACGGGATCTGGACTTCGACAGGCGCGCTCTTGCGAGCTTGCTTCGTAGGGGCCGGCAAACAGGGCGATGACGAGAACCAGCGCGACAATTGCGAATCGAGGTTTCATTCGAGAGCCTCCGGATTTGCGCGCGATCGTATCGCTCTTTCAGCTCGCCGCGGAAAGTGATCCTATTGCGCCCAGAGTTCGCGGCGCAATTCGTGCCAGCTTTCCCGATCGGGCGCGACAAGTAGACCGCCGCCGACATGCGAGGGCAGATAGGCGCTGCCGTCGAAGCGCGCGGCATGGCCGCCGGCCTCGGCATGGATCAGCACACCGGCCAGATGGTCCCACGGCATCAGCTTGTTGTAGACGACGAAGTGGGCATAGCCGCTCGCCAACAGGCGGTATTCGTGCGCCGCGCAGCGATAGGCGAATTGCGACAGGATCTTCGTCTGATTGCGCGCCAGCCGCGACCGCTCGGGTTCGGGCATATATTGCCAGGAGACCGAGCCGGTCATTTCCGAGATCGGTGCCGGTGGGGCGACATGCACCCTCTCGATGCTGCCATGCGCATGCCGGATATGGCTGCCGGCGCCCCTGGCGCCGATCAGCCAGTCCTTGCCGACCGGATCGTGGATGATGCCGGCAACGGTCTCGCCCTTGACCACGACCGCCAGCATGACGCCGAACAGCGGCACGCCGGAGGCGAAGTTGAAAGTGCCGTCGACCGGGTCGATGACGAACGCCAGATCGGCCTCGCCCAGGCCATCGAGCAGCGCTGGATTGTCGGAACAGGCCTCCTCGCCGACGACCATCGCCGAGGGATAACGCTCGCGCAGTCTGGCGGTGATGAGCCGCTCGGCATTGACGTCAGCTTCCGTCACGAGGTCGGCGGCCGAGGTTTTTTGGCGGATGTCGCCGTCGCCCAGCCGGCGAAAGCGCGGCATGATCTCGGCTTTAGCCGCATCGGACAGAAGGCCGGCAAGCCAGTCGATCGCAGTATCGTCAAATGTCATCGGGAACGTCTTGCCTGGCTGTGAGGGTTTCATTGAGGGCAGCGAAATCGAACAGTTTTCTGTCGAGCAAATGCGATGGCCTGCTGTTGGACAGTGCGCGCAGCATCGTGTCCTTGCGGCCGGGCATGCGCTTTTCCAGGTCCTCGAGCATCGCCTTCATGGCGTTGCGCTGGAGACCTTCCTGACTGCCGCAGAGATCGCAGGGAATGATCGGGAACTGCATCGCCGCAGCAAATTTTTCGAGATCGACCTCGGCGCAGTAGCTCAACGGCCGCAGCACCATGACGTCGCCGTCGTCATTGAGCAGCTTTGGCGGCATGGCCGCAAGACGGCCGCCATGGAAGAGGTTCATGAAGAAGGTTTCCAGAATGTCCTCGCGATGGTGGCCGAGCACCAGAGCCGAGCACCCCTCTTCCCGCGCGATGCGGTAGAGATGGCCGCGCCTGAGCCGCGAACAGAGCGAGCAATAGGTGCTGCCCGCAGGCAGCTTGTCGGTGACGACGGAATAGGTGTCCTGATATTCGATCCGGTGCGCGATTCCGTGGCTGTCGAGATAGTCCGGCAGGATGTGTTTGGGGAAATTCGGCTGGCCCTGGTCGAGATTGCAGGCCAGAAGATCAACCGGCAGCAGCCCGCGCCATTTGAGGTCGAGCAGCATAGCGAGCAGGCCGTAGGAATCCTTGCCGCCCGACAGCGCAACCAGCCAGCGCTGGCCGGGCTTCACCATCGAGAAATCCTCGATCGCCTGTCGGGTCAGCCGCAGCAGCCGCTTGCGCAATTTGTTGAACTCGACCGAGGACGGCACATCGGCAAACAGCGGATGAAAGCCGCCCTCGATGTCGCCGGCTGGTTCAAGCGATTCGGCGTCTGGCAGCATGTTCATGGCGTCAGTTCCAAAATCCGGGAGCAACGACTGTCCGGCGCTTCGTTGCGCCCGGAATTAGCGGAGATGGCCGACAAAGAAAAGGCGGACAAAGAAAAGGCCGCCTCGACGGGCGGCCTTTGCTTGGTATCGCGAAACGCGCTCGTTTAGCGCGAATAGAATTCGACGACCAGGTTCGGTTCCATCTGCACGGCGAACGGGACGTCCGCCAGGCCCGGGATGCGCGAGAAGGTCGCGACCATCTTGTTGTGATCGGCTTCGATGTAATCCGGCACGTCGCGTTCAGCCAGGCCGACCGCTTCGAGAACGATGACCAGCTGCTTCGACTTTTCGCGCACTTCGACGACATCGCCCGGCTTGCAGCGATACGAGCCGATGTTGACGCGCTTGCCGTTGACGTTGACGTGGCCGTGGTTGACGAACTGACGGGCGGCGAAAATGGTCGGCACGAACTTGGCGCGGTAGACGACCGCGTCGAGACGCGACTCGAGCAGGCCGATCAGGTTCTCCGAGGTGTCGCCCTTGCGGCGATCGGCCTCTTCATAGACCTTACGGAACTGCTTTTCCGAAACGTCGCCATAGTGACCCTTCAGCTTCTGCTTGGCGCGCAGCTGCAGGCCGAAATCGGAAAGCTTGCCCTTGCGGCGCTGGCCATGCTGGCCGGGGCCGTATTCACGCTTGTTGACCGGGGACTTCGGGCGGCCCCAGATGTTTTCGCCGAGACGGCGGTCGATCTTGTACTTCGCGGATTCGCGCTTGCTCATCGCATTCCCTTTCAAAACAAACACACCCGGAACCTCATGGTCCGGGTGAAGGAAACGCGCCCTCCTCTGGCCTCCGTTTTCGAGACCTGACAGGGTTTTCCCACGCAACGCGGCGGAAAACCCACGGGACACGTCAGTTCAAACAAGACCAGAAACCAAGGCAACGGTCTTGCGTATACAAAATAAACACCGGACATCGCTGCCCGGCGTTGGCGGCTGGTTAAACCGAGATTTAACCGGTGTCAAGCTTGTGGCTGGCCTTGGCGATGGCGACGATATACCGTCTGTGGGTTGAGTGCGATGCCGGACGTGGCGGGAGGTTGCGCCAACGGCATTAGGACGGGACTGGAGCAGAGGAGCCACAATTCGCATGAAGAAGTTCTTCCTTACCCTGACGGGAGCCGCGGTGTTGGCGGGATCGATGGCGGTCATGACGCCGGAGCCCGCAATGGCGCGGCATTGGCATGGCCAACGGCATCACGAGACCTGCCGCATCGTGGTCAAAAAGAGGGTTATCTGGCGGCACGGCCACAAGAAGGTCATCCGCTACAAGATCAAGCGCTGCTGGGGGCGCTGGTAAGCTCCGGTTCGGTCCCAGGGCGGCCGACAGATCATTTCAAAGCCCGCGGTTTTGGCCGCGGGCTTTTTGATTCCGGATGCCTAACCCTAGTCTTTCGATTTCTTGTCCGGCAGGCCCTTGCGCTTCGTCTCGGCGAATTCCTCGAGCTGTTTTTCGCTCATCGATTCGTACATTCCCTTGGAAGCGCCTTGGAGTTCGCTCTTCTTCGTCTCGCCGCGCTTGGCCGACAAGGCAGCACCGGCGGCTTTCTGCTGGGCTTTCGAGGTGGCTGGCATGGTTGCTACTCCTTTGCTGCCAGAAGAAACGCCGCGCTTTGACAGTAGTTCCGTCGCCAGCGGCTCAGTTCCCGGTCCCCTTAGTGCCAGCCCATCAGGCGATCGGCATCGGCGATTTTCGTTGGCAACCTTCCCGTGCCGGGAGCGCCAGTGTAGGACGGCTGCATGAAATCACTGACCGATCCTTCACAAGCGCTCTCCACCGGCCTGGCGAAAATCCGCACCGAATTCCGCGTGCCGGATGGATTTCCATTGGTCGTGATGGCGGCAGCGGAGGCGGCGGCCAAACGTGTGCCCACCCAGCATGCCGATCGAACTGATATGCCCTTCGTCACGCTCGATCCGGCTGCTTCCACCGACCTTGATCAGGCGTTTTCAATCGAGACGAGCGGCAGCGATCTTCTGCTGCATTATGCCATTGCCGACGTAGCCTGGTTCGTCGAGGACGGCGACGCGATCGATCTCGAGGCCTGGACGCGGGGCGAGACACTTTACTTGCCGGACGGCAAGGCCGGTCTCTACCCGCCGGCACTTGCCGAAGGTGCGGCGAGCCTGTTGCCGGATGGGCCGCGTCCAGCTGTCATCTTCACCGTTCGGGTCGCGGGGGACGGTCTGGTGAAACTGGACGGTGCGGAGCGGGCAATCATTCAAAGCCGCGCGAAGCTCGCCTATGACAGCGTGCGGGCCTCCGATGTCCCGGCAGGCTTCGCCGAAATGGCGCGGCGCATGGCGATGAACGAAAAGGGTCGTGGCGCGTCCCGCGTCGATCCGCCCGAGCAGGAGGTGGAACGGCTCGCCGATGGCACATTCCGGCTTTCGTTCAGACCGCTGCTGCAATCCGAGCAAGACAACGCCGCGCTTTCGCTGGCTGCCAATATGGCGATTGCCGACGCCATGCTTGCGCACCATATCGGGTTGTTCCGTGTGATGTCGGAGCCAGATGCTTTCAAGGTGCAAAGACTGCGCAACGCGGCACAGGCTCTGGGACTGTCCTGGCCGGCCTCCACCAGCTTGCGCGACTATCAGCGAACCCTTGACCCGGCCGATCCGCAACAGGCGGCGCTGATGCTGGAAATCCGCCATGCAAGCCCCGGCGCATCTTACCAACCCTACAAAGAGGGGGTTGTCCCCTGGCATGAGGCGATGGCTGCGACCTATGCTCATGCAACCGCGCCGCTCAGGCGACTGGCCGATCGCTACGTCGTGCGCTGCGCGCTGGCTATCGCCAATGGCCAGCCCGTGCCGCAGGCCGTCACCGATGCATTCACTGGATTGCCGAAGGTGATGGGACGTGCAGATAGCCGCGCTTCGCAGATCAACCATGCGGTCATCGATCTTGCCGAGGCGGTCATGCTCAGGGGACGCGAGGGAGAGACGTTCAAGGCCGTCGTGACCGACGTCAACCATGGCGTACGCGTCCAGCTTGCCAACATGCCTGTCGTTGCCAATTTGAAGGCCGACGGGCTCGAACAGGGTGATGGCCTGACGCTAAGGTTGGTCTCGGCCGATCCGGATCAACGCAGCATCGTGTTCGAACCTGCCTGAACGGCAGACGTTTCGGTCACCGTCTAGCTCACGACCAGTCCAAAGCCCTGCATCAGCCGGCTGGTAGCGAAGTCCACCTTGCCGGAGGTGAAGACGGCGATGTCGGGCTCGCCCGTCGGCAGCGGTCCATCGACCGGCGCCAGCAGCGACATGGCGCGGCGGGCGATCGCTTCGGCCGGGTCGATCCAGTCGACCGGCCAGGGCGCGGTCTTGCGCATGCGATTGGCCAGGAACGGATAATGGGTGCAGCCGAGCACCACGATGTCGGTGCGGGCGCCGTCCTTCTCGACAAAGCATGGCGCGATCTCCTCGCGCACGATCTCCTCGTCGACGAACCCCTGGCGCATATAGATCTCGGCCAGCGGCGCCAGCCGGTCCGAGCCGACCAGCCGCACGTGGCATTTCTGCGCCCATTTGCCGATCAGGTCGCGCGTGTATTGACGCTTGACCGTGCCGGGCGTCGCCAGCACCGAGACGAGCCCGGAGCGGGTGCGTTCCGCCGCCGGCTTGATCGCCGGCACCGTGCCGACAAAGGGATGACCGGGGAATTTCTGGCGCAGCGCGTCAATCACCAGCGTCGACGCCGTGTTGCAGGGAATGACCGAAATCTCGGGCCTGAATTTTTCCAGCAGCATGCCGAACAGGCCAAGGATATGGGCGTTAAGGGCCGGCTCGTCCCAGGCGCCATAGGGGAAAGCCGCATCGTCGGCGACATAGACAAAGCGGCGGTCAGGCATCAGCACCCGCGCCTCGCGCAGCACAGTAAGCCCGCCGATGCCCGAATCGAACATCAGGATCGGCCGTTCAGTCATTGTCGGTTCCCTTGCCACCTAGCGGCGGCGTGTCATTGTCGTCACCATTGGCGTCGGGCGGTTGGCGACCCACTTCCGCCTTGCGAGCACGCGCGGCGGCCGCGGGCAGGCGCCGTGGATCATCGCCGGGCGAACCATCGCCGCGCGGCATCGCCGGCGAAAACCTGTCGAGCGACGAGATGATGCCGCGCAGCACCTTGAGCTCCGGTTCTGCAAAACCGGCGCGCGTCAGCACCGCGCGCAGATTGTCGATCATTTTCGGCTTCTTCGGCGCCGGCCGGAAATAACCACGCGCTTCCAGGGCGCCTTCGAGGTAGGCGAACAGGCCGTGCAGTTCTTCCTTGCTTGCCGGCTTCATGTCCGGGCCGGAAAAATTGGTCTTCGTCTCGTCTTCCAGGCCGGACTTCATCCATTCGTAGGACATCAGCAAGGCCGCCTGGGCGATGTTGAGCGAGGAGAAATCAGGATCGACCGGGAAGGTGACGATCTCGTCGGCAAGGCCGACCTCGTCATTGTAGAGGCCGAAGCGCTCGCGTCCGAACAGGATGCCGGTGCGTTGGCCCATTGCGTGACGGGCCCGCAGCACCCTGCCCGCTTCCACCGGCCCGCGCACGGATTTGAAGCCATCGCGCTGCCTGGCCGTGGTGGCGAAAACAAAGTTTAGGTCGGCGAGCGCCGAGGCCAGATCGTCGAAGACGGTGACAGCGTCGATGACATGATCGGCGCGGCTGGCCGCCGCGCGTGCCTTCTCGCTCGGCCAACCGTCACGAGGGTTGACGAGACGCAGCTCCGACAGACCGAAATTGGCCATGGCGCGAGCGACCATGCCGATGTTCTCGCCGAGCTGCGGCTCGACCAGGATGATCGCCGGGCCAGCGGTCTGAAGGTCAGTTCCTGCCATGTGTTCCAGATGATTGCGCTGCGAAGTCTTCGCGTCCTGCCATATCGATACGGCTTTTTGAAGAGTGGTTGGCCATTTTGCCGACAAATAGCCATGGCGCACATCTGCCGCTTCCTTGGTTTACGTAACGGGCCTGAGGTTACGTGAGGTATCGGGCAGCCGCGCTATTGTTGCGCTGACCGGCAGGCTCGAAAACGGACCGCTTGTGTGCCGACGGATGATTTGCTGCGCCGTGCGAAAAAATGGCGGGGCGCAACCGCTCCTTGCATATGGCCTAAGTCATCCAACTCTATTTCCCGCCGTGTTGCGCCACAGTGCATCCCAGATGTCTGGCATATGCGCCGCCTCGTACTCGCTGTTGCTATCATCGATATTCTTGCATGGGAAAAATCATCTGCAATCCGAATGCTATTTATTTACTATGACTCATAGCATCACTGGAAGGTAAATTATAACGCTATAATGTCCGAGCCGCTTGGGCTGGATGTATATCGATGGTCTTTGGACGACGAGGTGCGTCTTGCACGCTCCTTAATCTACTCATGCCCCAAGCATTTCGACATGAATTTCAACGGTCAACGAGGGCGTTGGCCAAAACCTCAGGAGGGGCAAATGAACTTCATACGATTCTTTCTTTCACTCGCTGTGTTGCTTCTGGCATCAATCTTCCTGATCGCGCCAGCTTCCGCGCAAGCACCACGGACGTGGGTTTCCGGCGTTGGTGACGACGTCAATCCATGCAGCCGAACGGCGCCTTGCAAGACCTTTGCCGGCGCGATCTCGAAAACGGCCCCCGGCGGCGAAATCAACTGTATCGATCCAGGTGGTTTCGGCGCGGTGACGATCACCAAGGCAATCACGATTGCCTGCGAAGACGTCGAAGCGGGTGTGTCGAATTCATCGACAAATGGCGTGGTCATCAACGCGGCGGCAACCGACATCATCGTTCTTCGCGGTCTCGATATCGACAGTGCGTCGGCCACGCCCGGTCTCAATGGTATCAGGTTTCTTGCCGGCGCTGCCTTGCATGTCGAGGATTGTGTCATTCGCAGCAACACCGGTGCCGCACCGAACGGCGCTGGCATCTTGTTCGCCCCGTCGGGCACTGCCGAGCTTTATGTCCACAACTCGACCATCAACGGCAACAATGACGGCATTCGTGTTCAGCCGACAGGAGCCGGCGTCGCGAAGGTCATGATCGACGGCACTGCGCTTGAGAACAACAACCTTGCCGGATTGAAGGCGGACGGCACAGGCAACTCTGGCGGCTCCAACACGACGATTGCGAACAGCAGTGTGTCGGGCAACAGCAATGCCGGCATCAGCATACTGAATCCGGTCGGCGGGCCGGCCATCAACATCATGGTCGACAGTGTCGCCGTGGCCAACAATGGAGCAAGTGGTGGCCTGCGTGTCGACGGAGCGAACGCGACCGTGCGCGTCGGCAGATCAACGATCTCCGGGAATGGCCTTGGCACCGCCATCGTCAATGGCGGCGTGATCTCGTCCTATGGCAGCAACCAGATCAACGGCAACACCTCCGACGGTCCGAACCCGCCGACCATCCCGCTGAAATGACTGCTGGTAACAGCCGATAGCAACGCTTGGCGCGGTAACACCCGCGCCAAGCGAACGATTGAAGCAGCCTACCCCGAAGACCAGGTTTGTTGACCGCGGGCGAGCCTTGCTCCCAATCGCGGTGTCCGTTCAAATCATCGCGGACCGGACCGCACGCGTTCCCCAAGATCATGGCCCAGTTCCCTGCCTCGTTGCCTTTTCGAAGGCACAGAGTTAGAACTCAAAGCGCTTGCTTAAATAGTGGCTGTTTTCCAGTGGGGGGCTCCAGAGATGAAAACGCTTGGATACATACTCTCTTCAATTTTAATTGGCATGGCAATGTTCTGTCTTGCTACGCCGGCTTCCGCACAGGCGACCCGAACATGGGTTTCTGGCGTTGGCGATGACGTCAATCCATGCAGCCGGACTGCGCCTTGCAAGACCTTCGCCGGCGCAATCTCGAAGACCGCGGCCGGCGGCGAAATCAACTGTATCGATCCGGGCGGCTTCGGCGCGGTGACAATCACCAAGTCGATGACCATCGCTTGCGAGGACGTCGAGGCCGGCGTGTTGAATGCGTTGACGACTGGCGTCATCGTCAACGCGGCGGCGACGGATGTTGTCGTTCTTCGCGGTCTCGACATCGACAGCGCGACGGCCGGAGCCGGTCTCAATGGAATCAGGTTTATTGCCGGCGCCGCCTTGCATGTCGAGGATTGTGTCGTTCGTGACAACATTGCTGCCGGCGCCGGGCAGGGCAACGGCATCTTGTTCTCACCGTCGGGCACGGCCGAGCTCTATGTCAACAACTCGACCATCACCGGCAACAGGGACGGCATTCATATCCAGCCAACCGGAACTGGCGTGGCCAAGGTCGTCATCTCGAACTCTTCGATCGAGGACAACAGCCTTGCCGGGGTCAAAGCGGACGGCACCAGCAACACCGGCGGCAGCAACACAACCATCGTGAACAGCAATGTTTCCGGCAACACCAATGCCGGCATCAGCATATTGAACCCAGGCGGCGGGCCGGCCATCAACATCATGATCGACAGTGTCGCGGTGGCCAACAACGGCGCAAGCGGCGGCCTGCGTGTCGACGGCGCCAATGCGACCATCCGTGTCGGCAGATCGTCGATCTCCGGCAATGGCCTCGGCACAGCCATCGCCAATGGTGGCGTGATTTCGTCTTATGGCAACAATCAGATCAACGGCAACACCGCTGATGGTCCGAATCCGCCGACCATTCCGCTTAAATAACTATTGGTAAATGCTTCACGCGGGATGACCACCGGAGCTGCAATTCAAGTCGCCCCAAGACCCAAGCATTTACAGCCAATGGATCATTTGGCGTATGCGCGTGTGCGGCAAAACAAATGGCCAGAGCGGTTCAGAAGAAACGGAACCGCTCTGGTGTTTGAACGCCCATCTCCGGGAATGCCCTCGGCACGGCCATCGTCAATGGCGGCGTGATTTCATCCTATGGCAACAGCCAAATCAACGGCGACACGTCAGATGGTCCGAACCCTCCAAATCATCCCGTTTAAATAGCTGTACCTCATTGGCGTCTCAGCAATGTTGGTCTCGGATATCCTGCTCGGAATGATCGTGAGGAAGTTCAAGCCGCGGCCTAAGACTGATCGTCTTCCCGACGCCTATACTATGATACCTGACTGTGCCGGGGCCGACACATAGCCGAAACGGAGTTGCGGCAAGATTGCCGGGTTCACGGTTTTTTCAACTAGGGGATAGAAAGATGAAAGCGCTTGGATACATACTCTCTTCAATTTTAGTCGGCATAGTAATGGCCTGTCTCGTCACGCCTGCTTCGGCGCAGGCGACCCGGACATGGGTTTCCGGCGTTGGCGACGACGCCAATCCGTGCAGCCGCACCGCGCCTTGCAAGACCTTCGCCGGCGCAATCTCGAAAACCGCCGCCGGCGGCGAAATCAACTGCATCGACTCGGGTGCTTACGGCGCGGTGACGATCACCAAGGCAATGACCATCTCTTGCCCCGAGGTCGAGGCGGGCGTGTTGCATTCATCGACGAATGGCGTGGTCATCAACGCGGCGGCGACCGATGTCGTCGTTCTTCGCGGTCTCGATATCAACGGTGCGCCACCGACCTCGCCCGGTCTCAATGGCGTCAGATTTCTTGCCGGCGCCGCCCTGCATATCGAGGAATGTCTCATTCATGGCAGCATCGGCGCCGCGCCGAACGGCAATGGTGTTATTTTTTCCCCATCGGGCACGGCCGAGCTCTATATCCACAACTCGACCATCATCCGCAACAATGACGGCGTTCGCATTCAGCCGACCGGAACCGGTGTCGCGAAGGTCATCATCGACAACAGCAGGATCGAGAACAACAACCTTGCCGGGGTGAAGGCGGACGGCACCAGCAACACCGGCGGCTCCAACACGACGATCGTGAACAGCAGCGTTTCGGGCAACACCAATGCCGGCATCAGCATACTGAACCCGGCCGCCGGCCCGGCCATCAACATCATGATCGACAGTGTCGTGGTGGCCAACAACGGAGCAAGTGGTGGCCTGCGTGTCGACGGAGCGAACGCGACCGTGCGCGTCGGCAGATCGACGATCTCCGGAAATGGCCTTGGCACCGCCATCGTCAATGGCGGCGTGATCTCGTCCTATGCCAACAACCAGATCAACGGCAACACCTCGGATGGTCCGAACCCGCCGACCATCCCGGCGAAATAACTAACGGCACGACACACGCCACGAAAACGCTTCGCGCGGGATACCGCGCGAAGCAAGCTGGTTAAGCGGCCCGAGGCCTATGTGGCACGGGCTTTTTATTCTCGATTGCTGTCGTGGAAGCTTGCGCCTGGTTTGCACCGCCCGGATCGCTTTGCTATAGGCGAAGTCCCAACCTCGGCGGGCCCTTCCCTGCCTTCACCCAACTTTCGAACGAGGCATTCTTTCCATGGCGAAGATCAAGGTGGCGAACCCGGTCGTCGAACTCGACGGCGACGAGATGACCCGCATCATCTGGCAGTTCATCAAGGACAAGCTGATCCACCCTTATCTCGACCTCAAGCTCGAATATTACGACCTCGGCGTCGAACACCGCGACGCCACCAACGACCAGGTGACGATCGATTCGGCCAACGCCATCAAGAAATGGGGCGTCGGCGTGAAATGCGCGACGATCACTCCCGACGAGCAGCGCGTCGAGGAATTCAAGCTGAAGAAGATGTGGAAGTCGCCGAATGGCACCATTCGCAACATCCTGGGCGGCACCATCTTTCGCGAACCGATCATCATGAAGAACGTGCCGCGCCTGGTGCCCGGCTGGACCAAGCCGATCATCGTCGGCCGTCACGCCTTCGGCGACCAGTACCGCGCCACCGATTTCCGCTTTCCCGGCAAGGGCAAGCTGACGATCAAGTTCGTCGGCGAGGACGGCAAGGTGATCGAGCATGACGTCTACGACGCGCCGGGCGCCGGTGTCGCCATGGCCATGTACAATCTGGACGACTCGATCCGCGAATTCGCCCGCGCCTCGCTGAACTACGGCCTGCTGCGCAACTATCCGGTCTATCTGTCGACCAAGAATACCATTCTCAAAGCCTATGACGGCCGCTTCAAGGACATCTTCCAGGAAGTCTACGAGGCTGAATTCGAGGCCGAATTCAAGTCGAAGAAGCTGTGGTACGAACACCGCCTGATCGACGACATGGTGGCCTCCGCCCTGAAATGGTCGGGCGGCTATGTCTGGGCCTGCAAGAACTATGACGGCGACGTGCAGTCCGACACGGTCGCGCAAGGCTTTGGCTCGCTCGGCCTGATGACCTCGGTGCTGATGACGCCGGACGGCAAGACGGTGGAAGCCGAGGCCGCGCACGGCACCGTCACCCGCCACTACCGCCAGCACCAGAAAGGCGAGGAAACCTCGACCAACTCGATCGCCTCGATCTTCGCCTGGACGCGTGGCCTCGCCCACCGCGCCAAGCTCGACGACAATGCCGAATTGAAGCGCTTTGCCGACACGCTGGAAAAGGTCTGTATCCAGACGGTCGAGTCCGGCTTCATGACCAAGGATCTGTCGCTGCTGATCGGGCCCGACCAACCCTGGCTGTCGACCACCGGTTTCCTCGACAAGATCGACGAGAATTTGCAGAAAGCGATGGCGTAGGTTCCGCAGTTCCAAATGCGAAGGCTCCGAAAGGAGCCTTCGCATTTTTGGGGCTCCCATCTGAGCGAGACGAAGGTCCAGCGATGACCAAGCCAATCCTCTACGGCGCGGACTACAGTGTTTACGTCCGCATCGCGCGGATGGTGCTGGAGGAAAAAGGCATCGACTACGAGCTCGTGCCACTCGACATCTTCGCCGCTGAGGGCGTCCCAGCCTGGTATCTTGAGCACCACCCGTTCGGCCGCATCCCGGCCTTCGAGCATGACGGGTTCCGCCTCTTCGAGACAAATGCGATCGCGCGCTATGTTGACGAAGCGTTCAACGGTCCGGCGCTGCAGCCTACCGACGCGCGCGGCCGCGCCAGGATGTCCCAGATCATCGGCATGCTCGACGCCTATGGCTACCGCGCCATGGTCTGGGACGTTGCTGTCGAGCGGCTGGAAAAGGATGAGCCGGATGAGACCCTGATCGCCGGCGGGCTGCGGCAGGCGGAGACGGTGCTTAGGGTGCTCACCTCGCTCAAGGCGCCGGGGCCGTGGTTGCTGGGCGACCAGTTGACGCTCGCCGATCTGCATGCGGCTCCGATCGTCGGCTATTTCGTCAAGGTCGGCGAAGGGCAAAAGCTGCTGGCGGAGTTCGCCGAGATCCAAGGCTGGTACGCGCGCATTGCTGCTCGTCCGAGCTTTGCCCGCACCGGGAAAGCCGAATAGCGCGTCAATCGGGAAGATAGATTTCGGCCTTCATAAAGGTTTTGGCGCGGCCGCTGATCAGCACGCGGTCATCCGCAAGTTCGCACAGCAAATGGCCGCCGCGCTGCGAGCACTGGAACGCCGAAAGCCGGGTCTTGCCCAGTTTCTCTGACCAGTACGGCACCAGTGTCGCATGGATCGAACCGGTCACCGGATCCTCGGGAATGCCCGCTGCCGGAGCGAAGTAGCGCGACACGAAATCGTGGCCGCCGCCGCGCGCGGTGACAACGACACCAAGCGGGTCGAAGGCCGCGATCTTAAACAGGTCCGGAACGAAGGATCGCACGGCCGCTTCATCGGCAAGCTCGACGAACAGGTTCTCGAAATTGCGAAAGCACGCGACCGACCGAGCCGATACGCTGTCCTGGAGCGTGCGCGTCAATTCGACATCGAGCGGCTGTGGTGGGAAGCATGGCAGGTCAAGCCGATAGGCGCCGTCATGTCGCGAAACCCTGATCTCACCTACCCGCGTCGCAAAGGCCATGTCGCTCGACACGTTGTAGGCTTCGGCAAGCACGTGCGCCGTGGCAAGCGTCGCGTGGCCGCAGAAATCGGCCTCATGCACCGGCGTGAACCAGCGTAAGTCCCAACCCGTGCTGTTTGGTCGTGCGAAGGCGGTTTCAGCCAAATTGTTCTCGTTGGCAACGGCCTGCATGACCTCGTCCGGCAGCCAGTTCTCCAGAATGAGGACGGCCGCGGGGTTGCCTTGAAAAATTCGATCGGCAAAAGCGTCGGCCTGATACATGGTCAGTGTTGGCATATCTTTCTCCGGATCCGGCCTTCGAAACATCCAGGCGGCAGGCGCGCACTAGATACTGATTTCTGGCCGGGTCACCATCAGCCAGAGGATCGCTAGCACCGCGCCAAAGGCTGGAAAACCTGTTAGCAGGCCGCGACCAGCGCCACGACCGAGCCGCGATGGATGGCGTCGAGGCTGTCGCGCGGGCCGTCCTGCAAGGCGCCGGCCGCATTGACCACCGCGTCCATGCCCGCAACCAACGGCAGCCAGTCTTTAGCCGCAAGCAGCCACGTCATGTCGGCCTCGACCCAACGTACCGCCGGCCAACGCCGTTCGGCATCTCTGGTATCACGGCCGAGACCCGTGACCTTATGCCCGTCGCCAAGCAGGCGACCGACGACAGCTTCGCCGATCAGTCCGTAGCCGCCAAGGACAAGCACCTTCATGGGGTGGCTTTAGGCCGCCTCCAGCGCCGCCCTGACGGCCGCGATCGCCTCATTGGCCTTCGAGGCATCCGGGCCACCGGCCTGGGCCATGTCGGGCCGGCCGCCGCCGCCCTGCCCGCCCAATGCGGCGGAGGCCACGCGCACCAGATCGACAGCGCTGAAGCGGCTTAGCAGATCATCGGTGACGGCGACGACGACGCTTGCCTTGTTGTCCTCACCGGCGCCGACGAAGACGACGACGCCGGAACCGAGCGAGGTCTTGCCGGCATCGGCCAGCGGCTTCAGATCCTTGGGCGAGACACCGGAGACCGCCTTGCCGAGGAAGCCGACGCCCGCGACCGTCTCGTTCTCCGACGGCGCACCGGCGGCAGCACCACCGCCCAGCGCCAGCTTCTTGCGCGCTTCGGTCAGTTCCTTTTCGAGCTTCTTGCGCTCATCGAGCAGCGCCTCGACACGCGCCGGCACGTCGGCCGGCGAAATCTTCAGCACGGCCGCGGCCGCCTTCAGACGCCGGTCCTGCTCGTCAAGGTGTTTGCGCGCGGCTTCACCGGTCAACGCCTCGATGCGGCGCACGCCGGCGGCGACCGCACTGTCCGACACGACACGCACCAGGCCGATGTCGCCGGTCGCCCGGACATGGGTGCCGCCACAGAGCTCGACCGAATAGGGCCTGTTGGCCTTGGCGCCATGCACGCCCGTGCCCATCGAAACGACGCGCACCTCATCGCCATATTTCTCGCCGAACAGCGCCATGGCGCCTTCGGCAATGGCATCGTCGACCGACATCAGGCGCGTGGTCACCGGCCCGTTCTGCACGACGATCTCGTTGGCCATGCGCTCGACCTCTTCAAGGTCTTCGGCCGAAATCGGCTTGTTGTGCGAGATGTCGAAGCGCAGGCGCTCTGGTGCCACCAGTGAGCCCTTCTGCGCGACATGGGTGCCCAGCACCTCACGCAGCGCTTCATGGATCAGATGCGTCGCGGAATGGTTGGCGCGCAGCCTGGTGCGGCGCGCGTGATCGACCTTCAGCTCGACGGCAGCGCCCGTCTTGACCGTGCCGCTGGCCACCTTGCCGACATGCACGAACAGCCCATCAGCCTTCTTCTGCGTATCCGAGACCTCGATCGAGAAGCCTTCGCCCGCGATGACGCCGGTATCGCCCATCTGGCCGCCGGACTCGGCATAGAACGGCGTCTGGTTGACGACGATCGCCACCGCATCGCCCTTGCCGGCGCTGTCGACCGTCTTGCCGTCCCGGACAAGCGCCTGGATGATGCCTTCGGCAGCTTCAGTCTCATAGCCGAGGAACTCGGTGGCGCCCGCCTTCTCGCGCACGGAGAACCAGATGGTCTCGGTGGCCGCGTCGCCGGAGCCTGCCCAATGCTTGCGCGCCTCGGCTTTCTGCTGCTCCATCGCATTGGTGAAGCCGGCAAGATCGACCGAGATGCTGCGCTGGCGCAAAGCGTCCTGCGTCAGATCGAGCGGGAAGCCATAGGTGTCGTAGAGCTTGAAGGCCGTCTCGCCGTCCAGCATGTCGCCGGCATGCAGCGTTTCCGTCGCCTCGGAGAGCAGGCCGAGGCCGCGCACCAGCGTCTTGCGAAACCTGGTCTCCTCGAGCTTCAGGGTCTCGGTGATCAACTGTTCGCCGCGCAGCAATTCAGGATAGGCCTGGCCCATTTCACGCACCAGCGCCGGCACCAGCTTCCACATCAGCGGCTCGTTGGCGCCGAGCAACTGCGCATGGCGCATGGCGCGGCGCATGATGCGGCGTAGGACGTAGCCCCGGCCTTCGTTCGACGGCAGCACGCCATCGGCCACCAGGAACGAGGACGAGCGCAGATGATCGGCGATGACGCGGAAGGACGCGACCGTCTCCTTGTCGGGACCATGCCCGATGGCCGACGAGGCCGCGTCGATCAGATGACGGAACAGATCGGTCTCGAAGACGCTTTCCACCCCTTGCAGGATGGACGCCATGCGCTCCAGGCCCATGCCGGTGTCGATCGACGGGCGCGGCAGGTCGATGCGCTCCTCTTTCGTCACCTGTTCGTACTGCATGAACACCAGGTTCCAGAATTCGAGGAAACGGTCGCCGTCCTCCTCCGGACTGCCGGGAGGTCCGCCCCAGATGTGTTCGCCACGGTCGATGAAGATCTCAGAGCACGGCCCGCAGGGTCCGGTGTCGCCCATCGCCCAGAAATTGTCCGAGGTGGCGATGCGAATGATGCGGTCGTCGGAAAACCCGGCGATCTTCTTCCAGAAGCCGGCCGCCTCCTCGTCTGTGTGATAGACGGTGACCAGCAGCTTGTCCTTGTTCAGCCCGAATTCCCTGGTGATCAGGTTCCAGGCAAGCTCGATGGCGCGCTCCTTGAAGTAATCGCCAAAGGAGAAATTACCGAGCATCTCGAAGAAGGTCAGATGGCGCGCGGTGTAGCCGACATTGTCAAGATCGTTGTGCTTGCCGCCGGCGCGAACGCTCTTCTGGGCGGTCGAGGCGCGCGAATAGGGCCGCTTCTCCAGGCCGGTGAAGACATTCTTGAACTGCACCATGCCGGCGTTGGTGAACATCAGCGTCGGGTCGTTGCGCGGCACCAGCGGGCTCGACGCGACGATCTCGTGACCCTCCTTGCGGAAGTAGTCGAGAAAGGTCGACCGGATTTCGTTCACGCCACTCATGAATGCTGCCTTTTCGGAAGAGCCGCCGGGCCCGCCGACGGAAAATGGGCTCTGCGTCTTAGAAGATAAGACTTGGCCTTTTAGCCGCCGCGCTTCACCCTGTCCAGAAACACGGAATTGGTCCAATCAGCAGCCTTTGCCGCTGTTCGAACCGACCTGGTTTCGCAGCCCAAACGCAAAACCGCCGGCGCTAGGCCGGCGGTTTCAAAACGCAATAACGCGGAACTCGATTACATAAGCCCGAAATAATAGACCGCGATTATGGCCGAACTCCGGCTGACATCGCGCACGAAGCTGTTACATCGCGCCGGATTCTTCCTCGAAACCGTCGTCGCCACCTTCAGAGCCGCCATTCTCAAGGAACTTCTCGGCGATCAGCCCGGCATTCTGCCTGAGCGCCAGTTCGATCTCGCGCGCGGTGTCGGGGTTGTCACGCAGGAACAGCTTTGCATTCTCGCGGCCTTGGCCGAGACGCTGCGAATTGTAGGAGAACCAGGCGCCCGACTTTTCGACCACGCCGGCCTTGACGCCGAGATCGACCAGTTCGCCGGTCTTGGACACGCCCTCGCCGTACATGATGTCGAACTCGACCACCTTGAAGGGCGGCGCAAGCTTGTTCTTGACCACCTTGACGCGGGTCTGGTTGCCGACGACCTCGTCGCGGTCCTTGACCGAACCGATGCGGCGGATATCGAGGCGCACCGAAGCGTAGAACTTCAGCGCGTTGCCGCCCGTCGTCGTCTCGGGTGAACCGAACATGACGCCGATCTTCATGCGGATCTGGTTGATGAAGATGACCATGGTGTTGGAACGCGAGATCGAAGCGGTCAGCTTGCGCAGCGCCTGGCTCATCAGGCGGGCCTGCAGGCCGGGCAGCGAATCGCCCATCTCGCCTTCGATTTCGGCGCGTGGCGTCAGCGCGGCGACCGAATCGACCACCAGCACGTCGATGGCGCCGGAGCGCACCAGCGTGTCGCAGATTTCCAGCGCCTGCTCGCCAGTGTCGGGCTGCGAGATCAGGAGGTTTTCGAGATCGACGCCAAGCTTGCGGGCATAGACCGGGTCAAGCGCATGCTCGGCATCGACGAAGGCGCAGATGCCGCCCTTCTTTTGCGCTTCGGCCACGGTGTGCAGGGCCAGCGTCGTCTTGCCCGAGCTTTCCGGCCCATAAATCTCGACGATGCGGCCGCGCGGCAGGCCACCGACGCCAAGCGCGATGTCGAGGCCAAGCGAGCCGGTCGGCACCGTTTCGATCTCGACGACCTGCTCGTTCGCGCCGAGCCGCATGATCGAGCCCTTGCCGAAAGCCCGCTCGATTTGCGACAACGCCGCATCCAGAGCCTTTGATTTGTCCACTGCCTTGTCCTCTACAAGCCGCAAAGAATTCTGAGCCATGATACATCACCCCTTGGTCGTCAATGAAGGCCGGACAATCCGTAATCCCTGCCATTTTGTACCTTTTTTGTTCTTGTTTGGCAAGAGGGGTCAAATAACTGAAAAACAATCACTATCCGGATTTGTTCTTTTTTCGTACCAGAAACTCGCGCCGGATGTATGCCGTTCGAACATGTAAATATTTTGCTAGGAAAAGAAGCCTTCCGCCCCTCTCCGATTCGGATGGTGCGCTAATGCGCAGGCTTGCGCTAGTTGGATAGCAGGTCGGGCCTATGTCGCTAGAGCACCAAGCCGTGCTTGCGCCCTCATTTTGATTTCCGTCCGATCTGCAGATTGGGCATGTCTTCGCCTTCACCGGCCATCAGGAATTGCATCAGAGCGCTCACTAGGGCCTCGGCAGCGTCCTTGTCCAGCGTCAAGTCAATGTCGGAAGGGTCGCCGTCTTCATCATATGTCACCAACGTCAGCGTGCCCCGCAACGGGTTGCGAGAGATGACTGTTATGTCATCGTCCTGATACTCAACTTCCATCTTCGTCTCCTTCCCCATTCGGAAGGCGTCAAGCTTCGCAAATTCCGACCGAAAGAGAAAGCTATGCGCTGGCTACTCGCCCGCTTGTTCCCGCTTGGAATTTTGCTCGCGGCGCTCTTTCTCGCGAGCGGACCGAACTATGCGGCGATAATCAACGATCCAGCCGGAACTGAATTGCGGCATGAGTTGCATAGGAAGTCTCAACTCCTTGCCATCCTGCATCGCCTTGAGGATCGCTGCCCTGCTGGGTCCGAACAAGAACAGGTATGTCGAGTCCATATCAACGTTGCCTGTCTTGCGGTCAAAGATGGTCTGATATTCCAGCAGGCCGTCGACATTGAATCCCGGGCTTCGTATGCCGGGGCCGGGCTCGTCAGTCTTGCCAAATGCGCCGAGCAGGTATTCGGCCTCGCTGTGGGGCGGTATGACCACAGCAAGCGGAGAATTGGTCACAACGCCTTCAACATGTTTGCCAGTGGGCTTGCTGTAGAACTCGACGGCATTGTTCCTCTGATAGCAGGCAACAACGTCGAAGGCGGGGGAGTCTCCAGCGTTTCGTATCTTGAGATAGACCTGAGGGTCCCTGCTGCCGAAATAGACGACCGTTCCACCAGTCACGGAAAGGTAGGCTCGGGTTTGCAACTCCCCCATCTCGCGCGTAGTGGCTACGGCATCTTCGGCGGCGGCGGTCGCTCGTTGATTGACAGCCAGCGTGTTTCTGACCAGCCGAACAGCCCAAATACTAACGCCTACACTTCCGATAGCGGCAATGGCTGCGATCCATTGTGCATACGTATCCTGCGCCGTGAACAAGCCCCAATACACGGTTTTGACCGGCTGACTTTCGCTGTCATCGGTGCGTGTTTCTTGGGTGTGTGGCTGTCCTATGTGGCGATAGGGTGGATAACGAAACCCAGGGTCGGACCAGGCAACAAACAGTAGGGTAATGCCGACGCCAACAACAACGCCAAGCGCAGCGCCTGCGACCCAATTGCGGTTAGACATTGTAGAAAACGCCGCCCCAATTTCCCCTAGCGGCGACTATCACGTACAATAAGCTTTACGGCAACATGGACACGATATGACCGACAACCCTAACCACCGCTTTGACCGCCTGCTAAAAGCGATGGCTACCAAGCCGCCACTTACTTCCCAACAGGGCGCGGGAACGATTGCAGCAAGAGATCAATCATCAGGTGCGGTTCCTGACGAAGGTTCTGCCGGTACTCGAATTCCCAAAGATAGGTCTGCAACCACTTCTTCGAAACCGAAACGTAAGTCCCGCTCATCGAACGCCTGACGTGCGACCAGAAAGCTTCGATGTTGTTGGTGTGGACCTGCCCGTTCACATACTCGCCAGCGCTATGGTTCACGGTGCCGTGCATATAGCCGTTTTCCATCAACTCACCGTATGAAAGCAGCTCGTCGGTCGCGACGCGCGAACCCTGCTTAACCCACTTCAATATGGCCGGCATGATATGGCGAGCCTTGCGGCTAGGGATGACCTGAGTAACAACATCGCCGCCACGTTCAATCGCACCAAAGACAACGGCCTTGTCGTCTTCGCCGCGCTTGTCGACGCCGCCGAAATACATTTCGTCAGCCTCTACAATGCCGCCATCCTTGCCGCCCAGCGTGTTGTCGCCATCGACATAGCCCATGTATTGGCGGATGAGGTTGCACATGCGCCAAGCCGTCTTGTAGGTCACGCCAATGGTGCGCTGGACTTCCTTCGCGGACACGCCGTTGCGGGATGAGCAGAACAGGAACATGACGGTAAACCAGTCGCGCAGGGACGTGCGCGTGGCCTCGAACGGCGTGCCAGCGGTCGGATAGACCTGTGCACCGCAGAAATCGCACTCGTAGCAGCGCCGAGCCTTCACACGATGGAATTTGGCCACGCGATGACACTTGGCGCAGGAGTGACGCTCGCCGTACCGTGTCACCATAAGGTGTTCAAGGCAGGCGTCTTCGGTCGTGAAGCGCTCTTGGAACTGGCGAAGGGTAGGAAGCTTGTTGCTCATACCAAATTATATGGTATTGCCCCTTACATGTTTCAAGGGGATACATCCCCTCGCGCAGAGATGCATCCCGCATTGGGCCAGACGGCTCGATTGTTTCGATCTGCCGAATCGCTGCCTTGCATGCGAAGCTTCGTCACGCAGCCTAGCGCTTGTGCGGCTGGAATAACAAAGGTCATATCGCCGGCATGCTGAAATCCGCGAAAATACTGGCCATAGGCGGCGCCCATATCGACCGGCGTGGGCAGGTGTCCGGCCCGTACGTGCCCGCCGCCTCCAATCCCGGCACGATGCGCGAGGATGTCGGCGGTGGCGTCTTCAACGCTTTGCGCAGTGCGGTGCTTCGTGGCGTCTCCGCGTCGCTCATGTCGGTGCGCGGCGGCGATGCCGCCGCCGACACTGTTTCACGAGCCATCGCCGAGGCGGGCATTGCCGACCTGTCGGCGGTGTTCCTCGACCGCACTACGCCAAGCTACACGGCGCTGATCGACAGCGAGGGCGAGTTGATCGTCGGCTTTGCCGACATGGCGCTCTATGACCTGGCCTTTCCCAAGCAGATCAGGCGCTCCAAGGTCCGGGAGGTGATCGCGGCCGCGGACGCCATCTTCTGCGACGCCAACCTGCCAACGGCGGCGCTGGAACGGCTGGTTCCGCTTGCCGCCGGCAAGCCCGTCTTCGCCATTGCCATTTCGCCAGCCAAGATCGTGCGCTTGAAGCCGGTGCTGGGCAATCTGGCCGTCGTCTTCATGAACCGGCGCGAAGCGATCGCACTGGCAGATTTGGACGCTGCGACTTCCCCGCAAGACATCGTCGCCGGGCTCAGACGCGCAGGGCTGAGGAGTGGCGTGGTGACGGCGGGCGGCGGCCCCATGCTGGGCTTCGATGAAGCCGGCGCTTTCTCGATCCTGCCGCCGCCGCCAAGAAAGGTCGCTGACGTCACCGGCGCCGGCGACGCGCTGGCGGGCGCAACGGTCGCTGCCTTGCTGCGCGGCTTGCCGCTGCGGGTGGCCTTGCGCGAAGGCATTGCCGCGGCGACGCTCGCCATCGAAAGCGCCAACGCTGTTCCGGATTTCACCGCGGCGAGCTTCGCGGACGCGCTGGCTCTTGTGCCGGATGCCAGGGAAGTGGCATGAGACCGGCAAATTCATAGTACCGCAGTGCTGCCGAGCGTCCCGATGGGCGCGCCGCACTCCGGATTGGAGACCCAGATGACCCCAGAGACCGCCCGCCCCTTCATCGACATCCACGCGCCGGTGGCGCAGGCCCTGGCCACTGGGCGGCCAGTGGTGGCGCTGGAAAGCACCATCATCACCCATGGCATGCCCTACCCCGACAATGGCGCCATGGCGGCCGATGTTGAAAAGATCATCACCGATGGCGGCGCCGTGCCGGCGACGATCGCCGTGGTCGGCGGGCGCATCAAGATCGGGCTTTCGGACGGCGAGCGCGAATCGCTGGCGATGACGGGCGACGCCATGAAACTGTCGCGCGCCGACCTCGGTTTTGCCGTGGCGCAAGGGCGCACCGGCGGCACCACGGTCGCCGCCACGATGATCGCGGCGCATATGGTCGGCATAAAAGTGTTCGCCACCGGCGGCATCGGCGGCGTGCACAAGGGTGCGGAAAAGAGCTTTGATATTTCCGCCGATCTCGATGAGCTGGCGCGCACGCCGGTCATTGTCGTGTCTGCCGGCGCCAAGGCGATCCTCGACATCGAAAAGACGCTGGAGGTGCTGGAGACGCGCGGCGTGCCGGTGATCGGCCATGGCTGTGAGACGATGCCGGCCTTCTGGTCGCGGCATTCGCCATTCCGCGCGCCGCTGACCTTGCACAGGCCGGAAGAGATCGCGCATTTCTACCGGACGAGGGCAGCGCTGGGGCTCGCCGGCGGCATGCTGATCGCCAATCCGGTGCCTGAGAACCACGAAATCCCCGCTGAAGAAATGGCCGGCTACATCGAAGCCGCGCAGAAGGCCGCCGAGGCGCTCAACGTGACCGGCAAGGCGGTAACGCCCTTCCTGCTGGGAAAAATCCTCGAACTGACCGGTGGCAGGAGCCTGAAGACCAACATCGCGCTGGTGGAGAACAATGCGCGGCTGGCGGCGAGGATCGCCAAGGCGCTGTAGGTTTCACGCGGCAAAGGCCCCCTCACCCGGATTGCCAAAACCGAATTGCAAACGGCAATTCGGGGCAATCCGACCTCTCCCCGAGGGGAGAGGAGCTTGCAGCGCCGACATCGACCTCTTCTCCCCTCGGGGAGAAGGTGGCCGCGAAGCGGCCGGATGAGGGGGCGGCCTCGCGCTTGCGGGAATCTACTTCCCCGCCCGCCGCCCGGCCTCATACGCCCGGCGTGCCCACGCCGTCATCTCGTCGGGATCGTCGAAGGCGCTGTCGGGAATGCTCCAGTAGGGCATAGCGACCAGCTTGCCGTGGCGGGAGCCGGTATAGGTCCATTGGGTGCAACCGGCGGCCTCGAACTCGGGCGCGCTTTGCTCGTCGGCCTTCAGCATCAATTCGCCACGCAGCACGATGGCGACGATGACACCGTCGAAATAGATGCCCTTGCCGCCGAACAGTTTGCGGATGCTGACTGGGCCCAAGCCTTCAAAGAGTTCGGCGATGCGTTCATTGTCCATGCCGCGATCATGTCACCGACATTTGGCCTTGTCATCGCCGCAACCAAAATCATGCTGACAGGTTGAGAGCCATTCCGTCGGAGTTTTTTACCATGCCACTTTTGCTCAAAGGGTCCTGCCGCTGCAATGCCGTGCGTTTCGAGGTGGAGAGCCACACGCCTGCGCCATTCATGCTGTGCTATTGTTCGATCTGCCGCAAACAACAGGGCGGGGGCGGTTTTGCCATCAATCTCGGCGCCAACAGCGCGACGTTGAACATCAGGGGCAAAAGGAGCCTTGGCGTCTACCGGGCCAGGATCGAGGACGACGAGCATCCGCAGTGCGAGATCTCGACCGGTGAGCGCAATTTTTGTCGCAAATGCGGGTCGGCACTGTGGCTCTACGACCCGACCTGGCCGGAGTTGGTGCATCCCTTCGCTTCGGCGATCGACAACGACCTGCCCATACCGCCGAGCCGGGTGCACCTGATGCTGAAATACAAGGCGAACTGGGTCGAACCGGTCGTTGGCAAGCACGACAAGGTCTTCGACGTCTATCCCGAGGAATCGATCGCCGACTGGCACAAGCGGACGGGCATGTGGGTGGATTAGCGTTCTTCGCCCCGTTCTACGCTACGGCATGCGCACATTTCCAAGCAGTTGGTCTTTGGCGATAGCGTGCATGGCAGCTTGGCGCATGCATTGTCTTATGCTGCGCTGGTCGACCCCCGCTCCGTCTCGGCTTCGCCGAGCCACCTCTCCCCCGATCGACGGGGTAGAGGAAAGGCGCCAAGCTTTTTGCCGTCAACGCTCCTCCCGCAACGCTCCCTTCCTTTCCCTCCGGAGGGGGAAGGTGGCGCTGCGAAGCAGCGACGGATTGGGGGAACCACGTGGCAATCAAGCCTCGGCCCGATCAGTCACGCCTGTCACAGAAGATGTGGGCATAATGCAGCCGTTCTACTAGGCGAAGGAAAAACTCAGGCCGAGGCGCGTGCCTCGGCCAGCGCCTTCAGGTCGGCTGGCTTCAGTTCGACGGATTCGCCGCAGCCACAGGCCGAGCTCTGGTTCGGATTGTGGAAGGTGAAGCCGGTGCGCAGCGTCGTCTGCTCGAAATCCATCTCGGTGCCGAACAGGAACAGGGCAGCCTCAGGCGCCACATAGACGTGTGCGCCGTCGCGCTCGATATGGTCGTCCTTGGTGTTGGGTTCGGTCACCAGATCGACTGTGTATTCCATGCCGGCGCAGCCGCCCTTCTTGATGCCGAGGCGAATGCCGTGCGCGTTGTCGCGGGTGGCGACGATCTCGCGCACCCGGTCGGCGGCCTTTTCGGTCATCGTGATGACGGCAAAGCGTCCCATTCTTTTTCCTTCCATTCCGTGCAGGTTCAAGGCCTGCCGAATGATTCCTCACCTAAAATGGTGAAGTTTTACCCCCGGCGCAAGTATGCCAGGCCCAACGCTAGTACCAGCCCACCGCGACCTGCGCCTCTTCCGACATGCGGTCGGCCGACCAGGGCGGGTCGAAGGTCATGTTGACCTCGACACCGGAAACGCCTTCGACGGCGCCGACGGCATTTTCGACCCAGCCCGGCATTTCGCCGGCGACAGGGCAGCCGGGCGCGGTCAGCGTCATGTCGATCTTGACCGAGCGATTGTCCTCGATGTCGATCTTGTAGATCAGGCCAAGCTCGTAGATATCGGCCGGGATTTCCGGATCGTAGACGGTCTTCAGCGCCGAGACGATGTCGTCGGTCAGCCGCGCCAGTTCGTCGGCTGGAATGGCCGATCCTGAAACCAGCGCATTGGGCGCGGTTTCCGGAGTGGTCTCGGCAGCGATGCTTGCATCATCCATGGTCGTCACCCAAAAAAATCGTCATCCGAAGAATTTGCGCGCTTTTTCAAGCGCCTCGGCCAAAGCGTCGACTTCGGCCCTGGTATTATACATGCCGAACGATGCCCTGCATGTGGAGGTTACGCCGAAGCGTTTCAACAGCGGTTGGGCGCAATGCGTGCCCGCGCGGACCGCAACGCCCTGCCTGTCTATCACCATCGACACGTCGTGCGCATGAATGCCTTGCAGCTCGAACGAGATGATGGCGCCCTTGCCAGGCGCATCGCCGAAGATGCGCAGCGAGTTGATGGCGCGCAGCCGCTCATGCGCGTAGTTCTTCAGATCTTCCTCGTGGGCTGCAATGCGCTCGCGGCCAACCGATTCCATATAGTCCAATGCCGCGCCAAGCCCGATCGCCTGCACGATCGGCGGCGTGCCGGCCTCGAAGCGGTGCGGCGGCTCGTTGTAGGTGACGATGTCTTCCGTCACCTCCTCGATCATCTCGCCGCCGCCCATGAAGGGGCGCATGCCCTGGAGAATGTCCTTCTTGCCGTAGAGCACGCCGATGCCCGACGGGCCGTAAACCTTGTGGCCGGTGAAAACGAAGAAGTCGCAGTCGAGATCCTGCACATCGATCGGCATATGAACGGCGCTCTGGCTGCCGTCGACGAGTACGGGAATTCCACGCGCATGCGCAATGCGCACGATCTCCTTGATCGGCGTCACCGTGCCCAGCGCATTCGACATCTGCGTGATGGCGACCAGTTTCGTGCGGTCGGTCAGCCGCTTCTCGAACTCCTCGATGTGGAAGACGCCGAGATCGTCGACCGGCACCCAGACCAGTTTCGCGCCCTGCCGCTCGCGGATGAAATGCCAGGGAACGATGTTGGAGTGGTGCTCCATGATCGACAGTACGATCTCGTCGCCCTCGCCGATGTTGGGCATGCCATAGCCATAGGCGACCGTGTTGATGGCCGAAGTCGTGTTCGAGGTGAAGATGATGTTGTCGGTGCTGGGTGCGTTCAGGAAGCGGCGCACCGTCTCGCGCGCCTTTTCGTAAGCGTCGGTCGCGGCGTTGGAGAGGAAATGCAGGCCGCGATGGACGTTGGCATATTCCTGGGAATAGGCGTGCTGGATGGTGTCGAGCACCACCTGCGGCTTCTGAGCCGAGGCGCCATTGTCGAGATAGACCAGTGGCTTGCCATAGACTTCCCGCGACAGGATCGGGAAATCGCGGCGGATCGCCTCGACGTCGTAGAAATCTCCGATCTTGCCCGGTGCGTTCATCAGATCACCCGTGTGCCACAAACCAGTCGTCGAGCCGCGCTTCCAGCGCCTCGACGATCATCTCGTCGTCCAGTTCCTCGATCACCTCGGCAACGAAGGCTTTTACGAGGAGCCCCCGCGCGGTCTTCTCGTCGACGCCGCGCGCCATCAGGT
Source organism: Mesorhizobium loti (assembly GCA_014189435.1). Taxonomy (NCBI): domain Bacteria; kingdom Pseudomonadati; phylum Pseudomonadota; class Alphaproteobacteria; order Hyphomicrobiales; family Phyllobacteriaceae; genus Mesorhizobium; species Mesorhizobium loti. The sequence goes on from CP050293.1 coordinate 3,110,224, forward strand.
AGAATAGATGGTCGTGGTCGATTTCAGTGACCGTGGCGCCGTGGCCGCAAACCACGTCGTCGGCGAAGATTTCCAGTTCCGGCTTGGTCGAGAATTCGCCGTCGTCCGACAAAAGCAGCGTGTTGCAGGCCATCTTGGCGTTGGTCTTCTGCGCATATTGATGGACGTTGATGCGGCCCTGGAAAACGCCGCGCGCCTTGCCTGTCACCACGTTGCGGATGACTTCCGTCGAGGTCGTGTGCGGCACGGCATGGTCGAGCACCATGGTCACGTCGGTGTGGGTGTCGCCGGCGAGCAGGTTGATGCCGCGCAGTTTGAAGTCTGCGCCTTCGCCGGTCGTCCTGATCACGATCTCCTGGCGGACGAGCTTGCCGCCGGCATTCATGAAGAACACGGTCAGCTTCGAATTCTTGCCGAGATGCGCCTTGAACTGCGCCAGATGCGTCGCCGTTTCCGGCTGTTCCTGGACGATCAGCCACGTCACCTCAGCGCCCTCGCCCAGCACCAGCTGGCTGACCGAGCTGACCAGAGCCGCCCCGTCACCTGTCTGACGCTCGACGATAACGGCCTTGGCGCCAGCGCCGACACGCACTGGCAGGCGCACATGGGTCTGGCCACCAGCCTGCAGGTTCTGCAGTTCGATCGGCTTTTCCAGCTCGGCGCCATCGGCGATATCGACAAAGTAACCGTCGGCAACGAAAGCCGTGTTCAGCGCGCCGATGGCGTCGTCGCTGCCGTAGGGATCAAGCCCAGGTGCTGCGCTGCCGTCCGTCAGCTTTTCCGACAGGCGCTGGAAGGTGACGCCTTCGAGGACCGGCACCTTCGCATCGGACTTGCCGTTCAGGGTCGACACCACGGCGGAGCCGCCGACGATCGGCGCAATGGCTTTGGCCATGGCGGCCGGATCGAAGTCCGGCACCGCATTCAACAGCCGGCGGAGGTCGGTGTAGTGCCAGGATTCGACACGCCGCGTCGGCAGGCCGTGCTTGATCGCCTCGATGGCATCATCGCGTTTCAGCATCACCGCGCCGTCGCCCGGCAGCAGCGACAGCCGGTCGCCGAACGCGTCGATCAACGCAGTTTCGGCCGGTGTCCGCTGCGGTTGTGTGTGCATGTTCATCGGTATTACCTCTGGCATCTCACGCGGCTTCGCCGATCACGCCGGCGTAGCCATTGGCCTCGAGGTCGAGCGCCAGCGACTTGTCGCCCGACTTGATGACCTGGCCCTTGTAGAGCACGTGCACGGTATCCGGCACGATGTGTTCGAGCAGGCGTTGGTAGTGAGTGATGACCAGGAACGCGCGGTCGGGCGCACGCAGCGCGTTGACGCCATCGGACACGATCTTCAGCGCATCGATGTCGAGGCCGGAATCGGTCTCGTCGAGCACGCAGAGTTTGGGCTCCAAAAGCTTCATCTGCAGGATCTCGGCGCGCTTCTTCTCGCCGCCGGAGAAGCCGACATTGAGCGGCCGCTTCAGCATTGCCATGTCCATGCTGAGCGAGGCAGCGGCTTCCTTCACGCGCTTGAGGAATTCCGGGATTTTCAGCGGCTCCTCGCCACGCGCCTTGCGCTGCTCGTTCATCGCCACTTTCAGGAATTCCATCGTCGCCACGCCCGGTATCTCCATCGGGTACTGGAAGGCGAGGAAGATGCCTGACGTTGCGCGCTCGGCCGGATCCATTTCGAGGATCGACTGGCCGTTGTAGAGGATGTCGCCCTCGGTGACTTCATAGTCCTCGCGGCCGGCGAGGATGTAGGACAGCGTCGATTTGCCCGAGCCGTTCGGCCCCATGATCGCGGCGACCTCGCCGGCTTTCACCGTCAGGTTCAAGCCGCGGATGATTTCGGTGCCGTCATCGACGATGCGGGCGTGCAGGTTTCTGATTTCAAGCATTCTTTTGTTTCCTGAATATTTGCCCGGTCAGCCGACCGAGCCCTCAAGGCTAATCCCGATCAGCTTCTGTGCCTCGACGGCGAACTCCATCGGCAGTTGCTGGATGACGTCCTTGACGAAGCCGTTGACGATCAGCGCGATCGCTTCCTCTTCCGGGATGCCGCGCTGCATGACGTAGAATTTCTGGTCCTCGGAAATCTTCGAGGTCGTCGCTTCATGCTCGAACTGCGCCGTCGAATTCTTGGCTTCCATGTAGGGCACGGTGTGCGCGCCGCACTGGTCGCCGATCAGCAGGGAGTCGCAGTTGGTGAAGTTGCGGGCGTTGGTCGCCTTGCGATGCGCCGAGACCTGGCCGCGATAGGTGTTCTGCGAGAAGCCGGCGGCAATGCCCTTGGAGATGATGCGGCTCGACGTGTTCTTGCCGAGATGGATCATCTTGGTGCCGCTGTCGACCTGCTGATAGCCGTTCGACACGGCGATCGAATAGAACTCGCCCGAGGAATCGTCGCCGCGCAGGATGCAGCTCGGGTACTTCCAGGTGATCGCCGAGCCGGTCTCGACCTGCGTCCACGAGATCTTCGAGCGGTCGCCGCGGCAGTCGCCGCGCTTGGTGACGAAGTTGTAGATGCCACCCTTGCCCTCGGCGTCGCCGGGATACCAGTTCTGCACCGTCGAATATTTGATCTCGGCATCGTCGAGCGCGACCAGTTCGACGACCGCGGCATGCAACTGGTTCTCGTCGCGTTGCGGCGCCGTGCAGCCTTCGAGATAGGAGACGTAAGCCCCCTCCTCGGCGATGATCAGCGTGCGTTCGAACTGGCCGGTGTTCTTCTCGTTCATACGGAAATAGGTCGACAGTTCCATCGGGCAGCGCACACCCTTGGGCACGAAGACGAAGGAACCGTCGGTGAACACGGCCGAATTCAGCGTCGCGTAGTAATTGTCGGAGGTCGGCACGACCGAACCGAGATATTTCTTCACCAGTTCCGGATGCTCGCGGATGGCTTCCGAGATCGAGCAGAAGATGACGCCGGCCTGCGCCAGCTCCTTCTTGAAGGTGGTGACGACGGAGACGGAATCGAACACGGCATCGACGGCGACGCGGCCCGACTTGTAGACATTGTCGCTGACTTCCTCGAGTTCCGACGCGTCGGTCTTCTGCACGCCGGCGAGGATTTCCTGCTCGCGCAGCGGAATACCCAGCTTCTCGTAGACCTTCAGCAGTTCGGGATCGACGTCGCTCAGCGACGTCGGGCCGGGCGTGCTCTTCGGCGCTGCGTAGAAGTAGATGTCCTGGAAATCGATCTTCGGGTAGTGGACGCGCGCCCAGGTCGGCTCGTCCAGCGTCAGCCAGCGGCGATACGCTTCCAGACGCCATTCCAGCATCCAGGACGGTTCGTCCTTCTTGGCCGAAATGAAACGGATGATGTCTTCGCTCAGCCCTTTGGGGGCCTTGTCGACAGCGATTTCGGTCTGGAATCCGTATTTGTATTGGTCGACGTCGATCTTTCGGACCCGATCGATCGTGTCCTGCACAGCAGGCATATGCGTTCTCCATCCACGCCGGGGTCAAGGCCCGACAGTTTTCAAACTATGGCACCGCCAAATGAACGCCGAAGAGCGCTCGCGGCAGCGTAAGTTCCATATAGTGCGTCCCGACCGGAAATTCACCCGGCCAACATGAAACGCACGGCTCTACCAGGCCCAAGGGCCCAAAATTGTCCAACCGCTTACGCGGCTTTTTCTCTGTCCGCCCGACGCGCGGCGATTCCCGTCAGCGCAACGCGAAACAACTCGATGTCTTCCGCGCCGGTCGCCGGTCCGATCGACACCCGCAAGGCGCCAAGACTGTCACCGTAGCCCATGGCTTTCAGCACATGGCTTGGCCCGACCTTGCCCGACGAACAGGCGGAGCCGGCCGACAGCGCCACACCGGCCAGATCGAAGGCGATCTGCGCGGTTTCGGCTTTGACGCCCGCAATAGCGAAGAATGTCGTGTTGGCAAGCCTTGGCGCGCCGGTTCCAAAGATTTCCGCGTCCGGCACCAGCGTTTTCACGATGGCCTCGATCTCATCGCGCCGCTGGCGCACCGCATCCATTGCCTGCAGTCCGGCAAGCGCCTCGCGTGCGGCGGCGCCAAAACCGGCAATGGCGGCCAGGTTTTCGGTTCCGCCGCGATGGCCCTTTTCCTGGCCACCGCCATTGATCAGCGGCTTCGGCATCATCAGGTCGGAAGCGGCGACGATGGCGCCGACGCCCTTGGGGCCGCCGATCTTGTGCGAGGACAGAATCAGATAATCGGCGTAACCCGCTGACAGATCGATCGAAACGCGGCCAGCGGCCTGGACCGCGTCGACGACAAGGATGCCGCCCGCAGCCTTGACAATCCCGGCGATGCGATCGATCGGCTGAATGACACCGGTCTCGTTGTTGGCGGCATGGATGGCGACCAGCGGCAGGCCATCGGCCTTGTCATGGCGGCCGAGCGCCGCGGCCAGGGCGCCGAGATCGGCAATGCCGTTGGCATCGACGCCGATCCGCGTCACCTGTGCTGCCGGAAAGCGTCCGCCGTTCAGCAGGCAGGGGTGGTCTGCCTCGGACACGTAGAGCCGGCTCATGCGCACAGTGCCGCGCCCCATCTGCCAGTCGGGCGCAAGCAGCGTCGAGGCGGCTTCCGTCGCGCCGGAGGTGAAAACGACATGCTCCGATTTGGCGTTGACCAGTGTCGCGACGTCACGCCTGGCGGTCTCGATCAGGCGGCGTGCGGCGCGCCCTTCGGCGTGGACCGATGACGGGTTGGCGGCGACATCAAGCGCCGCGACCATAGCCTCGCGGGCCGCGGCAAGCAGCGGCGCACTGGCATTATAGTCGAGATAGGCGCGTATTGCGGCCATTTTCGTCCAGTTGGTCCTGCTAGAAGCCATTCCGCTGTCGTATCGCGTTATTTCCTTGAAATTCCAAGGCGAGCCGTCCTATTTACGCGGCTTGCGGCGCGGGTGGCCGGGCTCGATGTCTTGCCACTCAGTTTTGAACAATTCTAAACTAGCTTCTAAGAAGACGCTCGCCCTGCGTCAAGGCCAGAGGAAGACACGTTCCGGGCGCCGCGCATTCGTATACCAAGTGGAGTATTTCATGCCTGAGGTCATTTTCACCGGTCCTGCCGGCCGCCTGGAGGGACGTTACCAGCCTTCCAAGGAAAAGAGCGCGCCGATTGCCATCGTCCTGCACCCGCACCCCCAGTTCGGCGGCACGATGAACAACAAGATCGTCTACGACCTCTTCTATATGTTCCAGAAGCGGGATTTCACCACGCTTCGCTTCAATTTCCGCGGCATCGGCCGCAGCCAGGGCGAGTTCGACCACGGCACCGGCGAACTGTCGGATGCCGCCGCAGCGCTGGATTGGGTGCAGTCGCTGCACCCGGATTCCAAGAGCTGCTGGGTTGCCGGCTATTCCTTCGGCTCGTGGATCGGCATGCAGCTTCTGATGCGTCGTCCCGAGATCGAGGGCTTCATCTCGATCGCGCCGCAGCCCAACACCTATGATTTCTCGTTCCTGGCGCCCTGTCCGTCCTCGGGCCTGATCATCCATGGCGACGCCGACAAGGTGGCGCCGCCGAAGGATGTGCAGGGGCTGGTCGACAAGCTGCACACGCAAAAGGGCATCACCATCACGCAGAAGACCTTGCCCGGCGCCAACCATTTCTTCTCCAATGACGCCGACCTGCTGCTTGAGGAATGCGCTGACTATCTCGACCGCCGGCTGGCCGGTGAATTGTCGGATCCGCGCCCGAAGCGGTTGAGATAGCCAAAGGAAGAAGCGGCGGCGATGTACGAGCCTCCTCATTTCAGGGAAACGCGGCCGGAGATCCTGCACGGGTTGATCCGGACGCATCCGCTGGGCCTGTTGATTTCCAACGGGCCCGAGGGGCCGGTCGCCAACGCCATCCCGTTCCTGCTCGACGCCGAAATTGGGCCGAACGGCAGGCTGCGCGCGCATCTGGCGCGGGCCAACCCGCAATGGCGCCTGCTGGCCGACAATCCGGCTTCACCCGTGCTGATCGTCTTCCAGGGCAGCGACGCCTATGTGACGCCATCCTGGTACGAGACCAAGCGCGAGACCGGCAAGGTGGTGCCTACCTGGAATTATGCCATCGTGCAGGTTCGCGGCACCGTGAAGGTGATGGATGACCAGGACTGGCTGGCGCAGCAGATCGCCGATCTGACCGTGTCCCAGGAAGGCGCTCGCGCGACGCCCTGGGCGGTGACCGATGCGCCGGCGCCCTTCATCCAGTCGCAGATCAAGGGCATTATCGGGCTGGAAATCGAGATCAGCGAAATCCACGGCAAGTGGAAGGTCAGCCAGAACCGGCCTGTGGCCGATCGCGTCGGCGTTGCGCAGGGGCTCGAAAGCGAGCAGCACTCGTCGCCCGACATGGCCGGCCTGGTCAGATCCTATGGCGGTCTGGACGGCGTCTAGCAATGTCCCTGTAGCAAGGCTTCAGGGACATGCGCCGCACAGTGCACTATGCTATTCTCCTGCAAGGCACAGTCGGGGGCAGGCATGAGAAGGATTCTGATTGCAGCTCTTCTTGTGGAACTGTTGGCGGGTCCAGCTGCGGCACTCAGCGAAATACAAGGGATCGTCCAATACGATTGCCAGACGCCAAGCTGTAGTCTTCAATGCACCGGAACAAACACCAATCTGTCAGTTCCCTATAAAACGCTTACGGTTTTCCAATGGAAGGATCACGTAAGGAGGTTGTGGATTGCTGTGGATGACACCCAGTACGTTCTCGGGGACGACACAACGTGCAAATTCGAAGGAAAGGCGACGTTTCAGCTCGGCTCCAGCCCACTGCCGAAGCCGACTCCGCCGTGCGTATGCATTGGAAGCCAATGCACTCCGCCAGGATGCCGCCCGTAGGCATGGAGAAGTGAAGAAACCCTGGATGGTTTAGGTTCTGACCTGCTTCGCTTGGCCAAACCATGCCAAGCGAAACGTCCTCTTGCGGACCGGCAGCCCTGACGGCATCGGCCGAAAGATGAAGCCGAGCCGGGCAAAGACCAGCCCACAGGCAAGCGCGAAGGCGCAGCCAAGGCCAAAGCCGGCGACGGTGTCGCTGGGATAGTGCGCGCCGACGAAGACCCGCGTCGAGGCGATGCAGGCGGTGATCGCCAGGGCGATGTACCAGCGCCTTGGGAACAACAGCAGGGCGACCCCGAACACGGCGCCCATGGTCGTTGCATGACCGGACGGGAAGCCGGCAAAGCGCGCATCGAAAGCGAACGGATGCAGCGACAACACCCCTAATTCATTGAAATACATCGGCCGAGCCCGACCGATCGCGTATTTCAGCACATTGACGGTCAGGCCGGACAGGCCGGCGGCGCCCAGCACCAGAAAAGCCAGACAGGTCCAGTTGTAGGCGAGCATCAGCGAGCGCCTTGAAAGGCTTCGCCAGTCCGTCAGGTTTGCGGCAACAAGCAGAAGCACTGACGGAATGAGATACCAGCCACCCAGGCCGAACTGCGTGAAAAAGTCGGCCAGATGGACGAACCCCGGCGACCATTGGTCGCGAAGCATTCCGGCAGGTGTGTCGAGGCGGACAAATGCCGCCGCCGTCAGCAAAACCCACACCAACACCCAGACCGACCACAAAATGTTCGGGTATCTGGCCGGGCGAGTGGCAAAGCGCTTCCTTGCGATCTGCATCGTATCGCGAAAATTGTCGACCGATCGACGCCCCACTCCAAGGAGCATAGCGGAAACGGAAGGGCGTGATTTCACCAGCATTTGAAATTCGACCGCATTGTTGCCGTCACGGGCATCGACGAGCCGTCATGGGGCCACACGATAAAGGCCGAGCGACAGTTTGTCTCCCGACGAATAGTTGAGGCCGGCGACTTCGGCAACGCGGGTCGCCGACTTGCCTTGCGCCGCCAGCAGCCCATTCAGTTTCTGCTCGTCCCCGATTTGTGCCAGCGCCAGCGCGCAGGCCGGATCGCCAAGCAGATGTTTGGCGACGCCATCGACATCGGTCAGGACGGTCTTGGTGCCCACCAGGAACACCAGGCTCGGCTCGTGATATTCCGCCGAGGCGAGCACCGTGCTGTCGCAAGGCTTGTTGGCGCTGACCGCCGCCTCGATCGCCGGGCTCAGCCAGATCGGCTTCAGCGACGGCGCGATGACGCCGAACAACAGGCCATAGGTGATGCCCGCACAGACCGCGATGGCGCCGATGCGGCGCAGTGGCACTTGCAGCTGCCGCGAAAAGGCGAAATAGCCCGCCGCCAGTGCCGCCGCGGCCGCTGGAATGCTCCACCAGGAGAAGGTGCCGGTGAGGTAGATCGGTGCTCCGATGCAGACCGCCGCCAAACCCAGGCTGACCACGGCAAGACCGAAGGCGGTCGACCACCACAACCAATCCTGCCAGCGCCTGAGCGGCGCATTCGCCTCCTGCGGCGACAATGTCAAAAGCCAGCCGATCAGCAGCGCCATGCCGGGATAGGCCGGCAGGACATAGTGCGGAAGCTTGGTCGGGATAAGTTCGAACACAAGCCAGAACGGAATGTACCAAGCGAGGCAGAAACGCAGCCGCGGATCGTCGCGCAACCGGTTGAGGGCCTGGAGCCCGGCGCCGACCGCGATCAGGCCGAAGGGCCACATGAACAGCGAATAGGTCAGCATGTAGAAACCGGGCGGCAGGCCGTGCGACTCCTCGCCCGAGGCGACCTTGGCCACCATGTCCTTGCCGACGGCATCCGTGAGAAAGGCGCCGCCGCTCTTCCAGGTGATGAGGACGACCCAGGGCAGTACGATGAGGAGCACCAGGGCGACACCGCGCACGAGCTTCAGCTTCAAAAGCCAGCGCCAGTCGCGTTCGAAAGCAAACAGCGTGGCAACCGTCAGCACCGACAACAGCGGAGCGACAGGCCCCTTGATGAGGATCCCCAGGCCTTGCGCCGCCCAGAATATCCACGGCAGATGGCTGGCTACCGGTTCGTTCCGGCGCGCTGCCAGATAGATCTGGGCGAGCGCGCCTTGCGCCGCCACGCAGCAGGCCAGCAGCATGGCGTCGGTCTTGGCGTCGCGCCCCTCGAAGGCGGTGGCGAAGATCGCCGCCATCATCAGGCCGGCGGCGAGACCTGCATTGGCCCCGAAGAGCTTCGTGCCCGTCCAGGCGATGCCGACGACGGCCAGGGCAATGCCAAACATGGAGACGAGGCGGTAGACCCAGATCGGCGCCGCTGCCCCCTCGCCGCTCAGCGCCACGGCCGCCGATTGCAGCCAGTAGATGCCGATCGGCTTCTTGTAGCGCGAGGCATCCTGAAAACGAATGTCGACATAGTCTGAGGTTTCGACCATCTGCTTGGTGGCCTGGACAAAACGCGACTCGTCACGATCGACCGGTGGAAGGCTCGCCAGCCCACTGAAAGTCATCAGCAGGCTGAACAGAAAGAGAAAGAGATAGTTCCTGTTCATCGCGGAGCTTTCCGGATCTGATCTGCGGGATGGCCCCGTCGCGGCGCTTCAGGCCCTGCCCCTGCGCGGCGCCTCAATACGCCAGCCAAAAGAATGAGGCAAGAACTGGCCTGGCCATCCGCGCGAGCCGCAAAACCGGAAACCACTTTTGCTGATCGCTGGACCTTTGTCAGGCGCGCGATCAGACGCAAAACCGGAAACCACTTTTGCTGATCGCGCTTGGGTGCTAAACGCGCGCGTTCATGCACGCCTGAGCCACAGCGGCCGGTCGCTTTCGGGAAAGAAACAATGTCCGCCTTCAAATCCGACTTCCTGCGCACGATGAGCGAGCGCGGTTTCATTCACCAGACTTCGGATGATGCCGGCCTCGACGCAATCTTCGCCAAGGAGACGGTGACGGCCTATATCGGCTTCGACGCGACTGCCAAGAGCCTGCATGCCGGCTCGCTGATCCAGATCATGATGCTGCACTGGCTGCAGCAGACCGGTCATCGGCCGATCGCGCTGATGGGCGGCGGCACCTCGATGATCGGCGATCCGTCGTTCAAGGACGAGGCGCGCAAGCTTTTGACCCCGCAGGACATCGACGACAACCTTGCCGGTATCCGCCGCAACTTCATGCCCTACCTCAAATTCGGCAGCGGTCCCAACGACGCCATCATGGTCAACAACGCCGACTGGCTGATGGAGATCAACTACGTCAATTTCCTGCGTGACGTTGGGCGTCACTTTTCCGTCAACCGCATGCTGGCCTTCGATTCCGTCAAGCTCCGGCTCGATCGCGAGCAGTCGCTGTCGTTCCTCGAATTCAACTACATGATCCTGCAGGCCTTTGATTTCGTCGAGCTTTACAAGCGTCTCGGCTGCCGCCTGCAGATGGGCGGCTCCGACCAGTGGGGCAACATCATCAACGGCATCGATCTCGGCCGCCGCATGGAGGACGCGCAGCTTTACGCGCTGACCACGCCGCTGCTCACCACCTCGTCCGGCGCCAAGATGGGCAAGTCCGCCTCGGGCGCGGTCTGGCTCGATGCGGAAATGCTGAGCCCCTATGAATTCTGGCAGTACTGGCGCAACACCGAGGATGCCGACGTTGCCCGCTTCCTGAAACTCTACACGACGCTGCCGCTGGACGAGGTCACGCGGTTGGAGCGCCTCGGCGGCTCCGAGATCAATGAGGCGAAGAAGATCCTCGCCACCGAGATCACTGCCTTGCTGCACGGCCGCGCAGCTGCCGAACAAGCCAGCGATACGGCGCGCAAGACATTCGAGGAAGGCGCGCTCGCCGAATCTTTGCCGACCGTCGAGGTTGACAAGGCCGCGCTCGTAGCCGGCGTCGGCGTCCTGTCGCTGCTCGTCACCGCCGGGCTGGCGGCGTCGAACGGCGAGGCGCGGCGGCATGTGCAGGGCGGTGCGGTGCGCCTGAACGACGAGCCGGTCAGCGACGAGCGCCGGCTGGTGACTCCTCAGGATTTGAGTCCGGAAAACGTCGTAAAGCTCTCACTCGGCAGGAAAAAGCACATCCTGGTGCGGCCGGTTTGAACTCGATCACCGGTACTCGAAGATCGACCTGAATATTCCAGGCGCGATCACCGACAGCGGATTGACGTCCAGCAGCGGCTTGTTGGCATTGCCCTTGAGCCGGTAGGTGACGCCGATCAGGCCACGGTCGCGGCCATTGCCGAGCAGCGCGCCAACGATGGGCAATTCGCCGAAGATGCGATTGAGGCCATAGACCGGCATGAACGTGCCGGTCATGTCCATGTTGTTGTTCTGGTCGTAGAGCGTGCCCTGGAAGGTCGTGCCGATGCGCGGGCCGCGCAGCACGCCATTGGCGATTTTCAGGTAGCCGCTGCCCTTGTCGATCTCGGCGTAACCACGTTCGAACTTCACCCGCGACGTGTCCAGCTTGCCCTTGACCGCCTGATTGAGGCTGCGGTTGTCGCCGGCCGGCGTGGTCGAGACAATGGAGGCCAGCTTCGGCTCGTTGACCACGAAAAAATTGCTGGTATCGACCTTGCCCCTCAGCGATCCGTCGCTCGGCCCCGCCAGCGCCAGGGTGATCGCTCCGCCTTCCATATGCTCGTAGATGTTGAGGAACCTGAGGATGGCGCCGGCGTCCGCGGACTGCATGTTGAGCGCGCGCTGGCCGGCGCCGGTGGTGTTGCTGATGCTGATCGCGGCGCCCGAACTGGCCGTGGCGCTGACCTTCAGCCCGTTCACCCGCGAACCGGCCGCGCTGTAGTCGAGCTTCAGATTGGACAATTGTTCGTCATGGAAACCGGTCAGCTGATCGACATCGGCGCTGACGGAAATGGCATCGGAACCGGTCGTCTTGGTGGCCGTGTCGACATCCGAGGTGAACTGCTTGATGAGCGAGCGGGCATCGAGCGCGTTGCCTGATATGTCGACCGCATAGCCCTTGCCGGATCGCTTCACCGACACCGCAACGTCGTCACCCCTGTTCAAGGTGACCTTGCCGAACCGCGCCGACGACAGCGCGCCATTGACCAGCACGATGCTGCCGTCGATGGAGAACGTCTTTCCGTCGAGATTGAAATCGGACAGCGTGGTGGTGTCGCCGGATTTGGTCATGACGAAGGTGACGTTGGCGGGCACCCCTGCCCCCTTGCTCCAACCCGCCCAGGGAATGTCCAGCCGGGCACCGGTCAGATCGGCCGAAACATTCTGGTCGCCGCTGCCGCTCTTGTCGATCGCGACCTTCACCGTTCCGGCGAGCAGCGGCTTCAAGCCGGGCATGGCGGCAGCACGGACCTTGTCATCGAGAACCAGGGCCACCTTGCGGCTGCGCGCCGGCCCGTCATCCCCGAGCGGCTCGATCAGATCGAGTTCGGCCGGAATGCCGTTCAGCAACGCCTTGGCAGAGATCACCGCCTTTTCGGGGTCGACCGTGATCGAGCCATCGGCATCCGTCACGGTCTGCCCCTCGAAAGGCTTGGCCAACGACATGCCGGTGTAGTCGAGCGACACCAGCCAATCGAGCTTCGAGGCGTCGACGCCGGACTGCAGCGGAATATCGGCCTTGACGTGGCCGGTGACGCCGCCCGACAGGTCTTCCGGCAGAATGCCGACATGGCGCATGGCGTTGATCGGCTCGTAGGATGCGAGCTCGGCAACAGCGGATGCATCGCCAGCAACGTCGATGTCGAGCGCGCCGACGACCGGCGGGCGGTTGGCCGCCTTGACCGTCAGCGTGCCATTGCTGGCCGCCACGGTGCGGCCGCTGGGCATATAGACGGTGCCCGAGGACAAGGAGATATCGACATCGTTGCCGTGGAAGGCGACGACGCCAACCGCGTCGCGTATCGGCGGGATGCGGCCGGCGGTGTCGAAGCGCGATCCCTCGATCTGGAAGCGGCCGAACACTTCATCGGCGGAAAGCGGCACGCCGTTGCCCAGGCGGCCCGGCACGACCTGGAACTGGAGGTTGGCGTCGACGACGCGGCCGCCGAACAGATTGGCCAGCACCCACAGCCGGGCGTTGCGCGCTGAAAACCACGGCCACAGCTGCTTGACGTGAGAGACCTGCATGTTGTGGATGTTGAACGCCAGATTGATCCCCGGCGCCTTGCCGTCGACGAACGCCACGGCGGCGGTGCCAAGCACCTCGCCGGAGGCAGCGGACCGAAGCGCGATCTGCTCGGCGACCAGTTTGTGGCTCACCGTGTTGTAGACACCGGCAATCCGGGCGAGGAAGGTGAGCGCCGGCTCGGGCGACTCCGAAGGTGCAAGCGACGAACCGTCGCTGGTCAGGTCGTAGCGATAGGAGGGTTCCTCACCCGCCGCTCCGGTTGCCGGCTTAGGCCCGATCGAACCGGCGAAATCGAATGTCGAGCGGCCGGTCTTCAGCAGCAATCTGTCGACCTGGACCTTGTTGCTGCCGGCAACCAGCGTCGCATTGACATCGACGTCTGCCGGCAGCAGCCCGCGCGTGCCGAGATCGAGGATCGAGCCCGTCGATGACAAGGCGGCCGTCAGCCGCGATGCATTCACGCCGAACCCTTCCGATCCTGTCAGTTTCAGCGCGACCGCGCCCAACTTGCCGGCAGCGGCCGTGGTTTCACCGGCGTCCGCCAGATCGATGCTTGCATCCAGCGCCGTGACGCGGTGTGCCGCGATATCGCGGGTGGCGGAAGCGGCAACGGTAACCGACCTGCCGTCGACATCCGCCGTGGAGGAAAATTGCATGCCGCCCGGTCCCGACTGCACGACGGTGGCGTCGGTAATTTTGATCAGCTTGATCGTTGCAGTTTCGGGCAGCACGAATTCGACATTGTGAAGATCGATCTGGCGCAGCGAATCTTCCCGCACGGCATCGAGTGCGCGGTTGACGTTTCCGAACACCGCAGTGGTCAGTTTCTCCGGATCGATGAGGCCGTCCTCGTTGCGCAGCACGGCGGTCCAGTCGCCGCCTGACGGCATCGCCGCCACGACAATGCGGGCATCGGAGACCCTGGCGCTGGTCAGCCGCACATCGCCCCACAGCAGCGGAACCAGGCGCACGCCAAAGCGCACGCGGCCGGCATCGGCCATCGGCTTGCCGTCTGATGTCTTCAGGCTGACGTCGCTGACCTGGAGCGCTATGAAGCTTGATCCGTCAAGGGTGATGCGCGCCGGCCCGACCGAAACATCGACATCGACGCCGGCCACCTTCTCGATGGCGGTTTCCGCTTCCGTCCGAAGCCGTTCGGAACCGATGCCGGAGGCGCCAATGAGATAGACAACGACTGCCGCCAACAAGACCAGGCTGGCGAAACCGGCGAATACCCTTGCCAGGATGCGAAAGCCGCGTCCGATCGACGCCTGACCGAGCGGCGGCACGCGGCAGGCGGACGGAAAGGCCCCCAGGTCGGTGATCTCATCACGCCTGAACCGGATCTTCTCGTGCTGCGGTTGCTCCTGATCCACGCAATTTTCCGTTGTACGAACTCGATCGTGGACGAATCCCCGTTCGACACTATATCGGTGTGGCTTGGCGCGTAACCACAAACAAGGGCATCGATATGGCTGACCTGGACGTAGGCGATCTGGCGCCGCAATTCGATCTGCCCCGCGATGGTGGTGGGTCGCTCAGCCTCGCGGCCTCGTCCGGGAAACCCGTCGTGCTCTATTTCTATCCTCAGGACGACACGACGAGCTGCACGCAAGAAGCAATAAGCTTTTCGCAGTTGAAGCCGGAGTTCGAGAAGGCCGGTGCCGTCGTGATCGGCCTCTCACCTGACAACGCCAAAAAGCACGACAAATTCAAGTCGAAATACAATCTCACCATCGACCTCGCCGCCGACGAGGAGCGCAAGGTGATCGAAGCCTACCATCTATGGGTCGAGAAATCGATGTATGGCCGCAAATACATGGGCGTCGAGCGCGCGACGTTCCTGATCGGCCGTGACGGGCGGATCGCCAGGATTTGGCGCAAGGTCCGGGTCAAGGGCCATGCCGAGGACGTGCTGGAGGCCGTTCGGGCGCTTTGAGGTTTTGCCGGCACGGCTGACTTCCTACAACCCTATGCCCGCCTGACGGGCAATCGCCGCCGGCGAGCCGGCGCCGCAAGCCTTTGTTAACCCTAATAATGTGTAATCAAGCTGTCGTGGTGTCGTAAACGAAAGCTTGGTCCCGTGAACGCAACCGGTCAGTCCGCAGTCTTCGGCAGGCGCAAGGAGCCCCATACGGTCATCATCGCCCGGGGCAACGAGATCAGGCACTTCACGATCCGCCCCTGGCTCGTGGCTTTTGTCGGCTCGGCGCTCGCCGCCATTGCCATCGGTTACCTGATGGCCACCTCCTATCTCGTGCTACGCGACGATTTGATTGGCGCCACCACGGCGCGGCAGGCGCGCATGCAGCAGGCCTATGAAGACCGCATTTCGGCGCTTCGCGCCCAGGTCGACCGCATCACCAGCCGCCAGTTGCTCGACCAGCAACTGATGGAAACCAAGGTCAGCGAGCTGCTTGAACGCCAGAGCCAGCTGAGCCAGCGTCACGGTCGGCTTGGCCCGCTGCTCGAACGCGCCGAAAACGAAGTCGGCGCGGCGCCGGCCGAAGATCCGGCAGCGGTTGCGAAGCCGGACAAACGCGCCGAAGTGACCGGCAGCATCAAGGAGCCTGCGCAGAACTATGCGGTCGCCAGCCTGAGCGCCGACCTCGGCGCCGGCGACACAAGGCCGTTCTCGCTGTGGTCGACACGCTCCGATCCGCTGCCCAACGATTCAGCCGCCGATCGTGCCGACAAGCTCTTCGTGTCGATCAACCAGTCGCTGAAATCCATTGAAAGCGACCAGCTCACCCGCATCAGCACGCTTGCCGATAACGCCTACAAGAGCGCCGATGCCATCACCCAGGCGCTTGAGGCGGCCGGACTGCCCGTCGACAGCGACTTCGGCAAGGGCGATAGCGACGTCGGCGGACCGCTGATCCCGCTCGACTCCTCGATGATGTTCGACAGCAAGGTCAAGGAGTTGGACGAAGCGCTTGACGCGCTCGACCACCTCAAGAAGGAAGCACGCCAGCTGCCGCTGACCAACCCCGCGCCGGGTCACTCCGTCACCAGCCCGTTCGGCGTGCGCACCGACCCTATCCTCGGCACCGCAGCACTCCATTCCGGCATGGATTTCAGGGCACCGATCGGCATGGCCGCAAAGGTCACGGCGCCCGGCACCGTCACCAAGGCCGGCTGGAACGGCGGCTATGGCCGCATGGTGGAAGTCGACCACGGCAATGGTTTTGCGACACGCTACGGGCATCTTAGCGAGATCGACGTGAGCGTTGGCGAGAAACTGGACGCCGGCGCCGTCATCGGCAAGACCGGCAGCAGCGGCCGCTCGACCGGCCCGCACCTGCATTACGAAGTCCGCCACAATGGCGAAGCGATCGATCCCCTGCGCTTCCTGACTGTCGGCAAGAAAGTCGCCCAGTACCTCTGAGCGATTTTGTGCTCCTGGCCGATGTGGCCGATGACCATCATGACGACTGACTAAGGCGCTCCTGTCGACAGAAACGAGATGGCGGCCGAAACCAATGTGGCCGCACCGACTTTCAAGGCCGCTTCATCGACGCGAAACCTGGCATGGTGAAGCGGAAACACCGATCCGACCGCTTCGTTGCGGATGCCGAGCCGGAAATAGACCGACGGGCGTTTCTCGCTGTAGTAGCCAAAGTCGTCCGCGATGGTCCAGCCAGGCGTGTTGAGAACATTGTCGGCGCCGATGCAGGCCTTGCCACTGGCGACAATCAGCTCGGTCATCTCGACATCGTTGACGACGCCGGGTTCGCCCTTGTGGATGTCGACCTGCACACTCGCGCCATGGGCCGTCGCTATTGCCTCCAATATCGCACGAACGCGCCGCCATGCCCGCTCGCGGGTGGCGTCGCTGCCGCTGCGGATGGTCCCTTTCAGCGCGACCTTGCCGGCGATCACATTGTAGGCGTTGCCGCCGTTGATGCCCGTGACGGAAATGACCAGGGGATCGTAGGGGTCGATCTCGCGCGAAACGATCTTCTGCAATTCGCTCACCATGGAGCACGCCACGGCAATCGCATCGACGCCCTCATACGGCTTTGCCGCATGCGCGGCCGAACCGGTGACGACAACGTCAAATGTATCGCAGGCCAGAGTGTACGGGCCGGAACTCACGGCGATCTTGCCGGACGGCGTGTACGGATCGACGTGAACGCAGATGGCGGCGTCGATGTCGTCGAGAAGCCCCTCTTCCACAACCCGTCGTCCGCCCGACGGTTCGTCCTCCTCGGCCGGCTGGAAGATCAGGCGGACGGTTCCGCCGAAACTGTCCCTTGATTGGTGAAGGTGCGCGGCAACCGCGAAGGCCATCGATGCGTGGGCGTCGTGGCCGCAGGCATGCATCACACCGGGATTGATCGATGCATAATCGACACCGGACTCTTCCTCGATCGGCAAGGCATCGATGTCGGCCCGGATGGCCAGCTTTCGATTCGACGGCTTGCCGGTGCCGACAATGTCGACGGCCAGGCCAAAGCCGGCGACATCGCGAATGTCGGCAATTCCCTGACCGGCCAGCATCTGCCTGAGATAACGCTGCGTGTTGGCTTCGCGGTTCGAAAGCTCCGGATTGCGGTGCAGATGGCGGCGGATCTCGATCATCCGGTCGAGAATTCCGGCATCGATATCGATCGTGCCGGGGATCGCGGAACCGCTTGCCATCACCGGACCCTCAGGGTTTGACATGGATTTCTCGCGGGAACCTCGTCAGCGTCTCATTGCCGGTTTCGGTGACCAGGATGGTCTCGCTGATCTCGATGCCCCAGCCGTCCATCCACATGCCAAGGATGGAATGCACGACGTTGCCCGGCTCAAGCACAGTCTTGTCGCCCGGCCTGAGGCTGATCGTGTGTTCGCCCCAATCCGCCGGATAGGCGACACCGATGGAGTAGCCGATGCGCGACTCCTTCTTCAGTCCGTAGCGCTGGATGACCTTGCGCCAGGCGGCTTCGACGGCTTCGGCTGATGTTCCCGGCCTGACCGCATCGAGCACCGCATCCATACCCTCGATCACCGCCTTTGCCGTATCCCTGACATTTGTCGGCGTTTTGCCGAGTTGCAGGGTTCTCGCCAGCCCGGCGGCATAGCGGCGACAGACACCGGCAAGCTCGAGCGCAATCGTCTCGTTGTCCCCGAACCGCCTGTCGCTCCACATGATGTGCGGCGCGGAAGCGTTCTCGCCGCCGAGAATAGTTGGCGGCAGCGCGGTGATGTCGCCGGCGAAATCAGGGCTGCCGGCGATCTGCGCCGCCTGGATGGCGGCAATGGCGTCGCACTCGCGCACGCCTGGCGCGATCACCTCGAAGGCCCGCGTGACGGCAGCCTCGGCGAGCGTCGACGCCTTGCGCAAATAGGCGATCTCGGGCGCCGATTTGACCGCTCGGATCCAGTTCACCAGCAGATCGGCATCATGCCATTTTGCGTTGGGAAGTCCCGCGACAAGCCTGGCATGTGCTTTTGGAGAGAAATAATAGGCTTCGAGTTCGATGCCGATGTGTCTGACACCCCAGCCTTTCGCGACGATCCAGTTCGCGATCCAGTCCATGGGATGGCGATCGACACGCTGAACGTGATCTTCCGGGAAGCCAACCACGTTTTCTGGCTTCATCCAGGCTGTCAGAAGACCGCCGGCCGCATCCATGGCGCGCCCGATCCAGACCGGCTCGACGTCTTCGACTGGAACGAGCACCACCTGCGGCGTGTAGAATGACCAGCCATCATAGCCGGTGATGTAGTGCTGGTTGGCAACGTCGTTGACAACAAGGAGCTCGAGACCGCGCCTGGCCATCTCGGCGCGGATCTTGCGCAGCCGCTGTTGGTACTCGTCGCGGGCAAACGGCAATTCGATCATCTTTGCTCCATGCTTTGTCGGATCAACGGTCGCGGGGTTGGCTCACCATTGAAGGGGTTTCGACATGGCGGCAATCAGCCAGGGCGGCGCGTAGGCAGGTCCTGAGCAGGATGCGTCCTTTCACGGCCTTCCCCGGATTCGGGTTTCGCCACCATTTATTTTTGAATTCCATTTGACTGAATAAATAAGCGGTGCCAAGTTACCCACTCCAGGGGGCGCACGTCATGGCACTGCGGGGGACCAATCAGGAGTTCGGGCGGCCGTACAACCGGCGCATCGTGCTTGAGTCCATCCGCCTGCATGGACCGATCGCCCGCGGCGAGATCGCAAGGCGTGTCGGGCTCACCGTCCAGACGGTGTCGACCATCGTTCGCGAACTGGAAGACCAGGGCTACATCCTGTCGCTGCGCGAGGAGCCGAAGGGGCGCGGCCTGCCCCCGGCGACCCTGCGCATCAACCCCGAGGGCGGCTATGCCGTCGGCGTCCACATCACCCCGCTCGGCATCAGCGCCGCCTTGATCAATCTGAGCGGCGACGTGATCGAGAGCAACTATCGCGAAGCTCCGAACGCGGCGCCGGACCATGCCTTCGACCTGATCGGGGCGATGGTGATCGAATTGACCAGGCTGCGGGCTGGCGGACGGGTGCTGGGCGTCGGTCTGGCCCTACCCGGACCGTTCGGCGTCGAATCCATGAGTTTTGTCGGCCCGACCACCATGACCGGCTGGAAGGATGTGGCGCTGCGCGAGCGGCTGGCGGCCTCGACCGGGTTGCCGGCCTTCTTTGAAACCGACATGGCGGCAGCGGCCATGGGCGAGCGCCTCTACGGCCTCGGCGCCCAGTTTTCCGAATACTACTATCTCTATTTCGGCGTCGGCCTTGGCGGTGTCATGGTTCATGACGGCGGCGCGTTGCGTGGTGCCTGGGGCAATGCCGGCGAGATCGGACACATTCCCGTCGTTCCCGGCGGCGAGGCTTGCCCGTGCGGCAACAGCGGCTGTCTCGAAAGATACCTTTCGCTCGAGGCGCTCCGGCGCTGGAACGGCAGCGAGGCCGATTGGGTGGCTGAAGTCGGCCCGATCTTCCACAATGCCGTCGCCATCATCGAGAACCTGTTCGACCCGGAGACGGTCATCCTCGGCGGGCTGGCATCCCCCGATCTGCTCGAAATGCTGGCTGGTTCGGCCGGAGGCCTGCACAACTCGGTTTCCGCACGGAAGGACCGCACGACGCCTCGAATTCTCGTCGCGCGCGGCGGGCAGCATTCGGTGTTGCGCGGCGCTGCCGCCCTTGCGGTTTCGGGGGTGCTGTCACCCCGCTTCGGGCAGATGTTCGCTGCCGAACGCGAGCGCGAGCGCGACCTTCTCAAGGCCAGGGAGATTGCGGCATGAACGAACCCCTGCTGGTGCTCGACAACGTCACCAAGAACTATGGCGCGATCGAAGCGCTCAAGGGGATCAGCTTTTCGATCGGCAAGGGCGAGGTCGTGGCGCTGCTGGGCGACAACGGCGCCGGCAAATCGACGCTGGTCAAGATCATCGCTGGTGGGCTGGAGCCGACCTCGGGCCGCATGCTGTTCGAAGGCAAGGAATTCCTTGCCCGGTCGCCCGCCGAGGCCAAGGCGGCGGGCATCGAGACCGTCTACCAGGACCTGTCGCTGTGCACCAATGTCGACGTGGTCGCCAATTTCTTCATGGGCCGTGAGATCACCCGGAAGTTTCTTGGCATTCCCGTGCTCGACGAGCGCGCCATGGAAGCCGTCGTCGGAAAGGCGCTGGCCAGTGCCGGCACCCGCATTCCCTCGCTGCGCGCCAATGTCGAGCACCTTTCCGGCGGCCAGCGGCAAGCCATCGAGCTCAACCGCTTCGTGCATTGGGGCGGCAAGCTGGTGCTGCTCGACGAACCGTTCGCAGCCCTTGGCGTCGAACAGACGCGGCGCGGTCTCGACATGATCCGCCAGGTGGCGAACCAGGGCATCGGCGTCGTCATCATCACTCACATCATGCAGCAGGCCTTCCAGGTCGCCGACCGGATCGTGGTGATCCGGCAAGGCGTCGTGGCCGGCGATGTCGCACGCAACAAAACAAGTCCCGACGCGGTGATCAACATGATCACCGGTGAGACGCTTGCCGGTGCCGGACCGACAGGCTGAGGGACAAAAGAGGGGTCCGGCTTAAGAGGAGCGAACGACATGAAGCGAATACTTCTTGCTGTCTTCGGTATCCTTGCACTGGCCTTTGCCACGCTCACGCCGGCATTCGCCCAGTCCAAGGGTATCGTCTACTACATCGTGCCGACCCTTCTGGACGAGTTCCAGACCGGCTCGGTGAGCGCGCTGGAACTGTTCCTGAAGCAGACCGGCTACGAGATGAAGACGCTGAACGCCGACAACAAGACCGACGCCCAGCAATCACAGATGAACGACGTCATCGCGCTGAAGCCGGCGGCGATCATCCTTGCCGCCGTCGATTTCAATGCACTGAAGCCGTCCATCGAAGCCGCCCGCGCGGCCGGCATCCCGGTGGTCGAGTTCGACCGCCAGATCACGTCGACGCTATCCGACTTCACCTCGGTCGCAGGAACGGTCGAGATCGGCTATGTCGCCGCGGACCAGGCCGAGAAGTTGCTGAAAGCAAAGAACGGCTCGGTGAAGGGCAAGGTGCTGCAGGTGCTCGGCGATCCGGGCGACCCCTACACGCTCGACATCCAGAAGGGCTTTGAAGAGAAGATGAAGGCGTTTCCGGACGTCAAGATCATCTCGCTTCCGGCCATGCAGTGGGAAGCCAGCAATGCCGGCACCATCGTTGCCGACCAGATGCTGGCCAACCCGGACATCGACCTGATCTTCAGCCATGCCGCGCACCTTTCGGTCGCTGCCGTCGCCTCGCTCGAGGCCGCCGGCAAGAAGCCGGGCGACGTCATGCTGATGAGCTCGAACGGCGCTCCGGTCGGCCTCGACCTGATCCGCAAGGGCTGGCTCAACGTCGAAGTCGAGCAGCCGCTCTACGCGCAGGCCGCCGCTGTCGCCATGTTCATGGACAAGATCGCCAAGAAGGAAGAGATCAAGCCCGGCGAATACGACGTGCTCGGCCTGAAATCGACCGTGACCAAGGAAGCCTGGGGCCCGAACATCAAGATCCCCGGTGCCGCGATCAGCAAGGAAAACGTCGACAACCCGGCCTTCTGGGGCAACCAGAAGCCGCCGACGGACACCGTCAAGCCGGTCGAATAGTCATTTGAAAGCGCTCCGGGCCGTAGCGGCCCGGAGCCTGCCCTTTCACAACGCCGCGTCCGAAGGGACGCCGTGGCGAATTTGAATCCGCGCCTTATCCTTGCGAAAATCAGCTTGATTTTCGGGGTCATGCGCCAACCGGATCAGCTCATGAACCCGCGCACACGCAAAGCCCTGGAGTTCGTTCTCGACAACCTCGTCTGGTTCATGCTGCTGTTCGTGCTGGTGGTGTTTTCCATCTTCGTCCCGAACTATTTCCAGCTCGGCATCTTCGCCAACATCATCGAGGCGTCGAGCGTGCTTGGCGTGATGTCGATCGGCCTGGCGCTGGTCATCATCGCCGGTCACATGGACCTGTCGGTCGAATCCGTCGCAGCACTCAGCGCCATGGCGGTCGGCATCCTGTTCTGCTCGTCGGGCATCGGCATGGGTGTGCAGTTGCACCCCGAATGGCTGATGGTTCCGGTGTCGCTGCTGCTGGCGCTGGCCGTGGGCGGCCTCATCGGCGCCTTCAACGGCTATCTGGTGGTGCGGGTGAAGATGAGCGCCTTCATCATCACGCTGGCGTCCTACATCTGGGTGCGTGGCCTCGTGCTGGTCGTTTCGGGCGGCCGCTCGGCGCAGGACCTGGCGCCGGCCATCCGCTGGTTCGGCATCCAGCGCCTTGTCGGCCTGCCGCTCACGGCCTGGATCGCGGTTGGCTGCTTCGTCGTCTTCTCGCTGATCATGGCCAAGACGCCATTCGGACGGCATCTCGTGATGATCGGTGGCAACGAGACGGCGACCTTCCGCGCAGGCATCCGGGTGAACCGCAATCTCATCATCG
Source organism: Mesorhizobium loti (assembly GCA_014189435.1). Lineage (NCBI taxonomy): Bacteria > Pseudomonadati > Pseudomonadota > Alphaproteobacteria > Hyphomicrobiales > Phyllobacteriaceae > Mesorhizobium > Mesorhizobium loti. The sequence goes on from CP050293.1 coordinate 3,133,048, forward strand.
CCTTCGTTCTCGCCGGTGCCATCGCCGGCCTTGCCGGCTGGCTGCTGGCGATCCGCACCTCGGGCGCCACCGCCAATCTCGGCGTCGGCCTTCTGTTCAACGCCTTCGCCGCCGTCGTCATCGGCGGCGTCAGCCTGAAAGGCGGCGTCGGCACCCTGCCCGGCGTCTATGCCGGCGTGCTGCTGCTCTCGGCCATCAACACAGCGATCAATTTGATGGGCCTGCCGGCCAACTTCACCCAGGTGATCCATGGCCTGCTGGTGCTGGCCGCCGTGCTGCTCGACGCTTTCAAACAAACCATTCGACAGAGGCTGGCATGACAGGACGGTTCGCATGACCAATCGGCTACAAGACAAGGTGGCGCTGATCATCGGCAGCGCCCGCGGCATCGGCAAGGGCATCGCCCTGCGCTTTGCCGAGGAAGGCGCGAGGCTGGTGCTGGCCGACACAGAAGTCGAGGCCGGGCAAGCGACCGCCGACGAGTTGGGCGTCCCCTTCATCCGCACCGACATCTCGCTGATGGCCGATGCCGAGGCCGCCGTGGCGCTGGCGCTCAAACAGCATGGCCGCCTCGACATCATCGTGCAGAATGCCGGCATCTATCCCTGGCAGCTGATCGAGAACACCAGTGCCGACGACTGGGACCGCGTCATGGCGGTCAATCTGCGCGGCACCTTCAACGCCAGCCGCGCGGCCCTGGTGCCGATGAAAGCGCAAGGCTTTGGCCGCATGCTCTACACCTCGTCCATCACCGGCCCGCATGTCACCAGCCCGGGCCATGGCCACTATTCGGCCAGCAAGGCCGGCATCAACGGCTTCATCCGTGCGGCGGCACTCGAATTCTCCGGCTACGGCATCACCGTCAACGGGGTCGAGCCCGGCAACATCCTGACCGAAGCCATCGAGCTGCATCGCGGTGCTGCCTACATCAAGAACATGGAGGATTCGATCCCGCTCGGCCGCCTCGGCAGCCCGCGCGACGTCGCCAACGCCTTCCTGTTCCTCGCCTCCGACGATGCCAGCTACATCACCGGCACGACCATCATCGTCGACGGCGGCCAGCTGCTGCCGGAAGGCAATGACTTCCGGCTGTTGCCGCCGTAATCGTTGCAGGGATGGCGATGGACCGCTGAGACTCCTGACGACAAGCGAGAATGAGAGCCGTACTTCAAGCGACAGATTCATCGCCCGCGCATTAGTTGCCAATATTCCCCCACAAGTTGCAGCGGAACAACTTCGCGTCTCAAAGGTTGTTCACCAAGTGCTGATCAAGGGGGATGTTTGCTAATGGCCAACGAAATCAGAACCAGCCATATCTACCAGCGGGCTCATGCTTTGGCAGAGGGCGGTGTCCACCCAGCCGAGATCGTGGCCACATTGCTGGCCGAGGGTTATCCGGAAGCCGCCGAGCTGTTGAACTCCAAAAACATCCATGCCGACCTGCGCCGGGTTTGTGATGCGGCGGCCGATGGACAGCCAGTCACTCCACACCGTGGGCTTCGCCATTGACGTGGGCCGTGGATGGATTGTGTGATTGGAGGCGCAAGGCGATGAATTAGGCACGGCAGTGCATGGTGGCAACCTGGTTCGCTGCTACTTGCCGCTTGCGCGATCAGCTACGTTTCGTGACAGTATATCCTAAAAGCTTCCTGGGCATTTGAGCCCATGGTGACAAGTGGCCTTTGGGGGAAACATGCCTATCAAGTCTACAGACGGCGGATATCCGGTAAGGTTCAGTGTTCCTAACCAGCGATGGAGTAAGGTATTCCGCACTCAGGAAGATCTGCAGAAGTTCCTTACGTCCGAAATCAAGCATTGGGAGGAGCAGAACCAACCAAGGCATTTTCCGCTTCCGGCGGGACCCCAGGGACTTCAATTTCTAGACCCCCTCACAACCAGGATATTCCAAGACGCCCTAAACACCGGCCCTCATCCGGAAGAGGCACTCAAGATCGTGGAAGAGCGGGGCGCGATATTGAGCGAAGGCTTATACGGACGCCTGCTCAGCAACCTCAAGGCTGAAAAGCCCAACCTCTACCCCGGTGCTGTCGCCGCAATAGCTGTCCGCCTTGGCCCCAGCAATCCGTGGCCCGATCAAGGCAGTGGCCGTCAGCCATTTCCCTGGGCAGTGTGGCTATCCGGGCTGGGTGCGATCTTAGAGTTGGTGCCAGTGAAAGCGGCCAAGACTGAGGCGGAGCAATTGGCTAGCGTTGTGTCCGATGCGCTCGCTCATCGAGACGAGGCGGAGGAGATGAAGCGCGGTTTTGAAACTTGGCGCGAGAAAACCCAAACCGATACCGGCGCCGATATCAACAAATTCCGTCAAAGCTCTGCCGATGCCGTCAAATTTGCGCAAGCGCAGCTAGCTCAGGCCCTAGCCGACTCCAATGCTCGTATACTGGAACTTGAGGACAAGGTGCGAAATCGCCTCGTTCTAGAGGCACCGACAAGTTATTGGTCGAAGAAGGCAAACGACCACGTCAAAATAGCTTTCGGGTTCGGGGCGCTATTCCTGCTCGGCTTGGGATTCGGAACATTCTGGCTCACACATTATGGTGTTGACCTAGTAGCAAACGCTCATCAGCGTATTGTCGGGAACGTTCAAGACCCAGGTCTGCTCGCGCTAGTGCCGCTTGCTTTCATAACGCTCCCCACACTGGCTTTCGCATGGTTATTGCGGCACGTCAGCCGGGTTATTGTCCAGAACCTTGCGCTAGGTGCCGACGCCCGCCTCCGAGGAACAATCGCTGCGACCTATAGCGCTCTTACTGCAGATCAAGCCGCAACGCCGGCTGAGTTGGCAATTGTCTTCAATGCGTTGTTCCGCCCGGTGGACGGGAGTACTCACTCTGAGATCGCCCCCCCAATTTGTCAGACCTTTTGGAGATGGCCGGAAAGAAGTAGGGACCACAATTAATCATCACGGTCTAAAATACGCCTTTCCCATCGGCCACGCACATATTGGGTCATACTGCTGCCAGCCTGTTCGGTTTTGCGGCATATCGATCAAAAACCAGTAGGGGGAATGGAATTTGAAAAAATCTCAAGGGGTTCATTAGCGCAGCAGGCTATTGTGGCGATGGTGTTAGCACTGATCGCTTATCTGCCTCGCCATCTCCCACACTAAGTCCTGCGCAAATTCTGTGCGAAAATCTATCATTTGGTCGGGTTAACAAAAATCACTGCCTTGGCATATGGACTAAAAGAAATACTTCAATAAGCCAAATATTACTGCGACTAAAGTGGTTATAGCCCAAGGAACAATCTTACTCGAACTGAAATCTTTCACTATCCAGTTTCTGCTTGGCCTCGTAACGCTGTAAACGTTTTCCATATAATCCAGAGCGTCGTACCCTCCCCCTTAATAGAAATATAGTACTCCTCCTTAGCCTCACTTTCTGAAGTGTGCGTCTTCTCTAACGATCCAACCGATCTCTCTAGAGAAAACTCTTCAGCCAGTATCCTCCAGGTATTAGTACCAGTAACTGTCTTCGGGATGTTTGCTTTTTCACTTAGAAACGGCGTACATAGGAAAAGTAAAAACTCAGCTCTTTCCCGGTTGTCTGTGCGAATTTCCCGGTATTTCTCAACGAACTTTTGAAGCGCAAGAGCGTACTCGAGAAAACGAAATCTGCGAACGTGTTCCCGCTTGATATCACGCGCCAGATCGCCTCCTTCAGCCGGATATGTCGTTATGACACCCTGCTTGCTTATCAAGGAAAGAACTGATTTTGCGTATTTTACGTCCATTTCCTTATTTTTATCGAATATTTTCTTTACTAAATAGTCGCTCGCGTGATCGAAATGTTTATTGTTTATCAAAAGCCCCACGATTTTGTCTTTTGAATTGTCCCTCCAGGTCTCGAAATCGTTCTCTCCTACGGGCGCAGGCATCAACATTGCAGGCTTTGCTGAATAGGAGTTGGATGTCGGATAACCGCTCAATTGACCTGTGCTGATAATCCCAATTAGACAGTCCACCACCGTCGACACGAACGGATGGTTAGCAAGGTCACGATCGCTGAAGAAATCTTCCGTTGACTTTCCAATATCTTCAACCAGATGCACTTCGACGCATAGCGTGCCAGGTCGATAAAAACGCAAATTGAAATTGTAGTGCCTAGACTTTGAACCAGTTGAATCTTGTATCGTGAGCTGGGAACTTCGTCCAACAACCTTGCCGTCGGTTTCTCGATTTATCTTGCGGCTAATTTCTTGCCAGACTTCAATATATGGCTTGATCACCCACGGTCGATACGCGCGTTCAGACACAATTCCGAGGGGTTTCAAAAAGCCCGGATTTGGCTCAACAGAAGCCAAATCGCTCTTGAGCAATCGGTCTTCGAGATCCGGCCCCACCCAAGCCAAAACGATCCAAGAATATTGCATCTGAAGGCTCACAAAAGGTGTGGGCGGCGGGGATCGAACCCACTGCAACCGCCCCTACCCTCAGGCGCCCACTCAAAGGTTTTTGGATTCCGTTAGGCGGAGGTAGATCATATTGGTTTCACGAGCAAGTCTGTTGGGATTAGCGGCGAAGTTTGCTCACGCGGTCATTAGCCGGGTTGACACTTCTCCAGCATATCGCCCGCTTCGAAGCCTGTGGTGACGTAACGGCTTGCGCGAGGAACTTGTTCAAAAACGATGCCGTAGCTTTGCTAAAGGTTGTCACTGTCGATCGGGACCAGCGTGCCCTGGATCGCGGGTGTGTTGAGCGATCCGACTATCGCCAACGAACGCGTAGCAAAATCTCGCATCGACTAAAGTTTGTACGATGAATTCGTGACTCCGTTGGTTCCGGCGCACCAGCCGGTCACACTGGCGTCGCAACGCGGCGTGTCTCGATCCAATTTCGGCGGCAGAGCACCTAAACCAGGTAGGGTCGTTTGACGCCCGACAAAAGGCCGCAATGTGCGCAAACAACGGACTACCAGCGTTTTTGGGAACTGGAGGAGCGCTACTCTCTTTGGTTGGAATGGTGGGCGATGACGGGCTCGAACCGCCGACATCTTCGGTGTAAACGAAGCGCTCTACCAACTGAGCTAATCGCCCGCTCCGGGCCGGACCTTTAAGCGGTCGAGATCGGCTTCGCAAGGCCAAATGAGCGAACGACGCCCTGGTTGGACGCCGGTTTTGCCAACAAAACGCCGGCTGTCAAAAAACCTTCTCCTGTTTGCTGTTATGCTGTCCTGTCACGCTTGACACCCGGTGGCGAACCCCTTATCCAGCGCCCCAACGACGAACACGGCTGACACGTGTTCGCCATGCGCGGGTGTAGCTCAGTTGGTTAGAGTGCCGGCCTGTCACGCCGGAGGTCGCGGGTTCGAGCCCCGTCACTCGCGCCATTTCTCTCAAGGGTATCAAGCCCTTGGCACAAGGGAAATGTCGACATGAATTGTCAAAGTCCACTTTCAGAAATGAAGTGTCGAGGGGCGGCCTTTTCGCCTGGTCGCCAGCTTGGTATCCTTGCGGCCGGTGACCATTCCGTGCCAATCGCAAGGGGCCGACTGTCTTCACAGCCGGCTTCAAAAAAACCGTCATGCATGCGTGATGGTGTGGCAAACGGGACGTCACTCCAATAGGCTGAAAAGCAGCTCCTGAACCGACTCGGTCTGGGTTGAGCCGCGTTTGGTCTTGCGAATTCCGCTTGCGGATTTGCCCACAAAGCGCTCGATTCATTTCGCAGTTAGCGGAGCTGCACCAGTATGCGGTCTGAACGGCATGGAGGACTTATAGTGTCAATCGCACCAAACATTCCTATGCGCACGATATTCACGCTCATTTACCTGGGTGCCGTAACGACGGTCGCCACAGCCCTTTTCCCGGCGACCGCGTCGGCCGACCGGCTGCAACGATGCGCGCGCGAGGGCGGCGTCTGCCGTCTGCCGTATCCCGCCGAGGTGGTCTATGGCGCCCAGGGCCAAACAACCTCGCGCTATTTCGAGCGAAACGCGGTACCTTGCTCAAATCGCGTTTTTGGCGACCCCGCACCGAACAGGCCAAAATCGTGTTTCATTGTCATCCGCGACCGGGACCAGTCGGATGACGATTACGACGCGCCGCCCCGCGAGAGGTGGGCGGTCTGTGCCGACGAAGGCGAATTCTGCGACTTCGATGGCCGCAAGGTGGTCAGATTCGGGGCGCGCGGCCGATTCACGCAGGACGTGTTCCGCAATGGCGTCCAATGCGACAACGATACATTCGGCGATCCCGCGCCTGATCAAAGAAAGCGCTGCTACATCAGGCAGTAAGTGGTCAGGCCATCGCCTGCGGGACATCCAAAGCGCGTCGCGTTGAAGCGGATTCATGTGACGCGCTTTGGGTCTTGTGGTTCTCCCAAACCGGGGCCACTTTTGGGCGACATGCATCAGGGCTGAAACAGCCTGATGGCTCCGCGAGCCTCAATGGCTCAACCCTTCGCCAGCAGCGCCTCAACCTCCTGCAGCGTCGGCATGGACGGCGCGGTGCCGGGACGCGTCACGGAAATGCCGGCGACGGCACAAGCGAAGCGTACCGCTTGCAGCGGCTCCACGCCGCGCGAAAGTGCTGCGGCAAAGCCACCGTTGAAAGCGTCTCCCGCCCCGGTGGTCTCTACCACTGGCCCGGCACTGATGACGGGAACATGGTCGGAGCGCTCCTTCGAGTGCAAAAGCGCGCCCTTGTCACCCAGCGTGACGATGACCGTGCCGACGCCCTTTTCGAGCAGCTTATCGGCAGCGCGGCGCGCCACGTCGACCGAGGACACCTTCATTCCGGTCAGTTCCTCCGTCTCCGTCTCGTTGGGCGTGAGATAGTCGCACAGCGTGTAGATGCGGTCGGGAAGCTTTGCCGCCGGCGCCGGGTTGAGGATCGTCGTCACCCCTGCCCCGCGCGCGATCTCCAGCGCCCGCATGGCTGCTTCGATCGGCTGTTCGAGCTGGGTGACAAAGACGCCGGCACTACTGATCAGCGCGGCATTGGCTTCGATATCGGCTGGCGAGATCAGCATGGCGGCACCGGGACTGACGATGATGGCGTTGTTGCCGGTGGTCTCCTCGACAAAGATGTAGGCCGCACCGGTGTAGCTTTCCGGCGTGTCGATGACGGCATTCTTAACGCCCGCCTGCGCCCAGGTCTGCCTGGCCATGTCGGCGAAGGGATCGACGCCGAGGCGGGTGAGGAAGGTGACGTCGGCGCCAAGCTTGCCGGCGGCGACCGCCTGGTTCGAGCCCTTGCCGCCCGGACCCAGCGTGAAGGATGTGCCGAGGATGGTTTCGCCCATGCGCGGCTGCCGCTGCGCCCTGTAGGCTGTGTCGGCGACGAAGACACCCAGGATGACGACAGGCTTGCCCGAGGTCATGCCGTTACTCCGCATCCGGCGGCACGACGCCCTTGCGGAAGGCGAAGCAGCCATAGAAGCGGCGTTCGCCGGTCTGGATGACGCAATAGGCTTTTTTGGCGCGCTCGTAGAAGGCGTAGCGCTCGACCGCTATCATCGGCCAGGACTTGCCCTCGGCCCTGTCGACTTCCTTCTGCACCTCTTTCTGTACGGGCGGGATCTCATCGGGCTTGCCGACAATCTCCATGCGCGCGGCGGAGTCATCGACGAACGTGTCCAGCGGGTAGAGCGACAGCACCGCCTTAACCACCTCGGCGGCCGAGGCATCGATGCGCAGCACGCGGCCGAGCGCGGTCTGGCGCGCTACTGAATCGGACGGAAAATTGGTGTCGGCGATGATCAGATCGTCGCCATGGCCCATTGCCCGCAATGCCTGCAGCACGTCGGCATTGAGCAGCGGGTTGATGCCTTTGAGCATGATAGTCCTCGTGAGTTGAGATCAGAGACGCTTGCCGGTCTCGGCGTCGAAAAGGTGGATCTGGTCGAGGCGCGGCTTCAGCGTCAGCGTGTCACCCGGCTTGAAGTCGTGGCGCTCGCGAAACAGCGCCACCATCTCGCCGTCGCCGAAGCGCAGGAACACCAGCGTTTCCGAGCCGGTCGGCTCGACCACCGAAATCTTCGCCGGCACGCCATCGGGATGGATCTCGAGATGTTCCGGGCGCACGCCATAGACGACGGCCTGGCCGCCCTGCGCGGCATTGTCCGATGCAATCGGGAACAGCGTGCCCGCGATCTCGACACCGGGCTTGTCGCCCTTGCGCATGACGCCCTTGAGCAGGTTCATCGAAGGCGAGCCGATGAAGCCGGCGACAAACAGGTTGGCCGGCCGGTCGAACAGTTCGAGCGGTGCGCCGACCTGCTCGATGCGGCCGTCGCGCATGACGACGATCTTGTCGGCCATGGTCATGGCCTCGATCTGGTCGTGGGTGACGTAGATGGTGGTGGTCTTCAGCCGCTGGTGCAGTTCCTTGATTTCGGTGCGCATCTGCACGCGCAGCTTGGCGTCCAGATTGGAGAGCGGCTCATCGAACAGGAACACCTGGGGATTGCGTACGATGGCGCGGCCCATGGCCACGCGCTGGCGCTGGCCGCCGGAAAGCTGGCGGGGATAGCGCTTCAGATAGGGATTGAGGTCGAGGATGTCGGCGGCGCGCTTGACCCGCTCGGCGACTACGGCCGGATCGGTTTTCCGCAGCTTGAGCGCAAAGGCCATGTTCTGCTCGACCGTCTTGTGCGGATAGAGCGCATAGTTCTGGAACACCATGGCAATGTCGCGCTTGGCCGGCGGCAAATGGTTGACGACGCGGTCGCCGATGGCAATCGTGCCAGCGGAGACGGTTTCCAGCCCGGCCACCATCCTGAGCAGCGTGGACTTGCCGCAACCAGAAGGACCAACCAGCACAACGAACTGTCCGTCTGCGATATCGACGCTGACTTCGTGCAGAACCTTGACCGTTCCGAACGCTTTGGCCACCTTGCTGATCGCGACTTGCGCCATATCTCCCCCATCGGCTCCATTAGCCGTAGGCAGAAGCTAACCAACGCGACCGGTCAGGGCAAGTCAGTCCCTTATAGATAAAAACCTGTTCTCGTTGACACCGCGTTTGGTTGTGAGAATAGTGGCGAATGCTGGTCCGAATGCCGGTTACCCGATCCGCAAAATCGGAACTTCAATCGCGCAGGTGGGGTCCTGCGCAGTTCGTTTCCGAGCCGGGAGAATCGTTGGCGCTCCAGCGTCCGACAAGGTTGGTCATATCCATTCACGCTGATGTTCTGGGAGGAATAGTCGATGAGAACAGGTCTTTACGAGCAACTGATCCGTGCCGGTGCCACAAGGCGCGACCTCTTGAAGGGTGCGGCCAGCATGGCCGCGCTCTCGGCAGCATCCAGCGCCGGTCTCGGCGCGTTGACGCGTCCGGCATCGGCCGCCGATGATCTGCGCGCGCAGATCCTGCAGGTCCCGGGCGTTGGCAAGGGTCAGCCAACCGACGCCGATTTCCAGAAGGTCGGCGAGATGTGCCTTGGCGCCACCAAGGCCAGCGTCAAGCAAGGCGAGTTCGCCGGTGTCGAGCTCACCTTCATGGGTCTTAACAACCAGAACCTGCACAATGTGCTGTACCGCGGCTTCCTGAAGGCGTGGGAAGACTACACGGGCGCCAAGTTCAACTGGATCGATCTGGCGCAGGCCGACTACAATCCGCGCCTGCAGCAGGCGATCGCCACCGGCACCGTCGATTTCGACGTCATCGAGATGGGCGCGCCGTTCGAGGGCGACGTCTGTGGCAAGGGGCTGGCCTCTGAGATGCCGGACTGGGTCAAGAAACAGATCGATATGGACGACATTGTGGCCTATCTGAAGCCGCCGGTCGGCACCTGGAACGGCAAGCAGTACCGCGTGACCGTCGACGGGGACGCGCACAACTTCAATTACCGCACCGATGTGTTCGTCGATGCCGACCTCGCCAAGGCGTGGAAAGACGGCGGCGGTGAAGGTGAGTGGGGCGTGCCGAAGACCTGGCAGCAGGTGCAGGCCGTAACCAAGTTCCTCAAGGGCAAGAAATTCAAGGGCCAGGACGTTTACGGCTATCTCGATGCGCCAAAGCCCTGGGGCGGGTTCGGCTTCTACTTCCTCGGCAGCCGTGCCACCGCCTACGCCAAGCACCCTGATGACAAAGCGTGGCTGTTCGATCCGGATACGATGAAACCGCGCGTCAACAACCCGGCTTGGGTGCGGGCGATCCAGGACGTGATCGACGCACTGCCTTTCGAACCGCAAGACCAAATCAACGCCGACCCGAACCAGACCTGTTTCTCCCAATTCCTGGGCGGCACTGGTTCGATGCTGGCTTGGTGGGGAGATGCTGGCTCGAATGCGAAGACCAGTGACTCCTCGGTCGTCGGGGACGTCACAGGCTTCTCGATCCTGCCGGGCTCCGACGATGTCTACAATTCCAAGACCGGCAAGTGGGACAAGCTCGCCAGCGGCCCGAACTATGCGCCGAACTGCGCCTATATCGGCTGGGGCGTCTATGTCATGGCTCGCGTCGATAGCGACGAAAAGAAGAAAAAGGCGGCCTGGTCGGCAGCTGCCCATCTCGGCGGCAAGGACCTGTCGCTCTGGTGCGCGGCGTACCCGTCGGGCTTCCAGCCCTATCGCAACAGCCATTTCAACATTCCGGAATGGGTGGCGGCCGGCTACGACGAGGCGTTCATCACGTCCTATCTCAAGTCGGAAGCCGACAGCTACAACCATCCGAACGCGGCGATCGAGCCACGCATCCCCGGCATCTTCCAGTACTACAGCGCCGCCGAGGACATCCTGGCCAACACATTTGCCGGCAAGATGAAGGCACAGGAAGGCGCCGACGCCATCGCCGCCGCCTGGGAGAAGTTGACCGACCAGATTGGCCGCGAGAAGCAGATCGAACTCTACAAGGCCTCGCTCGGCCTGTAGCCTGATACTATAGTGAACCCTGACCGGCCTGAGGCCGGTCAGGGTCTTTGTTGTGAACGGACGGGACGCGTGGCCGAACAGACCTTGCCCACCAATGAATGGCCGGCAAACGGCGGTCCAGCGGATCTGATCGCACCGGGCCGCAAGCGACTCGGTTTTGCCTTGATGGCCGCGGCGACACTCGGCCTGCTGGCCGTCATCGCGCTGCAGATCCTGTACAAGAGCGAAGTCACCACACTCGGGTTCGAAAGCTGGCAGCCGGTCGTCTATGCCTATGTGTTGTGGGGTGTGGCTCTCGGCGTCGGCCAGGTGCTGACGCGCGGCGAAGACGGCCAGCGTGCCCTGTTCCTGCTGCCGGCGCTGCTGTTCACCATCGCCATGGTGATCTTCCCGACGCTGTTCGGCTTCTACATCGCGCTCACCGACTGGAACCTCAGTTCCTTCAGCGGCCGCAGGTTCAACGGGCTCGACAATTTCTGGCAGATGCTGGGCGATCCCTACTACCGCAATGCGCTGTTCAACATGGTGCTCTATGTGGTGGCGGTGGCGGTCGAATATGTGATCGCCTTTGGCCTGGCGCTGCTGCTCAACGCGCAGATCCGGGCGCGAAAATTCTTCCGCGTCGTCTTCCTTTTGCCCCTGATGCTGTCGCCGGTCGCGGTGTCGTGGATGATCGGCAAATCGCTGATGGAGTACCGCTTTGGGCCGGCCGCCACGCTGGCGCGCCATCTCGGCTGGGACAATCCGGCCTTTTTCTCGGACCCTATCACCGCCCGCATCTCGATCATGGTGCTCGATGCCTGGACCTTCATTCCGTTCATGATGATCATGCTGCTGGCCGGGCTTCAGGCGATGTCGCGCGAGGTGCTCGAAGCCGCACGCGTCGACGGCGCCAATGCGTGGCAGACCTTCTGGCAGGTCACCTTCCCGCTGATGCTGCCGGTTTCGGTGACGGCGTTGATCCTGCGCATCATCTTCAAGCTCAAGCTTGCCGACATCATCATCACGGTGACGTCGGGCGGTCCGGGCGGCGCAACCGATTCCGTGTCGAGCTTCATCTACCGCGAATATCGCGACCGCTCGAATGTCGGCTACGGAACCATGCTGGCGATGGCCTATCTGGTGATCATCGTCGTGTTCGTCACGTGGCTGTTGAAATTTGCCAACCGTTTTGTCCGCAATGTGAATTGAGCTGAGATGAGCGTTCAGACCACCGAATATGTCGCCTCGGAGATCCGCTCGCCGGCGAGCTTCCTTGCCAGCCGCGTCTTCATCTATGGGGCGCTGGCCTTCTGGGCGTTCATCTGCCTGTTCCCGATCTACTGGACGATCACGACCTCCTTCAAGACCGCGGTCGATGTCACGCAGGGCCATCTCATCCCCTTCGTCGACTTCCAGCCGGACTGGAAAGGCTGGCGTTCGCTCGGCCTGTCGCCGGACTCGATCTTCCAGACCTCGACGGTGCGCGAGGAGTTCCTCAAGCGCTTCATGAATTCGGTGATCACTTCGGTCGGCGCGTCGAGCCTTGCCATCGTCATCGGCAGCCTCGCCGCCTACGGACTCACCCGCTATCGCTATCATTTCGCCTGGTTCAAGAATGAAGACATCTCGTTCTTCTTCCTGTCGCAGCTGATCCTGCCGCCGGTGGTGCTGGCGCTGCCCTTCCTGGTGCTCTACCGCGAAGTCGGCCTGCTCGACACGCGCATTGGGCTGATCTTGCTCTACACGCTGATGGTGCTGCCGATCGTCATCTGGATCATGCGCGACCAGTTCAATTCGATCCCGGTCGAGCTCGAGGAAGCAGCCCTTGTCGACGGGTTGTCGATCTGGGGCGCCTTCTTCCGCATCGTCATGCCGATCGCGCTGCCGGGCATGGTCGCCGCCTTCATCCTGGCGATGGTGCTGTGCTGGAACGAATATTTCTTCGCCGCCCTTTTGACCTCGACCGACGCCAAGACCATCCCCGTCATGGTGGCGAGCCAGACCGGCTCGCAAGGCATCAACTGGTGGTCGATGGCGGCGCTCGCGACAGCGGCGATTGCCCCGCTTGCCGTCATCGGCATCGCACTCGAGCGCTATCTGATCATGGGCATGACCGCGGGAGCGGTGAAGTAGAGCGGGAGGCGGCAACTCCATCTCTTCGTCATCCTAGGGCGGAGCAAGGAGCGACGCGACGCGGCGCAGACCCTAGGATCCATGCCGTGACATCGAAGCGCCGCTACGGTGAAGAACTTTGACACCAGCAGAGACCGCTGCGAACCGCTTTTTCCTGCGCTGTAGCGTGCTTTGGCTGCGGTCACGGCATGGATCCTAGAGCTCCGCGACGTCGCTTCGCTCCTGCTTCGCCCTAGGATGACGAAAACACTAAAGCACCCGACAATCTCGTAACTAGCGCCCTAGGATCGCTCTCAGGTGGTCCATGATCATCGCCACACCCCTCTGCCCGAGCTCGGCCGATGCCTCCTTGGCGCTCGCCGTATACCAGCCGGTATTGTCAGCAAAGTGATTGGCATCGACAGCCTCCGGGCATAGCGCCAGCATCAGCGAGGTCTCGCCGATGCCGGCATGGTCGAACGGGTACTTGCCGTTCGTGTCGGCCGACATCAGCGGATGCACCTGCACCCAGTTGAAGAAGTTTTCACCCGCAGCGTGTCCCGAATAGTAGTCGGCCATCGCCTGAGAGCCCCACCAACCCTCGCCGCGTTCCTTCTCGAGAAAGCGGAAGATCGCCTGCCGGCCGGCGGTCTTGAAGGCGAGATCGGTCGGCATGCCGGCGGCGAAATTCTCGGTCTGGTGGTGGATGATGGCGTGGATGTTGCGAAAGCCGATGCGCAGCAGGCTGTAGAACAGCTCCTCGCCGAACGGCGCCAGCGCATTGCCGCCGACCTGCACCGAGCCGCTGCCTTCAGGCGGCGCCACCGCATAACTCGCGGCACCGTAGTAGAAGGGCGGCAGGATGACGACGTCCCTCTCCTTTTCGAACAGTTCCAGTGTCTTGACGACGGCCAGCGTGTCCATGCCGACGGCCATGTGCTCGCCATGGTACTCCAGCACGCCAAGCGGCAGCGCGACCGGCCATTTCTCGGCGATCGCCTTGCGGATCTGGTGTGGCAGCATCAGTTCGTAGCGCATGATCTATTCCATGTTGGTGTGGCGGGCGCGCATCGCTTCGGGCGACGCGCCGATCAATTCCCTGAGCTTCAGCACCATCACCTCGAACAGCAGGAACAGCGCGCCTTCGAACACCGAGCCCATCGGCAGCACCGATGTCTTCTGCGCCCCCTGATCGTTGGCCATGGTCTGTGCGGGGATGAGCAGCGTGAAATCGGCTCGCCGTGCGGCACTGCTTTCGGCCTGGGCGGTCAGCAGCAGGTTGGTCGCACCGGCATCCTGCGCGACCTGCATGAGGGTCAGCACGGTCGAAGTCTCTCCCGGCCCGGAGCTGATCAGGAAGACATCGCCCGGCCCCAAGGGCGGCGTGGTCATGTCGCCGACCACGGAAACCGGCAGCCCCAAATGGTAGAGCCGCATGGCAAAACCCTTGACCTGCAAGGCCTCGCGGCCGCAGCCATAGGCGACGATCTGTCGGGCGTCGGCCAGCATCCTGCAGGTGGCGTCGATCCGGCTCTCGTCGACGCGCGCCAGCACGCCGCCGAGCTCCTCAAGTGCGATCTCGAACAGGCTTTTGCTCTTGTCGCTCACCGCGATCCTGCCATGAAAAATCACCCTGGGATTTGCCGCTCTTGCTGCCACGAACAGCTTGATTTCGTCATGCTAGCAACCGGGAAAATGCGTGTCCAACGCGCAGCAATGCTTTTGCCCGACCGTAGGCATGATAGTGTCATGTCAGACAAATCTAGCGAGGCAAACGGCAGGATATGAAGACACGGCATTTCGACCGCATCGGCAATGGCGGCATCAGTTTCACCGAGCTCGGCTTCGGCACGGCGCCGCTCGGCAACCTCTATCGTGCCGTCTCGGACGAGGACGCCAACGCCACGCTGGAGGCCGCCTGGGCGACCGGCTGCCGCTACTACGACACCGCGCCGCTCTACGGGCTCGGCCTATCGGAAACGCGGCTCAACCCGTTCCTGCGCGGCAAGAGGCGCGACGACTATGTGCTGTCGAGCAAGGTCGGCCGCATCATGCGCGCCTGCCCGCCGGAAGAGCGTACAGGCATCGGCAAGTTCTTCGACACGCCGTCGCGCCGCGAGGTGTACGACTACAGCTATGACGGCGTCATGCGCTCGTTTGAAGCCTCGCTGGAGCGCCTCGGCGTCGACCGCATCGACATCCTCTTCGTGCATGATGTCGACATCTTCACCCATGGCAGTAAGGAAGCGTCCGACCGGCGTATCGAGGAGTTCATGCGCTCGGGCTATTACGGCTTGCTCTCGCTGCGCGACCAGGGCGTCATCAAGGCGTTCGGCGGCGGCATCAACGAATGGCAGGTTGCGCAGACGCTGGCCGAGCGCGGCGACTTCGACCTGTTCCTGCTGGCGGGGCGCTATACGCTGCTGGAACAGGAGGCGCTGACATCCTTCCTGCCGCTCTGCCAGGCACGCGGCATCGGCATCGTTCTCGGCGGCCCTTACAATTCCGGCATCCTCGCAACAGGGCCGAAGCCGGGCGCCTACTACAACTATTCCGAAGCGCCGAAGGACATCCTCGACCAGGTCGCCGGCATCGAGAGCGTCTGCAAGGGCCATGGCATCAGGCTGATCGAGGCCGCCCTGCAATTCCCGCTGCTGCACCCGTCGGTCGTCTCGGTGATCCCCGGCGGCCAGCGGCCGAGCGAAGTCGAGAGCAACCGCTCGCTGCTCGATGCGAAACTGCCCGCGGCGCTTTGGGCCGATCTCAAGAAGCAAGGCCTTATGCGCGCCGAGGCGCCGACCGCATAAGCCGGCCGCCATTCGCGCCGGCGTCGGGCACAAAAATGAAAAGCCGGGCAAGCCCGGCTTTTCTGGTCGTGTGTACCTGCATAGGTCACGAAAATGAAAAGCCGGGCAAGCCCGGCTTTTCTGGTCTCTGAAAAGAAAAAGGCGCTTAGTTGACTGCGTCCTTGAGGCCTTTGCCGGCCGAGAACTTCGGCACGGTGCGTGCCGGGATCTTCACTTCGGCGCCGGTCTGAGGATTGCGGCCGGTCGACGCCGCACGCTTTGACACGGTGAAATTGCCAAAGCCGACAAGCCGGACATCGCCGCCCTTCTTCAGTTCGCCGGTGATCACGGAAAATACCGCATCGACCGCCGACTGCGCGTCACCCTTCGAAATGCTCGCGGCGTCGGCGACAGCGGACACCAGTTCGTTCTTGTTCATAAAAATTCCCTTCCATGAGAACACCGGAACTAACGACTCATCCGGCAGGAAACGGACTTTAGAAAGAAGCGTTCCCGCAACCAAGTCGAAAAGGCAGGAAAAAGACGGAAAAAGCCCGGAATTCCGGGGTTTTTCACATGAAAAAAGCCGGGCGCTGGGCCCGGCTCTCTGTTTGTGCACTGCAACCTTGGCGAAAACCGCCGCATGGCCCCGAAAACCGTGCTCGGTTTTCGGAAAGGATCATGCGCAAGTCCAAAGCGTTAGAGCGTCTTTTGCGCGTCCAGGTGGACGCACGGCGCTCTAATGCGCCAGCGTCTTTCCGGCATCGTCCGTGGTGTCGGTCGAGGCCGGAGGATTGACAGGTTCGACCCATTCGATCGGCTCCGGCATACGCACCAATGCATGGCGCAACACCTCACCGACCCGTGCGACCGGAATGATCTCCATGCCGTTCTTCACGTTGTCCGGAATCTCCGCCAGGTCCTTGGCGTTGTCTTCCGGGATCAGCACCTTCTTGATGCCGCCGCGCAATGCGGCAAGCAGCTTCTCCTTCAGGCCGCCGATCGGCAGCACCCTGCCGCGCAGCGTGATCTCGCCGGTCATCGCCACATCCGCCTTGACCGGAATGCCGGTCAGCACGGAGACGATTGCGGTGGCCATCGCGACGCCAGCCGACGGTCCGTCCTTGGGCGTAGCACCTTCCGGCACGTGCACGTGGATGTCGCGCTTGTCGAACAGCGGCGGCTCGATGCCGAAATCGACGGCGCGCGAGCGGACATAGGAGGCCGCCGCCGAAATCGATTCCTTCATCACGTCGCGCAAATTGCCGGTCACCGTCATGCGGCCCTTGCCGGGCATCATGACGCCTTCGACCGTCAGCAGCTCGCCGCCGACTTCCGTCCAGGCGAGCCCGGTGACGACACCGACCTGATCGTCAGCCTCGACCTGACCGAAGCGGAAGCGCTCAACACCGAGGTAATCGGCGAGGTTCGCCGCCGTGATGTTCACCGTCTTCTTCTTCGTCTTCAGGATCTCGGTCACCGCCTTGCGCCCGAGCTTCATCAGCTCGCGCTCCAGGCTCCTGACGCCCGCTTCACGGGTGTAGGTCTGAACGATGGCGCGGATCGCGTCCTCACCGACGGAAAACTCCTTCGGCTGCAGCGCGTGATCGCGGATCACCTTCGGCATCAGGTGCCGCTTGGCGATCTCGATCTTCTCGTCCTCGGTATAGCCGGCGATACGGATGATCTCCATGCGGTCCATCAAGGGCGCCGGGATGTTCAGCGTATTCGCCGTCGTCACGAACATCACGCTCGACAGATCATATTCGACCTCGAGGTAGTGGTCCATGAACGTCGAGTTCTGTTCGGGATCGAGCACCTCGAGCAACGCCGACGACGGATCGCCACGGAAGTCCTGGCCCATCTTGTCGATCTCGTCGAGCAGGAAGAGCGGGTTGGACTTCTTAGCCTTCTTCATCGACTGGATGACCTTGCCGGGCATCGAGCCGATATAGGTGCGGCGGTGGCCACGGATCTCGGCCTCGTCACGCACGCCGCCCAGCGCCATGCGGATGAACTCGCGTCCAGTCGCCTTGGCGATCGACTTGCCGAGCGAGGTCTTGCCGACGCCCGGAGGTCCGACGAGGCACAGGATCGGCCCCTTCAGCTTCTTCTGGCGGCTTTGCACGGCGAGATACTCGACGATGCGCTCCTTGACCTTGTCGAGGCCGAAATGATCGGTATCGAGCACGTTCTGCGCGAAAGCCAGGTCCTGCTTGACCTTGGAATTCTTGCCCCACGGGATCGAGAGGATCCAGTCGAGATAGTTGCGCACGACGGTCGATTCAGCCGACATCGGCGACATCGTCCTGAGCTTCTTCAATTCGGCTTCCGCCTTTTCGCGGGCTTCCTTGGAGAGCTTGGTTTTCTTGATGCGCGCTTCGATCTCGGCGGCTTCGTCGCGGCCGTCCTCGCCCTCGCCGAGCTCCTTCTGGATCGCCTTCATCTGCTCGTTGAGGTAGTATTCGCGCTGCGTCTTCTCCATCTGGCGCTTGACGCGCGAGCGGATGCGCTTCTCCACCTGCAGGACGGAGATTTCGGCTTCCATGAAGCCCATCGCCTTTTCCAGCCGCTCCTTTACCGAGAGCGTGGCCAGCATTTCCTGCTTTTCAGGGATCTTGATGGCGAGATGCGAGGCGACCGTGTCGGCGAGCTTGGAGTAGTCGTCGATCTGGCTGGCGGCACCCACCACTTCGGGCGAGATCTTCTTGTTCAGCTTAACGTAGTTCTCGAAGTCGGTGACGACCGAACGAGCCAGCGCCTCGACCTCGACCTCCTCCTCTTCCGGCTCGACCAGCGCCGCGGCGCGAGCCTCGTGGAAGTCGGGACGGTCGGTGAACGCGACGATTTTCGCGCGCGAGGCGCCCTCGACCAGAACCTTGACGGTGCCGTCGGGCAGCTTCAGCAATTGCAGCACATTGGCGAGCGTGCCGATGTCAAAGATGGCATCGGGCTCGGGATCGTCGTCGGCGGCATTCATCTGGG
This sequence comes from Mesorhizobium loti, assembly GCA_014189435.1. Classification (NCBI taxonomy): domain Bacteria; kingdom Pseudomonadati; phylum Pseudomonadota; class Alphaproteobacteria; order Hyphomicrobiales; family Phyllobacteriaceae; genus Mesorhizobium; species Mesorhizobium loti. The sequence goes on from CP050293.1 coordinate 3,151,745, forward strand.
TGGCAAGCAGGATCTGCTTTTCCTGACCCATCACCTCTTCCAGCGCCTTGATCGACTTCTCACGCCCGACGAAGAGCGGAACGATCATGTGCGGGAACACCACGATGTCGCGCAGTGGGAGGACTGCGAAGACGCCGTCGCTGGGTGCCTTGGATACTTTGGCCATTGTCCAACCTTTCATGTCGCGGCCGCCAATCAGCCAACCGCGAATCTTATATTAACGACCGGGGATCGTTCCGCCTACCACCGTTTGTGACGGGAGTTTTACAGCACAGAAATCGGGCACCTCGGCCTTCTCCAATTAGTTGGATGCACGATCCACAAAGATCAAGGGGCGAGCACAAATCCGCACCTCCAACTTGCCCTGAAGTGACACATTTGCGACGCCAACACCGGGCGCGCCCGCAAAACCCCGGGCGACAGCAAAACGGCGCCTTGCGGCGCCGTTTCAGAATTTCGCTGCGGGCTCATGTCAGGCGCTGACATTGCCCTTCTTTTCCTTTTGCTCGGAGTAGATGTAGAGCGGCCGGGCGCTGCCGGTCACCACCTCCTCCGAAATCACCACTTCGCGCACGCCTTCGAGTGCGGGAAGCTCGAACATCGTGTCGAGCAGGATCGCTTCCATGATCGAACGCAGGCCGCGCGCGCCGGTCTTGCGCTCGATGGCGCGCTTGGCGATGGCCGACAGGGCGTTCTCGTGGAAGGTCAGGTCGACATTCTCCATCTCGAACAGCCGCTGATACTGCTTGACCAGCGCGTTCTTCGGCTCGGTCAGGATCTGGATCAGCGCCGGCTCGTCGAGGTCTTCCAGCGTCGCCAGAACCGGCAGACGGCCGACAAACTCGGGGATAAGACCGAACTTCAACAGATCCTCCGGCTCGACCAGGCGGAAGACATCGCCAGTGCGGCGATCCTCGGGCGAAGCGACGATGGCGCCGAAGCCGATCGAGGTCTTGCGGCCGCGATCCGAGATGATCTTGTCCAACCCGGCGAAGGCGCCGCCGCAGATGAACAGGATGTTGGCGGTGTCGACCTGCAGGAATTCCTGCTGCGGATGCTTCCTGCCGCCCTGCGGCGGCACGGAGGCGACGGTGCCTTCCATGATCTTCAGCAGCGCCTGCTGCACGCCCTCGCCCGACACGTCACGGGTGATCGAGGGATTGTCCGACTTGCGCGAAATCTTGTCGATTTCGTCGATGTAGACGATGCCGCGCTGGGCCCGCTCGACATTGTAGTCGGCCGACTGCAGCAGCTTCAGGATGATGTTTTCGACGTCCTCGCCGACATAGCCGGCTTCGGTCAGCGTCGTGGCATCAGCCATGGTGAAGGGCACGTCGATGATGCGGGCCAGCGTCTGCGCAAGCAGCGTCTTGCCGCAACCGGTCGGGCCGATCAAAAGGATGTTGGACTTCGCCAGCTCGACATCGTTGTTCTTGCCGGCATGCGCGAGGCGCTTGTAGTGGTTGTGGACCGCCACCGACAGCACGCGCTTGGCGTAGGGCTGGCCGATGACGTAGTCGTCGAGAACCTTGAGTATCTCCTGCGGTGTCGGCACGCCCTCGCGCGACTTCACCATCGAGGTCTTGTTCTCCTCACGGATGATGTCCATGCAGAGTTCGACGCACTCGTCGCAGATGAAGACCGTCGGACCGGCGATCAGCTTGCGCACCTCGTGCTGGCTTTTGCCGCAAAACGAGCAGTAAAGCGTGTTCTTGGAATCGCCGCTGTTGTTGCCGACCTTGCTCATTTTCATGTCCTTTCATGGCCGCCCGCCGATGGTCTGGCTGAAAGGGCGCATACTCTATCTATCGCGGGAATCCGCCGCCGCCAGTGTGTCCCGGCTCCCGCAACGCATTCCGTACGAAACACAAATCAGAAAACGTGGCAATGATTCGCGACAACCCCGCATAAAGCTAAGCCGCCGAAACTCAACATAGCCTTAACGTAGGCAATCCTGTCCCCCGAGGGAACAGCCAATTGTGGCCGAAATGCCGCAAGACGCCCCAAAAGCGCGTGATGCCGCCAGCCAACTGCCAATAAGCCCTTATGCCACGGCGCCTTCAGGCGGCTCACGCGACGAAATGACCTTGTCGATGAGGCCGAAATCCTTGGCTTCGTCGGCGGTCATGAAATGGTCGCGGTCGAGCGTCCTTTCGATCTCTTCGTAGCTCTTGCCGGTGTGCTTGACGTAGACCTCGTTGAGGCGGCGCTTCAGCTTGACGATATCCATGGCGTGGCGCTCGATGTCGGACGCCTGGCCCTGGAAGCCGCCGGAAGGCTGGTGAACCATAATGCGGGCGTTCGGCGTGGCAAAGCGCATGTCCTTGTGGCCGGCGGTCAGGAGCAGCGAGCCCATCGAGGCCGCCTGGCCGATGCAGAGCGTCGAGACGGCCGGCTTGATGAACTGCATGGTGTCGTAGATCGCCATGCCGGAGGTCACGACGCCGCCCGGGGAATTGATGTAGAGATTGATTTCCTTCTTCGGATTCTCGGCTTCCAGGAAGAGCAGCTGCGCGCAGACCAGTGTCGCCATGCCGTCCTCGACCGGACCGGTGATGAAAATGATGCGCTCCTTGAGGAGACGCGAGAAAATGTCGTAGGCCCGCTCGCCACGATTGGTCTGTTCGACCACCATCGGAACGAGGTTCATGTAGGTTTCGACGGGGTTCTTCATCAGATATCTCTTATCTCGCGGTGGGATTCCGGCGCCGGGAATGCTGGCAGATCGGGCAGAATCGGTTCTGGATCGTTCTTCCGTAAATAGGATGCCGGCTCATCCTTGTGCAAGGCCGACCCCTCCTAGCCATCTGGGTAAGTCGAATCAAGGTTACATTTCACGGGATTCATCGACCTGTGCCGTGATCGTTCGGCGGTGTCGTCACCATCGTAGCAATTTCTTAACCGCATCGCTTAACGAAATGCGCCGAAACCGCTTTTCTCCGAGGCGGCTTCCCCTACAATTCAGCGTTGAACTTATGCCTAGAGTTCAACAGGGGGAGTGTCATGTCTGGGAAAACCGCATGCTTCACCATTGCCGGGCTGACCATGCTCGGCACGATCTCGCAGACGGCGGCCGGCGGCCGCGCCGTCGAATGCTATGAACCCGTCCGAACGCCGGCGATCTATGACACCGTCTATGAAGACGTGATGGTCAGTCCGCCCGGCCAGCAGGTCGATTATGTTGCCCCTATCTACGGCACCCGCGAACGCGTGGTGATGACCGTTCCGGCACAGGTGACCTACGAGGTCGTGCCGGCCGTCACCCGCACCGTCTACCGGACGGTCCGGGTCGATGGCGGCGGCTATTCCTGGGAATGGCGTGTCATCCACGGCCGCAAGGTGTTGTGCAAGATCTGGCACAGAGCGCGCTATGAGCGCGTCGCCGAAACCGTGGTGATCCAGCCAGAACGCACGCGCCGTGTCGTCATTCCCGCACAGTATGACAGCATCGCCGAGGAGGTACTGGTGCAGCCGGAACAAAGACGCATCATCGATGTTCCCGCCTCTTACCAGACCGTCGCGCGCCGCGTGCTGGTCCGCGAAGGGTCTTCGGGCTGGCGGCGCGTGCATATTCCGAGGCACTGTCAGGATTAGGCCCGGAAAGCACTCAGGCCACTTCCGCCCGCAGCCATGCCTTCAGGCCGGCGATGTCACCGTCGCCAACGGCGGCGGCAACGCGCCGGCCGACCGCGCGTTCAGTAGCCGGTCGGCTGGCTCAACGCATTGGGTTGCGGGCGCCAACATACGGTCTGGAACCCGGCTGGCAAGCCGCGCTATTGGTCTGGCATGAGCAAATCGACGCCACCCACCTTGGCCTTTGATCCAGCCACTCGCCACCTGCGGCTGGACCCGCACGACACAGATTTTTTCAAAACCCTTATGAGGCCTATGCCTTTCTGCACGGGGCATCGAACGCATTCTTCTGGGAAGAATTCGGCTCCTGGTGCTTTGGTGGCTTTGACGACGTCAACCGGCTGCTGCGCGACCGCCGCTTCGGCCGCCAGAACCCGGCCGGCATTCCCGACAGCCGCGGCATCGGCGAGGATCGCAGCCATCTCAGGGCCTTCGACGGCATCGAAGCCAATTCGATGCTGGAGCTCGAGCCGCCGGTGCACACGCGGCTCCGAACACTGGTCAATCGTGCCTTCGTATCGCGTCAGGTCGAAAGGCTGCGGCCGCGTGTCGAGGCGCTGGCCAACGAACTGATCGATCGGTTCGAACCGGGCAAGGAAGTCGACCTGCTGCCGGCCTTCGCGGCGCCGCTGCCGATCACCATCATTGCCGAAATGCTCGGCGTGCCGGTGGAAATGGGGCCGCAACTGCTCGACTGGTCGCACCAGATGGTCGCCATGTACATCCACGGCCGCACCCGCGAAACCGAGGAAACGGCCAACCGCGCCGCGGGCGAGTTCTCCGACTTCCTGCGCTTCCATGTCACCGAGCGGCGCAAGAACCCCGGCGACGACCTGCTTTCGCTGCTGATCTCGGCGCAGGAGGACGGCCAGAGGCTGTCGGAGGACGAGATGGTGTCCTCGGCGATCCTGCTGCTCAATGCCGGTCATGAAGCGACAGTGCACCAGACCGGCAATGCCGTGCGCTCGATCCTGGCGCAAGGCGGCGATGTCGGCCGCTTCTTCGGCTCACCCGAAGCGACCGCGGCAACGGTCGAGGAATGCCTGCGCTTCGACGCGCCGCTGCATATGTTCACGCGCTACGCCTATCAGGAGATCGAAGTGGCGCCCGGCATCGTCGTGCAGCCGGGGGAAACGATCGGGCTGCTGCTCGGCATGGCCAATCATGACCCGCGCGCCTTCGCCGACCCCCTCGCCTTCCGGCCCGGCCGTGCGGACCAGAAGAACGTGTCCTTCGGCGCCGGCATCCATTTCTGCATCGGTGCACCGCTCGCCCGGCTCGAATTGCAGGTGTCGCTGAAAACGCTGTTCGAACGGCACCCAAGGCTGCATCTTGCCGAAAGGCCGAGCTTCCGCGACACTTATCACTTCCATGGGCTGGAAACGCTCGCCGTCGGCTTCTGACGATCGCGGGCCTGGGGCTGCGAGATGAGACTGTTTTCGATACGGGCGATAGTGTTCGCCCTGGCGCTGGCGTGCGCATTCCCTGAGATCGCGGCCGCGCAGCAGCAGCCGGAAAACATCCCGTGGGAAAACAGCACGGCCATCGCCCAGAAAATGGCGACGGTCCTGCTGGAGCGGCAGACCGGGTCGAAAGGCCTACCGCTGACATCGTTTGCCATCGAGGTCGATCTCAACCTTGACGGTTTTCCGGAGATTTTCGCCTATCGCTATGCGCCCGGCTGTGATGGCGTCAACTGCGGCAACTTCCTGTTTGTCCTGGAAGGCGACAGCTATCAGGAGGTTCTCGGCGACATTCCGGGTGCTAGGCTGGTGCCGCAGGACAAGATCGGGCTCAGCGCCTTCAAGCGGAACGGTTTTCTCGACATCCAGTCCGACCAGATGACGATCGGTTGGGACGGCAAGCGCTATCTAGACGCCTCCAGCTTTCCAGCTTCGTCGCTCGACGGCGCGGCCTTCCTGGCCGCTTGCCAGAAAAGCAAATCCAACGAGCAACCGGCGGAAGGCGAAGCGGAACGCGTAAACACCGAATGCCAATGCCAGCTCAACCGGTTTCAGGTAACCAGCTTCAGTCAGGCCGATCTCGACATGTACACCGCGTCGCTGGCAGAAAACTTCGAATATCCGACGGGTGAGAAGTGGACCGCGTTGCTGGCCGTCCAGAACAACGCCAAGGATGTCGGCACCGGCTGCGATGTCGCCAGCGGCAAGAGCCAATGGCCGCCAGCCTATTTCAATCATGGCGACCAGCCGCAACAGAGGCTGAATTTCGTCGACTTTCTCGATGCCTGTCCGGCACAGACCTTTATCCTCTCCAACCACAAAATCGGCTCACCGGATCGTGCGCTCAGCCTGTGCGGCTGCCTTGCCCGCGAGATGCCGACGCAAGGCATCAGCCAGGAGGGGCTCGATCTCATGGCACAGTATTATCGCGACGAGATCTCCGACGCGGATATCGAGGCACAGGATGTCGACATCCTGGCCTTTCACGACAAGGCGTCGGAAGCCTGCCTCAGCCAGTTTCCAGCAAAATAGGACGGCGATGCTTTGCCTGACATGACCGAGTTGAAATTCGCCTTCCTGGAGGAGCCGCCATTCTGCTTCATCGGCACATCGGGCGAGGTTTCCGGCTGCGACGTCGAGCTTGCGCGCCGCCTCGGCGCCATGCTCGGATTGGCGAGTTTCGAGCCAATCGAAACCGAATTCGCTGAACTGCTGCCAGGCTTGGTCGAGGGCCGCTGGACCATGACGACCGGCCTGTTCGTCTCAGAAGAGCGCAGGCAGCTTGTCGACTTCACACGGCCGATCTGGGCATTGCAGGACGGGTTGCTGGTCGCGAAAGACAATCCGCGCGGCTTTCGCGGCTACCAATCCATCGCCGAGGACCGGAGGGCGTTGATCGGCGTCATAACCGATCAGGTTCAGCATCTAACGGCGTTGCACAACGGAATCGCGCCTGAGCAGGTCAGGATGTTTGCTACCCAGGCGGATGCGGCACAGGCTGTCGCCGACGGCACGGTGCACGCCTATGCCAGCGTCGCGATGGCGCATCGAGGCTATCTGGCGCAGCGGCCCGATATCCCGCTTGGGCTTGTCGAGGTTCCCCGGGTTGAAAAGCAGCCGTCGGCCGGCGCCTTCGCGATCGCCAAGGGCAACAGCGCCCTGCTCCGGCGTATCGATTCCTGCCTTGAAGCGTTGCTGGGCAGCGACTGGCACCGGCCGATGATGGCGCGATACGGATTTTCGGACAGCGATATCGATCGCGTCGTCTGATCCGTTCAGAGCTTGATCACATATTCCTTGCGAGTCGTTTCAAGCACTTCCCAGCTTCCCTTGAAGCCGGGCCTCAGCACAAAGCTGTCGCCGGCCTTGACGGTGCGCGCCTGCCCACCGTCCTCCGCGATCACCGAAACGCCGGACAGGATGTGGCAGAACTCCCACTCGTCATAGACGATGCGCCATTTGCCGGGTGTCGATTCCCAGATGCCGGCATAGAGGCCGCCGTCGCGCTCCTCGACATTCCAGGTGTGGAATTTCGGATCGCCCGAGATCAGCCGATCCGGCGCCGGCGCGCCAGATTCAGGCTCGACGCCGTCAGTCGCTATTGTCAGGTAGTGCGCGGACAAGGCTTGCCTCCATGAAAAGAGCCGGCTTCGCGCCGGCTCACCCCCACCCCGGCGCTGTGCGCCGACCCTCCCCACTTGGGATCCCTTGGGGGAGGGTAAAAAGATCAGACTTTGGCGAGTGCCTGTTCGAGGTCGGCGACGATGTCGTTGACATCCTCGATGCCGATCGACAGCCGCACCGTGTCCGGTCCCGCGCCGGCCTTGACCTTCTGCTCGTCGGAAAGCTGGCGGTGCGTGGTCGAGGCCGGGTGGATGACCAGCGACTTGGTGTCGCCGACATTGGCGAGGTGCGAGAACAGTTCGAGCGCCTCGACGAATTTCACGCCGGCGTCATAGCCGCCCTTGAGAGCGAAGGTGAACACGGCGCCGGCGCCAAGTGGTGAGTACTTCTTCTGCAGCGCATTGTTCTTGTCGCTGGGCAGGCCCGGGTAATTCACCGACGCGACCTTGGGATGATTGGACAGCCAGGCGGCAACCGTGACCGCGTTGTCGCAGTGGCGCTGCATGCGCAGCGGCAAGGTTTCCAGGCCGGTCAGGATGAGGAAGGCGTTGAACGGCGAGATCGCCGGGCCGAGATCGCGCAGGCCGAGCACGCGCGCGGCAATGGCGAAAGCGAAATTGCCGAAGGTTTCGTGCAGGACGAGGCCGCCATATTCGGGGCGCGGTTCCGACAGCATCGGATACTTGCCCGATTTCGACCAGTCGAAGGTGCCGCCATCGACGATGGCGCCGCCGATCGAATTGCCATGGCCGCCAATGAACTTGGTCAGCGAATGCACGACGATGTCGGCGCCATGCTCGATCGGCCGGATCAGGTAGGGCGAGGCCAGCGTGTTGTCGACGATCAGCGGCAGGCCATGCCTGCGCGCGATGTCGCCGATCTTCTCGATGTCGACGAAGGTCCCGCCCGGATTGGCGAGGCTCTCGATGAAGATCGCCTTGGTCCTGTCGTCGATTTGGCTTTCGAAAGTCGAGATGTCATTGGTGTCGGCCCAGCGCACCTCCCAGCCATAATTCTTGAAGGCGTGGCCGAACTGGTTGATCGAACCGCCATAGAGCTTGTTGGCGGCGACGAAATTGTCACCCGGCTGCATCAGATTGTGGAACACGATCACCTGCGCGGCATGGCCGGATGCGACCGCAAGGGCAGCCGTGCCGCCTTCAAGGGCCGCCATGCGCTCTTCCAGCACCGCCTGCGTCGGGTTCATGATGCGGGTGTAGATGTTGCCGAAGGCCTTCAGCCCGAACAGCGAGGCGGCATGGTCGGCATCGTCAAAGACGAAGGAGGTCGTCTGGTAGATCGGCGTGGCGCGTGCGCCGGTCGCCGGATCTGGTTTGGCGCCGGCATGGACGGCGAGCGTATTGAAACCTGGCGTGCGGGTCACTGAAAACCTCCCTGAAAAACCTTCTGAAATTCGCCGGGCATTCTTGGCGAAGCCCGGCCTCGAATGCAAAGAAGAAAATACCCTTCCGTGCAGGACCTTTTATGAAGCGGCAGGAAAATACCGCGTTTGCCGGAATAATTTTGCGCTTTCGCCCCTCGCCTATTTCTGGCGAACGCCGAAACTCTGGAATCCGGCGCGCATCAGCGGCTTCTTCGACGACAGCACGCCGGAGTTGACGCCGGTCCAGCCGATCTCGCCGGACAGCTTGCCATATTCAATCTTGGGGCAGCGGTTCATCACCACCTTGATGCCGGCGGCCTCGGCGCGCGCGGCTGCCTCGTCATGGCGCACGCCGAGCTGCATCCAGATGACTTTCGGCAAGGGATCGAGCCGCAACGCCTCGTCGACGATGCCAGGCACAGCCGCTGGCGCGCGAAAAATATCAACCATGTCGATCGGCTCTGGAATATCGGCGAGCCTGGAATAGGTCATCCGGCCGAGGATTTCCTTGCCGGCCTGGCCAGGGTTGATCGGGAATACCGAAAATCCCTTGGCCAGCAGATATTTCAGCACGAAATAGCTCGGTCGCACATCGTTGGCGGATGCGCCGACCATCGCGACGGTCTTCACCGAATTGAGGATGCCGGCGATGTAAGTGTTGTCGTAGCTATCGTGGTTCATGCGGCTTCCTGCGGTAGTGGTATCGGTAAAGTTCACGGCTGAACCCAAGTGAGGCGTAGAGGGCGCGAGCCGGCGTGTTGTCGGCCACCACCTGCAAGCATGCGGCGTGAGCCCCTGCCCGCCGCGCCCAGTCGATGAGGCCGCCGACGGTCTTGCGGCCCAGGCCTTGCTGCCTGAAACGGCTATCGGTTTCAACCGATTCCACCACAAGCAGGCCATTGCGCACGACACCATAGGCCAAGGCGGCAATTTCGCTGTCGCGTTCACACGACACGAATGCCCGCTCACCGACAATCAGCCCAGTCATCTGCCGAAAGATACGGCGATCGGCGTCGTCAAAGGCGCCCATGCGAAAGCGTGCCGCGAGCCAGTCCTCGTCCGGCACCTTCGACACGGTGACCTGCTCGTCGCGGACTTCAGCCAGGTCTCCGATCCCTGCATAGAGATGGATCGTTCCGCCTTCCGGCTGGTAGCCGCGATGGTCGAGTGCTGCTTCGAGCTCGCCAGCGATGTCGGGAACCCGAAACAAGGGCGTCTGGCCGTGGCCGATGTAGAAGGACTCGGCGACGTCGATGACAGCATCAGGCGCGCCGCGCTTGCCGCGCAGGGGATTGGCCGAATTGGTGCGGCGGATGCGTCCGCCCGATCGCCGCAGAAGCCAGCCATCCACAACCGTCTCGGTCGCCGCGGGCCAGCCTTCGCGGCACGCCTGCTCGATGCGCCAGTTGAGATCATCGTCGCCGGCGCTCACGCGTCATCCTCCCTCAGCGCTTCCTCCATAAAGGCCTGCGGATCGGTGCAGAAGTCGCGCATCATGCGAAAATGATCGGTATCGCTGAAATCAGTCGGGTCCAGCCCGAAGCGGCTGATGCGGAACAGCCGCGCTCCGGGACAAGCCATCAGCAGCGGCGAATGCGTCGCCATGATCACTTGCGCGGTGCCCGACTGGTCCATGCGCCGCAGCATCTTGAGCAGTTCGATCTGGCGTGACGGCGACAGCGCGCTCTCAGGCTCGTCAAGGATGTAGATGCCCTGCCTGCGGCAGCGCTCTTCGAAAAAGCGGATAAATCCCTCGCCATGCGACCAGGACAGGAAATCCGGCGGCGGTGGCCTGAAAGGGTCTTCCAGCGCCGCCTGATCGAGATAGCGAGCCACGGAATAAAAGGATTCAGCGCGAAAGAACCAGCCGGCGGTGACTTTCGGCAGCCAGTGGCCACGGAACGTGTTTGCCAATGCGGCACCGCTCTTGTCGATGGCGCTGGAATGGTCGACCGGCCGGTAGCCTTTGCCGCCGCCGGCTTCGTCATAGCCGGCCAGTGCGCCGATCGCCTCGAGCAGTGTCGATTTGCCGGTGCCGTTCTCGCCGACGATGATGGTGATCGGCGTGGTGAACTCGAGTTCGAACTCGTGACCGCGAAACAGCGGCAGGTTCCAGGGATATTTTTCCCAATCCTCGACCCGCGCCGGATCAAGCAGGATGCGCTTGAGATAGGGGGCCTTGAGCCGCGTCAGCTGCTTGCGATAGGCCATCAGCCAGGCAGCGAAATCGTACCGTCTTTCGCGATCGGAAAGGCCGGATTGTGCGCCACTTCCCAGACATGTCCGTCCGCATCGGCGAAATAACCGTACCAGCCGCCCCAGAAGGCACGGCCGGCCGGCTTGACGATGCGGCCGCCGGCCTTTTCCGCCATGGCGAGCACCTCATCGACCTCGGCGTCGGAGCGGGTGTTGTAGGCGAGGTAGACAGCGGACGGCGCCCCAGCGAAAGCAATGCCGGAATCCTCTTCAGCACTGGCGCGCGGGAACAAGCCAAGAATGACGCCGCCCATCTGGAAGAAGGCGACACCATCGGTAATGCCGGCATGGCGCTTGAGCCCCATTGCCTCATAGAATCGCACCGCGCGGTCGAGATCGTCGGTCGCGATCGTTATGATGGAGATGCGCGGCTCCACGATTACTCGTCCGTCCATTCAGGCTTGCGCTTGTTGATGAACGCGCCAATGCCTTCCTCGGCGTCGCGCGCGAGCATGTTTTCGACCATGATGCGGCCGGTATAGGCATAGGCGTCGGCCAGCCCCATCTCGGCCTGCGCGTAAAAAGCTTCCTTGCCGGTCTTGATCACCAAAGATGATTTGGAAGCAATGGTTTGCGCGTATTTGGTGACGATCTGATTCAGGTATTCGCGCGGCACCACACGGTTGACCAGGCCGAACTCCTTGGCGGTCGCCGCATCGATGGTCTCGCCGGTCAGCAGCATCTCCATCGCGTGCTTGCGCGATACGTTGCGCGACAGCGCCACCATCGGCGTCGAGCAGAACAGGCCGATATTGACGCCCGGCGTGCAGAAGGTCGCCTCATGCGAGGCGATCGCCAAATCGCAACTGGCGACCAGTTGCAGGCCGGCGGCGGTGGCCAGGCCGTCGACTTCGGCGATCACCGGCAAAGGATGCCGCACGATCGCCTGCATCAGTGTGGCACAAGCCGCAAACGTCTCTGCGAAGAAGGCCTTGCCATGATCGGCGTCAGTGCGGCGCGCGGTCATTTCCTTGAGATCATGGCCGGCGCAAAACACCTTGCCAGCCGCCGACAAAACGATGACGCGAACGGCCTTGTCGGCCCTGGCACGCTCGAGTTCCGCCGTCAGCGCCGCCATCACCGCCAGCGACAGGGCGTTGGCGGGCGGATTGGCGAGCGTGAGGCGCAGCACGCCCTTGTCCAGTTGTGCGACAACCGGACCCTCAACGGCAGCAGGCTTGATGGCAAGGATTTCGGCCATGGATAGGTCTCCGCGATTCCGCTCGGGGCTGGCAGACTATCTAATATCGGATCGGGTTTCATCCAACACCCCATCGCTTGCGCCAGGGGACGAAGGTTGCCAGAAATGCCGCGCTGCGCCCATACAGGTGCGCACAAAACGAGAGACCGACATGCCCGCCCAAACCAACCTGAAGCCGGTGCTGACCGCGCAACAAGTCAATGCGCTGATGGAAACCGTTTATCCGCAGCTCAATGAGCAGTTCAAATATTTCGAGGCGATCGACGTGTTCCCTGGCGGCTGCACCGTGCGGCTCAATGCCGGCGAGCGGCACCTGCGTCCCGGCGGCACCGTATCCGGCCCGTCGCTGTTCACGCTGGCCGATATTGGCGGCTATGTCTGCGTTCTGTCACATGCCGGGCCGGACGCGCTTTCCGTTACCGTCAACCTCGACATCAATTTCGTGCGCAAGGCCGAGGCCGGACCGATCGACGGCCATTGCCGCATCCTGAAGCTGGGAAAGAGCCTGATGGTGTTCGACATCGACATCGTTGCCGGCCCGGACGGGCACACGGTGGCGCACGCCACCGGCACCTATTCGATCCCGCCGAAGCGAAATGGCGATGTGGTAAAATAATACCTTTTCCATAAGCTATTGTTTTCGCAGCACTTTACCTGCTATCAGCCTTGCCGTGCGCCTTGACGCCACATCCACCCTCGCCTATAAGCCCCTCACGAAGCAGCGGCCCGCAAAGGCCGCCGTTTTGTTATTGGCGGCGGGCAAGCGCTTTACGCCAATCCAAGCAACAAGAAACGCCTTCCCTCGTGAAGGTCAGAACCGAGAGCAGAAAACATGACAACCTTTTCGCAGAAGCCTGCGGATGTGGTGAAGAAGTGGATCCTGATCGACGCCGAAGGTCTCGTCGTCGGTCGTCTGGCCACTGTCATCGCCAATCATCTTCGCGGCAAGCACAAGCCGACCTTCACCCCGCATGTCGACGACGGCGACAACGTCATCGTCATCAATGCCGACAAGGTGGTGTTCACCGGCAAGAAGTTCACCGACAAGGTCTACTACTGGCACACCGGCCACCCCGGCGGCATCAAGGAGCGCACCGCGCGCCAGCTGCTCGAGGGTCGTTTCCCCGAGCGTGTCGTCGAGAAGGCCGTTGAGCGCATGGTCCCGCGTGGCCCGCTCGGCCGTCGCCAGATGAAGAACCTGCGCGTCTATGCAGGCGCCGAGCATCCGCATGTCGCCCAGCAGCCCGTCGTGCTCGACGTGGCCAAGCTGAACGCCAAGAACAAGAAGGTCGCATAAGATGGCTGAGCTTTCCTCGCTCGCAGAACTGGGCGCCGCCACCGGCAACACCAACACCCAGCCGGCGGCCCCCGTCCACGTCCAGAAGCTCGACAAGTCGGGCCGCGCCTATGCCACCGGCAAGCGCAAGAACGCCATTGCGCGCGTCTGGGTGAAGCCGGGTTCCGGCAAGATCATCGTCAACGACAAGGAATTCGCGACCTATTTCGCGCGTCCGGTCCTGCAGATGATCCTCAACCAGCCGATCATCGCCTCCAACCGCGCCGGCCAGTACGACATCGTCGCGACCGTTGTCGGCGGTGGTCTCTCCGGCCAGGCCGGCGCCGTGCGCCACGGCATCTCCAAGGCGCTGACCTACTACGAGCCGACGCTGCGCGCCGTGCTCAAGAAGGGTGGCTTCCTGACCCGCGACAGCCGCGTCGTCGAGCGCAAGAAGTACGGCAAGGCGAAAGCCCGTCGTTCGTTCCAGTTCTCGAAGCGCTAAGCGTTCCGCAACTGCATCGTCGAAAGGCCGCCTCCGGGCGGCCTTTTGCTTGGGGCTTGTCGTTTGCGGCACGGCAGTCACCCCACCCGCGCCTACGGCGCGACCTCCCCATCGAGGGGAGGTAGAAGAGCGCCGCAATTCCACTTGCCGAGAAATCGGCAAAATCGGCAGGCACCAGAACGAAGAGCGCGGCGCCCTACCTCCCCTTGGTGGGGAGGTCGGCGCGTAGCGCCGGGTGGGGTGATGGCGCCGGCATAAAACAGGTCAGGCCTTGCCGGCCTTGATGAAATCGATGAACGCGCGCAGCGGGGCCGGCACCAGGCGCCGGCCGGGATAATAGAGAAACGGTCCTGGGAAACTTTGCCACCACGGTTCGAGCACGGGTTCAAGCGCGCCGCTGTCGAAGTAAGGGCGAAGCCAGCCCTCGAACAGGCCGATGATGCCGGTGCCGGCGATGGCCGCGTCGACGGCAAGATCGGTCGCCCCGCCGATCCGCACGATCAACGGCCCCGTCGGATCGACCCGCACCACCTCACCGTCGCGCTCGAATTCCCAAGGCAGCATCGCACCGCTGGCAAAGCGTCCGCGCACGCAAGAATGGCCAAGTAGGTCGCTCGGGTGTTCCGGCCGCCCATGGCGAGCCAGATAGGCAGGGCTGGCGGCGGTTGCGAAATGCTGCACGCGCGGTCCGATCGGCACCGCGATCATGTCCTGTTCCAGCCGCTCGTCATAGCGGATGCCGGCGTCGCAGCCGGCTGCCAGCACGTCGACAAAATTCTCGTCGGCGATCACCTCCAGCCGGATACCGGGATAGGCGGCGAGGAAACCCGGCACGATGTCGGGCAAGATCAGCCGCGCGGCGCTGACCGGCACATTGAGACGCAACGACCCCGCCGGCCTGTCGCGAAAGCCGTTCACCACGTCGAGCGCCGCCTCCACCTCCGACAGCGCCGGGCCGAGCCGTTCCAGCAGGCTGAGGCCTGCCTCGGTCGGGACAACGCTGCGTGTCGTGCGGTTGAACAGCCTGACGCCGAGCTGTGTCTCCAGGCGACGCACCGCCTCGCTCAAGCCTGAAGCGCTGCCGCCGCTGGCGCGTGCGCCATCGCGAAAGCCGCCGGCGCGCGCCACCGCCACGAAGGCGTTCAGATCGCTAAGGTCCATCATTGTCCGTAATTCCGCACAGCCTGTGTGGATTGTACCTGATTATCACGAGGTTGAGCAGCGCCTATCTCTGCCTCCTCAAAGGAGATCACTCATGTCCAATATTCAGCAGGCCGGTACCTTCACCCTTGGCAGCCATACCGTGAAGCGGCTCGGCTACGGTGCCATGCAGCTCGCCGGTCCCGGCGTGTTCGGGCCGCCGAGGGATCATGACGCTGCATTGGCCGTGCTGCGGGAGGCGGTTGCGCAAGGGATCGACCATATCGATACCAGCGACTTTTACGGTCCGCACGTCACCAACCGGCTGATCCGCGAGGCGCTGGCGCCCTACAAGGACGATCTCGTCATCGTCACCAAGATCGGCGCCCGCCGCGGCACGGATGGATCGTGGCTGCAGGCCTTTTCGCCCGAAGCGCTGACCCAGGCGGTGCACGACAATCTAAGCAATCTCGGGCTCGAAGTGCTCGATCTGGTCAATTTGCGCATCATGTTCGATACCCATGGCCCAGCCGAAGGATCGATCGAAGCGCCGCTCACCGTGCTGGCCGGGCTTCAACAACAGGGGCTGGTCAGGCACATCGGCCTGAGCAACGTGACGACGGCGCAGATCGCGCAAGGACGCGGGATCGCCGAGATCGTCTGCGTGCAGAACCAGTACAATCTGGCGCATCGTGGCGACGATGCCCTGATCGACGATCTTGCCCGCGACGGCATCGCCTATGTGCCGTTCTTTCCGCTCGGCGGCTTCAATCCACTGCAATCCTCCACCCTGTCGGGAGTCGCAGCGCGACTCGGCGCCACACCCATGCAGGTCGCGCTCGCCTGGCTGCTGCGCCGCGCGCCCAATATCCTGCTGATCCCCGGGACATCTTCGGTCGGGCATTTGCGGGAGAACCTCAGTGCGGCAGAACTGGAGCTCTCGGACGATGTGCTCGGGGAGTTGGATGGGGTGGCAATGGCCGCTTGAGGGCGCGGCACGGGTTGCCTGTTAGGGTTCGGCTATCACCCCACCCGGCGCTACGCGCCGACCTCCCCATCAAGGGGAGGTAGAAGGTCGCGGCAATGCGCCATTTCCCAGCGTGTTCCGCGAAGCCCAACAGCCGTTTGGAACGGTCCGAATGAAGGTGAAGTGCGGCGCCCTACCTCCCCTTGATGGGGAGGTCGGCGCGTAGCGCCGGGTGGGGTGACGGCGCCAGCGTTCCTAATTAATACTCGCCGTATTCGCCGGCTCAGCCGGCCGCGCCTCGTCGGCATAAGGTACGCGAAAACCGTTCGCCGCCAGCCAGTCGATGGCCGCCTTTGGCTCGTCGGTCTGGATGATGGTGGCGCCACGGTCGGCCCAAAAACCCCAGCTTTCGCGCGGCAGGCTGGCCTGCACCGCCAGCTCGTCGCCGCGGCCGCCGGCGAGAAAGCCGCCCGGCTTGTTGACGATGGCGTAGGTGTCGGCCCAGATGTGCCAGTTGCCCCGCACGGCAGCGGCCCGCATGCGCGTGCTGAACAGCGGTCCACCGGTCTCGGTCAGCGTCTCGGCGCCTGCCCGCCAGTTGATCAGTTCGATCGCGCGCGGTGAAAAGGCATGGTCGACCGTCTCGGCAAAACCGGCATCATGCACCGCGTCATCGGCGATGATGGGCATGAACTGGAAGCCGCCGCCGATGGCGGCCATGGCGGCCTTCACCGTGGAAATCCGCTGTGAATTCCACAGGTTCTCCTTGACGATGACCTGCTCGGCCATGCCGAGATCGCGGGCGACCGCGATCATGCCTGGGAGATCGCCGACTTCGAGCTTGTTGTCGAGGTTGATGAGGATCCTGTCCCTGGTCGCCATCAGCATCTCGCGCAGTGTCGAGACCCTCTCGTTGGTGACGGCGCGGGTACCCTCGATCACCAGCCGACAGGTCCTCAGCTCGGCCACCGTATACTTGACCACCTCGCCTTTGCAGGTCGTGGTGCGGTCGAGCCAGCTGTCATGCATGACGACGAGCTCGCCGTCCTTGGAGCGCCTGATATCGACCTCGACGATCTCGGCACCCATGGCGATCGAGCCTTCGACGGCGGCAATCGAATTTTCCGCGTAAAGCGTCTTGCCGGCCTGCATGCTGCCGGCGCGATGCGCGGCCACCATGACGTGGTCGCGCCACTGGTTGGCATGCTCGAAGCGGTCGAGGATCTGTCTGGCGCGGGTCTCGCCGGCCAAGGCTTGGCCAGAGGCGGCCGCCAGGATCGCGGAAAGCAGAAGGCTCAGCCAGATGGTCCGCATCGAGAATCGCTCCTTGCCGGATCGAAATCGGGATAGGCGACGCCCGTGACAGGGAGGTGAACGAAGCCGGCTAGCGGAATACTCGCAGCAGGTGCATCAGATGCGTTTCGAGAGGCGGCGGAACCACGCCATGGCCGGCATCTCGACAAAACGCCAGGTGATCCAGGAGGCGGCAATGGTGGCGGCGAGCATGACGACGATCGCCACCGCTCCCGTCCAGCCGGCGCCAAAACCGGTGGCAGGGTGGCCGCGCAGCATGAAGTCGCCGATCAGGCCGAGACCGAGCTTGCGCTCGACGAGCCCGGCGACGTTGATCAGGCGTGCCTGGACGAAGATGTGGACCATGTAGATCGAGTAGGACAGCGCGCCGAGCGTCAACATGAACGGGGCTCTCAGCAAGGCGCTGATCCAGCCGCCCTCATGGGCGAACAGAAACAGCGCCAGCGCGAACACCAGGGGTGCCGCGATGCCGAAATCATTGCCGCCGGCCAGCGAAACGAAAAGCACGATGACGGCCACCATGACGATCTCGGCAAGGGTCCAGTCCATTCGTGGGCCGCTTCTGGCGAGGACCTGTCGCGCGCCTGCAATGGAATCATGCTGAAACCACGCCAGCAAGGCGCCGAGCGAGAAGCCGTACAGGCAGCGGATGAAGCCGAAATCGAAGGACACATCCATATGATGGGTCGAGAAGCCGAGCAGGAACAGCGGCGCGGTGACGGCGGCGGCGACGAACCATATCCAGGCGCGCGCGCCGGCGACGAAGACCACGCCGGCAAACAAGAGATAGGCGAAGAACTCGGCCGAAATGCTCCAGCTTGGCGCATTCCAGGTCAATTGATCCTCGAAGCCGATACCCTGCAGCAGGAAAAGATTGGCAAGCAGGCTCCTAAGGTCGAAGCCGCCGGTGAAGGGAGCAGCCCCGGTTCCATGCAGTTGCGGCAACATCAGCCGCAGCAGCTCGAAGCCGGCAAAGGCGGCGAGCATGAGCAGGTGCAGCGGGTAGATGCGGCCGAAACGGACCAGGGCGAAGCGCGCGACCTGTTCCGGCTGATTGAGCCGATCACCGTAGCTGCTGGCAATGACGAAACCGGACAGAACGAAGAAGAAATCGACGAAGAGGTAGGACGAACCGATGAAGGCGCTTTGCGAAACCGTCGAACCGGTCGGGAAGTGAAACAGCGCCACCAGGAGCGCGCAGATGCCACGCCACGAATCGAGGACCAGGAAGCGTTCCCCCGCGATCGTACCGGTGTGGGTCGACGCCGCGGCACGGGTGGGATTGAGAAACGCCGTCTGCGTCATGATGATACAAATCCTGTCTTGCCGTGGCACTCGCGCAGCGCCATGGCGTCTCGCCAAGCTGTGACTGGCATCTTCCGTGCCGGTTCTGTAGTTGTTGCACCCCGATGAAAAACGAGGATCCGTAATGGCGAACAACAACATCGACAACGCCTTCACCGCCCGTTCCAAAACGGGCGCCGCGTTCGAGCCGACCTATTCCGGCGCGCTGTCGTTCATGCGGCGCAAATACACCAAGGACGTGAAGGGCGCGGATGCGGTGGTGTGGGGTATTCCCTTCGACGCCGCCGTCACCAACCGGCCAGGCGCTCGTTTCGGGCCGCAGGCGATTCGCCGCGCCTCGGCGATCCTCGACAACGACCCGCAATATCCGTTTTCGCGCGATCTGTTCGAGCATCTCGCGGTCGTCGACTATGGCGATTGCCTGCTCGACTCGGGCAACCACCAGAAGACGCCCGGCACGATCGAGCGCGAAGCGGCCAAGATCCTGAAGTCGGGCGCCTTCCTGCTGACGCTCGGCGGTGACCATTTCGTCACCTGGCCGCTCCTCAAGGCGCATGCCGCCATCCATGGTCCGCTCGCTTTGGTGCAGTTCGATGCCCACCAGGATACCTGGCCGGACGACGGCAAGCGCATCGACCACGGATCCTTCGTCGGCCGCGCCGTCAAGGAAGGCATCATCGATCCCGACCGTTCGATCCAGATCGGCATCCGCACCCATGCGCCCGACACGTTCGGCATCAAGATCCTCTACGGCCATGAAATCGAGGAGATGCGGGCGTCTGATATCGCCTACGCCATCGTCGACCGCACCGGCGGCAAGAAGACCTATCTCACCTTCGACATCGACTGCCTCGACCCGGCCTATGCGCCGGGAACCGGCACGCCGGTCGCCGGCGGACCGTCCTCGGCAAAAATCCTGTCGACGCTGCGCCAGCTCAACCAGATCGATATTGTCGGCGCCGATGTCGTAGAGGTTGCGCCGGCCTATGATCACGCCGATATAACGGCAATCGCCGGCTCGATGGTGGCCATGCAATATCTCGGCCTGCTGGCGGAGCGAAAGGCACGGCTTGAAGAGCTGAACAACGGCCATCACAACGGTGCCGCAGTGAATCACGGCAACGGCATATAGTCCTAGAATATCAGGGAATTTGATCGATCCATGAAACCGAAAATCTTCATCGACGGCGAACACGGCACCACCGGCCTGCAGATCCGCGCGTTGCTGGCTGAGCGCAATGATCTGGAGATCATTTCCATCCCGACTGAGCGTCGCAAGGAAACGGCTGCACGCGCCGAGTTCCTCAACGCCGCCGATGTCGCGATCCTGTGCCTGCCAGACGATGCGGCGAAGGAGAGTGTTTCGCTGATCGCCAACGACACAACCAAGGTCATCGACGCGTCGACGGCGCATCGCGTGGCGGAAGGCTGGGCGTATGGTTTCGCCGAGATGGACAAGACGCAGGCTAGGACGATCGCCTCGGCAAAACGCGTAGCCAACCCCGGCTGCTGGCCGCAGGGACCGATCGCAACGCTGCGGCCGCTGGTCACATCAGGGTTGTTGCCTGCCGATTTCCCGATCACCGTCAACGGCATTTCGGGCTATTCGGGCGGCGGACGGCCGATGATCGAGGACTATGTCGCCAAGGGCGAGGACGCCTCGGAATTCCTGCCCTACGGCCTCACCTTGCAGCACAAGCACGTGCCGGAACTGAGGGCCTATGCAAGGCTGTCGCATGATCCGATCATGCAGCCGGCGGTCGGCAATTTCGCGCAAGGCATGATCACCGTGGTGCCCTTGCAGCTTGGCGGCCTCGACCATGTGCCGACCGGTGCGGAACTGCATGCGGCGATTGCCGACCATTTCGCCGCCATCAAGGGTGGTGTGGTCGAGGTGGCGCCCTATGCGCATTCGGAGCGCATGCCGGAGATCGATCCGGAGATCTACAACGGCACCAACCGGATGAAGGTCTATGTCTTCGCCAACGACAAACGGGCGCAGGCCCTGCTGCTGGCGGTCTATGACAATCTCGGCAAGGGTGCCTCGGGCGCCGCCGTGCAGAACATGGACCTGATGCTCGGCCTTTGATGGACACGCCAGCATTTCCGGCGCGCTGGAAAGTCAGCGCGGCCGAACTCATTGCCGAGACCTTTTCGAGCCGCATCTGGAAGGTTTTGCGCGAAGACGGCTCGCCGGCGATCGTCAAGGCACTCAAGCCTTTCGACGATGTCGCCGACGAGTTGCGCGGAGAGCATTATCTCGCCTGGCGGCGCGGCGAAGGCGCGGTGCGCCTGCTCGGCCGCGACGGCCACAGCATGCTGCTCGAATATGCGGGTGAAACCCTGCTGCAGCAGGTGCTCGACGAACAGGGCGACAACGCCGCTACTGAAATCGCGGCCGATGTGATGGCAAAGCTGTTTTCGCCTGGGAAAGACCCCTTCCCGCCCGAACTTCAGCCCTTGAGAGAACGGTTTTCAAGCCTGTTCAAGAAGGCCGCAACCGACCGCGATTCGGGCCATGACAGCCTCTATGTCGAGGCCGCCATCATTGCCGACCGGTTGCTGGCCAATCCGCACGATGTCAGGCCCCTGCATGGTGACCTGCATCACGAAAACATCCTGCACGGGCCGCGCGGCTGGCTGACTATCGATCCCAAGGGCGTTCTCGGCGACCCCGGCTTCGACGCCGCGAACATGCTCTACAACCCGCTCGACCGGGATGACCTTTGCCTTGATCAGGAGCGGATCGCACATATGGCCGAGATTTTTGCCAAAACGCTGGGCCAGACACCGTCAGCGATCCTTGACCATGCCATCGCTTACGGATGCCTGTCGGCGTCCTGGCATCATGAGGACGACAACGCGATCGAGGAGAATCGCGAATTGTCGATCGCCGAGGCGGTCCGAGCGGTGCGGGCAAGCTTCTGATCGCACAGGCAACGGCGCGGTAACCGCTTGTTCACCACGATAGGCTACTGACTGGTCTCGGCTCCACTTCGGGATTTGTGATGGTCAGCGCGATTTCGGGTTCCTCCCAGGCAACCCAGTATTCCTCGTCCAGTTCGTCGAGCAATGCAGCCCAGGAGGCCGCGCTCGAAAAGCAGATCCAGGACCTGGAAGACCAGGCCAAGGCGATCACGGATCAGGTCAAGGCCGCCCAGGTGCAGCAGGATATCGCCGTGGCCCAGGCCAAGCTTGATGCGCTCAAGGCCGCTGACAAGGCAGCCAAGGCCGATCAGGGTCAGTCCGCTCCATCCGCCGCGGCGTTGCGGCAGGCGGAATTCGACGGCGAGAAGACGACATCTTCAAACGAATTCTGGATGTGACCGGCGAATTCTGGATGTGACTGGCCGATCAGCTCGGGATCAGGTCCTGAGCGCGATATCGTGCGGCAAGGGATAGGCCCCCTTGGTGCCGCGCCAATGGGCTGATGCAAAGCCCAGCACGACCAGAGCAAACCCCTGATGGGTCAGCGCCATATGCAGCGGCACATGCATCAGCAGCGTGCCGATGCCGATCGAGGCCTGCACCAGCACCAGTAGAAACAGCAGCGTCGCGCGCCGCGCATGCGTTGAGCCTGGCAGCCGCCGGCGCGTGGCGATCATATGCCACAAGGCCACGACGAAAACCGTATAGGCGCCGAGCCGATGGACGAACTGCACCGTCTTCGGGCTCTCGAAGAAGTTGCGCCATGCCGGCTCGAGGATCAGCAGATCGCCCGGGATGATCTTGCCGTCCATCAACGGCCAGGTGTTGTAGCTCAGGCCGGCATCAAGCCCGGCGACCAGGCCGCCGAGATAGATCTGGACCAGCGCCAAAAACACGATGAAGCCGGCCAACCTCTGTGTCGACCGATCGGCTGCGGGCTCGGAATGCGGCGCCAGTCCTCGCGCCACGACCATGGTCGCGGTGAAGATCAGCGCGGCAAGCGTCAGATGCGTCGCCAGCCGATACTGGCTGACGGAGACCCGATCGACCAGTCCTGAGGCCACCATCCACCAGCCGATGGCGCCCTGCAGGCCGCCGAGCAGGAGAATGCCCAGGAGTTTCGGGCCCAGGCCGCGCTCGACGCGGCGCGTCGCCCAGAAAAACAGCAGCGGCAGAGCAAAGACCAGGCCGACACTGCGGGCCAGGATGCGGTGCGCCCATTCCCACCAGAAGATCGACTTGAACGCCTCGATGCTCATGCCCTTGTTGAGCTCGGCATATTGCGGGATCTGCTGGTAGAGCTGGAATTCCTCCTGCCACTCGGCGTCGTTGAGCGGCGGGATCACGCCGTGGATCGGCTTCCATTCAGTGATCGACAGGCCGGAATCGGTGAGCCTGGTGGCGCCGCCGACCAGCACCAGCGCAAACAGCACCAGAAGCACCACATAGAGCCAGCCGCGCAGCAGCGCCCTGTTGCGTAGGTCACGGTCGCGGGCGACGTATGGCGCGGCAGCTGGTATGGCAGCCATGATCTTGTCCCGGCAGGTTGGTTTGGCGGATTGGTGGACCATCGCACCCGTGCTGGCAAGGCCATGCGGCGCGGCACGCCGTCGCGCCGCGCCTCACCGGTTGCACAGCTTCGCGCCAAGGCCTATGCGAGGCCAACGTCCTGAGCTTGCCGGGCGGCTTGTCCGAATTGCCCGGCATCCTCGACCAGGAGACCAACCATGCCCCTGCGCCTGAAAAAGCTGATCGGAATGTTCCTGCTGGTGGCGCTGGTCATCATCTATGCGCTGGTCGCATCGATCTTCGCGGTCGCCCGGCTCTCAGAGTCCGGCCCGTGGGTGCATTTCCTGTTCTTCCTGCTCAGCGGCCTGCTCTGGGTGCTGCCGGCGATGGGCATCATCAAATGGCTGATGCTGGAGCCGAGGGCCAAGCGCTGAGCTGAACCCACCACCGTCAGATGGTGACGACCATCTTGCCGGCGTTGGCGAGCGGCGTCGTCACACCCGACAGCATGGTGCGGATGTGGGCGAGGCTCTGGTAGCGGCCGTTGACTGAAATGCGCGGCAAGGCATGCAGGAAGCCGGCATGTTCGGCGCGCAGCACACCGTGGCGTGTCGTCACCGCGGAGGTGTAACCGGCGTCGCGGGCAAAGCCGACTTCGCGGCAGCCGACAGCGCTGGCATAGCCATAGGGGTAGGCGAAATGGCTAGGCTTTTCGCCCAGTTCGGCCTGCAAGATGCCGCGCACGGCGCCGATCTCGTGCCGGGCATCGGCTTCGGAAAGCCGCTTCAGATTGCTGTGGTTGATCGTATGGGCGCCGATCGTCACCAGCGGATGCGCGGCGATGCGGCGGATTTCGTCCCAGTTCATCAAGGTCCGCAGGCGCGGGCCGTCGGCGTCGACGCCATTCGAGCGAGCCAGATCGCGCAACACCCCCTGCAGGTCCTCCTCGCGGACTTCCGAGGTGAGATAGGCGTGCAGGCGTGCATTGGCCTGCAGTTTCTTCGCAGGTGTCGAGCAATCGATCGTCAGGGGACCATTCGGACGCGTCAGAGTGAGGCTATCACGCGCCTTGACGACATCCTCAACCACATCCCACCACAGGTCGGCCGTGCCGTTGATCAGCCCGGGCGCGACATAGATGGTGATTGGCGCGCCGTGCTTCTCCAGCACCGGCAGCGCCTCGGTCATGTTGTCGCGATAGGCGTCGTCGGCGGTGATGGTGGCAAACTCGCCGCCCTTGCCGCCTGCCTTGATGCGCTCAATCGCTTCGTCCATGGAAACAAAGGCATAACCGTGCGCCTTCATGTCGGCGATCATGGCGTCGAGGAAACCGGGGGCAATGTTGAGGTGCCGGTTGACGCTGTCGGGCCGTTCCGGCGTCGCGGTCACGCGGTGCAGCATCAGGATGGCGCCAATGCCGCCGATGAATGGTTTGGCCAGCGGTGCGAGACCGGTATAGCGGGCGACGTTCAGCGCCAGTTTCCGGATTGCCTCCCCGCCGTCGATCATTCATTCACCTTTTGCGCCTAGGCTGATCCAAGCACGGAATGCGCCTGCGCGAACCCCCAAATCGCGATCAATACGCCCTAAGGATTGAGGTATGGTTGACGCTGCTGCGTCATTTGACGGCAATCGGCTTGCGGCGACCGAGGCGTCGTCGCGCGCCTTGCCACGGGACCATGCCGGCCTGCCGATTTCAGTGGTGTCGACGGACGGGCTCGCGGCCTATGCCGAGTTCTGCCGTTCGGCCCTGTTTGCGCCGCCGCAGAGTGCTGCGTGGATCCTGAACTGGGCGGCTGAGGCCGAACCGGATCTGCTCGTCGCGACGCTGAGCGCCGAAGGCAAGCCGGTTTTTTCGCTGGCCCTGGAGGTCACTGCCAGCGGTCCGTTCCGTGTCGCCCGCTTCATGGGTGGCCGCCACGCCAATGGCAACTTCGTCGCCGCGGATCCGCACTGGCTGGCAAGAGCGGATGTTGCGGCCATCCGATCGATGCTGACGGCCATCGCCAAGGCACGTCGCGACATCGATCTCGTCGCGCTGGAACGGTTGCTGCCCGATCTCGACGGCGTCGCCAATCCCCTCGCCGCGCTTGACCATTTTGCCAGCCCCAATCTGTCGCTGGCCGTCGACCTTGCCGGCGGCTTCGATGCGCTGCTTTCGCGCGCCAGCGGCAAACGCAAGCGCAAGAAGCACCGTTCGCAGATCCGGAAGTTCGAGGCTGTCGGCAGCCACCGGCGCATCGAGGCGCGCACCGCTGACGAGGTGGGCAGGCTGCTCGATGCCTTTTTCGAGATGAAGGAGCTCCGCTTCCGCAAGATGGGCATCGCCAACGTCTTCGGCGACGGGCAGGTGCGCGGCTTCTTCCGCGCGCTGTTTGCGCAAGCGCTTGCCGAGGACGAGCCTTCCTTCGTCCTGCATGGGCTCGAGGTTGCCGGAAAGCTGCGCGCCATCACCGGGTCGAGCCGTTCAGGCAAGCGGCTGATCTGCGAGTTCGGCGCCATCGCCGAGGACGATCTCGGCCACACCAGCCCCGGCGATTTCCTGTTCTTCGACAACATCCACGAAGCCTGCGAGACCGGTTTCGAGGTCTATGATTTCTCCGTCGGCGACGAGCCTTACAAGCGGCTGTGGTGCGATCTCGAAACCCAACATTTCGAGGTGCTGATCCCCTTGACGGTCAAGGGCCGCGCGCTGGCGCTGATACTTCGGCAAGGTGCGCGGCTCAAGGCCTTCATCAAGAACAGCCCGACGATCTGGAAGCTGACCAAGATGCTGCGCCGCAAGGCGGCCGGACAAACCGCGGCGGCGGCCGAGGACGAAAGCTAGGGGCCCATCCCGATGGGATCGGGTTGGGGCCCTATCTGTTTGCTTGCTCCGGGCCTCAGAAATTGAGGGCTTCCCGGAGCGCCGGACCGGCCCTGACACGCAGATCGAGATCGGCCTCGATGTGATCGATGTGGTGCAGCATCAACCGGCTCGCCAGCCCGCAATCGCCGCTGCCCAGTGCGCCGACAATTTCCGTGTGCTCGCTGTGCCCACAGGCCGATATGCCAGACCGTCCGTAAAGGGCGATGACCAATGACGAGCGCGCCACCAGCTCCTCCATGAAGCGCTGCAGGATGGCATTGCCGGCAACGGCGGCGAGCAACAGGTGGAAGTCGCCCGACGCCTTGATTTCGGAACGCCGCGCGGTCGGGCCGCGCTCAGCGATGAAGCGCCCCTCCTCGTCGAGTTGCGCCTTGAAGGCAGCGATGTCGGCGGCGGTGACGCGCCCGCAGGCGGCGATGGCAATGCCTGGTTCGATCAGCCGGCGCGAGGCGAACACCTGGCGCGCTTCCTCTGGCGACGGGTTGGCGACGAAGGCGCCACGGTTGCGCTCGGTGCGCACCAGGCCCTCGAAGGACAGCATTTGCAGGGCCGCGCGTGCAACGGTGCGGCTGACATCGAACAGCGTGCCGACCTCGCCTTCCGACAGTTTGGTGCCTGGGGCCAGCCGGCGGTCGACGATGGCGTCGCGCAACTGGTCGCGGATCGCTTGCGCGCGGTCCTGCGTGGCGCTGTCGGTCGCGGAATAGATCTGGTCGGCGATGTTCATGGCGGCAATTCTTTCCGTCCCCCTTCTAACGCTAATCCTGACGCCAGCACGAGAGGCAAAGTGGATACGAAGGTAAAAAAGATTGCATACGATTTATGTGCATGTCGCCAACAATCGCCCATAATTTGTGCAATGCACAAGGCAGCCCGCCTGATAGGCATCGCCCAGAAATCCTGATTTTCCCGACGATTCAAGTGCTTGGCCGGTCATCTCGCGATTGGCACGCATGATGCATTGGTTAATGCGATCAAACGGGGAAGCCTGATGTCCAAAGCCGCCGAAATCGACATTGTGTCCGTTTCGAAAGTCTATGGAACGACGACCGCCGTCGAGGCCATCAGCCTGAAGATCCCGGCGGGAACCTATTGCTGTCTGCTCGGTCCTTCCGGCTGCGGCAAGACATCGACGCTGCGCATGATCGCCGGCCATGAGAGCATTTCATCAGGCGATGTCCGCCTCGGCAATGTGGTGGTGACGGACCTGCCGCCGGCCAGGCGCGGTACGGCGATGATGTTCCAGTCCTATGCGCTGTTCCCGCATCTCGACCTGATCGACAATGTCGCCTTCAGCCTGAAGATGAAGGGCGTCGACAAGGAAAAGCGCCGTGCCAAGGCGCTGGACATGCTCAAGCTGATGCAGATGGAGGCCTATGCCACGCGCCGACCCGCGCAGCTTTCCGGCGGCCAGCAGCAGCGCGTCGCGCTGGCCCGTGCACTGATCACCGATCCCGAGGCGTTGCTGCTCGACGAACCGCTGTCGGCGCTCGACCCGTTCCTGAAGATCCGCATGCGCGCCGAACTGAAGAAGCTGCAGACCTCGCTCGGCATCACCTTCGTCCACGTCACTCACAGTCAGGAGGAGGCGATGGCTCTCGCCGACCTGATCGTGGTGATGAATGACGGCCGCATCGAACAGGCGGCCCCGCCGCGCGATGTGTTCGAGCGGCCGGCGACGGCCTTCGTCGCGCGCTTCATGGGCGACCACAACGTCATCTCCGGCCGGGTCACCGGTGAACGCGACGGCATGGTCGTCTTCGACGTCAATGGCGGCGCCTCGCTTGCCGCCAGCGGCCAGCCACAGGAAGTGGGGGCGCCGATCGACATCGCCATCCGCACCGACCATGTGCGCATCGGCGAGCCGCCCTCGCCCGGCCTCGGCTTCACCGGCATCGTCTCCAACATCGAATATCGCGGCGCCACGGTAAAACTCTCCGTCACCGGCGCCGGCATCGACGACTTCACCGTCATCGTCGACGATTCCGACTTCTTCGCCAGACCCGTCGCCATAGGCGACGCCGTACCGCTGGCCTGGGATTGCGAGGACGCCATCGTCCTCGGCCGCCTTCATTCATGACGTCAACGAAGCAAAACAAGACAGGGGAATAGCTATGACAAACACCAAAGAAACCAAGACCGGCATTTCGCGCCGTTCGTTGCTCAAGACGGGTGCCGCTGCCGTCGGCCTGGCCGCCGGCTCAGGCGCCATAACAGGCTTTCCGACCATCTGGGCGCAGTCCAACATCACGCTGCGCCAGTTCGGCACCGGCGTGTCGAACCTCAACGCCATCGCCGACAAGTGCAAGGCCGACCTCGGCATCACGCTGGAAATGACCGCGACCGATTCAGACGCGGCCGCCCAGCGCGCCGTGACCCAGCCCGACAGCTACGACATCGCCGACATCGAATACTGGATCTGCAAGAAAGTGTTCCCGAGCGGCGTGCTGCAGCCGATGGATGTCAGCAAGCTGAAATATTACGACGAGCTGGTGCCGCTGTTCAAAACCGGCAAGCTGACGCCCGACAGCGTCATCGCCCAGGGCACCGCGCCGCACACGGTCGGCTTTGTCGAAGCGCAGGACTCGAAGGTCTTCGCCAAGGCGCCGACCAACTGGTTCACCATGGTGCCGACCATCTACAACGCCGACACGCTGGGCATCCGCCCCGACCTCGTCGGCCGCGACATCACCACCTGGGCCGACATCATGGATCCGGCCTTCAAGGGCAAGACCGCGATCCTCAACATCCCCTCCATCGGCATCATGGACGCGGCGATGATCATGGAAGCCATGGGCAACATCAAATATGCCGACAAGGGCAACATGACCAAGGAGGAGATCGACAAGACGATCGACTTCCTGATCAAGGCCAAGCAGGACGGCCAGTTCCGCGCCTTCTGGAAGTCCTTCGACGAGAGCGTCAACCTGATGGCGTCGGGCGAAGTCGTCATCCAGTCGATGTGGTCACCGGCGGTCGCCGCCGTCCGTTCCAAGGGCATCGCCTGCCGCTTCCAGCCGCTCAAGGAAGGCTACCGCTCATGGGGCGGCGGCCTCGGCCTGGCGGCACATCTCTCGGGCGCGCAGCTCGATGCGGCTTATGAGTACATCAACTGGTACACGTCGGGCTGGGTCGGCGGTTATCTCAACCGCCAAGGCTACTATTCGGCCAACATGGTCTCGGCCAAGAAGTTCATGACCGAGGACGAGTGGGGCTACTGGATCGAAGGCAAGCCTGCCAAGGGCGACATCAAGGCGCCCGACGGCACGGTCATGGAAAAGGCCGGTGCCTTGCGTGACGGCGGCTCGTTCGAAGAGCGCATGGGCCATGTCGCCTGCTGGAACTCGGTCATGGACGAAGACCGATACATGGTGAAGCGCTGGAACGAGTTCATCGCGGCGTAAGGGAAAGCATTAACTGGATATGCCTCGTTCCTTGGCGCCCCCCTCTGCCCTGCCGGGCATCTCCCCCTCAAGGGGGAGATTGCGCGCTCAATGCCGTTTTCGCCAACCACTGGCGTTGCAAGGGTGGCGGCGGCCGCGAAACTGCCGATCTCCCCACTTGAGGGGGAGATGCCCGGCAGGGCAGAGGGGGGCGCCAAGGAACGCAACCTAAAAAATCATTCTCCCACCGCACTGCGAAGGTTGCCCGCATGACCGTGGCTCTCGAACGCCCCGCAATTGCCGCCGCCAAACCGGCCAGGCGCCGTGGCTTCTCCCTCAGCGCCGTCACGCCCTACCTGCAGTCGGCTCCGCTGGCGCTGATCCTCGGCGCATTCCTGCTCTTGCCCATCCTCATGATCGTCGTCGTCTCCTTCTGGGACTACGACTTCGCCGCCATGTATCCGGATTTCCTGACCACCAACTACTCCGACGTGCTGGGCTCCTGGGTCACCTGGAAGACCTATCTCAACACCATCAAATTCGCGGCCATCGTCTGGGTGCTGACCTTGTTCATCGGCTTCTGGGTCGCCTATTTCCTCGCCTTCCACATCCGCACCACGGCCATGCAGATGGTGCTGTTCCTGGTCTGCACCGTACCGTTCCTGACCTCCAACATCATCCGCATGATCTCGTGGATCCCGGTGCTCGGCCGCAACGGGCTGATCAACTCGACGCTGGTGCATCTGGGCCTGGTGCCGAAGCCGATCGAATGGCTGCTCTATTCGGAATTCGCGGTGGTGCTGGCCATGGTGCATCTCTACACGCTGTTCATGGTGACGCCGATCTTCAACACGCTGATGCGCATCGACCGCTCGCTGGTCGAGGCCGCGCGCGACGCCGGCGCCTCGGGCTGGCAGGTGCTGTGGAACGTCATCCTTCCACTGGCCAAGCCCGGCATGGCGATCGGCACCATCTTCGTCGTCACCCTCGTCATGGCCGACTTCTCCACCGTGCAGGTGATATCGGGCGGGCAGAGCGCGTCCGTCGCGCTGATGATGAAGAACCAGATGTCGCTGCTGCAATATCCGGCCGCCGCCGCCAACGCGGTGGTGCTTTTGGTGCTGGTGCTTTTGATGGTCGCCGGCATCCTGCGCATCGTCGACATCCGCAAGGAGCTCTGACGTGAACCACGAAAAACGCAGCTTCGAATTCTATGTGCTGGCGGTGTTCTTCACGCTCTTCGTGCTGTTCCTCTATGGCCCGCTGTCGGCGATCCTGATCCTGTCCTTCCAGGGCGAAACCGGCGGCCTCACCTTCCCGCTCAACGGCGTGTCGCTGCACTGGTTCGCCAACCTGTTCGAGCGCCAGGCGGTCGGCGATTTCGGCGGCAGCTTCAAGCGCTCGCTGGTGCTGGGCGTCATGGTGATGATCGTTACCGTCGTTGTCTCGCTGCTCGCCGGCCTCGCCTTCCGCCGGAAATTTCGCGGCGCCACCGCGCTGTTCTACCTGGCGGTCGCCAGCCTCGTCGTGCCCTCGATCATCATTTCATTGGGCATCGGCGTCGTCTTCCAGCAGATCGGCTTGCGCCCGGCCTGGTACACGTCGGCCTTTGGCGCGCATCTGACCTGGACGCTGCCCTTCGGCGTGCTGATCATGTTCGCCGTCTTCAACCGCTTCTCGCCAGCCTATGAGGAAGCCGCACGTGACCTCGGCGCCACCTCCTGGCAGACCTTCGCCCATGTCGTGCTGCCGATGATCGCGCCCAGCCTGATCGGCGTCGGCCTGTTCGGCTTCACGCTCTCCTACGACGAGTTTGCACGCACGCTGATGACCTCAGGCACCTTCAACACGCTGCCGCTCGAGATCTACGGCATGACCACCAATGTGACGACACCGGTGCTGTACGCGCTGGGCACGGTGACGACCGTGTTCTCGTTCCTGGTTATCCTGGCGACGCTGGGCGCCATCCTCTATGTCGGCCGCCGCAGGGCCAGGGCCTGATCGTGCAGATATTGATAGTGAACCCCAACACGACGGCCAGCATGACCGAGACCATAGGCGCTGCGGCGCGCGGCGTCGCTGGCGCCTCGACGGAGGTCATCGCCGTCACCTCGTCCATGGGACCGGCCTCGATCGAAGGTTATTATGACGAGGCGCTGGCCGTGCCCGGCCTTTTGATGGAGATCGCCGCCGGCGAACGGCGCGGCGCGCAGGCTGCCATCATCGCCTGCTTCGACGATACCGGTCTGGATGCCGCGCGCGCGATGGCCAATATCCCCATCATCGGCATCTGCGAGGCAGCGCTCACCATGGCTGCCTTCATCGCCCAGCGCTTCACTGTTGTCACCACCACGGAACGCTCGCGTGTCCCTGTCGAAGCACTGGTGCAGCGCTACGGCATGGCGGGACGCGCCCGTGTGCGCGCCGCCGACATCCCGGTGCTTGCGCTCGAAGATCCGGCATCGGGCGCGGTCGGCAAGCTGCGCGACGAAATCGCCCGGGCCATCGACGAGGACCGCGCCGAGGCCATCGTGCTCGGCTGCGCCGGCATGGCCGATCTTGCGCACCGGCTGCGAGCGGAATTCGGACTGCCGGTCATCGACGGCGTCGGCGCCGCACTCAAGCAGGCCGAGGCGCTGATCGCACTCGGCCTGTCGACATCGAAGCGCGGCGCCTATGCGAGCCCGCTGGCCAAGCCCTATCGTGGTGTGCTGAAATCCTTCTCACCCGGAGCCGTTGCCGCGGAGTGAGCGCCATGAAGCCGACCATCCGCACATTGTCGCTGCAGGAGCTGGCGGTTCTCGTCGACTGGGCGGCGGCGGAAGGCTGGAACCCCGGCCTTGAAGATGCGGCGATGTTCCAGGCTGCGGACCCCGAAGGCTTCATCGGCGCCTTTGTCGGCAACGAAATGGTCGCCGCGATCTCGGCAGTGGCCTATGGAAGCGCGTTTGGTTTCATCGGCCTCTACATCTGCCGGCCGGACAGACGCGGCAAGGGCTATGGCAAGGCGGTGTGGAACGCTGGAATGACGAGACTTGCCGGTCGCACCATCGGCCTCGACGGCGTCGCCGAGCAGCAAGCCAATTACCGGAGCAAGGGTTTCAGGCCGGCTTACGAGACCATCCGCTTCAGCGGGCGCACGGCAGGCCCGGCGGTCAGGGCCGATGGGTTGCGCATGATAACGACGCAGCTCGTGCCCGATATCATCGCCTATGACTCATACTGTTTTCCGGCGCCGCGGCGGGCGTTCCTGCGGCGATGGCTGCAGGCGCCGCATCACGGGCTGGCGGCGATCAGTTCGCGCGGCACCACCGGCTACGCGGTGGCGCGGCCGTGCCGTTCCGGCTTCAAGATCGGCCCGCTGTTTGCCGACGACCTGGAAATCGCTCTGCAGCTGCTGGACGGGCTGGCCGGTGCCTGCGAGGGCGGCGACCTGCACATCGACGTTCCCGCCGAGAACACCGGCTTCATTGCGGCGCTCGAGGTGGCCGGCTTTGCGCCGACCTTCACCACCACCCGCATGTACAAGGGTCCGGCTCCGAAGCTTGGGCTGCAGCGGCTGTTCGGCGTAACGACCCTGGAACTGGGATAGAGATCAAACGGAACAGGCCTCCACCAAGCGATCCGCGGCCCTCTCAGGCGGCGGCAGTGCGCCGTCCCGGCACCGGATTGCTGGGCGGTTCGTGGCCGAGCGGCGTCACCAGCGTCAGGTCGGGATAGCCGTTCTCGATCAGCCTGACCGCGGCCTGCGTCACCTCGTCGTCCGGCTCCAGCATGGAGAGAAAGACCTCGGTGGCATCGCCGGCCAGACGGCTGATGCCTTGCGCGTCGGCCGGCCCGCACTCGACCACGACCAGATCATAGGCTGTGGTCAGCGACTGCATGATGATCGGCAGCCGGTCGGCGGCGCGCATGGCGCGGACCGGATCGGCGGTGCCGACCGGAATGACGTGACAGTCCGAATAGAGATCGGCGTGGATGACGTCGCTGAACTGCGCTTCCGAAGCGAGCAAATTGGTGATGCCGGGGAAAAGCCCGCTGTCCAGCATCGGCCGTGAGGCCGCCCCCGAAGCGGTGAGGTCCAGCAACAGCACGCGCAAGCCGGCGTCCGCGACCTCGCGTGCCACCAGGACCGCGGATGCGGCTGCCTCGTCGCCCTCCGGCGAGACGAATATGGCGCGCGCCGCACCGCTGGCGATCAGCTTTTCGGCAGCCTTCTCGACGTCGATCTCGCCCAGGGTGGAACGCACAGGTTCGGGCTCGGCAGCCGTCTGTTCGGCCGTTGCCTCTGGCATCGCGACCATATCAGGCGCCTCGGCCCGATAGGGCATGTAGGGCTCGGCCTCCGCTTCAGCCAGACGGTCCCCCATTTCCTGGCGAACGACGGAATCCTGAAGGATGGCAGGTTCCTGGCGGACAACCGGCATTGCGACCCCACCGGGCGCCTGCGCCACCTGGGGCATCGCGACCTCATCGATCCGTTCGAAGCGGGAACCGGTCGCCGGGCGCATCGCGCGGCCTGAAAACAGCTCCCGCAGCAGCGTCACGATGGCCATGATCAGCAGCGATGCGGCGAAAGCGGCGCCGACGATCGGCCCGACCTTCGGGAAATAGGCCTCCGAGGGAACCGACGCCTTTGAAGCGATCCGGGCGTCGACCGGCAGATAGTTGCGATCCTGGCGCGAAGCCGCTTCGCGGTAGTTGGTCAGGTACAGTTCGAGTTGCTGCCGTTTGGCGGTCGCGTCGCGCTGCAGCGCGTCGAGATCGACCTGCTGTTCACCGGCCTGCGCCGAAGCCGCCTTCAACGTGTTGACGTCGGCGACAAGCTGATTCTCGCGGGCCTTTGCCGTCTCGGCCTGCATCAACAGGCCTTTCATGATCTTCTGGGCCTCGCTGCGGATCTGCGCGTCGAGATCGGCCAGTTGCGATTTCAGCGCCCTAATACGCGGATGATTGCCAAGCAGCGTCGTCGACAGGTCGGCGATGTTGGAGCGCAATTCGACCTGCCGCTCGCGCAAGCGCTGGATCAGGTCCGATGACAGAACCTCCGGCACGGCATCCAGCGAACCGCCATTCTGCAGCGCCCTGCGCACACCGTCAGCTGTCGCTTCGGCCGCGGCGCGATTGGCGCGCACTTTCGACAGTTCGCTCGACAGTTCCGAAAGCTGCTGGGTGGCCAGCACCGAATTGTTGCCACCCATCAGAAGGTCGGACTGTGAGCGGTAGGCGGCGACTTTCGCCTCGGCGGCTTTGACCTGCTGTTGCAGATCGGCAATCTCGGGCGCCAGAAAGTCGGCGGCGGCGTTGTTCGATTCCAGCTTGGCCGCCCCCTGCCCGGCTATATAGGCGGCGGCAATGGCGTCCGGTATGGCGGCCGCCAGCTTGGGATCTTCCGATGAGAACTCGATGGCAATGATGCGGGTCTTCTCGACGCCATAGACGTTGAGCTTCTCGTGCATTTTCTTGAGGACGCGCTCTTCCGTCGGAATTTCCATCGGGTCGCTTTTCAAGCCGACGAGAACCAGAGCGCGGCTCAACGGCGACATATCGAGCGCTTCGTCGAACTCGGGCAGTTTTTCCAGACCAAGCTTTTGCGCGACC
Source organism: Mesorhizobium loti (assembly GCA_014189435.1). NCBI lineage: Bacteria > Pseudomonadati > Pseudomonadota > Alphaproteobacteria > Hyphomicrobiales > Phyllobacteriaceae > Mesorhizobium > Mesorhizobium loti. The sequence goes on from CP050293.1 coordinate 3,186,603, forward strand.
TGCTTGAGGATCTCGTTGGAGGAGATTATCTGGACCTGGGTGGCGACGCCTTGTTCGTCGAGGATTGGCTTGTCGGTGTCGTTGTTGTTGCTGGCCGGCCGCGTATAGACGGATTCACGCGGGGCGATCTCAACCTGCGTCTCGGCTTTGTAGTGCCGGGTTGCCAGCGAGGCGAAGGCGAACGCCAGCCCCGTCACCACGAGGACGACGACGACTATACGCAGCCAGTTCCTCGCCAGGCTGGCGAAGAGCTGCCTGAGATCGACGTCGACATCTGCGGCCGCGGACTGAACGGACATGCATCCCTACTCCGATACTGGGTCAGCACGCACCGTAAACAACTATGGTAACTCAGCCGTTAAGATCGCGGTAAGCTTCCGTTAGGGTTTACTGGCGGGCGACAAACAAAACCGCCAAAAAATCGTAAAACTCTTGCCGATGCACCGCGTGTCAGCCGCTCCCTTTACCGGCCATTAACCCTAACAGGATGATAACGGACCTCGATCCCTGATGTTTGCTGCGACGCTGCAGCGGCCAGTCGAAGGTACCTGTCCGGTCATGAAAAGCACTGCTTCCCTGTTTCGCGCTCTGCTTGCCGTATCGATGCTTGCCGGCTGTTCCAGTTACCGGCCGACGCCGGCGGCCTTCCATGAGGTGCTCGATCAGCCCTATCGTCTTGGCGCCGGCGACCGCGTCCGCGTCACCGTGTTCGAGCAGGACGGGTTGACCAACACCTATAGTGTCGACCAATCCGGCTACCTCTCCTTCCCGCTTGTCGGCGCCATACCGGCGCGCGGCCACACCGCGCAGCAGATGGAAAAGGCAATCGCCGACAAATTGCGGCAAGGCTACCTGCGCGATCCCGACGTCTCGGTCGAGATCGACCGCTACCGGCCGATCTTCGTCATGGGCGAAGTCGGAGCCGCCGGCCAATACTCTTACGTCCCCGGCCTGACGGTGCAGAAGGCAATCGCCATTGCCGGCGGTTTCTCGCCGCGCGCCAATCAGGAAAGCGTCGACATCACCCGCGACATCAACGGCAAGGTGATGACCGGCCGCGTGGTCACCTCCGACCCGCTGCTGCCGGGCGATACCGTCTACGTCCGCGAACGTCTGTTCTGACAGATACCAAGTGGCGGACACACTCAGGATCGTCCATTGCTTTCGTTCACCCGTCGGAGGAATCTTCCGGCATGTGCGCGATCTGACCGAGGCGCAGGTCGCCGCCGGGCATTCCGTCGGTATCGTCTGCGATTCGACGACGGGTGGCGCGTTCGAGGAACGCCTGTTCGAGCAGATGAAGGATATGCTGGCGCTCGGCATCCGTCGCACGCCGATGCAGCGTCATGTCGGTCCCGGCGACCTTGCCTCGGCTTGGCGCACCTACAGGATCATCAAGGAATTGCGGCCGGATGTATTGCACGGGCACGGCGCCAAGGGTGGCGCCTATGCCCGTCTGTTCGGCTCATTGTTGCGGGTATCAAGGTCTCGCGTAGCCCGCCTCTATTCACCGCATGGTGGCTCTCTCCACTATGACGAGAACACGACCACCGGAAAGCTGTTCTTCGCGCTCGAGCGCTTCATGGCCCGCTTCACCGACTATCTGCTGTTTGTCTCCGACTATGAACGGCAAACCTATCGCAGGAAGGTCGGCGAGCCGCCCATTCCCAACACTCTGGTCTATAACGGCCTGCGCGCCACCGAATTCGAGCCGGCGATCACCGAGCCCGACGCGGCCGATCTGCTCTATATCGGCATGATGCGCGACCTGAAGGGACCGGACATCTTCATCGATGCACTCGCCCTCGCCGGCTCCCAGTTCGCTCGCGCGCTGACCGCGGTCATGGTCGGCGACGGCGACGACCTGCCGCGCTACCACGCGCAAGTGAAGCGCCTCGGGATTGAGCGCCATGTCCGCTTCCTGCCGCCGATGCCGGCCAGGGAGGCGTTTGCGCTGGCGGCGCTCGTCATCGTTCCCTCGCGCGCCGAAGCCATGCCCTATATCGTGCTGGAAACGCTTGCCGCGGGAAAGCCGATGATTGCCACCGCGGTCGGCGGCATTCCAGAGATCTTCGGCACCGGTTCCCCTGCCCTGATCCGGCCCGACCCGGTCGAGCTTGCCGACAAGATGAGCCAGGCGCTGGCCGACCCCGCCGCCTATCGCGAACTGATGCCCGACGGTGCCGACCTCAAGGCGCGCTTCGGCGCCGATGTGATGGCCGCCGACATCGAGAAGGCCTACTTCGCCGCGCTCGGCAAATAGGCGCAAGGCCTAAAGCGCGTCGCGTTTGAACGGACTCAGGCGACGCGCTTTAGGTCTTTGTACTTATGCATGTCGTTCTCCCAAAACCGGGGCCACTTTTGGGCGACATGCAATAGCCTTTTCAAAGCCACGGGTTGTTTCAAGGGTTTCTTAGCTCTCTTTTGCTATTCACCGTAGGGAAGCTTGCGGAAAGCCCCATGAACGAGATCGACCCAGCGCGCCGCTTTTCACCAGAGGCGGTGCGTAAATTCGACGGCCCGGCCGATGGCGACACGCCAAGCGGCATGAACGATGTCGCCCGCCAGGTCGCCTCGCAGTACCGGCGCGATACCATGTCGCCGATCATGGTCAGCGGCGTGCTGCGCATGGTCGAATTCGGGTTGTTGCTGTTGTCCGGCCTCGTCGTCTATTTCCATTTTGTCGGGTTCTTCAACTATCTCGCCTGGCAATATCCGCTGACGATCGCGGCCGCGTCGTTCCTTGCCGTGGTGCTGCTCGACGTCACCGACTGCTACCAGATCGTCGCCTTGATGCGGCCCATCGCCAATTTCAGCCGCATCCTGCTGGCCTGGGCTGGCGCCTTCGCGCTGATGGCGCTGACCGCGTTCGCCATGAAGATGTCGGAAGACTATTCGCGCCTTTTGTTCGGCACCTGGTTCGTCACCGGCTTCGTTCTCATCTTCGGCCTCAGGCTGGTGATGTCGAAGCTGATCCGGGCCTGGGCGCGCGATGGCCGCATGGAGCGGCGCGCCGTCATCGTCGGCGGCGGCAAGGCGGCGGAAATCCTGATCCGCTCGGTCGAAAAACAACCCTACAATGATATCCGCATTTGCGGCATCTTCGACGATCGCGGCGACAAGCGCTCGCCGCCCATCGTCGCCGGCTATCCCAAGCTCGGCACCATTTCGGAACTGATCGAGTTCGCCCGCATCGCCCGCATCGACATGCTGATCGTGTCGCTGCCGCTGACCGCCGAATCGCGCGTGCTGCAGTTGCTGAAGAAGCTGTGGGTGTTGCCGGTCGACATCCGGCTGTCGGCGCATTCCAACGCACTGCAGTTTCGCCCGCGCGCCTATTCCTACATCGGCGCGGTGCCGATGCTCGACATTTTCGACAAGCCGATCAACGACTGGGATTCGGTCGCCAAGCGCGCTTTCGACATCATCTTCAGTCTGATCGGCATCGTCGTGTTCTCACCGGTGATGCTGGCGACCGCCATCGCCATCAAGCTCGACAGCAAGGGGCCGGTGCTGTTCCATCAGAAGCGGCACGGGTTCAACAATGAGATCATCGAAGTCTACAAGTTCCGTTCGATGTATACGGACAAGGCCGATCCGACCGCCAAGCAGACGGTGACCAAGAACGATCCGCGCGTCACCCGCGTCGGCCGCTTCATCCGCAAGACCTCGATCGACGAGCTGCCGCAGTTCTTCAACTCGCTCCTCGGTTCGCTGTCGCTGGTCGGTCCGCGCCCGCATGCCATCGCCGCGCAATCGCACAATTTGCTCTACAACGAAGTGGTCGACGGCTATTTCGCCCGCCACAAGGTCAAGCCCGGCGTCACCGGCTGGGCGCAGATCAATGGCTGGCGCGGCGAGATGGACACCAATGAAAAGATCCGCATGCGCACGGAGTATGACCTCTATTACATCGAGAACTGGTCGCTGCTGTTCGACTTGCGGATCCTGTTCCTGACGCCGCTCCGGCTCTTGAACACGGAAAACGCCTATTGAGCGCCATCAGCCATGATGTGCCGCGCGCGGCGGTCAACGCCAAGCTGATCGCGCTGATTTCCTCGGGCGCGGTCTTCCTCGGCATTCTGCTGTCCGGCTTCGTCATCAGCGAGCCGGCACCCTATGAACTCTACATGGCCGGGCTGATCGCCATCTGGGCGCTTTTCGGCTTGCGGATTTCCCGCGCGGCAACGCCGCTCCTGGTGCTGCTGGTGACGATGAACATTGGCGGCATGATCTCCATGACGCAGATGGCAGACCTCGCCAACACGCCGCTCTATCTCGCCGTATCGCTGTTTCTCGCCTTCAGCGCGGTGTTCTTCGCATCGATCACCGCTGTGCGGCCAAACCTCTACCGACTGATCTTCATTGCCTATGTGGTTTCTGCCGTGGCGACCTCGCTGCTTGGCATTGCAGGCTATTTCCACGCCTTTCCGGGCGCGGAGATGTTCACCAAATACGACCGAGCCGCCGGCGCCTTCCAGGACCCGAACGTGTTCGGACCGTTCCTGGTGCTGCCCGGCATCTATCTGCTCTATCTGCTTTTGACCGGACCGGTGACGCGCATGCCGCTGCTGGCGGTTCCGCTGCTGATCATCGCCGCCGGCATCTTCTTCTCCTTCTCGCGCGGCGCCTGGGGCATGTTCGCGGTCTCGGCGGTCCTGCTCACCGGCTGCCTGTTCCTGCAAAGCGCCAGCGGAAAATTCCGGCTGCGCGTGGTGGTGATGACGATCGCGGCGCTGGCGCTGCTGGTCGTCGCCATGATCGTCATCCTGCAACTGCCGGGCGTGTCGGAGATGTTTTCCAACCGCGCCCATCTCGAGCAGAGCTACGATACCGCCCGCCTCGGCCGCTTCGCCCGCTACGGCATCGGCTTCCAGATGGCGATGGAGCATCCGTTCGGCATCGGCCCGCTGGTCTTCGGCACGATCTTTGGTGAAGACACCCACGACATCTGGCTGAAGATGCTGATGGACTATGGCTGGCTCGGCTTCGTGTCGTTCCTGACCCTCGTCGCCTGGACGATGGCAGCCGGATTCCGCATCCTGCTGCGCGACCGGCCGTGGCAGCCCTATCTCCTGTGCGCCTATGTCGCCTTCATAGGCAATATCGGGCTCGGCACCTTCATCGACATCGACCACTGGCGCCATGTCTACCTGCTGCTCGGCCTGATCTGGGGCGCCATCGCGCTGGAATACAGGCACCAGCGGCTGTTGCGGCCTGCCCCGGTTCAAGCCCAAGGTGAAGGCCGACGCGATTTGAAATTTGGCTGAGCTGGCCGGGTTTCTGGCGCACCGGCCGGGAAATTGTGTCAGTCGATGTAGGTCACCGCACCCGTCTGGAGATCATAGATCGCCGCGACGATCTTCAGCTTCTGCGACCCGACGAGACCAGCCAATACCTTGCTCGACGCTGTCAGACGCCTCGCGGTCCTGCGTGCGCTCTCCCTAGCCGTGTTGTCGACGAAATCGCCCGCTTCGCTCCGCGCCGAGATCGCCGCGGGCAGGATCGGTTCGATCATCGGGCCGATGGCGCCAGGATAGGTCGCGTTCTTCGTGACCACGTCGCACGCCGCCTTGACGGCGCCGCAGCTTGTGTGTGCCAGGACGACGATCAAGGGAGAACCGAGAACCACCGCGCCGTATTCGACAGTGCCAAGTGTCGCGGTGTCGACGAGATTGCCGGCATTGCGGGCGACGAACAGTTCCCCAACGCCATGGCCGCCGAAGATCAGCTCCGGCGGAACGCGACTATCGGCGCAACTGATGATCGTGGCCCATGGTGCCTGGTGCCCGGCGACGGCGTTCCGCTGCGCGGCAAGGTCGATCGAGCAGAGTTCCGGATGGCTGACATAGAGCTCATTGCCGGATTTCAGCGCGGCGAGCGCTGCATCGGGCGACAGTCCCGGCGCAACACTCTCTGCCGCGCGCGCCGACCGCGACGCTCCGGCAAGACCGATCGCAAGGAACCCCGCGCCGAGCTTGAGGAAATCCCTCCGGCCAAACCCTTCACCGTCGCAATTGATGCACACTGTTTGGCTCCCCCGCCCGAGATCCCGAGACTGTTCCAGGTGGACTATATATTCTCTCTCTAATGCACGCGAACATTCATCGACATCGACCACCGGCGCCACGTCTATCTGCTGCTCGGCCTGATCTGGGGCGCCATCGCGCTGGAGTACAGGCACCAGCGGCTGTTGCGGCCTGCCTTGCAGCGCTCATCCGCACCCGCAATCGCAGCGGGATAAAAGTCGCGGAATTCGGTTGACCCGCACTGGGTTATCACGATACATCGCGACCGGTCCGGAGTGTAGCGCAGCCCGGTAGCGCACTTGACTGGGGGTCAAGGGGTCGTCGGTTCGAATCCGGCCACTCCGACCAATTTAGGCAGGACTTTCCCCCAAAGTCCTACTCATCAGCACATACGACGCCAATCGTGCTTATCGCGGTCCAGGTTGCTGCGCCCAAATCGTCAAGAACTGTCCTGTAAAAAGGACTTCTTGTGTTTTTGGCAGGTTGGACGAAGATTACATCGCTTTAGGAGTCGGGCAATGGACGACAACAACGTCATCGGCGCGTTCAGCGAGGAAGACGCCGCTCGACTCACCGGCCTGTCAGTTGGGCAACTCCAACTTTGGGACCGCTCAGCTTTCTTAAAACCCAGCTATGCTCCCGATAATAGGCACCTTCCCTACAGCCGGGTATATTCGTTTCGGGATATCGTATCGTTGCGGGTCCTGGGACAGCTCCGCAATACCTACAACGTTCCCATGCAGCACTTGCGGAAAGTGTCTCACACGCTGGCTCACCTCGGTGATGCCAAGTGGACTGCCACCACTTTGTATGTTCTGGGAAGACGAGTTGTCTTCACCGATCCGCGGACAAACGAGCGCAAGGAAGTGGTCAGTGGCCAGCGTGTCTTTGATATCCCCTTGAGGATCGCAATCTCCGATACTCGGAAGGCCATTCAAGACCTCAATGTTCGTGGCGCCAAAGAGACGGGAAACATCGTACGGGCGAAGTTCGTTATGCAGAACGAGCCTGTATTCGATAGAACCCGAATTCCTGTTGCGGCGGTACAGAGATATTTGGCGGCGGGCTATTCTGCTGATGCCATTATCAAGGAATTTCCGTTGCTAACGGTAGAGGACATCATTGCAGCTCAGAAATTCACCACTCCGGCCAGCGCAGCCTAGCAGATGCCAAAGCGGCCGGTATTCGCATTTATGACCGATGTGAATGTGCCGGATTCAGTAGGGGATTTTTTATCAAGCAAGGGGCACGATGTTGCGAGGGTCCGCGATTTTATGGCCACGGACTCCCCAGATCCTGTCGTTGCTCAAGCTGCGATGGAGGCCAGACGCATCCTAGTCAGCTGGGATAAGGATTTTAATCATCAGCGGTTCTTGGCGCCTCGCTATGAGAGCCTCAGCCGCGTCGGGTTTTCATGCCCGGAACCAGAAGGCGTCACACGTTTGAAGGAAGTGCTCGATCTGTTTGAATTTGCAATCAAGCGGGCGAGAGGCAAACCAGTCACTATTCGGATCGCACGTGACAAACTGCAGGTGAAATGCTGAAGAAGATAGCCTGTGTAGGTCCGGTGACGCGCTCAGGGACTGCCGACTCACGACGGCTACACTCCAGCGCCGTTGCCCCCTTGGCGCGCCTAGCCAGGGGAACAATACCGATTGAGATTCGACCTTACCCCTGGCACACATCCACCCACTCAGCGCCGGTAAGCTCAACCACCCTCTGTGGCGCAATCCGCATCGCAGCATTGGTGGCGCCGGCCGCAGGCACCACCTCTTCGAATTCACGCAGCGATACGTCGCAATAGACCGGCAGCGGCGCCGGCAGGCCGAACGGGCAGACACCGCCGACCGGGTGGCTGGTCGCTTCGACAACCTCCGCGGCGTCGAGCATGCGCGGCTTGCCGCCGAACTGGTCCTTGAACTTGCGGTTGTCCAGCCTGGCGATGCCGCTGGTCACCACCAGCATGGTGCGGTCGCCGACGCGCAGGCAGATCGTCTTGGCGATCTGCGCCGGCAGCACGCCATGCGCCTCAGCCGCCAAGGCCACGGTCGCCGAGCTCGCCTGCGTGACGATGACGTCGATGTCGGGTGCGTGGGCGGCGAAGAAGGCACGAACGGAGTCCAGGCTCATATCGAAAAACCCATGGTTCAAAAACTTGATGGATGGCGGATTACGGTCCGGCAGCCAGGGGCCGCAGCACGCATAAGCACGTGCGATAGACAGATCGGCAAGCCCCAGGCTGAAGCAGAACGCTGCGGCAGGCACAAAGAAACCCGCCAAGGGGCCTTGGCGGGTTCTCTGGAATGCCTGGTGCTGATCTATGCCAGGGATCGACCTTGCGCCGCCGGCGTCGGCGCCGCCGGGGTGATCAGGGCCTCCTGGGGAAGTCGAAGCGCGGACACAATACGACGCAGCTTCGACGGATCCGTCACTCTGCCGTTCTCGATATCCTCAATCTCGTCGACCGCCAGACCGCATGTCAGGGAGAGCTTCTCCACGCTGTAGCCGCGGGTCTCCCGCATCGCTCTGAGGGTGCTGTAATCAGGCCCGCTCCCGTTGGTTGCCGGTTCGGAGAGGGTTTCGCTTTTCGCATTATGGGGCATTGGCAACTCCATGACTGAAAGAGTTTGATCAAATGAGGAGTGTTGCCTGAGACGACCGGGAAGATGCCTGCTCGACAGCGATTTGCCAAGAGCCAAACGGACCGTCACGGGATCGTGAACCGCGGGATCGTAAGCGGTCAGCCGATAACGTCAGGCCTAAAGTTCCAAGGCATGAGCATTTCGATTTCGGATGCCGGCCAGCCTTGAGCGATGCGGGTCAAGGTCTGCGAGAGCCAGTCGAGCGGATCGACGCTGTTCATTTTGCAGGTTTGCAGCAAGGTGGCTACCGTCGCCCAGGTTCGTCCACCGCCGTGGCTGCCGGCGAATAGACTATTCTTTCGCGTGATCGTCTGGGGCCTGATTGCACGCTCGACGATATTGGAGTCGATTTCGATGCGACCGTCCATCAGAAAGCGTTCCAGCGCCTCCCGCCGGGTGAGCGCGTAGCGGATCGCCTCGGCGGTCTTGGATTTTCCGGAGACCTTGCCCAGTTCCGCTTCCCATAGATCGAAGAGGCTCGCGACAATGGCCACGGACTTTTCCTGACGCAGCGCGGCGCGGCTTCCGGCATCCTTGCCGCGAACCTCGTCCTCGACCTTCCACAATTCGGTCATGGCGATGATCGAATCCGTCGCGGCCTGCGAGACCCCGCTGATGTGCAGGTCGTAGAATTTGCGCCGCAGGTGAGCCCAGCACCCGGCGAGCCGGATTGTTTCATTGCTGCCGGCTTTGGCCCGTGCCTTGACCAGGTTGGTATAGGCCGAGTAGCCATCCACTTGCAGGATACCGCTGAATCCGGCGAGGTGGCGCGCCACGCAATCCGCACCTCTGCTGTCTTCAAAACGATAGGCAACCATTGGCGGACTGGTTCCGCCATAGGGTCGGTCATCCCGTGCGTAGGCCCACAACCAGGCTTTCGTGGTTTTCCCGGAACCAGGGGCAAGGGTGGGCAAGGTCGTCTCGTCGGCGAAGACCCTTTCGCCCTCCTTGATGCGCTCCAGTATGTAATCAGCAAGCATCTGCAGCTCGAAGCCCAGATGCCCCATCCATTGCGCCATCAACGACCGGCTGATCTCGACGCCGTCGCGCAGATAGATCGCCTCCTGCCGATAAAGCGGGAGGCCGTCGGCGTATTTGGAGACGGCGATATAGGCGAGCAGCCGCTCCGTCGGCAGGCCGCTTTCGATGATGTGCGCCGGCGCCAGAGCCTGGACCACGCCGTCACGGCCCCGGAAGGCGTATTTGGGACGGCGCGTGACGATGACCTGGAACTTCGGCGGCACGACGTCCAGCCGCTCGGATCGATCCTCGCCGATCAGAACCTTTTCAAGCCCCTCGCAGTCGGCCGGGATTTCCGGCTCGACGACCTCCTCGATGCGTTCGAGGTGGGCAGCAAAGCCCTTGCGCGGACGCGGGGCGCGCTTCGGCTTGTTCCCGACCGCGCGGTCGAGTTCGCTCCGGATTTCCGAAAGGCCGGTCTCGACCTCTTCGAAGGCAAAGGAGGCCTGCTCGTCGTCGATGGCCAGGCGTAGCCGCTCGGAACGCGTGCCATGTTGCGTGCGCTGTAAAACTTTCAGGATTGACGTGAGATTGGCGATCCGCTCGCTGGCGCTTTTCTCGACAGCTTTCAGCCGGGCGACCTCCGCCTCAGATGCTGCGATCCGAGCGTCGGCGACTGCGATCCGGGCCTCGCTTGCAGCCTGCTCGCGAGCCATGGAAAGGATCATCGCCTTCAGCGCATCAACGTCGTCGGGAAGGGCAAGACCCGGTAGAACCATGGCAAGCAACAGAGCACAAAAACAGCCGCTTTCCCAACCGTTCCAGCCGCATGATTCATCTTGCCGCAGGCCGGTTTCAGCCCGTCGATAACGGCCGCCTGACCCTGGCCGGACGAATCTTTTTCCAGTCCAGTCCGGCCAGAAGCGCCATCAACTGGGCGTGGTCGAGACGCATGCGCGCGGCCGATATCCCCGGCCAGCAGAAGCTGTGATCTTCCAGAGTCTTCGAATAAAGACAAACCCCGCTGCCGTCCCACCACACGATGCGAACCCGGTCCGCACGCTTCGAACGGAATACGTGAAGTGCCCCCGAGAATGGGTCCAGGCCGCCATCCCTGACCAGCGCCATCAAAGATGCCGCGCCCTTGCGGAAGTCGACCGGCTGGCACGACACGTAAACCACCACACCGGAAGCGATCATGCCTTACGAACCGCGCGGATGATCCTCGCCAGGCGATCGGGATCGACATCGCCGCCGGCGCGCACCACTGCGTCGCCAATGACGATTTCCACCGTGTCGCTGCCCACCGCTTCAAAGCGCGTGAACTTCGCCGGCTTGCTCGCTCCCTCCGTCAGTGGCGCAACCATGCCCGACGAAAGCGCCTTGCGGCGCCACGCATAGAGCTGCGAGGGGTCCAGCCCCTCGGAACGCGCAACCGCCGAGACATTGCCCCCTGGCGAGAACGCTTCGGCGACAAGCCGTGCCTTCTCTTCGTCCGACCGATGGCGCGGCTTGCGTCGGGACGGCACAGGCTCCGCCGTCAAAATCTCGAATGTTCGATGATGGCTCATACTGTCGCTCATAGGATTCTCCGCATGATTCATGCTGAAAATGAGCGATCAACCGCCTGCACGCTACGTGGGGATGCCTACGCGCTTACGCGGGATCGCGCACACGTCGCGATCAAGTTGTTTTGAAGGCCCGATTGGGCTTTTGCCGGCAGTTTCGCCCCGCTCGTTCGTTATCCCCAGGTCGCTGGCGTCAAAACCATCCGGTCCCAGCCAGCCGTTCCCGGAAGGATTTCTGCAATGAACTTGAAGACAGTCATGGTCGTGCTCGGCACGATCTCCAGCCTTTCTGTTGCCGGTGTGGGCAGCGCTCAAGCGGCGGACGCGCAGCGCGTGCGCGGCACGGTGGTCAGTTTCGAGCCAATGCTGCTCACCGTGAAGACCCGCCAGGGCGATACTTCGGCAATCAAGCTCAATGCCGACTGGAAGATCTCAGGCGTCGCCAACGCATCCGTAAAGGACATCAAGCAGGGCGATTTCCTCGGCATCGCCTCCGTGTCGAAAGCAGATGGCGGCAGCGGTGCCCTGGAGGTGGTGGTTTTCCCTGCCGCGTTGAAAGGCACTGGCGAGGGTGACCGCCCCTGGGACCTGCAGCCAAACAGCCGGATGACCAACGGCACCGTCGCCGACGTCACCGATATAAGCGGGCGAGCGGTCACGCTGACCTATGACAATGGCCAGACCAAGAAGATTTCGATCCCCGACAACACGCCTGTCGTCACCTTCGCGCCGGCCACACCGAGCGACCTCAAGCCGGGCGCTACGGTCTTCGTTACCGCTCAGCGGGACACTGGCGGCATGCTGAGCAGCAGTCGCGTGGTGGTCGGAAACAATGGTGTCGTTCCGCCGATGTAGTCGAACAGGGCGGCCACGTCGCCGCCCTTCGATCTTGCCGCGGAATGGTGGTGGCAGCCCCGGCTTCCCCGGAAACAGTCCGGAAACAAAATTCTACAATCGGGAAATACTGACGAAAAAAATTGGGAGCGTAATCCCATTCGCGGCGGTCGGGCTATCGCCCCGATTCATAGACGCCCGCGAAAGAAAAGGAAACGATCCATGAAGAAGTCCCTCCTCTCGGCCCTCGGGCTTGCAGTTGCACTGGCTTTCACGGTGCCGGTGATCGGCGCGACGAGCGCGGATGCGGCCCCGATGACCAAGCATCATCGCCACCACCATCGTCACCATCACCACCACCCCGTTCACCACCACCACCATCATCACCAGGTGAAGAAGACCTACTAGGCATACCAGACTGCCAACGAGAAGACCGGCCTTGGCTTCCTGTTCGAGGCTGGCCTTCTCTTGGCAATGCGACGCGAGGCTCGACAGGATTCGGGCTCGCCCAGTTCGTCGAATGACCACGTGAGGATTTTGGCGCAAATCCCGATACCGCGAAATCTTTTGCGCGAGGGCAATTCGCGATACCGCAATGGATAACCGGGGCCAGGTATCCCCAGTCCGAAGGACCGGACCTACGCGTCAGCGCCGGCTGAACAGCAGGCTGGCAACAAGCCCGACCACCACAAGGCCGACCGCAGCGGCGGCCGCCGGATGGTCGCGGGCCGACTTCTCGATCACCCTGCCCTGTTTGCGGATTGCCGGCATGGCATCGCGCAGTCGCCCGGCAAGATCGGAATAGGTGTCGAGCGCGGCATCGCGACTGTCCTCGTAGTAGGCGCCACCACGCCTGGCCACGGCCTTCTTCAAGCTGGCCAATTCCTTCGTGAGAGCCGCGACCTGCTTGTCGAGATCGATGTCCGAGAGGGTCGAAAATGATGCCATGATGTGTTTCCTTCACTTGCAGAAGAAAACGTAACGCCCCACCGGAAGGCGGGTTCCGGTTTTCGAAATATCGGCGTCGCTTGGGTCATCTCTTTGTTTTTTACGCAATTCGCAAGGGAAAGCGCTATGCGCTTTTCCCGGGAAAACCGTTTCACACTTTTCCTGGAATTGCTTTAGCGCACCTGGTCAAGCAGGCGCTTGCATTCCAGGAGGTCGAACAGCGCCTCCTGCAGCAAGGCCCGATTGTCGCGCGAGAGTTTCGATGCATCCGGCTGCACCGGACCGTCCTCGTCGCTCTTGCCCAAGCCGAAAAAGCGGCGGCTTGGCTTGACCCGCGGCTGGCCAACCAGTTCGTCGTCCATGCCGCGCGGCTGGGCAGCCGGCGTCAGTGGCACCTGATCGGCCTGCCTGCGCTGCGAGATCGCCTCGACGGCGGCCATGTCGCCATTGCCGATGGCGACCAGGAAATGATTGCCGTTCTCGCGCAACAGCTTCTGCACGCCCTTGATGGTGTAGCCCTGGTCGTAGAGCATGTGGCGGATGCCCTTGATCAGCTCGACATCCTGCGGCCGGTAGTAACGACGGCCACCGCCGCGCTTCATCGGCTTGATCTGGTTGAAACGCGTTTCCCAGAAGCGCAGCACATGCTGCGGCAGGTCGAGATCTTCGGCGACCTCGCTGATGGTACGAAAGGCGTCGGGGCTCTTGTCCATGGGCGAATCCTCACGCTGGACGATGATCCGGCCTATCCTGCCGAATCGGGTCTTATTTCAGCGGTTTATGAAGCAATATTCAAGCCCGGCGTCATGGCGGCGGCGGTTTTCAACCGCGCAGTGGGGCTACTTGCCGCTTTTGGCCTTGCCGCTTTGGTGGGAGCGCAGGATACGGCTCTTCAGCACGTTCGACGACTTGAAGGTCATCACCCGGCGCGGCAGGATCGGCACTTCTTCGCCGGTCTTGGGGTTGCGGCCGATGCGCTCGTTCTTGGAGCGGACGTGGAATGTCGCGAAGGACGACAGCTTCACCGTCTCGCCGCGGACGATCGCTTCACAGATTTCGTCCAGCACCGCTTCGACGAGTTCGGCCGATTCAGTGCGCGACAGGCCGACCTTGCGGTAAACTGCCTCGGCAAGGTCGGCGCGCGTAAGTGTCTTTCCCCCCATGCGTCCGTCCCATCAGCTCAAAACATAAAATTCGGCACAACAAAGGCAGAGCCTAAGTAATTGATCCGGCAAGGTCAAGGACCGAAACCGGACCGTTCGGCACTTACCAGCGAACCAGAACAGCGCCCCAGGTGAAGCCGCCACCCATCGCTTCCAGGAGGACGAGATCGCCCTTCTTGATGCGGCCGTCGGCGACGGCCACCGAAAGCGCCAGCGGCACGGAAGCTGCCGAGGTGTTACCGTGCAAATCGACCGTAACCACCACCTTTTGCTCAGCTATCCCGAGCTTCTTGGCGGAAGCGTCAATAATTCGTTTATTGGCCTGGTGCGGCACGAACCAGTCGAGATCATCGGCCGATATGCCGGCTTGCGAGAACGTCGCCTCGATGACGTCGGTGATCATGCCGACCGCATGCTTGAAGACTTCGCGGCCCTCCATCCGCAGGTGGCCGACGGTGCCCGTGGTCGACGGCCCGCCATCGACGAAAAGCTTGTCCTTGTGGGTTCCGTCGGAGCGCAGGCTGGCCGCCAGGACGCCATGGTCGGCGATCGTGCCAGCGCCCTCGCCTGCTTCCAGGATCAAGGCGCCGGCGCCGTCGCCGAACAGCACACAGGTCGAGCGGTCGCTCCAGTCGAGGATGCGCGAGAATGTTTCCGAGCCGATCACCAGGACCCGTTTGGCCTGGCCGCCCCGGATGTAGAGATCGGCGGTGGCTACCGCATAGACAAAGCCCGAGCAGACCGCCTGCATGTCGAAGGCAAAGCCGTGATGCATGCCGAGCCGGTTCTGGATCTCGACAGCCGTGGCTGGAAATGTGTTGTTGGGCGTCGAGGTCGCCAGCACGATCAGATCGATGTCGGCCGGCGTAAGACCCGCATTGGCAAGGGCGGCACGCGCCGCCGCCTCTCCCAGCGAAGCCGTCGTCTCGTCATCAGCTGCGATATGGCGCTGGCGAATGCCGGTGCGCTGGGCGATCCACTCGTCGGAGGTTTCGACCATGCCTTCGAAATCGGCATTCTTCATGATTCGGCGGGGCAGCGCGGCGCCCGTGCCGCGCACGACTGATCTGATCAAAGCTCGTTCCTATTCCTTTGCGTCGCTAACGACGTCGGATTTCCTGTTTGCCTGGGCATGCGGATTGCGCGCATGGAACAGATCGAGGTCGGCCTCGATACGGTCAAGCAAATTGTTGCGCACCATGTCGTAGCCAAGCTCGATCGCCGCGGCGAAACCGTCCGAATCAGCACCACCATGGCTCTTTACCACGATGCCGTTCAGCCCCAGGAAGACGCCGCCATTGGAGCGACCGACATCCATCTTTTCGCGCAAGCGATCGAAGGCGCCCTTGGCGAAGATATAACCGATCCTGGCCATCAGAGTCCGGCTCATTGCCGCGCGCAGATAGCCACTGATCTGGCGCACAGTGCCTTCCGCCGTCTTCAACGCGATGTTGCCAGCAAAGCCTTCGGTGACGACAACGTCGACCACGCCCTTGCCGATGTCGTCGCCTTCGACGAAACCATGATAGTTCATTGAGGCCATATTGGCTTCGCGCAGCATGCGCCCGGCCTCCTTGACCTCTTCTTGGCCCTTGATCTCCTCAACCCCGACATTGAGCAGACCGACGCTGGGCCGGGCGATGCCGAAGACCGAGCGCGCCATGCCGGTGCCGAGAATGGCAAAGTCGATCAGCTGGTGCGCATCGGCGCCGATGGTGGCGCCGACGTCCAGTACCACGCTCTCACCGCGCAATGTCGGCCAAAGGGCTGCGATCGCCGGGCGATCGATGGTGGCCATGGTGCGCAGGCAGAATTTCGACATCGCCATCAGCGCGCCAGTGTTGCCGGCCGAGATGCAGGCGTCCGCCGTGCCGGCCTTGACCGCTTCGACGGCCTTCCACATCGACGACTTCCAGCGGCCGTGGCGCAGCGCCTGGCTCGGCTTGTCGTCCATCCTGACCGCTATTTCGCAATGGAAGAACTCGCTGACCTCGGCGAGCTTGGGGAACTTGGCGAGTTCCGGGCGCACGACCTCCTCACGTCCGTAGATAACGAAGCGGATGTCGGGACGGCGGGTCGCGACCGTCATGAGCGCCGGAATAACCACGGCTGGTCCGTGATCGCCGCCCATGGCATCGATGGAAATCCTGATCACGCGGTATTTATCTCACGGTTAGGCGGCAGGTCGCTTTAGCGACCGCGAAGGTTCGGCGAAAATAACGGTTTTGGGCTGCCGCACAACCGACTTTTCCGTCGCGGCCGAGGTTTTCAGGATTTTCCCAGCAAGGATCGCAGTTTTTGCTGAAATTCATTCTCTGCCGGTTCGGTCTCGCTGCCGGCATTCAACGAGGCGCCCTGCTTGCGCGGATAAGGGTCGATGGCCAATCCGAAGTACTGCTCGGCAAGTGCCCCGACATCGATCGTGTCACCGGAAAATGTTTCGGGACTGTCAGGGCCTTCCGCGTCGAGCAGGATCTCGCCGCCGCCATCAAAACCCTGCCGTCCAAGCTTGGAGTCCTCGGGCAGCAACAGAGCTTCGACCGGTTCGTCGATATGCGCTTCGACAGGCTCGAGCGTGACGATGCAGGCCTGGGTGATGTCGGCTTCGACGCGACCACTGATCTTCACGCCATTGCGCTTCCATGACGCAACCAGAAGCTCGGCACGATAGGATTCGACCGAAATCAGCCCGTGCTCCTCGGCCAGTGCCGCACGCTGTGCGGCATCGGCCTCGATAGTCACCGGCAGACCCTTCTGCGGCAGGCGCGTGACATTGGCGCGGAAGGATACCGGGCTTTGCGGGTCAACGTGCTTCATTGTTCACCTCCCTTGGCGGCGGGAAAGGCCAGCGTGCCGGAAACAATCGATTCGGGTGTCTGCGCGGCCAGCCGGCTGCAGGCGTCGGTGACATAGTTGGCCAGCAGTGGGGCTTCCGACCAGGCGCCGGCATCGGGCCGGACATTGCGGGCAAGGGCCGCGGTGAGCCCGTCGAGATCGTTTCTTTCCAGGGCGTCGTCATAGGCGGCGGTTCGGCCATAAAACATCTTTGCCAGCTTTTTCATGCGTTTGGGCACGCCAACGTCGCCAATGCCCAACTCCCGCAGCGAATGATCGACGTCGAGGAAGAACTCGTCGATCAGCACCTGAGCGACCTCTTGCGCCACGCCAGCCTCACCGCGCAACCGGTGCTGGAACAGGAACATGTGCAGCGACAGCATCTCGAAACGGCCAAGCGGCGTGTCAGGCACATTCCAGTGGGAATAAAACACGGTCTGCCGCGCCGCCGCCACGATTTGTGCGTAAAGCGCCTCGGTGATAGCGCGGTTGGCGTGGCGTTCGCGGCCAAAAAAGCGCTGGAACATTGGGGATGGTCTCCCGGGGACCGTTTGTTGAAGTGGCCTTGTTGCATCGGCAAGCAAGCTGGTTTACCGGTTTTGCGGCCCAGCGCAAGTTGCGGCCAGGTAATGGAGTTGTTGTTGCGCGCGCTGAATTTCAAGTCGACCTTCTCGTCCAGGCCCGCTGGCGCAATCTCGCTGCTGGTGATTGTTTCGGCGCTGTCGGCCTGCCACACCAACAAGATGATCGGTGACCTCAGCCCCAGCGAGACGCTGACGCAGGGTTACGTCATCGACCAGCAGGCAGTCGATTCGGTGCCTGTCGGCTCCAGCCGCGAGCAAGTGATCCTGGCTCTTGGCACGCCGTCGACCACGGCCACGTTCGACAACGAGGCGTTTTATTACATCTCGCAGACGCGCAAACGCTACGTTGCTTTCGACAAGCCGAGGCTGGTCGACCAACATGTGCTGGCAGTCTATTTCGGCAGCGATAGCCGCGTCACCCAGATCGCCAATTACGGCTTGAAGGATGGCAAGATGTTCGATTTCATCTCGCGCACCACACCGACCGGCGGCAAGGACCAGAACTTCCTTAGCCAGATCATCAACGGCGCCAGCAAGCTGGCCCCCGGCATTCCCGGCGGCGGCACACCCTGATCTCCAGACTCTGAAGTTCCCCTTCGGGAACGCAGTAACATCTCAGGCGACCAAAAACCCGCGGGAGCAATCCTGCGGGTTTTTGTTATGGCCAAGGCAAGCCCGGCTTGCCAGCAATGGGGCAAGCCCGTATCAAATCCCGGGCTTTTGGGGTTTTGAAAATGAACAGTGGCGAACGCGTAGCACCGGACGGCTGGATGGCCACGGGGACGCCTGACCGGCAGATCGTGACATCCGATTGGCTTGCCATCGATCCTCCGCCAATCGACGGCGTCAGGATCAAGGAAATCAGGCCGGTCGCGACATCCAACGGCTACCTGACCGAGGTGTTCCGGGATGAGTGGGACCTCGATCAATTGCCCGTCGGCCAGGTCTTCCAGCGCACGATGTATCCGGGTGCGGTGACCGGCTGGCATGCACACAAGGTGACGCTGGATCGACTTTTCTGTTGTGTCGGCAGTGTGCGCATATCGCTCTATGACGGACGAAGGGCTTCGCCCAGCTTCGGCACGGTCTGGCACAAGATCGTCGGCGCGTTGCGACCAGCGATCGTCGTCATCCCGCCAGGCGTATGGCATGGTGTGACGGCGCTCGGGCCGGAGATCGCCCTGCTGCTCAATCTCGTCGACAAGGCCTATGCGTATGACGCGCCGGACCATTGGCGCCTGCCGCCGGACACGGATCACATCCCCTATAAGCTGGTGTAGCGTGGAACGACCCGGCCAATCCGATGCAACCGGGCAGAACACGCCGCTCGCCTCCGTGGTGATCGCAACCCATAACCGCCCCGCCGCCTTGCGACAGGCGCTGCGCAGCGTGCTGGGCCAGACCCTGCAGGACTTTGAAATTCTGGTGATTGGCGATGCCTGTCGCCCAGACACGGCGGCGGTCATCGCCGAATTTGGCGATCCGCGCATCGTCTATGTCGACCTGCCGGTCAATTTCGGCGAGCAATCCGGCCCCAACAATATCGGCCTTGCCAGGGCACGCGGCCGGTTCGTGGCCTTGCTCAACCATGACGACCTCTGGTTTCCGGACCATCTCGCGGCGATGACCGGCTGGATCGATGCGACCGGCGCCGATATCGTCATTGCTCGCGGAGCCATCATCGAACCAGCGCGGACGAAAAGCGATCCTCTCAAGACCTCAATCTATGGGATGGGCAATGGCGGGTTTTATGATCCCGTCATCACAGCCGGATACGGATCGGCACAGATGGCCAGGCGGGCATCGCTGGGCTGGCTCGGCCCCTGGCGCCCTGCCAGCGAATGCTCCTGCGAAAGTTCGCAGGACTGGCTCTTCCGGGCCTGGCGAAAGGGAGCCGTGATCGCGACCATGCCACATCTGACGGTGCTCAGCATCTTCTCCGGCCAGCGCAGTGGCAGCTACGTCGAAGACACGGCGGTGGAACAGGAAGAACTTGCCAACGACATGCTAATGCCGAACGATCTGCGCATCAAAGTTCTGGCCGCAGCGGCGGCCCCCTCTCGCCTGAAGAAATCCAGCTATCTGAAACGCAGGCTTTGGGCCGCGTGCGGTATCCATCCGAGATCCGTCGAGTTTCGCCGCAAATACGGGCGCGGCGCCTTCGTCACCAGGCTACGTGAGATACGCGGCCTGCCGGCGATGCCCTCGCGAGAACCTGGGTTGGACGACTTGTTGGCCCGCTACCGCAAGCTTGCCGAGAGCGATGGAGCCAAGCCGAACGGTGGCTGAAGCACCGTGCCTGATCCGAGCCAAACAAAAACCCGCGGGAATCGCTCCCCGCGGGTTTTGTTTTCGAGCGAAGCTTGCTTAGCCGTGCGCGAGCACGGCCAGCAGCAGGAGCGCCACGATGTTGGTGATCTTGATCGCCGGATTGACGGCCGGGCCAGCGGTGTCCTTGTAGGGATCGCCGACCGTGTCGCCGGTCACCGAAGCCTTGTGCGCTTCGGAACCCTTCAGGTGCTTGACGCCGTCCTTGTCGACAAAGCCGTCTTCGAAGGACTTCTTGGCGTTGTCCCAGGCGCCGCCGCCCGAAGTCATCGAGATGGCGACGAACAGGCCGTTGACGATGACGCCTAGCAGCGAGGCGCCAAGGGCGGCAAAGGCGGACGCCTTCGAACCCGAGATCAGCAGCACGCCGAAATAGACGACGAGCGGCGCCAGCACCGGCAGCAGCGACGGGATGATCATCTCGCGGATTGCCGCCTTGGTCAGCAGGTCGACCGCGCGGGCGTAGTTCGGCTTCGAGGTGCCGGCCATGATGCCCGGATCCTCGCGGAATTGCTTGCGCACTTCCTCGACGATGGCGCCCGCCGCACGGCCGACGGCCGTCATGGCGATGCCGCCGAACAGATACGGGATCAGGCCGCCGAAGATCAGGCCGGCGACGACGTAGGGGTTGGAGAGATCGAAGGAGATCTCGCCCATGCCCTGGAAGTAGGGATATTTGTCGCCATTGGCGGCAAAGAACTTCAGGTCGTTCGAGTAGGCGGCAAACAGCACCAGTGCGCCGAGACCGGCCGAACCGATGGCGTAGCCCTTGGTCACCGCCTTGGTGGTGTTGCCGACCGCGTCGAGCGCGTCGGTGGAGTGGCGCACTTCCTTGGGCAGGCCGGCCATTTCGGCAATGCCGCCGGCATTGTCGGTAACCGGACCGAAGGCATCGAGCGCAACGATCATGCCGGCAAGACCGAGCATCGTCGTGACCGCGATCGCCGTACCGAAGAGACCGGCAAGCTGATAAGTCGAGATGATGCCACCGACGATGACGATGGCCGGCAGCGCCGTCGATTCCAGCGAGACCGCGAGGCCCTGGATGACGTTGGTGCCGTGACCGGTGACCGACGCCTGGGCGATGGAGTTGACCGGGCGCTTGTTGGTGCCGGTGTAGTACTCGGTGATCACGACGATGAGACCGGTCACCACGAGGCCGATCAGGCCGCAGATGAACAGGTTCTTGCCGGTAATAGTCATGCCGGCAACGGTGCCGATCTCGCCCCAGCCGAGCGTCACCTGAGTGGCGACGCCGAGGCCGACGATGGACAAGAGGCCGGTGACGATCAGGCCCTTGTAGAGCGCGCCCATGATCGAGCCGTTGGAACCGAGCTTGACGAAGAAGGTGCCGACGATCGAGGTCAGGATGCAGGCGCCGCAGATGGCAAGCGGATAAAGCATGGCCGCACCCAGAACGGCGGTACCGCCAAAGAAGATGGCAGCCAGAACCATGGTGGCGACGACGGTCACCGCATAGGTTTCGAACAGGTCGGCGGCCATGCCGGCGCAATCGCCGACGTTGTCGCCGACATTGTCGGCGATGGTGGCCGGGTTGCGCGGATCGTCTTCGGGAATACCGGCTTCGACCTTGCCGACGAGATCGCCGCCGACATCCGCACCCTTGGTGAAGATGCCGCCGCCGAGACGGGCGAAGATCGAGATCAGCGATGCGCCGAAGCCGAGCGAGACCAGCGAGTCGATGACGATGCGGTCATTGGGCTGAAGGCCCATGAAGTGGGTCAGGATGAGGTAGTAGATCGATACGCCGAGCAGGGCCAGGCCAGCAACCAGCATGCCGGTGATGGCGCCCGATTTGAAGGCGATGTCGAGGCCGGCAGCGAGGCTGTTCGATGCGGCCTGCGCCGTGCGAACGTTGGCGCGAACGGAGACATGCATGCCGATGAAGCCGGCGGCGCCCGAAAGGACTGCGCCGATCAGGAAGCCGATCGCGGCGGTGATGGACAGCAACCACCAGGCGAGCACGAGGACGACGACGCCAACGATGGCGATGGTGGTGTACTGACGCGCCAGATAGGCCTGTGCGCCCTCGCGGATGGCCGCGGAGATTTCCTGCATGCGTGCATTGCCCTGATCGGCCGCAAGGACCGAACGTGTCGCCCAGATGGCGTAAAGGATTGAAAGCAGGCCGCAGGCGATGACGGCGGAAATAATTGTCATTGCCGGATTTTCCTCGATTGATGGCCCAAAAGAACCCCTCCCTGGGCCGTTGAGACAAAGACCGGATTCCGTGCACGGAATCCGCCTCTTCGCAGCGGTGTATGCGAAACAGGGCTGCGAACGTCAAGATATTGTTCGGTTTTTGCCCGGCTTTCGCCGCATTGCGTTCGTGCAAACCGATTGAATTGCACTCAGGCCAAACCGTGCCCGGCATAGAACGGCTTGCCGCCGCCCTGAAAGCGCTGGCGCTCGTCGCCCAGCCACTGCGCCACCTGCCCATCCGTCGGGGCCGCCAGATCAGGTGGAGTGCCCCTGAACATCACCGTCTTGCCGAATCTCGACGCCTTGAACAGCTTGGGAGTGGAGTGCTCGCCACGCTTGCCGATGTAGCGTGCATGGCAGGCGAACGTGGATACGCGAACCGCGCCACGCTCGGCACAGGCTATCCAGCGGGCGGCATCCTGACTGGTGATCGTATTGCTCCAGCCGCGTCCGGCGTAGAAAGCCCTGATCGCCTCATGATCGCGCCTGGAGTAGTCGCACTCGCCGACCAGTTCGAGATACTGCGTGCGAAACGGCCGCTCGGCCAGCCAGGCACGCCGGGTGAGCGCGGCGCCCCAGTTCTCGTGCATCGCGATGAGATCATGGGCTCGGTGCCGTTGCACGCGCCGGCTGGCCCAGAGATCACCATAGGCCGCGACATAGGCTATGCGCTGATCTTGCTCGGCGAGATCGAGAAGTTGCCCGACAACACCGAGGTAGTTGGGCGAAAGCACCAGGTCATCCTCGAGAAACAGGGCCTTCTCTGCCCGCAAATCCTCGAACACATGACGCTCTGCGCGTTCGTAGTTCATCGCGATGCCGAGGTTTTCCGGCGCCTCGACCACCTCTCCCCACGGGATAATCCGGCGAAAGGCCGCGACGCATCGTGCAATCAGTTCGGCACGGCCCTTCTGGCGACCACTCCAGCGGTTCCAGCCGCCATCCTGAAACAGCACAACCCTGTCCGGCTCGGCGATCTGGGGGCGAAGGCTGTCGAGCACCCGGCACAGGTAGTCCGGCCTGTCGAACGAAAGGATCGCAATCGGGAAATCGACCGGCCGCGCCGGTTTTGCCTGCCTGGGGCGCCAAAGCCGGCAGCCGAGGCCTGACAGCCAATCCATGTTCCCGCCTCACCTCTTGCTGTTGCGCCTGCTGTGTTGTGCCCACCTTCGTTGAACAAGCTTTGCAATTCTCAAGACAATGGCAAGGGGCTTGAGAACGAAAGGGGCTTGAGAAGTCGGCGCTCCTTGGAGCCAACTCTCGACCGCCTTGCCAAGCCACCGTGCGCCGGCGGCTATTCCGCCTCCCGCCCCATGCGGCGCGCCGTGTAGCGCTCGATCGCCGACAGACCGTCATAGATCAGCACGGCAAGGGCCGCCACGATCAGGCCGCCCTGCAGGATGAAGGCGAGATTGTTGGACAACAGCCCGGCGATGATCACTTCGCCCAGCGTCTTTGCTGCCACCGTCGAGCCGATGGTGGCGGTGGCAAGGCTGATCACCACCGACAGCCTGATGCCGCCCAGAATGATCGGAGCGCTCAGCGGCAGCTCGACCTTGGTGAGCCTTTGCCAACCGGTCATGCCGGCGCCGCGCGCCGCCTCGACCACATTGGCCGGCAGCGTCGTCAGGCCGGTCAGCGCATTTTCGAAGATCGGCAGCAGGCCGTAGAGAAACAGCGCGATCAGTGTCGGCTTCTCGCCGAAGCCGACGGCCGGCACGGCGAGCGCCAGCACTGCCACCGGCGGAAAGGTCTGGCCGATGTTGACCAGGCTGCGCGACAGCGGCAGGAATTCGGCGCCGGCCGGTCTGGTAACCAGGATGGCAAGCGCCACCGCGACGATGGTGGCGGCCACGGTGGCGATCAGAACCGTGCGCAAATGCAGCAATGTCAGCGTCAGCAGGCTGCCCTGATTGTAGATCACCGGCGCATTGTTCTCGGTCAGCGGCTTCAGCAGCGGCTCGAACCAGCCGGGATTGGTGACGAAGGCAACGAGCAGCACCACCAAGGCCAGCCTGAGCAGCGATGGAAGCCAGGCCTTCATGCCGGCCTCGCCGCGCGCTTCACCAGACCGTCGACCGTGACGCGGCCAAGCGGCTTGCCGTCGGCGCCTTTGACCGGCAGCGCCGGCCGGCCCGACCACAACAATTCGGCCAGCGCGTCGCGCTGGCTGGCATCGCCGGGGATCGCCTCGCCTTCGGCGGAGCCCTTCTCCACGGCATCGCGGACCCGGCCGAGCGACAGCAACCGGAACGGCCTTTCGCTGGCGCCGACCAGGGTCTCGACGAAGGCGCTGGCCGGCTTTGCCAGGATCTCGGCGGGCTTGGCGTATTGCACGAGCTTGCCGGCATCCATGACCGCGATCTTGTCGCCCATATGCACGGCCTCTTCCATGTCATGGGTGACGAGGATGATGGTGGTGCCGAAGCGCTTCTGGATCGCCAGCAGATCCTCCTGCGCCTTGGTGCGGATGATCGGGTCGAGCGCACCGAACGGTTCGTCCATCAACAGCACGTTGGGCTCGGCGGCGAGCGCGCGGGCAACGCCGACGCGCTGCTGCTGGCCGCCGGACAGTTCGTGCGGGTAGCGTGGCCCGAAGGCTTCGGGATCAAGCTGATAGAGGGTCATCAACTCGTCGACCCGGGCCTTGATGCGGGCCTTGTCCCAGCCGAGCAGCACCGGCACGGTGGCAATGTTCTGCGCCACCGTACGATGCGGAAACAGGCCATGGCCCTGGATGGCGTAGCCGATGCTGCGGCGAAGTTCGTAACCAGGTAGCGAACGGTTGTCGGCGCCGTCGAGCTTGATGATGCCCGAGGTCGGCTCGACCAGCCGGTTGATCATGCGCAGCAGCGTTGTCTTGCCGGAACCGGAGGTGCCGACAATGACGCAAATCGTGCGCGGCTCGATGACCATCGAAACGTCATCGACCACCGTTGTCGCGTCATAGCGCTTGGTAATGCCTTCGATCTCGATCATGCCGTTTCAACCCTGCGCTTGGTGGCAGTCATTTCGATCACCGCATCGAGGACAATGGCGGCGGCGAAGGCGAGTGCGACCGTCGGCACGGCGCCAAGCAGCACAAGGTCCATCGCCGTCTGGCCGACGCCCTGGAAGACGAACACGCCGAACCCACCGCCGCCGATCAGCGCGGCAATGGTGGCAAGGCCGATGTTCTGCACCAGAACGATGCGGATGCCGGTGAGGATCACCGGAAAGGCCAGCGGAAACTCGACGCCGAACAGGCGCTGCTTGTCGGTCATGCCCATGCCGCGCGCCGCGTCGTTAGCGGCACGCGGCACGCCGGCGAGACCGACCACGGTGTTGGCCACCACCGGCAGCAGCGAATAGAGGAACAGCGCGACGAAGGCGGGCGCCGTGCCGATGCCGCGAATACCGAGCGCGGCCGCCCCCGGCACATGCGTGGCAACCCAGCCAAGCGGCGCGATCAGCAGACCGAACAGCGCGATCGAGGGAATGGTCTGGATGATGTTGAGCACGTTGAGAACGCCGGCCCGCAGCCTTTCGACGCGATGGCACAGAATGCCGAGCGGCAGGCCGACGATCACCGCGGCAGCCAGCGAACCAAGCGCCAGCGTCACATGCTTGGAGCCCTCCGCCCAGAAACTGTCGGCGCGGTTGAAATATTCCTTCAAGATCGACAGATTGTCCCAGCTTCCCGAAATCAACAACAGCCCGATCGCCAAAGCCGCGACAACAAGCACGCCCACTCGTGCCAAAGGCGACAGGTTGAGCCGTGTCAGTACGTCGGCGAGCAAAAGCGTGAAGGCAAAGATAAGAATCCAGAAACCGGAGGCCGGTGAGATCCTGGCAAAGGTGTTGCCCGCCGGCGTGAGAAATGTGCCGGCGACGCCGATCAACAGCGCGAGCGCGGCAAGCGCCACCACACTGGCGGCAAGGCGCAGCGCAAGCGGTGTCCTGAACAGCGCAACGAGCGCGGCAACGACGATGATGGCGAGAAGCAGCGTGCCCGTCGTTGCCGGCAGCGCCTCGAGAATCGAGCGCGCCTGGCCAGGAACGATGCGGTTGGCGCGGAACGTAGCGAAAGGGGCCAGGAACGCCGAATAGGCAGTGATCGCGGCGATGACCACACCGAGCTTGTCGAACCGGAGGGTCATGGCGCGCGCGCCTGCAAAGCGACGTACCCTGAGGAAGATGCAGCTACAGGATTGTGACATCTGCGCGAGGCGCCCCCCTCTGGCCTGCCGGCCATCTCCCCCTCAAGGGGGGAGATCGGATGCCTCGATGGCTTTCGCCAACTTTCAGCAGTGCAAGCTGAGTTCCGGCGCCGATGCTGCCACTCTCCCCCTTGAGGGGGAGATGTCCGGCGGGACAGAGGGGGTGCTTCGCACCAACGTCACTTTGTTGAAACGCGCTGACTACTTCAAAAACCCGTTCTTCCTCAAAAAGTCCTCGGCGACGCCCTTGACCGGCTCGCCGCCGACCTGCACGCGGCCATTCAGCTCCTGCAGCGTGACGAGGTCGAGCTTGGCGAAGACCGGCTTCAGCAGCGTCTCGATCTCGGGATGTTCCTTCAGCACCGCTTCGCGGATGATCGGCGCCGGCTGGTAGACCGGCTGTACGCCCTTGTCGTCGTCTAGCACGACGAGCCCGGACGGTGCGATGCCGCCATCGGTGCCGTAGACCATGGCGGCGTTGGCGCCACTGGTCTGGTTGGCGGCCGCGGCAATGGTTGCAGCCGTGTCGCCGCCGGAGAGCGTGATCAATTGATCGGGCTTCAGCGTGAAGCCATAGGTGGTCTGGAAGGCAGGCAGAGCGGCGGCCGAATTGACGAACTCTGCGGAAGCCGCAAGCACCACCTGACCGCCGCCCGCGACATATTTGCCGAAGTCGGTGAGCGTGGCGAGCTTGTTGGTCTCAGCAACCTCCTTGCGCAGCGCGATCGCCCAGGTGTTGTTGGCGGGCGACGGCGACAGCCAGACGATCTTGTTGGCCTCATAGTCGAGCTTCTTGGCTGTCTCATAGGCCTTGGCGGCATCCTTCCAGACCGGGTCGTCGGCCTTTTCGAAGAAGAAGGCGGCGTTGCCGGTGTATTCGGGATAGATGTCGATCTCGCCAGCCGTGATCGCCTTGCGCACCACCGGCGTGCCGCCGAGCTGGATACGGTCTGATGTCTTGATGTTGTTGGCGTTGAGGACGAGCTGGATGATGTTGCCGAGCACGCCGCCCTCAGTGTCGATCTTCGAAGAGACAACCACCTGGGCGCTGGCGGAAACCACTGTTACGCCGAGCGCCAATGCCGCGCTGGCCAGAACCTTGACCGAAAACATCGTGAAAACCCCTTGCTGTGAACCGAAATGCGGTGGCCGCATATGAGCATGGCTTCAACGGCCAGTCGGGGCACACGGTTTCATAACAATAGGCACAGACGCAATATTTTTGTTGGGAAGGTCAAATTTCGAGGCGACACTGGCGATCTGCTGCCATCTGGCGGATAATGCAGAGACGGTGCGGGTGGCAAACACGGAGAGCGTGTCATGGCCATACACAAAGTCGGTTACCTCATCGGCAGTCTTGCCCGGGAATCCATCAACCGCAAGCTTGCGAAGGCGCTCGTTCAACTGGCTCCTCCGGAACTTGAGATGACGGAAATCGCCTTCAGGGATCTGCCCCTTTACAGCTACGACTATGACGCCGATTTCCCACCGGTCGCCCAGGATTTCAAAAAGGCGATCGCCTCCGTTCAGGCCGTGCTGTTCGTCACGCCGGAGTACAATCGCTCGATCCCTGGCGGATTGAAGAACGCGATCGACTGGGCCAGCCGCCCTTATGGAAAGAATTCATTCGCGCGCAAACCGTCCGCCGTCATCGGAACATCGCCGGGCGCCATCGCAACCGCTGTTGCCCAACAAAGCCTGCGCAGCGTCCTGAGCTTCTGCAACTCACCTCAGATGAATGCGCCGGAAGCCTATATCCAGTTCACGCCGGGACTGATAACGGACGATGGCGAAGTGACGGTCGAATCCACCGAGGACTTCCTACGCAACTATATGGCTGAGTTCCACATGTTCATAGCGCGGGTGCTTCAGGTGTTGCCGCCGGACGCATAGATTTGGCGTCAAACCGGGCGCGCGCTCGTCACCTTCAGCGCGCCTAGCGCCACGAAACAGAGCACAGTGACCGGAAAGATCATCCAGTTCAGCATTTCCCAACCCCAGGCGTTGTAG
This sequence comes from Mesorhizobium loti, assembly GCA_014189435.1. Classification (NCBI taxonomy): domain Bacteria; kingdom Pseudomonadati; phylum Pseudomonadota; class Alphaproteobacteria; order Hyphomicrobiales; family Phyllobacteriaceae; genus Mesorhizobium; species Mesorhizobium loti. The sequence continues at coordinate 3,214,926 of CP050293.1, forward strand.
ACCATGCCCGACAGGAGCGACGCGCAGGCGACGGAACCAAACAGGACGAAGTCGTGGAAGCCTTGCACCTTGCCCTTTTCCGAGGGCCGGTAGCTGGCCGCCACCATCGCCGTGGCGCCGATGAAGCCAAAATTCCAGCCGAGGCCGAGCAGGATCAGCGACGTCCAGAACTGCCACAGCGCCAGGCCCGACAGGGCGACAATGGCGCAGCCGATGAGCAGGACCAGGCCAATGGCCACGATGCGTTCGGCTCCGAAGCGATGGATCAGCGAGCCGGTGAAGAAGCTTGGCGCGAACATCGCCATGACGTGCCAGGAGATGCCGAGCGTCGCGTCGGTCTCCGACAGTCCGCAACCGACCATGGCCAGCGGTGCGCCCGTCATGACGAAGCTCATCAGCGCGTAGCTGCCGACCGCGCAGAAAAGCGCGGCGACGAAACGCGGCTGCGTGACGATCTCGGCCAATGGCCTGGCGTCGCTGGCGGCGATCTCCACCTTGCCGGGTGCTTTCGCCGGCAGCCGCAGGAACGACAGGATGATGGCGCCGACCGCGGCCAGCGGCAGGATGGAGATGAACGAACCGGCAAACATCACCGGCGCCAACAATTCGCGGGTGAAGATGACGATCTGCGGCCCGAGGATGGCGGTGATGATGCCTCCGGCCAGCACGAAGGAGATGGCGCGCGCCTTGAACTCCGGCGGTGCGTTGTCGGCGGCGGCGAAGCGGAACTGCTGGACGAAGGCGCCACCGACGCCGATCGTGAGCAAGCCAAAGGCAAACAGCCAGAAGCTGCCTTGAAAGAGCGCCAGCGTGGCGACGAGGCCGCCAAGCGCCGTGACGATGGTTCCGGTCATGAAGCCGCCGCGCTGCCCCATGCTGCGGATGATGGCCGCCGCGGGCAGCGCGCCGAGCGCCACGCCGATGTTGAAGCCGGTGATCGGCGCCGTTGCCAGCGATTTGTCGGGACCAAGCAGATATTGCCCGGCCAGCGCTCCCATGGAGATGGCGATGGGGGCGGCCGAGCCGATGATCGCCTGCGAGGCGGCGAGGATCAGCGCGGTGCGCCGCGCCTCCTTGCCCGCTGCCTCGACGGCGATTGCCGTCATGATGCGTCCTTGCCGCGCCCCTCGCCACGCACCCGGCGTGACACACGGTCGAGCACGGCATTGACCAGCTTCGGCTCGTCTTCCTCGTAGAAAGCCTTGGCGATGTCGACATATTCGGAGACGATGACCGCGACGGGAACATCCTCGCGCTTCATCAGTTCGTAGACGCCGGCGCGCAGGATGGCGCGCAGCGTCGAATCGAGCCGCGACAGCGGCCAGTCCTCGGTCAGCGCCTGGCGGATGATGGGATCGATGGTCTTCTGGTTCTCGACGACACCCGCCAGGATGGCCCGAAACCATTGCGCATCGGCCTCACGGTACAGCGCGCCGTCGACTTCCTTGCCAAGGCGAAACGCCTCGTATTCGGCGGTGATCTCGAAGACGCCGCTGCCGGCGACATCCATCTGGTAGAGCGCCTGCACGGCGGCCAGACGGGCAGCGCCGCGCTTGTTGGCGTGGCGCACTGCCGGCTGGCCGGGCGAAGCGGGCTCGCTCACGATCGCGCTCCCAGTTGTTCCTTGAGGGCAATCATGGTCAGCGCCGCACGCGCGGCAAAGCCACCCTTGTCGCCTTCCGAGCGCTTGGCCCGAGTCCAGGCCTGTTCGTCGTTCTCGGTGGTCAGGATGCCGTTGCCAATGCAGACCGAGTCCTGCACGCTCAGGTCCATAAGCGCGCGGCTGGATTCATTGGCCACAATATCGAAATGATAGGTGTCGCCGCGGATGATGGTGCCGAGCGCGACAAAGCCATCATACTGTGTGCCGCCTTCCGCACCGTCCAGTGCGAAGGTAATCACCGCGGGAATCTCGAGCGAACCCGGAACGGTGACGACGTCGTAAGTCGCGCCCGCTTCATCGAGCGCGCTTGTCGCACCGTCGAGCAGCGCGTCGGCAAGGTCGTCATGAAAGCGCGCTTCGACAATGAGCAGATGCGCCTTCGTCTTCGGACGAATGAAGGCTTTGCCGTGTTGGGATGTACCAGCCATAAAAGTCTCCGGGGGTTGCCGGTGACTTAGGCCGAAGCCGGGTTCATCGCAAGCGAAGATGTTACGCGCGCCCGGTTTGCCGACCTATTCAGGTTCACCAACCTCGTTTTTGAGATGGCCGTCGAGGCTCTCAACCCAAGCCAGCACGGCCTGATGATCAATCACACGACCAGCGTCCACATCGGCCAAGGCCTCAGGCGTCCGTCGCCGGTATTCCTCTTCCGGCAAAACCGAGATCCGTCTATCCTTAAGCCGTCAAAGCCCTTCTTTCGCGGCCTCCACCAGCCGCGCCGCGTAGCGCGCCATGGTGTCGATCTCGAGATTGACGCGGTCGCCGATCTTGCGCTCGCCCCAGGTGGTCACGGTCAGCGAGTGGTGGATCAAAAGCACATCGAAGCGCGTGCCTTCTACCCTGTTGACGGTAAGCGATGTGCCGTCGAGCGCGACGGAGCCCTTTGGCGCGATGAATTTCGCCAATTCGCGCGGCGCCTCCAGCGTAAAGCGCACGGCATCGCCCTCGTCCTTGCGCTCGATGATCTCGGCCATGCCGTCGACATGACCCGAAACGATGTGGCCGCCGAGTTCGTCGCCGATCTTCAGCGCCCGTTCCAGATTGATCCGCGTGCCCGACTTCCAGCCCATCGCCGTCGTCAGCCTGAGCGCCTCTTCCCAGGCCTCGACCTCGAACCAGCGTGCGTTCGAGCCGCTGTCGGGCAAGGCCGTGACGGTCAGGCAGACGCCGCCGCAGGAGATCGAGGCGCCGATGGCGATGGTGTTTGGGTCATAGGCGGTGTCGATGCGCAAACCCACCCCTTCCCTGAGCGGCTTGACGGAAGCGACAGTGCCGACATCGGTGACAATTCCGGTAAACATCGATGCTGATCCCTAGAGGTCTCTTACCCACTCGGCGTAACTATCTTCGCCGAAACGCATCTCGCGCAGCTTGCGAAATCCTGCCGGGATATGGTCAGCGTCGATCGGCGATGCAATGCCGTCATCGCCGATCGCTTCCGGCCCCTGGAACAGCACGATGCGGTCAACCAGCCCATCGGCCAGGAAGGCGCTCGCCACCTTGGCGCCGCCTTCGACCAGCACGCTGGCCATGCCGAGCGCGGCCAGATCCTCGAGCAGTTCCGGCAGCGCGACGCCGCCCTCATGCGTCTCGGTGCCGATGAAGCGCACGCCGGCGCGTTCGAGTGCTGCCCGCCGCAGCGGATCGGCCTCCAGGCAAGCGGCGACATAGAGCGGCACCCGATCCACGCCCGAAACCAGCTTCGAGGCCTCCGGCAACCTGATCTGGCGGTCGAGCACGATGCGGGCGGGCGAACGGTTCTCCAGCCCCGGCAAACGCACCGTCAGGGCCGGATCATCCTCAAGGGCCGTGCCGATACCAACCAGTATGCCATCCGCCTCGGCCCGCATCAGATACACTTCGCGGCGCGCAATATCGCCGGTGATCGACACCTGCCCACCGCCTTCCCTGCCGATCTTGCCGTCGCTGGAAAGCGCAAGCTTGAGAATCACTTCGGGGCGTTTTCTCAACGATCGGATCAAATAGCCGGCCATCTGCTCGGCGGCTTCCGCCGCCAGCACCTTCTCGACCACCTCGACGCCGGCGTCGCGCAGGATCGCGTAGCCCTTGCCGGACACGCGCGAATCGGGATCGCTGGCCGCACCGACGACGCGCACAACACCGGCGTTGACCAGCGCATTGGCGCAAGGCGGCGTGCGGCCATGGTGGGCGCAAGGTTCGAGCGTGACGTAAGCGGTGGCGCCGCGCGCCAGCTCGCCGGCCTCTGCCAGGGCCTCGGTCTCGGCATGGGGGCGACCGCCGACGGCGGTGACGCCGGTGCCGACGATCATCGGGCCATTGCCGTCATCGCGCACGATCAGCGTGCCGACAGACGGGTTGGTCGCGGTTCGCCCGGCATTCTTTCGCGACAGTCTGAGTGCCGCCGCCATGAAACGGTGGTCGAGGGCGGCCTGTTCGCTTGCAGTCATACTCAGCTGGCTTCCTCTTCACCTTTGATTTCGTCGCCCTTGAGTTCGCCCAGCAATTCGTGGAAATCCTTGGCCTCGCGAAAATTGCGGTAGACCGAGGCGAAACGGACATAGGCGACGTCGTCGAGCGATTTCAGCGCTTCCATGACCAGCCGGCCGACTTCTCCCGAAGCAACTTCGGTCTCGCCGGAACTTTCGAGCTGGCGCACGATGCCGGTCACCGCGCGATCGATGCGCTCGGGATCGACATTGCGCTTGCGAACGGCGATCTCCACCGAGCGCAGCAGCTTGTCGCGGTCGAACGGCACTTTGCGGCCCGATTTCTTGACCACGACGAGGTCGCGCAACTGCACGCGCTCGAAGGTGGTGAAGCGGCCGCCGCAATCGGGGCAGACGCGGCGCCTGCGGATCGCCGCGCCATCCTCGGCGGGGCGCGAATCCTTCACCTGCGTATCTTCTGACTGGCAATAGGGACAGCGCATGGAGAAGCCTTTGGTTGGCGAATCTGGTGAAGCGAAAGGCTTAGAGGTTTTTGCAACGATGGCAAAGTATTGCCACCAGCCCCTCGCCCCTCAGAGATAGCGAGGCGCAAGGAAAATTGCGAGGGCCGCAACCAGCCAGACGACGATGCCGCCAAGCACAGCCAGCCGGTAGTCGACCTTGTCGATGAAAAGCCAACAGGCGCCGAGGAAGGCAAGATAGGCTGGAATGGTTTTCACGCCGGCAACGCAGGCCTCACGAAAGCCGAATGCACTGCCCTTGGCGCCCACTGCCAGCAAGGCGATGACAGCAAAGGTGGGCGCCAGGGGCAAGATGCCAGGCAGCACATTGCCGCGTTTCGATGCCCAGACGATCAGAGCCGTAACCAGCCCGCCGATCAGGCCTTTCCAGACAATGTCCATCGAATGCCTCCTGGAAAGATCCGTCCGGTCGCCTCAGGGGGCGACGTCGGCGGTCGGAAACCCGCACGATGCGCCGAGACTGCGATAGGCCTTGGTGAACCCGTCCATGGATATGCTTCCAACCGGCGCGTCGCCAAAGGAGACATCAAGCACCGCTGCCCGCCGCATGGCGCGCAAGAGCGCCAGGCTGGTCTTGGCCTGGTTGTCCACGGTCCAGCTGAGCCGGCCGTTGACGGCGCCATCGGAATGGAGTTTTGCGGCAACGTGGCCCTTGTCGTCGCCGAAGGTGGCGGCGACGGACTTGCCGGCCGGCAGATCCTTGTTGTCGACGGCGATCGTTACGGACGGGTAGGCATCCGGCGGCAGTGCATCGCCGTTCGTGATGATGAGCGTCAGGGTACCGGGCACGCCACCGGCACCGACAAAGGCGGTCGAGGCAGCGCAGGTCTTGCGCAGATCCTCACCGGTGTCGACCTCGTCAACCAGGGTCGACCACCTGCCAAAGGTTTCGAGCTTGGGTGCCGCCTGGGCGGGCGAAGCGGGTGCGGCCGGAGGTGCGGGTTGCGTCGGCTGAGCGGGTGCAGTTTGCGCCAGGGCGACGCCGGAGAGCGGCAGGACAATCAAAGCGGTCAGGACGCCAACGGCGCCAAGGTCGGCGAAACGAAATAGTCGCATCATCAAGGCTCCTGCCGGTCGCCCCGGCCTGCTGAGACGACGCTTGTCGTCCGCAGCAGGCGGTAAGACTTCCTATCGCGTCAGCCGAGATAGGGATAGAGCGGGAAACGATCGGTCAGCGCCACGACCTTGGCCTTGACCGCTGCTTCGACAGCGGCGTTGCCCTCGTCGGAATTGGCGACCTTGAGACCATCCAGCACTTCGGCGATCAGCTTGCCGATCTCGCGGAACTCGGCCTGGCCGAAGCCGCGCGTGGTGCCGGCCGGGGTGCCGAGACGCACGCCGGAGGTGACGAAAGGTTTTTCCGGGTCGAACGGGATGCCGTTCTTGTTGCAGGTGATGTTGGCGCGGCCGAGCGCCGCCTCGGCGCGCTTGCCGGTGGCGTTCTTGGGCCTGAGGTCGACCAGCATCAGATGGTTGTCGGTGCCGCCGGAGACGATGTCGAGACCGGTCTCCTTGAGGCTGGAGGCAAGCGCCTTGGCGTTGGCGGCGACGCTCTCGGCGTAGACCTTGAAGCTAGGCTTCAGCGCCTCGCCGAAGGCGACAGCCTTGGCGGCGATGACATGCATCAGCGGGCCGCCCTGCAGGCCGGGGAACACCGCCGAATTCATCTTCTTGGCGATGTCCTCGTCATTGCACAGGATCATGCCGCCGCGCGGGCCGCGCAGCGACTTGTGCGTCGTGGTGGTCACGACATGGGCATGCGGCAGCGGCGACGGATGCACGCCGCCGGCGACCAGGCCGGCGATGTGCGCCATGTCGACCATCAGATAGGCGCCGACCGCATCGGCGATCTCGCGAAAACGCTTCCAGTCCCAGACGCGCGAATAAGCAGTGCCGCCGGCCAGGATCAGCTTCGGCTTGGTCTCATGCGCGGTCTTCTCGATGGCGTCCATATCGAGCAGATGGTCATCCTGGCGCACGCCATAGGAGACGACCTTGAACCATTTGCCGCTCATGTTGACCGGCGAACCGTGGGTCAGATGGCCGCCGGAATTGAGGTCGAGGCCCATGAACGTGTCGCCGGGCTGCAAGAGCGCCAGGAAGACGGCCTGGTTCATCTGGCTGCCGGAATTCGGCTGGACGTTGGCGAAGTTGCAGCCGAACAGCTTCTTGGCGCGCTCGATGGCCAGTTCCTCGGCCACGTCGACGAACTGGCAGCCACCGTAGTAGCGCTTGCCCGGATAGCCCTCGGCATATTTGTTGGTCATGATCGAACCCTGCGCTTCAAGCACGGCGCGGGAGACAATGTTTTCCGAGGCGATCAGCTCGATCTCGTGGCGCTGACGACCGAGTTCGTTGCGGATGGCGCCGAAAATCTCCGGATCGGCGTCGGCCAGCGTGGTTTCGAAGAAGGATCTCGAATTTGTTCGACACTGCCGCTGCTGTTGCCATGGCCTGAAATCCTCGGGGTTCGGGGGCAATTTTTGATTTATGCATGTCGTTGTCCCAAAACCGCTGCACACTTTTGGGCGACATGCATTTGCCGCGCCATTAACACAGTTGTTTTCGCCCCGCCACGTTTGCCACGCGAAATTTGCTGGCCGGATTGCGCCAGCGAAGCCTTCAGGTCGCTATTTCCTCGCCTTCCGGCCCCTCAGCAAGGCCTCGGTGAGCGTGATCTCGGTAAACAGCGCCTGCGACGTGTGGTCGTTGATCTCGCCGCTCCGAAACATGTCACGCACGGCTGCGCGCTCGGCCTCGATGCCGGCGAGCCGCAGTTCCAGCTCCAGCCTTCCAGCTTCGCGGGCCTGGGCGCGGGCTTCATCCGCTTCGTCAGAGGCGGCAATGCGGCGCCGGTAGCCGGCGACGATGTTCTCGGCGGCGGCAAGCCTGGCGCCGGGCACCTCGCCTCCCTCATCATCAGTTGCTCCGGCGATGCTTTCGATGCGCGCGATTGCCGCCTTGGCGGCGCCGACACGCGCCAGGCGCTCCTCGGCGGCACCGGCATCCTCACCGGGCTCGACCAGTCCCCTGGCGATCGTTGGCAAAGCGAGGCTGGCAAAAACCAGCGAGCAGATGATGACGCCGGCAGCGAGGAAGATGACCAGGTCACGCGCCGGAAACGGCGAACCGTCCGGCATGGCGAGCGGCAGCGACAATATGCCGGCGAGCGTGATCGCGCCACGCACACCGGCCACCGAACCGGCGAGCCGCACGCGCAGCCCGAAAGGCTCCACCTTGCGCTTGCCCAGACGCGCGGCAATGCCGGCAGCGATATCGCCGACCCATATCCACAGGAAGCGCAGCGCGATCAGGCACAGCGTCAGCGCGATGACGGTCGCGATCGGCTGGATGATCGGATGCATGTTCATGAGTTCCGGCGGCACATGGCGGATGATATCGGGAAGCTGCAGCCCGAGCACGATGAAGAGAGCGCCGTTGAAAACGAAGGAAAGCGTCGTCCACAGCGACATCGTCTGCATGCGCGCCGAGACGCCGAGGAAGCGGAACACGCCCGAGCCGCCGGTGAGCAGGCCGGCGGTGACCGCCGCCAGGATGCCGGACGCTCCGATGTGCTCGGCGCCGAGATAGGCGATGAAGGGCAGCAGGATCATCACCAGCACCTGCGCCTCTGCCGGGACGCCGCCGATGCGGTTGAGCAGTTGCAGCAGCTTGGCGGCGACGAACAGCGCCGCGACGCCGACCAGGATGCCGGCGACGATGGCATAGAGGAAACTGAGCGAAGCGGCGGCGAATGAAAAGCTGCCGGTCAACACTGCTGCGACGGCGAAACGGAACATGACGAGGCCGGAAGCATCGTTGAGCAGCGACTCGCCTTCGAGGATATGCATCAGCCGCGCCGGAACGACATTCTTGTCGACGATGGAGGACACGGCCACAGCGTCGGTCGGCGACAGCACCGCGGCGAGCGCGAAGGCGACCACCAGCGGGATGCTCGGCACCAGCCAGTGCAGGGCGTAGCCGAAGCCGACGATGGTGAAGAACACCAGCCCGATGGCAAGATCGAGGATCGGTCCGCGCAGCGCCATCAGTTCACGCTTCGGCGCGCCATAGGCATCGCCAAACAGCAGCGGCGGAATGAACACCAGCAGGAACAGCTCCGGATCGATCTCGACATGGATGCCGCGCACCGGCCAGGCGAGTGCCGCGCCGATGGCAATCTGCAGCACCGGCAGCGGCACCCGCACCAGGCGCACCAGCGCGCCGGAAAGCGCGACGAAGACGAGCACGACCAGAATGAAGACGGCGACTTCCATGATCCGGTTCCAGACTTGTCAGCCGACCATGCGCAAAGCCGGCCGATCCGTCCAGCCGCCCCTCCCGCGAAAAAACGCAGCGGCACCCGAACAACGAAAAAGGCCGCCCTGAACGGCGGCCTTTTCTATAAGAAAATCAGCTACTTAAAGCGATGACGTGATCTGCAGCTCATTGTTGCCGTCGAGCGCGTAGACGTCGTCGCGGAACTGCACGACGCCTGGGGCCGTAGACCAGGCCGAAAGATAGAGGAAGTGGACCGGCACCGGGTTGGTAATCTGGATCGGCGTGTTTTCGCCGGTCTTGATCGCCGCCTCGAAATGCTGACGGTCCCAGCCCGGCGTGTCGCGCAGGATCCAGGTGACGAGGTCGCGCACATTCTGCACGCGCACGCAGCCCGAGGAATCGAAGCGCATCATCTTGCCAAACAGGCTCTGCTGTGGGGTATCGTGCATGTAGACGCCGTCGGGGCTCGGGAAATTGATCTTAACCGACGCCATCGCATTGCCCGCGCCCGGATCCTGGCGGAAGCGATACTTGGCCGCGTCGTCGGTCGACCAGTCCACATTCATCGGATCGACTTCGCTGCCGTCCGGCGCGAATAGGCGGATATGGCTGTCCTTCAGATAATCGGGATTCTTCCGCATCAGCGGAATGATGTCCTTGCGCACGATCGAGACCGGCGCGTTCCAGTATGGATTGACGATGATCTCGTTGATCTTGGAATTGACGATCGGCGTCTGGCGGTCGATCTTGCCGACGATCGCGGTGTGACGGAGCACGACGCGGTCGTTCTCGACCGCTTCGATCTGTGCTGCCGGAATGTCGACCAGCACATAGCGACTGCCCAGCGTACCGGCCTTCTCGCGCAGCCGCTGCAGATTGGTCTGCAGCTGGCCAAGCCGGATCTGCGCCGAAACGTTCATCGCCGCATAGGTGTACTTGCCCATCGAGCCATCAGCCGGCAGGCCGTGACGCAACTGGAAGCGCTTGACCGCCGAGTCGACATAGGAGTCGAAAGCCGTCGAAATGCCGGCGCTCTGCGACAGGTCGCCCGCGACCATCAGGCGCTTGCGCAGCGGCACCACATCGGGATCATCGACGCCGAGTTGCAGTTTCTTGGTCGCGGGAACCTCGACCCAGCCGCCCTGCCCGACAATGTTCTGATATTGTGCGACCGCCTGTTCCGTAAAGGCGACGGTCTGCGGGCTGAAGATCGGCAGCGTCGAGGCCACCTTGCCGCCCTCGCTGGCGCGGGCGTCGAACTGGTCGTCCCAATTGCCGCGCGTCGAGGATTTCAGGATATCCCCGATCACGTCCTGCGCATTGGCGCCGCCAGCAACCATCGCGGCTGCGAGCGCGGAGGCTCCGGAGAGGAAAAGGCGGCGGCTGGCTTTCATGGACGTTCCAGACATTTCTTGTAGCGTTCGATCTGCTGCATCAGGTTATAGGGCGCTCTTGCCCGTACTCTAGAGTTGGCAATCTTAACAATCCGCCAACCATGTCCGTATCAGTTCGGCCACAAACGCTCGGGGCACGATACGGGTTCCGGGTGACGCGCGGCCTTGACCGCAGCATCACCGGCATCCTCGGTTCCATTGGAATATGGCGGCAACGTGGCTTTCGGTTGAATTTGGCCCGGCAAGCGCAGCGAAGTGAAAAGACCCGTGCTTTTTCGGCACCGATCCGCGATCGCCCGCCAATATCGACCGGTGAACCACAAGCACTTGATGATACACCGACATCTCGCCCAACGCGAGGAACGAGGCTATGCCTGGTGCCATTGCAGCCATCGCGGCATTCGCCTTGGCCGGAGGCCCGAACGCCAGCCCACCGACGCCGGAGGAGACGGTCGCCTGTTTCGTGCATGGCCTGGAACAGGGCGCGATCCCGATACGGGCAGCAGGCCGACGAACCTTTCAGGATCCCGTCCGACTGACTATCTCAGGATGCCTCAGCGTGGGGCTTCAACGTTTGAGTCCGGACCCGGCTTCGCCTTCAATTCCGAACACCGTTGCAACACCTCATGCTGGGGATAGCGCAGGACTTTGTCGTCCTCCAGTTTGAGCAGCAGCTCCCGTCTCTTGTCTGTGCTCTCACCGTCCGTACATGTCATGTCCAGGATGACGACATCGAGGCGGTTGATCTTCTGAACCTTGTCCAGCGTGCAGCGGACCTCCCACATCTCCATCGCTTTGTCGGTAACCGTCACGATCGAGTCATTGTTGTCACAGGGCTCGCTGCCTTCCCCGGCGAAGGAATCCTTCCACCACTCCTCGGCAAAAGCCGTTTGCGAGACCAACAAAAGCGCCACCGCAACCGCGCAAATCTGCGAGCGTTTTCCCAGACCCGTCATGCGCCGCCCTCCAGGCCATGACATTAGGCACTGCTGCAGCGAAAGCAAACCTGGCAGGATCGTGCCTGCCGGGCGCCGGGGCTTTGGGCACGAAAAGAAAAGGCCGATGCCTTTCGGCACCGGCCCTGACTGAAGGTCGATATTTCGGCCGCGCTTCTATGGCACGGGCCGGATCTCTGCGCGCCTTACATCCGGTAGGCGATGGTGTCGTTCCAGAAGCGGTCGAGCCGCTGCAAAGCGCGGTTCATCTGCTTGAACTCGTCGGTGTTGATGCCACCGACCTGCTCGATCGAGCCGACATGACGCTCGTAAAGGCCGGCGACGACCTCCGCCACCTCGTTGCCCTTCGGCGTCAGCGAGACGCGGACCGAACGGCGGTCGATGCGCGAGCGCTGGTGGTTGATGAAGCCGAGATCGACCAGCTTCTTCAGATTGTAGGAGACGTTGGAGCCGAGATAGTAGCCACGCGAGCGCAGCTCGCCGGCGGTCAGCTCGGAATTGCCGATGTTGAACAGCAGCAGCGCCTGGATGGCATTGATGTCGGAACGGCCGTTGCGGTCGAACTCGTCCTTGATCACATCAAGCAGGCGGCGGTGCAGCCGCTCAACAAGCTGCAGCGATTCCATGTACAGGGAACGGATAGCCTCGCGGCGATCGTCGGATACGTTGGCGGTCTTCGCCGCCGGACGCGAATTGATCATTGTCTTTGCCTCTCGTTTGTCGCCCTGGTGATTTTTTGTTTTTCACCTTGATCGCGACACTATCGAATACTCATAAAATTCGACTTAAACGCTAGGGCTAACAAGAGCTTACCGGTAAGAGGTTTCGAAAGAGGCTTAACGAACGGTCACCCAAGCAAGGATAATTAACCTAAAGATTTCGGCAACAATTTGGAGACCGAATCCAGGCCACCGCCAGGTCGTCAATGTGCTCAAGGGCTTAGTGGCGGACAGGGCGCTTCTGCAGGTAGATGACGACGCGGAAGACGATGTAGAGCACCGCCACCGCGGCATGAGAGACGACAATCAGCATCCGGTGGCCGAAAAGCTCGGGAAAGCCGGCATACATGACCGTCTCGGTCACCGCGCAGATGAACCAGATCACCGGGCCCCAGGACGCCAGCATCCACAAGCCGGCAGCGGCGAAGGGAAAGAAAACTGCGAGCACCACCGCCGCGACCTGCCAGTGCACGGGCATCAGGTCGAAACGCCACAGCGAGCCCGGATAAAAGCCGATCAGCTTGATCCAGTAGAGAATGCCGAACAGCAGGCAGTAGCCTGAGATGACGCGCTGGAACCAGGCGAAGATCACCTCCACTCCGGAGGGCTGCAGCACGACGCGTCTCGAGGTTACCTCGCTCATATCAAGAGCTCCCTTTCGCCCAGCGGAGCGAAATAGGCGTCGACATCGGCCTCGCTGACCGCAGCGAGGCTCGCTGGCCGCCATTGCGGCTTCGAGCCCTTGTCGATGATGGCGGCGCGGATGCCTTCGTAGAAATCATGGCCGGCCAGCATCCGGTTGAGGATGCGGAACTCCATCTTCATGCATGCTTCCATCGACAGGGTCAGCCCGGCGCTGATCTGGCGCCAGGCGACGCGCAGGCTGGTCGGCGAGCGGGTCAGGATCGTTGCCAGCGTCTTTGCCGCGAACTCGTCGGCACCCGCCGCGCGCTCCAGGCTGTCGACGACGTGTTTCAGTGATGGTCGCGAAAAATGGCTGGATATCGCCTCCAGCGTCGGCCTGTCGGTCTCCCGCCTTGCCTGAACGAAGAAGCCGCGCAGCACCGATTCCGGGTCGCCGGTCAGCGTCAGCCGGTCGAGGAAGCCGCCCTGGTCCTCGGCCTTGATGGTATGGGTGACCAGACCCGACCACAGCGCATCGCCATAGCGGATGCGATTGCCGGTCAGCGCCAGATACATGCCGAAGGAGCCGCCGAGATCGGGCAGCAGGTGGCTGCCGCCGACATCCGGGAAAAAGCCGATGCCGACCTCCGGCATGGCGAACTGGGCATTCTCGGTCATCACCCGGTGCGAGCCGTGGAAGGAAATGCCGACGCCGCCGCCCATGACGATGCCGTCGATCAGGGCGACATAGGGTTTCCTGAAACTGTTGATGCGGGCGTTGAGCCGGTATTCGTCGGCGAAGAACTCGACCGGCGGGTTTCCCGCCCGGCCGGTCTCATAGACATGCAGGATGTCGCCGCCGGCCGAAAAGGCCCTGCCCTCGGCCTTGACGACGATGACGTCGACGCCTTGGTCGGTCTCCCAGGCGGAGAGAGCAGCGTCGAGCGCCCTGACCATGCGGTGCGTCAAGGCATTGAGCGCCTGCGGCCGCGTCAAGGTGACGACGCCGGCCCGGCCCAGATGTTCGAAGCGGATCTCGTCGCCGCCGCCAAAATCCATCGTGAAAGAATCCCTCCCCCGCGCCGGCGGGACTGAAGTGCTAAAGCGTGGCGCATGGGTGCGTCAATGCCAAGCCCGGCCGCTATCCTTTGCGCTCAGGCCAAATGGGTGCAACTTATCCGTCTGTGAGGCTCAAGGGCGAACGCATGATCCTTGTAACCGGAGCGTCCGGATATGTCGGGAGCAAAGCGCTTGCCGCATTGTCGCGCCAGGACCTTCCGGCGGCGGGCATGGTCAGGGCCACCGGAAAGCGTGTAGCGGGCCTGCCTGCCGAAACGCCGTTGCGGATCGCGGACTACGACGATCCCAGGAGTTTGTCGCGCGCCTTCGAAGGCGTCTCGACGCTGCTGCTCGTGTCGAGCGACGCAGACGGCCGGGACCTCCTTCGCCAGCACGCCAATGCGATAGAGGCAGCCGCTTCCCTGAAAGTGTCTTCGATCGTCTTCACCAGCATCATCGATATCGACGCGGACTCGCCGTTCTATTTCACACCCGTCTACCGGGATGCGGAGCGCAGGTTGCGCGAGAGCGGGCTGGCCTGGACGATCCTGAGATGCGGCCTGTATTCGGATCTCGTTCTGGACAGCTGGATCAAACCCGCCTTTCCGTCTGGAACGCTTTCGCTTCCCACGGGCGCTGGAGAGGTTGCGCCAGTATCGCGACAGGATGTTGCCCTGGCGGCAGCGGCGGTGGTCGCATCACCAGAGAAGCATGCAGGAAAGATCTATGAGCTGACGGGGCCACGGAAGCTGTCGTTTCACGAAATGACCGAGACCGCAGGCTCGGCCTTCGGTCGTCGTCTTGAGTTCGCTCCCTGTTCGCCAGCCGACTACCTTCAACGCGCCTGGTCGGAAATGCAGGATCCTTGGCCGCATGCCTTTTCGACGCTTTGCGGATCCATTGAAGAGGGCCGCTACCAGCGGGTTGCGGCCGCCTGCGAGCATTTGACCGGACACCCGCCAACCGACTTCACGAGATTTGTTCAGAACGCGGCCGCGACTTAGAATGCAAGGGGACGGAGGGTGGCAAAGATGATTGCAAAACAGTTTCTTGCGACAGGTTTTTTGACGGCCGCCCTGGCTATAGGATGCTCGCCCGCAGAACCGGCATCAGGCGAAACGTGGGATACCGTCAACGCCAAGCTGTCAAAGTTCAACGAAATCAACGACTGCGACGGGGCTTGGCATCTGTTTTGGTCGACCCGTGAAAACAATGAGACATATTCGTATCTTATGCTCTCGGCTCTCGCGGCCAGAGGAGAGCATCCTTGGCAACCAGCAGACGCAAAGCAAAATGACGACATTGCTTTTTCCCTGGCGGCTCTGGCTCACCGCTACGGGCAAATTCCTAAATTGGAAGAATTGGGCGAAGGCTATAAGGTTGACTCTTTGCTTGTCCCTCTAACTCTTGTTCAAGCCCTTGTTATGCGCGTTTCCTCCGGCGAGAACGCGAGGTACCATGATGAGCAATTTGTTTCTTGCTTTAAATCCGCGATCGAACTCAACACCGATAAATTTGATGAGTGCTTTGGGCACTTATTGGAAGATCTGACGAGAAGAGACGCAATAATAACCCTTCCACCAATCCCAGCGGGTGCTCATGTACAGTGTGTCGAATCCAAAGGATTTGACTTTAGATAGGGCCGACATGCGTTGTAACCTGCCGCCTTCGAGGCTGGATGCAGAGTGATCCAGCATATAGATGGACAGGCCTCAAACCGGGCGGTGAGCCATGCGGTATCTTTTGCGCGTACCCCTTGTTCTGGCTGGAGTTCTCTTAGCCGCCAATGGCCCGGCCAGGGCGGCCTCCATCGACGACCTCTACAGCTCCCAGACCATCGTCAACGGCAAGTACGAGAAAAACCGCCAGGCCGGCTTCAAGCGCTGCCTCGACGCGGTTCTGGTCCGGGTTTCCGGCGATCAGCGCCTGCCGGCGAAACCGGAGATGGCGGCACTGCGCGACAAGGCCGGCAGCTTCGTTGCCAGCTTTAGCTACCGCGACCGCATGGAAGGCATTCCCAACCATGACGATCAGGGCACGTACGATCGGCCTCACAACCTCTACTGCCAGTACAAGCCTGCTGACATCGACCTGGTGCTGGCTTCGCTCGGCAGCAGGCCGTGGCTGACCGAGCGGCCACGGCTGGCGGTGTTTTTGGCGACCGAGCGCGGTACCCAGAATTTCGCGCTCGATGCCGACGACGAGCGCGGCGTGTTGATGCGCGAATCGTTCAGCAATGCCGCAGCACCGCTGGCGATGCGGGTGGCTTTTCCCACGGCAGCGCTGCTGTCGCAGGCTGGATTGGCCGATCAGGCGCTTCGCAACGCCGAGATGACGAAGCTGGATACCATCGCGACGAAGGCCGGTGCCGACCAGGCACTTTCCGGCAGCGTCGTGTGGAGCGACAAGGAGTTGGGGTGGATCGCCGACTGGCGGCTGGCCATGGCCGGCAAGACCTACATCTGGCAAGTGCGCGGTGTCAGCTTCGATGAGGCTTTCCGCGTTGCTATCAAGGGCGCGGCGCAGATTCTTTCGGGCAACGGGCAACCTTAATTCCAGCTTGGGTTCCTCGCCCTCCGCGAAGCGCGGGGAGAGGTGGCCGCGCAGCGGCCGGAGAGAGGGCTTCGTAGGGCGCAGTCCCCTCTCCGTCTCGGCTTCGCCGAGCCACCTCTCCCCACTTCCGTGGGGCGAGGAACCCAAGCTTCGGCCTGGCACAAACGTGTCGCATTGGTCAGCGGCAAGGCCTCGTGGTAAAAGTCGCCGAACGAGAGTTTTGGCGATGAACAAATTCACCCTGACGAAGCCAGCCGGCGCGCGCAGCGTCGACGATATCACCGGCAGCCGCCGCTTGCGCCGCATGCGCAAGGCCGACTGGTCGCGCCGTCTCGTGCAGGAGAACAGGCTTTCGGTCGACGACCTGATCTGGCCGATCTTCGTCGTTGACGGCAAGAATATCCGCGAGCCGATCGCCGCCATGCCGGGCGTCTTCCGCCTGTCGATCGATCTCGCGGTCAAGGAGGCCGAACGCGCGGCAAAGCTCGGCATTCCCGCCCTTGCCACCTTCCCCAATGTCGACATCTCGCTGCGCGACCAGACCGGCTCGCACATCCTCGACCCAAACAACGTCATCAACCGCGCCACCCGCGCGATCAAGGACGCAGTGCCTCAGATCGGCATCATCACCGACGCCGCGCTCGACCCGTTCACCAGCCACGGCCATGACGGCATCCTGCGCGACGGCATCATCGTCAACGACGAGACGGTGGAACAGGTGACCGCCGCGGCCGTCATCCAGGCGGCAGCCGGCGCCGACATCATTGCCCCATCCGACATGATGGACGGCCGCATCGGCGCCATCCGCGACGCACTCGACGCCAATGGTTTCCAGGATGTGGCGATCATGTCCTATGCGACCAAATTCGCCTCGGCCTTCTACGGCCCCTATCGCGAGGCCGTCGGCACCGCCGGCCTGCTCAAGGGCGACAAGAAGACCTATTACATCGACCACGCCAATTCCGACGAGGCGGTGCGCGAGGCCGAACAGGACATTGCCGAAGGCGCCGATATGCTGATGGTCAAGCCCGGCCTGCCCTATCTCGACATCATCCGAAGGCTCAAGGACGAATTCCAGATGCCGACCTTCGCCTACCAGGTGTCGGGCGAGTATTCGATGATCAAGGCGGCCGCCGCCAATGGCTGGATCGATGGCGAGAAAGCGATGCTGGAATCGCTGCTCGCCTTCAAGCGCGCCGGCTGCGACGGCATTTTGACCTATTTCGCGCCAGAGGTGGCGGAGCTGCTGAAGGGATAGCCGCTAGGTCGTTTTGGAATTTTTACGCAATCCGCTAGAATGAATTCATGAGCAGGAATGAGGTCATAAAGCGGTTGCTGAGAAATGCAGATGCCATCAAAGGCATGGGCGCGACTTCGCTTTATCTCTTCGGATCGACTTTGCGGGGCGACGCAGGGCCCGATAGCGATCTCGACCTCTTCATCGATTATGATCCTGCAAGGCGCTTTTCGCTGATCGATCTGGTCGGCATCAAGCAATTCCTTGAAGAGAAGATGTCAGCGGAGATCGATATCACCACCCGCGACAGCCTCAATCCCATGTTGAAGGCCGATATCGAACGATCTGCCGTGCGCATATTCTGATGGCAGTGCGCCGGATCGAACCGATTCTAGCCGAAATCATAGAGGCCTTGGACGGCATCGCTGCTGCCACCGCAGGCAAGACTCTGGATGACTTCAATCGCGACTGGCTGCTTCGACATGGCATCGAGCGCGGGATCGAAATCATTTCCGAGGCTGCCCGGCACATTCCGGAGGATCTGGCAGCCCTTGCCTCCGAGATTCCATGGAAACAAGTTCGTGGGATAGGCAACATTTTGCGTCACGAATATCACAAGACCTCGGGGGCGATAGTATGGGCTGTGGTGACCGACAGCCTGCCGCCACTACGTCTTGCTGTTGAACGTATGCTCGAAGCATCGCAGCGCCAATAATTGTGGCTAACAGACAGGCTGCGGCCGCGTCCTGTTTCGCCGGCGCGGCTGCCGGCTTGACTTCAGAACCGACAGTCCGATTGTCCGCTCGAAAATACCACTTGCAATTCGCAATCAGTTTGCTATCAAAATACCACTTGCAAAAGACAACTGGTTTCCGAGGAGGCTCGCATGTCCAAACTACGCGTCAACGCTTTCACCCTGTCGCTCGACGGCTACGGCGCCGGTCCCGATCAGGATTTGCAAAATCCGCTCGGTGTCGGCGGGGAATCCTTGCACAAGTGGTTTGTCGACACCCGCACCTTCCGTGAGATGGTGCTCGGACAAGATGGCGGCACCAACGACATCAACGAGGCGTTCGCGGCGCGCAGCTTCGAGAATGTCGGCGCCTGGATCCTCGGCCGCAACATGTTCGGGCCGATCCGCGGCGAATGGCCTGACGACAGCTGGAAGGGCTGGTGGGGCGACAACCCGCCGTACCACGTGCCGGTTTTCGTGCTGACCCACCACCAGCGCGAACCGATCACAATGGAGGGCGGCACGACCTTTCATTTCATCACCGATGGCATCCATTCGGCGCTTGAACAGGCAAAAGCAGCGGCGGATGGCAAGGACGTGCGGGTGGGCGGCGGCGTCGCCACCATCCGGCAATATCTTCAGGAGAAGCTGATCGACGAGATGCATCTGGCGATCTCGCCGCTGCTGCTCGGCCGAGGCGAGAACCTTTTTGCCGGCCTCGACATGCTCAAGCTCGGCTATGTCTGCAGCGAGCAGGTGGCGACGCCGCTCGCCACGCACGTCACCATCAAGCGGGCTTAAGCCCGGTGGTCATCAAGCGGGCTTGATGGCGAAACCCTCGGTGCAGGCCCCTTTCTCCCCGTCACTATACGGGGAGAAATGCCCGGCAGGGCAATGAGGGGCAGCGCTACCGGTCGAATATTGTGTTGTCGGGAATGCCACAGGCGGCAATATGGCGGCGGACTAAGTTTGGCCCGTGCAGCGACTTATCCGGAGCCAACTGTCGACGTCAGCGCCGCCCCTCATCCGCCTGCCGGCACCTTCTCCCCGTATAGTGACGGGGAGAAGGGAGCTCCCCTCAATACCTCTCCGGCACATAGAGCTCGCGCGGCAGCGTCTGGCGCTCGTATTCGGGATTGAAGACGCGCTCCGGCAGCGTGATCTCTTCGTGTGGAACCTCTTCATAGGGCATCTGCTGGAGCAGATGGTCGATGCAGTTCAGCCGCGCCCGCTTCTTGTCGTTGCCTTCGACGATGAACCAGGGGGCCTCCGGGATGTTGGTGCGCACGAAGGTCTCTTCCTTGGCCTTGGTGTACTGCTCCCAGCGCACGCGCGACTGCAGGTCCATCGGCGACAGTTTCCACTGCTTCATTGGATCGTGGATGCGCATCAGGAAGCGCATCTGCTGCTCCTCGTCAGTGATGGAGAACCAGTATTTGACCACGGTGATGCCCGAGCGGACCAGCATGCGCTCGAACTCCGGCACGTCGCGGAAGAATTCTTCCACCTGATCGGGTTGGGCAAAGCCCATCACGCGCTCGACGCCGGAGCGGTTGTACCAGGAGCGGTCGAACAGCACGATCTCGCCGCCGGCCGGCAGATGCGGCACATAGCGCTGGAAATACCATTGCGACTTCTCGCGCTCGGTGGGCGCCGGCAGTGCGACGACACGGCAGATGCGCGGATTGAGCCGCTGGGTGATGCGCTTGATGACGCCGCCCTTGCCGGCCGAGTCGCGACCCTCGAAGATCACCACCAGCTTCTTCTTGTGGTAGGCGACCCAGGACTGCAGCTTGATCAATTCCGACTGCAAGGTGATCAGGTCGCGAAAATACTGCATGCGATCGATCGAAGGCGGATGCGCGTTCTTGTAGATCTTGGCGATCTCCATCGACAGCGCCGGCTCCGACATTTCGAGCTCATAGTCCTCGTCGAGCGTGTCGGCGAGTTCGGCTTCCAGCCAGTCCTTGGCAGGAGAATTCTGTCTTAGCTCGGTCATATCGGCTGCTCCGGTTGCAAGCTCTGTCGATCCATGTCCGGCGCCCCAAACTCCCGGCTTACGGCCCGGAACGGGAACACCTGAGCCGACTTCAATATAGGCCGGCAATGACGGTTTTATTGCAGTGGCAGCGTGATCACCGCCGCCGCCAATCCCGCCAGGCATGATCGATCCGTCGTCCTGGCATGGCGACAAGTCGCCCAAATTGTCCTACAAATAGCGGCCACATTCGGGGCGCCCTCCCCAGCCCCCTTCCCAACGCAATCGCGAGGACTGACATGGAATACCGCACCCTCGGCCGTTCCGGCCTGAAAGTTTCGACACTGACCATGGGCACCATGACTTTCGGCGGCGCCGGCGCGTTTTCGGCGGTCGGCAAGACCGACCTCGACGAGGCACGCCGGATGATCGATCTCTGTATCGATGCCGGCATCAACGTCATCGACACCGCCAATGTCTATTCGAACGGCATTTCGGAAGAGATCATCGGCGAAGCGCTCGGCGGCAAGCGCAAGGGCGACGTGCTGATCGCCTCCAAGGCGCGGATGCGGATCGGTAACGGTCCGAACGATGAAGGCCTGTCGCGCCATCACCTGATCCGCGAATGCGAGAAGAGCCTGAAGCGGCTCAAGACCGACGTCATCGACATCTACTTCCTGCACGAATGGGATGGCGCAACACCGCTGGAGGAAACCATCGCGGCGCTCGATACTTTGGTTGCCCAAGGCAAGATCCGCTATGTCGGCTGTTCCAACTATTCCGGCTGGCAGGTGATGAAGGCGCTCGGCATCAGCGACAGCCATCACCAGCCGCGCTTCGTCACCCAGCAGATCCACTACACGCTGGAAGCGCGCGAGGCGGAGTATGAATTGCTGCCGATTTCCGTCGATCAGGGGCTGGGCGTGCTGGTCTGGAGCCCGCTTGCCGGCGGATTGCTGTCCGGCAAATACCGCCGCGACAGCCCCACTGCCCGCCAGCTCGCCGGCTGGTCCGAACCGCCGATCCGCGACGAGGACCGGCTGTGGCGGATCGTCGATGTGCTTGTCGAGATCGGCGCGCAGCGCGGCGTGTCGGCGGCGCAGGTGGCGCTGGCCTGGCTGCTCGGCCGGCCGGCTGTCAGTTCGCTGGTGATCGGCGCCCGCAACGAAGCCCAGCTGAAGGACAACCTTGCGGCGGCGAGCCTAGTGCTCACCGACGACGAACGCAGCCGCCTCGATTCAGTCAGCCGGCCGCCCTTGCTCTACCCCTACTGGCACCAGCAATTGACGGCAAAGGACCGCTTCGGCCCCGCCGATCTTGTTCTTGATCGCAGCGGCATCTGACGAGCGAGGTTTGATAGGGGCGACGTTCTAACCCTGGACAAAACGCCAGACCTCGGGGTCGGGCTCGATCTGGCCGCTGAGGACGAAATATTTGTAGAGGACGAGCAGGGAGATCGCCTGCTCGTCCTGCTCGTTGGAGAATTGGCGGCAATAGGCATTGGCCGCGGCGACAATGCGTTGCGCCTCGGCCGGATGACGCTCGAAATAGCGCACCTTGTCCGCGACATCGGCGAAATCCGGGTCGAGCGGCACATAGTGGACACCGGCCTCGAGTTGCTTTTCGGCAAACCATGTCTCGTATGTCGGCAACGGCATCAGGCAGAGCGATTTCGAATTCAGGATCCATTTGAGGTTGGTCGCCACGTCGTTGCCTTCGAGTGAGACGATGTAGCGATAACGCTGCTGTTGGCTGATGCTGAGAAAGGGCTTGCTATACTCGGCCGGCGCGTTCGGCTTGTGTGAGCCGGCATCGCAGAACGGCAAGTCACGCACGGCGTCGAGAAATGCTGTCCGTTTCGAATTGTTGAGGTCACCGCGCCAGACCACGGCTGGGAGCTTGTCGGCGAAGGCGGTTGCATCGGCAGGCATCTGGAAGTGACGAAACTTGTCGAGCTTCATGATGACCGCATTGCTGTTATCAACGCGGATCGGCCGATCCTTGACGATCGTCGGCACCTTCGGCACTTTGATGACATCGCCGAATTCCACATCGATGAGCAATTCGGTGTCGAAGTAGCGGGCAAACTCCTTCAGGTCGTAATAGTACATGGTCGGTGTAAAAGGCAGCTGGCCGACGCGTACGGCATTGGGGCTGGGCGTAAACGCATCGTGCAGCTTGTTGTAGTAATTCAGCCGCCGGCGAACCGAGTCGTCCGAGAGGCTGGCCCTTTCGAGGCGGGCGGCCAATCTGCGGCGAAACAGTGCCTGTGGGGCGACATCGCACGCGAGGTTTCGCGCGTAGTAGAAAACCTTTGCCGTCGTTCGCGCAATTGTGGCCATCGGTCACTTGATCAAAAACAAACGGGCAGCTCGCAATAGACTGGTGCCCCGGCTCTCCTACACCATTGTGTCGTGCATCTTGCAAGCCCCGGGCCGTGATCGACGCGAACGGCCGGGCACGATCGCTTCAGCTGTTGTGTTTGACGGCTAATGCTCCTAGGCAGGACCAGAGCCGCGAGGCAGTGAAAAGGAGCCGATATGGCGCGACCACCAAATTACGATCAGGAACGCAAGGAACGCGACCGCCAGAAGGCGGCCAAGAAGGCCGAGAAGCTGGCAGCCAAGGTTGCGGCGCGGGAACGTTCGAAGCCCGAGGACGAGACCGAAGGCGAAACCGAAACGGCGAAGTGACGGCAAAAGGCCCGCGGATGCGGGCCATGCCTCAATCAGATCGCCGATGGCCGGCTTGTGTCAGGCCGGCGCCTTGTCGCTGACAAAGACGTCCACTTCGCGCGCTGCCGCGATGAAGGCGCGCCTGGCGTTCATCGCCGGCTTGTCGCCGGCGAGTGCGTCATGGCAGGCCTGCAGCGCCGCGCGATGCTTGGGGCTGCGCTTGCCGGGCCAGCTGTTGAGAAGGTAGTCGGAAGCCTCACGCGCCGTACGCAAGAGCTGAGTGCTTCCCGCCGCGACTGACTTCACAGTCACAGGTGTTTCAAATCGGTTGTTTTCCATCGCCGCTCCTTACGCCATCGGCGTCTGTGAAGCGAGGCCGAAAGTAACCATAGATCCGGATGTCGCCTTTTGCGCGCCCCGCCTTAGGCGGCGACGACGGCAAAGCCTCTGGCGCGAAGACCGCGGCGATCGTTGGCGAGCGACGTCACCAGCCGGTCGCGGCTACCGACAATGTGGCCTGAAAGCAGGCGCGCGGCTTCATCGGCATCGCCAAGGCGTGCCGCCGCCAGAATGGCGCGATGTTCGACCCAGGCGCGGGCAAGGGCCGCTTCGTCGCGAACCTCCAGCCAACGCGCCCGCGACAGGCGCGTCATGGCATCGCGGACCGCCCGGAACAGGAATTCGTTGCCCGACAGACGCGCCAGTTCGATGTGAAAATCCATGCCGACCCGATGCCATTCCTCGCGCGGCGTGTCGTTGTCGCAGGATTCGAGCATCGCCTCGATGACATCGACGGCGCTCCTATCCGCCAAGCCGCATGTCAGGCGAAGTGCCGCAACCTCGACCGCTTCCCTGTAGACGGCGATCTGCTCGAGTTCGGCCAGATTGATGGGCGACACCGTCCAGCCACGTCCGTCCCTGCCGACCAGGCCCTCGGTCTCGAGCCGCAGCAGTGCTGCCCTGACCGGGGTTCGCGACGCGCCGAAGCGGCTTTCGATCCAGCGCTCGGTCAGCTTCTCGCCGGGACCGAGCTCGAGGCCCAGGATCATCTGCCGAAGCTGTTTTTCGACGCTCTGCATCTGCGACATTGTCGTTTCCATTTTCTGGCGGTTGCTGGTTCGGGCCGTTGCCGGCGATCGGCTTGCCGGCCGCGGTTCCCGTTCACGACTGACAGGGCCACATTGACAGCGGCCAAGCTTGCGTCCATGACGGGCACCATCTTGGTATCCCAAATTGGTATCCGCAGCAACCCACAGCTCCGCGTTGCTCGGACAGGACACATGACATGCCGCAGAATACGCCCCCGGCGACCGACAGCACCTACAACATCCACTGGCGGCGCAATCTGTTCGTGTGCTTCGCCGGTTCGTTTTCGACGCTTGTCGCCATGACGCTGCTTTTGCCGTTCCTGCCGCTCTATATCGAGCAGCTCGGTGCCCAGGGCCACGCAGCGATCGTGCAATGGTCGGGGATCGCCTATGGCGCGACGTTCTTCGCGGCAGCGCTGGTGGCGCCGCTCTGGGGACGTCTCGGCGACCGCTACGGCCGCAAGGTGATGCTGGTTCGCGCCAGCTTCGGCATGGCCATATGCATGTCGCTGACCGGCATGGTGCAGACCGTCTGGCAACTGGTACTGCTGCGGCTGCTGATCGGTTTTGCCGGCGGCTATTCGTCGGGATCGACCATCCTCGTCGCCATGCAGACGCCGAAGGAGCGTTCCGGCTGGGCGCTCGGCCTGCTGTCTGCCGGCATCACGGCTGGGGCATTGGTCGGCCCACTGGTTGGCGGTATCTTGCCGCCGCTGATCGGCATCCGCGCCACCTTCCTGTTGTCCGGCGGCGTCATCTTCCTGGCGTTCCTGGCGACCACGTTTCTGATCAAGGAGAATCCCCGGCCGAAAACAGCAGAAGCCGCGTCGAAGCAGAAGCCGAAAGGCGGCTGGGCACAAATCCCCGACAAACGGCCTGTCGTCGCCATGCTGGCGACCGGCATGCTGTTAAGTTTCGCCACCATGTCGATCGAGCCGATCATCACCGTCTATGTGCAGCAGCTGATCGAAGACCAGAGCCGCGTCACGCTGATATCAGGCATCGTCATGTCGGCGGCGGCCCTTGGCGCCATCCTGTCGGCTTCGCGTCTGGGCAAGCTCGCCGACCGCGTCGGCCACTGGAACGTCATCATCGGCGCGCTTGCCGTCTCGGCGCTGCTGCTGATCCCGCAGGCCTTCGTCACGCAGAGCTGGCAACTCATCGGCCTGCGCTTCCTGATGGGCCTCGCGCTTGGCGGTCTCTTGCCCTGCATCACCAGCGTCATCCGCCACAATGTTCCCGATGGGGTCGGCGGCAACGTGCTCGGGCTGTCGATCTCCGCCCAGTATGTCGGGCAGGTCGCCGGCCCCTTGCTCGGCGGCTTTGCCGGTGGCCATTTCGGCATGCGTTCTGTGTTTCTGGGCACATCCGTCTTGATGGCCGGGGGCGCGGTGTATAACTGGCTGGCGCAGTCACGCCGCGCGCAGGACATGCTCGCCAACGCCGGCAAGCCCTGACGGGGTCGGCATATCCCTCTGATATCACGGAGCCACGGACATGAGCACGGCCGAGCAACCTTCCGGCAATATCGGCCGTATCCTCGTCCTGGCCGGGGGTCTTTGCGGCGCCGCCGGCGTGGCGCTGTCGGCCGCGGCGGCGCATCTGGGCGGGGCCTTCGTCGGCACTGCCGCATCCTTCCTGATCATGCATGCGCCGGTCTTCCTCGCCGCCGGATTGCTTGGCGCGAACCGGATCCTGCGCATCGGCAGCCTGATCCTGCTAGTCGGGCTTCTGCTGTTCTGCGGCGACCTGTTGGCCCGCGATTTTATCGGGTCGCGGCTGTTCCCGCTGTCGGCGCCGATCGGCGGCACCTTGCTCATCGCCGGCTGGCTGGCGATCGCCGCCTCGGGGCTGGTGCGCGTGCGTTCCTGACGCCTTTGGGCGCCCTGCCCGATAACAGACCTCCGCCTGTCAAACGTCGTTTGCAGTGCCGTTAGTCCTGCCGGCGCTCGGGCTGGATGAGCAATTCGCGATTGCGCCGCCGCAGCCTTGCCAACCGACGCCGCTCCGGCCGTTCGGAAGCCGGCGCGATGCCCCAGTAGTTGCGATAGATGTCTTCGAACAGATAGCTCACGGGATGCATGATGTGCACTCCTTTCAGTACTTGAATCGATCCAATCAGTGGGCGCGAAAAACCGAGCCCGATCAGCTCCGCTTGCGCTCCACAAGGAACCGCAGTTCGCGGACCCATGGACTGGCTTTGCCGCGGCGCTTCTGCGTCGTGGTGTTCGACGAGATGCTCCAGTCGTTGCGATAAATGTCTTCGAACAGAAAATTGACGGGGTGCATGACACATCTCCCTTTCCGGTTGTTGAATCGATCCAATCAAAAGAACGGCTAAGGATTGGATCGATTCAAATATACACCGCGCCGATCCCTTGATCAAGTCAAAATTTGAACCGATCCAACGAAAGTGTTAGATGGGATGAATTGAGGAGACGAAGATGGCGCCATTGGCCTCTGGAAAGACAAGACCGGTCCGGCTGGCAGACATTGCCAAAGCGGCCGGCGTCTCGCATGGCACCGCGTCCAACGTCTTCGCCCGCCCGGAGATCGTGCGCGAGGAGGTCCGTGAACGGGTCAAGGCGGCAGCCGAGGCTATGGGATATGGCGGGCCCGACCCCAAGGGCCGGCTGCTGCGCGCCGGCAAGGTCAACGCCATCGGTGTCGCGACCGCGGAGCCGCTGTCCTATTTCTTCAACGACCCTTTCGCCCGGGTGATGATGGCCAGCATCTCGCAGGCTTGCGATGCGACCGGTGCGGGGATCTCGCTGGTCTCCGCCGCCAACAATGAGCAGCTCGCCTGGAACATCCAGAGCGCGCTTGTCGATGGCTTCATCGTCTTCTGCGTCGATGGCGGTTCAAAGCTGGTCGAACTGGCGCGCGACCGCAAACTCCCCTTCGTGGCGCTCGATCTCGATTCAGACGACGACGAGGCGGTCGCCGCCATCGGTGTCGACAACATCGCCGGGGCCGGCCTGGCGGCCCGACATCTGACAGAGCTTGGGCATCGTCGCTTTGCCGTGCTTGCCCTGCCCGTCGCGGACTCCGGCTTCGGCCCCACCACAAGGGAGCAGATGGAGAAGGCCCTCTATTCCGGGACGCGCGACCGCCTGCGTGGCTATTTCGCGGAACTCTCCCGCGTCGACATCGACGTCGAGCGTGTGCCGATCTATGAAACCGTCAATGACGAGGAGAGCGTGTGGGCCGGCCTCGATCATATTTTCGCCGGCGCCGAGACACCGACCGCCATCCTGGCCATGTCAGACAGGATGGCCTTGCATGCATTGGACTGGCTGCGGCAGCGTGACATCGCGGTGCCGGGCGACGTTTCGATCGTCGGCTTCGACGGTGTTCCGGAAGGAGCGGTTTCCAGTCCGCCGCTGACCACGATCGTCCAGCCGATCGCCGAGATGGGCCGCCTTGCCGTCAAGGCGATCCTTGAAAATGACGGCTCGTTCAGCCGGCAATCGCTGCCGGTCGAACTCCTGGTGCGAGCCTCATCCGGCCCCTCGCCCGCCTGAGCCGGCGACACCTCAACGCCCCATCCTTGTCGCCATCGACGACATGCCGAAGGACGCATGGGCGGGCGGTGCGGCGTTGTGAGCCGGCCTGCTTTTCCCGGACCAGCCGAGGTCCGAAAGCCATTCGAGATAGTAGGCGAGCGCGAACTGCATGACGATGCCGGCCGATATCAACAGGCTGTCATAGGCAAATCCGCCCGGATTGATCAGCTTCAGCACCTGCGCCGCCATTGCGAGCACCGTGCCGGCAATGAAAACCGGCAGCGATCGTTTGCCCAATATCGCAAGCGGATGATCGCGCCCGGTGCGAAACAGGTTCGAGATGGCGGGGAATGCCACGATCAGGTAGCTCACCGCCACTATATGCAGCAGCCTCGGCAGCGACAGGAACGTCTTGTCGAAGCCGGTCAGCACCGGAGGCAGGCCCAACCAGGAGATCTGCCCCCAGAGCGGGCTGTGCACCCAGACTAGCGCGGTCGCGGTGTAGGCCAAGGCCGCGCCAACCAGCCAGCGATTGACCGGGATAGTGCCGCCGCGACGCACATGCAGCGTGCCTGCCAGGCCGATGTTGAAAAGGAACTGCCACGACAGCGGGTTGAGAAACCAGAAGCCGGGCTCGGGATAGTTGGGCGGAGCAATCTGGTAGATCCCAGCGACCAGCCACAGCGCGCCGGATGCGGCAAGCGCCGGCAATGGCCGGTAGCTGACCAAGAGCAGGAAGACCGGCGCCAACAACAACAGCACGGCATAGACCGGCAGGATGTTGTTGTAGCCGAGCTGGTGGCCGAGCGTCACGATGCCGATCAGCACTTGTGGGGTATTCTTGATCAACGGCTCCATGTTGATCATCGTCAAAAGCTCCGGCCGCCTGGCGAATACCGCCGCGGCGCAGAAGATGGCCATCACCACCATGGTGGTGACGATGTGGGTGGCATAGAGCACACCGGCCCTTCGCCACATCTTCAAGGTTGCCAACAGCCGGTTTCCAGGCTGGAATTTCTTGCCGTAGGCGAGCGCGACCGAGATGCCGGAGATCAGCACGAAGACCTCCGCCGCGTCCGAAAAGCCCAAGTTCTTGTAGGTCAGAGACTCGAAGGCGGTGCCTGGCACATGGTCGACAAAGATGGTCAGCAGAGCGAGAGCGCGCAACACATCGATACGTGTGTCGCGATCGGCGATACGCGTGTCGCGCTCTGGGACACGCGAATCGCGGTCCGGGACACGCGAATCGCGGTCTGGGGAAATGGGGGTGGTCATCGACAAAAGGCCTCAAAGCTGGTTGTTCATGCCGGCAATGCGACCCCCGGCGCACCGCTTCGATTCCTCCCGAAGCAATGGTATCGGCGAAGAAACGGACTGGAATGCGCCCGGTTCAATCAACTTTCGCGGAGCTTGAAAATATTGCGTTTTGAAGCCGGCAAATTGAGCGAAACCTCATATAATCAAGAGGATGGGGCCATGATCGAAGAGACCTCGCAAAATGGTGCGTTGCGGCGGGATCTCGCCTTCAGCTACCGCCTTTACAGCCCGGGGGATTCGACTGGCGAATGCTTCTTCCTGCTGCATGGGTCGGGTGTCGACGAGACGACATTGGTGCCACTGGCACAAGAGATCGCACCGCGTGCCATGCTGATCGCGGTGCGTGGCCGCATCGCCCAGGAGGACGGTTTCCGCTGGTTCGCACGGATCACGCCGACGCGCTTCGAACAGCACAGCATCCGCACCGAAACCGATGCCTTTGCGGGCTTCGTCACCGCCGCGGCCACACGCCACCATCTCGATCTCTCCCGCACGATTTTCCTCGGCTATTCGAACGGCGCCAATCTGGTTTCGAGCCTGATGCTGCTGCATCCGGGTCTTGTCGAGCGCGCCGCACTGCTGCGGCCGATGCCGGTGCTCGATCACGTGCCGGAGACGGATCTGTCAAAGGTGCGGGTGCTGATGATCGCCGGCGCCGCCGACCTTACCTACGCCCCGTTCGCGCCGGCGCTGGTGACATTGCTCAGCCAGCATGGCGCGGAGATCGATGCCCGGATTGTTGCATCGGGTCATGAATTCGGCAGCGCCGACGCGGCGATCGTCAGGCAAT
This sequence comes from Mesorhizobium loti, assembly GCA_014189435.1. Lineage (NCBI taxonomy): Bacteria > Pseudomonadati > Pseudomonadota > Alphaproteobacteria > Hyphomicrobiales > Phyllobacteriaceae > Mesorhizobium > Mesorhizobium loti. The sequence goes on from CP050293.1 coordinate 3,244,449, forward strand.
GGCTGCCCGCCGCCGTCGCACAAGACTGATGGACAGTAGCCGGCGGATTGAACTTGTCCACCGGATCGAATCCCCGCAAACTCTGCCCGTTTTCAGGCTGAAACCCGCATGTTTTGCGCCCAGAGCCGGGTCGGCCCCTTCCCTTATCCACAATGCCGACATATCCCTGTCACACACAGCCTATGGAGATACTGTTCATTTGAGGAGAGGTCTGCATGGCCGACAAGAACAGCACCACTCTGCTTGACGACACCTCGACATTGCCGGCAATCGTTGCCAATCCCTCCGACATCGCCAGGATCGAAAGCACGATCGACGTCAGGGATCGCGCCGGCATTTCGGTCTATGGCGACCGTGCCCAGCAGGCTGTCAGCGACTATGCCGACAAGATTCTGGGCCAGCTTCGCAATCGCGATCTCGGCGACACCGGAAATCTCCTGACCGACATCATCATGAAGGCCAAGAACCTCGATCCGGCTTCGCTGAACGACGAAGGGTTTCTCGGCAATCTGTTTTCCTCCTTCAAGGCGCGGCTCGAACGCTTCAAGGAAAAGTATGAGGACGTCGCCGGCCAGATCGACCGCATCGGCCTCGAGCTCGACCGCCACAAGGACACGCTGCGGCGCGACATCGCCGTGCTCGACGACCTGCATGAGCAGACCAAGGACTCGATCCTCAAGCTCGACGCCTATGTGCAGGCAGGCAAGAAATTCGTCGAGGACTATCGCGCCAACGAATTGCCCAAGCTGAAGGCCGCGGCGGATTCGTCCGGCGGCGATGTCGGCGGCACGCTGGAGGCGCAGACCTACCAGGATGCGGTTCAGGCGCTGGATCGTCTGGAAAAGCGCGTCTTCTACCTGGTGCAGGCACGCCAACTCGGCATCCAGCAATTGCCGCAGATCCGCATCGTCCAGTCCGGCGACGAGACGCTGATCGAGAACCTGCAAGCGACCTCGGCGCTCACCGTGCCGGCCTGGAAGCAGAAAATGGTCATCCTGCTTGGTCTGACCAATCAGAAATCAGCGCTCGAACTGCAAAAGACAGTGACGGACGCCACCAATGAGATGATCCGGCAGACCTCCAAGATGATGAAGGATCAGGCGATCTCGATCGAGGAGCAGGCGCAACGCGGCATTGTCGATGTCGAGACGCTTGCGCAGGCCAACCGCGATCTCATCGACACCGTGCAGGGCGTGCTGAAGGTCCAGCAGGAGGGCCGCCAGAAGCGGGCCGATGCCGAAAAGCAGATGGACCAGATGACGATTGATCTGAAGAAAGCGCTGACCCAGTCCTGATCGGAACCGCCATGCCGAAGACGCTGACGTCCGTTCTGCTGCTGGCCTTCGCGATGTTGCTGGCCGCCTGCAACGCCAGCCACGTCAAATTCGCCATCGTTTCGGGCTCGGAAAACACGGTGCTGCAGCCGATCGTGCAGGAGTTCTGCGACAAACAGGGGGCCACCTGTACCTTCGCCTATGAGGGTTCGCTCGACATCGGCTTGGGCCTGCAACGACCCGCGGGGCTCGACGCGGACGCGGTCTGGCCGGCCTCGAGCGTCTGGGTCGACCTGTTCGATTCCGGCCGCAAGGTGCGCAACCTGACCTCGATCGCGCAGATGCCGGTTATTCTGGGCGTGCGCAAATCCAAGGCCGCGGAGCTCGGCTGGGTCGGCAAGCCCGTTTTCATGAAGGACATTCTGGCCGCGGTGAAGGACGGCAAGCTCAAATTCCTGATGACGTCGGCGACGCAATCCAATTCCGGCGCCAGCGCCTATCTCGCCATGCTCTCCAGCGCACTCGGCGGCAAGGAAGTGATCGAGCCCGGCGATCTCGACAATCCCAATGTGCGTGAGACGGTGAGCGCTTTGCTGCAAGGCGTCGAGCGCTCGTCAGGTTCCTCGGGCTGGCTGGCAGACCTCTATGTCGACAGCGCCGGCAAGGGCACCGTCTACGACGCCATGTGGAACTATGAGGCGACGCTGAAGGAGACCAACGACAAACTGAAGCAGATGGGCAAGGAACCGCTCTATGCCGTCTATCCGGCCGACGGCGTCGCGGTCGGCGATTCGCCGCTCGGCTTCATCGACCATGGGCGCGGCCCGGAGGTCGAAAAATTCTTCACCGACCTGCTCGCCTATCTGCAGTCGGATGCGGTGCGCAAACGCATCGCCGACACCGGCCGGCGGCTGCCGCTTGGCGGCTCGGCGATCCAGGCCGCGGCCGACCCCGACTGGAATTTCGATCCGGGCAAGCTGGTGACCTCGATCCGCATGCCGGAGCCGGCGGTGATCCGCAAGGCGCTCGATCTCTATCAGGAAGCCTTGCGCAAGCCTTCGCTGACGGCGCTGTGCTTCGACTTCTCCGGCTCCATGGAAGACCAGGGCGAGAAGCAGTTGCAGGCGGCGGCGCAGTTCCTGTTCACGCCGGAAAAAGCCAGCGAGGTGCTGGTGCAATGGACGCCGTCCGACCACATCTTCGTGCTGCCTTTCGACAGTGCCGTGCGCGCCAATTTCGAAGCGACCGGCGATGCTGCCGGGCAAGCCCGCTTGCTGGCTGCCGTCGCGGACCAGCATGCCGGCGGCGGCACCGACATGTATGCCTGTGCCCAGCAGGCGCTGCAGCAGATCACGGCAACAGCGGATCTGTCGAAATATCTGCCGGCGATCGTCATCATGACCGATGGCCGCACCGATGGCAGCGCCGACCTGTTTCTAAGCCAGTGGCGCAGCGCGCCGGTGCGCGTGCCGGTGTTCGGCATCACCTTCGGCGATGCCGACAAGAGCCAGCTCGACAGCCTTGCCAAGGCAACTTCGGCGCGCGTATTCGATGGCAGCGGCGATCTGGCAGGGGCTTTCCGCGCCGCCCGAGGCTACAACTGAGATGCGCGGCTAGGATGCGTGGCTTGTTCGGCAATGACTGGAACTGGATCGTGGCAGGCCTCGTCTCGGCGGCGCTGCTGATCGGCTTGAGTTTTCTCACGCATTTCCCGTTCCTGGTGTCGGCGGTTATCGCCGCGCTGGTCTTCGCCGGGCTTGTGTTCGTGCTGGCCCCGCGTCAGCTGTTCGAAGGGCTCGACCTCAGCTCGCTCAGTGGCAGCCGGGTTGCGTTTGCGCGTGAGCTGCTGGCGCAGGCCCAGCCGGCGGCGGACCGCCTGGCCGCAACCGCCCGCACCATTCCAGACAAGGACATGGCGGCGAAGGTGAAGAACCTGTCGGACATCGCCGCCGATGTGATCGCCAGGGTCGAAGCCAAGCCCGAAAGTGCACCTGCCGTGCGGCGATTTCTCACCTATTACGTGCCACAGGCGGCCGAGGTGTCGGAAGGTTACGCGGCGTTGGCGAACCGGCGTGCGCCAAGTCAGGCACGGCTCTCCAATGTCGGCGCGGTGATCACCAAGCTTCAGGACGCCTTCGTGCACTATGCCGACAGCCTGGCCGACAGTGAACTCGGCACGCTCGACGTTGATCTGCGACTCATACAGGAGTCGCTGAAAGAGGATATCGGTCGCTGATGGCCATTTCGCGCCGCGCTTTCGGACTGGGTCTGCTGGGTGCCGCCGCCGCCGGCACCGGCGGCTACCTGACACTCAAGGACCGCCCGGAGTTCCGCGGCTATCTCGGCAACAAGGCGCATCTGTTCGGCTTCATCGGCGGCGAGAAACAGGCCTTCCTGGCCGATCCGGATGTCGTCCGTGCATTGGGTGGCTATGGCTTGGAACTCGACGCACGCGTTGCCGGCTCCGTCGAAATGGTGCGGGAAGCCGCACTTCTGTCGCAGAAGCCGCAGTTCCTGTGGCCGTCATCGTCGATCATGGTCGACCTGGCGCGCAAAAGCGGTGTGGCGATCCGCAACGACCAGGTGGTGCTCAACTCGCCGATCGTCGTCTACACATGGGGGCCGGTGGTCGAAGGGCTGAAGAAGAGCGGGCTGGTCACGGTCGCCGCCAAGGGTGGCTATAACCAGCTCGACCTCAAGGCGCTGCTTGACGCCATATTGGCCGGCAAGAACTGGTCGGATCTCGGCATAGACGAGCTCTATGGCCGGGCGCGCATCGTCTCCACCGACCCAAACCGATCCAATTCCGGCTTCATGTTCGCCGGGCTTGTGCTCAGCCTGCTGAGCGGCGACGTGGCGACGCGGGAACTGCTGGCGCAGCATGGCGACGAAGCCAAGGCGATCTTCCGCAGCATGGGACTGAAGTCGTCGTCGTCGGGAAAGCTGTTCGACCAGTACATTGCCGGTGGCCTCGGCGCCGAGCCGATGGTGGTCGGCTATGAAAACCAGCTGGTCGAGTGGGCACTCGCCGATCCGGCACGCTGGCAAAGGGTGCAGGCCGGCATGGGCGCCAAGCCCGAGATCCTCTATCCCAGACCAACCGTCTACTCGGCGCATCCGCTGATCGTCATCGATCCGGCCGCCGACAGGCTGCTGGAGGCGCTGACCAGCGCGAAGCTGCAGGAGCTCGCCTGGTCGAAGCACGGGTTTCGCGGACCGCTCGGCACCGTCACCGGCGGCGCCGATGCAGCGATCGCCGGCGTACGCCCGGCCGAAATCGAGGCTGTGCTGCCGATGCCCTCGGCCGATGTGATGCTAGCGCTGCTCGCCCAGATGGAAGGGTAGATTTACCCTCGTCCCATCCGGTTCCAGGCATCCAGCCCGGCGATCTTGTAGGCTTCGGCGAGCGTCGGATAGTTGAAGGTGTTGTTGACGAAAAAGTCGACGGTGCCGCCAAGGTTGATCACCGCCTGGCCGATGTGAATGAGCTCGGTGGCGCCCTCGCCGATGATGTGCGCGCCGAGCAGGCGGCGCGTTTCGATCGAGAACAAGAGTTTCAGGAATCCGGTGTTGACGCCCATGATGTGGCCGCGCGAGGTCTCGCGGAAACGCGCCACGCCGACCTCATAGGCCGCACCGCTCTCGCGCACCTGTTCCTCGGACTGGCCGACCGTCGAAATTTCCGGCACCGCATAGATGCCGTAGGGAAAGGTTTCCGGCGGCGGCGGCAAAGGCACGCCGAAAGCATGGCAGGCGGCCACCCTGCCCTGTTCCATCGACGTCGAGGCCAGACTCGGAAAGCCTATGACGTCGCCGGCGGCGTAGATGTTGGGCACGCTGGTCTGGAAGGATTGCGGATCGACCTTGATACGCCCCCTGGAGTCGGCGTCGATGCCGACGACATCCAGGCCCAGGCTGCCGACATTGCCGGTGCGGCCGGCGGCGTAGAGCACGACCTCGGAACGAATGGTGCGGCCATCGGCCAGTTCGACCTCGGCGGCGTCCGGCTTGGAGCGGATTTCCTTCACCGCGCTGCCCAGCCGGATGGTCATGCCGCGATCGCGCATCTGGTGAATGAAATCGTCGACGAGCTCGCGGTCGACGAAATCGAGGATGGAGTTGCGCGGCTCGACCAAGGTTACCGGCACGTCGAGCGCGGAAAAGATCGTCGCATATTCGACGCCGATGACGCCGGCGCCGATCACTGTCAGCGTGCGCGGCAAACGATCAAGCTCCAGCATCTCGTCGCTGTCGAAGATGCGGGTCTTGTCGAACGGCACGTCGCGCGGCCGGTGCGGCCTGGTGCCGACCGCGATCAGCGCATTGGCAAAACCAACCTCGCTGTAGTCACCGGTATCCGTGGTCAGGCTGACCTTGTTGGGGCCAAGGAATTTCACCGCGGCGCGGGCGCTCTTGACCGTATTGCGCATGAACTGGTGCTGCAGCACCTCGACCTCATGGTCGAGCGTCTTGTGCAGGCGCTCGACCAGATCGCCGACCGAGATGTCCTGCTTGACCCGGTAGCCGCGCCCGTAGAAGCCGCGCTCGCGCCAGCCCGAGAGGTTGAGCACGGTTTCGCGCAGCGTTTTCGACGGGATGGTGCCGGTATGCACCGAGACACCGCCCAGGCGCCGGCCGCGGTCGACCACCAGCACCGATTTGCCGAGCTTGGCTGACTGCACCGCAGCACGGCGACCGGAAGGGCCGCTGCCGATGACCAGCATGTCGTAGTCCATCTTGCCCCGTCCCCTACCCCTGAGCGCTGTTGCGCCACCTGAGCGCTTTGTTGCGCCGCAGCAAGCTAATGCCATCCGCGCCGCAAATTCAACCGGTTCAGATTGCATCCCGCGCTGTTTGAGCTCGTGCGCCGTAAAAAGCCCGATCTTGATTCCGCGCCGGGCCCTCACCATTTCATTGCTGAGCAGCCAGCACCCTATGCAGGGCTCCTGTTACGAGGAAATGACATGAACGCGCGCGTTCTCGACGGCGAAATCATCACCAGCAGGCTTGACGATGTCAGGGCCTATGACGGCGTGCGCACGAAGCGTATCTTGGCCTTCGTGATCGACTACATCATCGTCGCGCTGCTCACCATTCCGTTTGCCATATTGGTGTTCTTCCTCGGGCTTTTGACCCTCGGCCTTGGCTGGATGCTGTTCGGCATCCTGGTGCCGGCTGTGGCCATCCTCTATATCTGGAACACGCTGGGCAGCACCGACCAGGCCACCACGGGCATGAAGATGATGGGCATTCGGCTCGACCGGCTCGACGGCAGGCCGATCGACGGCCTCACTGCGGTCGTCCATTCGGTGCTGTTTTGGGCCGGCAACGTCATCCTGTCGCCGCTCGTGCTGCTGGTAACGCTGTTTTCCGACCGCAAGCGCACCTTGCACGACCTTTTGCTTGGCACGGTCGTCAGCCGTACCGACCGCTGAAACGGCCCTCTAAAGAGCAGTCGCAACCGATTGAGCGCAAATGTGAAGGCGTCAAGTCGACCACGCCTCCACAATCCTGTTGAATTTTTCGCCATCCGCGCCAAAGGTAGAGCGATTCGAAGGAGTGTTTCCAAGGCTCGATGACGCAGCATCCGACCCAGTCGCCGCAGTTCTTCCTGACCGCGCCGTCGCCGTGTCCCTATCTCGACGGCCAATTCGAGCGCAAGGTGTTCACGCACCTGGTCGGCGACAAGGCGGCGGAGATGAACGACCTGCTGACGCAAGGCGGGTTCCGGCGCTCGCAGAATATTGCCTACAGGCCGGCATGCGAGACCTGCCGCGCCTGCGTTTCGGTACGCATCCTGGCCCAGGAATTCGTCGCCAGCCGCAACATGAAACGCGTGCTGCAGCACAATTCCGATCTCGTCGGCCACATGCACAATGCCGAACCCTCGACCGAACAATATTCCCTGTTCCGCAGCTACCTCGATGCCCGCCATCGCCGTGGCGGCATGTCCGACATGACGGTGCTCGACTATGCCATGATGGTCGAGGACACCCATGTCGACACCAAGGTGATCGAGTATCGGCGGCGCGGGCCCGACACCTTCATCACGGGCAAGGGACAGGGTGAGCTGATCGCGGTGGCGCTCACCGACAAGATGGCCGACGGCCTGTCGATGGTCTATTCCTACTTCAATCCCGATTTCGACGAGCGGTCGCTCGGCACGTTCATGATCCTCGACCACATCGCCCGCGCCAGGGCGATGGGCCTGCCCCATGTCTACCTCGGCTACTGGGTCAACGGCTCGCGCAAGATGAATTATAAGATGCGCTTCATGCCGCAGGAGCATCTCGGCCCGAAAGGCTGGGAGCGCTACACCAACGAAGCGGTCACGCGCTAACTATCCTTTCCCAAGTCCGGGCCTAAACATTTTTCACTTGAGATGATGCCGGTCTTTCCGCTGGTTGGCGGAGAGTGGGCGATTGCGCCGACCCGCCGTCCTCTCCCGAATTCATTGCGAAAGTCGCTGCATGTCGTCTCACGATGCTCACACCAAAGGACTTCTGCTCACCGCATTTGGCGGGCTGACGCTGACCGTGGATATCCCGTTGATCCGGCTCGCCCATGGCGAGGCGTGGACGATCTTGCTGCTGCGCACCGGCTGCACCTTGGCTGCGGCGTTGATCGTGTGGACCGTCTGGCGCTCGTTCAGCAAGAATGCGCCTCAGCTCATCCCGGGCTGGTCGGGCCTGATCGTTGCCGCGATCTACGGACTCGGTGCGACTGCCTTCATCACCGGCGTCTACAACACCTCGACCGCCAATCTGGTTTTCATCCTGGCCTTCACCACCATGTTCGCCGCACTGCTGTCGTGGGTGTTCCTGAAGGAGCGGCCGCGGCCGCTGACCCTTGCGGCATTGGCAATGATGATCGTCGGCGTCGCCATCATCGTCGGCGATTCCGTCGGCACCGGAAATCTGTTCGGCGACCTGATGGCATTGTGCTCGGCCTTCCTGATCGCCTGCGCCATCACCATCTCGCGCGCCAGCGGCAAGGATATGGGCTTTACCGCGCTGATCGGCGTCATCCTGCCTTTTGGGCTGGCGGCATTCATGGTCTCCAAGACCGGCTTTCAGGTGGAGGCGCCATGGTGGATCATCCTCAACGGCGCCGTCATCATGCCGATAGCGTTCTTCTGCCTCGCCAATGGGCCGAAATACATTTCGGGACCTGAAGTGGCGATGTTCTATTTGCTCGAAACCGTGCTGGCGCCGGTCTGGGTATGGATGATCTTTGCCGAAACACCGACCCGCAACAGCCTGATCGGCGGCGCCATCCTGATCGTCACGCTGATTGCGCATTCGCTGTGGCAATTGCACGAGGGCCGCAAACGCCGTAGCGACCTTGCGGTGCATCATCCAGTCTGAGCATCTTAGTGCCGATATGCCAGGTGCGATCAACCGGTTGCCGTATCTGAAAAAGGCTCTGCAACGATCTGGTATTCGTCCTCATAGATGACATATCCCAGACGAGAACTCTTCATGACGTCAACATGATGCCCGTGCTGCGCGAGGAGCGCCGCGAGGTCAAAGGCCTTTGCCAGATGTTCCGTTGCCGTTGGTTTGAACCAGCTCAATCCTTGGGTCGTCTCTCTCCGGTAGAAACCTTTCGATCTTGAGAGGTTGAAACGCGGCGGTATTGCGAGGTTCTGTCGAAACCAGGCAAGACTGTCTTCCAGCTGGTCCAATGTATGTCGATCAACATCCGGTTGACCCTGCAATTCATAGGCAGCGCCAAAAAACCTTCGCGCGCATGCGTTCCCTTAATGGCATTTGACCGAACAAATCGCAAAAACATGCGCAGGATATTATTTCTGACCGGAAATGGATCAATAGTCGCTCGGGGTCGCGGCGGATAGTTCAGTGAGCGGGGTCTTCAGGCACTGGCCTTTTTATCGGCGACGATCTCGATCTGCGGTGGACCACCCTCCAGTTCCACGGGTGCCGCTGCAGCGATTTCGTCGGTCAGTTCCACCTCGCGCAGCCATTCGCGCCAGATCGCGACCAGCAGGGCCATCAGCACCGGGCCGATGAACAGGCCGAGAAAACCCATGGTCTTGACGCCGCCGATCAGACCGAAAAAGGTCGGCAGGAAGGGCAGTTTTATCGGCCCGCCGACCAGTTTCGGGCGCAATGTCTTGTCGACGATGAACAGTTCGACCGCCCCCCAGAGGAACAGCGCCAGCCCGGCCATCGGCGACCCGCTGGCGGCGAGGTAGATCGAGACCAGCGTGAAGGACAATGGGGCACCGCCTGGGATCAGCGCCATGACGCCGGTCAGGGCGCCGAGCGTCACCGGCGACGGCACGCCGGCCAGCCAGTAGGCAATACCCAGCACCAGACCTTCGCCGATGGCGATGACGGTCATGCCGGTCACGGTCGACGAAATCGTCGCCGGCACGACGCGCGAGATCCGCTCCCATCTGGTCGGCAGGATGCGCTCGCCAAGGCGGTCGACCTGACCGGCAAAGTGCTCGCCGTCGCGATAGGCGAAAAACAGCGCGATCATCATGAACAAGAGTGTCAACAGCAGGCCGAAAGCACTGCCGCCGGCGGCCAACACGCCGCGATAGATGCTGCCGATGTTGGCGCCGCTGACCAGTTGGATCAGCTCACCAATGCCGCCGGGATGGCCAAAATTGGTCGTCCACTGCTCGTTCAGCCACTCGCCCACGACAGGCATGGTGGCGATCCAGTGCGGTGTCACGGCACCGTGACGGTTGGTCTCGATCGCCCAGGCGACCCATTCGCGGACCTCGTTGATCGCATAGGTGCCGGCGAGCGCGATCGGTATCACCAGGAAGGCGAGGATGAAGAGGATGGCAAAGGTCGCGGCGATGGTGCGGTTGCCGCTGACTGCAACGAGCAGGCGGCGATAGAGCGGCCAACTGGCGAAAGCGATGACGAGCGCCGCCAGCACTGGAAACAGGAAGCCGTGGAAGAAATAGACGCCGGCGGCGACGATCAGCACCAGCAGCCAGCGCGCCGCCGACAGCGGCGGAATGACGGCGGCCCGCAGCGGCGTCGACAGGCCGAACAGGCGCTGCTGCCGTTCCGGCTTCTGGATTCTTGCTTCCTTCAAACGCCTGGCTCTCCCAAACACCCTTCCCTTCTATGCACTGATATAGTGCAGCAATCGTGACGATAGTCCAAATGATGATGGAGAAGCTGCCAATCTCCCCCCTCGTGGGGGAGATGTCCGGCAGGACAGAGGGGGGCGTCAAGGATCGCAGCCTTGGGTTTGGACCGTGACGAACCGCAACCGGCACAATTAGGTATCTGTGACCTCGACAGTCGGCGGGACAGCGCCCCCCTCTGTCCTGCCGGACATCTCCCCCACGAGGGGGAGATTGGCAGCTTCACCCGCTACCCAAACTTCCCCGTCCTCGGGAATCCCTTCGGCACCATGCGGCCGGCCGAGGCACGCGCGCCGATCCATTCTGCCAGTTCCTCGCGCGACCTTGTGAAGGTGCGGTCGGCTGAATCCTGCCAGGAGAGGCCGCTCTCTAGCGTGAACGGCTTGAGGTCGAGAAGGCCGCCGTCCTTGTATTTCTGCAGCCGCACGCCCTTGCCGCGACCCATTTCCGGAATCTCGGAGAGCGCGAACACCAGCATCTTGCGATTCTCGCCGACGATGGCGAGATGGTCGCCCGTGACCGGGATGCAGCGCTTGGCTTCGTCCGGCGCCTTGACGTTCATCACCTGCTTGCCCTTACGGGTGTTGGCGACGACTTCCTCCTCCGACACGATGAAACCATTGGCGTCGTGCGAGGCCAGCAGCAGCTTGCGTTTCGGGTCGTGGACGAAGGCGGTGACGATGTCCTGGTCATTGTCCATGTCGACGATGATGCGGATCGGCTCGCCATGGCCACGCCCGCCGGGCAGCCGGTCGGCGCCGATGGTGTAGAACTTGCCGCCGGTGGTGAAGACCAGCACCTTGTCGGTGGTCTGGGCATGGAAGGCGAGCTTGAGGCTGTCGCCCTCCTTGAAGGTCAGCGTCGAAAGGTCGGCCAGATGCCCCTTCATCGCCCGCAGCCAGCCCTTTTCCGACACGACCACGGTGACCGGCTCGCGCTCGATCATGGCATGCGCAATGTCGGTCAGATCATGCTCGGGCGCGTCGGCGAACTGGGTGCGGCGTTTGCCAAGCTCGGTCTCCGGGCCGAACTTGTCGCGGATGTTGGTGACTTCCCACTTGATCGTCGCCCACTGCTTCTCGTTTGAGGCAAGCAGCGCCTCGATCTGCTTCTTCTCGGCGCTCAGGCCGTCGAATTCCTTGCGGATCTCGAATTCTTCAAGCTTGCGCAGAGCGCGCAGCCGCATGTTGAGGATGGCTTCGGCCTGAGTGTCGGTGAGCGACCAGCGGGCCATCATCACCTGCTTCGGCTCATCCTCCTCGCGGATGATCCTGATCACCTCGTCGATGTTGAGGTAGGCGATCAGGTAGCCGGCAAGGATCTCCAGCCGTCTTTCGATCTCTCCAAGCCGATGTTTCGAGCGGCGGACCAGAACCTCGCGGCGGTGCTCGAGCCACTCCTGCAGCACGCCCTTCAGCGACAGCACGTTCGGCACCTTACCGCGCGACAGGACGTTCATGTTAAGCGGGAAGCGGCTTTCGAGCTCGGTCAGCTTGAACAGCGATTCCATCAGGATGCCGGGATCGACCGAACGGCTCTTCGGCACCAGCACGACGCGGACGTCCTCGGCGCTCTCGTCCCTGATATCCTCGAGCAGCGGCAGCTTGCGTGCCATCAAGAGCTCGGCGATCTTCTCGATCAGCCGCGCCTTCTGCACGCCATAAGGGATTTCGGTGACGACGATGCTCCAGGTGCCCCTGCCCTGGTCCTCCTGGATCCACTTCGACCGCACGCGAAAACCGCCGCGGCCGGTTTCATAGGCTTCGAGGATAGAGGCGCGGCTGTCGACGATGATGCCGCCGGTCGGGAAATCCGGGCCCTGGACGAAATCCATCAGCTTCGCCACCGTCGCGTCGCGGTGTTCGATCAGGTGCAGTGCCGCGTCGCACAGCTCGGCCGCGTTGTGCGGCGGGATCGATGTCGCCATGCCCACCGCGATACCGGACGAGCCGTTGGCCAGCAGATTCGGGAAGGCGCCGGGCAAAACCACCGGCTCCTCGTCTTCTTCATTGTAGGTCGGCCGATAGTCGACGGCGTCCTCGGTGATGCCGGACAAGAGTTCGGTCGCCACGTCGGTCATGCGCGCTTCGGTGTAGCGCATGGCGGCGGCGTTATCGCCGTCGATGTTGCCGAAATTGCCTTGTCCGTCGACCAAGGGGTAGCGCATCGAAAAATCCTGCGCCAGCCGCACCAGCGCGTCATAGATCGACTGGTCGCCATGCGGATGGAACTTGCCCATCACCTCGCCGACGATGCGGGCGCATTTGGCAAAGCCCTGGTCCGGATTGAGCCGCAGCAGGCGCATGGCGTGCATGATGCGGCGATGGACCGGCTTCAGTCCGTCGCGCACGTCGGGCAGCGCCCGGTGCATGATGGTCGACAGCGCATAGGCCAGATAGCGCTCTTCCAGCGCCTTCTTCAGATCCACCGGTTCAATGTGATCGCCGCCGCCATCTTGAGGCGGCAAAACCCTTTTGCCATGGGCTGGGACTAGCCGAGCGGGTGATTCGCGGCAAGAGGCAGACCGCTATGCCGCCCCTTCTGCAACATGAAACCATGCGCCAAGGGATGCCGGCCAACATCAGCCTGTTACATGCGAGTTCTATGGCCAAGCCTGATGATATCTGACTACCGGCTCTTCATGACAAATTCACCGGTTTGCGCAAAGACGGTGGGATCGAGTTTGCCTTTCACCGTGATTTTTGACCATTGTGCCGGGACACGCCTTTTTCCCGTCCAGTTCGTCACGGAATGGTGATGGCGCAAAGAATTGAAAAACAATTTCAGCACACTCTCAGGGACCTTGCGATGACAATCAAACGCTCAACTCTTAGGAAATTCGCCCTTTCGACCTTTTTGCTCACCCTGCCGCTCAACGCCGCCCTCGCCCAGGATGCGGCGGTTGCCGACCGGCTGAAGGCGGCACTCTCCGCCCAGGGCGTCGACATCACCTGGACCGGCGTGACCGGTGACAACACCAGCATGGTGCTGCAGGGCGTTGCCGTCAAACCGGCGGCGGAAAAGGAAGCGCTCACCATCGGCGACGTCAAACTCGAAGGGGTCACCGAGGCAAATGGCGGCTATGAGATCGCCACCGTGTCGACCGCGGCCTTCACGCACAGCAAGGACGGCGTCACCCTCGACCTCAGCCCCTTCGTCATCCATGACATGACCGTTCCGGCGGATGGTTCCAGCAGCCCGCTGGGCTCGCTGATGATGTACAAGTCCGCCGAACTCTCGAACATGACCGTCAAGGTCGCCGACAAGACCGCCTTCTCGATGGACGGGCTTGCCATCGAGATCACGCCGCCGGCGGACGGCAAGGCGATGGAATTCACCGCCACCACGGAAAAGTTCAATGCCGACCTGACGCTGGTCGACGATCCCAAGTCCAAGGAAGTCATCAACGCGCTCGGCTACCAGAACATCGCGGGCAATCTCGAGATGGCCGGCACCTGGCAGCCCACCGACGGCAAAATGGAACTGTCGAAATACGACATCTCCGTCGAGAATGCAGGCACGCTCGGCATGACCTTCGATCTCGGCGGCTACACGATGGACTTCATCAAGTCGCTGCAGGAAATGCAGAAGAAGATGGCGGCACAGCCCGAAGGCGCCGACAATTCGGCGCAAGGCATGGCGATGCTCGGCCTGTTGCAGCAGCTTTCGTTCAACAGCGCCTCGATCCGCTTCGACGACGATTCGCTGACCAACAAGGTGCTGGACTATGTCGGCAAGCAGCAAGGCATGTCCGGCAAGGACATCGCCAACCAGGCCAAGGCGATCGTGCCGTTCGGCATGGCGCAGCTCAACAATCCAGAGCTGACGGCACAGGTCACAGCCGCGGTCAGCAAGTATCTCGACGATCCGAAGAGCCTCGAAGTCTCGGCCGAGCCGCCGGCATCGGTGCCGTTCGCGCTGATCATGGCTGGCGCCATGTCCAACCCGCTCGACCTGCCGAAGACGCTCGGCGTCACCGTCAAGGCCAACGAAGACTGATCGAAGCGATCCCAATATGCGAAAAGCCCGGCAGCGATGCCGGGCTTTTTCATGGGATTAGCGAATCGAAAGAATCGGTTCGGGCGGTTCTTTAAAGCATCGCCCGAGCGCGATCAGGCGTCCTTCTTGGGCACAGCAACGCGCAGCGCCAGGTCGCGAAGCTGCTGCGGGCTTGCCTCCGAAGGCGCGTTCATCAACAAATCATAGGCCTGCTGGTTCATCGGGAACATGGTGATCTCGCGCAGGTTCTTTGCCCCGAGCAGCAGCATGACGACGCGGTCAACGCCTGCAGCCATGCCGCCATGCGGCGGCGCGCCATACTGGAAGGCGCGGTAGAGGCCGCCAAAGCGCTCCTCGACCGTGGCGCGATCCAGCCCGACCGTTTCAAACGCCTTGACCATGGTTTCGGGCAGATGGTTTCGGATACCGCCCGAGGCAATCTCGAAGCCGTTGCAGACCATGTCGTACTGAAACGCCTTGATGCCGAGCAGATCCTCGCCATTCAGCGCATCGATGCCGCCCTGCGGCATCGAGAACGGATTGTGGGCGAAGTCGATCTTCTTCTCTTCCTCGTTCCACTCGAAGAACGGGAAGTCGACGATCCAGCACAGTTCGAAACGCTCGCGGTCGACAAGGTTCAGCTCCTCGCCGGCGCGCGTGCGCGCGGCACCTGCAAAGGAGACGAACTTCTTCGGATCGCCGGCGACGAAGAAGGCGGCGTCGCCGTCGGCGAGGCCGAGCTGAAGGCGGAGCGCCTCGGTGCGCTCCTCGCCGATGTTCTTGGCCAGCGGACCGGCACCCTCGATCTTGTCACCTTCCTTGCGCCAGAAGATGTAGCCGAGCCCCGGCTGGCCCTCGCCCTGCGCCCAGGAATTCATGCGGTCGCAGAAGGCGCGGCTGCCGCCGGTCTTTGCCGGAATGCCCCACACCTCGGCCTTCGGGTCGTTGGCCAGGATGTTGGCGAACACCTTGAAGCCGGAGTCGCGAAAATGGTCGGAGACGGCCTGCATCTCGATCGGGTTGCGCAGGTCCGGCTTGTCGGAACCGTATTTGCGCATGGCGACGTCATAGGGAATGCGCTGGAATTTCTGCGTCACCGGCTTGCCGTTGGCGAAAGTCTCGAAGACCCCGCGCATGACCGGTTCCATGGTCGACAGCACGTCGTCCTGCTCGACGAAGCTCATTTCGAGGTCGAGCTGGTAGAATTCACCGGGCAGACGGTCGGCGCGCGGATCCTCGTCGCGGAAGCAGGGGGCGATCTGGAAGTAGCGGTCGAAGCCCGACACCATGATCAGCTGCTTGTACTGCTGCGGCGCCTGCGGCAGCGCGTAGAAGGTGCCGGGATGGATGCGCGACGGCACCAGGAAGTCGCGCGCGCCTTCCGGCGACGAGGCGGTGAGGATCGGAGTCGAGAATTCGGTGAAGCCGACATCGCCCATGCGCTTGCGCATTTCAGCGATGATTTTTGTCCGCGCAATGATGTTCTTGTGCAGCGTCTCGCGGCGCAGGTCGAGGAAACGGTATTTCAGCCGGATGTCTTCGGGATAGTCAGGCTCGCCGAACACCGGCAGCGGCAATTCCCTGGCCGCCGACAGCACTTCGATCTCGCGGGCGAAAATCTCGATCTCGCCGGTCGGCAAATTGGCATTCGCCGTCTCCGCCAAGCGCGCCTTGACCTCGCCGTCGACGCGAACGACCCATTCCCCGCGCAGGGTCTCGGCGACCTTGAAGGCCGGCGAATCCGGATCGGCGACTATCTGGGTCAGGCCATAATTGTCGCGCAGGTCTATAAAGAGCAGGCCGCCATGATCGCGCACGCGATGCACCCAGCCAGACAGGCGAACGGTCGAGCCAACGTCGCTCTTCCTCAACTGGGCACAGGTATGGCTGCGGTAACGGTGCATTGTCATTGGTAAAGTCCGGGGTGCTGGGTTGCGGGCCGAAGCATCACGGCCCGGCCTGAAAATTTGCGCGAAAAGCGCATGGGAGGTTGGATTTGTCAAGGCAAGCAGGTCGCCCGCGCTTCTTTCGCTTCAGCCCGGGACTTCGGCCGAACCCGAAACCAAAGTGCCGTGACCGGTCCCGTCTCGTCCCACCTCAAGCGAAGTGGATTTCAGCGCCCTGACGTTCGAAATCCGCAAGGATTGCGGCCGATGCAGTCTTTTCGACCACCAGATGGCGGATCGCGTCGGCCCCGGCGACGCGATAGGGCGCCGCGGTTGCCAGCTTGTCATTGGTGACGGCGATGACGATGCCTGCGCTGTTTTTGACCATGGCCCGTTTCACCTCGGCCTCCGCTGAATCGAAGGCCGTCACGCCACGCGAGGCATCGAGACCGCAGGAGCCCAGAATAAAAAGGTCCGCGCCAAGCTGCGCGACGGCGGCAAGCGTGTCGGCGCCAACGCAAGCGCCGAGGTGGCGATCGAACCTGCCTCCCAGCACAGTCAGCTCGATCAGGGCGTGGTCTGAAAGCGCCGAGGCAACTTCGAGCGAATTGGTGGCGACGGTCAGATCGAGGTCACGCGGGATGGCCTTGGCGATCGCGGCATTGGTCGTGCCGCTGTCGATGAACAAAGTCTGTCCGCGCACGAGCAACGCTACAGTCGCTCGGGCCAGCCGCGTCTTCTCTTCGGCCGCATGGCTGGCGCGCAGGCCAACCGGCGTGGTCGCGAAAGGTGCAGGCGCGACCGCGCCGCCATAGACGCGGCGGCATTGACCGGACTTCGCCAGCTCCCTCAGGTCGCGGCGGACGGTGTCCTCCGAGACGCCGAAGCTGACCGCCAGTTCACCGGCCAACACACTTCCCTCCGCCGCCAGGCGGTCGCGGATGATTCGATGCCGCTCATCGGTCAACATTGCATGATCCTGCTTCTTTATACGTGTTCTTGCATGTTATGCACGTTTATGCAAGGAGACAGGCATTCCGCTGCTGGACAACCCACCAACGTCTTCTCTTTCGTCGAAAGCACCGCGCCATGAGCCTCAACCTTGCTCCCCAACACCGGGTCTATGCCGGGTTTGCGATCTATTCGTTCGCGATGGGCAACATCTTTCCGCGGCTGCCCGACATCAAACACGCAATGGGTATCGAGGATGGCACGCTGGGGCTCAGCCTGATCGGAACGCCGATCGGCACCTTGACCGCGCTGACGCTGGCGACACCGCTTCTCGAGCGCGTCGGCTTCCGCCGCGCGCTGCTTGTCCTGGTCCCGCTGGTGGCGCTTGCCTATGCCATCGCGGTGCATGCGCCGGGCCCGCTTGCGCTTTTCCTGATGCTCCTTCCCGTCGGCCTGATGATCGGCAGCGTCGAGATCATGCTCAATGTCGAGGCTGACCGGACCGAATTCCTGGTCAAGCGCCGTATCATGAACCGCGCGCATTCATTCTGGAGCATGGGCTTTTTCGGCGCCGGCCTGTTCGGCGCGGCGCTCGCGCATCTCGGCATATCGCCGCAACTGCATCTGGCGCTGATCGTGCCGATCGTCGCGACCTCGATGGCGCTGTTCCTCGGCGGCTACCAGCCGGCGCCGAGCCGTTTCGCCGGCACGGGCGAGAAGGCACCCGTGCTGGCGCGGCCGACGCTGCCGATCCTCGTCCTCGTGGCCGTGACGCTCTCCGCGATGCTGATGGAAGGCGCCAGCATCGACTGGTCGGCGATCTATATGCGCACCGTGTTTGAATCAGGCCCCTTCGTCGCCGGCTTCACCGTGGCGCTGTTCGCCCTTTCCCAGGCAACCACGCGCTTCTTCGCCGACAGTTTCGTCGACCGCTACTCGCCAAGCGGCGTGGCGCGGGTGCTGCTGGTGATGATGGCCGCGGGCGTGCTGATAATCTTTTTCTCGCCCGCGCCGTTCTTCTCCATGCTGGGCTTTGCCTTCCTGGGGATCGGCACCAGCGCCCTCTTCCCGCTGGCGATCTCCGCCGCCGCTCAGCGGACGGATCGCCCAGCGGCAATCAATGTCGCGGCGCTGTCGCAGATCTCCTTCGTCGCCTTCCTGCTCGGCCCGCCGCTGCTCGGCTTCGCCTCGGACCATTGGGGCATCCGCTCGGCCTTTGCCATCGGCATTCCGTTCATCGTGCTCAGCCTGGTTACGGCGGGATCGCTGGGGCGGCGGCCGCCCGCGGTCAAACCCGCCGCGCCGGCTGACGAGCTGCTCCAACCAAAGCGGGGCAAGATGCTGGCGCGGACCGGCGAGGCTTGACCGTTCTCGTGACGCGGGTGGCCTTCCACGAGCAATTGGACAGATCCTTGCTGTAGTTAGCCAGGAATTGCCGCTGGTATTGGCCAAGGCGATGGTTCAAGAAGGGATCACCGACACGTGATTGCTTCATGTCCTCCATCCGCCCACTGATCCCGCTCCTTCTCGCCGCCGGCATCCTGCTTGGCGGTAATGGGCTGCAGAGCACGCTGATCGCGCTGCGTGGCGCGCAGGAGGGGTTTTCGGCCTCCGACATCGGTCTGATGGGCACCTTCTATTTCGCCGGCTTCCTGCTCGGCTGCCTGGCGATCACCCGCATCATGAAGGCGGTCGGCCACATCAGGGCATTTTCGGCGCTGGCGGCGATCGCCTCGGTCGGCACCTTGCTGCTGGTGCTGGTTCTCGATCCGGTGATGTGGTGCGCGGTGCGCTTTGCCGGCGGTTTCTGCTTTGCCGGGCTGTTCACCATCGTCGAAAGCTGGCTGAATTCCGGCGTCGCCAACAAGGATCGTGCCCGCGTGCTGGCGATCTACCGGATGGTCGACACCGGTTCTGTCACCGGCGCCCAGTTCCTGATCCCGGTCTTCGGCGCCGGCGGCTTCACCATCTTCGCCATCATGTCGATCATGATCACGCTGTCGCTGGTGCCGGTATCGCTCGGCGACCGCTCCAACCCGACGCCGCCCGAGGACGTCAAGCTCGACCTGGCGCGCGTCTGGCGGATTTCGCCGCTGGGCTGCTTCGGCTGCATCGCCGTCGGCGTCACCAACAGCGCCTTTCGCACATTGTCGCCGGTCTACGCCGAGCAGATCGGCATGTCGGTCGCCGATATCGTCACCTTCGTCAGCGTCGGCATCTTCGGCGGCGCCATCATCCAGTATCCGCTCGGCTACCTCTCCGACCGCTGGGACCGGCGCAGGGTGCTGCTGATCACCACCTGCTGCGCGATGCTTTCAGCGCTGGCGCTGGTGTTCATCGCCGGCAGCAATCCGCTGCTCAACTTCATCATCATCTTCATCTTCGGCTGTTTCGCCATGCCGCTCTATTCGCTGTCGGCGGCGCATTCCAACGATCGCGCCGACACCGGCGAGTTCGTGCTGATCAACGCGGCCCTGATGCTGTTTTATTCCTTCGGCGCCATTGGCGGCCCGTTCGCCGCCTCGACGGCAATGCAGTATTTCGGGCCGAGCGCGCTGTTCGTGTTCAGCGCCGTCGTCTATGCGATCTTCATCGCCGTCATTCTCTACCGGATGCAGGCCCGGTCCGGCGTGCCGGCAGGCAGGCGCAGCCGCTTCACCGCACTGTTGCGCACTTCGACGGTTTTCGCACGGCTGGCCAAGAGAAACAGCGATTCCGACGGGCCGGCCGGGTCGTGACGATGGCGCCAACGCTTGACGAAAGCCCCGCCGGCTGAAATCTAGGAAGACCTTACTCCTGCCAAAAGCGATTTGATGCACGTCATCACCACCCAGAAAGAACTCGAGACCGTTCTCGCCGCTTTCGAAAAGTCGGATTTCGTCACCGTCGACACCGAATTCATTCGAGAAACGACCTTTTGGCCGATCCTGTGCCTGATCCAGATGGCCGCGCCCGGCGTGACGGCGCTGATCGATCCGCTGTCGCCTGATATCGACCTGAAGCCGTTCTTCAAGCTGATGGCCAACGAGGCGGTGGTCAAAGTCTTCCACGCCGCAAGGCAGGACATCGAAATCATCGTCCACCTCGGCGATCTGGTTCCGCATCCGGTGTTCGACACGCAAGTGGCGGCGATGGTCTGCGGCTTCGGCGACAGTGTTTCCTATGATCAGCTCGTGCAGCGGATCACCGGGGCGCGGCTCGACAAGTCATCGCGTTTCACCGACTGGCGCCACCGGCCGCTTTCCGACAAGCAGCTCGACTACGCGCTGGCCGACGTCACCCATCTGATCGAGGTCTATCAGCACCTCAGCGCCGAGCTGGTGCGGGAAAACCGCGCCCATTGGCTCAACGAGGAAATGGAGGTCCTGACCTCGCGCGAGACCTATGACCCGCATCCCGAGGACGCCTGGAAGCGGCTGAAGATGCGGCTGCGCAAGCCGCAGGAACTGGCGATCGTGCAGGGCGTGGCGGCATGGCGCGAGCGCGAAGCGCGCGAACGCGACGTGCCGCGCGGCCGCGTGCTCAAGGACGATGCGATCTACGAGGTGGCGCAGCAGGCGCCGCGCGACGCGGCAGCCCTTGGCAAACTGCGCACGACGCCGAAGGGCTGGGAGCGCTCCTCGACGGCGACGGCGCTGCTCGGCGCGGTCAACACCGCGCTTGCCTTGCCCAAGGAGCAGATGCCGAAACTGCCGAAGAATTTCCAGCCGCCCGAGGGCTCGAACGCCGCGGCGGAGCTGTTGAAGGTGCTGCTGCGGATCGTCGCCGAAAAAGAGGGCGTCGCCTCGAAAGTGCTGGCCTCCAGCGACGACATCGACCGCATCGCCGCCGAGGGCGAGGAAGCCGACGTACCCGCCCTGCAGGGCTGGCGGCGCGCGGTGTTCGGCGAGGCGGCGCTCAAGCTGGTGCGCGGCGAGATCGGCATCAAGTTCGACAAGCGCAAGATCGCCGTGTTCGACCTGTAGAGACTCCGGAGCTGAGGCATCGGAGCAATCTGTTCGTCCGTGTCGAATGCTGCTAGTTCGTTGCGATGAATTCGGATCAGGACGAGAACCGAAGATACGATGCGATTGACGCATTGCGCGCAATCGCGGTGATGCTGGTTCTGATTTTCCACTATACGTCGCGCTTCCCCGCCGATTACATCCGTTTCCCGCATCAGATGACTGTGCCATGGAACGGAATCGTTGGTGTCTTTCTCTTTTTCATCATCAGCGGTTACTGCATTGCGAGGACGGCAGAGCGGGCGGAAACCATCTGGACGTTTTGGCTGCGCAGGTTCGCACGCCTGGAACCCGCGCTCATCGCCAGCATAGCGATCACGCTTGTCATAGTTGCGATCTTAGGTCTTCCCGATAGAGAGGTTTCAGCCGCCGATGGCCTGCGCAACGCAGCTTGGGGACCTCTGTTTTTCTCCACGCCACTTGTCGACGGCGCCTACTGGTCCCTGTTTGCGGAGGCAAAGTTCTACCTCGTATTCGGCCTCATCTTCTATCTTTGGGCGAAAGGCGCACTTGTCCTGTTCGCAAGCTTCACTGCAGTGGGCGCGGCAGTCCACTTTTCAGGCCTATGGGCGGACCATCAAGCTTTGATCCATCCGTTCCAGGGCGTCGCCATCAGCTATTTTTTCTTCCCTTACAGCCTTTTCTTTTTGATGGGTATTGCGGCGCGCCGATCGAACTGGATCGTGCAGATGGCTGTAACGGCAGGATGCTTGGCAATCGCCGTCGGGTTGTGGGGCGTCACCACATTCACCGTATGGGTAATTGCGCTTTCGATTCTCGGTGTCATCGGGGTTCAGTTGCGCGACATCAGGATTTGGCGATGCGTGACTTATGTCGGTTTTATCAGCTATCCACTGTATCTTCTGCACCAGAATATCGGTGTCGCCATCATACGGTGGCTGGCTCAGTGGATCGGCTCACCGTGTCTTCGAATCGGCGTAGCGTTTGCCGTCGTGCTCGGCTTGGCGGCGTTCGTGGCCTGGGCGGTCGAGCATAGATTTCGTCGAAGGATCGAAGGGGGCGCCGTTGGGCTTGTGACGGGGCTGTCGTTCAACTTCCGACTCAGACTCGACTGACGAAAACCAACCCAGTTATGACGCCTCACAGCCGTGCAGGTGGCTTCAGACTGCCCCGAGCAGATGCAGCGCGAACCAGATCCATCCCAGCAAGAGAATCACTGCTCCGACGAAGAAAGAGCGGCGGCGCAGCAGCAGGTTGTTGCTGGTCAGGTGAACCCAGGCGTGAAAATAGCGCGACGCGACAAAAATCCACATCAGCGCCAGGGTCAGATAGTTGACGCCATTGGTCAGGTGCAGCGTCAGGCACAGCACATAAAACAGCACCGGCAGTTCGAACTGGTTGGTGAGATTGGCGGCAACGGTGACGCTGGAGGCCGGCTCGGTCGAGCGCACCTTGAACTGACCGGCCTTGGCTTCGCCCGACCTGACTGCGCCGTATCTGCGGCGACCCAGGACGCCGTAGACCATGTAGATCAGCAGCACATGCGCCAGAACAGGCCAGAAGATCGTGGTCTGGTTCATGAAGCGTCCCCTGCCCGGCTGGGCCTTGCGTACGGCATCAAGCCTGGCGTTTCTGGCCTGCCAGCCAGAAGGCGGCGATGACGATCACCGGGATGGCGAAAAGCGCGAACTTGGTCACGATCAGCGACGAGGCGAAAGACAGCGAATCCGGGTTCGCCGACAGGAAATCGGACAGAAGCCGCGCCACCGCGATGTTCTGGACGTAGTCGGCAAGCGTGTAGGGCAGCACCAGAACCATCGCGAAGATCGACTGCAGCTGCGCCGGCAGCACGCGGAAAGCCTTCAATCGCCGGCCGGTGGCCAGGATCAGGCTGACCAGCGTCACCGACAGCAGCGCCGGGAACAGCAGATCGAAGGTCAGATAGTGCCAGACGAGAATGATCTCGCCACCGCGCCGGCCAAGCGCCGTCAGCCAGGCCATGCCTTCGTCCGGGGTGAAACCGAAAATACGCATGTCGAGTGACGGCAAGCCGCCGCTCAACCGGCGAAAGTAGAAGAATTCCAGCACCGTCATGGCGATGAACACCGCCGCCGACAGGAAACAGAGCGCGCCTGCGTGGCGCGACAGCCGCAGGATCGTCGCCGTCAGGCTCCGCCCGAGCCCGTATTGGTCAGGCTCCACCGGGATAATTCGGGCTTTCGCGGGTAATCGTGACGTCATGGGCGTGGCTTTCACGAAGTCCGGCATTGGATATGCGTACAAAGGTGGCGCGTTCGCGGAAATCGGCAAGGTCGCGGCCACCAACATAACCCATAGCGGCTTTCAGCCCGCCTGCAAGCTGGTGCAGCACGCCAGACACAGGTCCTTTGTAGGGAACCTGCCCTTCGATGCCTTCCGGGACTAGTTTCAGCGTGTCGCGCACCTCGGCCTGGAAGTAGCGATCGGCGGAGCCGCGGGCCATGGCGCCGACCGAGCCCATGCCGCGATACGCCTTGAAGGAGCGGCCCTGGTGCAGATAGACCTCGCCCGGGCTTTCGTCGGTTCCGGCCAGCAGCGAGCCGATCATGGCGGCACTTGCGCCGGCGGCGAGCGCCTTGGCGAGATCGCCGGAATATTTGATGCCGCCGTCGGCAATCACCGAGACGCCTGATTTGTGCGCTGTTTCGACCGCCGACATGATGGCCGAGAGTTGCGGCACGCCGACGCCGGCAACGATGCGGGTGGTGCAGATGGAACCCGGACCAATGCCGACCTTGACGGCGTCGGCCCCGGCGTCGATCAGCGCCTGCGTGCCCGCGGCGGTGGCGACGTTGCCGGCCAGGATGCGAACCGAGTTGGAGAGCTTCTTGGCGCGCGTGACGGCGTCCAGCACGCGCTGCGAGTGGCCATGCGCCGTATCGATCACCAGAAGGTCGACACCGGCATCGATGAGGCGTTCGGCGCGCTCGAAACCGTCATCGCCGACGCTGGTGGCGGCGGCGGCGCGCAAGCGACCCTGCGAGTCCTTGCTGGCGTGCGGGTTGAGCTGCGACTTCTCGATGTCCTTGACGGTGATCAGCCCGACGCAATTGCCCCTGATGTCGACGACCACCAGCTTTTCAATACGGTGCTGATGCAGAAGCCGCTTAGCCTCGTCCTGGTCGACGTTCTCCTTGACCGTGATCAGGTTGTCACGGGTCATCAGTTCATGGACCTTCTGCGCCGGATCGGACGCGAAGCGCACGTCGCGATTGGTCAGGATGCCGATCAGCCGTCCGATCTTGTGGCCGCCGCTGCCGCCGTTCTCGACCACGGGAATGCCCGAGATCGAGTAGCTGCGCATCAGGCCCAGCGCGTCGGCGAGCGTCGCATCGGGACCGATGGTAACGGGATTGACCACCATGCCGGATCCGAATTTCTTGACCTGCCGCACCTGCTCGGCCTGTTCGGCCGGCGAGAAATTGCGGTGGATGACGCCAATGCCGCCGGCCTGGGCCATGGCGATGGCAAGCCGCGCCTCGGTGACGGTGTCCATCGCCGCCGAGAGAATCGGCACATTGAGGTCAATATCACCGGCGATGCGGGTGCGGACATCGGTTTCGCCAGGCATGACCTCGGAATGACCCGGCTGCAGCAGCACGTCGTCAAAGGTCAGCGCCAATGCGCCGGTGGACGTTTCGATGATTTTTGCCATGGCCAGCCCTCGGAATACAAAAAAGCGCTGGACCGGAATGGACAGCGCCGACTCGTTTCTTCCCTTTCAGGATTGGCGCTGGCTGGTACCACGTCCCGGCGCCGATGAAAAGCCGATGGTGAGGCAGATATTGTCTCAGCCTGAAACCGACGCCCCCAGGAAAAAGTTGCGCAACTCATTTGCGACACGCTTCGGTTGGCCATCATTGTCGGCTGCCAAATGGCCAAGTCCCTGGAATGCGACGCGCCGCTTCACGGTCGGCAATACGCCCTGCAATGCGTCAAGCGCTGCCGGCAGATAGGATACGCTTCTGGTGCCGCCGAGCAGCAGCACGTCGGCGTTGACGGCCTTGAACCTCTCAAGCATGCCCACGGTCTCCGCGACGAGGCAAGCGTCGAAATGGACCGAACGAATGAGAACGTCCAGCGGCACCTTGCCGTTGTCCCTCCCATCAGGCTTGGCTCGCAACCCAAGCCTGATGAGCGGGACCAGGATGAGGCGCGGCAGCGCGGTGAACAGTGACGGATCGGTGCCTTTCATGGCGGTGACCATCGCGGACGCCAGGTCGCCTCTCGCCAGGTCCTTCTCGTAGCCGGGCACCCAATCTTGCGGAGACGGGACGTTGCCGACGTCCAGCGGCGGCTCAAAGAGCGCGATCCTGCGCAAGGACGGCACGGCAAGTGCTGCGGCAAGGGTGATGATGGCGCCTGAACTCAGGCCAAAGACATTGATGCTGTCGGTAGCGCCAAGCAATGCGTCCAGATCTTCGACCTCCTTTTGCAGTGCATAGCCGTCGCCGTGCGGTCCGCTCAGGCCGCGGCCCCGCCGATCGGGAATGTAGACGCTGAACGTGTCGGAAAGTGCCGCCGCCAAGTCCGTGAAATTATGTGAACTCTGCATCGCGCCATGCAGGAGAACGAGACCGGGGCCGCTGCCCATTTGCCGATAGCCGATGGTGGTGCCGTCCCTGGACCGCACGGAGCCCGTGATGGCCGCTTGCAAGTCTTCCATATGCCGATCCCCAATGGCGGTCTGACGGCGAAACGTAGAATCAAACCGAGACACTACCGTGAAGCGGGCGGACATGCCGCCATGAGAGCATCGACCGCCACGAACAACACCGACGGATTCGACCCGGCCGATCGCACAAACGTGACAGGAAATTAACACGACAGCGCGGCCAAGGGGTGATAACCGCCTTTCCTGCCGGTTTCGCCTCCAGGGCCGGCAAACCAATCAGCGCCGCAAACCAACATCCGGACGCGCTCGTGAATCGCACCATTCCGCTGATCCTGGCGGTCGCTCTCTTCATGGAAAACATGGATTCGACCGTTATCGCGACATCGCTGCCGGCGATCGCCGTCGACATCCACACCAGCCCGATCGCGCTCAAGCTGGCGCTGACCGCCTATCTGGTGTCGCTGGCCATCTTCATTCCGATCAGCGGCTGGATGGCCGACCGCTTCGGCGCCAAGAACGTCTTTCGCGCCGCGATCGCCGTCTTCATCGTCGGCTCGATCGCCTGCGCGCTCTCCGGTTCGCTGCCTGCATTCGTGGTATCGCGCTTCCTGCAAGGCATTGGCGGCGCCATGATGACGCCGGTTGGGCGGCTGGTGCTGGTGCGCGCGACACCGAAAAGCGAACTCGTCGCGGCGATGTCCTGGCTGACGGTTCCGGCTCTGGTCGGGCCATTGGTCGGTCCGCCCGTCGGCGGCTTCATCACCACCTATTTCACCTGGCACTGGATTTTCCTGATCAATGTGCCGATCGGTCTGATCGGCATCTGGCTGGCGACACGTTTCCTGCCGGAGACCGAACCCGCGCAGACCCCACCACTTGATTTCATCGGCTTCGTGCTGAGCGGATTGGCGGCATCCGGCGTGGTGTTCGGCCTGTCAGTGGTCAGCTTGCCCTATCTGCCGCCAATCGTCGGTGTCGTCACCGTAGCGGTTGGCCTCGTGTCGGGCGCGCTCTATCTGCTGCATGCGCGCCACGCCAAAAACCCGCTGCTGGCGCTCGAACTGTTCCGCAACCAGGTGTTCCGCTCCTCGGTGCTTGGCGGCGGGCTGTTCCGCATCGGCATTGGCGCCGTGCCGTTCCTGCTGCCGCTGATGTTCCAGATCGGCTTTGGGCTGACGCCGTTCCAGTCCGGCATGATCACCTTCGTCTCGGCGATCGGCGCCATCGGCATGAAATTCGTCACCGCACTGATCTTCCGCGTCGCCGGCTTCCGCCGCGTGCTGGTCGTCGGTTCGCTGGTCGCCGCGGCCTCGATCGCCATCAACGGCCTGTTCACGCCCGACACACCCTATCTCTTGATGCTGGCCATGCTGCTCGTCGGCGGCTTCATCCGCTCGATGTTCTTCACCGGCGTCAATGCGCTCGCCTACGCCGAGGTTTCAGCTGAAGACACAAGCAAAGCAACGCCGATTACCGCCGTCTTCCAGCAGCTGTCGATCGCACTTGGCGTGGCGGTGGCCGGCGGCATTCTGGAGGTGTCCACGAGCCTGAACGACAGGTCACTGACGCTGGCGGATTTCCACACCGCGTTCTTCGTCGTCGCGGTGATTTCCGCCGCCGCGTCGCTGTCGTTCATGCGGCTGGCGCCAGATGCCGGCAACGCTGTCTCCGGACATGGTCGATTGACCACGCCCAAGACGTTGGAAGCGGTAAGCCCGCCAGGCAATTGATGCGGCTCACGCTTCGGGCTCGCCCTCTGCACGTTCCGATTCGCCTTTGGGCCTAGCGGCTGCCGGCGAGAGCCAATCAGTCTTCGGAGCCCCCTTGCCCTTCGCTGTCGCTCCGGGCGCTCGAGGCCTTCGGAACGTCCACTGGACGTTCCGATCCGCCTGACGGCGGACCGGCCTCTCGCCCCTTGAAATCCTTGGCCAAGAGATAAAGCTCCACCGATTCATCCCGCGACGCCGGCGGCTTGACATGATGGACCGAGCGGAAGTTGCGCTTGAGCATGGAGAGCAACTCGTTTTCGGCGCCGCCTTGAAAAGTCTTGGCGAGGAAATGCCCGCCCGGCTTCAGCACCGACAGCGCGAAATCGGCCGCCACCTCACACAGATGCATGGTGCGGATGTGGTCGGTCCGCTTGTGACCGGTTGTGGGGGCCGCCATGTCGGACAGCACGATATCCGGATCGCCACCCAGCGCCTCGGCCAGCTTTTGCGGCGCCAGCGGATCGAGGAAATCCATCAACAGCACCGGCGCGCCGGGCACGGCGTCCATCTCGAGATAATCGATGCCGATGACGTGCGGCTTGTCGGCCGTCGATTTCGTGCGCGCAGCTGCAACCTGGCACCAGCCGCCGGGAGCCGCACCGAGGTCGATCACCTTCATGCCGGGCTTGAGGAGATGGTGCTTGTCGTCGATCTCGATCAGCTTGTAGGCCGCGCGCGAGCGATAGCCGTCAGCCTTGGAGCGCTGGACATAGGGATCGTTGATGTGGCGTTGCAGCCAGCGGCGCGACGATTCCTTCAGCCCGCTCTTCTTCTTGATCCGCGTCTTCAGCACGCGAATGCTGGCGGATCCTGGTTTTTCCGGTTTCTTGGTCATTGCCCGATTTCTGGTCCGAGTTTTCTCGCTCGCCGAGTTGTGGTCTTTGTTCGACGTCTGCCCGTTTCATGAACGGCTTCCCCCACTCCGTCGCTGCTTCGCAGCGCCACCTCTCCCCCTCCGGAGGGAGAGGAAGGGTGCCAGCCGGCATAAGTTCGCGCCTTTCCTCTCCCCCGTCGATCGGGGAGAGGTGTCGAGCGCAGCTCGACGGAGTGGGGGTCGACCATTCATGCTCGGCCACGCCCATCGTTGCGCCAGACGCCGTCTTCGGCCATCAGCTCGCTCAATATGCCTTCGCGCAGGCCACGATCGGCGACGCGCAGCCGCTCCGACGGCCATACGGCGCGGATCGCTTCGAGGATAGCACAGCCGGCCAGCACCAGATCGGCGCGATCGGCACC
Source organism: Mesorhizobium loti (assembly GCA_014189435.1). NCBI lineage: Bacteria > Pseudomonadati > Pseudomonadota > Alphaproteobacteria > Hyphomicrobiales > Phyllobacteriaceae > Mesorhizobium > Mesorhizobium loti. Next base: position 3,273,319 of record CP050293.1, read on the forward strand.
GATGCAAGGGTTGGCGCAGCGCTGCTGGAAATCCCAGCCGACCAGTTTTTCGACCATGCGGTCGACGCTGTCGCGGTCCATCCACAGCCCGTCGACACGGCGGCGGTCGTAGCGCTCGAGGTCGAGGTGAACACCGGCCAGCGTCGTCACCGTTCCGGACGTGCCAAGCAGGTGGAAATTCGGGCTGGCCTTGAGATGGCTCAGCCGGTCGCGACCGTCGAAATTGGCCAGCCGGCCGGCGACGTCGTCGACCATGGCGGCAAAGATCTCGCGCGTCACCGTACGGCCGCCGAAGCGCTCGGCCAGCGAGACGACGCCGACCGGCAGCGACGTCCACGACACGATATGGTTGGCGAGCCGGGGCGAGCGGCGGCCGGCGAGGTCGATCAGCGCGATCTCGGAGGAGCCGCCGCCAATGTCGAACAGGACGACGCCTTGCGTGTCGCGCTCGACCAGCGAGCCGCAGCCGGAAACCGCCAGCCGCGCTTCGGTCTGGCGATCGATGATCTCGAGCTTCAGGCCGGCCTCGCGCTCGACGCGGTCGAGGAACTCGACACCGTTGTCGGCGGTGCGGCAGGCTTCGGTGGCGATCAGCCGGGCTTTTCGGATCTTGCGGTTGCGCAGCTTGTCGCCACAGATCTTCAGCGCCTCGACCGCGCGGTCCATTGCCGGCTGGCCGAGCCGGCCATTGGCGGTGAGCCCCTCGCCCAGCCGCACGATGCGCGAAAAGGCGTCGATGACGCGAAACTGGCCATGCCGCGTCGGAACCGCAACCAGCAGCCGGCAATTGTTGGTGCCGAGGTCAAGCGCCGCAAACACGGGCAGCTCGTGAACGGGCGGCCGACGGGCGCCCTGTTCGGGCCGTGCCACTACAGTGGCGGGCGAGGCAACCGATTCCGTCGGCCTGTGCGCTTCCATCACCGGGGCACCGGTTTTGCCTGGCGCCGGCGATCGATTCTCCGCGGGACGCGCTTCGTCGCGCGCAAAAACCTTGCGCCCGCGCCTTCGCTTGCGCCGCTTCTTGGGCTTGCCCTTCTGGGGCGCGTCGCCCGCCTGCCCGTCTGCGGAGCGGGGCTCCATCGGGCGGCGTTGCTGCCAGCTGGCGGCTCCCGGGCCGGTTGACCTATGGGAAGCGCTGGACACGCCCACCTCCGGCGCGCCGGCGCCGGTGTCGTGGTCTTCCACTGTCGTTCCTTCCGGCGCCGCGCGAACCGATGACGGACGCAGCAGGCGCTTCAGTGTTTTAAGTTGCCGCCAGACTAACAGTGCCGCGCCCGATCACCAAGAGCCGCGTGCCGAATTTTGCCGGCTGGGCCAGCAAACCACCGTTCCGGCAGCATTGCGTAATGTATCCGCAAGCCTGGATTGGTACGCGCACCCCCTGCCGGCTCCCTTTCAGCTTGCAGCACGGACAAATCCTGCCGGTTGCCACCGCGAAAAACCTTCGCGGTTGAATAGCCGGCTTCGATGAGGCATTTCTGAAATGTGCGGAAGAATCCGGCGCGACCGGTCTCCTCCCATCACCAACAGAAAAGGAAGCGGACCCGCAACGCATGGCAGTCAGGCAATGAACTGGAGACGCTATTTCTGGCCGGTCGTCGGCATCGCGGCGGTGATCTTCTCACTGCTGCTGCTCTGGCACGAATTGCGCGGCATTTCGCTCGACGATGTCTGGGACGGCATATCAGCCATACCGACACGCGGCTGGATTCTCGCGGCTGTGAGTTCGGTCATCGCCTATGCCTCGCTCGCCGGCTACGACCACATCGCGCTCTTGCACATCGGCAAGCGCGTGTCGTGGCTGTTCGTCACGCTCTGCTCCTTCACCACCTATGCGCTGTCGCACAACATCGGCGGCTCGGTGTTTTCCGGCGCCGTCATCCGATACCGCGCCTACGGCACCAGGGGTCTGACCGGACAGGATGTCGGCGTGCTGGTGGCGGTCTGCTGGATCACCTTCGTGCTGTCGACGATTCTCGCCTCGGGGCTCGTTCTGGTCTTCGAGCCGCAGATACTCGACCGGTTTTCCGGCATCGCCCACCACGGCCTGTCGGAAGCGGCGGGCATCGCCATGCTGATCCTCGTCGCCGCCTACATATTCGGTAGCTGGCTGCACCTGCGCCCGCTGAAGATCGCCAGCTTCCAGCTGCACTATCCGGCGCTGCCGATCGTCGCACGGCAATTGCTGATTGGCCCGATCGAACTGCTGGCGGCCGCCGCGATCATCTTCTTTGCCCTGCCCGAAGCCCACAATCCCGGTTATTTCGTCGTGCTGGGCGTCTTCCTCGTCTCCTTCTCGATCGCGCAGATCTCGCATGCGCCGGGCGGGCTCGGCGTGTTCGAAGTGGTGTTCCTCGCCGGCCTGTCCGACATGGACCCGGTTGGCGTGCTGGCAGCGCTGCTGGTGTTCCGGCTGTTCTACCTGATCATCCCGCTGATTCTGGGTCTGGGGGTGGTGCTGTTCTTCGAGCGGTCGCAGTTCAGCCGGACGGAGGGTTGAGGGCGCAGGATTGAACTCGGAGTTCGCGGACTCCGCCTGCAACGTCGTGCCCGAAACCGACTGACGAAACGTAGCGATTGAACTGCAAAGCAGGCTTGACTATTTTCCGCTGGCGGCTACAAGGCAGCGCTCAAGCGGCTTGCCCGCTCGGCCCGCACGGTCCATGACTGTGCCTGCTGGGGAATAGGTTAACGGTAGACCCACGGACTCTGACTCCGTTAGTCCTGGTTCGAATCCAGGTTCCCCAGCCAACCGCTCTCAGAAATCCTTGAAATCCGCCAAATTCCGGTCCTCCGGGAACGCCGCCGTTCCATGCCGAATCGGCCTTGCCCAAGTGGTGCCCACAACTGATGTCCAGGGCTGGTGTCCATCCGCCCTGGACCAGCGGAGCAAGGGCGGATGGGACTGCGCAGGCATGAGGTCGAAAACCTCGTCCTCAGGGGGCCGATCTTCTACTGGCGGGCACGCATCCCGGCGGGGCTTGCCGCCTCGACTAGGAACGCGCGGCTTTCACTGAGCCTTAGGCTCTCCGACCGTAAGAAGGCGTCACTGGTAGGGCGGCGGCTCAATGCGCTGCTGCTCCAGGTGGAAGGCCTCTGGATGGCTAGGTTCCGCGCATGGTCCTCAATCTGCTCATCGGTACCATCGTCATAAGTCTGACGGTCCTGTGGGCAGGGCTATACCGGTTGCTCGATATCTTCGCCGACTTCGAGACTGCACTCTATTTTTCGACCATCACCTTTTCGACGGTCGGCTACGGCGACATCGTGCCCGCTCATGCGTGGCGTGTCCTGGCGGCGCTCGAGGGCGTAAACGGGTTTCTGCTCATCGGCTGGTCGACCGCCTATCTGATCGCTGCCGGAACGCGCATCGGTCCATTCAAGGCCGGCGAGCATTTCTGATGGCGATGCTCAGACCGCCACCGAATGCCTGGCCTTGCCCGTTTCAAAATACTTGTCGAACTTTGCCGCGATGCTCCTGACAAAGGGCCGACTTTCCGCCGGCACGACGAAGCGGTCACTGTCGAGTTCAAGCAACCGCGCAGGATCGTGAAGAGCCGTGGAACTTGCTTTCATCAGAAGTCTTTGGCCAACTTCGCCAAAGCGCTCCACCAGTTCGATCGCCGAGAAGCCGAAGTCGCACATCAGCCGCTCGATGATCCAGCCGCGAGCGCGGTCATCATCGGAAAACGCGATACCGCGGACAGCCGCCAGCCCACCGTCTGAGACCATGCGTCCATACTCCGCGGTCGACGGCATGTTCTGCGCATAGCCTTGGCGAAATTGACTGATGGATGATGGGCCGAGGCCGATCAAGGTTTCGCAGCGATCCTCGGTGTAGCCTTGAAAATTCCGGCGCAAGCAGCCGGTTCGGGCCGCTACGGCCAACGCATCGTTGGGCTTGGCGAAATGGTCGAAGCCGACGGGCTCATACCCCGCGTTCAGCATAAGACACGCGGCCAGTTGCGACTGAGCAAACCGCTCTGCCGGACCCGGCAACCATGCCTCGTCGATCATCGTCTGATGCTTCTTGAACCACGGCACATGCGCGTAGCCAAACAATGCCATCCGATCCGGTTCCAGGGTCAGTGCCTGCGCGACGGTAGAGGAGATGCTCTCCCTGGTCTGGTGCGGCAAGCCGTAGAGCAGGTCCAGATTGACCGATTCGACGCCGCGCGAACGAACGCCGTCCACGACCGCTTTGGTCTGCAAAAAACTTTGCTCGCGGTTGATTGCCTTTTGCACCTTCAGGTCAAAATCCTGGACTCCGAGGCTCGCCCGGGTCATCCCGATCTCGGCAAGCGCATCGAGGCGGGCGTCGTCCATATCATTGGGATCGATTTCGACGCTGATCTTGGCGTCCGGAAGGAAATCGAAGCTGGCCCGCAATGCTTTCCCCAGCACCACCATGTCCTCGGGCTTCAGCATCGTCGGAGAGCCGCCACCGAAGTGGACGGCGCGCACGCCAGCCTTGCCGTCGACAATACGGGCAATGGTGGCGATCTCCGCGTGCAACGAGCGGAGATAGGCAGTTACCGGCTCATAGTGACGTGTCTGCTTGGTGTGGCAGGCACAGAACCAGCAGAGTCTGTCGCAGTAGGGAATATGCAGATAGAGTGAAATCTCATCGCCGTTCTCGAGCGCCTCCAGCCAGCCTCGACAGACAGTGGCATCGACCCCCCGGATGGAAATGCGGCGCGGTCGGATAGCTCGTGTAGCGCGGCACGTTCTCGCCAAGTCTGGCAGCTAGTTCCGGTCGCATGTCGCCATCCCCGTGGTTGCATGGCCAGGAAAATGACCGCAATGGCACGCCGATACCTTGATTTCGGTCAAAGCCTTTGCACCGGACAAACTGCCACAAGGCTTTTTCAATGGCCGATGCTTATCTTACCGATACTCTGGATCCTCGGACGATCGTGATGACAGTGCGTCAGGATGTTCATAGCGCCGGCATTCCCGTGCTTTGCCAATCATGCGAAGCGCGCCACCATGGTGTCTGCGGCGCGCTCGATCCCGATCAATTGGTCGGGCTCGCCAGGACCTCGTCAAAGCACACCATTGAACCGGGGGTAGAACTGATTGGCGACGCCGAAACCGTCGACAGCTATTCCAACGTGCTTTCCGGCGTGGTGAAGCTGACGAAAAGCCTTTCGGACGGGCGCCAGCAGATCGTCGGCCTTCAGTTTGCTCCCGATTTTCTGGGACGGCCGTTCAAGGTGGAAAGCGCGATCAACGCGGAAGCGGCAACGGCCGTCTCCTTGTGTTCATTTCCAAGGGCGTCCGTCGAAAGGATGATGAGGGAGTCGCCGGAGCTCGAGCACCGCCTGCTCAAGCAGACGCTGAACGAACTCGACGACGCACGCGACTGGATGGTCACGCTGGGACGCAAGACCGCCGCCGAAAAAGTGGCGAGCTTTCTGCTGATGATTGCCAGAAACATCGATCCCACGCTCGATCCAAACACCAACGCGACGAGCTTCGAGCTGCCGCTCACACGTGCCGACATCGCCGACTTCCTCGGCCTGACAATCGAGACGGTGAGCCGCCAGTTGACCCGGCTGCGGACAGACGGCGTGATCCGGATCGACAACAACCGCCATGTGACTGTGGACAGCCTTGCCCGGTTGGCGAGCCGCTCCGGCGCCTGATCTCCGACGCCTAGTCCCGGTCGACGATCCCGATCATCGGCAGGACATGCTCGCGTTCAAACGCGATGTGCCGGCGCAGATTCTCGAACAGGCCGCGCAACATGAAACCGATGGCTTCGGGATTCTCGACCGTCTCGCCATGACCGATGGCCAGCAGAATTTCGGTTACCTCGCCGGCGAAGCATTCATCTTCCATATGTTCGACCCGCAATCGCCGGGTTGAGGCAAGGCTCGCATTGCTGCCGACCACGGCGTCCTCGTAAGCGGGAAAGATGACCGTCTCTTCGTATTGATGAATGTTGCGCAGCAGCGGAACGATCGCGTTAGCCGCGCCGAGACACTTCAGACGATCGACGCTGGGCAAGGCGTCCGCGATCTCTTTCCAGGGCGTCGCAGAGTTGCAGCTTTTCCCTGTGCGCGCGCTTCATCACCGCGGCTGGGACCGCTTCCCTGTTGGATCGATCGGTTGGTGCGGGATTTTCATCGCCTGCTTCTGGCAGCGACGATCCCAGCCCTTTCTTCCGGCTCAATGGCGGCCTCCGTTCGTTTGCAGGACCACGCTGCCCAATCAGAAAGGGCTGAGCTTTGACATGGATCAAGGCGGCGACGACGCGACTGCTGAATTGGTGTCTGCGCGGATTGGCGTCCGCGCATCGGAATCCGAGGTCGGGGATATCTCATGAAGTTCGGCACACAAATCTTCGCTTTGGGCCTGTTCACATTTGCAGCCCTGGTAGCCGCGGGCTTCGGCGTGGACCAGCCATTTCGACAGCATATGTGGGTGCTGTTTTTTGTGTTGCTTGGTTTTGTCGCCATCCTCATCCGCAACACGAATTTCGAGGTGGCCGCTCCGATTGACCCATCCGCTTACATGGATGGTCCAATCCGCTACGGCGCCATCGCCACCATGTTCTGGGGTGTCGTCGGCATGCTTGTCGGCGTGGTCATCGCGCTGCAGCTTGCCTACCCCGATCTCAACATCCAGCCCTGGTTCAACTTCGGCCGTTTGCGGCCGCTGCATACGTCCGGAGTGGTCTTCGCATTCGGCGGCAACGCGTTGCTTTGCACGTCATTGTACGTCGTGCAGCGCACCTGCCGCGCGCGCTTGTTCGGCGGCGATCTCGCCTGGTTCGTATTCTGGGGTTACCAGCTTTTCATCGTCATGGCCGCGACCGGCTATCTGCTCGGCATCACCGAGAGCCGGGAATACGCCGAACCCGAATGGTACGTGGACATCTGGCTGACCATCGTCTGGGTCGCCTATCTCATCCTGTTCCTCGGCACGATCTTCAAGCGCAAGGAACCGCACATCTACGTCGCCAACTGGTTTTACCTCTCCTTCATCGTGACCATCGCGATGCTGCATGTGATCAACAACCTGTCGATGCCGGCCTCGTTCCTGGGCTCAAAGAGTTACTCCGCCTTTTCCGGGGTCCAGGACGCCCTGACGCAATGGTGGTATGGCCACAACGCCGTCGGCTTCTTCCTCACTGCCGGCTTCCTCGGCATGATGTATTACTTCGTGCCCAAGCAGGCGAACCGGCCGGTCTATTCCTATCGGCTGTCGATCATCCATTTCTGGGCGATCATCTTTCTCTACATCTGGGCCGGGCCGCATCACCTGCACTACACCGCCCTGCCCGATTGGGCGCAGACGCTCGGCATGGTGTTCTCGATCATGCTGTGGATGCCGTCATGGGGCGGCATGATCAACGGCCTGATGACGCTGTCCGGCGCCTGGGACAAGCTGCGCACAGACCCCATCATCCGCATGATGGTGATGGCGATCGCGTTCTACGGCATGTCGACCTTCGAAGGTCCGATGATGTCGATCAAGACGGTCAACTCGCTGTCGCATTACACCGACTGGACCATTGGCCACGTGCACTCCGGTGCGCTCGGCTGGGTCGGCATGATCTCGTTCGGCGCGATCTACTTCATGGTGCCGAAGCTCTGGAACCGGGAGCGGCTCTACTCGCTGAGGCTCGTCACCTGGCACTTCTGGCTGGCGACACTGGGGATCGTCGTCTACGCCGCCGTCATGTGGGTTTCCGGCGTCATGCAGGGCCTGATGTGGCGTGAATACGACGAGCAGGGCTTCCTGGTCTATTCCTTCGCCGAAACCGTGGCCGCCATGCATCCCTACTATGTCATGCGCGCCATTGGCGGGGCGATGTATCTCTCCGGCGCCCTGATCATGGCCTGGAACATCGCCATGACCATCCTCGGATACCAGCGCGAGGAGGAGCCGATGCCGGGCTCTGTTCCCGCCCTTCAGCCTGCCGAATAAGGAGCCAGACAATGGGCTTGATGGACAAACACGCACTCATTGAGAAGAACGCCACGCTTCTTCTCGTCGGCTCTCTTCTTGTGGTGACCGTCGGCGGCATCGTCGAGATCGCACCGCTCTTCTATCTCGACAACACGATCGAGAAGGTGGAAGGCATGCGCCCCTATTCGCCGCTCGAACTTGTCGGGCGCAACATCTATGTGCGCGAGGGCTGCTACCTCTGCCACAGCCAGATGATCAGGCCGTTCCGCGACGAAGTCGAGCGCTACGGTCACTACAGCCTGGCCGCCGAGTCGATGTACGATCATCCTTTCCAGTGGGGATCGAAGCGTACCGGGCCGGACCTCGCCAGGGTTGGCGACCGCTACTCGAACGTGTGGCATGTCGAGCATCTCGCGGATCCGCGTTCGGTGGTGCCGGAATCGATCATGCCGAGCTACGCGTTCCTCAAAGACACGCCGATCGAGGTGAAGGACTTCTCGACGCATCTGGTTGCCAACAGGCGTGTCGGTGTCCCCTACAACGATGACATGATCGCCCACGCCAATGTCGACCTGATGGCGCAAGCCGATCCCAACGCCGATACATCCGGCCTCGAAGCCCGCTACCCCAAAGCCAAGATCGGCGACTTCGACGGCAACCCGCAACAGGTCACCGAAATGGATGCCCTCGTCGCCTATCTCCAGATGCTCGGTACGCTGGTCGATTTCAAGAACTACGACGAAGCCGCCGGCTACCGCTGAGGGAGTTTTATCCATGGATTACAATCTGATGCGAGAGTTTGCGGACAGTTGGGGCCTGGTCGCCATGGCACTTTTCTTTGTCGGCGCAATTGCCTTCGCGCTCCGCCCCGGCAGCCGCAAGCTGGCCGACGAAGCTGCCCGGATTCCCCTTGAGGACGAGTGATCATGAGCGACGAGCACATCGATGAAATCTCTGGCGTCTCGACCACCGGCCACGAATGGGATGGCATCCGGGAGCTGAACAACCCGCTTCCGCGCTGGTGGGTCGTGACCTTCTACGTCACGATTGTCTGGGCGATAGGCTACACCATCGCCTATCCGGCATGGCCCCTGCTGCACTCGGCGACGAAGGGTTTGCTCGGCTATTCCAGCCGCAACGAGGTCAGGAACGAGCTGACTGCGGCTGAGGCCGCCAAGGGCAAATACATCTCGGCGGTGGAGTCCAAGAGTGTCTCGGAGATCGCCGCGGACGATGGCTTGCGCGAATTCGCAATCGCCGCCGGTGGCGCCGCTTTCAAGGTCAATTGCGTACAATGTCATGGTTCCGGCGCCCAAGGTTCCAAGGGCTTTCCCAATCTCAACGACGACGACTGGCTGTGGGGCGGCAAGGCCGAGCAGATCCAGCAGACGATTACGCACGGCATCCGCTTCGCGTCCGATGCGGACACGCGCCTGTCGGAAATGCCTGCCTTTGGCGACATCATAACCACTGACCAGATCACTCAGGTCAGCACCTATGTCGCCAGCCTGTCGGGAAAGGTCCAGGATGCCAGCCTCGTCGAGCCCGGCGCCAAGGTCTTTGCCGAAAATTGCGTGGCCTGTCATGGCGACAATGCAAAGGGCAACAAGGAGCTCGGCGCGCCCGATCTGACCGATGCGATCTGGCTCTACGGGTCCGGCGAGGCAGCCATCGCCGCACAGGTCCGTGCGCCAAAACAGGGCGTCATGCCGGCCTGGGGCGCGCGCCTGGGCGAGACCAAGGTCAAGGAACTCGCCGTCTACATCCATTCGCTTGGTGGTGGGGAATAGAAAGCGGGGACCTGTTCCCGGCCCTTCGCCAACCAAGCGACGAGGCCCGGCCGTGCCGGGCCTCGACCTGTATTCGGCACCGGCAATTGACTTGCATCAACGCGCCTGCCCCCGCCCCGCGGCAAGACTCCCATACGCTGGCAGCCCGGGCATGGGCGGATTGTCGCCTGCGCGAGTGGAGATGCATGTGCTGGACAATACGCAGGTAGAGCGGCTCGAAGCCGAAGCGGTGAACTCCGCCAAAGTGCGGCAGCCAATGTATGCCGCGCGCAAGAAGATATTCCCGAAACGGGCAACGGGAAGCTTTCGCCGGTTCAAGTGGCTGGTTATGGCGATCACACTCGGTATCTACTACCTGACACCGTGGTTGCGATGGGACCGTGGCCCGTTCGCCCCGGACCAGGCCGTGCTGCTCGATCTCGCCAACCGGCGCTTCTACTTCTTCTTCATCGAGATCTGGCCGCAGGAATTCTACTATGTAGCCGGCCTTCTGATCATGGCCGGCGTCGGTCTTTTCCTGATCACGTCGACTATCGGTCGTGCCTGGTGCGGCTATACATGTCCGCAGACTGTATGGGTCGATCTGTTTCTGGTCGTCGAGCGCGCCATCGAGGGTGATCGCAACGCACGCATGAAACTCGATGCCGGCCCATGGACCGCCCGCAAGCTTGCGCTGCGGGTATCGAAACACGCCATCTGGCTGGTCATAGGAGCGGCGACCGGCGGCGCCTGGATCTTCTATTTTGCCGATGCGCCGACGCTGGTTGGCGAACTCTTCACCGGCACCGCGGCACCCGTCGCCTACATCACCGTCGCCGTGCTGACGGCCACGACCTATACGTTCGGTGGGCTGATGCGCGAGCAGGTCTGCACCTATATGTGCCCATGGCCGCGCATCCAGGCAGCGATGCTGGACGAAAGTTCGCTCACCGTCACCTATAATGACTGGCGCGGCGAACCGCGTTCGCGTCATGCGAAGAAGGTGCAAGCCACAGGACAGTCCGTCGGCGACTGCGTCGACTGCAATGCCTGTGTCGCGGTCTGCCCGATGGGGATCGACATTCGCGACGGCCAGCAGCTCGAATGCATCACCTGCGCGCTTTGCATCGACGCGTGCGACGGCGTCATGGACAAGCTCGGCAGGGAACGCGGGCTGATTTCCTACGCGACGCTCTCCGATTACAACGCCAACATGATGCTGGCGACCGCGGGCGGCTCCAGTTCAGTCAATCCGTCGCTGGTCAGGACCGCTGACGGCCTGTTCTCCGACAAGGTGGCGCATTTCCATGTCAGCAAGATCTTTCGGCCGCGCACCTACGTCTACATGGGTATGTGGTCGCTGATCGGCCTGGGTCTGCTCTATTCGTTGCTGACGCGCGATCGGCTCGAAGTCAACGTGCTGCATGACCGCAATCCGCAATTCGTCACGCTGTCCGACGGCTCGATCCGCAACGGCTACACCGTCAAGCTGCTCAACATGATCCCCGAACCGCGGACCATTGTTGTCACTATGCAGGGCTTGCAAGGGGGCGAAATGAGCGTGGTCGGGGACGACATTAAGGCAGGCCGCTCCTTTGCCATCCCGGTCGAGCCTGATCGCCTGAAAATGCTGAAGGTCTTCGTGCGCCAGCCGGCGGATCAAATCCAGGGCACAGCGCAGACCTTCACGTTCCGTGTCGAGGACAGAGCGAGCTTCGAGTCGGACGAATACACCGCCACCTTCAACGCGCCGGAGACTGCCAGATGAGCGTCAGAACTCAAAAAACCCGCGAATTCACAGGCAGGCATATGCTGTTCACCATCCTTGCCTTCTTCGGGGTGGTCATCGCGGTCAATCTGACGATGGCCACGCTCGCCAATACGAGCTGGACCGGCCTTGTCGTCGAAAACACCTATGTGGCGAGCCAGCAATTCAACAAGAAGGCCGAGGAGGGTCGCGCGCAGGCAGCCCTTGGCTGGACCGGCAAGCTGACCATCGCATGGGGTGAAGTTCGCTATGGCCTCACCGACGACGCCGGCAAGCCGGTTCCCTTGCACGGCGTCAAGGTGCTGTTTCGCCATCCCGCCTACGAGAAAGAGGACAAGTCGGTCACCCTCGCACCCTCCTCGGACCAGGAATTCGCAGCCCAACACATGCCGAAAGACGGCGTCTGGATTGTCGAGGTCGACGCCGATGCCGGTCTGGATAAACCATACCGCGACGTGCGCCGGATCATGATTTCCCATGGAGCGCTGCAATGAGCTGTTGTGCACCGGGCGCCGAAATGGCGCTTGATCTGGTCAACACCGGATCGGTCCTGCCGTCCAGCCAGGAGATCAGGCTAGCGAGCCGATCGCTTGGCGATGATCTTCACCAGACCGACCTCTCAGTCCCCGCGGTTCATTGCGCGGCCTGCATCCAGGCGATCGAGACAGCACTGGGAAAGCTCGATCAAGTCGAGAGCGCTCGTGTCAACCTGTCGACGAAGCGGGTCGCGGTCCGCTGGCGTGGAAACCAGGTACCACTATTCGTCGCCGCGCTGGGACGGCTGGGTTACGAGGCGCATCTGTTCGACCCCGAGGTCGACAACAGGGACAAGACGCTTTCGGAGCTGATCCGCGCCGTTGCTGTCGCCGGCTTTGCGGCGGGCAATATCATGCTGCTTTCAGTCTCGGTCTGGTCCGGCGCCGAAGGCGCAACGCGGGATCTGTTTCATTGGGTCTCAGCGCTGATCGCGATCCCGGCACTGGCCTTCGCCGGCGGCATCTTCTTCCGGTCGGCCTGGAACGCGTTGCGCCACGGCCGCATGAACATGGACGTGCCGATCGCGGTCGGGGTGTCGCTTGCCTACGCCATGAGCCTCTATGAGACGATCAACCATGGCGATCACGCCTATTTCGACGCGTCGGTATCGCTGCTGTTCTTCCTGTTGATCGGCCGCACGCTGGATCATGTCATGCGGGAGCGCGCCCGGACCGCCGTGAAAGGCCTGTCGCAGCTGGCGGCGCGTGGCGCCATGGTTCTGCGCAGCGATGGTACACGCGACTACCTGCCGGTTGGCGAGATCGAACCAGGCATGCTGCTGCTGATCGCAGCCGGCGAAAGGATCCCCGTCGACGGCAAGATCATTCAGGGGACCTCGGATCTGGACTGCTCGTTGGTTTCTGGCGAGAGCACGCCCCGAAACGTGGCGCCAGGCGGACCCGTGCAGGCCGGCGTCCTCAATCTTACCGGCTCGCTGACAATCGAGGCGACAGCCGCCGCGAAGGATTCGTTCCTGGCGGAAATGGTTCGGCTGATGGAGGCTGCGGAGGGCGGCCGGGCGCATTATCGCCGGATCGCCGACCGCGTTTCGGCGCTCTACGCTCCGGTGGTTCATCTGACCGCCTTCGTGACGTTCCTTGGCTGGATGGCGGCAACCGGCGACTGGCATAGGGCGATAACCATCGCCATTGCCGTTCTTATCATCACATGCCCGTGCGCGCTCGGCCTCGCCGTGCCGATCGTTCAGGTGGTCGCCGCGCGGCGCCTGTTCGAGAACGGCATCATGGTCAAGGACGGTTCGGCCATGGAGCGCCTGGCGACGATTGATACAGCGGTGTTCGACAAGACCGGAACGCTCACGCTCGGCCAGCCCCGGCTGGTCAATGCAGGCTCGATTGATCCGGGCATGCTGGCAATCGCAGGAGACATGGCCGCGCATTCCCGGCATCCGTTTTCAAAGGCCATAGCCGGTTTTGCTGCCCCTAGCGGGCAGCGCAAATTCGATGCCGTCACCGAACATCCGGGGTTCGGAATCGAAGCCACTGTCGCCGGAAGTATCTGGCGGCTGGGTCGACGCGGATGGGCTGGATGGAAGGCCCGGACCGGCGGCGAAGGCAAACATGGCTATGGCGGAACGGTGCTGACAAGAGACGGGTTCATTGTCGCCACCTTCGATTTTGAGGACGCTCCGCGCGCCGACGCCAAGGCGGCGATCGGGCAATTGAGCGATGCCGGGGTGTCGGTGCAAATGCTGTCGGGCGATACCGCGGGCGCCTGCGGCGAAGTTGCAGAAATGCTGGGTGTCGACGACTTCGTTCCGTGCCTGCTGCCGTCCGGCAAGGTCGAATGCATCGAGACCCAGGCGAAAGACGGACACAAGGTTCTGATGGTCGGCGACGGCCTCAACGACACGCCCGCACTGAGCGCGGCGCATGTCTCGATCGCACCTGCCACCGCCGCCGACATCGGCCGCAATGCGGCCGACTTCGTATTCCTGCGCGAAAGCCTTCTGGCAGTGCCTCTCGCGCTGGACGTCTCGCGCAAGGCGGGACACCTGATCCGCCAGAACATCGCGATTGCGATCGTCTACAATGCCGTCGCCGTGCCGATCGCCATCCTGGGTCACGTCACGCCTCTTATCGCAGCGATTGCCATGTCCGCTTCTTCGCTGCTTGTGATCGGAAATGCGCTGCGTCTGCAGAGCTCCATACCAAGTTCGCCAGCGAAAAATGTGCGGCGCGACAGCCGTTCCGACATCACCAGATTGGCTCGATTCTCGTGACGACCCTTGCCTACCTCATACCTGTGGCCCTCTTCCTTGGTGCGCTTGGCCTGGGGGGCTTCCTGTGGGCTTTGAAGAGTGGCCAGTACGAAGATCTCGACGGCGCCGCCGAGCGGATCCTTATCGATCGGGAAGACAAGCTCGGCCGTCAGCCAAGTGCTGGTGAAATAACCGAACCACGACCTTCTCGACCTTGACTATCGCGCGCAAGATCGATGCATCCGAGGCTCTTGCCTCCCAAGACTGAATTCCGCCAATTTGCGCCAGCGCAAAGAAACGCTGCGTCAGGTCAGCTAGGTTCTGCTCATCCGCAACGGTTGAGGGATAGGAGACTGACATGATCACGCGACGTGAAGCTCTGTTCGGGGCAGCGATTGGCGCTGCCGCCGTGGCAGCACTGCCTGCATTTTCGGCACCTGTGGCAAAGGCGGACATTCGAGGGCTCGCCCGCGAAAAGATCAAGCTCGTCGCGCCGCCCTTCGTGCATCCGCACGATCAGGTCGCCAAGGGTGGACCCAAGATCGTCGAGTTCACCATCACGATCGAGGAAAAGCCTCTTGTCATCGACGCCGACGGCACGACGCTCAATGCGATGACCTACAACGGCTCGATCCCGGGCCCGCTGATGGTCGTGCATCAGGACGACTATCTCGAGCTGACGCTCATCAATCCCGACACCAACTCACTCGCCCACAACATCGACTTCCACGCCGCGACGGGCGCTCTGGGCGGCGGCGGTCTCACGCTGATCAATCCCGGGGAACAGGTGACTTTGCGCTTCAAGGCAACGCGGACGGGAACGTTCGTCTATCACTGCGCGCCTGGTGGCGCGATGATCCCTTGGCATGTCGTCTCCGGCATGAGCGGCGCAATCATGGTGCTGCCGCGCGATGGGCTCAGGAACGACAAGGGCGAGCCGGTCAAATACGATAAGATCTTCTACATCGGCGAGAACGACTTCTATATTCCGCGCGACGACAAGGGCAATTTCAAGAGCTACGAATCGGCCGGCGACGGGTACGATGACATCGTCAAGGTCATGCGCGGGCTGATCCCGACGCATGTCGTGTTCAACGGCAAGGTCGGTTCCCTGACCGGCGACAACGCCATGAAGGCGAAAGTCGGCGAGACCGTGTTGATCGTCCATTCGCAGGCCAACCGCGATACCCGGCCGCATCTGATCGGCGGGCACGGCGATTATGTCTGGGAACAGGGCAAATTCGCCAACCCGCCGGCCAAGGACCTGGAAACCTGGTTCATCCGCGGCGGCTCGGCGGGCTCGGCGCTCTACACATTCCTGCAGCCGGGTGTCTACGCCTACGTCAATCACAATCTGATTGAGGCTGTGGAACTCGGAGCGACCGCTCACTTCATGGTCGAAGGCGAGTGGGATGACGACCTGATGACGCAGGTCGAGGCGCCCAAACCCATAGCCATCAACTGACGGCACTCCAAAATGCCCGGACGGCGTCGCTGTCCGGGCATGGACAAAAGCCATGTCTCTTTTCATCCTGAAGGTCCTGCCGGTCACCCTGGCCGCCGCTGCTGTTCCTGTAGGGCTCTCGCTACAGGCGGCCTTCGGAGATCGACAACCCCACCCCATCGCCACGACGGTTATCTTGCTTTCCGGTTCGATCATCTATCCGACTCCGGGCGAGTTCCTGAAAGAGGGACGCCCGCAAGGCAATCCCCGCCTCGAGCGGCAACTCGACAGACCTCTCGAAATCATGGCCTACCAGGTCGGCGCAGCCGACTATGCGGACTGCGTGTCGGCTAGCGCCTGTCACCCGACACAGGAGACGCGCGCGATCCCGAGCAATGCTCCTGTCACCGGAGTGAGCTATCTCGATGCGAATGCCTACGCCCGGTGGTATTCGCATGTGACCGGCGGCCAATGGCGGCTGCCATCCGACGAAGAGTGGGCCTTTGCCGCCGCGGAGCGGTTCGCAGGCGAATTCGAGGGTGTCGAAAACGATGCCAGCAACCCCGCCAGACGTTGGCTCACCAGCTACAAGGCCGAGGTGGACCTCAATCGCAAACCGGACCCGATGCCCAAGAGCCGCGGCTCGTTTGGTTTCAATTCCCTGGGCCTCGCCGACTTTTCCGGCAACGTCTGGGAGTGGACTTCGACCTGCTATGTGCGCACCACGTTGGCTGCGGATGGAAGCGGTGTTGCGAGCTCGGTCGACAATTGCGGCGTCCACGTGCTTGAAGGGCTTCACAGAGCCTACATGTCGAACTTCGTCAGTGACGGGAAAAGCGGAGGCTGTGCGGTTGGCACGCCTCCCGACAATCTGGGATTCAGATTGGTCCGGGACCATTCGGGATGGGCAAGCCGGATTCTTGGCTGGCTTGGCATCGTCTGAAAGCAGGAATAGCGGGCCACGTCTTCTCGACCGTCGCGAGCCCGCCCGTCGCCCTTCCCTCGCCTCACCGTACCTTTGGTGTCGTCAACGCAGTTCCGTGGATCAGGAGGAAGCCGGCGAATGCCGCCACCCATGCGGCGCCGGCCATATCGATCACCGCGCCTGAGGGGACGAAAGCGGCCAGGATTCTCAATGATCCCGCGAGCAGGACGGCCACGAAGATGAACGAGGCGCCGTTCCCAGCCTTGAGTTCTCGTCCGGTGTGCCCGAGCGTTGCGCGGGTCATCACGGCGAGCGTCATGGCGCCGACCGCACCCGTTCCGAGCGCGTGGAGCCCTGCAGCGGCCGGCACGGCGGCAGGAAAGAAGATCGAAGCCGATATAAGGGCGAGGCCGACCGGCACGAAGGCATATGCAAGATGGAGGATGAGCACGAGCGGATCCCGCAATGTGCGCTCGCCAGCCCAGCGCGACAGACGCCACGCCTGACAGATTGCAGCGATGGCCATAAGCATTCCCGAGGCGCGATTGTCGGGGGCGAACGTCCATGCTCCCAGCGCGATAGCTGAGATGACTATCGATACGATGTCAAAACGGCCGAACGGCGCAGGCAGCCTGCCCGGGTTTTCGCGAACGAGCCAGTTGCGCGTGAAGCTCGGAATGATGCGCCCACCGATCAGCGAGATGAGCACGATCGCCGCAGCCATACCGAGCCTGCGACTGATGTCCGATATGCCTTGGCTGTGCGCCTCGATATGGAACGCGCCGTTGGCGCACGCCAGAACGGCAAGCGGCAGCAGCACCTTGAGGTTGCGCCAGTTGCGTCCCGCGACGATTTCGCGTGCCGCCGCCGCAGCGACCGCCAGCAGAAAAGAGCCATCGACTACAGCGGCTGTTTGCCAACCGATATCCGCCGAGAAGAAGACAGCGGCGCGGCCGGCAAGCCACAGGACAACCAGCGCCAGCAGCGGCAGGCCTTGCACGGGCAGCCGGCCGGTCCAGTTCGGGATGGCGGTCAGCAGGAACCCGGTAACGATCGCCGGCAGGTAGCCGAACAGCATCTCGTGAATGTGCCAGTCGACGGCAACGAACGCACTGTGGGCATCGAGTTCGCCGGCATAGATCGGCAGCCAAAGCAGAATGGAGAGCGCGGCATACAGCGACCCGAGGAAGAAGAAGGGCCTGAATCCGTAAGAAAGAAATGCAGGCCCTGTGTAGGCCCGCAGGCGTGGAATCCCCATGATTTGCGTCTCCAAATGAACAGGGCCGGATGAACCGCCGCCCTCGGTCCGTCCGGCCCATGCCCACCCCATTTATGGCAGGCAGGCTGTATGCTGGTCAGTTGGCCGGAACCTGGGTGAACAGGTCGGCGAACACCGTCTTGGCCTTCCCGGGGTGTTTGACCGCCTTGGCGGCATCGAGGTTGGCCGGTTTGCCGACAACGATCAGCGCCACCATCCCCATGCCGTAGTGGGGCGCGCATTTGACACCGTAGACGCCCTCCTTCGTCAGCGTGACGGTTATTTCCTCACTGGGCTTTCCCTTGAAAGGCTCGGCGCCGTCCGGAAGCATGCCCTTGATCGACTCGGCATCATGCGTCTTGTCGGTCGGCACGAACTTGACGGTGTCTCCGGGGGCTGCCTTGACGAAGGCCGGCTGGAAAACCATGGCGCCCTTTTCGCCCTTGTTGAGCATTTGCACCACATGCTCTTCCGCGCTTGCGCCGCCGGCGAGCGCGAGGATGGAGATTGCGGCGGCGAGGATGGAGAGTTTCATCGGTTTGTCCTTTGTTTCGTCTTCGCGGCATTTGGCCGTTCCATGCCATTTAGCCTGATAAGCCCCAGCAGAATTTGCGCTGGCGCAAACTCGGGGTAGAAAGGTCTCCCGCATGACTGATGCGGAACTACAGGGCTGTGAGGGATCCGCTTGGCTGCGCTGGACCGATCGCTGATATCGCGGCTGCCGCTCTTCCAGGGGCTGACACCTGACGAGCAGAGCGAGATCCTGCAAAATGCGCGGTCGTCTCGCTATGCCAAGGAGGCAGCAGTCTTCGAGCAGGAGGCCGGGGCTCACTCCTTCTTCGTGCTGATCGCCGGGCACATACGCGTCGTCCGCACCACGCCGGATGGGCAGCAGGTCATCGCCCGATACATCAGCGAAGGCGAGATCTTTGGCGTCGCCGCAGCCCTTGGCCGGGCGACCTACCCCGCCAGCGCAGTCGCGGCGGTGGACTGCGTGGTGTTGGCGTGGCCCAACGCCCTGTGGCCGGAGTTGGCGAGACGCTTCCCCGTGTTTGGGGCGGCTACCTACAGGACGGTTGGAAGCAGGCTGCAGGAGACGCAGACGCGGGTGGTGGAGATGTCCACCGAGCAGGTGGAGCAGCGGGTTGCGCATGCACTGCTGCGACTGGCGAACCAGACCGGCCGAAAGACCGACGGCGGCATCGAAATCGACTTCCCGATTTCCAGGCAGGACATCGCCGAGATGACAGGGACGACGCTTCACACCGTCAGCCGGCTGCTCAGCAAGTGGGAAGAGAAGGGGATCATCGTCAGCGGGCGCCAGAAAGTCACAATCAAGGATGCGCATCGCCTAGTGGTTCTGGCTGAGAACCGGGACAAGGGCTGACCGTCACCGTTCTCCTCGAACAACCGATTCCAAGTCCAAAAGAAAGTCGGCCTCATCGATCCGATGTTCCCGGCATGCTTCGGCCACGGTATGGAATGTGCCGATCGGACAGCCGACGCAGAGCATCTTGTATCTCAGCACCACTGCCACCGTTGCCGGCCACTTTCTCATGATTTCGTCAACGACAGTGTCCGGACTGATCGAACTGCGCTGCTTCACGATGAAGTCTCCGCGATTTGCGAGGCCTCTTCATAAATCCCGCTTTGGTCGCCTTCGTTGCGCTTTCGCAATCTGAAAATGATTCAGATCAAGACACGGCGCGCGCGATCTCGATAAGCAAAGGGATAAAGTATCTGAGGAGGTTGGCATGCAGGCCAAAGCCATAATGACCACACCGGTCGTCGCAATAGATCCGTCTGCGTCGATCGCCGAAGCGGCCGGATTGATGCTCTCCAGCAAGATCAGCGGGCTTCCCGTCATTCGCAGCGACGGCGCGCTGGTGGGCATTATCAGCGAGGGTGATTTCCTGCGCCGCGGAGAGTTGGGCACTCAGCGCAAGCGCCCACGCTGGCTGGAGTTTCTTGTCAGCCCGGGAAGAGTTGCCGAAGAATATGTCCTCGCCAACGGACGGCGGGTCGAGGAGGTGATGACCGACAGCGTCGTCACGGCACCCCCCAATGCATCGCTTGCCGAGGTCGTCGAGTTGATGACGCATCACCGCATCAAACGTGTCCCGGTCGTCGACGGTGGTAAAGTTGTCGGCATGATTGCCCGCTCCGATCTTCTTCGTGCGCTGCTCCGCACGCAGCCGGCCTCAACCTCGACAGCCATTGACGACGAACAGATACGCCAGAGCATCGTCGCGGAGCTTGCAGCGCAGAAATGGGCTGGCGAGGACCTGATCAATGTCACTGTCGACAAAGGGATCGTAAAACTGAGCGGCGCCATCTTCGACGAACGCGAGCGCCAGGCGGCCATCGTCGCGGCGGAAAATGTCGCCGGCGTCAAAGGCGTTGAGGACAATCTATTTTGCGCCGAGCCGTTGTCCGTCATCCTGGTCTCGTAGCCAAGGGGTACCGCCAGCATTTTACCGAGGCGAACTGTGTGCTTAGCCGCTCGACGTTCTAACGCTGGCCGGCCGCATGCTGCAGCCGTGCGATCAGGTCGCGGTTGCGGCAATAATCTGGCGGAGCATCGGCTTGCTCGTGTTGATCGAGCCAAGTCGAGCATTCGTCCTGATGGCCGCAGGATCGGCAGCGGTTGACCGCCCGATCGGTGACGGCTGCGTGGTCCGCCACCACTTTCAACTGCCTGTCGACACCAAGCTTGCGCATCATGCGACCCATCAACGCGGCCCTGGCGTCGACTGAAATCAGATAATCGAGAAAGCTCATCTTGGTCACTCCTGCCTTTTGAGACTCATAGCAATGCAGACGGCCAACGACTTGATCTCGGTCAACAGACGGAGCCGTTGCCAGGCCAAGGCGGCGAAGGGGGTAGATTGAAGTTCCTGAACCCACCGCCGCGCACGCGGCTGCTGGGACGTCGACCCATCAATACGACATGAAGCGGTTGATGCCGCTTTCCTCAATCAGCGAGCGCGTGACCCCGCCGAACGCCCATTCCCGCAGACGGCTGTGCCCATAGGCACCCGAGACGATCAGGTCGGCATGGATCGACCGCGCAAATGTCAGCAACTGATCGCCGTCAGCCTCGCCGGCAATCAGTTCGGTTCGTGCCATGATGCCGTGATGTTCCAGAAAAACCGCGACATCGGCGAGACTGTCGCGGATGCTCTCGTCGCGGTCCGTATCGATTGTGGCAACGACGCGATGAATTGCATTCGCCAGCTCACGAGGCCTTGATGCACGTCAAGGAACCCGCCAATTGCATCCGCAGGCGAAAACGTCGGCCTCGATCCGTTTTGCGTGTATGGAGAGAAGTGATAGTTAGCCTCTCTTGTAGGCGTATCGAATCCAGGGATCTCGGGTGAGCCAAGACGAAGCGCCTATTTTGTCGGCCGGCGGGATGACGCTTAAGACAGTCTTGTCGCAAATGTTCGAACAGGCTCCGAGCTTCATGGCTCTCATGAGTGAGCCAAATCATGTCTTCGAACTGACCAATACTGCCTACCAACGGCTGATCGGCCACAGGCAAGTGATTGGAAAGTCGGTGCGCGACGCCCTTCCCGAACTCGAAGGCCAAGGCTTCTACGAACTACTGGACCAGGTCTATGAAACGGGTGAACCGTACAGGGGACGGGCCGTGAAAGTCGCGCTTCGCAAGGGTGACGAACCTGCCGAAGAGCGCATTCTCGATTTCGTCTATCAGCCCATCAAGGCCGATGACGGCCGCATCACGGCTATCTTTGTCGAAGGCACCGACGTGAGCGAGCTTTCCTTCGCAAACGCCGCTCTTCAATTGCGCGAAGATCATTTGCGATCGATCCTGGCGACTGTGCCTGACGCAATGGTCGTCATCGACGAACAAGGCCGGATCCAATCCTTCAGCACCGCTGCCGAAACGCTTTTTGGCTATCAGTCAGGCGAAGTCATCGGCAAGAACGTCAACATGTTGATGCCGTCACCCTATCGTGGCGAGCATGATGCCTACCTTCATCGCTACCTGACGACGGGAGAACGGCGGATCATCGGGCTTGGTCGCACCGTCACCGGGATGCGCAAGGATGGCTCGACCTTTCCGATGGAGCTTTCCGTCGGCGAGATGAATCCGGGAACCGGGCGCTTCTTTACCGGCTTCTGCCGCGACCTGACCGAGCGCCACAGGGCGGAAGCGCGAATCCAGGAACAGCAGCTGGAATTGCTCCACATGGCGCGATTCACCGCGCTCGGCGAAATGGCTTCAACGCTCGCGCATGAGATCAACCAGCCGCTCACCGCCATCACGAACTACCTGAAGGGCAGCCGGCGGCTGCTCGAGAAGAGCTCTGATGAGCACGCGCCGATGCTGCGTGAGGCCGTCGAAAAGGCCGCCGAGCAGGCATTGCGCGCCGGAGATGTCATCCGGCACCTCAGGGATTTCGTCGCGAGAGGCGAGAGCGAGCGTCAGGTCGAGCATCTGCCGGTGCTGATCGACGAAGCCTCCTCACTTGCTTTGGTCGGTGCACGGGAAATCGATATGCGCGTCAGCTACAAGCTTGATCCCGCCGCCGAACTGGTCCTGACCGACCGCATCCAGATCCAGCAGGTTCTGCTGAATCTGATGCGCAATGCGGTGGAGGCCATGCAAGGTGTGCCGCGCCGCGAATTGCATGTCATGACCGTCGCCCGGAATGACGGGATGGCCGAGGTAAGCGTGATCGATACGGGCACAGGGATTGCGCCGGAAGTCTCGGCCCAGCTTTTCCAGCCCTTTGTCACCACCAAGAAGCAGGGTATGGGTGTCGGTCTTTCCATTTGCCGTACCATCGTCGAGTCGCATGGCGGCCACATCTGGGCAGAAGCCGTTCCCGGTGGAGGCACAGCTTTCCGCTTCACCTTGCGCATTGTTGAAAGGGAAGAGGTTGCCAATGGCCGGTAACGATGTCGTGCATGTGGTGGACGACGATGTGGACGTCCGCAAATCGCTTGGCTTTCTTCTAGGAACGGCCGACTTCGCCGTGCGCCTGCACGAATCGGCCACAGCATTTCTGTCCACGGCGACAGGCCAGCTCGACGGCTGTATCGTGACCGACGTGCGCATGCCCGGCATTGACGGCATCGAGTTCCTGCGCCAACTCAGAATGCGCTCGCATACGCTCCCGGTGATCGTCATGACGGGGCACGCGGATGTGGCGCTGGCCGTTCAGGCGATGAAGGAAGGCGCTTCCGATTTCATTGAAAAACCGTTCGACGACCAGGTTTTGATCGATGCGATCCGCTCGGCGTTGGACAACCGCAATCAGGCAGGTGCAACGCATCCGCAATCCGCTGAAATCCACGGGCGCCTGGCCACACTTTCGGAGCGGGAGCGGCAGGTTCTGGATGGGCTTGTCTCGGGTCTGCCGAACAAGACGATCGCCTATGATCTGGGTATCAGTCCGCGCACCGTCGAGATTCATCGTGCCAATGTCATGAGCAAGATGGCCGCGGGCAGCCTGTCGCATCTCGTGCGTATGGCGTTGATTGTGGAATCCAAACCCTAGCAAGCGTCCCCGACAGACTTGCCGTCGTCTGTCGGCACTGTCTTCGACTTCCAGTAACGCCAATGGGTCGGGCGGATATCGACGCGCACACCAGTCCCGGCGTGCTTCCAACCCTGCCAGCCTTTTATGCAGGGAAATACGAGCGCATGTTCGCCGTCCTCGTCGAAGACGGCGAGTTCGAGTTCGCGACCAAACGGAGCGCTCAGGATTGGCTTCCACATCTCCCCATGATCGGGGGAAGTGGCAAGCAGCGCCTTGATTTGAATCATTTTCCGAAATTGTGCTGGTACCGCTGCGCGCGAGCGGCAAGCCTGCCTTGATCGCGATCAATGACCGCCCCCGGCGACTGGGCCAACAGTCGGTGGGACGATCAATAAACTCAGGAGATCGCACATGCTGATCCGCACATTATCCGCCCTGGAATGCACGAAATTGCTGACCGCCAACCGTGTCGGCCATCTGGCATGCGCGAAGGATGGGCAGCCCTACGTGGTGCCGGTGCACTATGCGCACGCCGACAATCACCTCTACGCGTTTTCCATGCCCGGCAAGAAGATCGACTGGATGCGTGCCAATCCGCTGGTGTCCGTCCAGGTGGGTGAACGCGGCCAGGGCCGAGGCTGGAAAAGCGTCGTCGTCGATGGCCGTTATGAGGAACTGCCGGACCGGATTGGTCACAAGCTCGAGCGCGACCATGCATGGTCGGTGTTGAGCAAGCATGCTGACTGGTGGGAGCCCGGCGCCCTCAAGCCTGTCATGCCTCCGGTGTCGGACAGCGCACCCCACGTTTTTTTCCGTATCTTGATCGAACAGGTGTCGGGCCGCGAAGCAAGTGAATAGCTGCCGTCACTGCCGCTACCGGCGCTGGACCGGTTCGGGAGGAGCGGCTCTAGGTAGTTTCCCGTAGGGATAAAACCGAATTTCGCGACCCGCGGATTCGCGCGATTGCTGTGTCACGGATCAACCGGGAAGACAGCCATGCACGCCTACACCGCCTCCAGAATTTCGCTGCCGTCACGGTCTGCGCTGCCCAACCTGTCGGAGGCTTTCGAGCCCGCGCCGCTGCAACCACTCGGCTTCTATCCCGCCGGCGCGGAAATCTACGCCCAGGGCGAAAAGGCCGCAGCCTTCTACCAGGTGGAATTCGGCGCCGTCCGCGTCTACCGCCTGCTTGCTGACGGACGCCGGCAGATCAGTGCCTTTCACCTCGCCGGAGAGACGTTCGGTTTCGAAGCCGATTCGACGCACCATTTCTTTGCTGAGGCGATCAATTCCACCGGGGTCCGCGCCTTCCGCCTGACGGCTGGAGCGGATATGTCCCGTCAGCTGCTGCCCCTGGCGCTCAAGGGGTTGACCAGAGCTCAGGAACACCTTCTGGTCCTGGGTCGCCAGAGCGCCATCGAACGCGTCGCCGCGTTCCTCGTCGACATAGCGGAACGGCAGGGCGGATTGCGGCAGGTCGAACTTCCGATGTCTCGCATGGACATCGGCGATTATCTCGGCCTCACCATCGAGACGGTATCGCGGATCTTCACCCGGCTGAAGGACAAGGGCGTCATCCGCCTGCTCAGCCTGCGCAGCATCGAAATCGTCAGGCATGATGCGCTTCATGCGATGAGCGAATGAGCTGCGCTCCGACTCCTGGATGGTTCTAGCACTTCAGACCAATTGACAGCGGGGCACCAAGAGCAAGATAGCAGCGCGGAGGACATCTATTTTTTGCCGCTGGAAGATTGAGGAAACAGTGGGCAAGTCTATCGGCGTTCAGGCTTCGGGAGGAAGGCATGGACCGGCACATGGCCACATTGCATGCGGACCGTATTCAAGCATCGATCGCATCGGATGCCGCTGCAAAATCGGCGCTGGTCGCTTCGTGGCGGCGCTCGGCCTCGTTGCACAGGCTTGATCCTGCAGGGCAGAAGTCACCCCGGCGGTTGACGGACATCGAATTGAGCGTCGCCCGGCAAAAGGTCGAGCCTCTGCTCGCTGCCGCCCAGTCCAGTCTCGACAGGCTCTATCTTGCCGTCGGCGGTGTCGGCTGCTGCGTGTTGCTGGCCGATCGCGATGGTGTGCCGGTCGATCGCCGTGGTGCGCCGGTCGACGACGATACCTTTCATTCCTGGGGCCTGTGGACCGGCTCGGTGTGGAGTGAACACAGCGAGGGCACCAACGGCATCGGAACCTGCCTGGTAGAGCAGCGCGCACTCACCATCCACCGCGACCAGCACTTCTTCACCCGCAACACGCTGCTCAGTTGCACCACGGCGCCAGTCTACGATCATCTGGGCAACCTCGTCGCCGCGCTCGACGTGTCGTCTTGTCGGGCCGACCTGACGGAGGGCTTCGTCAATCTGATCGCCATGGCTGTCAATGAAGCCGCCCGACGTATCGAAGCCGACAATTTCCGCATGGCGTTTCCGAAAGCGCGCATCCTGCTGGCACCGGTCGCCGATAGGAGTACAGGCGCGCTGGTGGCGGTCGATGCCGACGACCTCGTGGTCGGAGCGACCCGTGCCGCGCGGCTGGCGCTTGGCATCACGCAGGATTGCCTGGCCAAGCCATTGCCCGCCGCCGACCTCCTGGGCGACGCGCCGGCGGCATCGGAAGACTTGACGGAAGCCGAGCGTTCCGCCGTCCAGCGCGCGCTTGCCCGGTCAGAGGGCAACGTTTCTGCAGCCGCGCAGAACCTCGGCATCTCTCGCGCCACGCTGCATCGCAAGCTCGCCCGGTTCGGTATCCGCCGCCCACACTGATGTTCGCGCCCCGACCTGTCGCAGTTCTGCGACAGGTCGGCCTGGTCCGGCGCCCGGACGGGGCTGACATTGCTGCATCCATCCTGCAACGCTTTCAACCGGAACGTCCGCATCCCGCGGCGTCGCTTTCGGGAGGAAGACATGAACAAGGTAGAATTTTCGCGCGCGGTGAAGGTCCCCTTTGCCAAGCGCTATGGCAACTTCATCGGCGGCAAATGGGCCGAGCCTCACGCCGGCCGGTACTTTGACAATCATTCGCCGGTGAACGGCCAGCTGCTGTGCGAAGTCGCTCGTTCCGACGCGGCCGATATCGAAGCCGCGCTCGATGCCGCGCATGCCGCCAAGGACGCCTGGGGCCGCACCAGCGTTGCCGAGCGTGCGCTGATCCTCAACCGCATCGCCGATCGCATGGAGGACAATCTGGACCTCCTCGCCCTCGCCGAGACTTGGGACAATGGCAAGCCGATCCGCGAAACGACCGCCGCCGACGTGCCGCTCGCCATTGATCATTTCCGCTATTTCGCCGGCGCACTGCGCAGCCAGGAGGGCAGCCTCTCCCAGATCGACGACGACACCGTTGCCTATCACTTTCACGAGCCTCTCGGCGTGGTTGGCCAGATCATTCCCTGGAACTTCCCGCTGCTGATGGCGTGCTGGAAGCTGGCGCCCGCGATTGCCGCCGGCAACTGCGTGGTGCTGAAGCCGGCCGAGCAGACGCCGGCCTCGATCCTGCTCTGGGCCGATCTGATCGGCGATCTTCTGCCGCCAGGGGTCCTGAACATCGTCAACGGCTTCGGCCTTGAAGCCGGCAAGCCGCTGGCGTCGTCGCCGCGCATCGCCAAGATTGCCTTCACCGGTGAGACGAGCACCGGCCGGCTGATCATGCAATATGCCGGCCAGAACCTCATTCCGGTAACCCTCGAACTCGGCGGCAAGTCACCCAACATCTTCTTCCAGGATGTGCTCGCGGAAGACGACGACTTCTTCGACAAGGCGGTCGAGGGTTTCGTCATGTTCGCGTTCAACCAGGGTGAGGTCTGCACCTGCCCGAGCCGTGCACTGATCCACGAGTCGATCTACGACCGCTTCATGGAGACGGCCCTGAAGCGCGTCCAGGCGATCGTGCAGGGCGATCCGCTCGATCCGGCCACCATGCTCGGCGCGCAGGCGTCCTCGGAGCAGCTCGAAAAGATATTGAGCTACTTCGACATCGGCCGCCAGGAAGGCGCCGAGGTGCTGACCGGCGGCGGGCGCGCCGAACTTCCGGGCGACCTTGCCGGCGGCTATTACGTCCAGCCGACCGTGTTCAAGGGTCACAACAAGATGCGCGTTTTCCAGGAGGAAATCTTTGGACCGGTGGTCTCCGTCACCACCTTCAAGGATGACGAAGAGGCGCTGTCGATCGCCAACGACACCCTCTACGGCCTCGGCGCCGGCATCTGGAGCCGTGATGCAAATTGCTGCTACCGCTTCGGTCGCGCCATCCAGGCGGGCCGCGTCTGGACCAACTGCTACCACGCCTATCCGGCGCACGCCGCGTTCGGCGGTTACAAGCAGTCCGGCATTGGCCGCGAGACCCACAAGATGATGCTCGACCACTATCAGCAGACCAAGAACATGCTGGTCAGCTACAGCCCGAAAAAACTCGGCTTCTTCTGATCGCGCCGGCGGCGCTGTCACAGCGGCGAGGTCAGGTTCGACTTCGCTGCTGTGCAGATGTTCTTTAGCGTTGTGCCGGACGGTCGCAGGTCTAGGAGGCCTCTCGGCCACCTCATCGTAAGAACGGAGATGGAAGAGAAGGAGAACTTTCGTGTGCAGCTGTTGCACACGAGTTCTTATAGCCATTTGATTTCGTCTATTTCATTGGGCGTCGCTTCCTCGATCGCGCCGAACAGGCCATAGCCAGCGTTGTTGACGAGGATATCCAAACCGCCGAAAGCCACTGAGGTTTCCCCTATGGGCCGCAAGCGGACTGGCAGCTTTAAGGCTTGAATCGTCAAAAGTGGACGTTCAGCGTGCGCGAGTTCCGGTGGCCAGGGTCAAGTCTGCTTATGACTTCATCTCGACACGGATACCATGCAGGGTCTTGCTCGAAGCGTTGAGCACGCGACCCGCCGGTTGGGGGGCCATATGCACCACGAGACAGCCTTGGCCGTCCCATGCCTGGACCGCCTGGATGACATCTCGATTGGGCGGCATCATGGTCCCATCCGGCGCGAAGTCGTGGATAGGGCCTTCCACCTGATCGAACACGAATACTGAAGGCCAGCGGTGGTGATGTGTCGGCTCTTCCTCGTCGGGCTTGAGGATTACCTCAAGCACACGTAGCCGGTCATTCTCAAACAATACCTTGTGGTTTGCGGGCGCCGCGATCACGGCGTCAAGCTTGGGGTCCCACTGCAGAGGGTCGGTCTGGTCGATCATGTTGGTGGTCATGGCGTAATCTCCTCTCAGATACACAGGCGGGCATCACGTCGTCGCCACCGGATGAATTGTACCTTGCGCGCAGAACTGCTGCCCGTCCGCCAGTCGCGCATAGTTATGAACGATCTGGTTCTCGTGATCTTGAACCTGCACGACGAAGTTGCCGCCTTGCTCGGTCCAACTCATGATGAAAAGTCCGGGTCGAACGCCGGTCAGATTGCTCTGAACGACCTCGTCGATCTCGGTAGCGCCGATCGTCGCCTGCACCCGCAATTCGGTCGGCGACAGGACCGTCAACCTCGGTACGAACTGTCCGAACGAGCAATCAAAAGTCTTCCCGACGAGCGAGGTCGGGGCACCATTGGTCGTAGTCATCCTAATCCTCCTCGATGATTTTGCGAAATCAGGCACGCTTGGCCGATGTTCGGCGCAGATGCCGAAACCCTGCAATTTTTCAATCTTTGGAGCGCTCCAAATGCAAAATCCAACATTTAAGGCTTAGCGTCAAGAAAAAACTTGGAGCGCTCCAAAAAATTGTCTAACTGAGGGAAATGAATGTTTCCAAAATGCCTACGCTCGCCGATGTCGGCCGGGTCGCGGGAGTCTCCCGCGGTACTGTCTCCAATGTATTCAACCATCCGGACCTAGTGCGGTCCGATCTGCGTCAGCGCGTTGAGGCCGCGGCGCGCCAGCTTGGTTACGATGGCCCCGACCCGAGAGGACGCGTGCTGCGCGACGGCAAGTTCAACGCCATCGGCCTGATCCCCCGGGTGCATACGCTATTGCCGACATGATCAGGAGCCCATATCTGCGGGAGCTGGTGCTTGGCGTTTCGCTTGCTTGTGACGAGGCTGGAGCGACGCTGAGTTTGGTCAATGGTACGGATGAAACGCGCATCTCCACCATTCGCGAGGCCTTGGTTGACGGCTTCATCCTGGGCCACAGCGCGGACATCGAATTGATCGCCTCTTTACGGCGCCGGCGGCTGCCCTTCGTCATCCTCGAAAGCGATGCCGGTCCGGACGTCAATTCGATCCGGATAGACGGCAGGAGCGGGGCTCTGGCGGCCATCAGGCATCTGGCTGCTCTTGGACATCAGCGTTTTGCAATCCTGTCCATTCGGCGCACATCGGGGCCGCCCATCGTCCATTTGCCGGGCAATGCCCCGCGCGCTATCTCTGCCGGTTTTCAACTTGATCACGAGAGACTCTTCGGCTTCGCCCAGGGTTTGGCTGAGCTCGGTCTGTCAATCGACAATGTCCCGATCATCGAGACGACTCCAGGTGAGCCTTCGGCAGGAGCGGTCGTATTCGACCGGGTTCCGCAAGCAACGGCGATCTTGACTATGTCGGACTGGCAGGCAATCACCGTCCTGGACGAAGCGCGTCGGCGCAATATCAAGATACCCGAGCACATGTCGGTCGTCGGCTTCGATGGCACCGCAGAGTCTTCGCGCACCACGCCTCCGCTCACGACAGTGGCCCAAGACATTGTCGGGAAGGGGAGACTTGCCGCCACGACGGTGTTTGCAAACGGCGCCCCGAGCCAGGTGATCATACCGGTCGAGCTCTTGGTCCGCGGCTCGACCACTCGACCGCGGGGTTAGGCCGGGCTATCTCTTACATCGTCGTGACGCAACCGCGACCTCCAGCGTGGTCGCCGTCAACGTCTGCCTTTAGTAGTTAGCAGGACGGGGTTCTACAGCCGCTATGAGGCGCAAAGCGGTCGTCCACGCGGTGGCCGACCGAAGTCGTTTTCGGGTCGACTTCGGACCTAGGCAAAGTTTGCCCAGCGATCTCTGAGACTTCCGCTTGATCTTTCAAATCCCTGAAATCGGGCTCTTGACGCCGCCTGCGGGTCTGGGCACACAGGTGATGCACAAATTGTGGCAGAGCCACTTTGGTAGACTGAATTTCCTAGCGATCTCAATGATCTAGCTGGATGCGGCATTTCTCTGTCCGGGAATCCAGGTTCCCAGCCAGCTATTTAGGCAATACAATCAGGTAGTTAGATGGCATCGCCGCGACACGGTCGTGTTGTATCTAGCCCCGCAGTGCCCAACCTTGCTGTCCGGACGTATCCCAGCCTGCTGCCAGTGCCGCACGACTGCAACACGCGGTGGCATTGCTCCCCTATGGACTTGTGTGACGGCGAACTTGTTTCGCTGGCTGGCACCTACCCCGAGGCGCCCACGACGTGGCGCTCACAGGCTTGTCGGCCGCCGAGGTTGAGGCTGCAGCTTTCGCGCGGATCGCCGAGCAGACGTCCAGGATGAATGCCGAGCTCCAATGCCGGCGATGTCGGTCTACAAACGTGCCCGCCGGTCTTTTACATATGTGGTGGGAAAACTCCAGCCGGCCAGTAGGACCGCTGGGGATACTTTGACTTTCACTTCGACTATTAACTGTTCCGTCAAGTTGGCCATTGACGCTCGCCCTGCGGTAGGGTTAAGAATCTCCTAATATACGGGCTTTCTAAAACTCGTGATCGGTAACCAACGAGTTAAGACGTTGCAGTCGGGGTAGGAACAAGCAGCGCGGCGACCAAAGTCGTCGCTGCCATCATTATCGAGCCACCATCCATCCGTGAATAGCCAGCGCAAGCCGGTTGTTTAATGCGGTGGCTCGTCTGGATGGCGCTGACAATTGATGCCTCCCCGAATTCGCATACCGATCGCGCGGTCATTCTTCGGCTGGAAGCAGCCGGTCGTTCAGTACTGCCGATAAAACAGATGGGGCGTCTGTTCTTAAAAAGGGGGGTTGAAAATGGCTTCTAAAATCGCCGATGCCGGTGGAACCACTGCGTCTTTTTCAAACACGCCGCAGGCGAAGGATGACGTTTTCAATTTAGCCGAGGATACGGTCGTCATCGCCTTCCCGTCTCAATCCATGATCTTGGGAGGTTAGTATGGGTGCGAGTGGCAGCAGCTACGTCGGCGTGGTGACTGATGGGGATGACAAGCTTATCGGCGGGAGCGAGACCGACGTCATCTACGCCGGTGACGGTAATGACTATATTAATGGTGGGTCTGGCGCTGACACCCTGGACGGCGGGAGCGGTATCGACACTCTTCTAGGTGGGTCGGGTGCCGATACTCTGATTTTCCGATCCTATGAGAACCAGTACCGCCTAGGCAGCGCCATATACAACGATGGCGTGCTGCAAACCGGGCAAACGGCGTTCACCGGATATGACAATTATGATGGTGGCAACGGAACCGCAAAAGGCGGTACGGCCGAGATCGACACGCTCAGAATTGTCGTCAGCGTCCAACAGTCTAACGATGCCACATTCATGGCGGCTCTGAACGCTGAGATCGCCTACTTCAAAAATGTCTGGCTTCCGGCCCACGCGAACAAGAACACGGGCCAGGCGGACCAATCCGTCTATGAATTCAAGACGATTAACCTCAAGATCTCGGCGATCGAGAACATCGACCTCAAACACGACGCGACGGTCAGCCTCAGTGCCTCGACGGTGAGCGAGGGGCCGACGGCGGCCTATACGTTCACGGCGACATTGAGCAGTGCCTCGCAAGGCGTCACCACCATCACCACCGACAAGGGCATCATCACCATCGCCAACGGCCAGACCGTTGGTACTCTGGTGATCGCCTCGGGCAATGGCGAGGACGTCTACAGCGACGCCTCGCACCTGACCGCCACCATCACCGGCACCTCGGGCGGCAACTTCGAGAACCTGACGATCGGCACCGCGACGGCGACGGCCAACGTCAACGACACCGTCACCAACGCGACGGTCAACCTGAGCGCCTCGACGGTCGCCGAGGGGGCGGTCGCCAACTACGTGTTCACGGCGACGCTGTCGGACGCCTCGCACGGCGTCACCACCATCACCACCGACCGGGGCATCATCACCATCGCCAACGGCCAGACCGTTGGTACTCTGGTGATCGCGTCGGGCAATGGCGAAGACGTCTACAGCGACGCCTCGCACCTGACCGCCACCATCACCGGCACCTCGGGCGGCAACTTCGAGAACCTGGTGGTCGGCACCGCGACGGCGACGGCCAACGTCAACGACACCGCCACCGACGCGACGGTCGACCTCAGCGCCTCGACGGTGAACGAGGGAGCGGTCGCCAACTACACCTTCACGGCGACATTGAGCAGTGCCTCGCACGGCGTCACCACCATCACCACCGACCAGGGCATCATCACCATCGCCAACGGCCAGACCGTTGGTACTCTGGTGATCGCCTCGGGCAATGGCGAGGACGTCTACAGCGACGCCTCGCACCTCACCGCCACCATCACCGGCACCTCGGGCGGCAACTTCGAGAACCTGGTGGTCGGCACGGCGAGCGCCACGGCCAACGTCAACGACACCGTCACCAACGCGACGGTCAACCTCAGCGCCTCGACGGTCGCCGAGGGGCCGACGGCAGCCTACGTGTTCACGGCGACATTGAGCAGTGCCTCGCAAGGCATCACCACCATCCACACCGACCAGGGCGACATCACCATCGCCAACGGCCAGACCACCGGCACGCTGACGATCGCCTCGGGCAATGGCGAAGACGTCTACAACGACGCCTCGCACCTCACCGTCACCATCACCGGCACCTCGGGCGGCAACTTCGAGAACCTGGTGGTCGGCACCGCGAGCGCCACGGCCAACGTCAACGACACCATCACCGCCACGACGGTCGACCTCAGCGCCTCGACGGTGAACGAGAATGCCGCCGACACCAGCTATGTGTTCACGGCGACGCTGTCGCATGCGGCCGGGACCGATGTAACGATCACCACCGACCAGGGCGACATCACGATCTTGGCTGGCGCCACCACCGGCACGCTGACGATCGCCTCGGGCAATGGCGAAGACGTCTACAGCGACGCCTCGCACCTCACCGCCACCATCACCGGCACCTCGGGCGGCAACTTCGAGAACCTGGTGGTCGGCACCGCGAGCGCCACGGCCAACGTCAACGACACCATCACCGCCACGACGGTCGACCTGAGCGCTTCGACGGTGAACGAGAATGCCGCCGACACCAGCTATGTGTTCACGGCGACGCTGTCGCATGCGGCCGGGACCGATGTCACCATCACCACCGACCAGGGCGACATCACGATCCTGGCTGGCGCGACCACCGGCACGCTGACGATCGCCTCGGGCAATGGCGAGGACGTCTACAACGACGCCTCGCACCTCACCGCCACCATCACCGCCACCTCGGGCGGCAATTTTGAGAACCTGACGATCGGCACGGCGAGCGCCACGGCCAACGTCAACGACACCATCACCGCCACGACGGTCGACCTGAGCGCTTCGACAGTGCTCGAGAATGCCGCCGACACCAGCTATGTGTTCACGGCGACGCTGTCGCACGCGGCCGGGACCGATGTCACCATCACCACCGACCAGGGCGACATCACGATCCTGGCTGGCGCCACCACCGGCACGCTGACGATCGCCTCGGGCAATGGCGAGGACGTCTACAACGACGCCACCAGCCTGACCGCCACCATCACCGGCACCTCGGGCGGCAACTTCGAGAACCTGACGATCGGCACCGCGACGGCGACGGCCAACGTCAACGACACCATCACCGACGCGACGGTCGACCTGAGCGCTTCGACAGTGCTCGAGAATGCCGCCGACACCAGCTATGTGTTCACGGCGACGCTGTCGCATGCGGCCGGGACCGATGTCACCATCACCACCGACCAGGGCGACATCACGATCCTGGCTGGCGCCACCACCGGCACGCTGACGATCGCCTCGGGCAATGGCGAGGACGTCTACAACGACGCCTCGCACCTCACCGCCACCATCACCGGCACCTCGGGCGGCAATTTTGAGAACCTGACGATCGGCACGGCGAGCGCCACGGCCAACGTCAACGACACCATCACCGCCACGACGGTCGACCTGAGCGCTTCGACAGTGCTCGAGAATGCCGCCGACACCAGCTATGTGTTCACGGCGACGCTGTCGCACGCGGCCGGGACCGATGTCACCATCACCACCGACCAGGGCGACATCACGATCTTGGCTGGCGCCACCACCGGCACGCTGACGATCGCCTCGGGCAATGGCGAGGACGTCTACAACGACGCCTCGCACCTCACCGCCACCATCACCGCCACCTCGGGCGGCAACTTCGAGAACCTGACGATCGGCACGGCGAGCGCCACGGCCAACGTCAACGACACCATCACCGACGCGACGGTCGACCTCAGCGCCTCGACGGTGAACGAGAATGCCGCCGACACGAGCTATGTGTTCACGGCGACGCTGTCGCATGCGGCCGGGACCGATGTAACGATCACCACCGACCAGGGCGACATCACGATCTTGGCTGGCGCGACCACCGGCACGCTGACGATCGCCTCGGGCAATGGCGAAGACGTCTACAGCGACGCCTCGCACCTGACCGCTACCATCACCGGCACCTCGGGCGGCAACTTCGAGAACCTGGTGGTCGGCACCGCGAGCGCCACGGCCAACGTCAACGACACCATCACCGCCACGACGGTCGACCTCAGCGCCTCGACGGTGAACGAGGGAGCGGTCGCCAACTACACCTTCACGGCGACATTGAGCAGTGCCTCGCAAGGCATCACCACCATCCACACCGACCAGGGCGACATCACGATCCTGGCTGGCGCCACCACCGGCACGCTGACGATCGCCTCGGGCAATGGCGAGGACGTCTACAACGACGCCTCGCACCTCACCGCCACCATCACCGCCACCTCGGGCGGCAACTTTGAGAACCTGACGATCGGCACGGCGAGCGCCACGGCCAACGTCAACGACACCATCACCGCCACGACGGTCGACCTGAGCGCTTCGACAGTGCTCGAGAATGCCGCCGACACCAGCTATGTGTTCACGGCGACGCTGTCGCACGCGGCCGGGACCGATGTCACCATCACCACCGACCAGGGCGACATCACGATCCTGGCTGGCGCCACCACCGGCACGCTGACGATCGCCTCGGGCAATGGCGAGGACGTCTACAACGACGCCTCGCACCTCACCGCCACCATCACCGCCACCTCGGGCGGCAACTTTGAGAACCTGACGATCGGCACCGCGAGCGCCACGGCCAACGTCAACGACACCATCACCGCCACGACGGTCGACCTGAGCGCTTCGACGGTGAACGAGAATGCCGCCGACACCAGCTATGTGTTCACGGCGACGCTGTCGCATGCGGCCGGGACCGATGTAACGATCACCACCGACCAGGGCGACATCACGATCCTGGCTGGCGCCACCACCGGCACGCTGACGATCGCCTCGGGCAATGGCGAGGACGTCTACAACGACGCCTCGCACCTCACCGCCACCATCACCGCCACCTCGGGCGGCAACTTTGAGAACCTGACGATCGGCACCGCGAGCGCCACGGCCAACGTCAACGACACCATCACCGCCACGACGGTCGACCTGAGCGCTTCGACAGTGCTCGAGAATGCCGCCGACACCAGCTATGTGTTCACGGCGACGCTGTCGCATGCGGCCGGGACCGATGTAACGATCACCACCGACCAGGGCGACATCGCGATCCTGGCTGGCGCGACCACCGGCACGCTGACGATCGCCTCGGGCAATGGCGAAGACGTCTACAGCGACGCCTCGCACCTCACCGCCACCATCACCGGCACCTCGGGCGGCAACTTCGAGAACCTGGTGGTCGGCACCGCGAGCGCCACGGCCAACGTCAACGACACCATCACCGCCACGACGGTCGACCTGAGCGCTTCGACGGTGAACGAGAATGCCGCCGACACCAGCTATGTGTTCACGGCGACGCTGTCGCATGCGGCCGGGACCGATGTAACGATCACCACCGACCAGGGCGACATCACGATCCTGGCTGGCGCCACCACCGGCACGCTGACGATCGCCTCGGGCAATGGCGAAGACGTCTACAACGACGCCTCGCACCTCACCGCCACCATCACCGGCACCTCGGGCGGCAACTTCGAGAACCTGGTGGTCGGCACCGCGAGCGCCACGGCCAACGTCAACGACACCATCACCGCCACGACGGTCGACCTGAGCGCTTCGACGGTGAACGAGAATGCCGCCGACACCAGCTATGTGTTCACGGCGACGCTGTCGCATGCGGCCGGGACCGATGTCACCATCACCACCGACCAGGGCGACATCACGATCCTGGCTGGCGCGACCACCGGCACGCTGACGATCGCCTCGGGCAATGGCGAAGACGTCTACAGCGACGCCTCGCACCTGACCGCCACCATCACCGGCACCTCGGGCGGCAACTTCGAGAACCTGGTGGTCGGCACCGCGAGCGCCACGGCCAACGTCAACGACACCATCACCGCCACGACGGTCGACCTGAGCGCTTCGACGGTGAACGAGAATGCCGCCGACACCAGCTATGTGTTCACGGCGACGCTGTCGCATGCGGCCGGGACCGATGTAACGATCACCACCGACCAGGGCGACATCACGATCCTGGCTGGCGCGACCACCGGCACGCTGACGATCGCCTCGGGCAATGGCGAAGACGTCTACAGCGACGCCTCGCACCTGACCGCCACCATCACCGGCACCTCGGGCGGCAACTTCGAGAACCTGGTGGTCGGCACCGCGAGCGCCACGGCCAACGTCAACGACACCATCACCGCCACGACGGTCGACCTGAGCGCTTCGACGGTGAACGAGAATGCCGCCGACACCAGCTATGTGTTCACGGCGACGCTGTCGCATGCGGCCGGGACCGATGTAACGATCACCACCGACCAGGGCGACATCACGATCCTGGCTGGCGCCACCACCGGCACGCTGACGATCGCCTCGGGCAATGGCGAAGACGTCTACAGCGACGCCTCGCACCTCACCGCCACCATCACCGCCACCTCGGGCGGCAACTTCGAGAACCTGGTGGTCGGCACCGCGAGCGCCACGGCCAACGTCAACGACACCATCACCGCCACGACGGTCGACCTGAGCGCTTCGACAGTGCTCGAGAATGCCGCCGACACCAGCTATGTGTTCACGGCGACGCTGTCGCATGCGGCCGGGACCGATGTCACCATCACCACCGACCAGGGCGACATCACGATCCTGGCTGGCGCGACCACCGGCACGCTGACGATCGCCTCGGGCAATGGCGAGGACGTCTACAACGACGCCTCGCACCTCACCGCCACCATCACCGGCACCTCGGGCGGCAATTTTGAGAACCTGACGATCGGCACCGCGAGCGCCACGGCCAACGTCAACGACACCATCACCGCCACGACGGTCGACCTGAGCGCTTCGACGGTGAACGAGAATGCCGCCGACACCAGCTATGTGTTCACGGCGACGCTGTCGCATGCGGCCGGGACCGATGTAACGATCACCACCGACCAGGGCGACATCACGATCCTGGCTGGCGCGACCACCGGCACGCTGGTGATCGCCTCGGGCAATGGCGAGGACGTCTACAACGACGCCTCGCACCTCACCGCCACCATCACCGGCACCTCGGGCGGCAACTTCGAGAACCTGACGATCGGCACGGCGAGCGCCACGGCCAACGTCAACGACACCATCACCGCCACGACGGTCGACCTCAGCGCTTCGACGGTGAACGAGAATGCCGCCGACACCAGCTATGTGTTCACGGCGACGCTGTCGCATGCGGCCGGGACCGATGTCACCATCACCACCGACCAGGGCGACATCACGATCCTGGCTGGCGCCACCACCGGCACGCTGACAATCGCCTCGGGCAATGGCGAAGACGTCTACAACGACGCCTCGCACCTGACCGCCACCATCACCGGCACCTCGGGCGGCAACTTCGAGAATCTGGTGGTCGGCACCGCGACGGCGACGGCCAACGTCAACGACACCGTCACCAACGCGACGGTCGACCTGAGCGCTTCGACAGTGCTCGAGAATGCCGCCGACACCAGCTATGTGTTCACGGCGACGCTGTCGCACGCGGCCGGGACCGATGTCACCATCACCACCGACCAGGGCGACATCACGATCCTGGCTGGCGCCACCACCGGCACGCTGACGATCGCCTCGGGCAATGGCGAGGACGTCTACAACGACGCCACGCACCTCACCGCCACCATCACCGGCACCTCGGGCGGCAACTTCGAGAACCTGGTGGTCGGCACCGCGAGCGCCACGGCCAACGTCAACGACACCGTCACCAACGCGACGGTCAACCTCAGCGCCTCGACGGTCGCCGAGGGGGCGGTCGCCAACTACACCTTCACGGCGACATTGAGCAGTGCCTCGCAAGGCATCACCACCATCCACACCGACCAGGGCGACATCACCATCGCCAACGGCCAGACCGTTGGTACTCTGGTGATCGCCTCGGGCAATGGCGAAGACGTCTACAGCGACGCCTCGCACCTCACCGCCACCATCACCGGCACCTCGGGCGGCAACTTCGAGAACCTGGTGGTCGGCACCGCGAGCGCCACGGCCAACGTCAACGACACCGCCACCGACGCGACGGTCGACCTCAGCGCCTCGACGGTGAACGAGGGAGCGGTCGCCAACTACACCTTCACGGCGACATTGAGCAGTGCCTCGCAAGGCATCACCACGATCCACACCGACCAGGGCGACATCACCATCGCCAACGGCCAGACCGTTGGTACTCTGGTGATCGCCTCGGGCAATGGCGAGGACGTCTACAACGACGCCTCGCACCTCACCGCCACCATCACCGGCACCTCGGGCGGCAACTTCGAGAACCTGGTGGTCGGCACCGCGAGCGCCACGGCCAACGTCAACGACACCATCACCGCCACGACGGTCGACCTGAGCGCTTCGACAGTGCTCGAGAATGCCGCCGACACGAGCTATGTGTTCACGGCGACGCTGTCGCATGCGGCCGGGACCGATGTCACCATCACCACCGACCAGGGCGACATCACGATCCTGGCTGGCGCGACCACCGGCACGCTGACGATCGCCTCGGGCAATGGCGAAGACGTCTACAGCGACGCCTCGCACCTCACCGCCACCATCACCGGCACCTCGGGCGGCAACTTCGAGAACCTGGTGGTCGGCACCGCGAGCGCCACGGCCAACGTCAACGACACCATCACCGCCACGACGGTCGACCTGAGCGCTTCGACGGTGAACGAGAATGCCGCCGACACCAGCTATGTGTTCACGGCGACGCTGTCGCATGCGGCCGGGACCGATGTCACCATCACCACCGACCAGGGCGACATCACGATCCTGGCTGGCGCGACCACCGGCACGCTGACGATCGCCTCGGGCAATGGCGAAGACGTCTACAACGACGCCTCGCACCTCACCGCCACCATCACCGGCACCTCGGGCGGCAATTTTGAGAACCTGACGATCGGCACGGCGAGCGCCACGGCCAACGTCAACGACACCATCACCGCCACGACGGTCGACCTGAGCGCTTCGACAGTGCTCGAGAATGCCGCCGACACCAGCTATGTGTTCACGGCGACGCTGTCGCACGCGGCCGGGACCGATGTCACCATCACCACCGACCAGGGCGACATCACGATCTTGGCTGGCGCGACCACCGGCACGCTGGTGATCGCCTCGGGCAATGGCGAAGACGTCTACAGCGACGCCTCGCACCTCACCGCCACCATCACCGGCACCTCGGGCGGCAACTTCGAGAACCTGACGATCGGCACCGCGACGGCGACGGCCAACGTCAACGACACCATCACCGCCACGACGGTCGACCTGAGCGCTTCGACAGTGCTCGAGAATGCCGCCGACACCAGCTATGTGTTCACGGCGACGCTGTCGCACGCGGCCGGGACCGATGTCACCATCACCACCGACCAGGGCGACATCACGATCCTGGCTGGCGCCACCACCGGCACGCTGACGATCGCCTCGGGCAATGGCGAGGACGTCTACAGCGACGCCTCGCACCTCACCGCCACCATCACCGCCACCTCGGGCGGCAACTTTGAGAACCTGACGATCGGCACGGCGAGCGCCACGGCCAACGTCAACGACACCGCCACCGACGCGACGGTCGACCTGAGCGCTTCGACAGTGCTCGAGAATGCCGCCGACACCAGCTATGTGTTCACGGCGACGCTGTCGCATGCGGCCGGGACCGATGTCACCATCACCACCGACCAGGGCGACATCACGATCCTGGCTGGCGCGACCACCGGCACGCTGACGATCGCCTCGGGCAATGGCGAAGACGTCTACAGCGACGCCTCGCACCTCACCGCCACCATCACCGGCACCTCGGGCGGCAACTTCGAGAACCTGGTGGTCGGCACCGCGAGCGCCACGGCCAACGTCAACGACACCATCACCGCCACGACGGTCGACCTGAGCGCTTCGACGGTGAACGAGAATGCCGCCGACACCAGCTATGTGTTCACGGCGACGCTGTCGCATGCGGCCGGGACCGATGTCACCATCACCACCGACCAGGGCGACATCACGATCCTGGCTGGCGCGACCACCGGCACGCTGACGATCGCCTCGGGCAATGGCGAGGACGTCTACAACGACGCCTCGCACCTGACCGCCACCATCACCGGCACCTCGGGCGGCAACTTCGAGAACCTGGTGGTCGGC
This sequence comes from Mesorhizobium loti, assembly GCA_014189435.1. Lineage (NCBI taxonomy): Bacteria > Pseudomonadati > Pseudomonadota > Alphaproteobacteria > Hyphomicrobiales > Phyllobacteriaceae > Mesorhizobium > Mesorhizobium loti. The sequence continues at coordinate 3,314,436 of CP050293.1, forward strand.
ACCGCGAGCGCCACGGCCAACGTCAACGACACCATCACCGCCACGACGGTCGACCTGAGCGCTTCGACAGTGCTCGAGAATGCCGCCGACACGAGCTATGTGTTCACGGCGACGCTGTCGCATGCGGCCGGGACCGATGTCACCATCACCACCGACCAGGGCGACATCACGATCCTGGCTGGCGCGACCACCGGCACGCTGACGATCGCCTCGGGCAATGGCGAGGACGTCTACAACGACGCCTCGCACCTCACCGCCACCATCACCGGCACCTCGGGCGGCAACTTCGAGAACCTGACGATCGGCACGGCGAGCGCCACGGCCAACGTCAACGACACCATCACCGACGCGACGGTCGACCTGAGCACGTCCGACGTCACAGATCACGATGCCAACGTCACCTTCACGGCGACGCTATCGGACGCCTCGCATGGCGTCACCACGATCCACACCGACCAGGGCGACATCACCATCGCCAACGGCCAGACGGTTGGTACTCTGGTGATTGCAACCCCCAACGCATCAAGCCTGACCGCCGCCATCACCGGCACCTCGGGCGGCAACTTCGAACACCTGGTGGTTGGCACCGGCACGGCGACAGCGCAGATCATCGACGCAACTGCGCCGACGGTGCTCGTGAACATCGTCGCCACGTCGCTCAGTGACGGCACCCCCAGCTCGAATGTGACTTTCACCTTCAGTGAGGCACCGGTCGGCTTTGACGCCAGCGATCTGACGATGGCGGGTGGGACACTGGGTCCGATCACGCAGGACACCGCGACCACTTACCACGCTACCTTCACGGCGACCGACGGGGTTTCCGCGACCGGGTCAGTGTCAGTGGCGGCCGGCAGCTACACCGACGCAGCCGGCAACACTGGTAGTGCTGGCTCCGACACCGTTGCGATCGACAGGCTCAACCCGACCGTCGGGGTCAACATCGTGGCGGCTTCGCTCAGCGACGGCACCCCCAGCTCGAATGTGACTTTCACCTTCAGTGAGGCACCGGTCGGCTTTGACGCCAGCGATCTGACGATGGCGGGTGGGACACTGGGTCCGATCACGCAGGACACCGCGACCACTTACCACGCTACCTTCACGGCGACCGACGGGGTTTCCGCGACCGGGTCAGTGTCAGTGGCGGCCGGCAGCTACACCGACGCAGCCGGCAACACTGGTAGTGCTGGCTCCGACACCGTTGCGATCGACAGGCTCAACCCGACCGTCGGGGTCAACATCGTGGCGGCTTCGCTCAGCGACGGCACCCCCAGCTCGAATGTGACTTTCACCTTCAGTGAGCCACCGGTCGGCTTTGACGCCAGCGATCTGACGGTGGCGGGTGGGACACTGGGTCCGATCACGCAGGACACCGCGACCACTTACCACGCTACCTTCACGGCGACCGACGGGATTTCCGCGACCGGGTCAGTGTCAGTGGCGGCCGGCAGCTACACCGACGCAGCCGGCAACACTGGTAGTGCTGGCTCCGACACCGTTGCGATCGACAGGCTCAACCCGACCGTCGGGGTCAACATCGTGGCGGCTTCGCTCAGCGACGGCACCCCCAGCTCGAATGTGACTTTCACCTTCAGTGAGGCACCGGTCGGCTTTGACGCCAGCGATCTGACGATGGCGGGTGGGACACTGGGTCCGATCACGCAGGACACCGCGACCACTTACCACGCTACCTTCACGGCGACCGACGGGATTTCCGCGACCGGGTCAGTGTCAGTGGCGGCCGGCAGCTACACCGACGCAGCCGGCAACACTGGTAGTGCTGGCTCCGACACCGTTGCGATCGACAGGCTCAACCCGACCGTCGGGGTCAACATCGTGGCGGCTTCGCTCAGCGACGGCACCCCCAGCTCGAATGTGACTTTCACCTTCAGTGAGGCACCGGTCGGCTTTGACGCCAGCGATCTGACGATGGCGGGTGGGACACTGGGTCCGATCACGCAGGACACCGCGACCACTTACCACGCCACCTTCACGGCGACAGACGGGATTTCCGCGACCGGGTCAGTGTCAGTGACGGCTGGCAGCTACACTGACGCCGCCGGCAACACCGGTAGTGCTGGCTCCGACACCGTTGCGATCGACCGGGAGAATCCGACATTTACGGCATGGACTTACGAGACATCCGGCGGATCGGGCAAAAGGATTGTGGTGACAGGCGTTTCCGACGCGGTCTCCAGCTTTACCATTACCGATGCCGGAACACCGCTCACCTGGGGTTCGATAGTCAAGATCGGTACCACCTGGACCTTTACAGATATCGCAAATGGGGCGCAGCTCCAACACCACACGTTGACCGTAACTGCTACGGATCCAGCCGGGAACACGTTCTCGATGACGCATGAAGCGCCCGCCGGCACCTCCGGCGAGCCCATCAATCTCGCCTTGACCGACCCCTCGCATGAGGGCGCGCTCATCACGGTCACGGTGAAGGACGTGCCTTCGGGCTGGACCATCGACGGCGCGACGCACAACGCCGACGGAACCTGGACGACACAGACCAACGACCTACAAGCCCTGACGGTCACCACGCCGTCAGAATTCACCGGTGCAGCAGTGCTTGATGTCTCGATGACCTGGATCAACGCGGACGGCACGACGGGAAGCATGTCGGTTGCCGACAATGTCGAGGCCTATACCCAGGGCTCGCCGATCTTCGCCTGGTCCGGTGACGACGTGCTGACCGGATCGAGCGGCAACGATCTCTTTGTCTTCTCGCAGCCGATCGGCTTCGACACGGTGCATAATTTCGACGCCGCGGCTGACCAGATCGACCTTATCGGCTACAATGGATTGGCAAGCTTCTCCGATCTCCAGACGCACATAGCCGACGATGCCAACGGCAACGCGGTGATCGCGCTCGGCGACGGGCAGTCGATCACACTGGATGGCGTGCACTCAGGCGCGCTGACGGCAAGCAATTTCGTCTTCGACCAGACACCGGTGGTCAACAATCCAGGGACCATGACGATCGGCGACGGCGCCTTGCTGCCGCTGAGCGGCACGATCAACAATAGCGGCCTTATCTCGCTGGACTCGAGCGGCGGTGAAACGCTGCTGCAAATCATCCAGCATGGCGTGACCCTGCAGGGTGGCGGGCAGGTCCTGCTGTCCGACAGCGCCGCCAACATGATCTCCGGCACGGGGCCGGATGTCACTCTGGTCAATGTCGACAACACGATATCGGGCGCCGGCCAGTTGGGCGGCGGGATGCTGAGCCTCGACAACCAGGGCACCATCATCGCCTCCGGCTCGAATGCGCTGGTCATCGATACCGGGGGCAGCGTCGTCACCAACTCCGGCACACTGGAGGCGACCGGTTCAGGCGGCCTGACGATCACCGGCGGGCTGGCGAATTCCGGCATGCTGTTGGCCAATGGCGGCGACATCGTCATCCATGGCCAGGTTACCGGCGACGGCGATGCCACGATCGGCGATCTGTCGAAGCTCGAATTCGGCGGTGCCTCCTCGACGGACGTCACCTTCGCGCACGATGCGGCCGGCACGCTGCAGCTCGACGATTCCTTCGACTTCAGCGGGCGGATCGGCGGCATCACCAATGACGACAGGCTGGAGCTCGAGGATATCCTGTTCGGTGCGGGAACGACGGCCGTCTATCAGGCAAACCAGGATGGCAGCGGCGGAACGCTGACCGTTTCGGACGGCACCCACGGTACCGCGCTGCATCTGGTCGGCTCCTATGATGCAAACGGCTTCAAGCTCGCCGATGACGGCCAAGGCCATACCGCCGTTTCGTACAATCCGGCGGAGTTCACGCTGACGGGCGTCGGCAATGGAGGAATTTCAAGTGACTTCGTGGTGTGAACCAAAAGGGCCGCCGTCAGCGGCGGCTCACCTGGCCTGACGCGTATCGAGTGGGGTTCTGGAAGTGGATAGCAAATCGCGAATTGTGAAGGATGCGCTTCGGGCCTGCCGCCGCTATTTCCTGGTCGCGGCGGCATTCAGCCTGGCGATCAATCTGCTCTACCTCGCGTCCCCACTATACATGCTGCAGATCTACGACCGGGTCGTCACCAGCGGCAGCGAAACCACGCTGGTGATGCTGACCCTGGTGTTGCTGGCGGCCTTCCTTTCGCTGGCCGGCCTCGATTTGGTGCGCGCCTCCATCCTGACGCGTGCCAGCGCGCGGCTCGACCGGTTGCTCTCGGCAAAAGTCCTCGCCGCGTCGGTCGAGACGCCATCGCCGGGCTCCTCGCAAAGCCAGCCGATCCGCGATTTCGACACGTTCAGGCAGATGATCACCGGCAGCGGCATCCATGCCCTGTTCGACCTGCCATGGTCGCCCATCTACATCGGCATCATCTTCCTGCTGCATCCCTGGCTCGGCTTCTTCGCGCTGGGCTGCTCGCTGCTCCTGATCGCCATGGCGGTGCTCAACGAGTATATCGTGCGTTCGCCGCTGAAGCAGGCCAACGACCTGGCGACGACCAATTATAACTTTACCGAGATGAGCCTCAGAAACGCGGAAGTCGTTCGCGCCATGGGAATGATCGATGGTCTCATCCGCCGCTGGGGGCGCGACCGCAACCTGGCGCTGCGGCGCCAGGCGGAGGCAAGCGATCGCGCCGCCCTGATGTCCGGCCTGATCCGTTTCCTGCGGCTCACCATGCAGTCGCTGATCCTCGGCCTCGGCGCCTATCTGGTGATCGAGCGGCAGATCACCGGCGGCACCATGTTCGCGGCCAGCCTCTTGCTGGGCCGGGGGCTACAGCCGGTCGAGCAGATCGTCGGCCTTTGGCGCAACCTGATCCTGGGGCGGGCGGCATTGGCAAGGGTCGAAAAGCTGCTGGACGGGGGCGCGCGGAACGAAAGATCGTTCAATCTGCCCAAGCCCACCGGCAAGATTTCGGTCGAGCAGGTCAGCTTTGCAATTGCCAGCCAGCAGAAAGTGCTTCTCCGGGACGTATCGTTCCGGCTCGAAGCAGGCGAGACGCTGGGAATCGTCGGCCCTTCCGGCGCCGGCAAGTCGACGCTGGCGCGTCATCTCGCGGGCGTCATGCAACCCAGCCGTGGCACTGTCAGGCTGGACGGCGCCGATCTGTCGCAATGGGGGCACGACGCGCTCGGCGACCACATCGGCTACCTGCCGCAGGATATCGAACTCTTCTCCGATACGGTCGCCGCCAACATCGGCCGCTTCAAGACCAATGTCGACCAGGAGGTGATCGAGGCCGCGCGGCTCGCCGGCGTGCATGAGATGATCATCCGCCTGCCGCAGGGCTATGAGACCCAGATCGGCGAAGGCGGCGCAGTGCTGTCGGGAGGATATCGGCAACGGATCGCTCTCGCCCGGGCGGTGTTCGGAACGCCGAACCTGATCATTCTCGACGAGCCGAGCTCCAATCTCGACGCCGATGGCGACCGCGCGCTGAGCGACTGCGCGATCGAGCTCAAGCGCCGCGGCAGCACGGTGATCATCGTCTCGCACCGGCCCTCGACCCTGGCGAATGTCGACAAGATCCTTCTGTTGCGCGATGGCGCCGTCGAGGCCTTCGGCATGAGAAACGAGATCGTGGCGCTGCTCAACCAGCGCGCGGCTCCAATGGCGGTAGCAACCCAATGAGCTGTGGCCGGAGAGATCGATGAGCGACGGCGCCCTCACCTACCGGAGCCTGCCCGGCGAAACCGGTATCCTGGCCCCTGATTCGATCCGGGTGCCAGCCTATATCGGCCTGCTGATCATCGTTGCCTTCTTCGGCATCTTCGGCGGCTGGGCGGCTTTTGCCCCGCTGAACGGCGCCGTGCTCGCCGACGCCGTCGTCAAGGTGGAAGGCAATCGCAAGAGCGTACAGCACTTCGACGGCGGAACCGTGAAGGAAATCCGCGTCAAGGATGGCGACGTCGTCAGGAAGGGCGACATCATGCTGAAGCTGGACGACACCAGGATCCGGTCCGAGTTCAATCTCTATGCCCAGCAATATGCGCTGCTGCGTGCAACTGATGCCAGGATCCGGGCCGAACTGGACGGCAGCGAGGCTGTTGCCTTCCCGAAGGACATCCTCAAGGAGCACGAGGCCTACCTTAGGGATGCCATGGCAAACCAGATCGCCGACCTGGAAAGCCAGCGCGCTTCGATGGCCGGCGCCAGGCAGATCCTCGAGCGGCGGATTGCCGAGCTTGAGGAGCAGATCCAGGGCAAGCAGTCCCGGGTCGAATCCTACCAGGCCCAGCTGAAATCGACGATCGACGAGAAGGCCAGCCTGTCAAAGCTGCTCAAGGCCGGATTGACGACCCGCCCGCGCATTCTGGAACTGGAAAGATCCGCCTCGGATCTGCAGGGCCTGATCGACGAGAACCTCGGCGCCATAGCCGGCAGCAAACAGAGCAAAGCCGAACTCGATAGCCAGATCGCACAATTGACCAATGAGCGCCGAGCCAAGCTGTCTGCCATGCTGATCGATACGCAATCGAGCCTTGCCGACCTCGTGCCCAAGATGTTTGCCGCCCAGGCTGCCATGGACCGAGCCGAAGTGCGCGCGCCTTATGATGGCCAGGTGATGGATCTCAGCGTCTTCTCGATCGGCGCGATCGTTTCGCCGGGCCAGACCATCCTCGATATCGTGCCGACCGAGAATTCGCTGATCGTCCAGGCGCAGGTTCGCGTCGAGGACATATCGAACCTGCGACCCGACATGGCAGCCGAAGTTCGCTTCACCTCATACAAGCAGCGCTCGATACCCATAATTCATGGACGCGTCACCCGCATTTCGGCGGATCGCATCACCGACAGCAAGACCGGGTTTCCCTACTATCTTGCCGATGTGGCGGTCGATCCGGCGGAATTGGCTGCAGCCCCACAGATTGCGCTTTATCCGGGCATGCCCGCGTCAGTCATGATCGTCACCGAGGAACGCACGGCACTCGACTACATTCTGGGCCCACTGGTTGTGTCGTTCCACTCCGCGTTTCGCCAGAAGTAACGAGCGTCGCGCCGTCCAGCAGCGGGGCTATGAACTTCAGCCGCTCGTCCACGGGCCTTACGCTCCCTCCAAGCCTGTCGTCTGCGATGCGCGTGCCACCTCTCCTTGCATATCTATGGCAACCCGCGCATCAGTTCGGGCTGATTGAGGCAGGCGAGATTCCCGGAGCAAATTGGTGGCCGCCCGTGCGTGCCAACGGCTAAGCTTCGTGAAAGATTCCTGCACGAGGCCGCGTAATGCCCAGTGATAGCCAGTACATTCTCGAAAGCATCAGCCAAGGCTGCGTGATGCTTACCGACGACGAGTTCGTCATCGACAGGCTGGTGAAGTATTTCGGCAACGGGAGGATCCGATGGCACGTCGAATTTCGTGGGCATCGCGTTGAGCTGACGACAGGCCAACTCAAGAAGCAGCCTACCTTCCGCAGGAAGATACTCGAACAGGCCGGTGTGCTGCCGCCCCAGCGTGCCGGAACCGCGTACAGGCGATGGGCACTCGATCTAAGGAAGAATGCCGTCGAGCTTCCTTGGCGGGATAGGCCGGTCGATGCCGGTTTCGCCATCGACAGGCTCACCAGCCATGGAGATGGGCGCTGGACGGTTGAATACCAAGGCAAGGCAATCAAATTCACGACGACCAAACTCCGCAGGCAGGTTAGTTTCCGCAAACGCATGCTGGCCAAGGCCAAGGTGCTGCCGCCCCAGCTGGACCCGGTTGCCTATCGGAAGTGGATGGACTGGCTCATTCAAAATGCCACCGAGGCTGCCCCGCAGGCCGGCGATGCCCTGATGACGGAAAAAAGTTGGCTGGACGACCTGCCTGAGCTGGCTGGCTGGCAAAATGAAACACCGCCCGAAGGGACCAGCTAGGGGCGGCACGCGTTGCGTTTGCCATGCCTGGAGATTTCGTCACACACTGATGACGAAGGAATCTGACCAGAGCCCGGCGCGCTGGCGATCAGAATTGAAATGAGACTCCATGGACCGCTTCAACCTCGGCGCCTACCGCCGCCCCATCTCCACTCGCTCTGCGGAAACCCAGCGCTGGTTCGATATCGGGCTGAACTGGTGCTACGGCTTCAACCATGAGGAAGGCATCAAGTGTTTTGAGAAGGCGCTCGAAACAGATCCTGACTGTTCGATGGTGCATTGGGGCATCGCCTATGCCGCCGGGCCTTTCTACAATCTGACCTGGAAGGAGCATGGCGAGGCCGAGGCCAACAGCGCAACCAAGCGCTGTTTCGAACATGTCCAGCTTGCCCGCGCCCATGCGGCTGCCGCCAGCGAGCTCGAAAGGCGCTTGATCGAGGCGCTGGCGTGCCGTTTCCAGAAACCGCACCGGGTGACGCCGCAGGAATTCGAACAGTGGGATGACGCCTATGCCGCCGCGATGCGGCTTGTGTACCAGAGCTTTCCCGACGACCACGATGTGATGGCGCTTTTCGTCGAGGCGCTGATGATGCGCACCGTGCGGCGGCTTTGGAACCTCAAGACCGGCGCGCCGGCGCCGAATTCGGATGTCCTTGAGGCGCTTGAGGTGTGCGAGCGATCAATCCGGTCAGCCGACGAGGCCGGCATCGCCCAGCATCCGGCGATCGTTCACCTGCACATCCATCTCCTGGAAATGTCCATCATGCCGGAACGCGGCATGCGCTCGGCGGATCTGCTCGGCGAAATGTGCCCCGATGCCGGGCACATGAACCACATGCCGGGGCATATCTATGTGCTGTGCGGCGAGTACGAGAAGGCGAAGCTTGCCAGCGAGAAGGCGGTCCGCGCCAACGACCTCTATCTCGCCTATGCGGACGAGCCGACCTACTACCTGCTCGGCTGCTGCCATGACCTGCATCTGATGATGTTCACGTGCATGTTGTCAGGCCAGTACCAGCCGGCGCTGCGGGCCGCCGACAAGGTGCGCAGCCTGGTCGCGCGCGACGTGGTCGCCATCCAGGACCGGCCCAAGCTCACCCAGACGGTGGAAGGCTACCATGCGATGAAATCGCATGTGCAGGTGCGCTTCGGCCGCTGGCAGGAGATCATCGACGAGCCTGAAACCGCGGAGCCGGGCCTCTATGTGCTGACGGCGGCCATGCAGCATTATGCCAAGGGTGTCGCGCATGCGACGCTCGGGCATTTCACCGAGGCCGAGCGAGCGCGCGAAAGGTTCCACCGGCATCTGGAAGGCATTCCAGCCGAGCGACGTTTTCTCAGCAACCCGACACGGGCTTCGCTGGCTGTCGGTGCCGCCCTGCTCGACGGCGAGCTTGCCTATCACCAAGGCCGGCATGATGAGGCCTACGGCCATCTGCGGCAAGCAGTCGAGCTCGACGACAATCTGTCCTACACCGAGCCATGGGCGTGGATGCATCCGCCCCGCCATGCGCTGGCGGCACTGCTTCTCGACCAGGGCCACGCGCAGGAAGCAGAACAGGTCTATCGCGACGATCTGGGTCTCAGCGGCAAGGTGCAGCGTTGCGCCCAGCACCCCAACAATGTCTGGGCGCTGCACGGGCTGGTGGAATGCCTGAAACGACGCGGCGAGAGCGAAGAACTGCCGGTGCTGCAGGCAAGGCTCGCCATCACACTGGCCAAGGCGGATGTGCCGATCACCTCATCCTGCCTGTGCCGGACGAGCGTTCAGTCAGCGCCAAGGTGTTGTCATTGAGGCTGCGTGAGACGCCCTTTGGAATGAAGATACGCACGGTAGATGGAGGTCCTGACAAAAGTGCAACTCAAAACCAGCCATGCCGAGAACGCCAGAATCGAACGTGCAATTCGAGCCGCAATCTCCGGTTCCTGGGAAGAATTCAGCAATCTCACCGATGCACCTTTTCCGAACGATGCATCGATGAAGGAGCAATTTGAAGATTCCTCCCAACGGCTTCAGGCGTCGAAAGTGAATTGGAAAATGGCCTCCGGTGTAGAAATACTACCTGACGGAGCCCGCTTCATCATAACAAGGATAGAGGCTCCGCCGCTCGTGGACATCATTCTGTCAATGCAAAGCGTGAGCGAGCGCGACGACAGCACGATCAGTATCTGGACGTTCCATCAGCAGCTGAACTGGGAAGAATAACCGTCGCCGGCCTCTCGACTCTCTCTCAGCCCAGCCACTTCTCATAGTCGGACACCAGCAGGTGCACTGGGGCGACGTCCTCATCGATGTTGGAGAAACGGCCGATCGGTTCGCGAAAGACATTGTCGGTGAGATCGTCATTGACGGTCGACACCTCGCCGATCAGCACATCCTTGCCCTCGGCCCAGAAGGCATGCCAGACGCCCGGCAGCAGCGTCACGCTCTGGCCCGGGTCGAGCTTCAACAGCCCGCCTGCCGGCAGCCTGTGGATGGTTCCGTCGACCGGCACCGAGACCTCGGCCTTGGGATCGATGCCGCCGTCGCGATCGTGCATGAACAGTTCCAGCACCAGCTTGCCGCCGCCACGGTTGATGATGTCCTCGGCCTTGATGTTGTGGCGGTGCATCGGCGACAGCTGGTCCTTGCGCGAGATCATGATCTTCTCGGCATAGAGCATGCCCATGCCCTTCTTCATGTCCTCGTAGCGGCCGTTGCGAACCGTGAACAGGAACAGGCCGAGCTCCTTGAATTTCTCCTGGCCGTAATCGGTGATGTCCCAGCCGAGCCGCGAGGTAAACACGGCCGCGGAGTCGGCCTGGCGCGCCTTCGCCTCCTCGGGCGACCAGTAGGCGAAGGGCGGCATGATGTAGCCGAAAGAGCGGATGAAAGCGTCGGCTTCGCGGATGATGTCGTTGATGGCGGAGCGTTTCATGATCATGGTCCTTCGTATGGATTTGTCTGGCAAATCGCATAGCCGAACGCCGATCCGGTGTCGATCCATCTTGCCAGCCGGCCTCGCCTTACGCCTTGGCATGGACCACAGATCCGCTTCGCTGGCCGCGTGACATCACGCTCTTTCAGGGCCATAACCCCTGCGGATTTTCACAGGGTGACAGATGATGCCGACCGTCCACGACCTCGATACGCCATCGATCCTGATCGACGCCGCGCGCGCCGAAGCCAACATTGCCCGTGCGCAGGCCCATGCCGACAAGAACGGGCTGAAGCTGCGGCCGCATATCAAGACACACAAACTGCCCTACTGGGCGAAGAAGCAGGTCGCGGCAGGCGCCGTCGGCATCACCTGCCAGAAGATCGGCGAGGCCGAGGTGATGGCTGACGCCGGGTTGACCGACATTTTTCTTCCCTACAATATCCTTGGGCGCGCCAAGCTGGAGCGGCTTTTGGCGCTGCATCGCCGTGTGACGCTGTCGGTGACGGCTGACAGCACAGAGACACTCGAAGGGTTGGCTGCCATTTTCACCGATGCCGGTCATCGCCTGCCGGTGCTGGTCGAATGCGACACCGGCATGGGCCGCTGCGGCGTGCAGACGGCTGACGAGGCGGTTGTGCTGGCAAGACAGATCGACAGAGCCGGTGGCCTCGCCTTCGGCGGACTGATGACTTACCCGGCCGCCGGTCGCGCCGCCGAGGCCGAAACCTGGCTCGCCAAGGCCAAGCAGGCGCTGGCCGCATCAGGCCTCGCCTGCGAACGCCTCTCCAGCGGCGGGACGCCGGATATGTGGCGCTCGAGCGAGGCATCGGTGGTCACGGAGTATCGTCCAGGCACCTACATCTATCTCGACCGCTATCAGGTCGCCAAAGGCGTCGGCACTCTCGACGATTGCGCGCTGACAGTGCTGTCGACAGTGGTCAGCCACCCCACAGCGACGCGCGCCATCCTCGATGCCGGCAGCAAGGCGCTGTCCAGCGACACGCTGGGGCTCGTCGATTTCGGCGAGTTGCTCGGCATTTCCGGTGCGCGGGTTACGGGCTTGAGCGAGGAGCACGGCACCGTCACGCTTTCGGGCGATGGCAAGCTGCGCATCGGCGATCGCGTGCGTGTCGTGCCCGACCATTGCTGCGTCGTCACCAACCTGTTCAACGAGGTCAATCTGATCGACGGCGACAAGGTGCTGGAAACCCTGCCGGTGGCGGCGCGCGGAAGGATGGGGTGAGAAGCACGCTACAAGCACTGTTCTTTGAACGCCAGCGGGACAGCGCCCCCTCTGGCCTGCCGGCCATCTCCCCCCACGAGGGGGGAGATCGACAGATTTGACGCCGGCTCTTCTCTTGCAGCGTTGGAGATTGGCGAAACGATACGCGACAGCCAATCTCCCCCCTCGTGGGGGAGATGTCCGGCAGGACAGAGGGGGGCGCGAAGGAACTCGACGGGCGTCGGCTAGCCCTACGACCGCTCCGCCTGGCGTGCCGCGACCCTGCGCATGGCGATGACCCGGCGGCGGCGGATTTCGGTGCGCATCGCCATCAGGTGCAGCGTAAAGAACAGCGCGGTGAAGCCGAGCGCCATCACCAGCAGCGGCCAGAGCAGGCTGGGGTCGATGGTCGAGCCGCCCATACGGAACACCGAGGCCGGCTGATGCAGCGTGTTCCACCAGTCGACCGAGAATTTGATGATCGGGATGTTGATGAAGCCGACCAGCGTGATGATGGCGGCGGCCCAGGCGGCGCGCCCGGCATCGTCGAGCGCGCGGGTCAGCGCGATGATGCCGAGATACATCAGGAACAGCACGAAGACCGAGGTCAGCCGCGCGTCCCAGACCCACCAGGTGCCCCACATCGGCTTGCCCCAGATCGAGCCGGTGATCAGCGCCAGCGCGGTGAAGACGGCGCCGATGGGCGCGGCGGATTTCAGCGCGACATCGGCCAGCGGATGCCGCCAGACGAGCGTGCCGAGCGCCGAGACCGCCATCAGCGTGTAGCACATCATGGCGAGCCAGGCGAAAGGCACGTGGATGTACATGATGCGGACGGTAATGCCTTGCTGGAAATCCTCAGGTGCGGCGAAGCTCATATAGAGCCCGACGGCGAGGATGAGTGCGGCGATGGACGCCAGCCACGGCACGAGCCTGTCGGCCAGCCCGACGAAGCGCGTCGGGTTGGCAAGATCCATCCAGCCGGTCAGGCGTGAAGTCGTGTCGCTCATGCGGCTCTACATAGACCGCCGGTGCGTTTGGGGCAATCGAGCGGTGGTGTCGCAGGGCTGCTTACCCTCCCCCTTGTGGGGAGGGTCGCTGCGAAGCAGCGGGGTGGGGGAGCGGCGGTGGCGCCTGTACCCCCCACCCGGACCTACGGTCCGACCTCCCCACAAGGGGGAGATGGAAGAAAGAAGCTCAGGCGGCCGCTTCCTGCTGTTGCTGCACGGTGCGGCTGAGGCGGCGAACCTCCTCGTCGTTGAGCAGGCCGCCGGCGCGCAGCAGGCTGGCGAAGCGGCCGTTGCGCAGCGACAGCTCGGCGAAGCCACCCATTTCGACCACCCTGCCCTTGTCCATGAACACGACCAGATCGGCGTCGCGGACGGTCGTCAAGCGGTGGGCGATGATGAAGGTGGTGCGGTCGCGGCGCAATTCGTCGATCGCATCCTTGACGCGGTCCTCGGTCTCGACGTCGAGCGCGCTGGTCGCCTCGTCGAGCACCAGGATCGGGGCATCCTTCAGCACGGCGCGGGCAATGGCGATGCGCTGACGCTCGCCACCCGACAGCTGGCCGCCACGTTCGCCGACCACCGTGTCGTAGCCATTGCTCTTGGACAGGATGAAGTCCCGCGCCGCGGCCGCGTCGGCGGCGGCATGGATCTCGTCATTGGTCGCCTCGGCGCGGCCGACGCGGATGTTGTCCTCGATCGAGCGGTTGAGCAGGCCGGCGTCCTGGAACACGGTGGCGATCGAATGACGCAGCGACTTGCGGGTCACGGTGCGGGTGTCGACGCCGTCGATCAGGATACGGCCATGGGACGGCGAGAAGACACGCTGCAGCAGATTGATGAGCGTGGTCTTGCCGGCGCCGGTCGGTCCGACGATGGCGACGGTCTGACCGGCCTGGACTTCGAACGACACGTCGTCGATGCCCTGGCCCGAATTGGCGAATTCGAAGCCGACATTCTCGAAGCGGACATGGCCGGTGACATTGGCGAGATCGCGCAACCCATCCGGCTCGGCGGCGTCGGCGGCGGAGTCCTCGAGCTGGTAGAAATCCTCAAGCTTGGCGCGCGCCTCGGAAATCTGGTTGGCGAAAGCCGACATCTGGTCGAGGCGAGCGATCAGCATCGTGGCAAAACCGGTGAAGGCGATGACGTCGCCGATACCCAACTGACCATGAGTCACGAGATAGGCGCCGATCGACAACACGATCAGCATCGAGATTGCCGACGACAGACGGTGCAAGGCATTGGCCAGCGCCCACCAGTCGAGCACAGGGTTCTGCGCGTCGAGCAGGTTCTTGACGTAGCGGCGCAGCGTATCGGCCTCGTGGCCGAGGCGGTTGTAGCTCTGCAGCACGGCAACGTTGCTGACCGAGTCGGTCACATGCGCGAACACCTGGTGGTAGTGGCGCTCGACCGCAGCCTGGCCCGCCTTGGTGCGGCGCATGACCATCCGACCGATGACGACATAGAGCAGTCCGAGGCCAAGCAGCACCAGCGACATGCGCAGGTCCATGCTGATCGCGGTTGGGACCAGCAGTACGAGGGCGACAGCCGTGGACAGATGCTGGCGCATGAATTCAAGCCAAAGGCTGAACAGGGTTTCGACGGCGCGCAGCATCGTGTGCAACGCATTGGAGGTGCCGTGCTGATGGTGCCAGGCGAGCGGCATGGTGATCACGCGCTCGAAGGACTGGCACAGAACTTCGCTGCGCCGTGCATGGGCAAAGCGGTCAGCGCCGCGCGCCACCATGACGAAAGCAACGATGTTGAAGGCGCCAAGACCGGCCCACATGACCAGCGTGGTGAAGACAGAGCCACGCTCGGAGATGGCGCCGATGACGCGACCGAACATGATCGGCTCGAGAAGCGCCACAATGGCGAGAGCCACGTTGGCCGAACAGATCAACGCAACGCGTTTCCTGTCCGCGGCCAGATAACCGAGAGCTCGCCAGTAGATTTGCAGAAGGGTCACCCCAGTTACTCCGCCACGCTGTTTATTGTGCACTGCATCATTTGACTCGTACCGGTTGATACGTCGCAAAACAATGGCCGTGTACCTCTTCAGTTCCCTCAGAGCGAACAAAAGATGGCGACGTTCCGAAATCTGCCGTGATCACCTAACGGTTTGAGAAGACAGGTAAAATGTCAGGCATGCGGCGAAATCATGGCAGTTGGCACGTGCTGCCACAATTTTAATCAGCAACAATGTCGGGCGGATGACTAAGGCCGAAATCGCCTTTTGCACAGTATAGAGCGAAACTAAGCGGCCTTGCGCGCGCCCAAGGATACGGGACGCCGAGCCTCGCCGCCTGGGACGCTCCTTGCGATGCGCATCAAGCCTTTGATTTTATGGGCTTCTCAGCCATGTGCCCTTCGGCCGAGCCGATGGCAACAGGGGCGGCATGCCGCCCTTTCATGCTGTCGTGAGGCCGAAAACCGCTCCCTCCCCGGGCTTGAGCCCGAGGGGATTATAGTTGGGTGAAGTGCCTCAGGCCGGGATCCTGATGAGGATCTCGGCAACTTCGCCGTCCTTCAGTTCGACTGCCGAACCCTTGGTCTTGGCCCCATTCACCTCCAGCGACACGGCCTTGGCCTTATTGTCGCGGATGACACGAACCCTGAGTTCCGCACCCAGCATCTTGAGATTTGCCGAATAGCCATCCCAGTGGCTTGGCAGCTTCGGCTTGAACTGGACGCGCTTGCCGCGCCGCTCGATGCCGAGAATGCCTTCGACCGCCGCCCTGTAGAGCCAGCCCGCGGAGCCGGTGTACCAGGTCCAGCCGCCACGGCCGCCCTTGCTGTTGCCGGCATTGTCGTCCCCGGCATAGATATCGGCCGCCACGACATAGGGCTCGACACGATAGTGCTCGGCCGAGGCCTCGTCGGTCGCATGGTTGACCGGGTTCAGCATCGAGAAACAACGATAGGCCTCGTCGACCTGCCCCATCTCGGCGAGCGCGATGACGAACCATGTGGCGGCGTGGGTGTACTGGCCGCCATTCTCGCGCACACCGGGGGGATAGCTCTTGATGTACCCCGGATCCTTCTCCGTCTTCGAGAAGGGCGGCGTGAACAGCTTGACGATGTTGAGCTTGTCGTCGACGAGCAGCTTCGTCGCCCGCTCCATCGCCGTCGTCGACCGTGCCGGATCACCCTCTCCCGAAAGCACGCTCCAGGACTGGGCGATCGAGTCGATCTTGCACTCCTGAGACGTGCGCGAACCAAGCGGCGCGCCGTCATCAAAACTGCCGCGCCGGTACCATTCGCCGTCCCATGCCGTGCTCTCAAGCGCCCGCTTCAGAACATCGGCATGTTTTGCCCAGGCCTGTGCACGCTTGGCATCGCCTTCGGTCTTGGCAACGGGGGCGAAGTCGCCCAGCGTCTTCAGCAGGAACCAGCCGAGCCAGACGCTCTCGCCCTTGCCGTGCTCGCCGACACGGTTCATGCCGTCGTTCCAGTCGCCGCCGAGGATCAGCGGCAGGCCCGCGGGACTGCTGCGTTTGATGGCCAGGTCGAGCGCACGCGCGCAATGGTCGTAGAGCGACGCCGTCTTCTTCGAAATTTCCGGGGTGAAGAAGGCATCGTGCTCGCCCTCGCCCAGCGCCTGCCCGTCGATGAAGGGCAATTGCTCCTTGAGGATGGTGGCGTCACCGGTGACCAGCAGGTAGCGCGCCGTGGCGTGGGCCAGCCAGACCACGTCGTCGGAGATCAGCGTGCGCACGCCGGCGCCGGTGCGCGGCAGCCACCAATGCTGCACATCGCCTTCGGGGAACTGCCGCCGCGCCGCGTTGAGGATCTGGTCGCGCGCCAGCTGCGGATCATGCGCCAGCAACGCCAGCGTGTCCTGCAACTGGTCGCGGAAGCCGAAGGCACCGCTGGCCTGATAGAAGGCGGAGCGGGCACGGATGCGGCAGGCCAGGCTCTGGTAAGGCAGCCAGTGATTGACCATGGCGTCGAGCGCCTTGTCCGGCGTCTCGACCTGGATGGTGTCGAGGAAGCCGCGCCACACGCGCTCATTGTCGGCCAGCCGCTGGTCGAAGTCCTTGACCCGGTGCTCCTGGACCAGCGCGCTCGCCTCCTCGGCGGACTCGGCGTCGCCGAGCAGCCAGAGCAGGGTCACGTCGCCGCCGGCCGGAATCTCGATGTCGCGGGCGATCGCCGCGCACGGATCGTCGCCGGCCTCGACACGGCCAGATAGCGCAGCACCGCTCAGCACCGCCTGTGGAAGCTCGCTGGAGCCATGCCGGCCGAGGAATTCGGAGCGGTCGGTCGTAACCGAATGGACGCCGCCGTCGGCGGCGAGGAAGGCCACCCGCTCGCTGAAATCGAGCCCGTAGGGGTTTTGTGCCAGCAACGCACCGGTGGCGGCGTCCCGCGACGGGACGATGGTTGCCGCCGTGCGCGACCGATGCCCGCCGAGCACCCATTCGGCATAGGCATAGACACGCAGCCGCGCCGGCACCGAGCCGGAATTCTGTATGCGCAGCCGAGAGATCTTCAGGGGATCAACCGGGTCGACGACATGGGTGAGGTCCATCGACAACGGCCCGCGCTTCGAGCGGAAGGTCGAGAAACCCTGGCCATGCCATGCCTCGTAGGTCATCGAGGGATCGCGCACCATGGCGGCGAGCGGCGAGAACGCCTTGCCGCTGGCTTGATCGTAGATGTAGAGGCCCTCGCCCGGCCGGTTCGAGACCGGATCATTCGACCATGGCGTCAACTGGTAGTCTCGGCTGTTGCGGCTCCAGGTGAAGGCAGCCCCCTCGGCGGAGGTGTGGAAGCCGAACGAGGCGTTGGAGACGACGTTGATCCATGGCTGCGGCGTCGTGCGCCGGCCGGCCAGGCGCACGACATAGTGCCGCCCATCGCCATCGAAACCGCCAAACCCGTTCCACTGGCTGAGCCCGCTTCCATCGGCGCTGACATTCGCCACCGCCTGCGAGGCAAATGCATGCGTCGTGGGTGTCAGCAACGGCAGTTCACGCGGAACCGGCAATGCTGCCGGCAGCAGGGCGTCGCGCGCCTGCAGGGCCGCCGCCTCGGCCCGCTCGATCTGGTCGAAGATGGTGCCGTTGCGCGTGTGCAGGACGACCCGGGCGACGGCGAGCAGCGTCTTGTAGGTCGTCTCGTCCATGAGGTCGCGGCGCACCGCGAAAATGTGCTGGCGAGGTCCGAGCTCCTTGCCGCGCAGACGGCTGTTTTCGCACAGCGTCTCGACCGCCCTTTGCAGGTCCTGGACATAGGAGGATGCCTGCTCGTTGACGACGACGAAGTCGATCATCATGCCGCGGGTGCGCATATATTCCTGGAAACGCAGCGCCTGGGCGACGATTTCGAGATCGGCGACGTCGCCGATCCTGACCAGGAAGATCGGGAAATCACCGGAAATGCTGGTCGGCCACAGGCTCGACTGCTTGCCCAGCCCCGTAGCAATGGATTCAGCGGGAAGACGCAGGAACGGATCCGGATAGATCAGATAGCGCGCCAGCTTCTGCACATTGGCGGCATCGGTCAGGCTGAGGCCCATATGGCGGGTCTGCACCTGGCTGCGCGTCCAGGCGAGCATGGCCTGGCGGGCAAAGCTCTCCGGGTGGTCGAGGCGGGCGATGGCCTCGTCCAGTTCAGTGCGGCCGGCGCCGACGACCGTCCAAAAGGTCAGCGATATCTTCTTGTTGGCCGGCACGCGCACCTGGCGGCGCAGCGAGGCGACGGGATCGAGCGTGAAGCCTGAATGGCCGCCAAGCCTGGCGCCTGGATCGAAGGCGGCCGCGTCGACAATGGTACGGCCACGGCCGATGAAGGCGCGCCTGTCGGTCTCGGCCTCGGCATCGCGCGCCGACCCGGACGGATCGGTGACAAAATGCACCATGGCGACATCGGGTTCGCTGGTCTCGCGCTTGCGCCGCGTGGCGAAGATCGCCGCGTTATTCGATGCGATTTCGGTTTCCACAAACATCTTCGAGAAGGCCGGATGCGCATTGTCGGATGCTTCCAGGCCTAGCACCAGTTCGGCAAAGGAGGTCACTTCGATGTGACGATCGGACGGACCGTCATTGTAGAGCGTGACCCGACGGCCCTCGCCATTGCCTTCCGAGATGACGATGCATTCGACCTCGGAGCGCAACGTGCCCACCGATTTGACGAAGCTCGCCTTGTCGTCGGAAAACAGGGTCTGCGCCTTTTCCTCGGCCGCACGCTTCGGCTCTGACGTCGCCGACCACCAGTCGCCGGTGCCGGCGTCACGCAGGAAGATGTAGGAGCCGAGCCGGTCCTCGGTCGGATCCGGCTGCCAGCGGGTGACGGAGAGGTCACCCCAGCGGCTGTAGCCCGAGCCGGTCGCGGTGACCATCACCGAATAGCGGCCATTCGACATGACGCTGGTCGAGCGCAGCGACTGCAGCGGGTTGAGCACGATGCGGGTGTCGGGGCTCTCGACTTCGGTCTCGTCCTTGGCGCGTTCGTCGGCCTCGGTCCTGACGGTCGCGGTCGGGATGTCGCGTGGCGCCCTCTCCTGCAGCAACAGTTCGGCCGATTCGATGACCGGATCGCTGTGGAAGCGGTCGCGCATGCGGCCTTCGAAGATGGCGTCGGCAACCGCCGCGATCGACATGCCCGAATGGTGCGCCATGTAGTTCTGCACGACGACATGATCGGTGCCTTCCGGCACGCGCTGCGGCGTGAAGTCGACGGCATCGTAGTAACCGTGACGGCCAAGCGCGCCGATCTCCCGCAAGCGGGCGAGGTTCTGTACGGCTTCGCGCGGGTTGAACTGGGCCGCAAGTATCGTGGCGTATGGCGCGATCACCGTGTTCTGGCCAAGGCCGCGCTTCAGCCCGAGGCCGGGAACGCCGAAATTGGTGTACTGGTAGGTCAGTTCACGGTCGCGGGCGTTGTAGGCCGCTTCCGAAATGCCCCATGGCACGTTCTTCTGGCGGCCATACTGGATCTGGCGCTTGATGATCAGCTTGCTGGTCTGGTTGAGGATCGAGCCTTGCGGCTCCTTCATCACCAGCGGCGGCATCAGATACTCGAACATCGAGCCGGACCAGGACATCAGCGCGCCCTGGAAACCGATCTCGACGATCGGCCGGCCCAGCCGGAACCAGTGCTCGGTCGGCAGGTCGCCCTTGGCGATGGCGAACAGGCTGGTCAGCCGCGCCTCGGAGGCCAGAAGGTCGTAGCAGCTTTCATCGAGCTGGTGTTCCTCGACCCGGTAGCCGATCGACAGCAGCTTGCGCTCCGGCCGCATCAGGAAGGAGAAATCCATCTCGAAGGCGTAGCGGCGCGTGCGCTCGCGCAAGGTGAGCAGCTTGGCACGCAGCGCCTCGACGGCATTGTCGTCGCTGTGTGCGTCATGCACATGCGCTTCGCAGGTGGCTTCGAGCCTTGCCGCCCAGTCGACGATGACGTCGCTCTGCGGCGATGCCGCCTCGGTATGGATGGCGGTGGCAAGCTTGCGGATCTCGCCAGCCAGCACGGCCAGGTTGATGGTGCGGATCGACGCCATTTCCGGCTGCGCCTTGATGGTGTCGACCGCGCGCCGCATGCCGTCGAGGCGGTCGGCGAGGCGCTGGCGCAGG
Source organism: Mesorhizobium loti (assembly GCA_014189435.1). Taxonomy (NCBI): domain Bacteria; kingdom Pseudomonadati; phylum Pseudomonadota; class Alphaproteobacteria; order Hyphomicrobiales; family Phyllobacteriaceae; genus Mesorhizobium; species Mesorhizobium loti. The sequence goes on from CP050293.1 coordinate 3,334,991, forward strand.
GGGCGTAGCTGGCGACGGTCGTCGGGCAACTCGTCAAGGCTTTCGCTGAGAATGGTGACGGTGTCGAGAATGCCTTCGAAATCGCCCTGGAGATGGACGGAGGGCGCTTCGGCCCATTCGGCGCAAGCCGCCGCCACCGCCACCAGATGGCCGGCGAGATTGCCGCTGTCGACAGCCGAGATGTAAAGCGGATAGAGCGGCTTCAGCGTCGTCGTGTCATACCAGTTGAAGAGGTGGCCGCGATCGCGCGGCATGCCCTCGATGGTCGACATGGTGGCGTCGATGCGGGTGATGGCGTCGGACAGGCTGATCCAGCCGAAGTCGCGGGCGGAGACGACGGACAGCAGGTAGACGCCGATATTGGTCGGCGAGGTGCGAGGCGCCACGACCGGCGCCGGGCTTTCCTGGAAATTGTCCGGCGGCAGATGGTGATGCTCGGCGGTCACGAAGCTTTCGAAATAGTGCCATGTGCGCCGCGCCACCGTGCGCAACGTATGGATATCAGCCTGCGATATGCGCAAGCGATCCTCGGTTTCAGCCGAACGGCTGATCCAGCTGGCGATGGCGGGCGAGCCAATCCAGAACAGGGCGAAGAAGAAGGCAACGAAGGCGCCGGTCAGAATCGGCCAGCACCGGAATGGCAAGGCCGACAAAGCCGATGATCACGGCGCCATACATCATGCCGTAATACGATCCGATATCATTGTCGCCCGCCTTGTGCGCCTGCGAGGCGGTGCGCCATTCCAAAAGGTTCTGGCGGCTGACGAACAGCCGGTAGAGCGTGCGCACGATGGCATCGCCCATCATCCAGGCGTTATGCGCCATCAGCACGATCTTCAGCGCCACCATGGCGGTGCCGAAGGCGACGTCGCGCGCCAGGGCCGAGAAATGGCCACGCGGCGTCTGGTCGCCGCTCTTGGGCAGGATGGCGTTGATGATGTCGAATGTCGGCGCCATGAACAGGCTGAGGATCAGCAAAGCCTGCCATTGCGCGGCCTGCGTGAAGGGCAGCAGCGTCCAGCCGGCGATCGCCGCCATCACCCAGAAGATCGGCGTCAGCGAGCGGCGCAGATTGTCGATCATCTTCCAGCGCGACAGGGCCGGCACGCCGGAGCGCGGATCGAGCATGAAGCCGAGCAGCTGCCAGTCGCCGCGCGCCCAGCGATGGTGGCGCGAGGCATCGACCGAGTAGCGCGTCGGATAATCCTCGACCAGCTCGACGTCGGTGACCAGCGCCGAGCGCGCCAGCGCGCCTTCCAGCAGATCGTGGCTGAGGATGGTGTTTTCCTCGATGCGGCCCTGCAGCGCCGCCTCGAAGGCGTCGACGTGATAGAGGCCCTTGCCGGTGAAGGAGCCGTCGCCGAAGACGTCCTGATACAGATCGGACACGGCAAAGACATAGGGGTCGAGGCCGCGATTGGCCGAGAAGACCCGCTGGAAGAACGATGCATCGTCGCCTGATGTCAGCGACGCGGTGATGCGCGGCTGCAGGATCGCATAGCCCGCCGTGACGACGCGCCTGCTGGCATCGAAATGCGGGCGGTTGAGCGGGTGGCAAAGCTTGCCGACCAGGGTCGCGACCGCATCGCGGGTGGTGCGCGTGTCGGCATCGAGCGTCATCACATGGACAACGTTCTCCGGCAGCGGCACGTCGAGCGGCAGGAATGTGGTGTCGCTGTCGCCGCGCAGCAGAAGGTCGAGCTCGTGCAGCTTGCCGCGCTTGCGCTCCCAGCCCATCCAGGACCCTTGAGCGGCATTGAACAGCCGGCGCCGGTGCAGGATGTAGAAACGCGGTGCGCCTTCGGAGGGATAGCGGGCGTTGAGACGGGCGATCTCGGCGCGGGCGAATTCGAGGATTTCGGTATCCGCCGCATCGATCTCGGTCTTGCTGTCTGGCCAGTCCGACAGCAGCGCGAAATGGATTTCATCGGCCGTGTTGGCGAGATGATGCACCTCGATGTTGCGGATGTTTTCCTCGACGTCGTCGCGCGAGCCGATCAGCGACGGCACCACAACAAGCGTGCGCGCCTCGGGCGGTACGCCGTGCCTGTAATCGTAGCCGACGAGGCGCGTCGGCTTGAGGAACAGCGAAACGACAGTGTTGAAGAAGGCGAGCGCGCCCTCGCTGGCCGGCACGGCAAACAGCGCCAGCATCAGGACGATCGACGGCACCGACAGGCCGAGATTGGCGAGTGCGTTGCCGGAGAGGACGAGAAGCAGGGCCGTCAGCGCAAACACCGGTACGACGATGCCGAGCCATCCGGTCTTGCGGAAGGCGCGCTTGATCGTCTGGCTGATGGTGGGCCGGTAGCCGATCGCCTTCTCCAGTTCCAGCCGGCGTGGGCCGACGAGAAAGAACCCGACATCTGTGTGGGCGGACGCGGTTGGGACGGCAGTGCCTTCAGCATCGCCCGTGATGGTCTCGCCGGTGGCGTGGCCGGCCAGCTCGATGGCCATCTCGGCGACACGATATTCCGAAAGGTCCGAGCGGCGCGCCAGTTCCTCGATCGCGGTCCGGTACTGGTCCCGCGAGAAGAAATCGAGCGCGGCGAAATCGGTGCGCTCGCGCAGCACGGTATCGATGCGGCTGACGCCTTCGAACCACACCGTCCAATCGACGTCGTTGATGAGGCGCAGGCCGCGAATGATGTTGCCCGTCGTCACATTGCCGCTGGACAGCGTGTGATGTTCGGAAATGATGATTTCCTCGGCGTCGGAGCCGGTCTTTTCGAGCTCGCCTTCCAGCCATTCCAGGGCCTTGCCGGCATTCTGCGATCCATCGCGCAAGCGGTAGAGCAGCTGGGTGGCAAAGGTGGTGTCCTGCGCGTGGGCGCCGAAGTTGGACAGGATCGCCTGCCGGTCGGCGCTGTCGTCGGTCGCCAGAACCTTGTCCGCCACATCGTTGGCGATCTGGCGCATCTGGCGGGTGCGGTTGACCCTGACCGCCAGCCGGCGGAGATTTTCGATCAGGACGAAGCGCAACAGCGAAGGCAGCGCCCAGAGTTCGCCGATCTTGAGCGGCTCGACCGACTGAAAACCCTGGACGATGGATTTGAACATCGTCGCCGAGACGGAACTGTCCGAATGCGCCACATAGGTCCAGGCCAGTGCCAGTGCGCGCGGCACGCTGCCGCCGTCAGGCAGTTTCAAGGTAGGCAGCTGACGATAGAACCGGCGTGGCAGGTCGCGCTTGACCTGGAAAATGGTCTCTTCGACCAGATAATTGTTGTCGAGCAGCCATTGTGCCGCCGGCGTGATCGTCTCGCCTCTGGCCTGCGCCGCATTGGTCGACCGGTAGACCTCCAGGATCTTCTTGGCGCTGTCGCGGATACGGGCCTGGAAATCGAAGGGCGTCAGGCCGAACAGATCGGTGAGGTCGCCTTTTGCCAGGCTTTCACCGAGCAGCCGAAGGCGCTCTTCGGGCAGGTAATTGGAGCGGATCGGCTCTTCGGTGATGGCCGGGAAGCTGGCGCTTGTCTTCTCGATCTGGGCAGGGTTCGTCTGAATATTCATTGAAAATTCCGTAAGCGGGCAGTCAGCGGCGTCACCGCCACGGCAATGGCCCTAAAACCGATTCAAATGCAATTGGTTGCATAAACCCCATTTGCCGAAAGTTTGTTTCCGCACCACGACAGGGCGTCATCCCTCAGCGAAAAACAATGACGAGCACCCCTCCTCCCGTCGAGATCGATCGACGGAGAGGATTCGGGCTTTTTCGTGATGCCCGCCGTCAGCTTACGCTATAATTCGCCGGCATCGCGATCATGTTTGGAAACAAGCGTTAATCGTTGCCGGAGATGGGGCCGATCCGGATCACGAACAGCGTTGCCTCGTGGGCTGGCTGGACAAGCAGGCTGGCGCTGTCCGGATCGGGCAGCAGCGTGTCGAGTGGCCCGAGGTGAACCGGTTCGTCGGCGAGCACGATGACGTCGCCGTTCAAGCACAGGATGAGGGTTGTGCCGGCCTCAGTCCGGATTTCCACGGGAGCCGAAATCACCAGGCGTTCGACCGAATGCGTCATCCGGCTTCGGCGGGTCATGACATTGAGATCGGTGATCGGTCCGCCGATCAGCGTGGCCGAGGTCTGCACGTCGGCCGGGAAGGAAAACGGGGCGGTTGCCCTGTTTATGGATGTCGGCGGATAGCCGGCAATCTCGAGGACGATCCCCTCGCCCTCAAGCACGGCAAGGGTGCGATCGATACCGGCAAACTGCGAGAAAGGACCGCTCAATTCGACGCGCGCCATCGAGACGCGCCAGTCGAAGTCGTCGAGACCGGCACCATTGGGCGAGACGGCGATTTCCGTCGTCACGCCGCCGCCGTTCTTCCACGGCATCGACCGGTATTCGGCTGCCCGCAGGATGCGCATCGGCTCAGTCAATCAGCCGAGAATGCCTGGCAGGTTGAGCTGGTGCTCCTTGGCGCATTCGATGGCGACGTCGTAGCCTGCATCGGCGTGGCGCATGACACCGGTCGCCGGGTCGTTCCACAACACCCGCTCCAGGCGCCTTGCTGCGTCCGGCGTGCCGTCGGCGACGATGACCATGCCGGCGTGCTGGGAAAAACCCATGCCGACGCCGCCGCCATGGTGCAGCGACACCCAGGTGGCGCCAGACGCTGTGTTGAGCAACGCGTTGAGCAGCGGCCAGTCGGACACCGCGTCCGAGCCGTCCTTCATCGATTCCGTCTCGCGGTTCGGCGAGGCGACCGAACCGGAATCGAGGTGATCGCGACCAATGACGACGGGCGCTTTCAACTCACCCTTGGCCACCATTTCATTGAAGGCGAGGCCGAGCCGATGCCGGTCGCCGAGGCCGACCCAGCAGATGCGCGCCGGCAGGCCCTGGAAGGCGATGCGCTCGCGCGCCATGTCCAGCCAGTTGTGCAGATGGGTGTTGCCGGGCGTCAGTTCGCGCACCTTGGCGTCGGTCTTGTAAATATCCTCGGGATCGCCGGAAAGCGCTGCCCAGCGGAACGGACCGATGCCGCGGCAGAACAGCGGACGGATATAGGCCGGCACGAAACCGGGGAAGGCAAAGGCGTTCTCGAACCCCTCCTCCTTGGCCACCTGGCGGATGTTGTTGCCATAGTCGAGCGTCGGCACGCCGGCGTTCCAGAACGCCACCATCGCCTCGACATGTTCGCGCATCGAAGCGCGAGCCGCCTTCTCGACCGCCTTGGGGTCACTCACGCGCTTCTCGCGCCACTCGGCCATCGTCCAGCCCTTCGGCAGATAGCCGTTGATGGGATCATGCGCCGAGGTCTGGTCGGTGACCATATCGGGGCGAATGCCACGCCTGAACATTTCCGGGACGATCTCGGCCGTATTGCCAAGCAGGCCGACCGACTTGGCCTCGCCGGCCTTGGTCCAGCGCTCGATCTTTTCCAGCGCCTCGTCGAGCGTGTCGGCGCGCTCGTCGACGTAGCGGGTGCGCAGGCGGAAATCGATCGAGTCCGGGTTGCATTCGATCGCCAGGCAGCAGGCGCCGGCCATGACGGCGGCGAGCGGCTGGGCGCCACCCATGCCGCCGAGACCGCCGGTCAGGATCCATTTTCCCTTGAGATTGCCGCCATAGTGCTGGCGGCCGGCCTCGACGAAGGTCTCGTAGGTGCCCTGCACGATGCCTTGCGTGCCGATGTAGATCCACGAGCCAGCCGTCATCTGGCCGTACATCATCAGGCCCTTCTTATCGAGCTCGTTGAATTTTTCCCAGGTCGCCCAGTGCGGCACCAGGTTGGAGTTGGCGATCAGCACGCGCGGTGCATCGGGATGGGTGCGGAAGACGCCGACCGGCTTGCCGGACTGCACCAGCAAAGTCTCGTCATCGGCCAGTGTCCTCAACGAGGCGACGATGCGGTCGAAATCGTTCCAGGTCCGCGCCGCCCGGCCGATGCCGCCATAGACGACCAGCTCGTTGGGGTTTTCGGCGACGTCCGGGTCGAGATTGTTCATCAGCATCCGCAACGGCGCTTCCGTCAGCCAGGAGCGGGCGCTGATTTCGGTGCCACGCGGGCTGCGGACTTCACGGATATTGTGGCGAGGATTGTTCATGGCGTCACTCCATAAAAGGATCGATGTCAGCCGCGCGCCCAGGATGTCGCGGTCTCGAGGATTTTCCGCAGCGTGGCGCGGATCGGTGCTGCAAACTCGGCATCGTAAGGCACCGGCCAGTTGTCCGGCACGCCCTTGCCTTCCGGCTCGCGCATGTAGCCACGGTTGGACAGCTCCATCTGCAGCGCATGCACGCCATCTTGAGGTTGTCCGAAATGGCGCGTGATCCAGCCGCCCTTGAAACGGCCGTTGACGACGGAGGTCTCGCCGGTCTCGGCCATGATCTGATCGACTATCGCCCGCAACGTCGGATCGGCGCTCTTGCCGTCATTGGTGCCGAGATTGAACACCGGCAGCGTGCCTTCAAACAGGCGCGGCAGCACCGAACGGATCGAGTGGCAATCATAGAGGACGATCTTTTCGTGCAGCCCCCGCAAGCGGCCGATCTCGGCCTGCAAGGCGGCATGGTAGGGCACGAAGAATTTTTCGCGGCGCTCGTCGATCTCCGACGGCCCCGGCTCTTCGCCCTCTCGATACAGCGGATCGCCATCGAAAGTCTCGGTCGGGCAGAGACCGGTCGTCGCCTGGCCGGGGTAGAGCGAGGCGCCGGACGGATCACGGTTGACGTCGATAACAGTGCGCGAGATCGCCGTATGCACGACAGTCGCCCCGAGGTCGGTCGCGAAATCGTAGAGCTTTTCGATCCACCAGTCGCAATCGCGGCGACCGAGCCAGGGTGACACCAGCCGGTTCTCCAGGCCGGCGAGATCGATTCCGGTGTGCGGAATCGACACCAGCAGCGGGGACGTGCCGCGCGTCACCGTAAGCCAGGGTGTCCCCGTCATCATGCCGCTCCAGAAATCGACGGCAGCGCTATCGCGCCGGCTGCCTTGATGGTCGCGCCGCTGCGCACCATGGCTATCGCCTTTTCCATATCGGGGTGGAAATGCCGGTCATTGTCGAGATGCGGCACCTCGGCCCGGACCAGCTTGCGCACGGCCTCAAGTGCCGCGCTCGACGCCAGCGGCGCATGGAAATCGCAGCCTTGCGCCGCAGCCAGCAATTCGATGCCGATGACAGCGGTGGCGTTCTCGACCATGCCGATCAGCCGGCGTGCGCCGTGCGCCGCCATCGAAACGTGGTCTTCCTGATTGGCCGAGGTGGGGATCAGAATCGACGCTCGCCGGATAGGCTTTCTGCTTGTTTTCCGAGACAAGCGCCGCCGCCGTCACCTGCGGGATCATGAAGCCGGAGTTCAGGCCGGGCTTCGGCGTCAGGAAGGCCGGCATGCCCGACAGCGCGGGGTCGACCAGCATGGCGATGCGACGCTCCGACAGCGAGCCGATCTCGCAGACGGCAAGCGCGATCATGTCGGCGGCGAAAGCCACTGGTTCGGCGTGGAAATTGCCGCCGGAAAGGGCAGTGTCATCCTCGGCGAAGATCAGCGGATTGTCGGTGACGCCATTGGCCTCGGTGCCCAGCGTGTCGGCCGCCTGGCGCAGCACGGTGAGTGCAGCGCCCATCACCTGCGGCTGGCAGCGCAGGCAATATGGATCCTGCACGCGCTCGTCGCCAACCCGGTGCGATTCACGGATGGCGCTGCCGGCCATCAGATTGCGCAGCGCGTCCGCCGTCTCGATCTGGCCGGGATGCTTTCTCAGCACATGGATGCGCGGATCGAAGGGCGCATCGGAGCCCTTAGCCGCGTCGGTCGACAAGGCGCCGGCGACCAGCGCCGACTGGTAAAGCACTTCGGCCTCAAACAAAGCGGCCAGCGCGTAGGCGGTCGAGAACTGGGTGCCATTGAGCAGCGCCAGGCCTTCCTTGGCGCCCAAGGTCACCGGCTTCAGCCCGTGCGAGACAAAGGCGACCTTGGCCGGGAAGCGGCCATGCGGGGTAAAGCATTCGCCGACGCCGATCATCACCGCCGTCATGTGCGACAGCGGGGCAAGGTCGCCCGACGCACCGACCGAGCCTTGCGCCGGCACCACCGGGATGACGTCGTTGGCCAGCATCGCTTCGAGCAACTCGATGGTTTGCGGCCGCACGCCGGAGGCGCCCTGCGCCAGACTGGCGAGCTTCAGCGCCATCATCAGCCGGCAAACGGCAACCGGCATCGGCTCGCCAACGCCGGCGGCGTGCGACAGCACGATGTTGCGCTGCAAGGTCTCGAGATCCGCGGCCGGGATGCGGACGCTGGCCAGTTTGCCGAAGCCGGTGTTGATGCCATAGACCGGCTCGCCCTTGGCAACGATCCTGGCGACAGCCTCGGCGCTCGCCTTGATTTTCGGCCGGCAGGCATCGTCCAGCCTCAGTGCGGCGCCACGATAGATCGCGCGCCAGTCGGCCAGCGTCGCATTGCCGGGCTTCAGGGTCAGTTCGGTCATTGTCCTCTCCAGATGCGGGCATGCAGCGGGTTGAAGCCCATGCGGTAGACGAGTTCGGCGGGGCGCTCGATGTCCCAGATCGCCAAGTCGGCGGATTTTCCGGCTTCGAGCGTGCCGGTTTCCCCCAGCAAACCAAGCGCACGGGCAGCTTCTCGGGTAACGCCGGCAAGGCATTCGTCGACGGTCAGGCCGAACAGGGTTGCGGCCATGTTCATGGTCAGAAGCAGCGAGGTCAGCGGCGAGGTGCCGGGATTGTTGTCGGTAGCGACAGCCATCTTGACGCCGTGCTGGCGAAACAGGCCGATCGGCGGCTTTTTTGTTTCGCGAATGAAGTAGTAGGCGCCGGGCAGGATCGTCGCCACGGTTCCTGCCTTGGCCATCGCCGCCGCACCCGCCTCATCGGTGTATTCGAGATGGTCAGCCGACAGCGCACCGTAACGGGCGGCGAGTTCGGCGCCATGCAGGTTGGACAGCTGGTCAGCATGGAGCTTGACCGGCAGGCCGGCCGCCTTGGCCGCATCGAAGACGCGCGCCATCTGGTCCGGCGAAAAGGCGATGCCCTCGCAAAACCCGTCGACGGCGTCGGCCAGTCCCTCGGCGGCAACCGACGGAAGAATTTCTTTGGCGACCAGATCGATGAATGCGTCCTTGTCGCCCTTGGCTTCCGGCGGCAGCGCGTGAGCGCCGAGGAAGGTGGTGCGAATCGTCACCGGTCGCCGTTCACCCAATTGGCGGGCCGCACGCAGCGACTTCTTCTCGTTTTCGAGGTCGAGGCCATAGCCCGACTTTACTTCCACTGACGTTACGCCTTCGGCGATCAGCGCATCGAGGCGCGGAAGCGATTGGGTAACCAGCTCGCTCTCGCTGGCGGCGCGCAGCGATTTGACCGAGGAGACGATGCCGCCACCGGCCCTGGCGACCTCTTCATAGGTCGCGCCAGCCAGCCGCATCTCAAACTCGTTGGCCCGGTTGCCGGCATGGACCAGATGGGTGTGGCAGTCGATGAGGCCAGGCGTGATCCAGCGGCCCTCGCAATCGACCGCCCCTGCGCCCTGGGCAAGTGTTGAGGGCAGCTCCGACTCGGGGCCGGCATAGACGATGCGCCCGTCACGGGCAGCGACCGCGCCGCGTTCGACGATGCCTAGTCCGGCAGACCCTTCGGCCATGGTCGCCAGACGCGCATTGCGCCAGATGCGAACCGCCCCTGCCCGGTCTTTGCTCTCTGCAGCCATCATCTTTTCCGTTTCAATCGACGGCGATTATGTATATACATATTGAAACGCACTGCAAGTGCCATCATCGCATGAGAGACAGAGAACTGGAGAGAAAAGTGGCAGCGATCTTTGCGGAACAGGCACTCCTTCCCAATGGCTGGCACAACAATGTGCGGCTCACCTTCGCCAAGGGACGCATCACGACCGTCGAGCCTGGAGCTACCGCGCTAGCCGGCGACGAACGTCACGCAATCCTGTTGCCCGGCATGCCCAATTTGCACAGCCACGCCTTCCAGCGCGGCATGGCCGGCCTTGCCGAGCTTCGCGGCCCTTCCGCCGACAGTTTCTGGAGCTGGCGCGAGGTGATGTACCGTTTCGCCCTGTCGATGGCGCCCGATCAGGTCGAGGCGGTTGCAGCACAACTCTATGTCGAGATGCTGGAGGCTGGGTTTTCACGCGTCGGCGAATTTCACTACCTGCATCACGACCGTGATGGAAAACCCTACGCCAATCTTGCCGAGATGGCCGAGCGCATCGCGGCCGCGGCCAATGAGACGGGTATCGGCCTGACGCTGCTGCCGGTGTTTTACGCGCACTCGTCTTTCGGCGGCGCCGCGCCAAACGAAGGCCAGAGGCGATTCATCAACGATGTGGGCAGGTTCGCCCGGCTTGTTGAGAAATGCCGCGAATCGGTTCGCGTGTTGAATCAGGCTGTCGTTGGCGTTGCTCCGCACAGCTTGCGCGCCGCGACACCGGAGGAACTCACCGCCGTTGCAGCGATTGCGCCGGACGGGCCGATCCACATCCACATTGCCGAGCAGGTGAAGGAAGTCGAAGACTGTCTTGCCTGGTCCGGCGCGCGGCCTGTGGAGTTTTTGCTCGCCAACGCCAAGGTCGACAAGCGCTGGTGCCTGATCCACGCCACCCACATGACCGATGCGGAAACCGTTGCGATGGCCAAAAGCGGCGCCATCGCCGGCCTCTGCCCGATCACCGAGGCTAATCTTGGGGACGGCACATTTGCCGCGCCGCTGTTCAGGGAACATGGTGGCCGCTTCGGGGTCGGCTCCGACTCCAACGTGTTGATCGGCCTGCCCGACGAGTTGCGCCAGCTTGAATATTCGCAGCGCCTTGCCCACCGCGCCCGCAATGTGCTGGCGGTCGCCGGCGGCTCGACCGGCCGGGCGCTGTTCGACGCCGCGCTTGACGGCGGCAGCGTAGCGCTTGGCGCCGACGCCTCGCAGATCGCCGCCGGCGCATCCGCCGATCTCGTCTCGCTCGATCCCAAAAATCCCTCGCTGGCCGGCAAGAGCGGTGACGCGATCCTCGACGCCTGGATCTTCGCCAATGGCAGCAAGGTCGACTGCGTCTGGGTGCACGGCCTCAAACAGGTCAGCGGCGGCAGACATGTCAAGCGCGAGGCCGTTGCTGAACGGTTTCGCAGCGTGATGACGGCGCTTTCGGCATGAGCATTGTCGAGACCGCGGATGCGGAAGCTGGCGTCTCGCTGCACCAGCGCATCCTGTCCGACATCAGCGAACGCATCATGTCCGGCGCCTGGGCGCCTGGTCACCGCATCCCGTTCGAGCACGAACTGAGCGCGCAATACAATTGCTCGCGCATGACGGTGAACAAGGCGCTGTCGCAGCTTGCCAAGGCCGGACTGATCGAGCGGCGCCGCCGTTCCGGCAGCTTTGTGCGCCGGCCGCAGTCGCAAGCGGCGGTGCTGGAAATCCACGACATCCGGATCGAGGTTGAAGCGCTCGGCCTGCCCTACCGCTACGAGCGCGTCGCGAGACACAAAAGGCGCAGCAACGCCGAGGATCGCGCCCTGCTGGAGCTGGGCGTGGCCGGGCCGGTGCTGGCGCTGGAGTGCGGGCATTTCGCCGGCGAGCGGCCGTTCGCGCATGAACAGCGGCTGATCAATCTCACCGCCGTGCCCGAAGCGGCGGACGAGGAATTCCTGGCCATCGCACCTGGACCATGGCTGATTGGCCGCGTGCCGTGGAGCGAGGCCGAGCACCGGATTCGCGCTGTCGCCGCCGACAGGCATATCGCGGCTGCGCTCGATATCGCAGCCGGCGCGCCGTGCCTGGTGGTCGAGCGTCGGACATGGAGCGCCGATCACCCGGTCACCCATGTGCGCTTTACCTACGCGGCCGAGAGCCACACGCTGGTGGCAAGGTTCAGGCCGTCGCAGGGGTGAGTGATCTCCCCCTTGTGGGGGGAGATGGCCGGCAGGCCAGAGGGGGGCGCCGTAGAGCACGAACTTCGAATGTGCCTGCCGGGAATTTATATATAGAAAACAGAAAAGCTGGCGGGACAGCGCCCCCCTCTGCCCTGCCGGGCATCTCCCCCACAAGGGGGGAGATTGGCAGCTTCACGCCTCAAATCGCCGCCGTAATAATAATCTCGACCAGATATTCCGGGCCGGCGAGCTTTGCTTCGCCGGTGGCGCGGGCTGGCGTGTTGCCTTGCGGCACCCACTTGTCCCATTCCGCGTTCATCTCGGCAAAGGTGCTCATGTCGGCCAGCCAGATGATCGCCTGCAGGATCTTGGTCTTGTCGGAACCGGCCTTGGCCAGCAGCCCATCGACGGCCGCCAGGATGTCCCTGGTCTGCGATGCGACGTTGCCGGTCGGCTGACCGACCTGGCCGGCCAGATAGACGGTATCTCCGTGAATGACGATCTGGCTCATGCGCGGGCCAACATCGATGCGACGAATGCTCATTGGATGGTTCCTTCCTGTGGCGGTTGCGCCTCTTTAGAGTTGCGGCCGGCTTCGGGCAAGGTCGCCAAGTCGAATCCCCTTGGGCCAAGGGCATATGATATCCACACACGGCAAGTTGACCGCCAGCCGCAATTGCGCCGGATTGGCTTGTTGACTAATGTAATAACATCACATATCCAGTCGACCGCTGCCCGCAGCCGGATTTCGCCGCCCCCACGGATCGCAGAATGACAAACACCTGCCTGACATTCCGCGACCTGACGCTTGGCTATGGCAGCCATCCTGCGATCCATCATCTCGACGGCACCATCCGCAAGGGCTCGCTGACGGCTGTCGTCGGCGCCAACGGCTCCGGCAAATCGACGCTGATGAAAGGTATTGTCGGCGTCCTGAAGCCGATGGCCGGCGAGGTTATCCGCGCGCCCGGCGTTCGCGCCGCCTATCTGCCGCAGCAATCGGAGCTCGACCGCTCCTTTCCGGCGCGGGTGGTGGATCTGGTTTCGCTCGGCCTGTGGCCACGGCGCGGCCTGCTTGGCCGCTACACCAAGCAAGATCGCGATGACGTCAGCAAGGCGCTGATGGCGGTCGGCCTCGGCGGCTTCGAGAAGCGGCCGATCGATACCCTGTCGGGCGGCCAGTTGCAGCGCACGCTGTTTGCGCGCGTCCTGCTGCAGGACGCCGACCTCATCCTGCTCGACGAACCCTTCAACGCCGTCGACGCCAAGACGGTCGGCGACCTTATTGCCCTGATCAAGCACTGGCATGGCGAGGAACGCACCATCATGGTGGTCGTCCACGATCTGGACCTGGTGCGCCAGAATTTCCCGGAAACACTGTTGCTTGCCCGCCAGCCGATTGCCTGGGGCGAAACCAGGGAAACGCTGAAGCCGGAAAACCTGCTGCGCGCCCGCCGCTTCCACGAACCCTGGGAGGAGAATGCGCCCTGGTGCGAGCCAGGCGAGGACGCTCATGGTCATGGCCACGATCACGACCACCATGACCATCACCATGGCGTCGGACCGAGGGCTGCCTGATGGATACGCTTTACGGTCTTTTCATCGCACCCTTCGCCGATTTCGGCTTCATGCAGCGGGCCCTGATCGGTTCGCTGATGCTGTCGCTCGGCGCCTGCCCGATCGGCGTCTTCCTGATGCTGCGGCGCATGAGCCTGTCGGGCGACGCCATGGCGCATGCCATCCTGCCGGGTGCGGCCGCCGGCTTCCTGTTCTATGGGCTGGAAATCCTGCCGATGACCATCGGCGGCCTGATCGCTGGCGTCATCGTCGCGCTCGGCGCCGGCGCCGTCTCGCGCTTCACCATCCAGCGCGAGGACGCCTCGATGGCGGCTTTCTATCTGATTTCGCTCGCCATCGGCGTGCTGATGGTGTCGATCCGGGGCTCCAGCGTCGATCTCATGCATGTGCTGTTCGGCACCGTGCTGGCGCTCAACGATGAAGCCCTGACGCTGATCGGCGGCATCGTCGCGGTGACGCTGGTCAGCCTTGCCATCTTCTGGCGGGCACTGGTCGCCGAATGCCTCGATCCGCTGTTCCTGCGCTCGGTCAGCCGGCTCGGCAGTCCGGTGCATTTCATCTTTCTCGGCCTCGTCGTGCTCAACCTCGTCGGCGGCTTCCAGGCGCTCGGCACGCTGCTTTCGGTCGGACTGATGATGCTGCCGGCCGCCGCTGCTCGCTTCTGGACGGTGCGCGTCGAGCCTATGTGCGTGCTGGCCGTGTTGATCGGTTTTGCGTCCTGCGTCGCCGGGCTGCTTCTGTCCTATCACGCGTCGCTGCCATCCGGCCCGGCGATCATCCTGTCGGCCGGCGTCGTTTATTTCGCCTCGATCCTGTTTGGCACGCGCGGCATTCTGCGCGCGCGCATCATCCACCACCGTCACAGAACGGCCTGATCCCCCGCCCCTAGAAGGAGACCCGTCCATGCTGAAATCGATCCATGCCGCCCTGGCGATGAGCGTTATAACATTAACCGCCTTTGGCGCATCGTCAGCCTTCGCGGCGCCGCTGAAAGTGGTCGCCAGCTTCACCGTCATTGCCGATTTCGCCAAAAATGTCGGCGGCGACCGCATCGATGTCACCACCATCGTCGGGCCGGATGGCGACGCCCATGTCTACGAGCCGAGCCCGGCCGATGCGGTGGCCATGGCCAAGGCCGACATCGTGCTGGTCAACGGCCTGCACTTCGAAGGTTTTTTGCAGCGGCTGGTCGATGCCAGCGCCACCAAGGCCTCGATCATCACCCTGACCAAGGGCGTGACGCCGATCGATTTCAAGCCTGAATTCGCCGATGCCGACGCGGTCGAAGGCGCCGGCACCGGCGGCGGCAAGACGGTCACCGATCCGCACGCCTTCCAGTCGATCGCCAATGCCAGGATCTATGTGAAAAACATCGCCGATGCCTTCTGCGCGGCCGATTCGGAAGGCTGCGTCAGCTACCAGACCAATGCCGCCGCCTACACCAAGAAGCTCGATGCGGTCGAAGGCGAAGTGAAAGCGGCAATCGCCTCGATCCCGCAGGAAAAGCGCGTCGTCATCACCTCGCATGACGCCTTCGGCTATTTCGAGCACGCATACGGCCTGACCTTCCTTGCCCCGCAAGGCATCTCGACCGACTCGGAACCGTCCGCCGCCGACGTCGCCAAGCTGGTTACCCAGGTGAAGCAAGACAAGGCCGCGGCGATCTTCGTCGAGAACATCACCAACCCGCGCCTGATCGAGCAGATCGCCAGCGAGACCGGCATCAAGGTGGGCGGCACGCTCTATTCGGATGCGCTGTCGCAGCCCGACGGCCCGGCTGCGACCTATATCGACATGATGCACAACAACATCCGTCAGATCAAAGGCGCCATTCTCGGCAGCTGATCAAAGCTCTTCTCGGAAAGGCGGAGCAAGTCTCCGCCTTTTTTAGATCATCACCTGTTATTAAATAACATTACAAATCACAAGTCAGTGCTCATTTTGTCCGAACCTCCGGAAACAGATCATGCTTCAAACACCCGACTTCAAACGCCTTTCCGTCACCGTGCTCTCCGGCTTTCTCGGCGCCGGCAAGACCACGCTGCTCAATCACATCCTGTCGAACCGCGAAGGCCGCCGCGTTGCCGTCATCGTCAACGACATGAGCGAGATCAACATCGACGCGGAGCTGGTGCGTGACGGCGCCGACCTGTCGCGCACCGACGAGAAACTGGTGGAAATGTCGAATGGCTGCATCTGCTGCACGCTGCGCGACGACCTCTTGAAGGAGGTTCGCGCGCTCGCTGAACAGGGTCGCTTCGACTATCTGCTGATCGAATCCACAGGCATTTCCGAGCCCCTGCCCGTCGCGGCGACCTTCGATTTCCGTGACGAGAACGGCTACAGCCTCTCCGATGTCGCCCGCCTCGACACAATGGTGACTGTCGTCGACGCGCTCAACCTGCTCAAGGATTATTCGTCCTCCGATTTTCTTAAGCAACGCGGCCAGTCGCTCGGCGAGCAGGATGGGCGCGCGCTGGTCGACCTTCTGGTCGAGCAGATCGAGTTCGCCGACATTGTGGTGTTGAACAAGATCGGCGCGGCAAGCCGGCATCAGCTGCATATGGCGCGGCTGATCGTGCGGGCGCTCAATCCCGCCGCCGAGATCGTGGAAGCCGATTTCGGCAAGGTGCCGCTCGACAAGGTGCTCGCGACCGGCCGTTTCGACTTCGACAAGGCGCAGCAGAACCCGCTCTGGTTCAAGGAGCTCAACGGCTTTCGCGACCATATTCCAGAGACCCAGGAATACGGCATCCGCTCCTTCGTCTACCGGGCGCGAAAGCCATTCGAGCCGACCAGGTTCCAGGCATTCATCGATCGCCCATGGCCAGGCGTGGTTCGCGCCAAGGGCTTCTTCTGGCTGGCGACACGGCCACGTCATGTCGGCGAAATGAGCCATGCCGGAGCGCTGGTCAGAACTGAAAGGCGTGGCCTTTGGTGGGCGGCCGTTCCGCAAAGCCGATGGCCCGATCATGCCGAATGGCGCGAAAGCATGGCCCCCTATCTCGATCCCGTCTGGGGCGATCGCCGCCAGGAACTGGTCTTCATCGGCTGCGAGCCGATGGACGAGGCCCAGATCCGTGCCGAGCTGGATGACTGCCTGGTCGAGGACGAGGATTTCCTGCCTGAACTCTGGCGCGGGTTGCCCGATCCCTTTCCTGCGTGGGCAGGCTGAAACCGGATGTTGTGCCGGCGATGCCGATCTGCGCTATGATGTCGGTCCGCACAGAACGCGGATGGACCACGGATCGAAAGCCGGCATGACAGACTTCACGCCTCTTCAATCGCTGCTTGGCGGCGCTCTCATCGGCCTGTCGGCTGTGCTCTTGATGGCCTTGCATGGCCGGATTGCCGGGATGACCGGCATTCTGACCGGAATCCTCCCGCCGCTTGCACCTGACTGGCAATGGCGGGCCGCTTTTTCTTGCCGGCGCCGTGGCGGCGCCGCTTGTGTTCCTCGCCATCGGCGGGCAGATCGCCTTCAGCGTGCCGGTGCCAACGCTGGCACTTGTGGCCGGCGGGTTCCTGGTCGGCATCGGCGTGCATTTCGGTGGCGGCTGCCCGAGCGGGCACGGCATTTGCGGCATGGCGCGCCTGTCGCCACGCTCGATCGTCGCCGTCGCGACCTTCATGGTCACCGCCTTCGCCACCGTCTTCATCATCCGCCACGTGATCGGAGGCTGAGCCGATGACCAAGCTCGTCTCGGCATTCCTGATCGGCGGAGTTTTCGGCCTCGGCATCGCCATTTCCGGCATGATCAATCCAGCAAAAGTGCTGAACTTCTTCGATATTGCCGGCACATGGGATCCAAGCCTGATCTTCGTCATAGCTGGCGGCCTTGCGGTCGCCTTCGTCGGCTATCGCCTCGTATTCGCTCGGCGCAAGACGCCGGTGTTCGAAACCGCCTTCGCACTACCGACAAAGCGCGTCATCGACACGGAACTGGTTGGCGGCGCCGCTGTCTTCGGCATCGGCTCGGGCATTGCCGGCTTCTGTCCCGGCGGAGCCATCCCTGCCCTTGGCCTTGGCTATTCGGCGACAGCGATCTTCGTTGCGGCGGTGATTGCCGGCATCGTCGTGGCGCGTTTCGCCAGGGCAAGGCTCGCTCAACCGGCCGCGGCATAGGATTCGAGTTGCCGGCCACGTCAGGGAGTGGCAAGACTCCAGCCAAATCAGATTGCGAGGACACTGCCATGGAATACCGCGAAATCAGCGAGGACTATTCGGTCTCGGGCCAGATCCAGCCGAAAGACGTCGCCGCCATCAAGGAAGCCGGCTTCAAGAGCATCATCTGCAACCGGCCCGATGACGAACAGCCCGGCCAGCCTTCCGCCGACACCGTCAAGGCAGCGGTGGAAGCCGCAGGCCTTGCCTTCCGCTACATCCCCGTCATCAGCGGCCAGATCACGGCCGAGAATGTCGAGGATCAGGCCGAAGCGCTCGACGCGCTCGACGGCCCGGTCTTCGCCTATTGCCGCTCCGGCGCGCGCTGCACCAATCTCTATGGGCTGATCCAGCAGCAGAGAGGGTGATTGGCTTCTCGCGAAGCCACTTTCTCGAGGTAAGCGTTCCTTCGCGCCCCCCTCTGTCCTGCCGGACATCTCCCCCACGAGGGGGGAGATTGGCAGCTTCTGCGCTTCGCTCAATCTTGCGACCTCTGAGGTTGGCGAAAGCCGGCGCGCTATCCGATCTCCCCCTTGTGGGGGAGATGTCCGGCAGGACAGAGGGGGCGCCGTCCCGCCGACGCATCCAATAGAATCGCTCAGATTAAATCGGTAGCGCGCCGGTTTCCTTCAGCGTTTCCAGCACGATCGCCGTCTTCACATGCTGCACCGATTCATGCGGCAGCAGCACGCCGTTGACGAATTCCGACAGCGATTTCAAATCGGGCGTCACCACTTTCAGGATGTAATCCATCTCGCCGGTCAGAGCGTGCGCTTCCTGCACTTCGGGCAGCCGCGCCACCAGTTCGCCGAAGCGCCGCGCATTGTCGCGGTTATGGGTGGCGAGCGTGACCGAGATGACGTTGACCAGCGAAAAACCGAGCTTGTCGCGGTCGAGAACGGCGCGATAGCCCTTGATGAAGCCGTCTTCCTCGAGCCGCTGACGGCGGCGCGAGCATTGCGACGCCGACAGGTTCACCCGCTCCGACAAATCGTTGTTGGTCAGCCGCGCATCACCCTGCAACAGCGCCATTATCTTGCGGTCGAACTGATCAATGCGCGTCTCATCCATGGTTTTATCTCATATCATGCACACTTCGCGCATGAGATGATCATTTCAAGCGTTTGAATGCAAGCACCATGCACGCCATCGGCGCTATGATGGCGCAAGATGAGCCTTTTCAGGCCAAGCCAGCTTTCGGAGGAATACCATGGGTCCCTTCCCGCACGACGCCCCACCCGCCAGGATCAGCAAGGACAACCCGGCCGGCACCGACGGTTTCGAGTTCGTCGAGTTCGCGCATGCGGAGCCGGAAAAACTGGCCGAACTGTTCACCCGCATGGGCTATGTCGCGGTAGGCAGGCACCGTTCCAAAGACATCACCATCTGGCGCCAAGGCGACATCAACTATGTCGTCAATGCCGAGCCCGGCTCGCATGCGATGAAGTTCGTCGACAAGCACGGGCCCTGTGCTGCCTCGATGGCCTGGCGGGTGGTTGATGCGAAGCACGCCTTCGATCATGCCGTTGCCAAGGGCGCCACGCCTTACGAAGGCACCGACAAGGCGCTCGACGTGCCGGCGATCGTCGGCATTGGCGGCTCGCTGCTCTATTTCATCGAGACCTACGGCAAGAAGGGTTCGGCCTATGATGCCGAGTTCGAGTGGCTGGGTGCGCGCGACCCACGGCCGGAAGGCGTCGGCTTCTATTATCTCGATCACCTGACCCACAATGTCTATCGCGGCCAGATGGACAAATGGTGGGATTTCTACCGCAATCTGTTCGGCTTCAAGCAGATCCATTTCTTCGATATCGACGGCAAGATCACCGGCCTGGTCAGCCGCGCCATCACCTCGCCTTGCGGCAAGATCCGCATTCCGCTGAACGAGTCCAAGGACGAGACCAGCCAGATCGCCGAATATCTGAAGAAGTACAATGGCGAGGGCATCCAGCACATCGCTGTCGGCACCGACGAGATTTACGCCGCCACCGACAGGCTGGCCGAGAACGGGCTGAAGTTCATGCCCGGCCCGCCGGAGACGTATTACGACATGTCCTATTCCAGGGTGAACGGCCATGACGAACCGATCGAGCGGATGAAGAAGCACGGCATCCTGATCGACGGCGAAGGCGTCGTCGACGGCGGCATGACCAAGATCCTGCTGCAGATCTTTTCGAAGACGGTGATCGGCCCGATCTTCTTCGAGTTCATCCAGCGCAAGGGCGACGAAGGCTTTGGCGAGGGCAATTTCCGCGCGCTGTTCGAATCGATCGAGCAGGACCAGATCAAGCGCGGGGTGATCAAGGTTCAGGCGGCGGAGTAGGCCGACCGCGCGAGGCGCAAGCGTCTATTTGGCGAGGCCCACTGCCTTGCGCAGAATGTCGTTGATCCGGCTCTGCCAACCGGGACCGCCGGCACGAAACTGGGCAACCACATCGCTGTCCAGCCGGAGCGTCACCTGCTTCTTCGGATTGTCGAGCGCTGGCCGTCCGCGCGAACGACGAATCCCTTCGGCGAGTTCCGGGAACACTTCGGCAAAGGGACGGGCATTTCGGAAGTCCTCCTCACTCCATCCGGGATTGTCCAAAACGGCATCCCAGTCTTCCTTGCTGTAGCCGCGACCCGCTTGGAATTCAGTCCTCAACTTACGCTTTGTCATCGAACAACCTCCTTTCAACCGGGTTGGCCCGGCGCATCGAAACTATCGAAATGCCCTCGGAGCCAAGTCGGGCAAAGATCACGGCAACCACGCCGTCGACGACCTGCCCGATTGCCATGAAACGACCGGCCTTGGCCGCCCGGATCGTCGAGCCCAAGAAGAATTCGCCATCCAGTGCGGCAAAATCCAAGCCGTGTTTCTCGATGTTGGCCAACCGCTTTGGTTCGTCCCAAACGATCTTCATGGGAATTTATGTACCTACAACAATTAAGTCAACAATTTTCGTAACTACAATAATTGACCACCGCCAACCGCAAGCCGCTCGACTTCCACCTCCCTCAGCTTCACATCATAATCGAGCAGAAACTCGTCCAACTGCGGCGGCTTGACCGACGTGCCGGACAGCATGGCGTGCACCTGGCCGCGGTGATGGATGTCGTGCAGGAAGACGTGGGCGAGGATATCGCCGATGCGCTCAGGAATCATGCCGTCCTCGCGCCGGTCGGTGATCACGCGACGGTCGAGATCGTCGGCCGACAGCCTGTCGCAAAAGGCGATCAGCCGCCGATCGGCTGCGACCTGGGCGGCAAACAACGCCTGTGGTTCGTCGAGCGGCACGAAGTCGTCATGGGCGGCAGCACCGAGACCACCCTCTTCGAGAAAATCGAGATAGAGATAATCGACCGCCAGCATGTGGTTGAGCGTTGCCTTGATCGATGGAAAGAAGCTGGTGCGTTCCACCTCGAACTCGCCCGGCCTGAGTTGCAACACGGCACGGTAAAGCCGGTCGTTCGACCAGAGATTGTTGCCGGCCATGCGGCGCAGGTGGTCCAGCAGGTTCATGAATTCATCCGGTTGACCGCACCAGATACAAGCCCACCCCCATAATCGCGAATCCGGCAAGAACGATCAACAGCAGCCCGTTCATGCGTCGCCGCATGGCTTGCGTCTCCTCATCCCGCGCGACTTTCATGTTGGTGATGGTGTGGAACATCATCGCCTTGCGCGGAAAGCCGCTGCGGTTGGTCAGGTCAGGCGAGCGCGCCTCGATGTGGTAGCTCAGCCGGATCGCCTGGATGAACACGGCCAGTATGGCGAGTGCCCAGACACCGGCCAGCAGATAGACCCCCGTCATGCCCTTACCTCTCGTATTTCTCGACCTTCTGCTCAATGGCGCCGAAGATCGAATGCCCAGCTTTGTCCTTCATCTCGATGCGCACCGTGTCGCCGAAGCGCAGGAACGGCGTCTTGGGCTGGCCTGACACAATGGTCTCGATCATGCGCAGTTCGGCGATGCAAGAATAGCCGGCGCCACCGGCCGAAACAGGCTTGCCCGGCCCGCCGTCGAGCTTGTTGGAGACGGTGCCGGAACCGATGATCGTGCCGGCGGCCAGCGGCCTTGTCCTGGCGGCGTGAACGATCAGCGCCGGAAAATCGAAGGTCATGTCGATGCCGGCATTGGCCCGGCCGAACGGCTTGCCGTTGAGATCGGCGAGCAACGGCAGGCTGACCTTGCCGCCATCCCATGCGTCGCCCAGTTCGTCCGGCGTGACCGCGACAGGCGAAAACGCCGAGGACGGCTTTGACTGGAAGAAGCCAAATCCCTTGGCGAGCTCCGGCCCTGTCAGCGCGCGCAGCGTAACGTCGTTGACCAGCATGACCAGCCGGATCGCGGCACGCGCTTCATCGAGGCTTGCACCCATCGGCACGTCGTCGACGATGACGGCGACTTCGCCCTCCATGTCGATACCGAAGGCTTCGTCAGCCATGCGGATCGGATCACGCGGCGGAATGAAGGAGTCCGCGCCACCCTGATAGATGAGCGGGTCGGTCCAGAAGCTCGCCGGCATCTCGGCGCCGCGCGCTTTGCGCACCAGTTCGACATGGTTCACGTAAGCCGAGCCGTCGGCCCATTGATAGGCACGCGGCAGCGGCGAATGGGCGTCATGCTCGTGGAAGCGCTCCGCCGGCACCGCATTGTTCTCCAGCGATTCCGCTATTGTCGCGAGATGCGGGGCGATGCGCAGCCAGTCGTCGAGCGCCGCCTGCAGCGTGCGCGCCAGGAACGAGGCGTCGGTGAAGCGTGTCAGGTCACGCGAGACGACGACGAGTTTTCCGTCGCGCGTCCCGTCCTTCAATGTGGCAAGCTTCATGCGGTTTCCTCTCCTGCTGCAGCTTTGGCGCTGCTTAACCCCACAACAAGGCCGTCGCGAGCGATCGTCAAGTCGCCGGCCCATGTTTTCCTGACAGCGGCTATCCAGTCGGCCTCGCCGATCCCGGGATCATCGGCCGGAATGAGATGATTGAGCACCAGCCTCTTGACGCCGGCATCGCTTGCGATGCTGCCTGCCTCCTCGGCAAAGCTGTGGCTGGCCAGCAGATGGTCTTTCAGCCGCGCGCCATTGCCGGTCCTGGCCACCAGCCGCTCGATGCCTTCTTCCAGCATGGCTTCGTGGACCAGGATATCGGCGCCCCGAGCAAAATCGGCGAGCGGCGGATAAAAGGCCGTATCGGCGGAGAACACCACGCTTTTCCCGCCATGCTCGAAGCGCAGCGCAAAACAGTCGGTCACCGGCGGATGCTCGACGCGCAGCGCCGAAACCGTCAAGCCGCTCTGCTCGACCACCTGGCCTTCGCCGAATTCGACAATCGAAACCAGCTCACGAATATCCGGCCGGCCCTCGTCGACGATGCGGATCTCGATGTCGAACTCCATCGCCTGACAAAAGCGCCGCCAGTAATGACCCGTGCCGGGCGGGCCGAACACGCCGACGGGCGTCGCCAGACCCGCCGTCCAGGCGGTGTGGATCAACGGCCCCAGTTCCAGCACATGGTCGGAATGCAGATGCGTGATGAAGATCAGGTCGAGCGCCTTCAGGCTGATGCCGGCATCGACCAGACCACGCGTCACGCCAAGTCCGCAGTCGACGACGATGCTGCGGCCGCCGATCTCAAGCAGCGACGAACTCGGCCATGGACCACCCGGCCGCAGCGCCGGGCCGCCCTTCGAACCCAAAATCACCAGCCGATCCGGGATTGGCTCGGTGCTCAAGACCAGTCGCCCTCGGGCGTGCCGTTGAAACGCTTCTTCAGGTCCGCCCAGCAGTCGATGTAATTGTCCTGCCTTGTTTCCAGTTCGGCGCCGTAGCGGGTCAGCATCTGCGGGTATCGGGTCTCGAACATGAAGGCCATGGTGTTGTCGAGCTTGACCGGTTTCAAATCCGCACGCGAGGCCTTTTCGAAGCCAGGCGCATCCGGCCCATGGGCCAGCATCAGATTGTGCAGACTGATGCCGCCGGGCACAAAACCCTCTTCCTTGGCGTCGTACTGGCCGTGGATCAGGCCCATGAACTCGCTCATGATGTTGCGGTGGTACCAGGGCGGCCGGAACGTATCTTCGGCCACCAGCCAGCGCGGCGGGAAGATGACGAAGTCGATGTTGGCGGTACCCTCCTCGCCACTCGGCGCCGTCAGCACCGTGAAGATCGACGGGTCCGGATGGTCGAACAGCAACGCTCCGACCGGCGAAAACGTCGCCAGATCATATTTGTAAGGCGCATAGTTGCCGTGCCACGCAACGACATCGAGCGGCGAATGGCCGATCTCGGTGACGTGGAAATTGCCGCACCATTTCACCGTCAGCCGGCACGACGTTTCCTTCTCCTCGAACCAGGCGCAAGGCGTCTTGAAATCGCGCGGATTGGCCAGGCAATTGGCGCCGATCGGGCCGCGGTCGGGCAGCGTCAGCTTGGCACCGTAGTTCTCGCAGACATAGCCGCGGACTTCGGCATCGACGAGCTCCACCTTGAAGACCAGGCCGCGCGGCAGCACGGCGATCTCGCCGGGCCGCAGTTCAATCACACCCATCTCGGTGACGAAGCGCAAGGCGCCGACCTGCGGCACGACCAGCAACTCGCCGTCGGCATTGAAGAAATGGTCGTCGACCATCGAGCGGTTGGCGACATAGACATGAGCCGCCATGCCGGTCTGCCCGAGCACGTCGCCGGCTGTGGTGATCGAGCGCATCCCGGCGATGAAATCGGTTGGCTCCTTAGGCATCGGCACCGGGTTCCAGCGATACTGGCCAAGCGCCAGTTCATGATCGCCGACATTGGGCGCACTCTTCCACAGCGGATAGTTTGCCGGTTTGAAGCGGCCGGTGTGCTTCACGCTCGGCCGGATCCGGTAGAGCCAGGAGCGCTCATTGGTGCCGCGCGGCGCGGTGAAGGGTGAACCCGAAAGCTGCTCGGCGTAGAGCCCGTAGGCCGGCCGCTGCGGCGAATTGCGCCCCTGCGGCAGCGAACCGGGCAGCGTCTCGGTTTCAAAATCGTTGCCGAAACCCGGCATGTAGGAAAAGGCCATCGCTTCCTCCCGGAATGGATCTCAATTGACCAAACTGGTTTCATTTGTAACCATTGAAAATGTAACCATCAATGGCGGCTTTGAAAAATGGCGATCAAGAGCGAGGCGTCCGACGCGCCTGAAATTCTCAATCTGGAAGATTTCCTGCCCTACCGGCTCTACCGGCTTGCCGACGCCGTCAGCCGCGAATTTTCGCGGATATACAAGGACAGCCATGGCTTGACGCGACCCGAATGGCGCACCCTTTCGGGGCTGGGGCAGCATGGAACGATGACCGCGTCCGCAATCGGCGAGCAATCGGCCATGCACAAGACCAAGGTGTCGCGCGCCGTGGCTGAACTGGAACGGCGGCGCTGGCTTGTGCGGACACCTGATGAGAAAGACCGCCGGGTCGAACATCTGGCGCTTACCAAGGCCGGCCTTACCGCCTATCGCGAAATGGTGCCGCTGGCGAAGGCGTTCGAGCGGGAGTTGCTGGCAAAGCTGAGCGTCGGAGAGCGTGAGGCGATCGCCGAAGGACTGGCTGCGCTGGAGGCAGCATTGGGCAAGGGTTAGATACCATCAGAATTGTTGATACGCTGGCGGGACAGCGCCCCCCTCTGTCCTGCCGGACATCTCCCCCACGAGGGGGAGATCGAACGTCATCTCGGCTTCCGCCGGTCTCGAACGTCGCAGGGCCGAGCGGAGCGCCGAAGCCGCCAATCTCCCCCTCGTGGGGGAGATGTCCGGCAGGACAGAGGGGGGCGCGAAGGATCGCTACCGAACGAATTCGGTCTCCCCGCCGGGGCTTCTCTGCGCCTACCAGTCCATCACCACCTTGCCGGAGCTGCCGCTGCGCATCGCATCGAAGCCCGCCTGGAAATCATCGATGCCGATGCGGTGCGTGATAAGCCCGGAAACATCGAGCGGCCCCTGCACCAGCGCGATCATCTTGTACCAGGTCTCGAACATCTCGCGGCCGTAGATGCCCTTGAGATGCAGCATCTTGAAGATGACCTTGTTCCAGTCGATCTCGAAGCCGGTCGGCGCGATGCCTAAAATGGCGATCTTGCCGCCATTGTTCATGGTGTCGATCATATCGCGGAAGGCGGGGGCGGCGCCCGACATTTCGAGGCCGACGTCGAAACCCTCGGTCATGCCGAGCGCCGGCATGACATCGCGCAGCTTTTCCTTCGACGCGTCGACGACATGTTGGACGCCGAGCTTCTTCGCCAGCGCCAGCCGTACCGGGTTGATGTCGGTGATGACGACTTTTCGCGCGCCGACGCACTGCGCGACGAGCGCGCCCATGATCCCGATTGGCCCGGCGCCGGTGACCAGCACGTCTTCGCCGACCAGATCGAAGGAGAGTGCCGTGTGGACGGCATTGCCCAGGGGATCGAAGATGGCGGCGATCTCGTCGGGCACATCGTCGGGGATCGGCACCACATTGTGCTGCGGGATCGCCAGATACTCGCCGAAGGCGCCGGGCCGGTTGACGCCGACACCGAGCGTGTTGCGGCAGAGATGCCCTCGCCCGGCGCGGCAGTTGCGGCAATGGCCGCAGACGATGTGGCCTTCGCCCGACACGCGCTGGCCGACCTTGTATTCGGTGACCGCCGCGCCGAAATCGGCGACCGTGCCGACGAATTCATGGCCGGTCACCATCGGCACCGGCACCGTCTTTTGCGCCCACTGGTCCCAATTGTAGATATGGACATCGGTGCCGCAGATCGCCGTTTTCTTGATCTTGATCAGCACGTCGTTGGGGCCGATTTCCGGCACCGGCACCTCTTCCATCCAGATGCCCGGTTCGGCCTTGGCCTTTACCAGCGCCTTCATCATGTTCGACATATCTAGCTCCTTACCCTCCCCCTTGTGGGGAGGGTGGCCCGAAGGGCCGGGTGGGGGGTCCAAAAGTTGTTGGTGGAGATCTGTGCGTACCCCCACCCCGTCTCCCGACCACTTGCCTTGCAAGCGGTCGCTCGTCGACCCTCCCCACAAGGGGGAGGTTAAGAAGCCTTATCCAATGACCCCGAGTTCGCGCCCGACGGCGGCAAACGCTTCCACCGCACGGTCGATGTCGGCGCTGGAATGTGCCGCCGACATCTGCGTGCGGATGCGCGCCTGGCCTTTCGGCACCACCGGGAAGGAAAAGCCGATGACATAGATGCCGCGCTTCAGCATGCGCGCTGCCATCTCCTGCGCCAGCGTCGCGTCGCCCAGCATCACCGGAATGATCGGATGGTCGGCGCCAGCCAGCGTGAAGCCGAGCTTGCCCATCTGCGACCGGAACCGCGCCGCATTGGCATAGAGGCGCTGGCGCAAGGCATCGCCATTGCGGACAAGGTCGAACACCTTGATCGAAGCGCCGGCGATCGCCGGCATCAGCGTGTTGGAGAAGAGATAGGGCCGTGAGCGCTGGCGCAGCCAGTCGACCACCGGCCTCTTGCCCGAGGTGTAGCCACCCGAGGCGCCGCCGAGCGCCTTGCCGAGCGTGCCGGTGATGATGTCGACCCGGCCCTCGACGCCACAATGCTCGGCCGAGCCGCGGCCGTTCTGGCCGACGAAGCCGACCGCATGGCTGTCGTCGACCATCACCATGGCGTCGTACTTTTCGGCGAGGTCGCAGACACCCCCGAGATTGGCGATGATGCCGTCCATCGAAAACACGCCATCGGTGGCGATCAGCCGGAAGCGGCAGTCCTTGGCTTCCTTCAGACGCGCCTCGAGATCGGCCATGTCGTTGTTGGCGTAGCGGAAGCGTTTGGCCTTCGACAGCCGCACGCCGTCGATGATCGAGGCGTGGTTCAGCGCATCGGAAATGATCGCGTCGTCCTCACCGAGCAACGTTTCGAACAGGCCGCCATTGGCGTCGAAGCAAGAGCCGTAGAGGATTGTGTCTTCCAGGCCGAGGAAGGATGAAATCGTCGCCTCGAGCTGTTTGTGCTCCACTTGCGTGCCGCAGATGAAGCGCACCGATGCCATGCCGTAGCCATACCGGTCGAGCGCCTGGCTGGCCGCCGCACGCAGGTCGGCGCTGTCGGCGAGGCCGAGATAGTTGTTGGCGCAGAAATTAAGCACTTTCTGCCCGCCGACCTCGATCTCGGCTGACTGGGTCGAAGAGATCACCCGCTCGGATTTGTAGAGGCCCGCCGATTTGAGCCCCGCGAGCTCGCTGTCGATGTGGGAGAGGAATGCTGCGGTCATGATCTAGCCTCGTTTGACGTGGGCCGACTGTCGTCTCGTCCGCGCGAAAAATCCATCGCAAAAACGACCGGATCGGTGGCAAGCGGCCCGATGTTGCTGCGATGTGGATTGTCATGCGGCCGCAGAAGCGAGGCCACGACAAAGGCGGCAGGCCGACGACCGCTCAAATGCCGGTAGAGCGCTAAACGAGCCGATAACCATTTCGCGATCTTTCCACGGCTCCCCCTTGCCGGCCGGCTGTCGATTTCCAGTCCTGTTAACGTTTGCAGTTCAATGGTGCTCATACAGGAATCCGTTGGCGAGAGGGCCGCCCCCGAACATGTCGCAGCAGCCGGTGCAGACCGTTTCAGGCAAGCTCATACTGCTGATCAAGGCTGGCTATTGGCTGGCCCTGCTGATCATTGCGGCCATGGTGATAGCCTCCTTCATCCTGCTGCAGCAGATGATGGCCACCCAACAGCACAACCACACCTTGCTCGACATTGTCAGCACGCAAAAGACGCTGTCGCAGCGCATCGTCTTCCTTGCCAGTGCAACGGGTGCCGGTTCGCGCGACAAGCAGCCGGCGCTGGTCAGCGCACTCAAGCAGGCAACAGCGGAGTTCGAGACGAATTACGATCTGCTGCTCGAGCAGACGGGAGCCGATCCGCAATCGCCGGCCAAGTTAGACCCGAAGTCGATCGAAAGCGTCCTTTTCGCCAAGCCCTTCCACCTCGACTATTTCTCGATCGGGTTGATCGCCAATGGCGATCGCCTGATCTCGGCCTATGAATCGCGATTCACCGGCAATGGCGGCTACAAGGGCGGCGACGAGCGCGTCAATCTCGATGCCTCTGTCGCCAACGCGACCTTGTCGGGCTACGCCGCGCTTGGCCAACGCATCAGCGCCGACGCCGACGAGCGCTCGGAGAAGCTGCTCGCCCTCCATCGCACGCTGTTCTATGCCACGCTCGGCGTCATCATCCTGGTGGCGCTCTTCATCTTCAGGCCGATGTCGAACGCCATCCTGCGCAAGACGCATGAGCTGATCGACGCGCGCAATTCCATGGCCTTCATCGCGGTGCATGACGGCCTCACCGGCCTGCACAACCGCACCTTCCTGACCGATCATTTCGACACGCTGATCAAGGGCACGCACCGGCGTCGCGAACGTCTTGCCGTCGTCCAGCTCGACCTCGACCGGTTCAAGCAGATCAACGATACGCTCGGCCATGCAGCCGGCGACTATGTGCTGGTCATCACGGCGCAGCGCATGCGCGATTCCTGCCGGGCGTCGGATCTGTGCGTGCGCCTGGGCGGCGACGAGTTCGTCATGATCCTCGGCGGCGCCGGCGGCACCGAAGACATCAACATGCTCGCCCGGCGCATCCTGGCGCACATCAACGAGCCGATCGTTTTCCAGGGCACGACCATTCTCCCAGGCGCCAGCGCCGGCATCGCCGTCTATCCGATCGACGCCGACAATGCCCAGGACCTGCTGGTCCACGCCGATCTGGCGCTTTACTCCGCCAAGAAGCTGGGCGGCGGCAACTTCTCCTTCTTCTCCGAGGAGTTGCGCCGCGAGCTCGACTATCGCAAGCAGCTTGAGCACGACATCAAGGTCGCCATCGCGGAGCGGGCCTTCCAGGTCTATTTCCAGCCGCAGGTCTCGCTGACCAACGGCACTATCAGCGGCATCGAGGCGCTGGTGCGCTGGAACCATGCCGAGCGCGGCATGATCCCACCCGGCGAATTCATTCCGGTCGCCGAGAAATGCGGCTTCATGCCCGAGATCGGCCGCATCGTCATCACCAAGGCGATCAACGAGGCGGCCGAATGGAACCGCGCCGGGATTGCCTTCGGGCGGCTTGCCGTCAATGTTTCCGGAACAGAACTGCGCGAACACGATTTCGATGCGTTTTTGTTCGAGACGCTGGAAAAGGCCGGGCTGCCGCCGCAGAAACTGTCGCTGGAAATTGTCGAATCCGTCATTCTCGACGACGAAAAAACGGGCATCGCCGCCAAGCTGCGCCACATCAGGGCAGCCGGCGTGCATCTCGAACTCGATGATTTCGGCACCGGCTATGCTTCGCTCAGCCATGTCAACCCGAACGAGATCGACCGGCTGAAGATCGATCGCCGCTTTGTCCAGAACATCCATGAGAATGGCGACAACTCGAAGATCGTGCGCGCCATCACCGAACTGGCGCGTGGCCTTGGCATCTCGATCGTTGCCGAAGGCGCCGAAACCGAGGCCGAGCTCAATTCGCTGATGGCGATCGGCTGCGACCAGGTGCAGGGTTACTCCATCGCCTTCCCGATGCCGCACGACAAGGCGCTGGAATGGCTGACCGCCCGCATGCCGAAGAAAGCCAAGCTGACAGTGCTGCAGGGAAGCCTGGCGTAGGTACTGCCTTTTGTTTGTGCATGTCGTTGTCCCAAAACCGCTGCGCACTTTTGGGCGACATGCACCGGCTCGCCTTGACAAGCCGTTGTGGGCATGGCCGCCTGTCGTGATTGCAACCGGATATTGCGGGTGATGACACCGTTTCGGTTTGTCCTGGCGGCACTGTTGATCCTTGCGTTCCCCGCCCATGGCGCCGATCGCACCATCTATCTCACCTTCGACGATGGCCCGCTGAACGGCACAAGCAACATCCTCGATGTGCTGGAGGCCGAGCAGGTTCCGGCGACCATGTTCATGGTCGGCATGCATGCGCAGGCGAGCGCCGGCAACGGGGCGCTCGTCCGGCGTGCCAAGCAGCTTGCGCTGGTGACGCTCGGCAACCACAGCTACAGCCACGCCAACAACCGCTACCAGCATTTTTACGCCGACACCGAAGGGGTCGTCGCCGACATGATGCGGGCAAACGCCGTGCTTGGCTTGAAGCCCGTGGTGCATGCGCGGCTGCCGGGACGCGACGTGTTCAGGCTGCCCTCTATGTCGAAGAACGATACCTCGCTTGGCCTCGCCCAGGAGGGGCGAGAAGAACCCGACTACGAGTTTGTCGCGGCCTCGGGTTTCTATCTCTACGGATGGGACCATGAATGGGTGCACAAGGACAGCGGCGAGCCGGTGCAGAGCGTCGACCATCTGGTCAGCGAGATCGATCACCTGTTCGGCTACGGCCGCTTCGTCAAGCCCGGCAAGCTGATCCTGCTGATGCATGACGAGATGTTCCAGGACCGCTTCGACGGCAAGACGAACCTGACCGATTTGATCACCGCGCTGAAGCTGCGCCATTACACCTTTGGGACAATCCAGGGCTACGACGACTGAGCCGATGATCGGCGCGCACGCCTACCCTCCCACATTGCCCCGCAACGCTGCCAGCACCTGCGCGAACTCCGCCAGACGCTCGTCGGACAACCCCACGCGCAACCGCTTATCGAAGACAAGCGCGGCCTGGCGCAAGGTCTCGAACACCGCTTCTCCGGCCGCAGTCAATTCGACCAGGTGAACCCTGCGGTTGACGGGATCGCGGCGGCGCGTCAGCAGGCCCTGCGCCTCCATCGCGTTGAGGTGGTGGGTTAGCGTCGCCCCCTGGATGCCGATCATGCCGGCCAGCTCGCGCTGATTGGCAAGTTTGCTCGACTTGACCGACAGCAAGGTAAGCCAGACCGGCAACGTACCGCCGGCCTCGACCAAGGCGGCGTCGAAAGCCTGGGCAACCAGCTTGGCGGTTCGGCCGAGATTCATGCCGATTGGCGGGCGTTCGAAGGGTGTCATTACAGGACACTAGACGGTGTTTTCCGCAGAGGGAACTGGCTGTCTTTTATACATTGACATCTAATCATTCGATACCTAACTGTTTGCGACGGCAGACGCGAGAGGAGATCCGGTCATGCAGTATGTCTACATCGTCGTTATCGGCCTTCACGTCATGGCCGGTGTTTTCTGGGCAGGCACCACGATCACGCTGGCGCGCGATCCTGACATCCGGGTCGAACGCTTCATCCAGCCGCAGATGGGCGCGGCCGGCATGGTTTTCCTGACCGGAGCGCTGCTGTGGTACTTCTTTCACGGCGCCTATTTCGGCTCGACGGAAATGGTGCTGGCGCTTGGCATCCTTGCCGCTTTCGCCGCCGCCGGCGTGCTCGGCGCCATGGTCAGGGCGCCCAGCAGACGACTTGCCGGTGCGAATGCGGAAACCGAAACGCAACTGCGCGCCAGAATGGCAACGGGCGAACGCATTGCCGCCTGGTTGCTGGTCGTCACGGTGCTGTGCATGGCTGTCGCGAGGATGGTCTGAGACGCAGCACAATTTCACGGAATCGTACGTTGTCTGGCGACGAGCCAATGACGTGCGGGCGCGCGGTCAGACTGAGGTACACGGGCTCTCGTACGCAGGTCCGACCGCGCGCCACCGATCCTCGCGATAGCTGATTTCAGATCCGCAAGCCGAACCTGATGCCGTCATAGATGGCGGCATGGATGTTGCGCGAGGCGACCGCGTCGCCAATGCGGAACATCACAAAGCCGCCTTGCGGATTGCGGGCCGGAAAGATGTCGCCACCGCTCACCAGACGCTCATAGTCGACCGCGCCGCCATTCTTCGACAGCGGCTTCAGCGAGAGGTAGAGTTCGTCGAGCGGCAGCGTGCCATGCTCGACCACCACCTGGTCGACCCACCTTTCGCCGCGCCAACCGTCGGCAAAATCCGAGGCCAGCTCCGCGACCAGCTGATTGCCCTCGCGCCGCACCGAACGCAGCCGTGTGTTGATGGTGATGGTGACACCCTTTTCCTGGAAGGCACGCATGTAGGGCACGTGGTTCATGCCACCCATTTCCGGGGCAAAGAAGCGCTCCGGCGAAACAAGTTCGAGTTTCGAGCCGGCATTGGCGATCAGCTCGGCCGCGCCCATGCCCTGATGGCCGCCATTGTCGTCATAGAGCAGCACGTTTTCGGCGGGCTTGACGCTGCCGGCCATGATGTCCCAGCTTGAGGTGACAAGGTTGTCGCCCGCGGTCAGCGGCGGATTTTGCGGCAGACCGCCGGTGGCGACCACCACCACGTCGGGTGACAGCGCCAGAACGTCATCCTTCTCCGCCCAGGTGTCGTAGCGGATCTCGACGCCGAGCCGGTCGAGTTCAGCCAGCCGCCAGTCGATGATGCCGATCAATTCCTTGCGGCGCGGGTTCTGCGTCGCTAGTCGCACCTGGCCGCCGGCCTGGCTCGACGCTTCAAGCACCGTCACCTTGTGGCCGCGCTCGGCCGCCACCCGCGCCACCTCCAGCCCGCCGGCGCCAGCGCCGACCACGACAATTTTCTGTTTCGGCCCTTCTGTCTTGACGATGATGTGCGGAAGATCGGCCTCGCGGCCGGTCGCCGCATTGTGGACGCACAGCGCTTCGCCGCCTTCGTAGATGCGGTCGAGACAATAGGTGGCGCCCACACATGGGCGTATCTCGTGCTCGCGGCCCTCCATCACCTTTTTCATGATGTGCGGATCGGCGATGTGGGCGCGGGTCATGCCGACCATGTCGAGCTTGCCAGTGGCGATGGCGTGGCGCGCGGTGGCGACGTCGGAAATGCGTGCCGCGTGGAAGGTCGGGAATTTTGTCGCCGCCCTCACCTCGCCGGCGAAATCGAGATGCGGCGAAGAACGCATGCCGGCCACCGGGATGACCTTGGTCAGTGCCGCGTCGCTCTCGATCGAGCCACGGATGATGTTGAGGAAATCGACCTTGCCGGAGCCGGCCAGCCGCCTGGCGATCTCGACCCCCTCCTGTTTCGATAGGCCCTTGTCGAAGTCTTCGTCGGCGACCATGCGGATGCCGACGACGAATTTCTCGCCGACCGCCGCGCGCACGGCATCCAGCACCATGTTGGTGAAGCGCAGACGGTTGTCGAGCGAACCGCCGAACTCGTCGTCGCGCTGGTTGGTGGCCGGTGACCAGAAGCCGTCGATCAGATGGCCGTAAGCTTCGAACTCGATGCCGTCGAGACCGGCGGCCTGGCAGCGCTGCGCGGCCGAAGCATAGTCGGCGACGATGCGCTCGATGTCCCAGTCCTCGATGGTCTTGGGGAAGGCACGATGCGCCGGCTCACGCACCGGCGAGGCCGAGAGCACAGGCAGCCAGTCGGCCTTGTTCCAGCCGGTGCGACGGCCGAGATGGGTGATCTGGATCATCACCTTGCAGTCGTGCTCGTGGCAGGCCTCTGTGAGTTCGGCCAGCCACGGCACGATCCTGTCGTCATAGACGTGCAGATTTCCAAAGGCGGCCGGACTGTCGCGCGAAACGATCGCCGAGCCGGCGGTCATGGTCAGCGCCATGCCGCCCTTGGCCTTCTCGGCATGGTAGAGCCGGTAGCGCTGTTTGGGCATGCCGTCTTCCGAATAGGCCGGCTCATGGCTGGTCGACATGACCCGGTTCTTCAGCGTCAGATGTTTGAGCTGGTAGGGCTGGAGAAGCGGATCGTTACTCGTCATCGTCTTCCTGCTTTTTCAAATTGTGCTAATGAGCGGCAAATCCAAGGACAACCGCGATGATCGATACCAAAACCCTCACCCAGCTCGGCGCCCACGTCGAGACGCCACAGAGCCCCGAACAAGCGGTCCTGGAGACCGTGCCGTACACACGCGGCGACGGGCCGCCGGCAATCGTGCGCTTCACCTGCCCGGAATTCACCTCGCTGTGCCCGGTTACCGGCCAGCCGGATTTCGCCCATATCGTCATCGACTACGCACCCGATGCGGCCCTGGTGGAATCGAAGTCGCTGAAGCTGTTCATGACTTCGTTCCGCAACCACGGCGCCTTTCATGAAGACTGCACGGTCATGATCGGCCGGCGCATCGTGGCGGCAACCAAGCCGCTGTGGCTGCGCATAGGCGGCTATTGGTATCCGCGCGGCGGCATTCCGATCGACGTGTTCTGGCAGACCGGCGCGCCACCGGAAGGCAGCTGGCTGCCCGACACCGGCGTCGCGCCTTATCGCGGGCGCGGCTAGCTCGCCCATCATTCGCACTGATACTGGCTGAGTGCCCATTCGCCGGTCACCGACAACAGGTCCGTGATCTTCCAGTCGCCGTCGACCTTCTTGAATTTCCACTCCAGCCGGTGCGGATTGCCAGCGACAACGAAGGCGACGATAACCTTGGCCTGGTCGCCGTTGATCGCCTCGAGCGTCTTCAGGCTCTTGTCGATCTCGGCCTTGTCATAATCCGCATTGTCGAGCGCCATGTTGGGGTCGAGGCACTCGCCCTGCCCGGACTTGCGCAAGGCGTCGCTCTTGTCGAGAACGGTTTTGGCCGGGTCGATGAAATGGCTTCGCTGCGCCGGATCGATCTCCAGCCCGACCTGATCGTAAAACGGCCGCACCACCGCCGTCGGCGACCCGGGCTGGATGGGTGCCGCCGGCGCGGCTTCGGCTGGCGACCATCCAACCGGGGGCGTTGCCGGTTCCACCCCGGTTCCGGGCACATTTGCGGGCAGTGTCCCGCCGTCACCCGGCGCAGCGTCAGCCGGGGCGTTTGCCGGCGGCGCACCCAACAACCCTTGCGCGGCGGCGCCGCTCAGACCCACCGCCAGCAGGCACATGGTCGACAGTGCCAGGAACGGGCGAAGGGCCATCGCATCACTCCGGTGTCTGGCCGGCCATGCATTCCAGCGCGCTGAGCGTCCAGTCGCTGGTCTTGGAGGCGATGTCCGATATCTTCCATTTGCCGTCGATCTTCTTGAGCGACCAGACCATTTCACGTTTGGAATCGTCGCCTTCCGAAAAAGGCTGAAGGACGCTGTAACCTCTGCGTTGTCGCCATCCAGCTTCTCAGACAGTTTCAGCGTTTTCGAGACGGCTTTCTGATCGAAATCCTGGGCGTCGAGACCTGGATCGAAATCGATGCAGGCGACCTCGTCCGGGTTCTTTTTCGTTGCCTGGTCGTTCAGGTCGAACAGTTTCGTCACCGGCTCGGTGAACCGATCCCGATATTGTTCGTCGGCCTCGAACTTGACCGCCGGAACATAGAAGAACTTCACGGCGTTGGACGCCGGTCCGGCAAACGCGGCCGCCGGCATGGCTATCGAAAGGG
The DNA here is from genome assembly GCA_014189435.1 of Mesorhizobium loti. Taxonomy (NCBI): domain Bacteria; kingdom Pseudomonadati; phylum Pseudomonadota; class Alphaproteobacteria; order Hyphomicrobiales; family Phyllobacteriaceae; genus Mesorhizobium; species Mesorhizobium loti. The sequence goes on from CP050293.1 coordinate 3,370,798, forward strand.
CGGCAACGAGCACTGTCCGTCTCATGCAGAATCTCCGGCTTTTGATGGCTTGAGCCTATCAACACCACGCATCCTGCATATCGGCTTTTTTGCGACTCATGAAGTCCCGCAGCGCCTCGTTTCAGCCGTCCAGCCAGACGTTCTGGAGATCCATCTCGAAGGTCTGGTGGACACCGTAATTCTTCACCTTCTTGTTCATGTGGCTGAAGAGCTTCTGCCAGAACGGCTGCACAATGACGCCCGAATCCTGCAGGATCTGCTCGACGTCCTTCATCACCTCCTTGCGCTTGGCCACGTCGATCAGCGAAAGCGCCTGTTTGAGCTTGGCATCGAAGTCTGGGTTGGAATACGCCGATTCATTCCAGGCCTCGCCGGTGCGGTAGCCGAGCGCCAGCACCTGGACGCCGAGCGGGCGCATGTACCAGATCGTCATGGAATAGGGATATTTCGTCCAGTCGTTCCAGAAGGTCGAACCGGGCAGCACCGTGCGCTTGACCTTGATCCCGGCATCGCGCAGCTGGCCGGCGATGGCGTCGCCCGTGTTCTTCTGCCAATCGTCCTCGACGGTGATCAGTTCATGCTCGAAGTCGGCCTGTCCGGCTTCCGCCATCAGCTTCTTGGCGCCGGCCGCGTCGCGTGTCTTCTTGGGCAGCGGGTAGTATTCCGGGTGGATCGGGGCGACGTGGTGGTTTTCACCTGGCGTGCCTCGCCCGGCATAGCCAAGTTCGAGAACCGCATTGTTGTCGACGGCCATTTGCAGGGCGTTGCGCACCCGCTGGTCGTCATAGGGCTTGTGGGTGATGTTGGTGCGGGCAACCAGCGTCGTCGCCGTGGCGACCTCCGATTTCACCAGACCCATCTTGTCGAGGATGTCGATGAAGTCGGCGGGCGTCTCGAAATTGAGGTCGATCTCGCCGGAGTCGAATGCATTGATCGAGGCATTGAAATCCGTGCCGTAGTCGATGAATTCGACACTGTCGAGCGGCGCTTCACCGCCCCACCATTTGCCATTCTCACGGCGCTTGACGACCGCCTTCTGGCCGACATCGTAAGAGACCAGTTCGAACGCTCCCGTGCCGATCGGCTTCTTGATCGGGTCTGCGCCATAGGCATCGAAGTTGCGATGCACGACGAGCGCCGGATAGTCGGTGAAGTTCGGGATCAGCGAGATGTCGGGCTCGCTCAGCTTCAGCTTGACCGTGTTGTCGTCGACCTTGGTGATCGCGCCGTCCCTGGCCTTGCCGGTCTTTGCGTCGATCAGCGCGCCGACACGGGCGGCCATCGAATTGCCGGCGACGCCCTTCTCGCACCAGCGCGTCAGATTGTAGGCAACGTCATCGGCGTTGAAAGCATCGCCGTTGTTCCAGGTGATGCCCTTGCGCACATGCAGCACATATTCAGTGGCGTCGTCGTTGATATCCCAGCTTTCGAGCAGGACCGGCTCGAATGTGAATTGTCTGGTGTAGCGGACCAGCGGCTCCAGCCAGCAGCGCGAAATGTTGGCCAGTTCGACCCAGTCGTAAGTGCGCGGATCCTTCTGCCCTTTCACCGACATCGAGACGCGCAGCGTTCCGCCTTTCTTCGGCTCCTCGGCCAAGGCCCGATCCGGCACGGCAAGGCCGATCATGCCATAGGCAAGCGCGGTCGATGCGCCGAAGGCGCTTGCCAGCGCCAGGAACTCGCGCCGGTCCATGCTACCCGCGCGGGCGTCTTGCGCCATCGCCTTGATAGCGCTCGGCACGCGATCGCCACTGCTTCTGAAGAATGTCATTTTTTCCTCCGCTTTTTTCCTTGTTCGATGCGTGGCGTTGATCGCCCTTCTCGGATGCTCAGTACCAGGCGTCCGCCATCTCAAGCTTTTTACGGCCCATGAAGTCCTGCAGTGCCTCGTCTATGTCAGGGTCCAGCGGCGGTGCCTGGTATTCGGCCAGCGCCTTCTTCCAGCGCCGGTTGGCGCGAATGGCGGCATCTTCCGATCCGGCAGCCTCCCACTTCTCGTAAGGTTCGTTGTCGGCGATCTCGGAATCCCAGAAGGCCGTCTCGTAATTGGCCAAGGTATGGGCCGAACCGAAGAAATGGCTGCCGGGACCAACCTCCCTGAAGGCGTCGAGCGCCAGCTGGTTGTCGTCGATCTTCACCCCGTCGAGATAGGTGTGCAGCGCGCCGCAGAAATCGGCGTCCATGACGAATTTTTCGTAGGACATCGACAGAAGGCCGTCGAGGAAGCCGGCCGAATGCAGGATGAAATTGGCGCCGCAATGCACGGCCGCCAGCATCGACATGGTGCCTTCGTTCATGGCGTGCGCGTCGGGCAATTTCGAGGTGGTGAAATTGCCGGAGCAGCGCAGCGGCAGGTTCAGCCGCCGCGCCAGTTGCCCGATGACCATCGAGCCGATCGCCGGCTCCGGCGTTCCGAAGGTGGGCGAGCCCGAACGCAGCGACATCGATGATAGGAAATTGCCGAAAATGACCGGCGCGCCGGGCCGTTCGAGCTGGGTCAGCGCGCAGCCGGCCATGGTTTCGGCGAGCGACTGGGCGATGGCGCCGGCATTGGTCACCGGGCCCATGGCGCCGCCAAGGATGAACGGCACAATGACAGCCGCCTGGTTGGCGCGGGCATAGGCGCGCAGCGCCGTCGTCATCGTCGCATCCCAGACCAGCGGCGAATTGACGTTGACATTGCCGAGGATGACGCAGTTCTTGTCGACAAAATCCCGGCCGAAGACGATGCGCGCCATGTCGATCGAAATCCTCGGCGCGGCTCTCTGCCGTCACCGAGCCCATGAAGCCGCGATCGGAATACTTGATGTGGCTGTAGACCATGTCGAGATGGCGCTTGTTGACCGGCACGTCGACCGGCTCGCAGATGGTGCCGCCGGAATGGTGCAGCCAGGGCGAGGACTGCGCCAGCTTCACGAAGTTGCGGAAATCCTCGATCGTGCCGTAGCGGCGGCCCTTGTCGATATCCATGACGAAGGGCGAGCCGTAGGCCGGCGAGAAGACGACGCTTTTGCCACCGATCTCGACCGAATTGGCCGGAATGCGGGCATGCTGGGTGAAGCTCGCCGGCGCCGTCTTGAGGATCTCGCGCAACATGCCCGGCTCGAATTTGACCAGCACGCCGTCGATCGACGCCCCTGCCCGCTTCCAGTGCGCCAGGGCCACTGGGTCGTCGCGGAACTCTATGCCGATCTCGGCCAGGATCCGGTCGGCGGTCGCCTCGATACGAAGCAGGTTCTCTTCCGACAGGATGTCGTAGGTCGGGATGTTGCGCACGATGTAGGGCCGGCTGAGCCCTTCCGAGCCGTGTGAACGCAGTTCACGCCGGGCGATGCGGCCACCACCGCGCTCACGCCGCTTGGCGGGTTCGATTGTCGTCTCGGCGGCCGGTGCGTTCATGGAGCCTCCATCTTGTTCCTGAGGACAATCTACGCAGACAAAATGGGGATGTGACGCTGGAAAATCCTGATCTCTTGTATAAGCTGGGCTTATGCGAAGCCTACGCCACCTCTTGCCTTCCGCCGGCAGCCTGATCGTCTTCGAGGCCGCCGGGCGCCTGTCGAGCTTCACCGCCGCCGGGCGTGAGCTCGGCATGACGCAGGCCGCCGTCTCCTATGCCGTGCGAGGACTGGAAGAACAGCTTGGCGCCAAGCTGTTCCAGCGCCGTCACCGCCAGGTCATCCTGACCGAGGCCGGCGAGCGCTTCCATGCCGACGTGTCGCTCGGCCTGTCGCATATCCGCAAGTCGGCGGAGGATCTGCGCCTGCAGGCGACCGGCGGCCATGTGACGCTTGCCGCGTCGACCGCCTTCGGCTCCTTCTGGATGATGCCACGCCTGCAGCAGTTCCGCGACGAACTGCCGGGCATCGACCTGCGCATCCAGACCGCCGACCGCGACCTCGACATCATCGCGGAAGGCATCCCGCTCGGCGTGCGCGGCGGCGAACCGCGGGACTGGCCGGACTATCACTCCTTGCCGCTGGCCGACGAGGAGATCTTTCCCGTCGCCGGCACCAGCTATGCGGCTAAGTTCGGCTTGCCCAAATCCGCTGCGGAACTGGCCACGCACCGGCTCATCCATCTGGAAGAGCCGTATCGCGAGGCCGCGAGCTGGGACGAATGGTTCCAGTCGGCCGGCGCCAGTCTCAACGATACCGCACGCGGCCTGCGCATCAACGACTATGGCCTGGTGATCCAGGGCGTCATGGAAGGGCAAGGCATCGCGCTTGGCTGGCGGCACCTTGCCGAGCGGCTGCTGGCATCCGGCCTGCTGGTGCCGGTGACGGATCATGTGCTGAGGACGGGCAAGGCGTTCTATGTCGTCTGGCCGAAGAACCGGGAGCTTAGTGAGAATGCGCGCAAGGTGCGCGACTGGCTGGCCGCGCAGGCTTGAGGGGCAGTGCCTCCCAGTCCCTTGGAAGTCGGCGGGACAGCACCCCCCTCTGTCCTGCCGGACATCTCCCCCGCAAGTGGGGAGATTGGCAGTTCCAACCTCGCCGCCCTTCCTGCAGCGCTGAAGATTGGCGAAAGCCGTGGCGACATCCGATCTCCCTCCTTGCGGGGGAGATGGCCGGCAGGCCAGAGGAGGGTGCTGGCCCGCCAGCATCGAAAGCTTCCGCACGAGCTACGAATCCGCCTATAGTGGTTCCATGCCCATTCGCCAGCTTTCCGACACGATGATCAACCAGATCGCCGCAGGCGAAGTCATCGAGCGTCCGGCAAGCGTGGTCAAGGAGCTGGTCGAGAACGCGCTCGATGCCGGTGCCGGCAAAGTGGAGATCGTCACCGCCGGAGGCGGGCTCAACCTGATCCGCGTCACCGATGACGGCTCCGGCATCCCCGAACCGGAGCTGGCGCTGGCGATTGCGCGTCACTGCACGTCCAAGCTCACCGAGGATATCAACGACATCCGCTCACTCGGCTTCCGCGGCGAAGCGCTGCCGTCGATCGGCTCGGTGTCACGGCTGTCGATCCGTTCGCGTACGGCCGCCGGCGACAGTGCCGCCGAGATCGGCATCGATGGCGGCCGCGTCTTGCCCGTGAGGCCGGCGGCAGCCAATCGCGGCACCACGGTGGAGGTGCGCGACCTGTTCTTCGCCACGCCGGCCCGACTGAAATTCATGAAGGGCGAGCGCGCCGAAAGCTCGGCGACCAGCGATGTGATCAAGCGCATCGCCATCGCCTTCCCTGCCGTGCGCTTCACGCTGGCCGGCTCGGACCGCTCGACGCTGGAACTGCCGGCGACCGACGACAGCGCGGCAGGCAGCCTGCGTCGCGTCGCCCAGGTGATGGGTGCCGATTTTCCCGACAATTCCATTGCCATCGAGGCGATGCGCGAGGGCGTGCACCTGACCGGCCATGTGTCGATCCCCTCCTTCACCCGCGCCAATGCGCTGCAGCAATATGCCTATGTCAACGGCAGGCCGGTGCGCGACAAGCTGATCGCCGGCGCCATTCGCGGTGCTTATGCCGACGTCTTGCCGCGCGATCGCCATGCGGTGACGGTGCTGTTCCTGTCGCTCGATCCGGCCATCGTCGACGTCAATGTCCATCCGGCCAAGGCCGATGTGCGTTTCCGCGATCCCGGCCTGGTGCGCGGGCTGATCGTCGGCGCCATCCGCCAGGCGTTGGCCGATTCCGGCATCCGTTCAGCGACGACGGGTGCTGCCGGCATGATGGCGGCCTTCCGGCCCGGCGCCGCATCCTACGGTCACGGCGGCCCGGCAAACGGCCACCGCAGCTACGACGCAGCCTACCGCGCGTCAGGCCCGTCCGGCTTCGACCCGGCCCGGTCGCCGCAACGACCGCTCGACAGGGGTTTCGAGGGCGCGGGCTTCGAGCATCGTGGTTTGCGTGAGAGCGAGCAGGCAGCGTTCGATGCCGGCCCGCAGCACAGCGCCGATGCGCGCGCCGGGCAGGATGAGGCGGCCGAGACGTTGCTTGGCGCGGTGCTGGGTGCGGCGCGTGCGCAGGTGCATGAGAACTACATCGTCGCCCAAACCAGGGATTCCCTCGTCATCGTCGACCAGCATGCGGCGCATGAACGGCTGGTCTACGAAGCGCTGAAGAATGCGCTGCATTCGCGCCCCGTGCCCTCGCAGATGCTGCTTCTGCCTGAAATCATCGACCTGCCGGAAGAGGATGCCGAGCGGCTTGCGCTGCATTCGGAAACACTGGCCCGCTTCGGCCTCGGCATCGAGCGCTTCGGCCCGGGCGCCGTCGCCGTGCGTGAGACGCCGTCGATGCTGGGCGAGACCAATGTCGGGCAATTGGTGCGCGACCTCGCCGACGAGATTGCCGACAACGACACGGTCGACACGCTGAAGGAACGGCTGGACAAGATCGCCGCGACCATGGCTTGCCACGGCTCGGTGCGCTCCGGTCGCCTGCTCAAGGCCGAGGAAATGAACGCCCTGCTGCGGCAGATGGAGGCAACGCCCGGCTCCGGCACCTGCAATCACGGCCGCCCGACCTATATCGAGCTCAAGCTGGCGGACATCGAAAGGCTGTTCGGGAGGCGGTAAGCAGACCTATTGAGGTTTGCGCCAAGCACCCCCCACCCGGACCTTCGGTCCGACCTCCCCACAAGGGGGAGGTAGGGCGCCGAGCTTTTTTCCGCATCTCCACAAGAGCGCTTTTATGCAGAGTCGGCGCCGCGCTTCCTCACCCTCCCCCTTGTGGGGAGGGTCGCTGCGAAGCAGCGGGGTGGGGTCCGACAAGAGCCGCTTTCAGCGGCTCTTGTCGCGTCAAGGAATACCCCCAACCCTCTGACTTAACGCTTCAAATTCACCACGATGACGCCGCCAAGCGCCAGCGCGCCGCCGATTATGCCAAGCAGCGTAGGCACTTCGCCCAGCCAGAAGAAGCCGATCAGGGCAGACATGGGCGAGACCAGATAGAGGAAGTTCGACGCACGTGCGGCCGGCAGACGCGACAGCGCGGTTGCCCAGGCGGCATAGGCGATCAGGCTGGGCACGATGCCGAGAAAGATCACAGCGCCTAGGCCGGCGGCGTCGGCAACCGCTGCCTGCGCAAAGCCGCTCGGCAGGAAGGGCGACAGGCAGAGTGCGCCGAGCACCATGTTGGAAGCTGAAATGGTCAATGGATGATGGCGGGCAAACAGCGGCTTCTGGACGATGGTGTTGACGGCCGAGCACAAGGCCGAGCCAAGCACCAGGAGAGCGCCGGTGTTAAAAGACAGGCCCTGCCCGTCGGCCATGGCGATGATGCCAATGCCTGCGAAGGAAATCACGGTGCCTGCCCAGGCCATGCCCGAAAAACGCTCGCCAAGCAGCGCCATTGCCATGATGGCGGTGAAGATCGGGCTGACATTGATGATAAAGCCGGCGGCACCGGCCGAGACGGTCAGTTCGCCGAAATTGAGCATGACGGTGTAGAGCGCGACGAAGATGGCGCCGCCAAAGACCAGGCGCCACACTTCGTCCAGCCTGGGCAATGCCGGGCGCTTGACGGCGAGGAAGATCGCCGCCGGCACGGCGGCAATGGCAAAGCGCAACGCACCCAGTTCCAGTGGTCCAAAAGCGGCGAGGCCGGCGCGGATCGCCGGAAAGGCAGAGGCCCAGCCAACCACCGTCAGCGCCACGGCGATGGCTGCCGTGGTGTCCATCCGCTGTGTCGAATTCAACGTGCCCGTCATCGCGCTCATCTCACTGTCCTCGTGTTCTTCCGTCTCGAGGTGCAGAAAACGCCATTTCAGGCCAGTTGACAAACGACCAAATCGAGGATCACCTGTGACTATGGATCACAGCTCCGACACAATGGTACCACTTGAAACCTTGCGCGCCTTCGATGCGGCGGCGCGGACAGGCAGCTTTTCGGCGGCGGCCGAAAAGCTCAACATCACCCACGGCGCCGTCAGCCGGCAGATCGCCAAGCTCGAGGACTGGCTGGGGTTGAAAGTGTTCGATCGCGGCGCGCGTGGCGTCTCGTTGACGATCGAGGGCAACAGGCTGCATCTGCGCACGGCGGAAGCCTTCGCGCTGATATCTACCCATTCCGACCGCTGGGTCGAGCCGCGCGGCACGGCGGTGGTGCGGCTGACCTCGATCCCCTCGGTCAGCGGGCTGTGGCTGATGCCGCGCATGGCGGCGCTGGAGAACAATCCCTCCAAGCTGCGCATCGTGCTCGACGTCGATATCCGTCAGGCCGACCTTGCCGATGAGGGCATCGATCTCTCTATCCGCTGTGGCCGCGGGGGCATTCCGGGCCGCATCTCGGTGCAGCTTTTCGAGGAACATGTCTTCCCCGTCGCGTCACCCGAGCTTGCCCGCGAGATCGGCCGCGGCGACCCTGCCCGGCTGCTCAAATATCCGCTGATCAACGATTCCGACGCGTCGGCCTGGCGCGCCTGGTTTGCCGCGCAAGGCATGGACTACCGCCCGCGCCCGCAGGACCGCCGCTTCGAGGACTACAATCTGGTGCTCGACGCCGCTGCCTACGGGCTCGGCATCGCGCTGGCGCGCCCGCCGCTGACCGAACATCAGCTGAAGTCGGGCCGCATCACTCCCGTCGACGAGCGCACCGCGCTCAATCCGGTATCCTACTGGCTCGACCGGCCGATGGGACGGCCACGTGCCGCCGCGGCGGAACTGGCGCGCCGTGTCGCGGTGCAGGCAGGGCTGGCGCCGGAAAAGATGGAGGCCTTCATCGAGGCCGAGCGGTAGGCCTTCCGCCCGGCACATCCCAAAACCCAGCCGCTTCGAAGCTCAGCGAAGCAACAACAGAACAAACCCCAGGACCACGGTTCCCAGCAAACCGGCCATTGTCGAAACGAAGCCGATTTTCACCAGCAGGTGCTCGGGGTTCGGCGCCGCACCGCCACGGGATTGATTGGCCGGCCAGTGCCGGCCCGCTGGCGTATCCAGGGCGGCAGCGCTGCGCGGGACCGGAGCCTGCGGCGGGATAAGCGAGAGCAATGACAACCCCGCAACCCTGGCGGGGGCATTGTCATTGGCCGTTGCCGAAGGCGGCAAGACGGCTCGCTGCGTTTCGGCTTGCGGCTCTGCCTTTCTCGCCACGGCCGTTGCCAATGCCGCCTCTTCTCCCGTCTCGAGCTGGGCAAGGTAGGCCTCGACGATGCCAGCCGACGCGATCTGTTGCGATTTGACGACCATCGGCGCCGCCGGCAAAGCCAACAATGCCGGCGCTGTCTGTTGCGCAAGCATGGACGGCGCAGGCGGCTGGACCAGCGCCTTGACCAGTGCCGTCATGGCTGGGTCGGCCTTTGCCGACGGCACGGCCTGGGGCGTCATCGTTTCCCTAAGCAAGGCGGCAAGGCGGGCGGAGGAAATGTCCATAGTGCCCCGACATCAGCATTTTTCTCCCCAACAATAGGGGGGCAGCATTGTCTCAGGCTTGTCACATGCTTGACCTCGCCGGGAATTTATGGCGATGAAATCCCCATGAACCTCGGCGTCCCCGCATGATGAACCGTTTCGAAGGCCCCGGCGGCAAGGAAGCCCGCATCCGCTACCTCGATGGCGACTTCCAGGTCACCAGCCCCGGCGCATTCGTGCGCTGCGCGGTGACCGGGGAAAACATCCCCTTGGATGAGCTGAAATACTGGAGCGTCGCCAGGCAGGAGCCTTACGTGAACGCCACCGCTTCGCTGCGCCGTGAAATCGAGATGCATCCGGAGCTGCGTAAGCGGGGCTAGTTGTTTTGACGCAATTCCCAAGGGAAAGCGCTATGCGCTTTTCCCGGGAAAACCGTTTCACACTTTTCCTGGAATTGCTTTAGCCCTTCAGCTTGCGCTGGCGCCAGGCATCGAGCGTCTCGCCGATGATGCGCTCGGGAACATTGTCGAGCTCGAAAACCGTGTCGATCTCCAGCACCTCGAGCCGGTCGAGAAAGTCCTGCGAGGCGCCATGGCGCAGCCGGGCGGCGTCCTTGGCGGTGGTGATGAGGCCGAGGCTTTCGGCGCGCGCAGTCGCCGCCAGTTCGGCGAGCTCGTCCTCGGCGTAGAAATGATGGTCCGGAAAGGGTTTGGAGAGAACCACCTCGCCGCCGGCCTCGCGCACCGTGTCGAAGAATTTGTCGGGATGGCCGATGCCGGCGAAGGCGAGGAACCGCTTGCCGGCAAACCCCTGCTTGCGGCTTGGTTCAGTATGGGCTTCGAAGATCGCCCGGCCGGCGCGGGCCGCCTGGCGCACCACCGCATCGGCGGCGGTGCCCTCGCCCATCTTCAACAGCCCGCTGGTGAAAACCAGCTGGTCGACGACCCTGGCGCGGAGCGGACCGCCCGGAATGACGCGGCCATTGCCGATCCCATAGCGCGCATCGACGACGACCAGCGCGTAGTCGATGTGGATGCGGGCGCTCTGGAACCCATCGTCCATGATCAGGAAATCGCAGCCATGCCGTTCCAGCAGCAGCCGGGCGCCGGCGGCGCGGTTCGGCGTCACCGCCACCGGCGCGTGTTCGGCCAGCAGCAGCGGCTCGTCGCCGACATGCCTGGCGCTGTCGTGATGGATATCAACGACATGCGGCTCGGCAAACGAGCCGCCATGACCGCGCGACAGGAAGCCGGGTTTCAGATGCATGCGCTTGGCCTGTTGGGCGAGCGCGATGGCCACGGGAGTCTTGCCGGTGCCGCCGACGGTGAAATTGCCGATGCACAGAACCGGTGCCTCGATCTTCTCGCGCTTGGCCCGCCGCATGCCGCGACCGGCGGCGGCCGCGTAGATGGCCGATAGCGGCGACAGTGCCAGGACCCGCCAGTCCGGCTCTTCCCACCAGAATGGTGGTGCTTCGGAAGCCACGCTAGCGCCCGTTCGCGCCCTTCAGGCGCGACTTGACGACCAGCGGCTGGATGTAGGGCTCAAGCGATTTCAGCGTGCGCGCCAGCGCACCGCGCATCTCGTCGACGGTCGCCACACCCGCCGCCATCATCTCGTGGCGCGCCACTTCGTTGGTCAGGAGGAAATTGACGGCGCCGGCCAGCATGTCGCGATCGCGCACCAGCTTGGCGCCGCCGCTGTCGAGCAAACGCTGGTAGGCCTCGCGAAAATTCTGCACATTGCGCCCGGCGAGAACCGCCGTGTCGAGCATGGCCGGCTCCAGCGGGTTCTGGCCACCCTCGGAGGTCAGCGAGCGGCCGACGAAGGCGATTTCGGTCAGCCGGAGATAGAGCCCCATCTCGCCGATCGTATCGCCAAGCAAGATGTCGGTGTCGGCAGCGATCCTGTCGCCCTTGCTGCGCCGCGCAACCTTCAGGCCCATGCCGGAAATCTGTGCCGCAAGCGCCTCGGCGCGATCGGGATGGCGCGGAACGACGATCGTCAGAAGACCATGGTGACGCTTGTGCAGCGTCGCGTGGACTTCCGCGGCGACCACCTCCTCGCCGTCATGGGTCGAGATCGCCGCCCAGGTCGGGCGCGCGCCGATCTGCCGCCGCAGCGTTGCCAGCGCCCGTTCGTCGACCGGCGGCGGCGAGGTATCGACCTTGAGATTGCCGGACACGGTGACCGGCCGCGCGCCGAGCGCGAGAAACCGCTCGCCATCGACATCCGACTGCGCCACCACATGAGCCAGGTTCTCGAACAACGCCTCGGCGATGTTGGCCCGTTTCTTCCACGACTTGAACGAGCGGTCGGACAGCCTGCCATTGACCAGCACCTGCGGCACGCGGCGCGCACCAAGCTCGAGGATGGTCATCGGCCAGATCTCGGATTCGGCGATGATCGCCAAATCCGGCTGCCAGTGATCGAGGAACCGGCTGACTGCCGGCTTGAGGTCAAGCGGCACATATTGGTGGATGATGCGATCGCCGAGCCGCTCGTCGGCAACCTGCGCCGAGGTGACCGTGCCGGTCGTCAGCACGATGTTGACACCATAGTCGAGAATGCTTTCGACCAGCGGCACGACGGCTATTGTCTCACCGACGCTCGCGGCATGGATCCAGATCACCGGCCCGTCGGGGCGCGCGCGACCGGCGACGCCATAGCGCTCGCGGCGGCGGTTGCGGTCTTCCTTGCCCTGCGAGGTGCGCCAGGCGACATAGGGTCCGACCAGCGGATAGGCGGCGGCACCGGCAAAACGATATGCCGACAGCATGGTTCGCGCCCAGAAACCGCTCATCGCGGAGCATCCACGAGACGGTAGGCCTCGGCGGTCGCGGCGTTGAGCGCGACGGTCACTTCCTGGCGCTTGCGCTCCATTTCGGCTTCATCGGCGCCGGCCGCCACGAAGATCGGCGTGCCAATGACGATCGACGAGCGGCCGAACGGCAGGTTTATGGTGGTCTTGTCCCAGCTCTTCTCCAGCACCTTGCGGCGGCTGGTGGTGATGGCGACAGGCAGCAACGGCCGACCGGAGAGCCGCGCCAGCAGAACGATACCAAGTCCTGCGTCTCGCGGCGTACCATGCGGGATGTCTGCTATCATGGCGACGTTCTTGCCGGCACTGAGCGACTTTTTCAGGGCGATAAGCGCTTTTGCCCCGCCCTTGTCGAGATGCCTGGCGTTTTCACGCCCACCCGAACCGCGCACCGCCTCGATGCCGAATTTCTCCAGCATCAACGCGTTGAGCTCGGCATCGGCGCTACGCGAGACCATGGCGACCAGCGGCTTGCGCTTGGGGTAGTAGGCTGGCGTCAGCAGATGCTGGCCGTGCCACAGGGCGATGATGCCCGGCTCGAACTCGGTATAAGCCCCGCCTGAAAACCGCGCCGATCCTTCGACGAGGCGATTGGTGAGGCGCACGAACCGGACGAACTGGGCGAACAGGCTGGCGATGGCGTTCTTGACGAATCGTGACTGCGCCAGCGGTTGGCGAATCTTGCGCCAAAAGGCCTTGGTCGTGCGGCTGCGTCCCCTGCCGGTGGGGGCGGCCTCGCTCGCTGGCCCTTTCGCCAGATCATGCTCCATCGAAGTCAACCGGCAGCCTTGTCGTCGGGGTCGAGCAGCCGGTGCAGATGAACGACGAAATAACGCATGTGGGCGTTGTCCACGCTGGCTTGCGCCTTGGCTTTCCACGCCGTGTGCGCGGATTGATAGTCGGGATAGATGCCGACAATGTCGAGCCCGTCGAGATCGCGGAATTCGGTGCCGCCAAGCTTCTTCAGTTCGCCACCGAACACCAGATGCAAAAGCTGTTTCTTTCCGTCTTCCGCGGCCATGTCGGTCCTTCACATATCGTGAGTTTGTGACAGGTCTAGACCAAAGCCGCCGACTTTGGAACCTTTAGAGCGAGATGAATTCATCTCGCACGGGAAAACGCTTTCACGCATCCAGCCCAGCGATGACGCCGGCGAGCACGGCCAGCAATTCACCGCTGCCGGCGGCAAGCGCACCGTGGCGGGTCACTTCGCCCGCGTAGAGCGGGGCGCGACCATGCTGGTCGAGCAATTGGCCGCCGGCTTCGCGAAGGATGAGATCGGCCGCAGCAATGTCCCAGTCATGCGCGTTCGGCTTGACGAAAGTGGCATCCAGCGCGCCATTGGCGATCATGGCCAACCGATAGGCGAGCGAAGGGCTGTAGGGCGCCCGCTTCAGCCGCGCCTGCCATTCGGCCGGCATCAGGTCTGTCAGCTGCTTCAGCCCGGAAATCTCGGCCGTATCCCCCAGCTTGCGCACCGCGATGCGTTTGCCGTTGCGGAAGGCGCCCTGGCCAGGCAGCGCCCAATAGGTCTCCTCCATCGCCGGGCATTCCAGCACGCCGGCCAGCGTGCGGCCCTGCTCGACGACGGCAACGCTGACGCACCAGGTGCGCTGGCCTTCCAGGAAACCGCGCGTGCCGTCGATCGGGTCGACGACGAAGGTGCGGCGTGCCGAAAGCCGAACCGGATCGTCGACTGTCTCTTCCGACAGCCAGCCATAGTCCGGCCGCGCTGCCAGCAGCGTTTCGCGCAGATAGGCGTCGGCGGCATGGTCGGCCTCGCTCACCGGCGACGTGCCGCCCTTCATCCAGACTTGTGGGCTGTTGCCGAAGTAGCGCATGGCGATGACCCCTGCCTCGCGGGCGGCATCGCGCAGCAACGGCAAGTCTTCGGTGGCCCCGGCAGTGATGAGGTCATGCTCCGGCAAGGGTCATGCCTTCGATCAGGAGCGTCGGGGCCGCGGTGCCGAAATTGCGGTCGAGATCGCTTGCCGGCACCATGTTGAGGAACATGGTCTTCAGGTTCGAGGCGATCGTGACCTCGGCGACCGGATAGGCCAGTTCACCATTCTCGATCCAGAAGCCCGAGGCGCCACGGCTGTATTCACCGGTGACCATATCGACACCCTGGCCGAACACCTCGGTGACGTAGAATCCGGTCTTGAGCGATTTGATCAGCTCTTCCGGCGACCGCTCGCCAGGCTCGATGGCGAGATTGGTGGAGGATGGCGAGACGGAAGAACCGCCGCGCGCGCCGCGCCCATTGGTGACGAGGCCCAGTTCCCGCGCGGCCGATGTCGACAGGAACCAGTGGTTGAGTACGCCCTTCTCGACCATCAACAGCTTTTCGCCTTCGACGCCTTCGCCGTCGAACGGACGCGAGGCCTGGCCACGCAGCCTGAGCGGCTCGTCGGTGACGGTGATGGCGGACGCAGCCACCTGCTTGCCCATCATGTCGCGCAGGAACGAGGTCTTGCGCGCGACCGAGGCGCCGTTGATGGCGCCGGCAAGATGGCCGGCGATGCCGCGCGCGACACGCGGGTCGAACACCACGTCTACCGGTCCGGTCGCCGCCTTGCGCGCGCCAATGCGGCGCACGGCGCGTTCGCCGGCCTTGCGGCCAATATCCTCGGGCGCATCGAGATCGGCAAAATGCTGGCGCGAGGAGAATTCATAATCGCGCTCCATGCCCGTGCCCTCGCCAGCGATGACGCTGGCCGAGCGCGAGAAACGCGAACCCACATAATGGCCGAGGAAGCCGTGCGAGGTGGCCAGCACCAGACCACCCAGGCCGGCACCGGCGCTGGCGCCGGCCGAATTGGTCACGCCCTTGACGGCAAGGGCGGCCGCTTCCGCCGCCAGGGCTGCCTCCTTCAACTGGTCGGCCGAGACTTCGGTGGCGTCGAACAGGTCGAGATCGCGCGTCTGTTTGGAGAGCAATGCCGGGTCGGCCAGCCCCTGATAGGGGTCCTGCGGCGACACCTTTGCCATCGCCACGGCGCGCTCGGCCAGCACCTTCGGATCCGAGGCCGCTGTCGCCGAGACACTTGCCACCCGACCGCCGACGAAGACGCGCAGCGCGACATCCTCGCTCTCGGACGATTCGGTGCCCTCGACCTTGCCGAGACGCACCGACACGCCGGTCGAGCGGCCGCGCACAGCCACCGCGTCGGCGGCATCGGCGCCGGCCTTTTTGGCAGCCTCGACCAGAGCCGCGACGCGGTCGGTCAATTTTGCTGCGTCTGATATATCGGTCATGCCTGAAATCCTGCTGGTGCGGCCGGCGTCTGGCCGCTGCCCACCCATCTATTGTTCCGGTCCGGCTTGTGCAATGGCATAGGCTTCAATCAAGATGCAGGGTTGACGGTTCAAATCGCGAACTGTCGCATCGCAACCTGGCCCTATCGCCCGCTCGGAGCATTTTCGATGACGCCTTTCCATCTCGCCTTCCCGGTCCGTGATCTCGATGAAACCCGCGTTTTCTATGGCGAGGTGCTGGGCTGCGCGATCGGCCGCTCGTCGGCGACCTGGGTGGACTTCGACCTGTTCGGCCACCAGATGTCGGCGCATCTGCGGCCGCAGGCCGCACAGGCGCCCAGCGACGGCAAGGTCGACGGCATTGTCGTGCCGATCCCGCATTTTGGCGCCGTGCTCTTGATGGACGACTGGCAGCGCCTGGCGACGCGACTGGAGGCGCGCGACGACATCGACTGGCTGGAACGGCCGATGGTCCGCTTCAAGGACGAGCCCGGCGAACAGGCAACACTGTTCATCCGCGACCCCTCGGGCAATGCCTTGGAATTCAAGGGCTTTCGTTCGCTGGAGCAGGTTTTCGCGCACTAAATCAGGACGCAGGCACCGGCCGATCAACGACCGAAACGATCCGCCGCAAAGGGTGCGAGGCGCGCGGGATCGCCGCGTCCGCCGATCAGGTCCGCGACCAGCCGCGCCGTGATCGGGGCGAGCGTCAGGCCGAGATGGCCATGACCGAAAGCATGGATCACCCGGGAACTGCCGTATGAAGGGCCGATGACCGGTCGGGAATCCGGCAGGGACGGCCGGAAGCCGAGCCATTGCGACGACGGTGAGCCGAGCTTGGGAAAGATTTGCCTGACGCCACGGTCGAGCAGCGCCAGCCGGCGCGGATTTGGCGGCGCGGTGAGCCCGCCGAGCTCTACGGTTCCGGCGACCCGCAAGCGGCCAGTCATCGGCGTCAGGTAGAAACCGAGATCGACGGGGCAGACCGGCCTGGTCAGCAGCGGCGCGTCGATCTGGAATTCCAGGTGATAGCCGCGCTCGGTCTCGAGCGGAATCCTGTCGCCGGCTTGCGCAGCCAGCGCGCGCGAGCGCGCACCGGCGGCGATCACCACCGTACCCGCCTTGATGCGAAAGCCGGGGCCGCGGAGCTGGACACCGCCTGCCTCGACCTGCAGCCCGGTAATCTCAGCTTGCGTCACCGACACACCACGGGCGGTGGCTGCGCCCAGCAATCTCTGCATCACCGCCTTCGGGTCGGTGACATTCATCGAATCCGGGAAGTACAGCCCACGCGTCCCGCTCGCCGGCAGGCCGGGCTCGAGTGCTGCCACCTCGTCGGACTTCAAAATCTCCTGGTGAATGCCGAAGCCGGCGCGCATGGCCCGGCCACCGGCCCCGGCGGCAAAATCACTTTCGCGGCGATAGAGGTAGAGGCAGCCATTGCGGCGCAGCAGACCGCCGAGGTCGGCCGCCCCAGCCATTTCCTCCCAGGCCGGCAAGGCGTCGGCCAGCAGTCCGGCAAGCGCCAGCGCATTGGCCCGGGTCGCCGCCGGCAGCGATTGCCGCATGAACCGGACCAGCCATGGCGCCAGCTGCAGCAGTGCCGGCCAGCGCAGCGAAAACGGGCTGTCGGGATTAAGCAGCAGCTTTGGCAAAGCGCGCAGCACGGCAGGCGTGCCGACCGGCATGCAAGCGTATTCGGCAATCGTTCCGGCATTGCCTGATGAGGCGCCGGAGCCAGGCTCGTTGGGGTCGATGAGCAGGACCTCGCGGCCATCCGCGGCAAGGCGGAGCGCCGTCGCCAGCCCCACCACGCCAGCGCCGACAATGGCGATTTCAACGGTTTCCTGTGCTGCCACTGCTGGATCTTCCCGATTGACCTTGAAATCCCGTACCGATCATGTGGTCTCTTGGTTCGGGGTCAGGGTCCAGCCTTCATCCCTGAAATCGAATGGGCCAGATCTTCCCGCGCGTCAGGCGACCGGCGTCCAGATGACGTCTTCGATCTTTTGCGCGCCGGTCGCCAGCATCACCAGCCGGTCGAAGCCGAGCGCGATGCCGCTGGCCGGCGGCATGATGGCGAGGGCGGCGAGAAAATCCTCGTCCAGCGGATAACGCTCGCCATAGATGCGTTGTTTCTCGTCCATCTCGATGATGAAGCGCCGGCGCTGCTCCTCGGCGTCGGTGAGTTCGCCAAAGCCGTTGGCGAGCTCGACGCCGCAGCAATAGAGCTCGAAACGCTCGGCGACGCGCGGGTCGCGCGGGCTCGGCCGCGCCAATGCCGCCTCCGCCACCGGATATTCGCACAGGATGGTCGCCCGCCCCTGTCCGAGAAACGGTTCGATTTTTTCCACCATGACCCGGCTGAACAGGTCGGCCCAACTATCGTCGGGCGCGGTGCGCAGGCCGGCGCGGATCAAGGCGGCGTACAGCGCATCGCGGTCGGTGCTGCCGTCGGCGGCGACCGTGGCCAGCAGATCGATGCCGGAATAGTGGGTGAAAGCGTCCGCCACCGTCAGCCGTTCCGGCTCGGCGAACGGATCGCAGTCGCGGCCCCGGAAGGAAAAGCGCGTCGCCCCTGCCCTCGTCGCGGCCAGCACCAGAAAGGCCGCGCAATCCTGCATCAGGCTCTCATAGACTTCGCCCACCCGGTACCATTCCAGCATGGTGAATTCAGGATGGTGCAAGGGCCCGCGCTCGCGGTTGCGGTAGACCGGACCAAAGCTGAAAATGCGCTGCTCACCGGCGGCGAGCAGCTTCTTGCAGGCGAATTCCGGCGAGGTGTGGAGATAGAGCGGCGACCGCGCGCCGTCCGGCCCGATCGCTTGCGTGGCGAAAGCCGCCAGATGCGCCTCGTTGCCAGGCGAGACCTGCAGAGCGGCCGTTTCCACCTCGATGAAATCATGGGCAGCAAACCAGTCGCGCAGGCCGGCGGCAATGGCGTTGCGCAGCATCAGCCGCGGGCGGCGGTCGGCATGGACATGCGGCGTCCACCAGGGCGAAGCTTCGGTCATGGGGCTCAGATCATGGTGGAATGGGGCTGGCGGCGGCGGCCAAGATGCGGTAGGCCCCCATCCAGCGCCGCACAAGCCGGCAAACGCCGGTCAACTCTTCTTGCAGGATTTAAAACCGTGGTGAAAGTCATCGCCAGTTCGCTCCGCAAAGGCAATGTCGTCGACAAGGACGGCAAGCTTTATGTGATCCTCTTTGCCGAAAACATCCACCCCGGCAAGGGCACGCCGGTAACGCAGCTCGACATGCGCCGCATCGGCGACGGGGTGAAGGTGTCCGAGCGCTACCGCACCACCGAGCAGGTGGAGCGCGCCTATGTGGAAGAGCGCGAGCACACGTTCCTGTATCGCGACGGCGAAGGCTTTCACTTCATGAACCCGGAAAGCTACGACCAGGTCGCGGTGTCGGAAGCCGTGGTCGGTGACATGGCGCCTTACCTGCTGGAAGGCATGGCCGTGCAGGTGTCGCAGTTCAACGGCATCGCCATTTCCCTGGTGCTGCCGCAGCGCGCCACCTTCGAAGTGGTGGAAACCGAGCCGACGACCAAGGGACAGACGGCCTCCTCCTCCTACAAGCCGGCCGTGCTTTCCAACGGCGTGCGCACGCTGGTGCCGCCGCACATCGCGCCGGGCACCCGCGTGGTGGTGATGACGGCCGATGGGGCTTATGTGGAGCGGGCGAAGGACTGAGGGGGCGGCGCTGGGATCACGGGCTTCCCAGCCATCTCCACATTTCACTGGGCTCGCGATTGTCTCGCGCCAGCCCGGCCGTCTTCTCTTCACGTCCTCACCCTCGTGGTTCTCGTCCCCTCCGCACCGGATGCTGCGGTCCACCCCCGCTTGATAGCGGCGCGTCTCCCCCCTCCTCTCCACCGCGCAGCGATATTTTTCACGAAGCCTGTCGCAAAGGCCCTGCGCGGTTCGTCCTCTGACGGAAGAAGGAGAGCACCATGCGAAAACTTATCGTCACCGAATTCATCAGCGTCGATGGCATTGCTGAGGTCGAGAAGCTGCCCAGCGTGACCTGGAACGATGAGATGAACAGGTTCAAGGAAGACGAGCTTGCCGATAGCGGCGCCATGCTTTTGGGGCGCACGACCTACGAGATCTTTGCCGGATCATGGCCCAAGGAAACCGGAGATTTTGCCGACCGGTTCAACGCGCTGCCGAAATATGTCGCTTCGACCAGCCTGAAGACGCTCGACTGGAAGCCGGCCGAATTGCTGAAGGGACCGCTGCCCGAAGCGGTCAGGACCCTGAAGCAAGGCAGCGGCGGCAACATCTGTGTGCATGGCAGCCTCAGCGTCGCGCAGGAATTGCTGCGCCATGGCCTGGTCGACCGCGTCAGGCTGCTCAGCTATCCGGGCGCCGTCGGCCAGGGCAAGCCGCTGTTCCCAGCCGGCGAGTCGCTGCCGCTCGAGTTGATTTCGGCCACGCCGTTCAGCAACGGCGTTGTGGCGCTGGAGTATGCGCCGGTGGCGACGAAGTCGTAGTCGGCTTCCAGGCTTGTATGACAACAGCGCTCGACCCTGGACAATCCGACGTCGCGCCCGCTCCTTACCCGGCCTTCTTCCCTCGCCGCCCCTTGACGGCAGCCCCGCTCCTCGCCTCCACCGCCTTCTCCACCTGCCGCTTCAGCTCGTCCTTGATATCCACCGTCTCGTTCATCAAGGCGTCGATCTTCAGGAAATCGAGGACGCGGTATCTCGACACCGCCGGGCGAACCAGGATGTCGGGGCGGCACTGCTTCAGCTTGTTGGCGATGATCGACTGCATCATCAGCTGGGTGGCGCCGAACATCAGGTCGACGGAGGTCGGCTGCTTGCGGTCGGCCTCTTCCGGCGCGCCGACCACGTCGACGCCGATGATGATGTCGGCATCGTTCTCGATCAGGTCGAACGGCACGGGGTTGTAGATGCCGCCGTCGATCAGCAGCCTGCCGTCGCGCGTCACCGGGCGGAACACGGCGGGGATGGCCGCAGAGGCCGCCAATGCGGAGTGCAGGTCGCCGTCTTCGAAGACAGCGAGCTTATGGCCGAAATAGTCGGTCGCGGTCACCTTGAGCGGGATTTTCAGCTCGGCGAAGGTTTCGGGAATGGCCTCGGGCAGAAAGGCTTTCAGGATGCGCTCGACGTTGAACTGGCTGACGCGGATGCCGTTCTGCATGGCTTCGGCGATGGTGCCCGGCCGCGCCCGCCACATGCGGCTTGCCACTTCGGCGCGGCGGCCGAGGATCGAGCGGGCATAGTCGTGGATATCCTTGCCGGTCATGCCAGAGGCCATGCCGGCGCCCATGATGGCGCCGATCGACGAGCCAGCTATCGCCACCGGCCGGATGCCGAGCTCGTCCAGCGCCTCGATGACATGGATATGCGCCAGTCCGCGCGCGCCGCCGCCGCCGAAGGCGATGCCGAAGGTCGGGCTCATCCCTTGCCGGCTCCGGCCAGTTTCGGTCCTATGACCATGATGGTCGGCTCGGCCGACAGCAGCTTCTTCGCCGCCGCCTTGACCTGATCGAGCGTCACCGCGTTGATGTAGCCGGCGCGGCGCTGCATGTAGTCGATGCCGAGATCGTCGAGCTGCAGCTCGACCAGCGTCGCGGCGATGGAACTCGACGAGTCCAGATTGTTGATGGCATAGGCGCCGGTCAAATATTTCTTGGTCGCCGCAAGCTCCGCCTCGGTCGGGCCTTGCTCGGCCAGCTGCTTGACCACGTCGCGGACGATGCCCAGCGTCTCGGCCGCCCGGTCCGACCGCGTCCCGGTGCTGACGATCAGCGCGCTGGCGTGGTCCTGGTTGATCAGCGAGGAGTTGACGCTGTAGGCCAGCCCGCGCTTTTCGCGCACCTCCTGGAACAGGCGCGAGGTGAAGGTGCCGCCGCCGAGGATCTCGTTCATAAGCACGGCTGGAAAGAAATCCGCCGCCTTGCGCTTCACGCCGGGAAAAGCGAGCTGCAGCGAGGTCTGCGGCAGGTCGTAGTCGACCTCGACATGCTGCGCCAGCTTCGGGTCGATATCGGCCACCGGCCTCAGCGCCTGGTTCTGCGGCAGGTCGCCGAACACCATGTCGAGCTTCTTCTTCAGCGTCTCGGGATCGATGGCGCCGACCACAGCGACATGCAGGCCGCCGCGCGCGAAAACCGCCTTGTGCAAGGCTTTCAGGTCGTCCGGCGTGATGGTGGCGATGCTTTCCTTGGTGCCCTGGTCGGAGCGGGAATAGGGAT
Organism: Mesorhizobium loti; assembly: GCA_014189435.1. Taxonomy (NCBI): domain Bacteria; kingdom Pseudomonadati; phylum Pseudomonadota; class Alphaproteobacteria; order Hyphomicrobiales; family Phyllobacteriaceae; genus Mesorhizobium; species Mesorhizobium loti. Next base: position 3,392,407 of record CP050293.1, read on the forward strand.
GATCACCATAGAGGGCGCGCGCCCATTTGTTCTGTGCGACCGTGTCGGGGTCGTTCTCGCCGGCGATGATGCCGGACAGTATCTGGGAGCGGATGCGGTCGATCGGCAATTGGTCGAAGCGCGGCTCGTTGACCGCCAGCCGCAACAGCTCGAACGCCTGGTCACGCTGCTCAGCCAGCATGCGCATCGAGCCATAGATGCCGTCGCGGCTCTCGTCGAAGCCCATCTCGGCGCCGGCATCGTCGAGCTTGATCTGAAAACCTTCCGAATCGAGCGGGCCGGCACCTTCGTCGAACAGGCCGGTCATCAGGTTGGCCAGCCCTTCCTTGCCGACGGGATCCTGCGTCGAGCCGCCGCCGAAGACGAAGCGGATGGCGACGATCGGCACGGAATAGTCCTCGACCAGCCATGCGGTGATGCCTTTTGGCGAGGTGACGGACTGGATGTCCATGGCACGCGCCGTGAGTACGGGCAGGACCAGGAAGAGGATGGAGAGGAGTAATGTGATCAGTGGGGCGGCGGCGCGGCTCGGGATAGTCGCTACAGGCAAATGATAGTTTCCAACTTGTGTTCCAGACGAACAATTGTCGACGTCGGCGCCGCCCCTCATCGCCCTGCCGGGCACTTCTCCCCGTATAGTGACGGGGAGAAGGAGGCTGGCCGCACCCTCGGCGCTCGTCTTGCAACGCTGGTGATTGGCGAAACCGGTGACGACAGCGCCCCTCTCCCCGTCACTATACGGGGAGAGGATGCCGGCAGGCAGGTGAGGGGCAGCGCCAACGCTCAATCTCGACATCATCGTCAATTCCCCGCCTGTTGCTGCGGCAAGAGATAACCGGTCGTCGACCGGGCAAGCACCAGATAGCGCGCGGCGACGGCCTTTACCTCATCTGTCGTAACCTTGCGGATGCGGTCCGGCCATTGCTGGACGTCCTGCACATTGCCGCCGGTGGCCAGTGTCGAGCCGTAGATGTTGGCCATCGAATCCTGTTTGTCGCGGGCAAAGATCATCGATCTGACATAGCGATCCTTGGCCTTTTCCAGCTCCGATGGCGTAACACCGTCCCTGACGATGCGTGCCACTTCCGCGTCGACCGCCGCTTCGACGTCGGCGAGTTTGGCATCGCCGCGCGGCGCGCCGTAGATGGTGAAATTGGTGTCGTCGAGCATCGTGCCCTGGAAAAAGGCGCCGGCGCTGGAGGCGATGCCCTGCTGGACGACGAGCGCCTGGTAAAGCCGGCTGCGATTGCCGCCGCCGAGGATTTCCGCCAAGAGGTCGAGCGCTTCCGCCTCGCCCGGCTTGCCGGAATGATAGGACGGCACCACCCACTGGGTGGAAAAACTCGGCACGCTGACGCGGGCATCGGCGAGCGTGACCGTACGTTTGGTGTTCTGCTCCGGTTCGACCGGACGGATGCGCGGCGGCAGATCGGGGCCACGCGCCACCTTGCCATAGGTCTTTTCGGCCAGCGCCTTCACCGTGTCCGGCTCGACATCGCCGGCGACGATCAGCACGGCGTTGTTGGGCCGGTAGTATTTGTCATAGAAGGCGGTCGCGTCGGTGCGGTTCAGCTGCTGCATCTCCTGCATCCAGCCGATGACCGGAATGCGATAGGGCTGGTTCTGCCACAGCGTGGCATCGACCTCCTCGTCCAGAACCGCCTCCGGATTGTTGTCGATGCGCGAGCGGCGCTCCTCGAGGATGACATCGCGCTCGGTCTTGATGACATCGTCGGTGAGGATGAGGTTGCGCATGCGGTCGGCCTCGAAGCTCATCATCAGTTCGAGCGCCGACGGCGCCACCGTCTCGTGGAAGGCGGTGTAGTCGTAGGAGGTGAAGGCGTTGTTGGAGCCGCCGATGTCGGAGATGGCGCGGTCGAACTCGCCCGCCGCATGGTGGGTCGTCGCCTTGAACATCAGATGCTCGAAGAAATGCGCGATGCCCGATTTGCCGGGCGGCTCGTCGGCGCTGCCGATCTTGTACCAGACCATATGGGTGACGATCGGCGCGCGATGGTCGGGAATGACGACGACCTCCATGCCATTATCGAGCAGGAAGTCCGTCACCTTGAACGCGTCCGGCGCGCTCTCGGCCAGCACCGGGCCTGTGATCGTGAAAGCCAGCGACGTCGCCAGCAGCGTTGCGCGCAGCCATTCAGCCCTAAATGTCATCAACGGCTCCGATTTCGTAGAGCGGATCATCGTTTCACGGAAACGTTGACCGCTCTATCTCTTTGTTTTGACGCAATTCCGGACTGAAAACCGCTTCACACTTTTCCTGGAATTGCTCTAGGCAGGACGATAGGCAGGGTGTTGGCGACAAGCAAAGTGAATTGTTGGTCATGTTGCCGGCAAAGGCGGCGGCAAAGAGGCCGGCCACGAACGCAGGCTTATCAGGCCGCCTCGATGAAGCGGATGACGGTCTCGCCATAGTTGCGTTCGTCCAGCACGGAAAAACCGGGACCTGGCTCGAAAGCGGCCACCGCGGCCTCCTCGACCACGCACAGCGCGCCGGGGCGAAGCCAGCCGCCGGCTTTCGCCGACTGCAGGGCGCGCTCGCCAAGGCCCTTGCCATAGGGTGGGTCGGCGAAGACAAGGCCAAACGGCGCCAGCGTGCCGGCCTCGCCAAGGCCGGTGGCGTCGCGGCGGAAGATCTTGGTGCGGCCGGTCAGGCCAAAAGCCTCGACATTGTCGCGGATGAGGCCACGACCTTCGGCCGATTCCTCGATGAAGACGCCGTAGGAGGCACCGCGCGACAGTGCTTCGAGTCCCAGAGCGCCGGTGCCGGCGAACAGGTCGAGCACACGCGCGCCGTCCAATTGCTCCGCGAAGCGATGCGCCAACACGTTGAAGACCGCCTCGCGGGTGCGATCGGTCGTCGGACGGATGGCGCTCGAGCGAGGCGTCGCCAGCGGACGCCCGCGAAACTCACCGCCGACGATTCTCATCTCGCCTTGGGGCCCCTGGGACCATTGCGCGGACGGTCACCACCGCCGGCACCGCCCGGACGCTCGCCGCGCGGCTTGCCGAACGGCTTTGCGCCGGCGGGTTTGCCATAGGACGGCTTGAACGATGCCTTGCGCGCCTTGGCGTCAGCCGCCTTGGCGGCGTCCGCTTCTGCCCGGCCCTTGCCGATCGGCCGCGCGCCCGGCGCCATCCAGACATTGGCCTTGCGCTGGCCGGGCGGCTCGATCGGCCGCTGCTCGCGCTCGGATTTCTTGCCGCCGCCCGGCTTGCCGCCAAAAGCACCACGCGGTTTGTCACCAAAGCCGCCACGCGGCTTGTCGCCAAAGCTACCACGGGGCTTGTCGCCGAAGCTGCGTTCGGGACGCGGACCGCGTTCGCCAAAGCTCTTCTCGGACCCTGCGCTTCTGTCGGGACTTGTCGACAGCTTGCCCAGCGCCTCGTCGCGGCTGCCTTCGCGGCGTTTGCGGTTCTTGATCAAGCCGCCCTCGCCGATCGGACGGCGCTCGCCATCGCGGGTGAACTTCGGCCGTTCCGGCTCCGGCTCGCGGATTTCGGTGCGCCGCACCGGCTTGTTGGAAAACGGTTTGGTGACATCGGCGTCGAAATTGGCGCCTGATTCCTCGACTAGGCGCTCGCCAAGCTGGTCGCGCAACACCCTGCCCTTGATCTCCAGCACATGGCCCTCGGCGAGGTCATCGAGTTGGAACGGGCCGTAGGAAATGCGGATCAGCCGCGTCACATCGAGGCCGAGCGAGCCGAGGATGTTCCTGACTTCGCGGTTCTTGCCCTCGCGCAGGCCGATCGTCAGCCAGGCATTGGTGCCTTGCTCGCGGTCGAGCGTCGCTTCGATGGCGCCGTAAAACACGCCGTCGACGGCAATGCCTTCACGCAGGCCGGCAAGCGCGCTCTCCTCGACCTTGCCGTGGACGCGCACGCGGTAGCGGCGCAGCCAGCCGGTTGCCGGCAGTTCGAGCACGCGCGACAGGCCGCCATCGTTGGTAAGCAGCAACAGGCCTTCGGTGTTGATGTCGAGCCGGCCGATGGTCATCAGCCGCGGCAATTCAGCCGGCAGCACGTCGAAGACGGTCTTGCGGCCCTCGGGATCGCGGTTGGTGGTGACGACGCCGGCCGGCTTGTGGAACAGGAACAGCCGGGTGCGCTCGATCGGCGGGATTTCCATGCCGTCGAGATGGATGATGTCATCAGGCATCACGTTGAAGGCCGGCGAAGTCAGGGCGCGGCCATTGACCTTGACGCGACCGGCGGCGATCAGTTCCTCGGCATCGCGGCGCGAGGCGAGGCCGGCACGCGCCAGCCGCTTGGCGATGCGTTCGCCTGCCTCTTCCGCAGCCTCGGCGGGACGCGGGCGCGGCTTGAAGCTGCCGCCTGACGCGCCTTGCGGCCGATCGTTGAAATCCCGCTTGGGACGATCGCCGAAATCACGCTTGGGGCGGTCAGCGAAGTCACGCTTCGGGCGATCGCCGGAGTCGCGCGGGGCGCGGTCACCAAAATCACGCTTGGGACGGTCGAAGCGCTTTTCGCCGCCCTCTGCCGCCGCAGCCGGCCGGTCACCACGCGGTGCATAAGGTTTGCGCGGCCCTTCGCGCTTTTCATAAGGCTTGCGTTCGCCTTCGGCCGCCATTGGCCGGTCGCCACGTGGCGCATAAGGTTTGCGCGGTCCTTCGCGCTTCTCATAGGGCTTGCGCTCGCCTTCGGCGGCCATCGGCCGGTCGCCACGCGGCGCATAAGGTTTGCGTGGGCCTTCGCGCTTCTCATAGGGCTTGCGCTCACCTTCAGCAGCCACCGGGCGGTCGCCGCGCGGTGCGTAGGGTTTGCGTGGCCCTTCGCGCTTTTCATACGGCTTACGCTCGCCTTCAGCGGCCACCGGACGGTCGCCGCGCGGTGCATAGGGCTTGCGTGGCCCTTCACGCTTCTCAAAGGGTTTGCCTTCGGGACGCGGACCTTTGCTGAATGGCTTGTCGCCGCCCTTGAAGTCGCGCTTCGGCCGCTCGCCATCGGCAGCCATCGGCCGATCGCCACGCGGTGTGTAAGGTTTCTTGGCGCCGAAGGACGGCTTGCCGCCTTTGCCGGCGCCGCTATCACGGCCGCGCGGTCCCGCGACTTTCGGGCCACTCCTGGCCGGCCCCTTCTTGGGTCGGAATTTCTTGTCGTTGTCGTCCATGTGGCCTTTATCCGTTTGCGCTGCTACAGCGTGGCGCATCCTTTCGGGCGCGCAACGAACGCTGTAGCACTTTTGATGTGGCGCATGATCATTTTCGAAAACCGAGTCCCGATTTTCGAGGTCATGCGCTCAATAACAGGATCACCGTCAGGTGGCGAGGAGATAATCGGAATGGAAATCGCGTGACGCGGCCCGATTTCATGGCGCTGGCGCTGAAGGAGGCCGAAGCTGCCGCCTTGCGTGGCGAAGTGCCGGTCGGCGCCGTCATCGCCAATGGCGATGGCGTTGTCGCCAGCGCCGGCAACCGCACCCGCGAACTTGCCGATCCGACCGCGCATGCCGAGATGCTGGTCATCCGCGAAGCCTGCCGCAAACTGTCAGCCGAGCGGCTCACCGGCCATGATCTCTATGTGACGCTTGAGCCTTGCGCCATGTGCGCCGGCGCCATTTCCTTTGCCCGGCTGCGCCGGCTCTATTTCGGCGCCGCCGACGACAAGGGCGGCGCGGTGGTCAATGGCGTGCGCTTTTTTGCCTCGCCAACCTGCCACCACACGCCCGACATCTATCCGGGCATGGGCGAGACCGAAGCGGCCGTGCTGCTCAAAGAATTTTTCCGGGAACGGCGCGGCTGAACCGGGCGCCCTTCGGCAAGAAACAACAAAGAGGCGGTTTTTTTACAGGGACGGCATCCAGTCGAACCAGCCGCTGCCCTTCTTGCCTTCCGCCTCTTTCTTGAGACGGCGTTCCTTCTTGTATTCGTCCTCGCCAAGCTCGCCCTGCGGCGCCGTGCCGGCCGCGACACGATACTGCACCGGCGGCTCGCTGAGGTATTTGCGGGTGTTCGGGTCACCCTGCTTGCTATCGGCGAGACGACGCTGGATCTCGGCGGAGCGACCCTTGTCGGAATCCGCGGGCGACCACGCCGGCGGGTGGCTCGAGCCTGACTCCGCCAGTGCCTTCTTCACCGAGACCGGATCGGTCTGCACGTCGTCGATGATCTCCGACTGATAGGCCGGATCGTTCTGATGGGCGGTGGCGTCGGCGCGCAGGCGGGCGCGGCGCTGCTCGGGCGATTCGGGCCATTCGGCGCTCGCCGTCTCGATGCTGTCCTGTGGCGCCGGCAGCGCTTCCTTCTGGCCTGGCGCCGGTTTCACCAGCGTCGGGCGCGGCTTGTAGTCGATCTGTTCCTTGCGCTTCGGCGCGAATGAAAAGGCGCCCGAAATATCGCCGGCCAGCTGTTCGCCGGCGGTCTTGTCGGTGCCATAGGTCGGAGAGCCCATGCAGCCGGACAAAGCCAGGCCCGATGCGACAAGCGGCGCCAACAGCGCCAGGCGCGCATTATATCTCTCGGTCATGCCAAAAAGTCCCACTGTAGACAGCCTCTCGATTGCCACCGGCCTCATGACCAGTCCCCATCGTCCAAGCACTTGCGACGGAAATCCGGCGACAATTTGTCTTCCGGAGTTTCGCGTGTTTACCTCAACCACTCGTTAAGGGCAACGCGCGGGCGGTTTTCGCCCGCCCGGCGTGGCATTTGTGCACCGATCAAGCTAGCCGGCCGGCCTGTCAAAGCCGGCCAAGCGCCTTCAATTCGTGCAGCACCGCCGCATCGCGCGCCGAAACATCCGGGAATTCCGGATCCTGGCCGACATCGGCGGTGTAGCGCCAGGACCGTGCGCATTTCACCAGGCCGCGATCCCAGGCCTTTTCGACCACCACGGCGACACCCCTGACGTCGTCAAGCGTGAAGGCACCCGCAGGCGCTTGCCCATGAGCGATCACCAGATCGCTGGTGATCGCCATCTCGGCCATGTCGACATCGGCTATCGCCGCTTCGAGCGCTGCATCGTTGATGGTGACGACCGGCACTGCTTCCAGCGACGACCCGATCACCTTCTGGGCGCGCGCAATCTCCAGCGCGCCGGTGACGACACGCCGCACCTGCCGCACCTGGCGCCATTTTTCCGCCAGCGCCTCGTTCTTCCAGTCCGCCGGGATCTGCGGGAACTGGTCGAGATGCACCGAGACGGCGTCGGGATGACGATCGAGCCAGGCCTCTTCCATGGTGAAGGGCAGCATTGGCGCCAGCCATTTCACCAGGCAATTGAAGAGATGGCGCACCACCTGCACCGAAGCCTTGCGTTTCACGCTCGACGGCCCGTCGCAATAGAGCGCGTCCTTGCGGATGTCGAAATAGAACGCCGACAGCTCGACCACCATGAAATCGAGCAGCATGCGGGTGATGCGCTTGAATTCGAAGGCGTCGTAGCCCGAGCGCACGACCTCATCGAGCTCGGCCAGCCGGTGCAGCATCAGCCGCTCCAGCTCCGGCATCTTCTCCAGCGGCAGCTCCTCGCCATCGTCATGGGCGAGCGTGCCCAGCATCCAGCGGATGGTGTTGCGCAGCTTGCGGTAGGCGTCGATGTTGGTCTGCAGCACGTTCTTGCCGAGCCGCTGATCCTCCCAGTAGTCGGTCGTCACCACCCACAGACGCAGGATGTCGGCGCCCGACTGCTTGATGACGTCCTGCGGCACGACGGTGTTGCCGAGCGACTTCGACATCTTGCGGCCATCCTCGTCCATGGTGAAACCATGGGTGACGACGGTGTCGTAAGGCGCCCTGCCCCTGGTGCCGCAGCTTTCCAGCAGCGAGGAATGGAACCAGCCGCGATGCTGGTCGGAGCCTTCGAGATAGACGTCGGCCGGCCATTTCAGATCCGGACGATCCTCCAGCGTGAAGGCATGCGTCGAGCCCGAATCGAACCAGACGTCGAGGATGTCCATCACCTGCTTCCATTTGGAGGCATCGTGATTGCCGAGGAAACGCTCCTTGGCATCGGCTGCGAACCAGGCGTCGGCGCCCTCCTGTTCGAAGGCGTCCATGATGCGCTGGTTGACCGCCTCATCCTTCAGCACATTGCCGTCGGCATCGGCGAACACGGCAATCGGCACGCCCCAGGCGCGCTGGCGCGACAGCACCCAGTCCGGGCGCTCCTCGATCATGGCGCGGATGCGGTTCTGGCCGGCGGCGGGCACGAAACGGGTGTCGTCGATCGCCTTCAGCGCACGACTGCGCAACGTCGAGCCGTCGCCGAGGTCCTTGTCCATGTAGACGAACCATTGCGGCGTGTTGCGGAAGATGATCGGTTTTTTGGACCGCCAGGAGTGAGGATAGCTGTGCTTCAGCCGGCCGCGCGCGAACAGGGCGTTGCGCTTGATCAGCTCGTCGATGACGGCCTGGTTGGCGTTGCCCTTCTTGCCGTTGTCGTCGATGACGCGCGCCGGTCCACCCTCGCGATCCGGGCCGAAACCCGGCGCGTCCTTGGTGAAGAAGCCGCCATCGTCGACGGTGAACGGGATGGCGCTGTCGATGCCGCGTGCGCGCAAATCCACCGCCGCATCCATCCAGGCGTCAAAGTCCTCGCGGCCGTGGCCGGGCGCGGTGTGAACGAAGCCGGTGCCGGCATCGTCGGTGACATGGTCGCCGGCGAGCATCGGAACGGCAAATTCGTAGCCGCCGCCAAAGCCCTTGAGCGGATGCGAAAGCGTAAGGCTTCCAAGCTCTTGCGCCGAAACGCTGCGGATACGATTCAAGGTGACCTTGGCCTTGGCCGAGGCGTCTTCGGCCAGTGCGTCGGCAAAGATCAGCTTTTCGCCCGGCTGCGGGCCGAACGCGTTCTCGGCCGCCGTGACCTCGTAGAGGCCATAGCTGATGCGCGGCGAATAGTTGACCGCCCGGTTGCCTGGGATGGTCCAGGGCGTAGTTGTCCAGATGACGACGTGGGCCTGCAGCAGATCGAGCGCTCCCTCCGTCAGTTTGGTTTCACCATCATCGATGGGACGGACCAGGCTGGCGACCGGAAACTTCGCCCAGATCGTGTCGGACTCATAATCCTGGTACTCGACCTCGGCCTCGGCCAGTGCCGTGCGCTCGACCACGCTCCACATCACCGGCTTGGAGCCGCGGTAGAGCTGGCCCGACATGGCGAATTTCAACAGCTCGCCGGCGATGCGCGACTCGGCATGGAAAGCCATCGTCGTGTAGGGATTCTTGAAGTCGCCGATGACGCCGAGCCGCTGGAACTCAGCCCCCTGCACCGTGATCCAGTGCGCGGCGAACTCGCGGCATTCCTTGCGGAATTCGTTGACCGGCACCTCGTCCTTGTTCTTGCCCTTGGCGCGGTACTGCTCCTCGATCTTCCATTCGATCGGCAGGCCATGGCAGTCCCAGCCGGGCACATAGTTCGAGTCGTAGCCGCGCATCTGGAACGAGCGGGTGATGACGTCCTTGAGGATCTTGTTCAGCGCATGGCCGATATGGATGTTGCCGTTGGCGTAGGGCGGGCCGTCATGCAGCACGTATTTCGTGCGGCCGGCAGCACTTTCGCGCAGCTTGCGGTAAAGGTCCATGTCCTGCCAGCGCTTGACCAGCAGCGGCTCCTTCTCCGGCAAGCCGGCGCGCATCGGAAAATCCGTCTGCGGCAGGTAAAGCGTCTTGGAATAGTCGATCGTTTCAGCGGTGTCGGTCATTGGTCTGCCATGTGCATTGCCCGGCGGCAAAGGAGCTCGGGCGTTGAACTATACTTTTTGAGCATGTCGTTTTCCCAAAACCGGGGCCACTTTGGGCGACGTGCCTGATGATTTGGAAAAAGCGCGAGAGGCCGCGCGCAACATTCCCGGCGGCTCCGGCGGCGCTCAGGCCGCCCGGAACACCGGGCATATAATTCGTATCGTCAGCCCGCAGAGGCGCGAAAAGCTCGTCATGCCCCGGCTTTTAGCGGAGATAGGCGCAGGAATAAAGCGTCTCTCGTTCGATTCACTTACATCGTGAAATCGAAGCGATATGTGGTCGACACGCCGATCATGAACTGATTGCGGTCGCCGCGTTCCTTGACCAGGCTGGAATCGGCCGCCGGTCCCATCAGGCGCGAATATTCGCCAAACAGGCTGGCGGTCATCGGCTCGGTCACCTTCCAGGTTATGGCGCCGCCAAGGCCGGTCGATTTCAGGCCGCCGCCGGGATGATATTCGCTCAAGCCCGAGGCCACGGCCTCCTGCGCATTGACGCCATAATAGGCGTCGAAATAGTTGCCCGAGGCGAAGGAAACACGCGGCCCACCCGAAATCCGCACGGTTGGCGTCACATCATAGAAGGCGTCGGCAGCGATGTCGGCGACAAAGCCGTTGTGGGCGCGAATGCCGTGGCGCAACTCGGCGCGGGCGCGCAGCCAATCGGTCGGATAGAATTCGAAGAAGCCGCCGACTTCGCCGCCCCAGCGCACCGGATCGAGACCCTTCAGCTCATCGGCATTGCCATCGTCACGCGAGAACAGGAACTTGCCGGTCAGGCCAGCGCGGACACCGCCGTCGTCGACCAGCGCCAGCGAGATGTTGTCGTTGCGCGAGACAAAGCGCGCCGCCGGCCCGGCCTTGCCCAACGAAATGATCGGCGAGGCGCTGAGCAGGTACTTCTTGCCGCCCTCGAAATTCGGCGCCATCATGCCAGTGGCGCCAACGGTCAGATACCAGTCGCCGGACAGCCAGCTGCCCTCGCCCGCATTGGCAACGCCCGCGCCACCCAGCACTGCTGCGGCCAACACCAGAGAGATTCTTCCGACCGGACTCATGGCCACTCCACTAACACAATACACACGGTTACCGGTGACAGCTTTGACCGCCGTTTGGTAAAATTTGATTTAAACCCGAGACATCCGCTCGCGGTTTGCCGCGATCCCGCCGCCGGTCGTCGACTGGACGTTGGCCCATGGCGGGACTAACTTCCATCCGGCAGTATCCCGCAGCCCTCGATGGAGACCGCGACAATGACCTTGCATGGCGACGCCCTGAAAATCGCGATCGAGCAGACACGGACAAAATGGGGGTGGTTTGTCGCGCTCGGCGTTCTGCTGCTCATCTTCGGCGGTATTGCCTTTGGCAATCTGTTCATCGCCACGGTGGCTTCCGTCTATGTCGTGGGGTGGCTGATGCTGATGGCTGGCATCATCGAGATCGTGCATGCGTTCGGCGTCAAGACCTGGAGCCGCTTCTTCTACTGGCTGCTCAGCGGATTGCTCTACGCCGTTGCCGGCTTCTTCGCTTTCGACAATCCGCTGCTTGCTTCAGCGGTGCTGACGTTCCTGCTGGCGATCGCGCTGGTCGCGTCAGGGGTGCTCCGGGCCTGGGTCGGCTACAGCCACCGGCCGGAACGCGGCTGGGGCTGGGTCGTCGCGGCCGGTGTCATCAGCGCCCTTGCCGGCCTGATCATCGCCATGGGCTGGCCGGTCAACAGCCTGTGGGTGCTCGGACTGTTCCTGGCGATCGACCTGATCTTCCAGGGCTGGACCTTCATCGCCGTCGGTCTGGCGCTGAAGAAGTAACCGGGATCACGCCTGGATTCAAAACGCCATGGCGGCGTCGAGGTCGGAGAGCGGCTTGACGCCGGCAAGCAGTGCGCGTGCCTCGGCTTCATCGCGCTTCATCTGTACGACCAGTGCATCGAGCCCTTCGAACTTCACCTCCGGGCGCAGGAAACCGAAGAAGGAAACCTGGCAGACCTCGCCATAGAGGTCGCCGGAGAAATCAAAGACGAAGGTTTCCAGCAGCGGCGCGCCATTGTCATCGACGGTCGGGCGACGGCCGAAGCTGGCGACACCGTCGTGAAGCGTGCCGTCGGCGCGGCGGAAGCGGACGGCATAAATCCCTTCCTTCAGAGTCGCTTCGGGCGAAAGCCTCATGTTGGCGGTCGGAAAGCCGAGCGTGCGGCCGAGCTGCTGTCCGCCGACCACCTCGCTTTCGACGGTGAAGCGATAGCCGAGCAGTCCGGCGGCCTCGGCCACCTCGCCCTCGCTCAGCAACCCGCGGATGCGGCTGGACGACACCACCTCGGCACCCTCGTCACGGAAGGCGTCGACGAGCGTGACGCCGAAGCCGTGACGCTCGCCGGCCGCCATCAGGTAGGCCGGGCCGCCTTGACGATCCTTGCCGAAATGGAAATCGAACCCGGTCACGGCGTGGGTGATGCCAAGGTTCCTTTCCAGCACATCCGTGACGAATGCCTCCGCCGACAGCGAGGCGAAGTCGCGCGTGAACGGCTGCTCGACGAGCGCGGCAAAGCCCAGCCGCGACAAGAGCCGCGCCTTCATCGGCGGCGGCGTCAGCACGAACAACGGGATATCAGGCCTGAAGATCTTGCGCGGATGCGGTTCGAATGTCAGCACCAGGGCCGGCACTCCGCGCCGCCGGGCTTCAGTCGAGGCCCGTTCGAGCACCGCCTGATGGCCGCGATGAACACCATCGAAATTGCCGATCGCCACTACGCCGCCGCGCAGGTCCGCGGGCAGCGGCGCGGTTGCCAGAATGCGCTGGAAGGTTGCCATCGTCACCTACCGCAGTCTGGGAATGACGGCCACCGGACGATACCCATGCTTTTCCAGGAAGGTCGCCAGCCTTGCCGGATCCGGTTGCAGTGCATCGCCATAGTCGCGGGCATGGATACCGCCGGAGACATAGAGAACATCGAAGCCATTGTCGGCGGCGCCCTTCACATCGGTCATCATGCCGTCGCCGATGGCCAGCACCTGGCCGCGCTCGACCGGCCGGCCAAGAATCTCGGCAACCTCCTTCATCGCGAGGTTATAGATCGGCGCGTAAGGTTTTCCGGCGATCAAGGTGCGGCCGCCGAGCTGGGCATAGTCGCGTGCCAATGCACCGGCACACCAGATGATGCGCTCGCCGCGCTCGACCACGATGTCGGGATTTGCGCAGATGAAAGGCAGGTTCCTGGCGCGCAGCCGCCGCAGAAGCTCGGTGTAATCCTCGGGCTTCTCGACCTCGTCGTCGAACAGGCCGGTGCAGACCACGCCGGACGCCTCGAACTCCTCGACAAGCTCGACGTCGAGACCTTCATAGAGCGTGAAGTCGCGGTCGGCGCCGATATGGAAAATCTTGCGCGGCCCTTCGGCGATCAGATCCCGGGTCACGTCGCCTGAGGTGACCACCCTGTCGTAGGCTGATGGCGGAACACCGATCGCGTTCATCTGCGCCACGACATCGGCACTTCGGCGCGGCGAATTGGTGATCAGGACGACGGGGATTTCCGCCTCTCGAGCCCTTGCCAGCGCCGAGGCCGCCACAGGGAAATGCCTCTCGCCATTGTGGACCACGCCCCAGACATCGCACAGGATTGCCGAATAGGCTTTCGACACGTCTTCGAGCGAGCCGATGATTTCAGGCGAATCCGCCATGCCGTTTCCTTCAGTCATGATCATTGCGACCGCCACGACCGACGGTTCGCCGCAGCCGGTTCGGATTAGCCGAACCGCCCCGGCCTGTCACCAGCTTTCGCCGGGCATCTGCGCAGCGTCAGCGAGGGTGCCCACTGGTTAGCGGTTGGTGAAGCGCTGACCCGGCAATCGAGCGATTTCCCAAACACGGCCTTCAGCGTTTTGTGGGAAAGCTGGCGTCGACCGAGAATCCGTCGGCGGGGGCCGCTGCAAGACATGCATGAACTTTGGCGTCAGTTCTGCCGCGACAAACGCGGCAACTATGCTCTTATGACGGTCGTTGCGATGGTTCCGCTGATGGGCAGCCTGGCGATAGCGGTCGATTTCACCGAGATGAGCCGTGAAAAACAGACGGTGTTGAATGCGCTCGATGCCGCCAACTTCGCCACCGCGCGCAGGCTGACGGAAGGCGCGACCGACGACCAGTTGAGAGCCTATGCGCTCGACTTCTTCAATGCCAACCTCAACAAGGTCGATCCCGCCAACACGACGCTCAGCGTCACCTTGCCAAGCAACACCACCGGTGGCGGCTTGCTCAAGATGAGCGCGCGGCTGGACTACAAGCCCTATTTCTATCCCGCCTTCGGCCAGCTCGTCGGCAAATCCGCAACCGACGCGAACCAGACGATCAGCTTCAACGTCACTTCGGAAGTGCGGCTTAAGAACACTCTGGAAGTTGCCCTGGTGCTCGACAATTCCGGATCGATGACCAAGACAGGAACAGGCTCGGGGCAAAAGCGCATCGACCTTCTCAAAACCGCGGCCAAACAGCTGGTCGACACGCTGGCCCTGCAGGCGGCCATGATCAAGCAGGTCGACAGACCGGTGCAGTTCGGCCTCGTGCCGTTTGCCGCAGCGGTCAATGTCGGCCCCGGCAACGGCAACGCGCCCTGGATGGACACCGAAGGCCTGTCGCCGGTATCGAACGAGAATTTCGACTGGTCAACGCTGAACACAGCCACCAAATACGCCCAGCAGACCAATGGCATCTGGTACAAGCGCGGTTCGGGATGGGGTGCCGACGAGGGCCAGATGCTGACCCGGTTCTCGCTCTACCGCGACATGAAGGTTGTCACCAACCACGAGCGCGTCAAAGGCAGCAAGCGTGTGGTTTGCGACGAATACAATTCCAACAGCACCTGCAGCGACAGCCACGATGAATATGACTACATCGATACCTATGGTCCGTTCGCCAGTTGGCAGGGTTGCGTCGAGGCCCGGCCCTATCCCTACAATGTCAACGATGCCGCGCCGTCCGGCGGCTCGGCGAACACCGGCATAGGGGTTGGCGATCCGGCAACGATGTTCGTGCCGATGTTCGCCCCCGACGAGCCCGGCAATCATTGGAGGCTCACCCAGGATCCGGACGAGGACGCGCCGACGACCTATGACGCCGTCAACAGCTGGTGGAATGACGATCCGACGAGCAGCACCGGCCAATCCCGGCTGCGCAACATGGCCAAATATTTCCAGCCGCGGCCGATCGATGCACCGGCGCTGCCGGCCGGCAATGGCCCGAACTACAGCTGCTCCACCAACCCGATCACGCCACTGACCGACGTCAGCGTCGCCGATGGGCTTACCGCAATCAAGGCCGCGATCGATCTGATGAAGCCGGATGGCGGCACCAATGTTCCCGAGGGCATGGCCTGGGGCTGGCGGGTGGTTTCGAGCGGCGAGCCGTTCACGCAAGGGCGCCCGGAAACCGAGAGAGGCAACGACAAGGTCGTGATCGTGCTGACCGACGGCGCCAACACCTATTACACGCCCTCATCGCTGGGTTATTCCGATCCTGCCGACTCGAAGTCGACCTATGCGTCCTACGGCTATCTCAACCCCGGCTATAACGGCACTTCGGTCGGCCGCCTGTTTATGGGCACGTCGAGCACCATCGGCCAGTTCGACTATTCGAACGGCAATTATACCAACGCACTCAACGAGCAGATGGCGACGCTTTGCAACAACGCCAAGGCAGCCAACATCATGGTGATGACAGTGGCGCTTGACCTGTCCACGACCAATACGGCCGACAAGCAGGCGATCGATGCGCTGAAATCGTGCTCGTCGGGCTCACGCTTCCGCAAGGATCCGACAGACCCCAGCAAGCCGGCCAAACTGTTCTGGAATGCGACCGGCGCCACCTTGTCGAACGACTTCAAGGAAATCGGCAACGAATTGTCGAACCTGCGCGTCGTCGGCTGAAGCGCTGGAACTGCCAATCTCCCCCGCAAGGCTACGCTATACACACATCTTCCGCGACTGGCATGACTGATCGGCCCGAGGCTTGATTGCCAGGTGGTTCCCCCAATCCGTCGCTGCTTGGCAGCGCCACCTTCCCCTCCGGAGGGAAAGGAAGGGAGCGTTTCTGGACGAGCGTTGACAGCAAAAGCCTGGCGCCTTTCCTCTACCCCGTCGATCGGGGGAGAGGTGGCTCGGCGAAGCCGAGACGGAGTGGGGGTCGACCAGCGCAGCATAAGACAATGGCATGCGCCAAGCGGCCATGCACGCTATCGCCAAAGACCAGCCGCTTGGAAATGTGTGCATCCCGTAGCCCGCAAAGGGGAGATCAGCGCTTCATTGCCTTCGCCAGTTCTCGACACTGGCGCAAAGGCTCCCGTCGTGATGCTCTTGCGGTGCGCCAAAGCGCATGGTGAGTATCGTCTCCGCTTCCAGGAGACGCCTCCATGCCCGAAACCGCCAATCATCTCGCCTTCGCGCTGGTCTGCCTCGGCATGGTGCTGACGCCTGGCCCCAACATGATCTATCTGATCTCGCGTTCCCTGTCGCAAGGACCGAAGGCGGGACTGATCTCGCTTGGTGGCGTGGCGCTGGGCTTTCTCTTCTATGTGCTGGCGGCGGCCTTCGGCATCACCGCGCTGCTGCTCGCCGTGCCCTATGCCTATGACGCGCTGCGCTTTGCCGGTGTGCTCTATCTCCTGTGGCTGGCATGGCAGGCGGTGAAGCCGGGCGGGCGTTCGCCATTCCAGGTGCGCGAACTGCCAAAGGATCGGCCGCGCAAGCTGTTCGCGATGGGCCTGATGACCAATCTGCTCAATCCGAAGGTGGCCGTGCTCTATCTGTCGCTGCTGCCGCAGTTCATCAGCCTGGGCAAGGGCCATGTCCTGTCGCAGCTTCTGGTGCTGGGCGCCACGCAGATCACGATCAGCCTGAGCGTCAATGCCATCATCGCGGTGACGGCCGGTTCAATCGCCACCTTCCTCGCCGGGCGGCCCTTGTGGCTGGTCATCCAGCGCTGGATGATGGGCACCGTGCTGGCGGCACTCGCGTTGAAGATGGCGACGGACGCGCAGCGCTGAGAGCGCTTCGTTACATCGGCCGCCTTATCTGCTGCGCCCGCTCCGGTTCGACGACCTTGCGGTAGAGATGCCAGGTGGCATGGCCGAGCACCGGCATGACCACGGCGAGCCCGGCAAACAGCGGGATCGAGCCGACCACCAGAAGCACGGCGACCAGCAAGCCCCACAGCGCCATCTGCAGCGGGTTGGCCATCACCGCCCGGGCCGAGGTCTCGATCGCCGAAACGGCGCCGACATCACGGTCGAGCAGCAGCGGGAAGGCAATCACGGTGGTGGCCAGCACGACCACGGCGAAGACAAAGCCCGCGGCATTGCCGGCAAGGATCAGCGTCCAGCCCTTGCCGGTCGTCAGCACCTCGCGCACGAAGCTGCCAATCGATGCCGGCGGCTGATCGCCGAACAGGCCGGTGTAGATTGACTGCGCGGTGTAGAGCCACAACAGGAACAGCGCGACCAGCATGATGCCGATCACCACGATCGACGGCACCGCCGGCGAGCGGCGCACATCGAGTGCATGCCGCCAGGAGGTGTTCATGCCGAGTTCGCGCCGGCGACTGATCTCGTAGAGGCCGATCGCGGCAAACGGCCCAACCAGCGCGAAACCAGACATCAGGGGGTAGATAAGCTGGATGGCATTGGCGCCAGACGTCCACCGCGTCAGGATCAGGCCAACGATGGGATAGATCAGGCATAGGAACACGTAGTGCGAGGGTTTTGCCCAGAAATCCTCGGCACCGAGGCGCAGCGCATCCCAAAGGTCCGACGTGGTGATGCGGCGCACCGTGGGCTGCACATGCATTCCGCGTGCGTCCGCTATGACATGAAAGCCGGCCATAACCTTCCTCCCGTGTGTCGGGGCGGTCACCGCCAGGATGGCCGCCAGAGCTGCCACTTCAAGAACGAGAGGCACGATAGCAGAGTTGGCGGCGATTGTCGCCGCGTCAATGGCCTGGGGAGCAGCTCCTCATTGTGCTCATCTCTCCGTATCGCCTCTCACATGGCCCTTGCCTTGGCAGGCTTTCTTTTTGGCCAACCATTATGCTGCATTTTAGCATTTACGTATTTTAGCTTTTCCTTAAATGGCTCGTAGAGACCCCTGGCGTATCACCTGAGCTCTACAAGTTTTTGGCGAGGGGCGATGTTCGCATTGAAAGGCTTCTGGTCGTCGGAGCGTGGCAACTTTGCCATGGCGACAGCCATAGCGATACTGCCGATAATGATTGGTTTGGCTGGCGCCATTGATCTGATCGGCACGAGCCATGACGCATCGCAATTGCAGAACTCGCTGGACGCGGCGGGGCTCGCCATCGGCACGAAGTTCTCTCCCGAGATGGCGGCTGGCGATGTTCAGCAGCTTGGCCTGCAATTCTTCGCCGCAAATTTGAGCGCGGCCGACCCGCAGGAATATTCGGGCGGCGTCTCGGCTTTCTCGGCAACGGCCAGTGGCAGCCCAAGCGCCTACTTTGTCTCGCTGTCGTCGAGCATAAGCCACCCAAGTTTCATCGGCGACTCGGCCCCCTGGCCAGCCTACCGCTCGACCTTGGTCAAGATAAAACCTGGCGCTCAAGCCTGCGTTCTGGCGCTCGATCCGCATGCCTCCGCCGCCGTGAACCTGCAGGGCTCGACCAACGTCTCGATGGACAATTGCGTGATCGCGGCGAACTCGGACGCGCCCGATTCTGTCAGTAGAGGCGGCTCCGCACTGGTTTCGGCGGGTTGTGTCTCGACCGTCGGCGGCACCAGCGGGCTGTTGCCACCCAGCGCCAGTCTCGCCTGCGGAACGCCGCACGAACATCGGTACGCCTCTTTTGATCCACTGGCCGACGTGGTTCCTCCCCCTTACACATTGTGTTTGCAGGTCCCGAACGGCAAAACCTACACGCTGTCGCCCGGCACTTATTGCGACAAGACATTGTCGGGGAACATCACGCTTAATCCGGGCGTCTACATCATGCGCGGCACCACCATAAAGCCAGGCGGAAACGGCAGCCTGACTGGCCAGGGCGTGACCATATTCCTCATGGAAAGCGCTCAGATCTACATAAATGCCAATGAGAAGGTGGACCTTTCCCCGCCCACCAGCGGCCCTTATGCTGGTATCACCATTTTCCAGGACCACGGCAATACGTCTGCCCTGACGTTGAATGGCGGCGCAAATTCCGTGCTCAGCGGTTTCATCTACGCGCCGGACGCGCCCATTTCCTACGCCGGCAACTCTGATATGAGCGCCCAAGGCGACTGTCTCAGGCTTATCGGAAATACGGTGCAGATGACCGGAAACTCGTCCGTCGCGTCGGACTGCGCGGCTGCGCTTGGAAATCGCGCGGTGTATGCTGACCGGATGATCACTCTCGTGAAATGAGAGACCGCTCCCAACGTTTGACCTGACGTCCGGAGGCGCCGACGGCAGCGTTGAGAAGAATGGCGGTCGCGTTCGACAACGCCGGAGTGCGGCAACCGCACTCCGGCAGACAAGTGCCTTTCACAAAGGCACATTCAGTTGAAAATGAGCATCGCTACGGTTGCGCCGGTGCAGCGAAGCGATCGATCACATCGGCCAGAAGGACGTGGCCAAGGCAGGCACCCGAACCGGCGGGCTGTTCGCCATCCTCGACAGCCAGGGCATATCGCACGACCGGATCAGCTTCGATGCGGCGGCGCAGCCCGGCCAGCCTGGGATAAACAGCGCCGTCGACCGCCTGGTGGAACTCTGCCCAGCGGGCCACACCAATCAGCGTGGTATCGGCCAGCGTCAGCCGATCGCCGACCAGGAAGTCCGTATCGACGATCATCTCTTCGAGGCGGTCGTGGCGCTCGGCAACGGCCTTGCGGCCGAAGTCGCGCAAGGTCGCCTTCAGCGCCGGTTCGTCCGCCGCCATTTCCAATGCAACCCAGAGCGGGCTGAAAGCGGCGGTGAAACCGGTGTTCACGAAGGCCATCAACTGGTGCATGCGGTCGGCTTGCGGCGTGCCCGGGTCGAAGCTGATACGGCGTTGCGTGTCACGCACCTCGAGCCATGCGGCGATGGCCATGGTCTCGGTCAGCACCGTGCCTTCGTCGGTGATCAAAACCGGCGTTTCCTGCCGGCCATTGATGCCGGCATAAGCGTCGTTCTTCATCTCGGTGAGCATGTCGACGCGGCACAGGCGATAGGGTTGGCCGACGCGTTCAAAGGCGGCGACGAGCCCCATCGAGCTTCCCGCCGGGAAGCCGTAAAGGAGGATAGGTTCCATTGTTTTCTTCCATGATTGAGGGGATTACGCCGCGCAGCGAAACTTGACCCTAAACGTTGGTCGCCCCATGTAAATTACGCACAATTCTGTAACCAGGACCCGCCCATGAAAGACGTCGTCTCACGCTGCCCGATCGAAGAGACCATGCGCGTGCTCAGCGGCCGCTGGCCCACACTGCTGCTCTATTATCTGAAGGACGGGACCAAGCGGTTCAGCGAGCTGAGGCGCGACAACCCGACGGTGTCGCACCGCATTTTGGCGCTGGAACTGCGCAAGCTGGAGGACGCCGGTATCGTGCGGCGAACGGCCCGCTCGGGCTATCCGCTGCGGGTTGACTACGATCTTACCGCGCCGGGCCGCAGGCTTGTGCCACTCATCGACGCGCTGGGCTCGTGGTGGGAACGGACCGAAGACGACCGGAGCGGCCAGGTCTCGCCGATGCTGGAAACCTATCCCGGCACGGCGACAGTGGAGACAATCACTCCGGCAAATTGAAAACTGCCTCGATGTGATGTCCATCCGGATCGACGACGAAGGCAGCATAATAGTGCGGACCGTAGTCTGGGCGCAGGCCGGGGGCACCGTTGTCACGGCCGCCATGTGCAAGCGCGGCCGCATGAAATTGCGCGATGCTCTGGCGATCCGGGGCGGCAAAAGCCAGATGAAAACCCGGACCGGGCGGACGCTGCCCTTTCGGGCGAAGTTTTATCGCCAGCTTGTCGCCGCCACCGGCAGGCCCATAGCCCACCGCCTGATCGGGCTCGCCGGGCCGGAGATCGTCCCAGACCCTGATATAGCCGAGCGGTCCCAGTACGGCGTCGTAGAAGGCAGTCGCGCGCTCTATATTCGAAACGCCGAAGGAGACGTGATGGAGCATCTTAGCAAAAAACCTTTTGAGGCATGTTCGAACGACTTCGAACAGCCAGCACTCTGTTCAGTTCTGGCCCGCGTGGTCGCCGGCCAGCCGCCCAAACATCCTGAGATCGTGATAGGCGCCCTTGAACCGGGCTTTCTGCCGTAGCGTGCCCTCATAGCGGAACCCGGCTTTTTCCAGCACACGGTCCGATCCGGTGTTGCCCGGCAGCGTCCACGCCTCGATGCGATTGAGGCCGAAGAACTGATGGCCGCAAAGAGCGACGGCAGCAGCCGCTTCGGTCATCAGGCCCTTGCCCCAGAAATCCGGATGCAGCTCGTAGCCGATCTCGCCGCACTTCGATTTGGGGACGAACCAATTGTACCGAACCGCACCGGCAATGGTCTTCGAAGCGCGATCCTCGATGATCCAGGCGCAGCCTTTCCCGGTGGGAAAGGCCTTGCACATCCATCTCATCGCCCGATCCGCCACCGCCTTGGACGGCGCATCCCGCCAGTTCGAGAACCGGGTGACCTCAGGAACCGACAGTATATCCCGGAAAGCGGCGATATCCTCGGCGGTCGGGGCGCGCAGCAGCAGGCGAGAGGTGGAGAGCGTCGGGAATGTGCGGACAGTCTTTGGCATCGGATTCTCACGTCACATGGGCCGTCTGGATTATCTTGCCCGAAAGGGAGCGTTTCAACACTACGCGATGCATTTTGCGAAACCAACGCATGGGGTTCTCGCGCAATTTTCACCGCTTGCCCGTCAAAAGCCATGATCGCGACTATTCAGACAAGAATGGCCATTGATCATTCCCATTCCATCGAACCGCGTCCGGTGCCGAGCAGGCGCATGGTGCTGACCGGCCTCGTCGCGCTGGCCGGTCTCGCCGCCTGTAGTACGGTTTCGCTGCCGACCGGCGACGGTGCCGGAGTTTCCTCATCCGCCACCGGCACGCTGGCCAGCATCCGCGCTTCGGCCGGGCTGGCGCCGCTGGTCCCCGACCGGCAGCTCGAGCAGGCCGCCCTGCAGCAGGCCGGCTACATGGCGCAGCGCCGTCGCATGAGCCACACCACCGGCTGGGGCAAGGATTTCGCCTCGCGCGTCAAGGGCAATGGCATTGCGGGTGCGGCCGCCGAGAACATTGCCGAGGGCCGTTTCGACCAACAGAAGCTGTTCGATATCTGGGTGCATTCATCAGGCCATCGCCGCAACATGCTCGACCCGCGCTTCACCCGCTTCGGCCTTGCCTATGTACGCGACGGCAGCGACGCCAACCTCCGCTACTGGAGCCTCGTGCTCGGGAAGTAGGAGGCGTCCCGATGCTGCGCCCGATCGCCCCTACCTGGTCGTCGCCCTGAACTTTGCCATGAGGTAGGGGCCGGACAGAACCGGCTCGTATTTCGGCGCTTCTCCCGGCGCGAGACAAACGTCCAGAACCCTGATTTCGGCATGCCAGTTCGGCTGGTGGAAGAAAGCCATGGACTGGCGCCGGTCCTTGCCGCTCCCTTGGCCGCTCCCTCGGCCGCCCTCTTCCGCTGCTGGATTGACGACGCGATGGACGGTGGAAACCCAGCGGTCGTTGGTCCAGCGCGCCATCAGGTCGCCGATGTTGATGACGAAGGCTCCCGGTATCGGCGGCACTTCGGTCCACGCGCCGTCCGGGGTGATGATCTCAAGGCCGCGCGACCCGGCCTGCGGCAACAGGATGGTCAGGCTGCCATAGTCGGTATGGGCGCCGGCACGGATCTGGCCGGGCTTCGGCGCGACATGCTGCTCGGGGTAATTGAGGGCCCGCAGAGCGCTGATCGGCGCGCCGAGGACGCCGTCGAAATAGTCTTCGCGCAGACCAAGCGCGGTGGCGAAAACACGCATGATGCGCACCGCCAGATCCTCCAGCGCGGAATAATAGGCCTTCCAGGCATCGACGAAGCCGTCCGGCGCTTCCGGCCAGATCGTATCGGCATAGCAGAAGGCCAATGCTTCCGGGTCGCTCATGCCTGGCGGTACGCGAAGCGGTCCGCCATTGAAGCTCTCCTTCAGATCAGGCGGCGTATCGACGTTGCGCGATTTGGCAAGCGCCTCCAGCTCAGGCCCGAGATAACCGTAGGGATAGCCCTTGTAAGGCGCCTTCGAGCGTTGCTTCTGCTCCGGCGGCAGGTCGAAGAAAGCACGCGCTTTCGACCAGGCGGCATCGATCACAGATTGCGGAATGCCGTGGTTCTTCACGGCCAGAAAGCCGGTGCTGCGGCAGATGCGATCGACCTCGGCGCCGAGCACCTTTTTCTCCTCGGCGCCGGCACTTTCGAACCGCCCGAGATCGAACACCGGGAAGGCAGGCTGCATGGCGATGGTCTCCTCGTTGCCATGGAGACTTACAACGTCGCGGACGACTGCATCTAGTCCATGTGCGCGGCGGCTGGTGCGCCACCGGCAGGTGCCTGCTTTGGCTTGCGCAGCAGGAAAACAAACGGGATGGCAAGCAGCGTCATCACCATGAGTATTTTGAAGTCATTGACGTAGGAGATCATCATCGCCTGGAGATTGACCATGCGATCGACCTGCGAAAGCGCCATTGGATCACCGCTCGCGGCTGCCGGAGAGACCGCCCAAAGGTTGGGGTTGAACGGATTGATGAAGGCCGAAAGCTCGGTGTGGTTGATCTGCGTGTTGCGCACCATCAGGACCGTTACGACCGACACGCCGATGGACGAGCCGAGATTGCGCACCAGGCTGAACAAGGCCGTGGCATCGGTGCGGAAGCGCACGTCGAGCGTGGCGAAGGCGACGGTCGACAGCGGCACGAACACCATGCCCATGCCGAGGCCCTGGATGATGCCGGAGCTGATGATCAGCCAGTTGTCCATCTGCGGCGTGAAGCTTGACATGGTGTAGAGCGACTGCGCGGTCAGCAGGAAGCCGATGACGACGAGGATCCTGGCGTCGATCTTGCTCATGATCCGGCCGACGACGAGCATCGAAATCATCGTGCCGATACCGCGTGGTCCTATGACGACGCCGATGGTGACGGTCGGATAGCCGAAGATGGTCGACAGCATCGGCGGCAGCAGCGACATGCTGGCCAGGATGAGCACACCCATGACGAAGATGAACGCCAGTCCGGTGACGAAATTGCGGTCGAGGAAGATCTTGGGATCGATGAAGGGGTGTTCCGCTGTCATCGTGTGAATGATGAACACCCAGAAGCCGGTGAGGGAAAGACCAAGCTCGATCCAGATCTCGACCGATGAAAACCAGTCGACCTCGCCGCCGCGATCGAGCAGCAGCTGAAGCGCGCCGACGCCAAGCGATATCATGGCGAAGCCGAAGAAATCGAAGCCGCGCACGCGCCGGGCAACGGCAGGCAAATAGGCGGCCATGCCGAGAAAGGCGACGATGCCAACCGGCAGGTTGATGAAGAACACCCAGCGCCAGTTGAAATTCTCGGTCAGCCAGCCACCCAGCGTCGGACCCAGGATCGGCCCCAGCATGATGCCGGCGCCCCAGATGGCCATCGCCTGGCCATGGCGTTCCCTGGGATTGATGTCCAGCAGGAACGTTTGCGACAGAGGCACGATCGCCGCGCCGAACACGCCTTGCATCAGCCGGAAGAACACTATGCTCTCCAGGCTCCAGGCGATGCCGCACAGCATCGAGAACACGGTGAAGCCGACCACTGCCGTCAGGAACAGTTCCTTGCGGCCGAAGCGGTCGGCCAGCCAGCCGGTGACCGGCGTCATGATGGCGGCGGCAACGATGTAGGAGGTCAGCACCCAGTTGATGTTGTCCGGCGAGGCGCCGAGATCGCCGGTCATGGTCGGCAGCGCGACATTGGCGATCGTCGTGTCGAGCGCCTGCATGACCGTCGCCAGCATCAGCGCAACCGTGATCAGGCCGCGATGCGGCACTTCTTTGAAGGGTTCGGGCGTGCTCATGACGTGGAACTTCCAGCAGGTAACAAAAACGTGTACAATGGGTTTCCGGGCGGCAAAGCCTTCCGTTGAGAGACCCTCGTCGCGGTGGGACGCGATTGTCGATGTGGGGGTTACATCGACTGAAAGTCTCTAATGAGCGGATGCCTGCCGCCCGGAAACATGAGGACCGACGGGTCTGCGTCGAAGATTTCAGATTTCGGTCGAGCCGCGACGCGGCTTCGCCAAACGCTGATCCTTCCAGCTCCTCCCATCAGACCAATCCTGCCATTCACCTCCACCCGCTGGTTCCCCGCGGGATTCTGTTGACTTTTTACTGCGCGGCCTCGCCGGCGTTGGCGTGACCGAAGATCGACGGCAGGCCACGCGCAACGCCGGTGTCGACGGTAACGGTGGCGCTCATGCCGGTGCGCAACGCCATCTTGGCGTCGGCATCGGTCAGTTCGAGACGCACCGGAATGCGCTGCGTGACCTTGACCCAGTTGCCGGTGGCGTTCTGGGCCGGCAGCAGCGAGAATTCGGCTCCCGTGCCGGCGCCGATCGCCTTGACCGTCGCCTCGAAGGTGCGCCCCGGATAGGTGTCGACCATGATCTCGGCCTTCTGGCCTGTTGTCATGTGGGTGAGCTGCGTTTCCTTGAAATTGGCTTCTATCCAGGTGTCGCCGGTCTCGACCAGCGAAAACAGCGGCGTGCCGGAGCCGACATACTGGCCGACCTTGAACGACGAGGCCTGGCTGACGACGCCGTCAGCCGGCGCCTTGACCGTGGTCTGCGCCAGATCGTAGGCCGCCTTGTCGCGAGCGGCGAGCGCGGCCATCACGGTCGGGTGCTTGTCGGTCTCGATGTCGGGATTGCCGCCAAGGGCTGCCTTGGCGCTGATGATGCCTTGCTCGGCAACGGCGAGCTGCTGCTTGGCCTTGTCGAGATCGTTCTTGGCTTCGTCCAGCGACGACTTGGCGTTGATGCCCTTCTGGGCAAGGTCGGCGGCGCGGTCGAACTGCGACTGGGCGAAGACGACCTGACTGGCATCGGATTTTTGCTGAGCCATCGACTGGCCATAGGCGGCGCGCAGCTGCTCGACATTGAGACGCGCTCCCGCCACCGCCGCGTCGGCCTGCGCCAGAGCGATCCGGTATGGCTCGGGGTCGATGGCAAACAGTTCGTCACCCTGCTTGACCAGCTGGTTATCCAAGATGTCGACCTTAACGATGCGGCCGGCCGTGTCGGAAGCGATCGACACCTTGGCCTGCTGCAGATTGGCATTCTCCGTTTCCTGGTAGCGGCCGCCGGTGACCCAGACATAGCCGCCGCCGACAGCCAGTGCCGCGGGCAGCGCGACCATCAGCAGAAGACGGCCCAGCCGACGCTTTTTCTTCACAGGCGCCGGGGCTGGCTGCACCGGAGGAGCAATCGCCACCGGGGCCGCGGCCGGCTGCGCCGGCGCTTCCATCTCCAACTCGGTCACATTCTCGTCTATCTTGGCTACCGCGTTCATGCTGCTGCGCCCTCTGTATTCTTTACTTTTTCGATGGACGGCGTCTCGTCGTCGGTCAGGTTGCGAACCATCGCCTCAAGCCCCTCGACGAGGACGCGACGGGCTTCCGGCTTCACGCCGACCAGCGATTCCTCATAGACTTCCCCGGCAATGCTCTTGATCACGGCGTAGGCGTCGCTTGCCTTAGGTGTCAGGAAGATCATGCGGACGCGGCGATCGGTGGCGTCGGGACGACGCTCGATCCAGCCGCCCTCCTCCATGCGATCGACCAGGCGCGAAACGCTGATCGGCTCGATTTCGAGAAGTTCGGCCAGCCGCGCCTGCGCCACACCGTCTTCCTTGGCGACGCGGACCAGAAGCCGCCATTGCGCCGAAGAAAGCCCCAAGCCACTGGCCCTCGCCTCGAAGCGCTTGCGCATCAAGCGCTGCACGTCGTGGATCAAGAAGCCCAATCTGTCGATGCCATCGGAAACCATGAGCGGGATATATAATAAGCGTGCTTACTATTCAAGGTGCCGTATTTCGCCAAAGCTGGGCAAATGTGCATGACAGCCATGCCGGGCAAATCATGGTTAGCAATTTCGCAACGGCTAGCGTGCGCGGTCGGTCGGATCGCGCCCCGCCCTTTGGAGACGCTGGCAGCGTCCGAGATATTGATGTACAGCCGCTGTCAGGATCGGGGGATCACGAAAATGCCGACGCTTTACGCTCTCAAGCCGGCTTTCCAGGGACGACTGCGGCCACTGGTCAATCGGCTGGCGGCAATCGGGGTGACCGCAAACAGCATCACCATCCTGGCGGCCGTGATGTCGGTCGCGGCCGGGGCGGCGATCGCGATCCTGCATGAATGGCGCTGGCTGCTGCTGCTGATCCCCGCAGTGATGTTCGTGCGCATGGCGCTGAACGCCGTCGATGGCATGTTGGCACGGGAACATGGCCAAGCCTCGACGCTCGGCATGTATCTGAACGAGTTGTGCGATGTCGTTTCGGATCTCGCGCTCATTCTCCCTTTTGCCGTCTTTCCGCAGTTTGCCCCATGGGGCGTCGTCGCCTTCGCGATATCGGCCGTGCTGACCGAGTTCGCCGGCGTGCTCGGCATCGCTGCCAAGATCGGACGTAATTATGCCGGGCCGTTCGGCAAGAGCGACAGGGCGCTGGCGCTCGGCGTGGTCGCCGTCTTGTGCGCCGCCGGGCTTTGGCCGGCATCCATCGCGCCATTTGTGTTTCCAGCCATGGCAACGCTTTCGCTGCTGACCGCCATAAACCGGATACGCGCCGGCCTTATTGGCAGCGCCAGTTGAGCATCGAGGCTCGCCATGCCGCCAAAGGGAAAGACCATGATGCACGAACCGATCGCCACCGCGACCACGGAAAACCTTGAGCGGCAGGCACAGGAGCGGGTCTTCCGCAGCCATGACGGGACGGAGATCTTCTACCGCTTCTGGCCGGCAGCTTCCGCCGATGCCAAGGGCGCGGTGGTGCTCTTCCATCGCGGCCATGAGCATGGCGGCCGCATGGCCCATCTCGTCGACGAATTGCAGATGCCCGACCACGCCTTCTATGCCTGGGATGCGCGTGGCAATGGCCGTTCGTCCGGCGAGCGTGGCTATGCCCCCTCCTTCTCGGCCCTGGTGCGCGACATCGACTGCTTCATGCGCGAGATCGCCGCCAGGGATGGCTTCGCCACGCAGGATGTCGCGCTGATCGCGCAGTCCTTCGGCGCCGTGCTTGCCGCCGCCTGGGTGCACGACTATGCGCCGAAGCTGCGCGCCATGGTGCTGGCCTCACCGGCCTTTTCGGTAAAGCTCTACGTGCCCTTCGCCAAGGAAGGCATCGCGCTCTGGCAGAAGATCAAGGGCCGCTTCTTCGTCAACTCCTACGTCAAGGCGAAATTCCTGACCCACGATCCCGTGCGCATCGCCTCTTTCGAGAGCGATCCGCTGATCACGCGGCCGATCGCCTCCAACATCCTGGTCGAGCTCTACCAGCACGCCGCGCGCATCGTCGCTGACGCCCGCGCCATCACCGTGCCGACGCAGCTTCTGCTCTCGGGCAGCGACTGGGTGGTGCGCCATGGCCCGCAGCACGAATTCTTCGTCAATCTCGGCAGCCGCACCAAGGAACGCCACGTGTTGCCGGGCTTCTTCCACGACACGCTGGGCGAGCGCGACCGGGCAAAAGCCCTCGAGCTGATCCGGCCATTCCTGGCCAGGCAGTTCGCGGCACCGGACGCGCCGGTCGACCTGAAGCAGGCGGACATTGCCGGCTACACCCGCGACGAGGCCGACAGGCTTGCCTCGCCGCTCGATCTCATGTCGCCCAAGGGCCTCTATTGGGCCTTCAGCCGCGCCTCCATTCGCATGGGTGCCTGGGTTTCCCAGGGCATGAGGGCCGGCGTCACCACCGGCTTCGATTCCGGCTCGACGCTGGACTATGTCTACGAAAACGACGCGCGCGGTCTTACACCTCTCGGCCGCGTCGTCGACCGTGTCTTCCTGGAGGCCATCGGCTGGCGCGGCATCCGCCAGCGCAAGCTGCATCTCGAAGAACTCATCGGCGCTTGCCTGGCGACGCTCAAGGCCACTGGCCGGCCAGCGCACATTCTCGACATCGCCGCCGGCCACGGCCGCTATGTTCTCGACGCCATCGTGAAGAGCCCCGACCAGCCGGCGAGCGTGCGCCTGCAGGATTATTCCGACCTCAACGTGCAGCTTGGCCGCAAGCTGATCGCCGATCGGCAATTGCCGGCTGATGTCTCGTTCCAGCGTGCGGACGCCTTCGATGCCGACATGCTCGCTTCGATCGCTCCGGCGCCCGACCTCGCCATCGTTTCCGGCCTCTACGAGCTGTTCTCCGACAATGCGATGATCGCCCGCTCGCTCGGTGGATTGGCCAGCGCGATGCAGCCGGGCAGCCTGCTGCTCTACACCAATCAGCCCTGGCACCCGCAGCTCGAGATGATCGCCCGCAGCCTGACCTCGCATCGCGGCGGCGAGGCCTGGGTGATGCGCCGGCGTACGCAAGGCGAGATGGACCAGCTCGTCGAAGCCGCCGGTTTCGACAAGCTCGACCAGCGCATCGACCAATGGGGCATCTTCACCGTCTCGCTTGCGCGGCGCCGCTGAACAGCATGGTCTCATCGCCTGCATCCGTGGCGCGTGCCGAACCCTATAGCCGGGTGATCATCAGGGCAGCCCTGTGGCTGGCCTTCCTGGCGCCGTTCTTCTATCTCAGCTACGGCTTCGCCAACTGGCTGGCGTCGCGGCGCGACGACGTCGGCAGCATCGTGTTCTCCTGGGAACACCGCATCCCGTTCGTCGCCTGGACCATCGTGCCCTACTGGTCGATCAACCTGTTCTACGGCCTGTCGCTGCTGCTCAACAACGACAGGCAAGGGGTCGACCGCCTGGCCGGGCGCTACCTCACCGCGCAGATCGTCGCCGTTGCCTGCTTCATCCTGTTCCCGCTGACGGCGACCTTCGTGCGGCCGGCAACGACCGGCCTGCCCGGCTTCCTGTTTGCCGTGCTCGGCGGTTTCGACAAGCCGTTCAACCAGGCGCCCTCGCTGCACATCGCCCTGCTGGTGATCATCTGGGATCATTGGCGCCACCGGCTCGGCGGCTTTCTCCTGCCGCTCTGGCATGGCTGGTGCTTCCTGATCGGCGCCTCGGTGCTGACGACCTGGCAGCATCATTTCATCGACATCCCGACCGGCGCGCTGCTCGGGTTTTTTGCGCTGTGGCTGTTTCCGCGCAGTGGCGAACTGCCGTTTTCGGGCACCCAATTGACCGATGATGCGAAGGCGCGACGGCTGGCGCTGTTCTATGCGCTGGGCGCCGTTCTTGCGCTGGCGGGCGCCGCGCTCGGCGCCTTGTTTTGCGCCGTCGCGCTGTTCCTGCTTTGGCCGGCGCTGGCGCTGGCCATCGTCGCCCTCGCCTATGCCGGGGCCGGCGCAAAGGTGTTCCAGAAATTCGCCGATGGCAACATCACGCTTGCAAGTCGCATCCTGCTCTTGCCTTACCGCCTTGGCGCCAGGACAAACATATGGGCGTGGACGCGCAAACTTGCTCCTCAGGTAGCGATTGCCGACGGCGTCTTTCTCGGGCGCTTTCCCACAGCACGCGAGGCCAACGGCTTCGGCACGGTCATCGACCTCGCCGCCGAACTTGAAAAACCGACCGGAGCCGATCGACGCTGGATCAGCCTTCCGATGATCGACCTATTGCCGCCGCCGGCGGCAATACAGCAGCAGGCAGCCGGCGCGCTGGAGACTGCGCGCCGCGACGGTCCCGTGCTGGTGTGCTGCGCGCTCGGCTTCCAGCGCAGCGCCGGCGTCGTCGCCGAATGGCTGGTGGCGACCGGCAGGGCGCAAACGCCGGCAGATGCCCTCAACATGCTCACCGCCGCCGGCCGACCGGTGCATCTGGCCGCGGAGCCGGCCTCGTCATGACCGGCAATGCCTATCAAGACCGTACCACGCGCTTTGCCCGTATGCTGATCGTCCAGGCGTCGTGGCCGGCCGCGGTCGTGGTAGCCGGAAACATCCTCGAGCCGCTGGCGGCGTCGGAGCGCGGTGCATTCGACACCTTGCGTGCGGCTCTTCCTCTGTCGCTCGCCGCCGCGAGCGCGGTGGCCGTGCTGGCGCTGTCGGCATTGCTGGCGTTCGACGCGCTGCTGTTCCGGATCATGGCCAGTCACGACGACGAAGCTTCCGGCGGCGCCGCGATCGATGACATACTGGCGCGCATGCGCCTGAAACCCTCGCCGCCTACCACCCGCTCGCTCGATGACCGGATAGCCGGCACGCGCCGCCTGCTGTTCAAGCAGCGCGTCGCCTTCTGCCTGTTCCTGGCGATGCTTTTCGCTGCGGCGTTCTGGGCGCCGCGATGAACAAGCTTTCGCTCAAGACCTTCACCTTGCTGCAGACGGTAACCTCCGTCGGCCTCTCGGCGCTTGCCTGGATGGTGACCGGGGTCCGTCCGATCTGGAACGGCAGCCTGCCGTCCGACCGGCAGCGCATCTATTTCGCCAATCACACCAGCCATGGCGACTTCATCTTGCTGTCGGCCTGCCTCAGTGAAAAGGAGCGCGCGATCACCCATGCCGTTGCCGCCGGCGAATATTGGGGAAAATCGCGGCTGCGCCGCTTTATCGCGCAGGACATGCTGTCGTCCGTGCTCATCAACCGGCAATGGACGACGCCTGAGGAAAACCCGATCGAGATCATGCTGTCGGTTCTCGACCAGGGCCACTCGCTGATCCTGTTTCCCGAGGGCACCCGCAACATGACGGAAGAGCCGCTGCTGGCCTTCCGCTCCGGGCTCTACAATCTGTCGATGGCACGGCCACAGGTCGAACTGATCCCGTGCTGGATCGAGAACATGTCGCGCGTGCTGCCCAAGGGCCAGTTCCTGCCGGTGCCGCTGCTGTGCCGCGTCGTTTTCGGCGCGCCGGTCGCGGTTGGCCCGGGCGAAGAACGCCGCGCCTTTCTCGAGCGCGCCCACGCCACGCTTCTGGCGCTCAACCCGCGTCCCGAGCGAGACGATTGATGCGCCACGAGATTTCCATCCTGATCATCGGCCTGCTGGCGGTTTTGACCACCGCCAGCATCGTCGCCGCCATCCTTTCGGCGCGGGCGCCGAAGCCGCTCAGTTCGACGCTGGTCAATCTCACCCAGCGCATCAATGCCTGGTGGGTGATGGTGGCGCTGATGACGGTCGCCTTCTTCTTCGGCCGTTACGGGATGACCATCCTGTTTGCGCTGATTTCCTTCGCAGCACTGCGCGAATTCGTGACGCTGACACACACGCGCCGCAGCGACCATTGGGTGCTGCTTGGCATGTTCGGCATTATCATACCGTTTCAGTACTGGCTGGTGTGGACCGCCTGGTACGGGCTCTTCGTCATCTTCATTCCAGTCTACTGCTTCCTGCTGATGCCGGCCATCACGGCGCTGCATGGCGACACCGAACGCTTCCTCGAGCGGATCGCCGCGCAGCAATGGGCGGTGATGATCTCGGTCTATTGCGTCAGCCACGTCCCTGCCCTGCTGACACTCAACGTGCCTGGCTTCGAAGGCCGCACCCTGCTGCTGATCGCCTTCCTGATCATCGTCGTGCAAGGCAGCGACGTGCTGCAGTACATCTTCGGCAAGCTGTTTGGAAAACACCGGTTTTCGCCGAACGTCTCGCCGTCGAAAACCTGGGAAGGCCTGATCGGCGGACTGGTGTCGGCGAGCCTGCTCGGCGCGCTGTTGTCGTTCGTGACGCCCTTCTCGCCGCTGCAGGCGGCGGCCGTGGCCTTCGTCGCCTGCTCGATGGGATTTCTCGGCGGGCTGGTCGCCTCGGCTATCAAGCGCGACCAGGGCGTCAAGGACTGGGGCCATCTGATCGAAGGCCATGGCGGCATGATGGACCGCACCGACAGCCTGGTCTTCGCCGCCCCGGTGTTCTTTCACATTGTGCGCTATTTCTGGACGGTCTGAGAGCTCGGAGCTGGCGAACTCTTGCCCGTCACAGCCGGTTGCGGATGAGCATGGTGACGACAAAGAACGCACCGACCGAGCTGGTGATGATGCCGATCGGCAGTTCCTGCGGCGGCAGCAGCGTTCGGGCCAGAAGATCGCTGGCCAGCAACAGCACCGCGCCGAAGACGGCACAGCTGGCAACCAGGCGCAGATGCAAGGGGCCCGCCAGCGGCCGTGACAGATGCGGGATCATCAGCCCGACGAAGCCGATGACGCCGGCGACCGAAACAAGGATCGCCGTCGAGAAGGCGGCGACGAGAAAGGTCGTCCGGCGCATGCGCGCCACCGGCACGCCAAGGCTTTCGGCGGCGTTTTCGCCGGCCAGGAAAGCATCGAGCCGGCGGTGGTTCCACAGCGCGTAGGCCAGGATGGTGCCCGCACCCAGTGCGCCCAGCCAGATATTGTCCCAGCGCGCCAGGCCAAGGCCGCCCATCGTCCAGAACAGCACCGAATGAGCGGCGCGCTGGTCGCCGGCAAAGACCAAATAGTTGGTCAAGGCGGTGAACATGAACGAGACGGCAAGGCCGGCAAGGATCAGCCGCTCCGGGCCTTGCCCCCTCACCCGCGCGACCAGCAGCAGGACGACACCGGCAGCCAAGATACCGCCGGTGAAGGCCGCGACCGGCAACGTCCAAATGCCAAAGCTGTCGCCGAAGACCGTGATGACGGAAACCGCGCCGGCAGCGGCTCCCGACGACAGGCCGAACAGGAATGGATCGGCAAGATCGTTGCGGGTCACCGTCTGCAGCAGCGCACCGACGACGCCGAGGCCCGCGCCGACGCAAATGGCCAGGATCGTGCGCGGCAGCCGCAGATCAACGACAATCTTGCCGACCGGCCCGGCCACGTCGTGCCCACCGAAGCCGATTGCACGGCCAAGCGCGGCAACGACGTCGGTCAGCGGGATCAGCGTCGAACCATAGGCGATCGACAGCAGAGCGAGAGCGGCGATCGCCGCCGCTCCCACCATCATGGCCAGTGCGAATGCCTTGTGCCGCAAGCTCAAAATGCTTCCGGATGCATGGCCTTGGCGATCTTGTCGATTGCTTCGATGTTGGCCGGTCCGGGAGTCAGTTCGGCGTAGCGCAATGCGACGAAGCGTTCGTTCTTGACCGCGTCCGTCTCTTTCATCGCCGGATGCGCCTTCAGGAAATCGAGCAGCTTCTTGTAGCCGCCACCGTCCTGGTAATCGAGCAGGATGAGGAATTGCGGATTGCGCGACGCCACCGTTTCCCAGTCCGTGTTGCCCCAGCTGGTGTCCATGTCGGCCATGATGTTGTCGCCGCCGGCGGCTGATATCATGGCGCTCGGAATGGCGAACTTGCCCGCGGTGAACGGCTTGTCCTCGCCGGAATCATAGAGGAACACCCGCGTGCCCTTGGCGCTGCCGACCTTGGCCGTGATATCGGCGAGCTGCGTCTTCCAGTCCGAAACGAGCTTCTCCGCCTCGGCCTCCTTGCCAAAGATCTTGCCCAGCTTTTCGACGTCGCCATAGAGCAGGTCCATCGAGGCGGCGGGGCGGTTCTTGTCGAGATGGACGCAGCTTTCCGTCAGCACCAGCGTCTTGATGCCATGCGGGGCAAGCGTGTCGGGCGTCACTTCACCGCCCGGCTTCATGCCGTAGTACCAGCCGGCGAAGAAAAAATCGGGCTCGACCGCGACGAGGTTTTCGAGCGTCGGATACTTTGGTGCCAGTTCCGGGATCGAACCCTGCTCGGCCTTGAATTCGGGGCCGACCTTATACCATCCGGTGATGCCGGTCAGGCCGACGATAGACGGCTGCAGTTTCAGCGCGAAAGCCATCTCGGCCATGTTGAGATCGTGGATGACGGCGCGCTTCGGCGCCGCATCGAAGGTCAGCGGCTTGCCGCAGCTGTCGACGGTGACCGGGAAGGCGAAGGCGGTCGAGGCCAGCAGCGAGAAGGCAAGCGAAAAGGCAAGGCGTTTCACGGGTTTTGCTCCTTTGTGGATGGGATTGGGTCGAATACGGAACGGCTTCAGTCAGGACGGTGGCGCGGCACGGTTCGGCACCTCGAACACCGTCAGTTCGCGGTCCTCGGTCGGATGGCGCAGATGCAGCACATCGATGCCGAAAATCTCGCGGATCAGCTGTTGGGTCAGCGCTTCGCGCGGCGCGGCGAGCGCCTGCAGACGGGCATGGTTCATCACCGCCACCCTGGTTGCGAACGGCGCCACCAGCGCCAGATCGTGCAGCACCGCGATCACCGTCATCTCGAAGCCGGCCACGAGTTCGAGCAGTTCGCCGCGGGCGCGCGGATCGAGATGGTTGGTCGGCTCGTCGAGGAACAGGATCTTTGGCTGCTGGGCGATGGCGCGCGCCAGTTGGGCGCGCTGGCGCTCGCCACCCGACAGCGAGCCGATGGTTCGGCCAAGCAGCGGCAGCAGGCCGGTCCGGCGCAGCGCATCGACGACGATATCGCGTTCCTCGCTCCTGCGTCTCAGCCCGGCGTGCGGGACGCGGCCAAGCTCGACATAATCAATCACCGCCAGCCGCGGATCGGGCTGGTCGGTCTGGCCGACAACGGCGATGTGCAACGCCCGCTCGGCCGCCGAAATCCTGTCCAGCCGGCGCCCGCCGAGCTTCACCTCGCCGGAACTCGGCCGCAGCATGCCCGACAGCATGCGCAGCAGCGTCGTCTTGCCGGCGCCATTGGGGCCGATGATGGCAAGGCGGTCGCCAGCGGCCACCGCCAGGCTGACCGCCTGAACCAGATCCCGCCCATTCGCCATGGCGCAGAGGTCATGTGCTTCGAGAAGCGCCACGGTCATCTGCTGCTGCCCGCCGGATTGCCCGAACCGGGGATGCGGGCCAGCGTCTTGCCCGCCAATCCCGCCGGACGCTGACCGGAACTGCACCAGCTATCGATGAGCGACGCGTAGAGCCTGGCGAATCGCACGAGGTCGCCGACATCGGCTCGTGCGTCGATGGAGCCGAAGAGATAGGCAGCCTTGCCTGGCGCCTGGAAGGCGACCGTCAGCGGTCGCGAGCAGCCTGCCATGCAGGCCACGCCTTCGACCGCGAAGCCCAGCGCCACGGCCGGCTCGTTGTGGGCCGAAAGCCGGGAGCGCAAATCGCTGCAAAGGTCTTCCCCGGACCTGACCCCGGTCACGAGGTCACGGCAAAGCGTGCACACGATGATGCGATGGATAGGATCGATGGAGCCGGCCACTTCCGTCACTTTCCAAAATTGGCGACGGAAGGAAGCTGGCGAACCGGCCGACAAGACCGAGATTCGCGTTTCCTCCCGGCACACCCCGTCCGGTCAACTCAGTGATGGCAGGTCTCCTGGCTCGCGGGTCGTTGCGCCATCCTGCCTTCCCAGCCTTGCCGGCCAGTGGCATTCACGGATTTTGCTCGCCGCTTACAGTTGCGGGGGCAGCCACGGCCTCGATCCCTGGGGATCTCACCGTGTTCCCTTTTCACCCCTCGCCTTTCGACTCGGGGACCATCACCGCCTCAGCGTAGTTTTGCGCCGATCGCATCGCAACGGATTTCTCGGACGGAGTGATGGGCCACGTGAGGGAGGCAGACATTGCATGCTCGCAGCTTGTAATAATATAACATTCTAGAAGATATCGCCTAGCGCTGTCAAGCGAAGCGCTTGACGTGTTGGGCCATATCGGTGCGCGAACTGCGACGGGATCAGCGCGGATTGCGCCGGATGCGCAATTTCGATCAAACTGACCGCGCCAGGGAGCGGCATAATGATCTGGCCAATGCGAGGAGAAAAATGAACCCGATCGAGAAAGCGCTGTGGTTCGTCGAGAGCCATCTGCCGGAAGCGATCTCGCTCGACGATGTCGCCCAAAGCAGCGGCGTGTCGCGTTTTCACGTGACGCGGGCTTTCGGGGCTGCCACCGGCCGCTCGGTGATGGGCTACATGCGCTCACGCCGGCTGACCGAGGCGGCGCGCAAGCTGGCCGGCGGGGCGCCCGACATTCTCAGCGTCGCGCTCGACGCCGGCTACAATTCGCATGAGGCTTTCACCCGTGCCTTCCGCGACCAGTTCGGCACCACGCCGGAACTGGTGCGCGCGCAAGGCACACTCGATAAGCTCGACCTCGTGGAGCCGATCCTGATGGACCAGTCCTTCCTCCCCAATCTCGAACCGCCGCGTTTCGAGATCAGCCGGCCGTTCCTCATCGCCGGCCTCGGCGAACGCTACAGCTGCGAAACCAGCGCCGCCATTCCGATGCAGTGGCAGCGCTTCGGCCCCTATATCGGCAACATTCCGGGCGAGACCGGCGATGTCGCCTATGGCGTCTGCGTCAATGGCGACGATGCCGGCAATTTCGACTACATCGCCGGCGTCGAAGTGTCGGACTTTTCCGACCTGCCCAAGGAATTCAGCCGGGTGCGCGTGCCGGCACGGAAATATGCGGTCTTTGTCCACCGCGAACACATCTCGACCATCCGGCGCACGGTCAACACGATCTGGAACAAATGGCTGCCGGCCTCCGGCCACGAGATATCGGATGCGCCGGAATTCGAACGCTACGGCCCCGAATTCGATCCGCGCAGCGGCAATGGCGGGCTGGAGATCTGGATACCGGTGAAGGGCTAGGCGATCACGCCATCGGCAATGCCGGCCAGCGATCGGTGATCCTGCCGCCGGAAAACACCACGATCGATCCGAATTGCTGCAGCACGGCCTCGCTCTGCGTCGGGCGCAGGAAGGCGTAATCGCCTGGCCTTGCCGTCGCATCGGCCGGCAGGCCCATGAATTGCTGGTTGGAAGACAGGCCGAGCAGGCCGTTCGTCATCAAGCCTTCGGGGAACACCGGCTCGGCCATCCATTTGCCGCCATAGAGAAAGCAACCCTTGCTCGGAAACCGGCCAATCGCCCGCAGCAGGCGGGTGACCGCCGGCGGGCCGGGCAGCATCGGCTCGACCACTTTCAGGATCGGCGTGGCGACAAAAGCCGCCGGCTGGAAGCCTTCGAGGCCTGATGTATCGAAGTCGCTGGGCAGCACGAAGGCCGAGCCCATCGACACTTCATTGGCCGCGCCGCCGTGATGAAGCAGCGCGGTCTTGCTGCCGCCGATGTTGAGGATGCCGCGCTGGTCGGCGCCGAGACGAGCGACGAACGCGGCGGCCTGCGCCGACGCCTTTGCCAAGGCTTTCGCCGGCCCACCGAACAGACCCGGAATGAGCGGCGCATGCGCCTCGTAAGCCATGACGCCTTCGCAACGCAGCCGTTTGTAGGCCTGGAGCGCATTCAATGCCCTCGACAAGGCTTCGGGATCAGCAAAGCCGCCGCGATGCAGCCCGACATCGATCTCGAAAGCGATGCGCAGTTCGATGTCGAGTTCGGCTGCCAGCGCGCCATATTCCACCAGTCTCTCCTCGCTGTCGATCAGCCAGCAGACACGCGACCAGTCGGCGTCAGCTTTCACCAGCACCGCCCTTGCCGCGCCGATCGGCATCGGCTTGCCATACAAGAGATCGGCATCCGGAAACGCCTTCAGCACCGCCTCGCTGATCGGCGGATGGAAGGTCATGACGTGATTGGTGCCGAGCGCCTTGCCAATATGCGCAAGCAGCGGCAGGCAGGCGAGTGATTTGTCGACCAACCGCACGGCAAGGCCGGGATCCAGTCGCCGCTTTACCAGGGCAATGTTGCTGTCCAGCCGGTCGCGATCGAGCAGCAGGCAGGGTTGAAAGATGCCAGCTTCCTTCAGCGCATCCGACAGGGTGGAAAAATAGGCGCTCATGTCTCGATGCCGAACAGGCCGGCCATGTAGGGCGAGACGAAGCGGTTTTCCGGATCGATGTCGCGGCGCACCGCCATGGCATCGTCCCAGCGCGGGTAGAGCTTTTTCAGCTCCGCCGCTTTCAGGCTGTGCATCTTGCCCCAATGCGGCCTGCCGCCGTATCTGCGGAAGATCGGTTCGGCCGCCCGCATGAACGGCAGCGGATCGTTCGCCGCGTCATGGTGGATGGCGATCGAGCAGGTGAGCCTGTTGTGGAAGGGCGAGAGCCAGAACTGGTCCGGTGCGACCGAGCGCACCTCCATCGGGAAATAGACCTCGGGAAAACGCTTTTCGGTCAGTTCGATGATCTCGGTCAGCGCCTTCGGCCCCTCCTCGAACGGCAGATGATATTCCATCTCGTTGAATTTGGTCTGGCGGTCGCTGGCATAGACGTTGAGCCAGTCCTGCACGTAGTCCTCGGCCGGCACTTTCGCGACGGCGCCCAGGATCAGCCGGCGGCGTAGCGATGGCAGCCAGGCAAGTGCGGTACGAAGCCTGCGCAACGTCCTCAACCCCGCCTCATCATCATCGGTCGGGCGCGTGGCGGTCTCCGCGGTGCTAAAATCGCTGGCGATGAACTGAGCATGGCCGGAAAACGGAATGTAGTAGAATTCGGCCGAGCGATGCGCGGCCATCATCGTCTCGAAATCGCGCAGCATCTCGGCGATCGGCAGCACCCATTTGCGGCGGCGCAACCGGTAGGTCGCGATGTTGTTCAGCGTCACTTCGCTCAGCACGCCGAAGGCGCCGAGCGCGACGCCGATGGCGTGGATCATGTCCTGATCCCCTGCTCGCTTGAAGTCGCGGACCTTGCCAAGTCCGTCGACGATCTGCACCGTCTCCAGCTGCGTGTGATAGGCGCCGAGCGTCGGTCCCGAGCCGTGCGTGGCTGTACCCAGCGCGCCGCCGATCGCCTGGCGGTCGATGTCGCCCATATTGGGCAGGCCTTGGCCAATGCCTTGCAGGATGTGCATCAGCGGGCCGAGCCGGGTCCCTGCCCGCACCCGTGCCTGCTGTTTTTCGGCGTCGTGCGAGACCAGCCCTTCCAGTCTCTCCAGGGACAGGATCGTGCCCTCGGATTTTACCAGCGGGGTGAAGGAATGACCGGCGCCGACAACGCGCACCGGGCCAGGTGCGGTACGAATGAGATCACCCAGTTCGCCCGCATCGGCGGGGCTGGCGATCAGTTTCGGCTCGGCGCGAACAAAGCCCGACCAGTTGCTCCAGCTGTTCGACATGGCGCTCCCAGTTCAGGCAACGGCGCGGCGGCGCCGCGCCACGAGGACAAACACGACGAGCAGTGCCACGCTGGCAGCAGCACTGGCGGCGGCGAATTCCGGCACCGGCCGGAAATCCTTGCCGTCGATCAGCAATGACGCCGCGATCGGCCCGATCGCCAGGCCGAACAGCTGGGCTGCCGGCACCAGCAGCACGGCGGTGCGCGTCTCGTCGGCGGTGATCGCCAGCCGGATCTGGTAGGGCACGATGAACAAGAGGATGAAGCCCATGACCAGGGCGGCGATCCAGAATGTCGCGAGGCCTGGCCCACTGGCCAGAACCAGGGAGCTGACCATCGCCACGACACCGATCGTGGCGATGGTGGCGCGATAATCGATGCGCGCCTCGAACACGGTCGCCGTCATCGCGCCCAGGACCTGCACCGCGAGGCTGGCCGAGACGATCAGGCCGACGGTGCGGCCATCGATGCCGTATTGGGCGCCAAGCGGCTCCAGAAAGGCCCAGACCGCGCCGAAGAACATGAAGTAGCAGAAGACCGACAGCAGCGCGGTGAGCGAAGGAACCGTCAGCACATTGGCCAGGTTCTCCTCCTTGGGGAGTTCGGCATAGTCACCGGGTACGGTGAAGGCGACCGCCAGCGACGCGACGCAGACGACGGCGAGAACGATGAAGCCGCCCGCCGATCCGGCGGCCGGGATGACATAGAGCGCCAGCAGCAGGGCAAGCGCGCATTGCGCCAACGTCTGCATGGTGACGAAATAGCCGCCGATGCGCTCGGCGCGCCGCGAACGGGCGATCAGTTCGGTGGCGACAGCGACCAGACCGCCTTCGGCGAGTCCGGCCAGGGCGCGGGCCGCTATCAGCGTGCCGGCGCTTGCGGCATAGGCCGTCCACACATTGGCCAGCGCCAGCAGCAGAAGAAGGACGGCACTTTTCCAGCGCATGTTGCGCGCCGAGAGCAGCATCGCCACGACAGCCGAACCGATGGCGATGGCGATCATCTCGGCGGTGGCGACCAGCGCCAGTTCATCGCCGCTGACATGGCCCTCGGTGTAGAGCGCCCCGAGCAGCACCGGCTGCAGGCCTAGAATGAGCAGGCCGACCGAACCGATCCACAGGGCCGCGGCAAGCTGCCAGCCGGTCGGATTGCCGACCAGCCAGTCGCCATTGCCTGCGTGGCCGGTATTTGTCGAAGTCAAAGGCGCCTCCCAACGTCCTTGCCGCGCGGCAAAAAAGCTGACAACCTGTCAGCATTTCAGAAACTGATACTTGATCATATTTTTTGTCAACCGGAATTTGGAAACCCGTGCGAAAGATCGGTGCATGACGGACGTGAAGAGAATGGCGACCGAGCCAAGGCGCAGGCCCAAGCAGGAACGCAGCCGCGAACGCATCGATGCGATCCTGTCGACGACCATGCGGCTGATCGGCGAGAAGGGCATCGACGCCGTCACCATGAAGGAAGTCGGCATGCTGGCGGGCGGGCCGATCGCCACCGTCTACCATTATTTTCCCAACAAATCGGCGATCCTGGCAATGCTCTATGAGCGGTTTTCAGAGGTCAGCCGCGCACGGCTGACAACGATCATCACTGACATCCGCGAAGCGAAGGACGTGATCGTGGCCGCGGACCGGTTGCTTGACGATTACCTCAGCCGTGTTGCCGGCGATCCGGCCATCCAGGATCTGCAGAACGCCATCCAGGCCGACAAGGCGCTCAAGAATCTCGACATCGCCGAAACCCGACATCAAGCCAAAATGTTCTGCGACCATGTCATCGAACTGCTCGCGCCCGAGAAGCGCGAGCAGTTCGAACGCATTGTCCTTCTGATCTTCCAGCTCGCCGGCGGCGTGGTGCGCCTGGCGCTTGCCGAGGGCGAAGCGGAAAGCCGCCGCACGATCGAAGATTACCGTTCGATCATCCACACGCAGCTGCGGCTGTTTCTGTAGGCTGCGATCCGTAGAAAAATTTCACGCTCCCGGTCGGCGCCGCGCGCCTTGACTCTGGCGGGTCAGCGGCCTATTTCAGCGCCACGTTAGCACTCTCCATTGGTGAGTGCTAACCACATGTCCGGCGCCGCCGGATGGAGGAACTGTTTCTCACCGTTCTCATCGAGGAAGAAAAAATGGCAAAGTCGAAGTTCCGCCCGCTTCATGACCGCGTGGTCGTTCGCCGGGTCGAATCCGAATCCAAGACCGCCGGCGGGATCATCATCCCGGACACGGCAAAGGAAAAGCCGCAGGAAGGCGAGATCATCGCTGTCGGCTCCGGCGCTCGTGACGAAGCTGGCAAGCTGGTCCCGCTGGACGTCAAGGCTGGCGACCGCATCCTGTTCGGCAAGTGGTCGGGCACCGAAGTCAAGCTCAATGGCGAAGACCTTCTGATCATGAAGGAATCCGACATCATGGGCATCATCGGCTGAATATCGGCCTCACCGTCAACTGAATTCCCGGGCTTAACCCAAGCCCTTGCCAGGAGCTAAAAATGGCTGCCAAAGACGTAAAATTCTCCCGTGATGCCCGCGAGCGCATGCTGCGCGGCGTCAACATCCTCGCCGACGCGGTGAAGGTCACGCTCGGTCCCAAGGGCCGCAACGTCGTCATCGACAAGTCGTTCGGCGCCCCGCGCATCACCAAGGACGGCGTCACCGTCGCCAAGGAAATCGAGCTTGAAGACAAGTTCGAGAACATGGGCGCGCAGATGGTCCGCGAAGTTGCTTCGAAGACCAACGACATCGCCGGCGACGGCACCACGACCGCAACCGTTCTGGCACAGTCGATCGTCCAGGAAGGCCACAAGGCCGTTGCCGCCGGCATGAACCCGATGGACCTGAAGCGCGGCATCGATCTGGCCGTGACCGAAGTCGTCGCAGCACTTGGCAAGGCTGCCAAGAAGATCAAGACCTCCGAGGAAGTTGCCCAGGTCGGCACGATCTCGGCCAATGGCGACGAGTCGGTCGGCAAGATGATCGCGGAAGCGATGCAGAAGGTCGGCAACGAAGGCGTCATCACGGTTGAGGAAGCCAAGACCGCCGAGACCGAACTCGAAGTCGTCGAAGGCATGCAGTTCGACCGCGGCTACCTCTCGCCCTACTTCGTCACCAACGCCGACAAGATGGTTGCCGAGCTCGAGGACGTCTACATCCTCCTGCACGAGAAGAAGCTCTCCAACCTCCAGGCCATGCTGCCGGTTCTCGAAGCCGTCGTGCAGACCTCGAAGCCGCTGCTCATCATCTCGGAAGACGTCGAAGGCGAGGCTCTGGCCACGCTCGTCGTCAACAAGCTGCGTGGCGGCCTGAAGATCGCCGCCGTCAAGGCGCCGGGCTTCGGTGATCGCCGCAAAGCCATGCTGGAAGACATCGCCATCCTCACCGGTGGCCAGGTCATCTCGGAAGACCTCGGCATCAAGCTCGAGAACGTCGGCCTCAACATGCTCGGCCGCGCCAAGAAGGTGTCGATCTCCAAGGAGAACACCACCATCGTCGACGGCGCCGGCAAGAAGGCCGAGATCCAGGGCCGCGTCGCCCAGATCAAGCAGCAGATCGAAGAGACCACTTCGGACTACGACAAGGAGAAGCTGCAGGAACGTCTCGCGAAGCTCGCGGGCGGCGTTGCGGTGATCCGCGTCGGCGGTGCGACGGAAGTCGAAGTCAAGGAAAAGAAGGACCGCGTCGATGACGCCCTCAACGCGACCCGTGCGGCCGTCGAAGAAGGCATCGTTGCTGGTGGCGGCGTAGCCCTGCTGCGCGCTTCGGCCAACATCAAGGTCACCGGCGTCAACGCAGACCAGGCCGCCGGCATCAACATCGTTCGTCGTGCGCTGCAGGCTCCGGCCCGCCAGATCGCGGCCAACGCCGGTGCGGAAGCATCGATCGTTGCCGGCAAGATCCTTGAGAACAAGGGCGCGACCTTCGGCTACAACGCCCAGACCGGCGAGTATGGCGACATGATCGCCATGGGTATCGTCGATCCGGTCAAGGTCGTTCGCACCGCTCTCCAGGACGCGGCCTCGGTCGCCGGCCTGCTGGTCACCACCGAAGCCATGATCGCGGAGGCTCCTAAGAAGGAGTCGGCTGGCGGCGGCATGCCTGGCGGCATGGGCGGCGGCGGCATGGGCGGCATGGGCGGCATGGATTTCTAATCCAAGCTATCTGGCTTGTGCATACGGAAAGGGCGCCGAAAGGCGCCCTTTCTTGTTTTGCCAGACGTTTACTTCACTAATGGTACTACAAGGACTTGAATTGGAGCGACGCACCGCGCTGAACGCTTGGCGCGACGTCAAACTAATGTTCCCGCTGGCGTCGGAATGGGTGTTGGCTGATGTCTACAGGGCACGGCACTCGTGAATGTTGATTTCAGTGAGCGTGTGTATTATTTTACACGGAGAATGCAGTTGTGGAACGCGATAGCCGCGCCCTGATCAAATTGTTGGAGGCTGATGGCTGGTTCAGAATTGGCGTGACCGGTTCTCACCACCATTTCAAACACCCAACGAAGCCGGGCAAGGTTACAATTCCGCATCCGCGCAAGGACATGCCTACAGGAACCGTTCGCGCTTTGTTGAAGCAGGCGGGCCTCCTGAACCAGAAGTGAGAAGCTTGCGTTACATCGCCTTCATCCACAAAGACCCGGATAGCATCTACGGCGTGAGCTTCCCCGACATGCCTGGCTGCATCTCGGCGGGAGATACGATCGATGAAGCCGTGCGCAACGGCGTAGAGGCGCTGTCCGGCCATGTCCGCATGCTGGAAGCGGACGGCGATCCAGTTCCCCCGCCGCGCGACTTCGATGCCATCATGAGCGATCCCGAACTTGCGGAGGATCGCGACGGCGCCATGACGACTGTCATTCCGCTGATCCGTGATCGCGGATCAACGACGCGGATCAACGTGTCGTTCGATCTGGGCCTGCTCGAAGCTATCGATGCGACGGCTCG
This sequence comes from Mesorhizobium loti, assembly GCA_014189435.1. Lineage (NCBI taxonomy): Bacteria > Pseudomonadati > Pseudomonadota > Alphaproteobacteria > Hyphomicrobiales > Phyllobacteriaceae > Mesorhizobium > Mesorhizobium loti. The sequence continues at coordinate 3,437,147 of CP050293.1, forward strand.
TGAACGCGGACAGACACGCTCAGCCTTCCTTGCTTCAGCCGCCCGCAAAGACATTGTAGATTAGCTGCGCAAAGCCCGCGGCCCCCGGCGACCCGCACGACCACATCAGGCGCGTTGCGATATCAGGCCGCGGAAATCGCCGCGTCGCGATTGCGGCCTCCGCCGGCAAGCACCGCGGCTTCAATCAGCGCGGCGACCTCGTCGGCCACGGCCTGCAGCGGGGCGCGGTCGCGGGTGGCGCGGGCGATCACCATCAGCCCTTCCAGCGACGATTCGACCAGCAGCGCCAATGCATGCGCGCGGCGCTCGGGCACCCCTGCCCTGACGAAGGCGTCCCGCAGCAGGCCTATCCACTGTTCGAAGGCCGAGCGGCACAACTCCGCCAGTTCCGGCACGTCGGTCGGCGCGTCCAGCACGACAGGCGCGATCGGACAGCCGAGCGAAAATTGGTTGTCCTCCAGCATGCGCCCAACCGACTGGTAGATATGATGGACGGCCACCGCCGGATCCTTTTCGGCAGCCAGCGCCTCGCCCAGCCTCTCCGTCACGTCGGCAACGCTGGCGCGCGTCACCTCGATGACCAATTGGTCCTTGCCGCCGGGAAAATGGAAATAGAGCGAGCCCCGCGGTGCGCCGCTGGCGCTCAATATGTCGTTGAGCGAAGTGCCGTGATAGCCGCGCTGCCTGAGCAGCAGCCCAGTCGTCTCGAGTATGCGGGTGCGGGTGTCGTTGGCCATGTCAACCTCTGTCAGCAGCACTCATTATAGGCCTTGCACAGAATATGACAATCGGTCTACATAATATGTAGATCAGTCTATATATTTCTGGAGGAGATCGACATGCGCAGCTACCGTCTCCAAGGGTCCCGTGGCACCGAATCCCTGGTGATGCGCGACGAGGCGCAGCCGGAGCCGAAACCGCATGAGATCGTGGTGCGCGTTCGCGCCACCTCGCTCAACCGGCGCGATACGCTGATCCTCAACGGCACCTATCCGCTGCCGCCGCGCCAAGGCGTCGTTCCACTGAGCGACGGGGCCGGCGAAATCGTCGCCATCGGCAATGCCGTCACCCGCTTTGCCGTCGGCGATCGCGTGACCGGCAGCTATTTCGCCCGCTGGATCGACGGCCGCATCAATGCCGGGCTCATCGACCAGCTCGGCTGCACGCTGGACGGCATGCTGACGGAATACGCCGTTCTCGACGAACAATGGGCGGTCCGGCTGCCCGAACATCTCGACTGGCATGAGGCGGCGACGCTGACCTGTGCCGGCCTGACCGCCTGGAATGCGGTGACGGGCGCCGGAATTCCGAAGCCCGGCCAATGGGTTCTGGTCATCGGCTCGGGCGGCGTCTCGCTCTTTGCACTGCAGTTCGCCAAGCTGCTCGGCTGCCGTGTCGTCGCCGTCACCTCGCGCGGCGAGAAAGCCGACAGGCTGCGGGCGCTGGGCGCCGACCTGGTGATCTCGACATCGGATATGCCGCAATGGGGTGCGACCGTCCGCGACCAGACCGGCGGCATCGATCTCGTCGTCGAGACCGGTGGCCCGGCGACCTTCGCCCAGTCGCTGATCGCCAGCACGCTTTACGGGCACATCGTGCTCTTGACGCTGCAGGATGCGCAAGGCGGATCGATCCAGCTGCCGGCGGCACTCTACCAGCGCAGCCTGGCCACCATCAGCCGCCTGTTCGTCGGCAACCGGACCAATCTCGAAGCCATGCTGCGCGCCGTCTCACAGCACCGCCTGCGGCCTGTCATCGACAAGGTCTTCGCCTTCACTGAGGCCGGCGACGCCTACCGCTATTTCCAGCGGGGCGACGTCTTCGGGAAGGTGGTCATCGACGGCGCCTGACCCATCAAGTCCTCTAACCAAGGGAGAACGACAATGACAATTCGTGAAGCATCGGCCAAGTGGCAAGGGACGCTGAAGGAAGGTTCCGGGCGGCTGCGGCTCGGCAGCGGCGTCTTCGAGGGCGCCTATTCCTTCCCGTCGCGTTTCGAAAACGGTCCGGGCACCAATCCGGAAGAACTGATCGCCGCAGCGCATGCGGGCTGCTTCTCGATGGCGCTGAGCGCCATATTGGGCCGCGCCAATCATGTCCCGACAAGCATCGGCACCGTCGCCAAGGTGCATCTCGGCGCAACCGCTGCCGGGCCGACGATCACCCGCATCGAGCTCGAAACCGAGGTAGAGGTCGCGGGACTCGCCGAAGATGAATTCGAGCGCCTTGCACAGTCCGCCAAGGCAGGCTGCCTCGTCTCACGGGCCCTTGCCGGCGTGTCTCAGATCACCCTCAAGGCGACGCTCGTCGAAGCCATCAAAGACCAATGAAGCCAGGAGAAAGAAGATGACACAGGAGCTTGTCATGGACGCAACCGCGAACGATCTGTCACGGCAAACGGCCGAGATCATGCGGCGCTACAACGACGTATTCCAACGCCATGATCCCTCTGCACTCGCCGAGCTGGTGGCTGAGGATTGCGTGATCGAAAACACCGTGCCAGCGCCGGACGGCGCCCGTCATGCCGGCAAGGCGGCGTGCGTCGGGCTTTGGACGGCGATAGCAACCCAGGCCGGCACGCGCTTCGATATCGAGGAAACCTTCATCGCCGGCGAGCGGGCGACGATCCGCTGGCGCTATTTCATGGCCGACGGCAATTCGCTGCGCGGCGTCAACCTCATGCGCGTGGCCGACGGGCGGATCGTCGAAGCAATGGGCTACGTCAAGGGGTAGCGCCGGCCGGCGCTACCGATCCGCCAGTGCCAGCCTGGCGCCGAAGGTGCGGCGAACCAAGTCAGCGCCATGGGTCGGCGGGCCTTCCGCCAATCCATATTGACGCACGTGGACGGCCGACCGCAGAAATATAATCCACTCCTAAAATACTTCAATCTGTGCTAAAATCGAGCACGACCGCCATTCGACGATCGAGAAAGACCATTAGGGAGGACTCGTGTGATGAACATCAGAACCGCCTGCTTTGGAGCACTCGCATTGGCTGTCTTCAGCGGCACGGCGCTTGCCGGGGCGCTCGACTCGCCCAAGATGATGGAACCGTTCTTCACCGATTCGGGCATGAAGACGATGAAGTCCGACGATGAAATGAAGGCCGCTTGGGCAGCGATGTCCAAGGACGATCAGGCCATGATGACGAAGGAATGCCAGGACGCTGCGATGAGCAAACCATACGCGCCGTTCTGCGAAAAATTGAAGGCTCTCGGCGGCGCAAACTAATGATTGCCTTCGCCCGGAGTTGAAGAATGCAGATGAAGGCGAGCCCTGGGCTCGCCTTCTGACTATCTGGGCAGGGATTTTGCGCAGAGACGACAGGATCCGCGAACCGGTTTCTACCGATCCGCCAGCGCCAGTTTGGCGCCGAGCATGACGAAGGCACCGGCGAAGGTTCGGCGCATCCAGGTCAGCACCATCGGCCGCGACACGACATGGCTGCGGATCGATGCGGCGAAGACGCCGTAACCGACGAAAACCACGAAGGTCAAAAGCATGAAGACGGAGCTGAGCTCCAGCATCTTCGACAGCGCATTGGGCTCGGTGGTGCTGACGAATTGCGGCAGGAAGGCGAAGAAGAAGATCGACAGTTTCGGATTGAGCACGTTGACGAGTATGCCGGTGGCGATCACCTTGCCGGCCGAGCGTGGCGTCACATCCTGCTCGACGCTCAGGCCGCCCTTTTCCTTCAGCGTGTTCCAGGCCATGTAGAGCAGATAGGCGACGCCGAGATATTTCAGCGTCTCGAAGGCGATCGCGCTGGTGTGCAGCAGCGCCGCCAGGCCGGTGATGGCGGCGGCCATATGCGGGATGATGCCGAGCGTGCAGCCGAAGGCGGCGATGATCGAGGCCCGCGCGCCGCGCGAGAGGCCGGCGCTCAGCGTGTAGAGAACGCCGGTGCCGGGCGAAGCCACGACGATCAGCGACGTCAACAGAAATTCGATGCTCATGAAATCCTCCGCTGCCCTGCCCGCCGCGGAAGGTATCGGGACGGACAATGGCGCACAAGCGGCGGCGAGCTTAATCTCCCCCTTGCGGGGAAGATTGGCAGCTACACCGGCAATCCGTGCGCCCGGCGTGCCATCAGGCAATCGTCGTCACCAGGCATGCAGGCGCGGCAGACATCCGGGCGGACGTCATAGATGCCGCAAGCAGTCGACTTGCCGATCTCGCCGGACAGCGCCGAGCAGCGCACGCCCTCGCAACGCATGCCGGACAGATTGGCCGCTATATATTTTTCCGGGATGCGGTCGAGCTGCGCATCATCCTCGGTGGAAAAGCGCGGCCACTCGGCCGAATAGGAACAGCAGGCGCCGCAGCTCTGGCAGTCGAACGGAGCAGCGGTGCTGCGTTGCGACGCCAAAAGGCTTGCGGCAGTCACCAAGGCAGACAGCCCTGGCGCGGCAGGATTGCGATCGGCGTCATTCGGCAAGGCGCTATTTCTTCTTGCCCGTCTTGCGCGACGAGGCTTCGGTCGGCGACTTGAAGAGATCGGTCGCGGTCTCGGCAGCCCCATCGCCTTTCGGCGCGGCAGCCGGCTTGGCCGGCTTTGCGGCGGCGGCCGGGGCTGCCGGCTGGTCCTTGGCGGAGAATTTTATGGCCATGTCAGTCCTCGTCGACGAAGCGCGATGATGGTGCGCGCGGATTGCGCAGGCGGCCGATCAGCGCCGAAACCGCCGTGATGTTCATTTCCTCGGGCGACCAGTTTCTGACTTCCGCGATGTGGTGGACTGCCAGCTCACGATGCGTGCTGCCACTGTAGGCGGCATCCTGATGGGTCACGCGCTCATGCGTCTTGGCATCTTCGCGGACATATTCGATCAGGTAGTTCGGGCATTCGGCGCGACCGCGCACACCAAGCCGCACCTGGGCATCGCCATGGGCGCGTTTGCAGCGCTCCAGCTTCTCCAGCACCCGGCGCACATATTCCACCGGCTTGTTGAGGCCTTCGACCACGTCGGCGATCGTCGAGTCGGCGGCGATCAGTTTCGGAGGCACGCGCTTGGTAGCCATCAGCGTCTTCCGGCCCGCTTCGGCAAAGCGGCGAGCGCCGCGGCGGCGGCCAACTCGTCGGCCTCCTTCTCCAGGCGCTGTTCGCGCAGGCGCGCGGTCTTGGCTTCCCGCGCCTCGCTGACGGCATCGCGCTCGGAATTGATGCGGTTGAGGGACATCGACTGGGTTTGCGTCTTGCTGAACAAGGACACGGCCTGTTCGACTGTCTTCGAATGAGCGGTCAAAATCTTTCTCCTGTCAGGAGCCTGTGCCGATGGAGCGAAACCGGGTCTTCGGTCAGGACCACGCACAAAGCAATACGGCAGCGGATTCAAATTGCTGGAGCGTCCCTTAGCACGTCCAGGCCGACGCGCAGCGCACTTTCGGCGACAAGACGCGCAAAATGAAAAAGGCCAGGCACCGCCTGACCTTCCGTAAGAGAACGCCGTGCATCCAGACGGATGCACAAGGCACGCTCCTCTCATGCGCATGACATGCCGTGGAAACTCAGGTCTCCGCGGCCATGCGCCCGAATTCGCCACTCACCGGTGCCAGTACATCCGTGGTCACCGGGAGAGCTGAATTCTGTTTTCAGGCCGCCTTCAACTGGTCGGCGGACATCTTGCCCGACTTGTTGTCGCGGACCATCTCGTAGCCGAGCTTCTGGCCCTCGACGATGTCGCGCATACCGGCGCGCTCTACGGCCGAGATGTGAACAAAAACGTCGGCCGAGCCGTCGTCAGGCTGAATAAAACCAAAACCTTTGGTGGCGTTGAACCATTTAACTGTGCCGGTGCTCATGACGAACCCTTTCCATGGCAAATATTCGTTCGACGCCATGCGGATGCACAACGTCGTTTGTCCCGATTTTTGATGTGGGAAGTTCGTCAAAGGCGCGCTCGAAAGCGCGGATAACAAAAGTCAGTCAAACAAATATCGACGAAATGCTTCTAGGCTTCTTTTGGCGCGCTGTCAAATCTGCATCCCCCGCACCCGCGGAATTCTCGCAAAACCGCTGGCCAAAACACCTGGCACAACGGCAAACCGGACGCCAAACAGCGCGCTTGCGCCAACTCGAAAAAAATTTAGCGGCATCCGGAACCATCCGCGCAAACGCGCATTTATTTCGTGTCATCAGCAGTTCGTGAGAGCAATCGAAAGAAAGGTTGATGGCAAAGACGCCCCCCGCACGATAAAAGGTGCGAGGGGCGTTTTCGTTTGGATCCACCTATTCGTCCGGGCCGGGTTCCGGCCACGTCTCCCCTGGCCGCTTCCGCATACCAATGGCGCATCGCCGGGGTCGATAACACGGCATCGACATAGGCTCGCGTATCCGGCGCAAGCGTGCCGCCATAGGTGTCGAAGCGGGTCACGACCGGTGCATACATGGCGTCGGCCGCGGTGAAATGGCCGAACAGGAAGGGGCCGCCCTTGCCGTATCTTTCCCGGCATTCGCGCCACAAGGCCTCGATGCGCTCGCGTTGCGCCTCGCCTTCGGCGTCGAGCGGCTTGTGGCCCTTCGGCCGGCGCAAATTCATCGGCCAGCCATAGCGGACCTCGCGGAAGCCGGAATGCATCTCGGTCGCCGCCGAGCGCGCCAGCGCACGGGCGTCGATATCGGCCGGCCAGAGTTTTTTGTCCGGGAACAGGTCAGCGAGATATTCAAGAATAGCAAGGGTTTCCCAGATGATTTTGCCATTGTGATTCAAGACGGGCACCTGGCCGGTCGGCGACACTTTCGCCAGGTTTGCAAAGGTCTCGGGCGTGCGCAGCCGCACGAAGCCCTCCTCGAACGGAATTTCCAGATGCCTCATCGCCACCCATGGCCGGAGCGACCATGAGGAGAAGCATTTGTTGCCGATGAAGAGTGTGAATTCAGCCATTTTTCTCCCCGCATGCACGATCACCTGGAATTCCTTGGTCGGCGCGTGTGCACAGCCTAGCCCGCCAACCTTGCCGCGGGAGGCGGTTGCGCGACCTGATCTGCTGCCCGGGCGACGCCTGGAACCTAACCGACGCCGGCTCGTTAGCCTCCCGCGGATGAATTCCCCCGAATTCAAAACTCCAGGAGATGCGAAAAATGGTGAACAAGGATCAGGTCGCGGGCGTGGCCAAGCAGGTCAAGGGCTCGATCAAGGAAGCCGCCGGCAAGGCAACCGGCAACAGGCAGACCCAGGCTGAAGGCACGGCCGACAGGATCGCCGGCAAGGTGCAGAAGGCCTATGGCGACGTGAAGGACAAGGTCAAGAAGGCGCTCTGATCCAACATCGAGAACGCTCTTTTATTGGGGAAAGGCGGTCGCGAGGGCCGCCTTTTTCATGTGCCCCAGCCCTTGCTGAAAGCATTGGTGAAGGCGACCTCGCCATGATCGCCGGTCGCCTCGCCCAGCACCACGTCCATGCCGTCGCTGGTCACCCTGGCAAGCGCGAAACCTCCCATATAGGCAGCCTTCGGCTTGAACAGATCGAGCCCGTCACGGCGATAGATCAGCGGCGTTTCGTGCTGGTGGCCGTGGAAAATGGCGACGACATTGTAGCCCTTGAGCGCCGCCAGCAGCGCCTGCCGGTCGGCCTCGCTCCACCAATGCGGCGCGCCAGCGCCGTCATCGTCGTAGTGCCTTTTGGTGGCATCCCAGCGTTCTATCGAGAAAATGTCCCAGCCATAGTGCTGGAACAGAATGACCGGACGACCATCCGCCGCATAGGTCGCCAGATCCTGCTTCAGCCATGGCAGGCTGCTCTCGGCGCCATGGCCGGTGTCGCCGGCGAAACGATGCGTCTGGACCAGATGCAGGCCGCCCCAGTCCCAGGAATAGCAGTCGGTGTCGACATCATAGTCGGTGGCCGGCACTGGCGGCTTGAAGAACACGCCGGCGCGATGGTTGACCTCGACATAGTCGCGCAGTTCGCGCCGATACCAGTCGGCATGGTGCGGTGGCCCGTTCTGGTCGAGATCATGGTTGCCGAGCCCGACATAGACCGGCATGTGTACGCGATCCGGGCCGACGCCCTGGCTGTAGCGCTGGCTGAACTGGAGCAGCTGGGTGCCCTCGCTCGGCTGGGTGATCTGGCCGCCGCCATCGTCGGTCATGTCACCGCCGACGACGAGGCCGAGCGGCGCGGCGATGCGGCTGCCCGCCGAGCGCAGGCCGGTGGCGACGCCGTCGATCTCGGCCGGCCAGTCCTTGTCGCCGAGACCGTTGAGCGCTGCAACGTTGCGCAGCAGCGCGGCGTCGGTCTTGCCTTCCTGCAGGCAGTTGGGGCTCAACCCGTTCGCCATGCGGCAGGCATGGACATCGGCGATGAACAGGAAGGTGGCGTCGATGGACTGGACGCGCTGGCCGGTCTGGCTGAATGCCGGACGCGACAACGCGCCGGCCGCGGCAAATCCTGCCATCTGCTTCAGCAGGCTGCGCCGGGAAATCGAGGGGATCGGCAAGCGAGTCATCATGCGCGAAATTCAGCACAGGCGGCCCCCTGCCGTCCAGTTGCCTTCACCACGCATCGACACCGCCGCCGCTCGCTCGGTAGCGCCGCAACGTCAAAGCGGCCGCGTCGAAATCCCTCGTCGCTGCGGTATCAAAGGGTTCTTGGTCGTGGCAGCACCCTGCGGCGGCGCCTGGCTGCCAATCCGCCCTGCGAAGGCGAGAGCGCGCTCCGCTCCAGTCCCGCCAGGCAATCCCGCAGCACGCTCGCATCCTGCGCCGTCTTGGCCATCGACATCGCCCCGGAATAGGTGGCGACCGTCAGCGCGGCGAAACGCTCGGGATCCGTGCCCTCCTCCCTGCCCGCCTGCTGGTCGGCTCGCAGCTTGTCGGAGATCGCTCGCCGCCACCCGGCAAAAATACCGGCAAGGGCAATCCGGAAATCCGGATCGGCAAGCGACAGTTCGTGCGCCAGATTGTTGAGCGGGCAGCCGCGCACGAAACCCTGCTGCTCCAGTTCCGCCGCCACGGCCTCGAACACCGCGCGCACGCCTTCGCGTGCAGTGCTCGCCGCCAGCACTGGCGCGATCCATGTCTCTTCGACCGCCGCCGCCACACGCTCGTCGATCACCGCCAGCGCCAGCGCCTTCTTGGTCGGGAAATGGTGGTGCAGCGCGCCACCGCTGACGCAAGCCGCCGCCATCAGGTCGCCGATGCTGGAGGCGTGATAGCCGCGCGCCTGGAACGCGTCCTCGGCGACATCGAGCACTTTTTTGCGCATGCCCTCAGGGTCGTTGATGCGTTTTCCTGGACGCGGTTTTGGCTGGACGATCATCTCTGCTGACATTGCCGAACTTTAGCATATTGACAAAACAGGACAACCGGTCTGTTTTATAAACAGGATGACTGCCCTGTTTTGCGGAGAGACGGATGAACATGCCCCTGAATGCCACGCTGAAACCCACGCTGCTCGCCTCGCCTGTGGTCGAGCTTCGGCAATACACATTGAAGGCCGGCCGGCGCGACACGCTCATCGATATCTTCGACAGCAGATTGATCGAGGGCCAGGAAGGCACCGGCATGACCATCATCGGCCAGTTCCGGGACCTCGACCGGCCGGACATGTTCGTCTGGATGCGCGGCTTCGACGGCATGGATGCGCGGAAAAATGCTCTCGCCGATTTCTATGGCGGCCCGGTCTGGGCGGCGAACCGCGATGCGGCCAACGCGACAATGATCGATTCCGACGACGTGCTGCTGCTCAAGCCGGCGTGGCCGGATGCCGGCTTCGACCTAGCGGGCGCGCAGCGGCCAAGCCTGGCCGCCGACGAAAAGCCCATTCAAAACAGACCGCTGACCGGCATCGTTGTCATCGAGATTCATCATTTGCAGCCCGGCACGGAGGCAGATTTCGCCACTCGCTTCGAGATTGAGACGGCGTGCCTGATGACGGCCGACGCACGCCTGCTCGCCGCTTTCGTTACGGAACATGCCGAAAACAGTTTTCCGCGCCTGCCGGTACGGGCTGATGAAAACGTCTTCATCAGCATCACGGGTTTTGCCAGCGCAGAGGCACATGCCCGCCACAAGGCCACCCTCGTCGCTTCACCGGCATGGCAGGCCTTTTGGCAGGCCGCGCAGCGCGGCCTGACCAAACCAACGGAGACTTTGCGGCTGTCGCCCACGTCGCAATCGCTGGCCGGGCGTTAAGCCTCAAATGCCTTGATGATGGCCTTGGCAACAAGGGCCGGATCTTCCCAATGCGGGTTGTGGCCACAGCTCTCGGCGCGGACGAAGACGGCTTCGGGAAGAGCGGACTGCAACGCCTGCTGGTGCGCCTCGCCGAACAGCGGGTCGCACGCGCCGGCGATGATCAGCGTCTGGGCCTGCGCGGCTCGTGCCGCGTCGGTCAGATCGGCACGGCGGATTTCCTCGAGAATCGCGCGCCAGCGCGATGACGGCATTGCCGAGGCGTCTTTTGCCAGGCCAGCGAGAAAGGCTGGGGGCACGCCGGGCCGGCAGGCATGCCACCAGGCATAGAACGGATCGGCCGGCGATATCGGATCGCGCAAGGCCAGAACGCCCGTGACCAGCGGGTGGTCCGGCGCGAAGTCGGGCTTCAACGTGCCGGCCAGGACCACCAGGCCGCCGATCAGCTCCCTGTGTAGCCCGGCCAATGCGATCGCCACCATGGCGCCCAGCGAATGGCCGACGACGACCGGCCGGTCGAGCCGCAAGCGCAGAATCAGCCCGGCAATATCGTCGGCGAAATCGGCGATGCCGCAGCCCTTGCCCGCTTGCGAGGCGCCATGGCCGCGCAGATCCGGCATGATCAGCCGGCGGCCGGCCAGATGCGGCGCCAAAAGCGAAAAGCTGCGGCTGGTGTCGGTGAAGCCGTGCACCAACAACAGCGCCGGTTCGGCGCCTGATATCTCGACATAGGCAATGTCGAGATCGCCCACAGTGACGAACTGCTTGCGGCCGGCCCAGGCGTCCTGGTCAGACAAAGCATCCAGCATCGCCGCTCTCACAGGCCGAGCTTCTCCTTGACCGCGGCAAGGCCGGGTTGGCCGTCGAAGGTGGTGACGCCGGCGAGCCAGGCGTCGAGGCGGCTTTTGTTCGCCGTGATTGCCTTCAGCGCCCCGTCTTCCGGCTTCATGCCGTCATTGATCAGATAGCCCATGCCGACATTCTCGAAATCGATGTCGAAGGCGAGGTTCTTCAAGAACTGCGCGACATTGGGACACTGATCGAGATAACCCTTGCGAACCTGCGTCGTCACCGTCGCGGCGCCGAAGTTCGGGCCGAAGAACTTGTCGCCACCGGTCAAATACTTGAAGTCGTACATCGTGTTCATCGGATGCGGCGCCCAGCCCTGGAAGACGATAAACTGCTTTTCCTTGATCTCGTAGCCGACCTCGGAAAGCATGCCGGCTTCGCTGGATTCGACCACTTGCCAGCCGTCCAGGCCAAAGATGGGATCGGCGATGGCGTCCATCATCAACTGGTTGGAACCGGGCTCGATGCCGTACATTTTCTTGCCGAACTTGTCAGCGAATTTGTGCAGGTCAGCGATGTCCTTGACGCCGGCCTCCCAGACATAGGTCGGCACGGCGAAGGTGTATTTGGCGCCTACGAGATTGACGCGCACATTCTCGACCGAGCCGTCCTTCTTGTAGGGCTCGTAGTAGGTGACCATGGCCGGGTCCCAGTAGCCCAGGAACAGGTCGAGATCCCTGTTCTTCATGCCCTCGTAGATGACGTTGATGCCAAGAACCTGGCTTTGCGGCTGATAGCCGAGCGCCTGCAGCAGGACGTTGGCGACCCCGGTGGTGAAGGCAAGATCATTCCAGCCGGGCTCAGCCATGCGGACAGTGCTGCACTGCTCGGCATCGGCCGCCTGGGCCGCATTCGAGGCCAATATCAGCGCGGCAAGACAGACGCCATTTGCAAGGATGCGCAACATTTCGGTTCTCCTCATTGTGATCAAATTGACCAATTGGTCTTTTTATTGTCCCATGGGTCAATGATTGATCTGAGCGGGCGAAAATGTCAACGTGGATTCGCCATGCATGGACCGACCCCGTGAAACTCAAGCGTCTCAGCGAGATACGCCGCAAGGAACTGCGGCAGGCGGCCTTCGCGGTGCTGGAGCGCGAAGGCATTGCCGGCGCCACACTGGAAAAGGTGGCGGCCCAGGCCGGCGCGTCCAAGGGCATCGTGCTGCATTATTTCCGCAACAAGCAGGAATTGTTCGAGCACGCGATGCGCGAGGCCAACGCCGTCCTGTGCCAGGCGGTGATCGCGCGGCTCCGCCGGGCGCATACCCCCATGGAGCGCATGGATGCGGTGATCGAGGGCAATTTCGAGGAGCATCTGTTCCAGCCGCCTCTGTGCCATGCCTGGCTGTCGCTCTGCGCCGAGGTGCCGCGCGACGAGAAGATGGCCCGTATCCAGAGGGTGATCCATGCACGCATGCGCTCGAACCTGTTGTCGGGCCTGCGCGGCCTCGCCTCGCCGGCCGATGCCGACGACATCGCCCTTGGTGTCACCGCGCTGATCGACGGGCTTTGGCTGCGGCTCGGCCTGCAGCCGGGCAGCGTCTCGCGCGAACAGGCGGTCCGCCAGGTCAAGAATTATGTCGCGGGCCGGCTGGCCCTGCGGGAGCTTGCGACCGCCGGCGCGTAAACCGGCCTCGGCTAGCCAGCGCAGGCAGCGGTCGAAGTTCATACCGGGGGATAGGCCGACGGCTTGACCACGGCCACCACTATACGGTGCTCTCGACGAGGCAGAAATCCCTCGGAGCGTCCCATGAGACTTCACGACAAGCGCGCGCTGGTTACCGGTGGGTCGGACGGTATCGGCCTGGCGGTCGCCGAGGCCTTTTTGCGCGAGGGTGCGGACGTCCTGATCGTCGGCCGCGACACCAAGAAGCTCGACGACGCACGCGAGCGCCTCGGCGGCACTATCGAGACGCTGTCGGCCGATCTTGCCACATCGGCCGGCATCGCGGCCGTCGTCGAGCACGTCAAAAAACCCGGCAGGCCGCTTGATATCCTCGTCAACAATGCAGGCGTGGCTTTCCTGGTGCCGTTCGAAACCGTCAGCGAGGCGCAGTTCCAGCAATCCTTCGCGCTCAATGTGACGGCGGTGTTCTTCCTCACCCAGGGCCTGCTGCCGCATCTGGCTGCCGGCGCGTCGGTGATCAACATCTCGTCCTATTTCGCCAACAAGATGATCCCGAAGCGACCGTCGAGCCTCTACTCGCTGTCGAAGGGCGCGTTGAACTCGCTGACCAAATCGCTGGCCTTCGAACTCGGCCCGCGCGGCATCCGCGTCAACGCCATCGCGCCCGGCACGGTCGACACCGCGATGCGGCGCAAGACCGTCGACAATTTGTCGGCCGAGGCAAAGGCCGAGCTGAAAGCCTATGTCGAGCGCAGCTATCCGCTCGGCAGAATCGGCCGCCCCGACGATCTGGCCGGTATCGCGGTCTATCTAGCCAGCGACGAGGCCGCCTGGACCAGCGGCGGCATTCTTTCCGTGGACGGCGGCTATACGGCCGGGTGAGAAGCGCGCGCTTCTTCGCTTCCTAGCGCTCAACCACTACTCGACGGAATTTTTTCGGCTTTTGCAAGGCAATTAACCATCGAACTAAACTACTCATCTTTTCTATGACTTCATAAAAGTATTTTTACTGACTTTTTACTTTACCGATGGAGACTGCGCCCATTGACGGCGGGGCATCAATGAATTTCTTGTTTGGATTTTCTGGTCGTATCGGGCGCCAGCAATGGTGGTTAGCCTCGTTCGCGATCGTCCTGGTGTGGGTGTTGGTCGTGGTGGGATTCGTCATCATCATGGCGGTGGTTGACCCGTCCAGCGAGCACGAGCCTGGAGAGCTATCCCACGGCGGGCTGAGCGTTGGCGTCGCATTATTCGCTGGCATCATACTTTCTTGCTGGATCAAGGTCGCAGCGATTATCAAGCGCTACCATGATCTGAATAAGCCGGGGGTCTGGCTTCTGTTGACCTTCGTCCCCATTATCGGCCCGATCTGGGTGACCATCGAATGCGGGTTTTTCGCGGGTTCATCTGGCGATAACGACTATGGCCCGCCACCCGGCACAAGCGGTCGTGCAGCTTTTGTGAGCGATGTCGATGCCCATATTTCACGCATGAAGGCCGAGCGCTCAATCCAGCAGCGACCGCTATCCGGCAGTGTGGATATAGCATCGCCGGCACCGCAAACGAGGAGCCAACCAAATCCAACCGGATTTGGCCGCCGCGGCCTCTAAGCCCACGGAAGAAGCCCTGACCGCACCGAAGCAGGAAACCTGCCGGCTGCATTCCTGAGCAGCCTTGCTTCAACCGATTTGCATCCTCACCGCCCGCAATCTCCGCTTGAAGCCGTTTGTGCAACGCGATACGCCGTTGCCGACTTCGACAAGGAGAGACCCGTGACCGCTGCAAAGACCAGAACCGAAACCGACACGTTCGGCCCCATCGAAGTCGCCGCCGATCGCTATTGGGGCGCGCAGGCGCAGCGTTCCCTTGGCAATTTCAAGATCGGCTGGGAAAAGCAGCCGGCGTCGATCGTGCGCGCGCTGGGCATCGTCAAGCGGGCGGCGGCGGAAGCCAACATGGAGCTCAAGCGGCTCGACCCGGCGATCGGCAAGACGATTGTCGAGGCGGCACAAGAGGTCATCGACGGCAAGCTCGACGACCATTTCCCGCTGGTGGTCTGGCAGACCGGCTCGGGCACGCAATCCAACATGAACGCCAACGAGGTGATCTCCAACCGGGCGATTGAGATGCTGGGCGGCGTCATGGGCTCCAAGAAGCCGGTGCATCCCAACGACCACGTCAATATGAGCCAGTCGTCGAACGACACCTACCCGACGGCCATGCACATCGCCTGCGCCGAGCGCATCGTGCACGACCTCTTGCCGGCGCTGAAACACCTGCACAAGGCACTCGAGGCCAAGACCAAGGCCTTCGCACACATCATCAAGATCGGCCGCACGCACACGCAGGATGCCACCCCCTGACCCTCGGCCAGGAATTCTCGGGCTATGCCGCCCAGGTCGCCTCGTCGATCAAGCGCATCGAGCTGACGCTGCCCGGCCTGCAGGAACTGGCGCAGGGCGGCACCGCCGTCGGCACCGGCCTCAACGCGCCGGTCGGCTTCGCCGAACGAGTCGCGGATCGCATCGCCACGATTACCGGCATTGCCTTCGTCACCGCGCCGAACAAGTTCGAGGCGCTGGCGGCCCATGATTCCATGGTGTTTTCGCACGGCGCCATCAATGCGGCGGCAGCCGCGCTGTTCAAGATCGCCAACGATATCCGCTTCCTCGGCTCCGGCCCGCGTTCGGGCCTC
This sequence comes from Mesorhizobium loti, assembly GCA_014189435.1. NCBI lineage: Bacteria > Pseudomonadati > Pseudomonadota > Alphaproteobacteria > Hyphomicrobiales > Phyllobacteriaceae > Mesorhizobium > Mesorhizobium loti. The sequence continues at coordinate 3,452,452 of CP050293.1, forward strand.
GGCGAACTGTCGCTGCCGGAAAACGAGCCGGGCTCGTCGATCATGCCGGGCAAGGTCAATCCGACCCAGTGCGAGGCGATGACGCAGGTCTGCGTGCAGGTGTTCGGCAACAATGCGGCCCTCACCTTCGCCGGCAGCCAGGGCCATTTCGAGCTCAACGTCTACAACCCGCTAATGGCCTACAACTTCCTGCAGTCGGTGCAGTTGCTCTCCGACGCCTCGGTCTCCTTCACCGACAATTGCGTCGTCGGCATCGAAGCGCGGGAAGACAACATCAAGGCCGCCCTCGACCGCTCGCTGATGCTGGTGACGGCGCTGGCGCCGACAATTGGCTACGACAATGCCGCCAAGATCGCCAAGACCGCGCACAAGAAGGGCACCACGCTGCGCGAGGAAGCGCTCGCCACCGGGCTGGTCAGTGAAGCCGATTATGACCGGCTGGTGCGGCCGGAGGACATGACGCATCCGGGGTAAATATTTTTTGGCGGGAGAATTTCCTTACTTCGCGACCTGACCCGACGCGAATTTTGCGTCAGTCGCCCGATCACGGAAATGTAAGCGCTGTGAACAATGTGTTGCCGGATCGACGGCTTTGGTGAACAGTCGGCTTGGTCTATCTGAGTGGTCATTCAACCCATTCGGAGAGCCACCATGTCCATCAATACTTCAGTCGCCGGTTCCGGCGCTTCCAATGCTTCGACCACCATCCTCCTCGGCCGCGTCCTGCTTGCCGTCATCTTCCTGCTTTCAGGTTTCGGCAAGCTCACCGCCATCGCCGGCACGGCCGGCTATTTCGGCAGCCTCGGCCTGCCCTTGCCGACCGTAACGGCCATTGTCGTCGGCTTGATCGAGCTTCTCGGCGGCCTCGCCATCCTCGTCGGCTTCCAGACCCGGCTTGTCGCCTGGGTGCTCGCGATCTTCACTGTCGCCACCGGCTTGGTCGCCCACACCGGTTGGGCCGACCAGATGCAGATGATCCAGTTTCTGAAGAACCTCGCCATCGCGGGCGGTTTCCTGCTGCTGGCTTCCTCGGGCGCCGGCGCCTATTCGCTCGACGCCAAGCGCGGCTGAGTTTCCCTTCCCAAGCCTCGGCAGAAGCGGCGCGGAATTTTCCGCGCCGCTTTTTCGTTGTCTGAAATAGCTGGCTCGCCGGTTTCGGCCGCGGCTGCGCAGGCGTAAACTGCGCGGCAGTCGGCTTAAGCCCAATCCGGGCGCAGGCAAGGGAGATGGCCATGGCCCGCAACGCACTGCTTCTGGTTTCGCGACTGCTGTTTGCCGTGCTGTTCGTACAGTCCGGCTTTCAGGCGCTCGCCAACATCGCCGGTACAGCCAGTTATTTCGCCGGCCTCGGCCTGCCGCTGCCAACGCTTGCCGCCTGGGGCACGGGACTGTTCGAACTGATCGCCGGGCTGCTCATCCTGGTCGGTTTCCAAACACGGATCGTGGCGCTGCTGCTTGCCGCCTTCTGCATTTTCGCCGGTTTCATCGGCCATTACGGCCAGGGTGGCGGCGACGCGATGCTCGCCTTCCTGCACCAGCAGATGCTGATGAAGGACGTTGCCATATCGGGCGGCTTCCTGGCGCTGGCGATGGCCGGCGCCGGTGCGTGGTCGGCCGACGGGCGTGGTTCGGTTTAGTATCTTTGCTTAGACGCGCCCGAGCTGGCCGACCCCCACTCCGTCTCGGCTTCGCCGAGCCACCTCTCCCCCGATCGACGGGGTAGAGGAAGGGCACGAACCTATTCTAGCCAACGCTCCTCACGCTAGGCTCCCTTCCTTTCCCTCCGAAGGGGGAAAGGTGGCGCTGCGAAGCAGCGACGGATTGGGGGAAGCCAGTCCACAAACGCGAGGCCGCCGACGAGTGAGCACGACCGGGCAGGTCTAGCCAGTTAAGATATGGTCTGCTACCAGGCAGCGCCTACTTCACCGACATACTCGGGCCGCCCTCGACGGCCAGCACCAGCCGGCGGTTGGTGATCCTTGCCAGTTGCGCCAGGCGCCCGGCCGGCCGTTCGCCGTAGAGATCGGCCAGCGATGCAGGCAAGACCAGCGCCAGCACGCCGTTGGCGCGCTGTTCCCATTTCAGCCTGGGCATGATGCCGGGCATCGACGCCGTCAGCAGATAGACGACGCGCATCATCGCGGCGAGCACGCGGGCGCGCTCCAGATAACGCGGCGAAGCCAGCGCCTTGATCTCGGGGGCGATGGCTTCATTGAAGATGCCGTCGTGGCGATAGGCGTTGGCCAGCGCCAGGAAGGCGCGGCCGGGGTGGTCGACGCCGAAGAAGGAGGCATGCGCAATGATGTTGAGCGATTGCTTGCCGCGATATTCGGGGTGCGCACGCCAGCCGATGTCGGCCAGCAATGCCGCCGCATGGCGGTAGCGCGCCTCGTCCTCGGTCTCGTCGATGCCGAAGGCGGCAAAGGTTTTGGCGGTCCAGTCGACGAGCTCATGTGCATGGGTGACGGAGCGTGAGCGCAGGCGGGCGAGTTCTTCCGAGGCCGAAATCAGCGGATCGGCCTTCTGCTCGGCAGCATCGAGCAGCGAATAGAGAAAGCCTTCGCGCACGCCGAGCGCCGAAACGATGATCTTCGACGGCTGCATCGCCGCCATGATCTCCTGCAACACGACGGCGCCGTAAGGCAGCAGCGAACGGCGGTTCTTGGAAACGCCTTCGATCCCCTTGACCTTCTCGATCTCGGCTTTGGCCACCTGCTTGAGGAAATTCGTCGCGCTTTCGGCCGATATCTCGTAATGGTGCATGACGCCGAGCGGATAGTTGGTCATTTCCATGTGCAGCCGGGCGAGATTTCGCCAGGTGCCGCCGACGGCGTAGAAGGGCCTGCCCTGCCCGCCCTTCAACAGCTTCGCCTTCGCCAGTTCGTCACGCGCGATCTTCGCCGCCTGGGTCAGCGAGTTCTTCGCCATGTCCTGCAGGCGCAAGCCACCCAGCGGCAGCGTTATGCCGTCACCGATCGCTTCGCCGTTGACATCGACCAGTTCGAGACTGCCGCCGCCCAGATCGCCGGCAATGCCATTGGCCGGGTGGAAGCCCGAAATGACGCCGAGCGCCGAATAGTAAGCTTCCTGACGGCCGCTGATCACGCGGATTTCGGTCTTCAGCACATCTTCGGCGCGGTGGATGAAATCGGGACCGTTGACCGCCTCGCGGGCGGCAGCGGTCGCCAACACATACATATGTTCGGCGCCGGCCTGGTCGGAAAGCGCGCGAAAGCGGCGGAACTCTTCCATCGAGCGGGTCACCGCCTCGGGGTCGAGCTTGCCGGTCGAAACGATGCCACGGCCGAGACCGGCCAGCATCTTTTCGTTGAACAGCATGGTCGGCGAGCGCGCCAGCCCTTCATAGACGACGAGACGGATCGAGTTCGATCCGATGTCGATGATGGATAGCGGTCGGCGGTCCTGTAGCCGGCCCTGGGAATCAGACAGCATCAGTCGGACGCTGCGGCGTTCTTCTTGCGACGCTTGAACTGCGCAATGCGCTTGGGCGCATGCGACTTCAGCGCGTCACCCCGTCCCGACAGGCTCGGATTGGTCATGAAATATTCCTGCGCGTTGAACGGTTCCTCGCCCTCCTCCAGCACCACGCGCCGGGAGGTCCCGTCAGCCAATACGTCGAAACTTTGCTGATTGTCCATGATGTTGCCCAGCATGATCTGGCCAAGGATCTGTTCATGCACAGTTGGATTGGTGATCGGCACCATGGTCTCGACGCGGCGGTCGAGATTGCGCGGCATGAGATCGGCCGAAGAGATGTAGACGATGGCCTCGTCCGACGGCAGGCCGTGGCCGTTGCCGAAACAATAGATGCGGCTGTGCTCGAGAAAACGGCCGACGATCGATTTGACACGGATGTTTTCCGACAGGCCCGGAACCTGCGGCCGCAGGCAGCAGATGCCGCGCACGACAAGGTCGATCTCGACGCCGGCGCGGCTGGCATCATAGAGCGCGTCGATGATGATCGGATCGACGAGCGCGTTCATCTTCATCCAGATGCGCGCCGGTTTCCCCTCCACCGCATGGGCAATCTCGTCGGCAATGTGCTTCAGGATACGGCTTCTCAGCGTGAACGGCGAGATCGCCAAGCGCATTTCATCCGTCGGCTCGGCATAGCCGGTGATGAAATTGAAGAGCTGGGCGACGTCGCGGGCAATCGTCGGATCGGTGGTGAAGAAGGACAGGTCGGTGTAGATGCGCGCGGTGACCGGATGGTAGTTGCCGGTGCCGAGATGCACATAGTTGCGCAGCTTGCCGTCCTCGCGCCGCACCACCAGCGACATTTTCGCGTGGGTTTTCAGCTCGAGGAAGCCGAACACGACCTGCACGCCGGCACGCTCGAGATCGCGCGCCCAGCGGATGTTGGCTTCCTCGTCGAAGCGCGCCTTGAGCTCGACCAGCGCCGTGACCGACTTGCCGGCCTCGGCCGCGTCGACCAGCGCGCGCACGATCGGGCTGTCGTTGGAGGTGCGGTAGAGCGTCTGCTTGATCGCCACCACTTCAGGGTCGGCCATCGCCTGGCGCAGGAACTGCACCACCACATCGAAGGATTCGTAGGGGTGATGGACGACGATGTCCTTCTCGCGGATGGCGGCAAAACAGTCGCCGCCATGCTCGCGGATACGCTCGGGAAAACGCGGATTGTAGGGCGTGAATTTCAGATCGTCGCGGGGGACAGCGACGATCTCGGAGATCTGGCTGAGCGCCAGCGGACCGGTCAGCACACTGATGCGGCTCGACGACACGCCAAGCTCGCCGGCCACGAAGTCGCGCAATTCGCCAGGCATCAGTCTGTCGAATTCGATGCGGATCACCGAACCCCGCCGCCGCCGCTTCAGCGCCGTTTCGAACAGGCGTACCAGATCCTCGGACTCCTCCTCGACCTCGATATCGCTGTCACGAATGATGCGGAACGTGCCGGAGCCCTTGACCTCGTAGCCGGGGAAGAGCTTGCCGATGTACAGGCCGACAGCCTCTTCCAGCGGGATGAAGCGGACATGATGCTTGCGGTCCGGCAGACGGATGAAGCGCTTCAGCGCCACCGGCAGGCGCAGCAGCGCGCTCATCTCTTCACCGTTCTTGCGATGGCGCAATTGCAGCGCCATCGAGAAGCCGAGATTGGGAATGAACGGGAACGGATGCGCCGGGTCGATCGACAGCGGGGTGAGCACCGGGAACACCTGCTCCTGGAAATGGTCTTCCAGCCAGATTTTCTCGTCCTTGGTCAGCGCATCGCGGGTGATGCTCTCGATGCCTTCCTTGTTGAGCAGCACGGTGAGCGCCGAAAGGCTCTTCTGCTGGTCTTCCTGCAGCCGCTCGACCTCACGCAGCAGCTGTTCGAGCTGCTGTTCGGGGGTGCGCCCGTCAGGGCTCTTCAGCGTGATGCCCTCGCGCACCTGGCCGGCGAGGCCGGCGACGCGGACCATGAAGAATTCGTCGAGATTGGCGGCTGAGATCGACAGGAAGCGGACGCGCTCCAGCAGCGGATGATTGAGGTTCAGTGATTCCTCGAGAACGCGGCGGTTGAACTGCAGCCAGGAAAACTCCCGGTTGACAAAGCGGTCGGGGTTGCCGCCCTCCGGACGGGCCACCTCGACGTTCACGAATTCGCTCTGCACCGGCTTCAGTTCGTTCATGATTCCCGCTCTTCCCACACCGTCAGCCGGCTAGAGCGCCGCGCGTCCTTCAGGACGCGCAAAGGACGCTCTACCCACTCCAAAGCGACGCATGATCCTTTCCGAAAATCGAAGTCGGTTTTCGGGGTCATGCGTTAACCGGCTTAACTTATCCTCTGACAGGCTTTTGCGACAGTTTCATTTCATCGATCTTGCAAAGAGGCCTGTTATGATCCAGATGCAGAACAGACTGCGTTAAGGAGACGACGATGGCAGGCGGTTCCATTCCCCATTTTCAGAACGATGCGGGCCACCCGGCAATCGACATCGGCGTCAAGGAATTCATGTGCACGGGCGCCAATCCGCCTTTCGACCACCCGCATGTGTTTCTCGACATGGGCGGCGACAATGAAAAAGTCTGCCCCTACTGCTCGACGCTCTACCGCTATTCGCCAAAGCTGAAGGCGACCGAAACGCTGCCGGCCGGCTGCATCTATATCGACCAGGCCGCCTGAGCCTTTCGCGACAGCCCGATGAACGACACGCGATCCCGGCAGGTCGTCATCGCCGGGGCGGGTGTCGCCGGATTGACCGCAGCCCTTGCATTCGCCGAGCGCGGCTACCGGGTACAAGTGTTCGAACAGGCGCAGCGCCTGGAGGCAGCCGGCGCCGGCCTCCAGCTTTCTCCCAACGCGACACGCATTCTTCGCCAGCTTGGTGTACTCGACCGTTTGCTGCCGGCAGCGGTGCGGCCGGAGGCGGTGGTGTTGAAGGACGCCGCGACGTTGCGCGAACTGGCACGGGTGCCGCTGGGACAAGCCGCCGAAGCTCGTTGGCAAGCGCCCTATCTCGTGGCTCACAGGGCCGATCTGCAGAGCGCACTGACCGCGCGCGTTGCCGAGATGCCGGATATCAGCCTCACCACCGGTGCCCGTATCGGCAGCGTTGCCGCCGGCCCCGATGGCATCACGGCGACGGCCGAGATCGACGGCAAAACCATTGAGGCCGAGGGCTTCCTGCTGGTCGGAGCCGACGGCGTCTGGTCGTCGGTGCGCGGGCTTGTCGATTCGGCCAAAAGGGCGACCTCGCCAAGAAGCCGGTTTTCCGGCGAACTGGCCTGGCGCGCGACCATTGCCGCGCAAAGTGCCGCAGGGCAAGCTTTCGCGGCGATCGGCGCTCCGGACTGCGTCTCCACCTTCCTGCACCCGGGCTTCCATATGGTGGCCTACCCCGTCAGCAAGGGCGACGCCTTCAACCTCGTCGCCTTCACCAGAGGCGAGCGCATTGCCGAGGGTTGGTCCGGCCATGCCGATTCCGGCATCCTCGCCAGCGCAATGCGCGGCACCGCGCCTGGTCTTGCAGAACTGGTGGAAATGGTTGGTGCGTGGCTGACTTGGCCGCTCCACACTGTCGAACAGAACCGGCCTTGGACAATCCCGGACGGCATCGCGCTGATCGGCGACGCCGCGCATGCTATGACGCCGTTCGCGGCGCAAGGTGCGGCGATGGCGATCGAGGATGCGGCTATGCTTGCCGATATCATCGCCGACTTCCCCGCCGATCCGGCACAAAGTCTGCAAATCTGGGAGAACCTGCGGCGGCCGCGCGTCGCCAGGGTCGCGCGTCGCGGCGCCGTCAACCGCTTTGCCTGGCATGCCTCAGGTCCAGTGGCGATTGCGCGCAACCTGTTCCTGAAGATGCGTTCGTCGGAAAAACTGGCGGCGGATTTGGACTGGCTCTATGGCTGGCGGGCACCGGAGGCTGTTGTCAGGCGTTGACAGGCTGGCGGGACAGCGCCCCCCTCTGTCCTGCCGGACATCTCCCCCACTTGGGGGAGATCGAGTGTCGCGACCGCTTTCGCCAATTGTCAACGTCGAGGAGAAGGCGTCGACGCTACCAATCTCCCCCCTTGTGGGGGAGATGTCCGGCAGGACAGAGGGGGGCGCGAAGGATCGCGGCGTTGGCGTTCGACAGCAGCGCCTACGCCGAGTAGAAATAGCACTATGGCCAAACTCATCCGGTACAAGTTCGACCCGGCAAATCCGCCTCCACTAACAGAGTCTCAGAAAGCGGAAATCGCAGCCTTGAAGGCGCGACCCGAGAGCGATGTCGATACAAGCGATATTCCTGAGCTGACCGAAGAATTCTGGCGGAGGGCGATCCGTCGGCACACCGCAGACTGAAGTCGGCGCACACCCCGCCTAATTATACAGCCGCATAGACAGGCCGAGCGATACAGGCAGCGGGTTCCACCAGCCGGTGCGCAGGCCGGCGGTGCGCAAGGCGGCCGCCGTCCAGGTGTTGCAGCCGACCAGCGCGTTGAAATGGCCGGTGGCCTCGTAGAAGCCGTCGAACCTGGAATAGGCCGCATCCGGAACAAGGATCGGGCCCTTCGGGTCTCGCTGGAAACTCGCATCGATAAAATCGAGCAGTGCCGCGAACCGATTCTCACCGATGTCGAACCCCGCGACATCAGGGCGCGATTCGACGATGTCACCGGCGACATCGACATGCATGACCGAAGCATCGATGGTCAGCGCCTTCATCACGGGAACGGCCTTGAGCTCAGACCAGGTCGGCGTTTCCAGATAGAAGGCGCGGCCACCCCAGCCGAAGACGATGTAGCGGACCTCCGGACTGTCGGCCGGGATGCCGGCTTCGACCAGAAAATGAAAGCGTTGGCGCACGGCATCGTCGACCGGAATGGCGATGTCGGTATGGATCGGGTTCTTCAGCACCAGGATATGGCGCGTTGCGGCGGGCCTGTCGGCGCTTGCTTGCCAGAGCGGTCGCGGCACGAACGTACCGAGCGCCACTGCGAGCGCGACCACAATCAACAGAAAGCCTAGAAAACGTCCCAGCTTTTTCATGAATGGCGGCCCTGCAAACGCGTCCCGGCGCGACGCGAACCGCCCGCTCCCTGCTCATCCATACGCAAAAGAGCCCGGCGCTGTTTCAGCCGGGCTCTTTGTAATCGTCCAAAGGCTAGTGCAGGATCTGCGACAGGAACAGCTTCGTGCGCTCGTGGCGCGGGTGGTCGAAGAACTCGGCCGGCGTGTTCTGCTCGACGATCTGGCCCTGATCCATGAAGATGACGCGATTGGCGACCTTGCGGGCAAAGCCCATCTCGTGGGTGACGCACAGCATGGTCATGCCTTCTTCGGCGAGCCCCACCATCGTCTCCAGCACTTCCTTGATCATTTCCGGATCGAGCGCCGAGGTCGGCTCGTCGAACAGCATGATGCGCGGGTTCATGCACAGCGAGCGGGCGATCGCCACACGCTGCTGCTGGCCGCCGGACAGCTGGCCGGGATATTTGTGGGCCTGTTCCGGGATCTTGACGCGCTTGAGGAAATGCATGGCGATTTCCTCGGCCTGCTTCTTCGGCGTCTTGCGCACCCAGATCGGCGCCAGCGTGCAGTTTTCCAGGATGGTCAGATGCGGGAACAGGTTGAAGTGCTGGAACACCATGCCGACCTCGCGGCGCACCTCGTCGATCTTCTTGAGATCGTTGGTCAGTTCCTTACCGTCGACGATGATCTTGCCCTTCTGGTGCTCTTCCAGACGGTTGATGCAGCGGATCATCGTCGATTTGCCGGAGCCCGACGGGCCGCAGATGACGATGCGCTCGCCGCGCATCACTCTCAGGTTGATGTCCTTGAGCACATGGAACTCACCATACCATTTGTGCATGGCGACGATGTCGATGGCGACATCGGTGTCGGAGATGTGCATCTTGGCGGCGTTGACCTTGATCTCTTCCGCGCTGACGGCATTTTCGGTGGCCATGACGGGATCCCCTTGTTCTTTTGTTTAGCGTTTGTGGCCGGTGTCGAGCCGGCGTTCGGTGAACATTGAATAGCGCGACATGCCGAAACAGAACAGCCAGAAGACGAAGGCCGCGAAGATCAAGCCGGACCTGGCCGTCTGCGCCGTTGCCCAGTTCGGGTCGGAGAAGTTCTGCTTCACGATGCCGAGCAGGTCGAACATCGAGATGATGATGACCAGGCTGGTGTCCTTGAACATGCCGATGAAGGTGTTGACGATGCCCGGTATGACCAATTTCAGTGCCTGCGGCATGACGATGAAATACATCTTCTGCCAATAGCCGAGACCGAGCGAATCGGCACCTTCATACTGGCCCTTGGGGATCGCCTGCAGGCCGCCGCGCACCACTTCGGCCATGTAGGCAGCGGAAAACAGCGACACGCCGATCAGCGCGCGCAGGAACTTGTCGAAGCTGACGCCCTCCGGCAGGAACAGTGGCAGCATGACGCTGGCAAAGAACAACACGGTGATCAGCGGGATGCCGCGCACCGTCTCGATGAAGACGACGCACAGCGTCTTGATGATCGGCATCCTGGAACGACGGCCGAGCGCCAGCACGATGCCAAGCGGCAGCGACACGGCAATACCGACGAAGGACAGGCTGAGCGTAACCAGCAGCCCGCCCCACAGCGAGGTCTCGACATGCGGCAGGCCGAACGTGCCGCCGACCAGCAGGATGAAGGAGACGATCGGCAGCACAAAGAACAGCAGAACGGCATTCAGCCCTTTGCGCGGCACCTTCGGGATAAGCATCGGCACCAGCAGCGCCACGAACAGGATGGCGACCAGGATCGGCCGCCAGCGCTCCTCGATCGGATAGCGGCCGAGCATGAACTGGCCGAATTTGGCATTGACGAAAGCCCAGCAGGCGCCGGTCCAGCCATCGGGCTGGATGCCGCCTTGCGCCACAGTGGCGCATACGGTCCGGTCCGGTCCCGACCACACAGCGTTGATGAACACCCAGTTGATGATTTGCGGCAGGATCAGCGCCACCAGCGCGATGCCGGCGATGGTCAGAATGGTGTCGCCGGCGGAAGCGATCAGGTTCTTGCGCACCCACGCGCCAAGACCCGTGACACCGGCTGGCGCCGGCTGCGCCAGCACCATTTCGGTGCGCACCCAGGACATATCATGTTCTTGCATGTCCTTACCTCTCCACCAGCGCCATCTTGGCGTTGAACCAGTTCATCACAAGCGAGGTCAGAAGGCTGATGGCCAGATAGATCACCATCATGATCACCACGCCCTCGACGGCCTGGCCGGTCTGGTTCAGCACCGTACCGGCGGTCGCCGTCAGGTCCGGATAGCCGATGGCGATGGCGAGCGACGAGTTCTTGGTCAGGTTGAGATACTGGCTGGTCAGCGGCGGAATGACGATGCGCATGGCCTGCGGCACGACGACCAGCCGCAGGATCGATCCGGGCCGCAACCCCAACGCACCGGCAGCTTCCGTTTGCCCCTTGCTGACGCCCCTGATGCCGGCGCGCACGATCTCGGCAATGAAGGCGGCGGTATAGCAGGACAGCGCCAGATACAGCGACAGGAACTCCGGCCTAACCTGGAAGCCGCCGGTCAGGTTGAAAGTCGATTGCTTCGGGTAATCGAAAGTCAGGGGAAAGCCGCTCAGCGCATAGGCGAGCAGCGGCAGCCCGACGATCAGCGCCAGGGCTGTCCACAACACCGGGAATTGCTGGCCGGTCGCCATCTGCCGTTGCCGCGCCTTGCGCGCGACGAACCACGCCATGGCGATGCCGACGAGCAGAGCGACGAAGATCAGCCAGGAGCCGTCGCCCCACACGGCGCGTGGAAAATAGAAGCCGCGCTGGTTGAGGAAGGAGCCGAACGGCAGGTTGATGCTGTCGCGCGGGGCCGGCAGCACGGCCAGCACGCCGGAATACCAGAAGAAGATGACCAGCAGCGGCGGGATGTTGCGGAAGACCTCGACATAGACCGTGCAGATCTTCCTGATCAGCCAGTTCTGCGAAAGCCGACCAATGCCGACGATGAAGCCGATGATCGTCGCGGTGATGATGCCGACGATGGCGACGATGACAGTGTTGAGGAAGCCGACAAAGATGGCGCGGCCATAGGTCGAATCCGACGAATAAGCGATGGCGCTCTCGCTGATGTCGAAGCCGGCGCGGCCCTTGAGGAAGCCGAAGCCTGAAGCGATGTGCAGGCGCGTCAGGTTGGCGATGACGTTGTGGGCAATCCACCAGACGCCAGCCACCAGCACGACGACGACCACCGCCTGGAAGAATATGCCCCGGACTTTCGGATCGTTGATGAAGGAACCGCGGCTGGGCTCCTCGCGAAGAACTTCCTGCGATGCCATTCGACCGTCCCCTGGAAAGAGAAACCGGAAGGCAGACGACCTGCCTTCCGGATCACATTTCGATCAGCGGATCGGCGGAGCGTATTGCAGGCCGCCCTTGGTCCACAACGCGTTGATGCCGCGCGCAATCTTCAGCGGGCTGCCCGAACCGACATTGCGTTCGAACATTTCGCCATAATTGCCGACGGACTTGACGATGTTGACGACCCAGTCATTGGAGACGCCGAGATCGGTGCCGATCTTGGTGTCGGCTTCCTGGCCGAGCACGCGCTTGATCTCCGGGCTGGGAGAGTTCTTCATCTCGTCGACATTGGCCTTGGTGATGCCGAGTTCTTCAGCCTGCAACAGCGCGAAATAGGTCCACTTGACGATGTGGTACCACTGGTCGTCGCCCTGGCGCACGGCCGGTCCGAGCGGCTCCTTCGAGATGATCTCGGGCAGCACGACGTGATCGGCCGGCGATCCCAGCGTCAGGCGGATGCCATAGAGGCCCGACTGATCGGTGGTGTAGACGTCGCAGCGGCCGGCGTCATAGGCGGCGTTGACCTCTTCCAGCTTTTCGAAGACGACCGGATTGTACTCCATCTTGTTCGCCTTGAAATAGTCGGCGAGGTTGAGCTCGGTGGTCGTTCCGCTCTGCACGCAGACGGCGGCGCCGGAAAGCTGCAGCGCCGAATTGACGCCCGGCAGCTTCTTGGCATTGATCATGAAACCCTGGCCGTCATAGTAGGTGACGCCAATGAAATTCAGGCCAAGTGCCGTGTCGCGGTTGATGGTCCAGGTGGTGTTGCGCGACAGGATGTCGATCTCGCCGGACTGCAGTGCGGTGAACCGCTCCTTGGCGCTAAGCGGGGTGAACTTGACCTTGGTGCCATCACCAAAGACGGCGGCCGCGACAGCGCGGCAGAAATCCGCGTCGATGCCTTGCCAGTCGCCCTTGTCGTCCGGCGCCGAGAAACCGGCCAGGCCGGTCGAGACGCCGCACTGGATGAAGCCCTTCGCCTTGACGGTGTCGAGCGTGGTTGCCGACGCGGCCGACGCCATCATCCCAAGCGTGGCGGCGCCAAGAATGCCGATAGCAATATGTTTCATGACCCACATACCCTTTTCTCTGTTTTCCAGGGGCAAACCCTGATCTTTTTCCCGCGTGAACGCAGCTCCCATTCCGGCCCATTCCCGGAACCCCGCATCGTAACCGACGCGCCGCCTCCCATTCACAAATGTCATCGAAGGCGATAATTCCCGTGAGGTCAAGGGAAATGACCGAAACCGAAAGAGTTTGAAAACCGATTGCAGCAAATGCCTGATTTGCAGACAAACGCGCTCGCGATTTGGTCAGCAGCGCTAACAAAGTCGGCAAAGCTCATTCAATGCCAATGCGGGGTCAATGCGGGCCGCGACAGCGAAATCCATCCCACGCAATACCTCGGCGTTATTGACCTCAGTGCGCCATGAATTGCCATCTCGGAAGACTGTCATCTGACGGATACCGGGCGGTTGCAGGCCAATACCACCCGGACGCCTGACATTGGCGCAGGTAGACGCCCTTCATCGGCGTCCATTGATAGAGATCGGCGGCCGGTGACCGCTTGGCAGAATCCGTGTCCGCATCGCCGCCTTTTGCCGCGACGAATTGGCATATTCGAAGTCCATCCCCTGGCGAACGGCGGCTGTTGCACGGCCGCTGACGCCGCACTATGGCTAGCGGCTTGTCAAACAAGGCGATGCAGAATGGCGAAAGACGGCAGCGAGCGCTCCAGCGGCGGGATGGGCATCAACACGCGGCTTGCCCATTCGGGCAACAATCCGCATGACTATTTCGGCTTCGTCAATCCGCCGGTGGTGCATGCCTCGACCGTGCTTTATCGGGACGCGGCTTCGATGGCGGCACGCAGCCAGAAATACACTTACGGCACGCGCGGCACACCGACGACCGATGCGCTTGCCCACGCCATAGACGCGCTGGAAGGCTCGGCCGGCACGATCGTGGTGCCGTCGGGTCTTGCGGCGGTGACCGTGCCGCTGCTCGCCTTCGTGTCGTCGGGCGACCATCTGCTGATCGTCGATACCGTCTATCACCCGACCCGCAACTTCGCCGACACGATGCTGAAGCGGCTGGGTGTGGAGGTCGAGTACTACGCCCCCGATCTCGGTGCCGGCATCGCTGCGTTGATCAAGCCCAACACCAAGGTGGTGTTCACGGAATCGCCGGCCTCCAACACATTCGAGGTGCAGGACATCCCGGCCATCGTCAAGGCGGCGCACGCCGCGGGCGCCATCGTCATGATGGACAACACCTGGGCGACGCCGCTGTATTTCCGTCCGCTCGACCACGGTGTCGACATCTCGATCCATGCGGCGACGAAGTACCCGGCCGGCCATTCCGACGTGCTGCTTGGCACGGTGTCGGCCAATGAGGACTGCTGGAAGCATCTTTACGAAAGCTTCTGCACGCTTGGCTGCTGCGCCGGGCCCGACGACGTCTACCAGGTGCTGCGCGGCCTGCGCACCATGGGCGTGCGTCTCGAACACCATCAGCGCAGCACGCTTGCAATCGCCTCCTGGCTCGAGGGCCAGAAGGGCGTGGCGCGCGTGCTCCACCCTGCCCTTCCCAGCCATCCGGACCACGATCTGTGGAAGCGCGACTTCTCCGGCTCGAGCGGCATCTTTTCCATCGTGCTTGCCGGCGGCGGCCAGAAGCAGCAGCACGCCTTCCTCGACGCGCTGCGGATCTTCGGCCTCGGCTATTCCTGGGGCGGCTATGAGAGCCTTGCCGTGCCGGTCTGGCTCGGCGACCGCGTCGTTGCGAAAGCGCCCTATGAGGGTCCGTTGATCCGCCTGCAGATCGGGCTCGAGGATGTCGACGACCTGAAGGCCGATATTTCACGCGGCCTGGCCGCCGCGGCGGCTGCGTGAGGAGCTGCCGACGTTACTAAAAGAATCTGCGGGTCAAGCGCACCTTCAAACAGCCAAAAGCATGTCTGCCACCGTGGTTTCGTCCCACAGCCGGCCGGCGGCTATTTCGTCGACCTTGCCGTGGCGGTCGACGAGCATCAATTCCAGGCGGTGTCGGTTGACGGTGTTTTGACCGTAGCCGACTCCGAGCTGCAAAGCGGTTTGGATCGGCTCGAAGGCTCCCACCGTACGGAGCAGTTGGCAGAAGCCAGCAAATGGGAATTCGCGGTCATCACCATAACGGCGCAGACGAGGCGGGTCATCGTAGGCGGGGTCATAGCTGATTGCGGCGACAAGGACGTCATTTGCGCGATGCCTTCGCCCCAACTCATCACAGACACGCCCGAGCTGGCTGATTGTCCTGGAGCATTTGTCCGGGTTCATGCACCGCGTGTAGAAAAATGCCAACAATGCGGGGCGCGCACCGAACAAGTCGCCGACGGTCATACGGACGCCGTCCTGGTTCTCAAGCAGCACGTCGCGGATTCCAGCCAGCGTACGCGCTACCGGGCGCGCTCCAGAAACGGGAAGAGCGGCGGGGCCTGCGCAACATGCCCCTCCTCCAATCCTTCCCAGTGCTTCATCGACGAGATTCATCATATCGCTGGACAGATGGGGCCCGGCCTGCGCATCGCGGCTCAAGACCCGTAACTCCGACCGGCCATCGGGGGATGCCGCCAGGGCCTCGATGGTTTCCGCGACCGCCGTACGGCCACCGAACTCAGGAGTGGCTGGGTAGTTTTCGAGGTCGACTATCTCATCAATCTGACGAACTCTGTCGAGTGCCTTGCCCAAAAGCGAGGCCGTCTCCTGGGGCACGGCCGATGCGCGCCGCACGACCCTTGCAGCGGCGGCGATGCCATAGGGATCGATACTCGTTTCCAGTTCTTGAAGAGCAAACGGCACGAGGGTGTCGGCCAAGCCGCGTTCAGCAAGTCCTGCCATGACAAAGGCACGAAGCCGTTCAGCTTCGACCGCGCCCCTGCCGCGGTAAAGAGGGGCATCTTCCCGCAGGAGCGCAAGCAGCGACCCGTCACAGCCGCAATGGACCTCCGATGACGCCAACAGCGCCAGAGCCGCATTGAGAGGGTCTCCAGATGATTGTTTGAGGTCACGCCCCATGCTGCCGCCACCCAATGTGAACCCGAAAACAAACAGGTAGTCCCGCGTGCGCCCAGTCCATTTGAACCCCCAGGCGACTACGGTCGGGTCAGCCGATCCGTCGCGCCTTTCACGGTCGCCTTTATTTCCCCGAAGTCACCGTGATCCGCCAGGATACTTCTCGCATTTGTCTCGAATTCGCCTGGATCGAGATTCCGCAAGGCCACGGCGCTGGCCCGCCGCACAGCACTAAATTCGGTCTTGTCTGTCATCAGCTCCGACAACAGATTCTTGGCGCTTGGATCTGATCCAAGAACCCGGGCAGCCTGCTCACGCGTATGAACATCGGTGCTGCTTTTGAGGAGATCGCGCGCCAGAGTGGAGATCGAGCCATGATCGTCGCGCGCCAGCAGGCCGAGCGCAACCGCCGGAGATACCAGGGCAGTGCCTGCCCCCTGCAAGCCATCCATCAGCTTCTGCCGGGCGAAATCATCCTTCAGGTTAGCCAGGATATCGAGTGCCGAATGCCGCAACTCCGCGTCGTCGGCGCTCGTAGCGGCTGTGCGCAACGCAGCGAGATATTTTGCGCGGTATGGAGCAAACCGGGCGCCGAGGAAGGTGCCAGCCTGCAGAAATTGAAGCGCAACCAGCCGGGCTTCCTCATCCAGCTTGGGGTCGGCAAGCTGCTTTATGGCCTCGTCCCAGTTCTCGCCGGAAACAGCCGCGCGAATATCCGGAGTATCCGCCCCGACCACGACTTTCGCACTGAAGTCGGAAACACGGGCATTGGATGCAGCCTTGGCGTTGAGTTCGGCCTCGACTTGACGGCGATACTCTTTGACGTTCATGCCACGATCGCTCCCGCATTGAGTTCGAACGGAACGTCATCGTAGTCGAAGCCAAGCGATTCCGTTCCGTGAACACCCTGGTAGTCTACCATGTCGGCGACTTTTGGGTGAGGACCTGGAAGCGTCCCGGTGCGCGCGGGAGGAAACGAGCCTCGGGGCGGTGGAAACGTTGGCCGAGGTGGCTTTCTTGATCCATTCCAAGGCCACATCGTATCGCCGAGCTTGTGCCCAAGATCGTTTGGCGGCCGCTTCGGCCCGGCGAGCGAGTAGCTATCGGTGCTGTTCACATCGTGACGCCGATTCAACCACTGCCAGAACGCCCACAGCCGGTCCACATTGGCATGGAGCAGAAAAAACAAAGGATCCTTGGCGGCTGTCGGCACAGAGCTTATTGGGCCGCGAAAGCTTGTATGGGCGTTGCCGTGGGGGGCGCCTTCCAGATCTCGAAAGTCGGCATAGCTGGTGCCGAGCTTCATGGTGTCATCCTGAGAGATTACCCAAGGCTGCGGCCCTGTCGGCGTCGGCACACTCTGCGGGGGAGCGTTCACGATGTTGTATCGCGGCCGGCGTTCAATCGGATCGGAGCCATCCGTTTTCCAAAACTCCAGCGGATGCCCGTTCGGGAACTGGATGACATCGCCTGCCATCGGATTTTGCGGCGGCATTCCCAGGAAGGCCGGTGCAAAAAGGGCCGCGGCTGGTTCGTCGAAGCGCCAATATGGGAGCGCTACCGTATCATCAACATCTTGGAGTTCACGCTCCAGGTCGAGAAGATAGGCCCGATGCCACGGCGGAAATGCCGGGAAGCCATGTGCCTCATCCGCCGACAATGCGACATGCATGTCACGAAAGGCCTTAAAAGGGCCAAGTCCGGCATCGTTGAGCTTGCCGATAGCCAGCAGGAAACGGTCCCGCTCCGCGGCCGTGAGCTTTACAGCGTTCTTGCGGACCCGCACCATCAGCTCACGCCGGCCAACGCTTGCTCCGGCGGCAACGGCTTCAATAACGGCGTCGCCGTAGCCGAGGCTCGGCTTTTGAAACTCACCGGCAACCCAGAAGGTGACCTTTGTGCCGTTTGTTGGCAGTCGCAGTTGTAGCTCGCTCAGCCCAGCGTCACTGCGGGCCTTGTCGAATACGACACGGCCTCCGTTTGCCGACCCGCCATTGCGCAAGGTCACATCGACTTCGCCGACCGCCCCCTCGGCATTTGTAATCTGTGCCGTTGCGGCAACTGGAGTCCAAGTCAAGAAAGTACGACCGTTCGGTTCAGTCGTGCTCAATTTTATTTCTACAATCATCCGACACCGTTGAGTGCGCAAGACTTCGATAGAACTACACTATCCCCTAACTTAAAAATTACAAACCCCTTCTTGCATACCTCGAAGCAGCGAGGGTCAAGGTCTACCGCGGCAGCGTCGCGGGAATTTCATTTCCCCAGATGACCGTTTTGAGGATCGATTTGGCTTTCCATTTCGGCAGCGAGTTGTCATTGGCTCGTTTGCCAAATGATCTCCCGAGAGAGTTCCCGACCACCATGGCCTTCCGCCTTTTTGTTCCCATTCTTGCCGGCGCGACGCTGCGCGAGCGTCTCGTCGCCTGTATCGGCGCGACGATCGGCATTGCGCTCACCGGGGTGATCGCCAGCCTCGTGCTCGGCAACGGTCCGCACGTGCCGTTGCTGGTGGCGCCGATGGGGGCGTCGGCGGTGCTGCTGTTCGCGGTGCCGGCCAGTCCGCTGGCGCAGCCATGGTCGATCATCGGCGGCAACACGATATCGGCACTGGTTGGCGTGATCGTGGCGCATTTCATCCACGAAACCGCCCTTGCCAGCGGCATCGCGGTGGCATTGGCCATCGCCGCCATGTCGTTCACGCGCTGCCTGCATCCGCCAGGCGGAGCGGCCGCGCTGACCGCGGTGCTGGGTGGGCCCGCCGTCATCAGCGCCGGCTTCCTGTTTCCATTCGTGCCGGTGGCGTTGAACTCGATCCTGCTGGTGGCGCTCGGCTACGGCTTCCACAGGCTGGCCCGGCGCAATTATCCGCATGTGCCGGCTGCAGCACCTGCCAACAGCCACGGCACCGTCGATCCACCGGCACAGTCGCGCGTCGGCTTTCGATCCGAAGACATCGATGCAGCACTTGGCGCACTCGACGAGACGTTCGATATCGATCGCAACGATCTCGACCGACTGCTGCGGCAAGTCGAATTGCAGGCGATGGTGCGCGCGCACAAGACCCTTCTGTGCGAGGATATCATGTCGCGCGATGTGATCTCGGTCGACGCGCACACCTCGGCCGACGCGGCGCGCCAATTGCTGCTTGACCATAACATCCGTACCTTGCCGGTCGTCAACGCCGAGGCAAGGCTGGCAGGCACCGTGGGGTTGCGGGAACTGACCCTGGCCTCCGGCACGGTTGGATCCGTGATAACGCCCGCGGCGACAGCAGCCGCCGGTTTCACCGCCATGGGTCTGCTGCCCGTGCTCACCGACGGCCGCAGCCATGCCGTCATCATTGTCGACGACGACAAGCGGATTCTCGGGCTGATCACCCAGACCGATCTCCTGGCGGCCACGGCGCGCCTGCAGGCTGCCTGACAAGCCTTCACTGGGGCGGTAGGGTAGCTGCCGCCGGACCCGGCGAAAAATCTTCGGGAACCTTTTGCCGGCAACAGCGTCCAATCTCTCGATCGGGGTTCCGGTCCGGAGATTGGGTTGAGGAAACTGGCCATGCCTGCTGTGTTGACGGCCGTGCCTTCTGCTGCGTCAGACGACATGCAGCTCGTCCGGCGGGCGCTGGCACGTGACGGCGATGCCTTCCGCAGCATCATCAAGACACACAATCAGCGGCTCTACCGGATCGCGCGCGGCGTCGTGCGCAATGACAGCGAGGCCGAGGACATCGTCCAGGAGGCCTACGTCAAGGCCTTCGCCCATCTCGATGCGTTTCGCGGCGATTCCTCGCTTGCCACATGGCTGTCGCGGATCGTCATCAACGAGGCGCTCGGCCGCCTGCGCAAAAGGCGCAGAACTGTTGCACTGCCGGAAAATCCGCAAGCCGAGATCATCCGGTTCCCTCTCAACCCCAGCGACGATCCGGAGCGGACGATGGCGCAACGGCAGATCCTGCAACTGGTCGAACGGGCCACAGACAGCCTTCCCGATGTCTACCGGACGGTGTTCGTGGCGCGGGTGATCGAGGGGCTGAGCATCGAAGAGACCGCCGATCTTCTCGGCGTGCGGCCGCAAACCGTCAAGACGAGGCTGCACCGCGCCCGCACCCTGGTGCGCAAGGCGCTGGACGACCAGATCGGGCCGGTGCTGCTCGATGCCTTCCCCTTCGCCGGCCGACGTTGCGAAAGGCTGACCAGCGCCGTCATGCAGCGACTCGGGCTCGAAAGCTGACCTTCACCGGATTCAGTTGATTTTGGCGGGAACGTTTGCCGCCGACCAGCATCAAATGACCGTCAACCGAGAAACACTGTCCGGGGCGATTTCAGCGTCCGGACGAAGGAGATGCCATGTCTATCCGACACACTGCCGCGCTCGCCGCCCTGCTGCTGCTTGGCACTGCCCCGTTCGCACAAGCCGCCGACAAGCCAACCGATCCGCAGATCGCCCACATCGCCTACACGGCCGGGGTCATCGATGTTGAAGCGGCCAAGCTGGCGATCGAGAAGTCAAAGACCAAGGCGGTCGTGGATTTCGCCAACGACATGGTGCGCGACCATGAAGCCGTGAATGTGCAGGCGCTCGACCTGGTGAAGAAACTCAAGGTCACGCCGCAAGACAACGCCACCAGCCAGGGGCTGAGCAAGGCGGCCGCCGAGGAGAGGGCCAAGCTCGCCAAGCTCGACGGCGCTGCCTTCGACAAGGCCTATGTCGACAATGAGGTCGCCTACCACAAGCAGGTCAACGGCGCGCTCGAAACGCTGCTCATTCCGTCGGCCAGCAATGCCGAACTGAAGAGCCTTCTGGAAACCGGCCTGAAGATATTCCAGGGCCATGAGCAGCATGCCGAACACGTCGCCGGCATGCTGAAGTAAGGACCGGGGGCATGCCAAAACGCCATCTGTGGATTGCGTTGATGCTGGCCGCCGGTATCGTTCCGGCGAAAGCTGAAACCATCCAGGTCACCATCGACAGGCTGGTGTTCTCGCCAGCCACCGTCGAGGCGAAGGTCGGCGACACGATCGAGTGGGTGAACAAGGATGTGTTCGCCCACACGGCCACCGTGAAAGGTAGCTGGGAGGTGATGATCCCGCCGAAGAAATCCGCAAGCCTGACATTGAAGGCCGCGGGACCGGTCGACTATTTCTGCCGCTTTCACCCCAACATGAAAGGCCGCTTGGTGGTGGCGCCCTGATCCAGCGCCAATGAGACCCGCCTGGCCTCATCCGGCCGGCTGATGTGCGTCCACGAGCCGTCATAGCCCGGCTCGCGGCGTGCGATCCAGGCATCCAGCCCTTCGCGCAGATCGGCGGTCGGGGCCATGCGGGCGAACTGCTCGGCCTCGACCAGCAGGCCTTCGGCGATGCTCTGGTTGAGGCCGCGCGCCACCGCCGTGAGGATGCTGGCGATCGCCAGATCGGAGTGCCGCAGGATACGCCTGGCCAGGCCGATCGCGGCCGGCATCAGCTCGGCATGCGTCACAACCTCGTTGACGAGACCCAGCTCAAGCGCCCGCGGCGGCGGAAACCAGTCGCCCGTCAACAGCAGTTCGAGCGCCCGCTTGCGCCCGGCAAGCCTTGGCAGGCGTTGCGTTCCGCCAAAGGTCGGCGGCATTGCCAGGTTGATTTCCGGCTTGGCGAACAAAGCACGGTCACTGGCGATGGCGAGCGGCACGGCCTCGGTGATTTCGCAGCCGCCGCCAAAGGCAATGCCGTTGACGGCAGCGATGATGGGCTTGCGGAAGGCCTCCAGCCTCGCCGTCAGCCGCTGCCCGCGTATAACGAAGTCCCGCATCGCGACATCGACGCCAAGCGCCACACTGGCCGCGAACTCGGGGATGTCGCCGCCCGCCGAAAACGCCCGCTCCCCTGCTCCGGTGAGAATGACCGCCCGAACGCCGTCGTCGACTTCAATGTCGTCGAGAGCCGCAAGCAGGCGATCGATCAGGGCATAGTTCAGCGCGTTGAGTTTCTCCGGCCGGTTGAGGGTGAGGATGGCAATCCCATCCCTGGTTTCGTTGAGGACAAGATCGGTCATTGGCTCTTCCTTCTCCATCATGGTCATGGCCGGAAGACTATGCCCTTCGTCGCTTGTGTATATTCACTAGTCGGTATACATAGGTTCATGCCTGACACGCAAAGCCCTACCCGCAAGCGCATTGTCGATGCAGCGACCAAGCTCTTCTATGCCGAGGGAATCGGTCGCGTCAGCGTCGATGCCGTTGCCGAGGAAGCGGGTCTCACCAAGCGGACGCTCTACTACCATTTCAAGAGCAAGGACGACCTCATCGCCGCCTATCTCGATGGCCGCGACCAACCCAACCTGAAGCGGATGGCCGGCTGGTTCGATGCTGCCGAAGGCAGCGCGGATCGCAAGGTCGAGGCGATCTTCACCAATCTGGCGAGAGCCGCCCGCCATCCGAAATGGAAAGGATGCGGCTTCCTGCGCACGGCCGCCGAACTCGCCTCGATGCCTGGACATCCGGCGATCAAGGCCGGGTCGCGGCACAAGTCAAATTTCGAAACATGGCTGGCTGGCGCGCTGTCGGACCACGGCGTCGCTGAGCCGCAAACCTTGGCCCGCGAGATCGTCGTGCTGATCGACGGCTCCTTTTCGATCATGCTGATCCACCGCAACCCCGACTACATCGAGGCGGCCGGCCGCGCCGCGGCGACGCTTGTGCGGGCGCGCATTTCAAGCAGCCAGGTCTAGAACCCAAACGCCAACCATGCGGTGCCGGCCGCCAGCGTTATCAGCGTCAGCGGCAAGCCGACCTTGAAGAAAGCGCCGAATGACAGCGGCGTACCGGCGGCCCGTGCCTGTTCGGCGACGATCAGGTTGGCGACCGAACCCAGCAGCGTGAAATTGCCGGCCAGCGTCGAGCTCATGGCGACGACCAGCCAGGCGCGCTCGGGATTTTCGAGACCGGGTATGAAGGGCCGGAGCGCCAGCACGGCCGGGACATTGCTCATGATGTTGGAGAGCACCGCGGTGAAGCCGGACAGCCGCCAGACATCATCCAGCCCGAGGTTCCTTGCCGAGGCGATCATGTCTGATGTGAGAAGTGTCTTTTCGGCGCCGGCGACAACCACGAACAGACCGGCGAACATGAACAGCAACGGACCGTCGATCTCGCGGTAGATGCGTTCCGGCTTGATGGCACGGGTGAGCAGGAGGATGGCGCCGCCGATGAGCGCGGCCTTGGCGACTGGCACGCCGGCGAAGAAGGCGATTGCCAGTCCGACGCAGACCACCACCGCCTTCAGCACCTGCCCTCTATGCATGCGGCCACGCGAAACCTCGGGCGTCAGTTGGACCGTGCGGGCGAATTCGGCCCGGTAGACGATGCGGATGATGATGACGACCGCGACGAGACCGAACAGGGCGACCGGAGCGAGCGCCGCCGAAAAGGCCGGATAGGAAATGCCCGACAGCGCGCCGATGACCATGTTTTGCGGATTGCCGGTGATGGTGGCGACGCTGCCGCAATTCGACGCGGTGGCGGTGGCGATCAGATAGGGGATCGGGTTGCGCTTGATCACACGGGTGACGTGGACGACGATCGGCGCCATGACAAGGCAGATGGCGTCGTTGACCAGGAAGGCCGACAGCACGCCGGTCAGCAGCGTCACCATCACCAAAAGCATGAAGGGCGCGTGGGCGTGCTCGATGGCAATGGCGCCAAGGCCGCGAAAGGCGCCCGACACTTTCAGATGCGCCACCACGATCATCATGCCCAGCAGAAGAGTGATGGTGTCGAAATTGATCGCCCGGTAGGCATCCTCCATGCTGAGCGCGCCGATGGCGATCATCGCGGCGCCGCCGAGCAGCGCGATCCCCGCCCGGTCGAGGCGCAGGCCGGGGATGCGGCCGATCGCGACGCCGGCGTAAGTCAGGACCAGGATCAGCAGTGCCGCCGCGCCCATCAATGTCATCGTCAAGAAGTCCTGCTCAGTCTGTGGCGCGCCGCTGCCTGTCGGCCTCGATGGTTCGTTTGCATGCCAGCTTTAGCGTGATGTGGAGATCGATGACAAACACGCCGGGCATGTTGTTGCGCCGAGGGTATCCGCGGAGCCCGGCGGATGACGTGCCGCTAGCGCAGATAGAAATCCAGCCGCTGTCGAAACGCCTGCGAGGAAAACAGCTCCTCAACGGTCCGCCGCGCCTCGCGCCCCACTGTCGCCCGCAGCCCCGGATCGGCTTTGAGATCGGCCAGGATCCGTGACGCTTGTTGTGTCGTCTCGAACAGAAAACCGTTTTCGCCATGCCTGATATGGTCAGCGTAGCCGCCATGCGAATGACAGACCACAGGCAAACCACAGGCCATCGCCTCGAACACCACGCGACCGAACGTCTCGACGTGCGAGCCGGTGCGATAATAGAACACGTCAAGCGTCTGCAGGAACTCTTCAGCCGCAAATTGGCCCTGCGGCAGGAGTTCGAGTTGCCGATGCGGCGCGAGTTTGTCCGCGAGCAGCATCCCGCCCTGAATCCGCACCTTGGCGCCCTCCGCCAGCAATGCTTCATAGAGCGGCACATCGTCGGCGTGATGCTTGTCAGGTGCGTCGCGGCTCAACCGCCCCACCGTGAACGGACCAGCCGGTCGGACCAGCCGTGGCGAAAAACGTCCGATCTCGATCGGCGACGGATGCACGACACCGTCGATTTGCAGCATGCGCCGTTGAAAGTCGGAAATCAGCACCAGCTCGGCGGCGGGCCAGCCCAGCATAGGTGGCATGCGCGTCGTCAGCGCGATGACTTTCGGATGAAAGGTGTTGAAGACATAGATCAGCCGGCGCGGTCGCGGGATCAGGTAGGGCCACACCTTGTTGCGCCAATGCGCGCCGAGAAAGACGTAGGTGCCGCCGTCCGGCACGTTCCGCGTTAGCGGCGAGATGCGGCGAATCGGGAATTGCCGCATCAATTCGCCGGACACCCTGGAGGTGGTTGCCCACAGACGCACCTCGGAGTCGGCGCTCAACAGCCGGTACAGTTCCAGGGCTTCAAGGTCACTGCCGCCAAAGGGGTTCTGAAAGCCATTGAACAGATGGAGCATGGTCGCTGCGCTTTATTCGCCTGGCCGGCTGTTTGCTGCTGGTGCACAGGCTAAGTCAATTACGGGGCGATCAATAACCGCTAAGTAGTCGATCTGTTGCTCAAATACATCAACCCGCATCTCGCACGCGTTCCCGTCCGCCTCGCTTGCTCGTCGATCACGCAAGGGGGAACTCGCCGGGTTCGAGGTCGACGGGTCCAGACCTATGACAGTGTCTCCAGAACCTTCTCTTGATGGCGAAGGACGAGACAGGCGCGAGCTGTTAGGTTAAGCCCGCGCCTCCGGGGCATGGAAGATCGTTCCGGGTCAAGTCCAAAGCAGTACTAAAATCGGCACATAGCCTTTGGGGGCATCAATGAAATGCATGGTCATCAATCTCGATCGGTCTCCCGATCGACTTGCCCATGTCACGGCTGAATTCGCGAAGATTGGTGTTTCGTTCGAGCGGATTCCTGCCGTGGACGCGTTGCATCGACCGGAATTTACCGCAACTTCACCGAATTTGACCCCCCACGGAAACGGCTTGCCTCATGAGCCACAAGGTTTGCTGGAAAATCATCGCGGATGGCGACGATGCCTTTGGCGCGATCTTCGAGGACGACATCCTGCTGTCCGAAGTGGCCGGCCCTATCCTCTCCGACGATGGATGGGTTCCGGCCGACGCCGATATCGTCAAGCTGGAAACGTACTTAAAGAAGACGGTCATCGCGATGAAGCGCACTTCCGTCGGCGGTCCGTTTTCAGTGGCCAGACTATATGGGTTCCACATCGGATCGGCCGGTTACATCCTTTCGAAGCGAGCAGCGCGCGATCTGATCACCCGAAGCCTCGATGCGCCCGCCGATCATTTTATCTTCGATCCGTCGCTTCCGACGTCGTCGAGCAAAGCGATCTACCAACTCTTACCCGCGCTATGCGTGCAACATGATCGTGTGCGCGAGAAGACCCCCGGATTGACCAGCCTACTTGGTGAGGAGCGGCTGGTGAAATCTGGGGCAAATTCTGCTGCAAAGAGGAGCCCGACCGAAAAGCTCGTGGTCGAAACGAGGCGCATAGGTCGGCAGATATTCGATATCTGCCGCTTCAGGCGCGAGCAGACCATCTCTCTGGCGTGACGTCGGGAAAGCGAAAGCGCCATCTGCGCGACGACCTGTCCCAACCGTGCCGGGACGCGACGGTTCGAGGTTGCGACGACCGTCTTTGCCGTCAATGCACCGTGGCGACGCTGGGCTGAGGCACCGGAGTGGCGCCCGCCGGATCGAAGCTGACCTGATCGCGTCCGTTCGACTTGGCCGTGTAAAGCCTTCTGTCGGCGGCGGAGAAGATCTCCTCATAGGTGATCGGGCCGGTAAAGCTCGTGCCGCCGATGCTGACGGAAAGCGGGCAAGGTCTGCCGCCGGGCGAAAAGTCCATCTCCCGGATGCGCCGGCGGATGCTTTCGGCAACCACCCAGGATTGGGAGGGATCGACGCCTGGAAGAAACACGCCGAATTCTTCGCCGCCGATGCGGCCGACAATATCGCCGCCACGCAATTGCCCTTTGATGGCCTGCGCGATCAGCTTGAGCGCCTGATCGCCGCAGTCATGGCCCAGGCGGTCGTTGATCAACTTGAAATGGTCGGCGTCGATGATCAGCAGCGCCCCCGAGCGGGGCTGCTCCTGCTTGCGGGTCTCTTCGAGATAGGCTTCGACCAGCATCGAGAAGGCGCCTCGGTTCAGCACCGCCGTCAGGCTGTCGGTCGCGGCAACGACGCTGAGGTCGCGCTGGGCGATGGCCAGCTGGCGAATCTTCCACATGAGGAAAAACAGAAACGAGCCGCCCAGCCCCAAAGGCAGCATCAGATCGGTCATCTGCGCCCGCCACACGGCCTCGGGCGAAAGATAGGGGAAGTTGAAGGAATCGACGAAGAATGCCACGGCAATGAAGAATGCCGTACCGGCTACCGTGACGGCGATCACCCTGCCCCAGCTCGTCGGCGACAGATCGAGCTTCATCGCGTTCAACTCCGTTAGCCGCCGCTACTATGACGAACCAACGCAAACAAATTGATAAGACTTTCCCTCCAATTCAATATCGGGCCCTCCAATTCAATATCGGGTCGATATCGGGCGGCATAGCGCCGAGCGCAGGCACCGCAGGTCACTGGCTTTGCGGCAGGATCGCTTCACGGGCAAGCCGCTGTTGGCCAGCCGCGACAGATGCTTGCGCGCGCGGACGCCGCAGGACGGCCGCTGAAAAGGCGGCCATCCTGATTCCCGGCTTGAAGGTTTGGACCAGGCTGCTGGCAGAGCAAGCGGCGCTCGAAGCCAGACCGCCCGCCCTCAGTTGAGTGTTGGTTCACCCAGCGCGTCGACGACAAAGGATGCCGCGATCAGGTCGTCGGCATCAAGGCGCAGCGAGCCCTCGCCGCCTCCCATGAGGGAAGCCACTTTCTGAAAGGTCTTCAATTCGTATTCGGTAATCCGGGCGTCCAGCATCCTGGCCTTGAGATCGGCGATGCGCCGATCCAGGGCCGAAGATATTCCTATTTCTCGGTTCGACATTGCAACACTCCTCCCCACCCGTGTTTGCCTCCCACCGATTCGCTTTTTGTATGAGGCTTTTTGTATGAGGCTTTGCGAATACAGGCGCCGAAACGCGCCGTGCGCGGGAAAGGTTCCGAAAAGGCCGAGTCACGAAATAATACGAGGAACGTGGTCGCGGCCAACCACCGAGGTGCCGCCATGGGTCGCGCGCCCATTCAACGAATGGCAAAGCCAAAGCGCTGATTTTTTCTCAAACTTATATGTCCAGAATGGACCTGAAATTATTGGCGATCCCGACAGGATTCGAACCTGTGACCATCGGCTTAGAAGGCCGGTGCTCTATCCAGCTGAGCTACGGGACCGCTGGCCGGCCGTTGGGCCGGCTGGATATTTTGGCGCTGGCCGCCGTTCAATGCGTCCAGGGCGTCCTGCGGTCATAGCGGAAATTCTCCGCATAGGAAATCTGGCGGCGCTTGGTCTCTTTCGGCTCTTCGACGCGAAAGGCGAGCCCCTCCTTTTCGGCGTAGGCCACCGCCTCTTCCCTGGTGTCGAAGGTGAGCCTGATCTGACTTCTCATGTCGCCCGACGTGGTGTAGCCCATCAGCGGGTCGATCTTCTTGCGCATCTCGGGGTCGAATTCCAGCACCCAGTGGCCGGTCTTGGCCTTGCCGGACTGCATCGCGGTTTTGGCTGGGCTGAAAATGCGCGCGGACATGACCACCTCGTTATTGTGCAAGGCAGCATCGCCACCCTCCGCCCGTCATTACTGCGCAATGCGCACGGCGGCAAGGTTTTTGCACTTGCCATGCAGCACCGAAATGAATAGGCAACAGACCGTTCGGAGTGTAGCGCAGCCTGGTAGCGCATCTGGTTTGGGACCAGAGGGTCGGGAGTTCGAATCTCTCCACTCCGACCATCCTCTCCCGGATATGCAATATCGATAGCCATTGGCACGGTCGCGTGGCCACCTTGCGTCGCTTCCACTCCAGCCCGCCGTCACCATTTCAAGCTCGCTTCCGTCGCCATTGCCGGCTTAGACTTCGGCAAACAGGGGGTTTCAGATGCTTGGGATCGATGCTTGGGTGTCGCTGTTCGGACCGGCCTACTTTGCCTATGCCGGCATAACGGTTCCATTCATGGTGACGTGGGCGATTGCCTGCGCCGCGCTGGCGATGTGGAACAACCGGGAAAGCCGCAGACAGGTCAGGCAGGGCCCAGGCGCCGTCGTCTCCCGCTCCTGGCCTGCCAGTATCGGCATGTTCGTGCTGGTCGCCGCCGGCTATATCGCCGCCCACTCAGCCGTCTACCTGGTGGTCCGCCATTTTGCCAGAATGTGGCTGTGAGACTGGCTGAGTTCACCGGCCAGACAACAACATCTTCCGGCTCGCGACGTTCAATAAACACCTTCGATGTCGGTCTTGGAAAAATCGGCTCCGACATAAAGTAGGCGGCAAGCGTGCTCCTTCGCCACTTCATAGGAGAAACAATCGCCGAAATTGAGCGCGGCGGGATGGATACCCTTGCCCCACTGCGCGTAGGCCTCGGCGATGCGCCGGGCTGACGCCGGCGTCACTGCCACCACTTCGAAACCAAGCCCGTCAATCAGGCCAGACATCTCGGCACCGACGCCACGATGGGCCGCCACGATCAGCGCCTCGGCGACAGTGCCGGCGGAAATCAGGAGGTCGTTCTCGGCTTCGAGCACGGCCATGCAGGCGTCGGCCTGCGGTTCATCGAGCATGATCGCCATTAGCGCCGAGGTGTCGACAGCGATCATTCGGGCATGCCGTCATCGCCATAAAGGAAATCCTGGCTGCGGGCGGCAGATGGCCCGACCTTAGCCTTGGAGGCGCCCGCCGCACGCGCCGCTTCCATGAGGGCCCGGCGACCTTTCCTGTCGGGCATCGTCTTGATGGGAACCAGCCGCACTGCCGCATGGCCGTGACGGGTCAGTATGACCTCGTCGCCTGTCTCCGCGCGGCGCACCAGTTCGGTCAGTTGTCCCTTGGCATCGGTGACGGATATTTGCATCGGTCGCTCCATAGACCATTGTCAGAACATATCATAAAATAGACCATCGAATGGTCCGCTTCAACAGCCAAGGTTATTGCTTGATGCACCTGGCGAGGTTTTCCGCGCTTTAGCAGGGTTTCGTTTCTTGCTAAGCCTGAAAGCCTCTCCCTAAATCTCGAACTCGCCCTGTCCCTCATCCATGGCGTTGACGGTTTCGGCGGCCAGCGCTCGCGTGATCGGCGTCTTGCGCTCGAGCGCGGTACGATCCAGCCTTTCCACCACGCGCATGGCCGTCGCCAGCGAGCGCTCGATGCGGCGCACCAGATATTGCACGACATGCGGCTCGACCTCGACCTGGCGGTCGGCGAACAGCTTGGTGATGACACCGGCGAGCAGGAGATCGTCGGGCTCATGGATCTCGACCGTTGCCGCCGCCTTCAGCCGCGAGGCGAGATCAGGCAGCCTGACACCCCAGGCCGACGGGAAGCGGCGCGCCGTCAGGAGCAGTGTGGAGCCTGCTCCCCGCACCGCATTGATCAGATGGAACAAGCCGTGTTCATCGACCGTCCCGGTATCGATATCGTCGATCAGTGCCGGCCGGGCACCGAGATTGGCGATGCTGTCGCCAATGCGTCCGGCGTCGACCGCCACCGCGCTGGCGCGCGCGCGCCATATGGAGGCCAAATGTGTCTTGCCGGAGCCGGCGGGACCTGCCAGCACCACCACCGGCGAAGGCCAATCAGGCCAGCGGTCGACCAAGGCCACCGCCTGGCTGTTTGTGCCGGAGACGACGAGGTCGTCGCGCGAATAGCCGGTGCCATGGCCGAGATCGAGCGGCAACTGGCGTGGCGGGTCGGTTGGCTGGGCAGTCACTTCAGCGACGCGATTGCGTGCGGTGGCCGCCGCCGCGATCGGCCGGCAGCGGCGGCGCGGGTGCCGCGCCGTGGCCCTTGTAGAGCGGCGATTCGAGATAGCGGGCGATTGCAAACCGCACCAGCACGGCAACGGCAGCCGAAGCCGGCACCGCGATCAACAAGCCGACGAAGCCGAACAGCGCGCCGAAGGCAAACAGCGAAAACATCAGCCATACCGGGTGCAGGCCGACGCTTTTGCCGACCAGCCGCGGCTGCAGGATGTTGCCCTCGATGAACTGGCCAATGAAGAACACGACCGCGACGGCGACGATCATGGTCCAGTCCGGCCAGAACTGGACGAAGGCGACGCCAACGGCCAGCACCAGCCCGGTCAGCGAGCCGACATAGGGAATGAAGGAAATCAGCCCGGCGAACAGGCCGATGAGGATGCCGAAATTCAGCCCGGTCAGCGTCAGCCCAGTGGCATAAATTGCGCCCAGCACCAGGCACAGCGTGCCCTGGCCGCGCACGAAACCGGCGGTGGCGGTGTTGATGTCCTTGGCGATACCGCGCACCGTCGCGACGTTGTCGCGCGGCACCCAGCTGTCGATCACCGCCACCATGCGGTCCCAGTCGAGCAGCATGTAGAAGGCGACCACCGGCGTCACCACGAACAGACTGACCACCGAGACCAGCGCCACGCCGGAGCTCCACAGCGAGGTGAAGACGGTGGTGATGAGGCTGAAACCGGACGACAGCAGCGAACTCAAGCCGTCGCGCAATCCATTGGCGTTGACGCCGAATTTCTGCTCCAGCCATTTCGGATCGAAGGAGGTGAGCAGGCCTTGCAGCTTGGTCAGATATTCCGGCAGCTTGGCCGCGAAATCGGCCATCTGCGTGGCCAGCACCGGAATGAGGATGACGAAGGCCAGCACCAGCACGACGAGAAAGGTGATGAGAATGACCACCGTCGCCATGATGCGCGACAGGCCGAGCCGCTCCAGCCGGTCGGCGACCGGATCGAGGAAATAGGCAAGCACCATGCCGGCAACGAAGGGCAGCAGGATGTCACTGAAAACATAGAGGAAAAGCGCCAGCAAGGCAGCGCCGGCCAGCCAGAAGAAGATCTGTCGGCGAAAGGTTTCGGACGCAACGATGTCGGCGGCCGCAGTCTCTATGACCGCCGCCTCTTTGTCAGGTGTCCGGATTGGAGCCTTCGCCATAGCCGCTCATGTGCCTCAGCCAAGCCACGAGATAGGCCGCGGCCGAAGCCACGGTCAAGACCCCGGACAGCAATATGAGAGCTGGCCTCAGCGGGTCGAGGTGAACGACAAGGGCGAGTTCGCCCAGCACAGTCGCGGCCAGCACGATCTGGATGGCGGTGTTGGCCTTCGACACGAACAGCGGTTTCATCTCGACCGGATGGGCCATGACGGTGGACAACACAACGGCGCAGACGATCAGCGCGTCGCGCGACACCATGGTGACGACCAGCCACAGCGGCAACTGTCCGATGAAGCCCATGACCACGAACACCGAAACCAGCAGCAGCTTGTCGGCCATCGGGTCGAGATAGGCGCCGAGCCTGGACTGCTGGTTGAAGCGGCGGGCGATGAACCCGTCGACGCCGTCGGAAATGCCGGCGATGAGGAACCCGGCAAAGGCCCAGTCCCAGCGCGCCTGCAGCATCGCCAGCACCACCGCCGGCACCAGAAGAAGGCGCAGGAGGGTGATCAGGTTGGGGACGGTCAAATGCTTGGCACCTCCTCTCGGTCGGAGATAGATGATGAAGATGGTGGGTGGCAACAAGGGAGAAGCTGCCGATCTCCCCGCAAGGGGGAGATTGGCTGTCAGCTTGGCTTTCGCCAATCACCAGCGCCTATGCGCGCGCCCTGTCCACGGTTTTGTAGGCCGAGATGGCCGTTATCCTTGCGGACCGAAACCGTTCATGCGAAGAGCCCGCGACAAGGAAAATTGTTGAACGGGCACCCGAAATGAGCAAGCGCGACGTGAACAAGCGCAAGAACGGGCTCACCTATGCCGAGGCCGGCGTCGATATCGATGCGGGCAATCTCATGGTCGAGAAGATCAAGCCGCTGGTGCGCGCGACGCGCCGGCCGGGCGCCGACGGCGAAATCGGCGGCTTTGGCGGCCTGTTCGACCTCAAGGCCGCCGGCTTCACCGATCCGGTGCTGGTGGCGGCCAATGACGGCGTCGGCACCAAGCTGAAGATCGCCATCGATGCCGGCAAGCACGACTCGATCGGCATCGATCTCGTCGCCATGTGCGTCAACGACATCGTCGTTCAAGGCGCCGAACCGCTGTTCTTCCTCGACTATTTCGCCACCGGAAAGCTCGATCCCGACCAGGGTGCCGCGATCGTCGGCGGCATTGCCGAGGGCTGCCGCCAGGCCGGCTGCGCGCTGATCGGCGGCGAGACCGCCGAGATGCCCGGCATGTATCACGGCAACGACTACGACCTCGCCGGCTTTGCCGTGGGTGCTGCCGAACGCGGCCAGCTCTTGCCCACCGACGACATTGTCGAGGGCGACGTGCTGCTGGGCCTGGCTTCCTCGGGCCTGCACTCCAACGGATATTCGCTGGTGCGCCGCATCGTCGCCGTCAGCGGCCTGGCGTGGAGCGACCCGGCGC
Organism: Mesorhizobium loti; assembly: GCA_014189435.1. Classification (NCBI taxonomy): domain Bacteria; kingdom Pseudomonadati; phylum Pseudomonadota; class Alphaproteobacteria; order Hyphomicrobiales; family Phyllobacteriaceae; genus Mesorhizobium; species Mesorhizobium loti. Next base: position 3,485,422 of record CP050293.1, read on the forward strand.
CGTTCAACGACGAGGTCACTCTGGCCGAGGCGCTGCTCGAGCCGACCCGCATCTACGTCAAGTCGATCCTGAAGGCGATCCGCAACACGCATGGCATCAAGGCGCTGGCTCACATCACCGGCGGCGGCTTCCCGGAAAACATTCCGCGCGTGCTGCCCAAGGATTTTTCGGCCGAACTCGACCTCGAAGCGATCGACGTCCCCCCCCGTGTTCTCGTGGCTGGCCAAGACCGGCGGCGTGGCGCCGGAAGAAATGATGCGCACCTTCAATTGCGGCATCGGCATGATTTTGGCGGTTGCGTCCGGCCAGGCGGCGCAGGTCGCCGCCGTGCTGCAGGAGGCCGGCGAGACGGTGACGCCGATCGGCCGCATCGTGCCGCGCAGGGATGCCGGCGTCATCTATCGGGGCTCGATCGGCCTATGAGCGCGCAGAGGAAACGTACTGTCGTCTTGATCTCGGGGCGCGGCTCCAACATGACAGCGCTGATCGCGGCGGCCAGCGACCCGGCCTTCCCGGCCGAGATCGTCGGCGTCATTTCCGACAAGGCCGACGCAGCCGGTCTCGGCATCGCCAGGGCGCGCGGCATCGCCACACAGGTCATCGCGCTCGCCGACCATGGCAGCAAGCAGGCGCATGATGCCGCCATCGACGCGGCGCTTGCGGCCTTCAATGCCGAGATCGTGGCGCTGGCCGGCTATATGCGCATCCTCACATCAGGCTTTGTCCAGAAATGGCAGGGCCGCATGATCAACATCCACCCTGCCCTGCTGCCGGCTTTCAAGGGGCTCGACACCCATGCGCGCGCGCTGGCCGCCGGCATGCGCATCCATGGCTGCACCGTGCATTTCGTCACCTCCGAGATGGATGACGGCCCGATCATTGCCCAGGCAGCCGTGCCGGTGATGGTCGGCGACACTGCGGATACGCTGGCTGCCCGCGTGCTGAAGACCGAACACCGGCTTTATCCTCTGGCGCTGGGGCTGGTCGCCGAAGGCAAGGCGCGCATGGAGGCCGGCCGCACCGTGCTTGCCCACTTTGCCGACGATGCCGACAACGGCACCTCGGTGGTGATGGCCCCCGACCCGCTGCGTGAGGAAGCCGACCTCGAGCACCTGGCGCGCATCACGCCGTGAGAGGCCTGGATTGGGGATGACAGCATGGTGCTTAGCTTGGATCCGCCAAATCAGACTTCACGCCAGGCCGAAACAGACCGGCTGAGCAGAGCTTGGCTGGAAGGACTAGAAAGCGGCCCGTTCGAACCCTTCGACATAGAGGCGATCAAACAAAAGGCCCGCCCTCGGCTGACTAGTTTCTCTGATTCTCACAAACGCCGATGAAACAGCTTCTCCTCCTGCGCCACGCAAAATCGAGCTGGGACGACCCTGCTCTCGATGATTTCGACCGTCCCCTGGCCGAACGTGGATTGATGGCAGCCCGCTTGATGGGACGTGAGCTTGCGGCGCGCGACTGGCTGCCGGAACTGGCGCTGGTGTCGCCGGCACTGCGCACACGCGACACCTGGCGGCTGGTCGCTGCGGAACTGCCTGCGCATCCCCAGGTCGTATTCGCCAAGGCGCTCTACGATGCTTCAGCGACGGATATTCTGAGCCAGCTTCATCAAGCCGACCCGGCGAGCAACAGCTTGCTGGTGGTCGGCCACAATCCGGGCCTGGAAGATCTTGCCAAACAGCTTGCCGGACCAGGGTCAGAGGCGAAGGCGCGCAAGAAGCTCGAGGAAAAGTTCCCGACGTCAGCTCTTGCGCGCTTCATCTTTGAGAGCGACTGGTCCGGCCTGTCCTCCGCCCGGCTGACACATTGTCTGCGGCCAAAGGATCTGGGCTAGAATCCAGGCGCGGCAGGCCAAACCTTCCGCTTGATATCAGTTGCCCCAGATGCCCTGGCCGGAGTCAGGCCGGTTGGTTGCGACCTTCATCTTGGTATCCGCAGCCTTGTGCCCAGCCACGGTCTTCACCGAGCCGGTGACGGCGTGGTCAACGCTGACAACCGGCTGGTTGGCATTGTTGGAGCCGTAGTGGTCGCTGCCGGCAAAGGCGCTGCCCGCGGCAACGAGAATGGCGGCGGTGGTGAGAGCGATCTTGTGCATTTTCAAGTCTCCTGGTTTTCCGTTAGGCGGCGTCTTGGGAGGACGGTTCCGCTAACGACAAGACCAGATGCCGTCCGATTTTATTCCCGGAAGCGGCGATACTTTGTGGATCATCGGTGGAATTCGGTGGTCGGTCGCCGACTGGGCATCGGCATCGTCATGCGCAAAAAACAAGAGCGGCGGGCCAAGCCCACCGCGCTTTGTAATCAAGTAATCCAAGGCCTGCGTTGTTCAGTGACCCCAGATGCCCTGGCCAGACTGAGCCGGCACCTTGGCGTTGGCGTCGCCCTGTGCCTTTTCGGACTTCAGGATCGAGCCGGTGTGCGAGGTATCGATGTTGGAAAGCGACTGGCTGGCAACCGGCTGGTTGGCATTGTTGGAGCCATAGTGGTCGCTGCCGTTGGCAAAGGCGCTGCCCGTGGCAACGAGAATGGCGACGGCGGTGAGTGCGATCTTGGTCATTTTATTTACTCCTGATTTTGAGATTGGATATTTTGAGATTGGATTGACTGCGACTGGTCTGGGAAACGCGATTAGCGGTTGCCGAACAGGTTGCGGTCGGAACCCTGCGTGACCGGCTTCTCGACGGTGGAGTTCGACTTCTGGATCGAGCCGGTGAACGAGTTGTCGACGGTAGCAGCAGGCTGATTGGCGTTGGCCGAGCCATAGTGGTCGCTGCCGGCAAAAACAGTGCCCGTGGCAACGAGGATGGCGGCGGCGGTAAGAGCGATCTTGGTCACTTTATCTACTCCAGTGTTTGGTCTGTCCGTCTGGTGGCGTGCCCTTGGGAGGAATTTCGCGTCGCTCGGACCACCCCGAGATGGGTTTGCCTTGCCGCGGATTCCAATCACGAAGATGTTCCATAGGCCGTGTGAATCCGCCCCTTGAAATTCAGCAAAGGGGCTCGGCGGGCATAATTTTTGTAAGCAATATCAGCCGCTTAATGAAAAAGTGATTTTCCGTGCCAAGGCATTCGGGCCGCCGGTGTTCACCACGTGCTGCACGGTTCGTCAACAGAAAACGAACCGATCGGTTCGATTTAGGAGAATCGGCACGCTCTGGCGCTTTCTTTACGATGCCGAAGCGCACGAGGATCTCGACACCCAACCGGGACGACAAACCGGCCGCTTAAGGACCGGTCATGCGGTGGCACCGCGGGCCCGTCATGGCGCGCCCAAGCTTTCAGCTGGTTTTCAGCCGCCGGGCGAAAAGGATTATCCGCTATTTATGCCGGGGCGTTCAAACCCCAGCACGTCGCGCATGTCGTATTCGCCGGGCGGGCGCCCCGCCACCCAGAGTGCGGCGGCGATGGCGCCACGGGCGAACATGACGCGGTCGCCGGCCGCATGCGACAAGGTCACCGTCTCGCCCTCGGCGCAGAAGCTGACGCTGTGCTCGCCGATGATGCTGCCGCCACGCATCACCGCAAAGCCGATCTCGCCGGCCGGACGCGGGCCGATGACGCCGTCACGTACACGCCTTGCGACCGTCTCCAGTTCGATGCCGCGCCCGCCGGCCGCGGCTTGGCCCAGCATCAGCGCCGTCCCCGATGGCGCGTCGATCTTGTGGCGGTGATGCGCCTCGACAATCTCGACATCCCAGTCGTCGGGATCGAGCGCACGTGCCGCCCGCTCGACCAATCCGACCAGCATGTTGAGCCCAAGCGAAAAGCTGCCGGAGCGCACGATGGGAACCGTTTTCGCGGCGTCGGCGATAGCAGCCAATTCAGAAGTATCGAAGCCCGTCGAGCCAATGATGAGGGCCGGCCCGTCGCGTTCGGCGCAAACCCTGGCCAGCTCGGCCGACGCGGCCGGCGTGGTGAAATCGATCACCACATCGGCCATGGCAAGCGCCTCGTCGAGGCTCACCAGCCCTTCGCCGACGATGCCCGGCCGGTGGAAGCGGGCAGCGAGCGCCAGCCGCGCATCGCCCTGCACGGCGTCCGCCATCTGGCGGCCCATGCGGCCCAGCGCACCCGAGAGGGCAATCCTGATCGGTGTTTGGGGCACGGCGCTATCCCCGCGGCTATTTCCACATGCCGCGCATGCGCGCGCCGATGTCGACGCGCACCTCCGGCCGGGCCGCCCTGCCCTGTGCCGTCTGCGCGCTCGGCCACGATACCTGCTGGAACGCGGCGAGAATCGAAGCGGGGATGAAGCGGGTGCGCGAGGCATAGAGATGGCGGTCGCCGCGCGCCGCCTGGCCGTGCGGAAAGAAGCGCTGCGGCATGACCAGGTTGAGATTGTCCTTGGCCCGCGTCATCGCCACGTAGAGCAGCCGGCGCTCCTCCTCGATATCCTCCTTTGTGCCGACGCCGAGATCGGCCGGAATGCAGCCGTCGACCGTGTTGAGTACGAAGACATTCTTCCATTCCTGGCCCTTGGCCGAATGGATGGTCGACAGGATCAGATAGTCCTCGTCACGATGCGGCGGTCCGGCCTGGTCGCTGGTGGCGTCCGGCGGGTCGAGCGTCAGTTCGGTGAGGAACCGTTCGCGCGAGGCATAGCCAGAGCCGATCTGCTCGAGCTGCAGCAGGTCGGCCCGGCGCGTCGTCGCATCCTCGTGGATGCGCTCCAGATGCGGCTCGTACCACAGCCTGATCTGTTCGAGATCGGCCGGCCATTTGGCGCCGGCCCGCAGGCCGGAATAGAGTGAGACGAAGCCCGGCCAGTCGTCCGCTGCGCGTTGCGGCGGACGCCAGCCTGCCAGCCCCATCGCTTCGTCGAGCGCCGTCGTCATGGTCTCGACGATCTGCGCGGCGGCCGAAGGGCCGATGCCCGGCATCAGTTGCAGAACGCGGAAGCCGGCGACCCGGTCGCGCGGGTTTTCGGCAAAGCGCAGCACCGCCAGCACATCCTTGACATGGGCGGCATCGAGGAACTTCAGGCCGCCGAACTTGACGAAGGGAATGTTGCGCCGCGTCAGTTCGATCTCCAGCGGCCCGCTATGATGCGAGGCGCGAAACAGCACCGCCTGGGATTTCAGGGCCGTGCCGGCTTCGCGCTCGGCGAGGATGGTGTCACAGACGAAATTGGCCTGCTCGACCTCGTCGCGCACGGTGACCAGTCTTGGTCTGTCGGTCGACTTGCGCTCCGACCACAGGTTTTTGGTGAAGCGCTCCGAGGCCTCGCCGATCACCGCATTGGCGGCGGCAAGAATGGTTTCGGTCGAACGGTAGTTGCGCTCCAGCATCACCACGTCGGCGGCTTGCGCGAACTGGTTTGGAAAGTCGAGGATGTTGCGCACCTCGGCGGCACGGAACGAATAGATCGACTGCGCGTCGTCGCCGACCACAGTCAGCCCGGCGCCGTCGGGTTTCAGTGCCAGCAGGATGGAGGACTGCAAGCGATTTGTGTCCTGGTATTCATCGACCAGCACATGGTCGAAACGTCCACCGAGATGCATCGCTATTTCAGGCTCGGCCGCCATCTGCGCCCAGTAGAGCAGCAAATCGTCGTAATCGAGCACGTTTTGCGCCTGCTTCGCCTCGACGTAACCGGCGAACAATTGCTTCAACTGCTCCGCCCAGCCGGCGCACCAGGGAAAGGCAGACCCCAGCACCTCGTTAAGCGGCGCCTGCGCGTTGACGGCGCGCGAATAGATGGCAAGGCAGGTTCCCTTGGTGGGGAAACGCGCTTCCGTCTTCGAGAAGCCGAGCTCGTGGCGAACCAGATTCATCAGGTCGGCGGAATCCTCGCGATCATGGATGGTGAAGGCCGGGTCAAGCCCGATCTCCAGCGCATAGTCGCGCAGCAGCCGCGCGCCGATGCCGTGAAAGGTGCCGGCCCAGGTCAGCGCATCGGTGATGACAGCGGCATCGCGGCCGAGCACCTCGCCAGCGATGCGCTCGACACGCCTGGCCATTTCGGACGCGGCACGCCGTGAAAAGGTCATCAGCAGGATGCGGCGCGGGTCGGCGCCCTTGACGATCAGATGGGCGACACGATGCGCCAGCGTGTTGGTCTTGCCCGAACCCGCGCCGGCAATGACCAGCAGCGGTCCGGCGATCTTGCCGTCGCCATGCTCGACGGCCTGGCGCTGAGCATCGTTCAGCCGGGCGAGATAGGCAGGCTGGACGGTCGGTTCCCGAAAGGTCGAATCAGCGGTGGCGAGGTTCATCGCCCATCAAGCATCGTTTCTGCTTTGTTCGCAACGCCGATGCGAGGCAGACTTACCCCTGCGGACCTGGGGCAGAACAGATCGCGCCTAGAGCGGTTCACGGCTTGATGGAATCGAAGGGGATTCCCGATTTGTCGGTTTTGTGATTCAAGATGCTGGCTGGAGTGGAGGCCAGCATCTGATGACCCGACCTCTTTCCAATGATCTTCGCGAGCGGGTTGTGGCTGCGGTTTTGAGCGGCGAGAGCCGGCGGTCTGCTGCGAAACGGTTCGGCATTTCGATTTCGGCCGCGGTGAAGCTGTTGCAGCGCCATGGGACGACCGGCTCGGTGGCGCCGGGCAAGATGGGTGGACATCGCAAGAGGGTACTGGAGCCGCACCGTGCCTTCATCGAGGCGCGTGTCCGTGAGACACCGCATCTGACGCTACACGGTCTGAAGGATGAGTTGGCCGCGCGCGGGGTTAAAGTCTCGCACAACGCAGTGTGGCTGTTCTTGCGCCGCGAGGGCCTGAGCTTCAAAAAAACGCTGTTCGCCCTCGAACAGGCACGCGCTGATATTGCCCGTAGGCGTCAGCGATGGCGATCCTGGCAGACCGGCCTCGACCCGCAGTGCCTGGTCTTCATCGATGAGACGTGGATCAAGACCAACATGGCTCCGCTGCGCGGTTGGGGACCGAAGGGCAAGCGGCTGCGCGGCTTGGCTCCGCATGGTCATTGGCGCACGCTGACCTTCCTCGGCGCACTGCGCTGGGATCGGCTCGCGGCACCTTGCGTCTTCGACGGACCGATCAACGGCCAATGCTTCCGCGCTTATGTCGAGCAGCAGCTCGTCACCGTTCTGAAGCCCGGCGACATCGTCATCATGGATAATCTGGGAAGTCATAAGTCGGCGGCGATCAGGCAGATGATCAAGGCTGCCGGCGCCAGGCTTTGGTACCTGCCGCCCTACTCTCCGGATCTCAATCCGTGTATGGATGGCTCCTGCGGGTCAAGGGTGTCGGATCAGGTTTGGTGAACAGGTCGGTTGCGGCCATGTATACGGCGTCTGAATGTGCAACGGGATCGCTGCGCGCCCTGATGAATATCCGCTTGGAGAACAGGTCCCACTCAATCGAGCGCGCTCGAGGCGCTTCGGATTGATCGGGGTGTCCTGGTTCTTCGTCTCCGTTTGTTCGCCATCACCTCACTTTGCCCTGACCATTCCGAGAGCCAGTCAGGCTGTCTGCGGCTCGTAACGCGATCCGTCCCTGAGGACGGCGAAGATTGTTCTTGCCATGCGATGCGCTAAAGCGATGGCGACGACCTTCGCCTTCTTCCGGTTCAACATGCTTGATAGCCAATCCGATCCCGGCTCGCGCTTGAGCCTACGTCTAAGCATGATCTGCGCCATGGCGCCCAGATACAGCAAACGTCGGATATAACGGTTGCCCATCTTCGAGATCCGGCCCACCCTCTGCTTGCCGCCGGTGGAGTGCGGTTTGGGCGTGAGGCCGAGCCACGCCGCATAGTCTCTCGCGCAATCAAAATTGTCGACATCCGGCGTCGTCGCCGCGATGATCGTCGCCGTCAGCATCCCCACACCAGGGATCGTAGCCAGACGCTGGCTTGTCTCGCTTTGCTCGTAGGTCTCTTCGATCTCATCGGTCAACCGCTCGATCCGCTTGTTCGTCTCAGCCAACTGATCGAAGAGCAAACTCACGGGCATCCGGGCCACTTCCGGCAGCAGATCCAGTTGTTCCTTCAATCGATCGACGTTCTGTGCGCCCTTCGCCGCAATGATGCCGAACTCCGTCATGTGGGCTCGGATAGCGTTGCCTATCTGCGTGCGTTGGCGAACCAGAAAGTCCCGCGTGCGGTGAAGAACCAGAACCGACGAGCAGGCTTCGCTCTTGATGGCGACAAACCGCATCGAAGGGCGCGTCACGGCTTCACAGATGGCGGCCGCGTCTGCGGCATCCGTCTTCCCACGCTTCACGTATGGCTTCACATAAGACGGCGGCATCAGACGGACGTCATGTCCCATCTGCTGAAGTCTGCGTCCCCAGTCGTGAGAGCCTGCGCAAGCCTCCATGCCGATCAGGCATCGCGGACGCTTCTGGAAAAACGCGAGCAACTGGCTGCGGCGAAGCTGGCGGCGCACGAGAACCCGACCGTTCTCGTCTACACCATGAATCTGGAAGACGCTCTTTGCGAGGTCGATACCGACTGTGGCAAGCTCTGACATGGATGGCTCCTCCAAACGGGACAATGACAGCCCGACTATGGCGCAATGCGACGCCGAGAGCAGGAGCCATCCACATGGGGTAATCGCGGGAGCGAGTTGCCCTAGAAATCAATCGTAGTCTTGGAGGGTGGCTGTTCCCCGATAGGATGGAAATACGGGCTCACGGCTGACGCCGGGCCCAAACATCGAATGGAGAACAGCCATGGAAGAATATATCGGTCTCGATGTGTCGATGAAAGAGACGGCAGTTTCGATCCGCCGTGAAGGCGAACGGATCTGGCGCGGGAAGTGCGCATCTGATCCCAACATCATTGCCGAGCTTGTCCGTAAGCGGGCGCCAGCTGTAAAACGAGTGGTGTTCGAAACGGGGCCTCTCTCCGTATGGTTCTATCATGCGCTACGCGCCAAGGGATTACCGGCAATCTGCATCGATGCCCGTCACGCCAAAGCTGCGCTCGATATGGCGGCGAATAAGACGGATGCGAATGATGCCGATGGTTTGGCGCAGCTTGCAGAAGTCGGGTTCTTTCGCGAGGTGCGCGTGAAAGGTTTCGACAGCATGTTGACCCGGACGCTCGTGTCGGCTCGCACCCGGCTGGTCCGAATCACCACCGAGCTTTCAAACCAGATCCGGGGGCTCATGAAGACATTCGGGTTGCTCGTTCCTGCAGGTAAGGGAACCACATTCGAGAAGAACGTTCGGGGCCTTCTTATCGATCACAAGGAACTTGCTCTTATCGTGCTGCCGATGTTGGAAGCCTGGCGCGGGATACGGATTCGTGCCGCCGAGCTTGGGCGCCAGCTCGTCGCAGATGCACGTCAGAGCCAGGCATGCCGCATACTCATGTCGATCCCTGGCATCGGCGCCATCACCGCAACCTCCTTCGCCACTGCCATTGAAGATCCGGGCAACTTCAAGAAGTCCCGATCTGTTGGCGCCTGGATCGGCCTGACGACGCGCCGCTACCAATCCGGAGAAGTCGATTATGACGGCCATATATCCCGACGCGGTGACCGCCATTTGCGAGGGCTTCTCTACGAAGCAGCGTCGGTCATTCTGACGCGTAGCACGACCGAGAGCACCCTGCGGACATGGGGCCTCAAGCTCCGCGAGAGGATCGGCTTCAAACGCGCGGCCGTTGCCGTAGCGCGCAAACTGGCGGTCACGATGCATGCGATGCTCAAGACTGGCGAGCTCTTTGATCGGAACGCAGGAGCAACAACATGAAATTTGCGGATAGCGTTCAGGATCTGAGCGCCTGAGACGTCCCTGCCGGGACGTGGGGCCGAGCCATTCCGCTGATGGGGTTGCACCGCTGACTCAGCAAAGTGCGTCGTCCACATTGAAGGCTCCTCCCGCGAAGCTCCATCATGCGGCGACCGATGTCGACCGCGAAGACAACCGTGTACCCGGCAAACGCATCTCCAAGAACGAAGATACTTGACGTCCCCACGGCGATTAGACAACACCATCAATCGAGCAGGCCTTCGCCAAGATCAAACACTGGATGCGCCAGGCTCAGAAACGCACCGTCGAGGACACGTGGCGCCACATCGGCCACCTCGTCGAAACCATCGAGGCAGCCGAATGCAAGAACTACTTCGAAAACGCAGGCTACGCTTCCGTCAAAACGTGAAAGGCTCTAGTGTTGCGGATCGACACCCATCGCCGCCGACTGCCGGCGCAAGGCCTCACGATCATATTGCGACGGGGGCAGTTGCAGCGGGTCGACTGAATCAGGCACGTCGTCGATCATCTGCCGGGTGATGCGATACGTGACATAGGCCAAAGCGCCGGCGACAAGCAGACGGAACATGGTTGCATACTCCATTGGAACAGAAGCAACCCCAGGAGACGGCATTTGGTTCCCTCGCCGACTATCCAGCCTGTGTAATCGAGAGCCGCGATCGCTTCCGCCAGCGTTCAAGCTTTCCGGTATTTCGGCGATGCATTCCTCGAGACGCTCCAGGCGGAACTGCGAAGGTCATGCCTTGCAGGGAGGACGCGTGGGGAAGAAGGCCGGCGCCGCTTGGGAGGAGGAATGAAGCGCCGGCCAAGCGGATAATTAGGTCCGCCGCACAGCGGAAGGTAGCTGAGTCTTTCCCTGGCGTCATCGGGCGATTGTCTTCGTTAAAAGCGTATCCTCGCCGGCCCGTCACCCGCGTGTCTTGACCATCATCCCGGCAATCTCCTTGAGGAGTTTTGCCGCCACGCCGGCGGTCAGGTTGGCGATGTCACGAGCGGGATTTAACTCAACGATATCAGCCGCCACGATCGGCTGGTTGACGGACTGAATCAGGGTGATGACCTGACGGGTGGTCAGGCCGCCGGGTTCGCGATGCGAGACCCCAGGCGCAAAAGCCGGGTCGAGCCCGTCGAGATCCATCGAGATATAGACCGGCGTCGTGAGGTTGAGCCGCAGATCATCGCTGACCCTTGCGGCCTCGATCACCTCGACACCAAACCGCTTGAACTGGTCGCGATGGTGGTCGTTGACGGTGCGCAATCCGACCTGGATGAGGCGGTCGGCAAGCCGCTCCTCCATGATGCGGGCAAAGGGCGAGGTGTGGGAGCGCGGATTGCCCTGATAGGCATCATACATGTCGGGGTGCGCGTCGATGTGCAGAATGGTCAGACTGGAGTGCCGGCGGCGCACCGCGCGCAGCACCGGCCAGGAGATGGCATGGTCGCCGCCGAGGCAGATCAGCGGATCGCCGGTTTCCAGCACGCGTCCAACCTCGCCTTCGATCAGATCCCATGGATCGGTGGCGGCGTCGAAACGGATATCGCCATGATCGACCAGCCTGTCCGTCAGGTCGAAACCGGTTTCGCTCCACATGCTGTAGGCATCGCAGAACAATTCGGGACGGATATGGGCGGGCGCTTGCGCCGACCCCTTGGCGAAGGACGAATTGTCGTCGTGGGGAATTCCCAGAAGTGAAATCCTGGTCATCAGCATCCGATCTCCGTCAACAGCAGGTCAATAGGCCCGGGAGCTGGCTGTCGATAGCGATGGTGTTTGGGCCAGCGGCGAGCGCGGCCTGGCAATCAAACCACGATCATTTCCCGGCTTCGAGCCTTTGCCTGACCACCGCGACATGGAAATTCGTGCCGAACAGCAGCCCGTCATCGTTGAAGTCGTAGCTGGAATTGTGCAGCGGCGCCGAGCCCTCGCCGTTGCCGAGGAAGACGAAGCAGCCCGGCACGTGATCGAGGAAACGGGCGAAATCCTCGGAGGCGGTCATCGGCTCGCGGGCGACAGCGATATTGCCGGGCTTGAAGACACCTCGCGCGGCCGCGAACGCGGCATCGACCAGTTCGGCATCGTTGCGCAGCGGCACGAACTCCCGGCTGTACTTGACCTCGGCGGTGACATTGTAGGCGGCGGCGGTGCCCTCGGCGATGATGCGCATCTGCCGCTCGATCTCGGCACTGACCTCGGGGCGGAAGCTGCGTGCGTCGCCGAGAATGCGGGCAAGGCCGGGCAGAGCGTTGCGGGTGCCGTCGGTGATCAGCTCGGTCACCGAAACCACCGATATGTCGGCCGGGCTCAGCCGGCGCGAGACGATGGTCTGAAGATTGGTGACCAGCGCGCAGGCGGCGACCAGCGTTTCATTTCCCGCATGCGGCCGCGCGGCATGGCCGCCGAGCCCTTTGAGCACGATCTCGAAATTGTCCTCGGCCGACATGATCGGGCCGGCGCGGGTCTCGAAATGCCCGATCGGCAGGCCGGGCATGTTGTGCAGGCCAAATATCTCGTCGAAGGGAAAGCGCCGCATCAGCCCATCGTCGAGCATGGCGAGTGCGCCCCTGCCCCATTCCTCGGCAGGCTGGAAGATGAAGCGCACTGTGCCGTCGAAACCACCCTGCTCCGCCAGCAGCTTTGCCGCGCCCAGCAGCATGGTGGTGTGGCCGTCATGGCCGCAGGCATGCATGACGCCGGGATTGCCGGAACGGTAGGGTGCGTCCGACTGCTCGGTGATGCGCAGCGCATCCATATCGGCCCTGAGCGCAATCGCCCGGTTGCCGCTGCCGCGCTTCAGCGTGCCGACGACGCCGGTGCCGCCGACGCCCTCGGTGACATCATCGAGGCCGAACGCACGCAGTTTGGCGGCGACGAAGGCGGCTGTACGCTTCTCCTCGAAGCCGAATTCCGGATGGGCGTGCAAATCGCGCCGCCAGAAGATCATCTCCTGCTTCAGCGCATCACGATCGAGCTCAGACATTTTCCGCCCCTTCTGACCTAGTTTGCCAGTTGCGCGGCCACATCAAGCAGGATGTTGGCGCCGGCAACAAGCTCGGCATCATCGGTGTGCTCACGCGGATTGTGGCTGATGCCACCGGCGCTCGGCACGAAGATCATCGCTGCCGGCGCGATCCGCGCGATCATCTGCGCATCATGGCCGGCGCCTGATGTCATGCGCCTGACGCCGAGGCCGCGGTTTTTCGCGGCGGCCTCGATCCGTTCGACGATACGAATGTCGAAGATCACCGGCTCGAAGCGGGCCAGTTGCTCGACCGAGATCGTCACGTTCTCTGCGGCGGCAAGCTGCTCGAGATAGGCGGCAAGTGCCGCCTCCTCCGCCTGCAGGCGCTGTTCGTCGGGATCGCGCAGATCGATGGTGAAGACGGCGCGCGAGGGAATGACGTTGATGGCATTCGGCTCGAAGCGGATCGTGCCGACGGTGGCGACGGTCGGCGCGTTCGAGGCTTTGGTCCGGTCGAGCAGGAAGGTGATGACCCGGGCGGCGGCGTGGCCGGCATCGCTGCGCATCGACATCGGCGTGGTGCCGGCATGGTTGGCGACGCCGTCGATGGTGACCCGTTGCCATGAGATGCCTTGCAGATTCTCCACCGCACCGATCGGCACGCTTTCGCGCTCCAACACCGGCCCTTGTTCGATATGCAGTTCGAGATAGGCATGCGGCGTGAGGAAGCCGGGTTCCCGGTCGCCGGCATAGCCGATGCGGGCGAGTTCCTGCCCCAGCACGCTGCCATCGGTGCCGACAGCCGCCAGCACCGTTTCGGCATCGATGCCGCCGGCATGGACCAGCGAACCCATCATGTCTGGGGTGTAGCGCACGCCCTCCTCATTGGTGAAAGCGGCGACCGCGATCGGGCGCGACGGCGAAAAACCTGACGCCTTGAGCGTCTCGATCACCTCCAGCCCGGCAAGCACGCCGTAGCAGCCATCATAGATGCCGGCATCGATGACGGTGTCGATATGCGAGCCGATGAGCAGCGGCGCCTGCCCGGTATTTTCCGGGCTTTGCCAGATGCCGAAAATGTTGCCTACCCGGTCGATGGCGACATCGAGCCCCGCCTGCCGCAGCCAGCCGACAAAGAGATCGCGGCCCTGCCTGTCGGTGTCGGAGGCGGCCAGCCGGATCAGCCTGCCCCCGCCATCGCGGCCGACAGCACCGAGTTCGCGGATGCGGCCGAGCAGGCGCTGCGCATCGATGGCGATCATGCCGTTGCCTCGGCTGTCATCTTGCCGGCCAGAACATCGGCCGGGCTCATGCCAACCAGTTCGGCGTAGCGATGCGGATCGGTGGCGCCTTCGGTGTTGATCACCAGCACCCGTGATCTGCCGTCCAGTCCGAGCTCGGCCTGGTTGTCGGCCACCGCCCGGATCAGCCCTACAAGGCCAACGCCGCCGCTTTCGCCGGCGACGATCACCGGATCGCCGGCGCTCGGCCGCGCCAGCCGCCGCATCACCGCGACGGCGTCGGCCTCATCCACCGTCATGAAGGCATCGGCGGCGCGTGCCAGTACCCGCCAGGCGACCGGAGAGGCCTCGTAGCATTCGAGCATGGCCATCACCGTCGGCTGGCCGTGCGCGACCTTGACCGGGCGCCCGACCTGGGCGGCCGCAAAAACACAAGCGGCACGCGCCGGCTCGACCACGATGAAGGTCGGCCTGGTATCACCGAGCACGATGGCCAGATGGCCGGCCAGCGCGGCGGCAATGCCGCCGACACCAGCCTGCACGAAGACGTGGGTTGGCGTCCGGGGAAGCTGACGCAAGGCTTCGCGCACGATCGCCGTATAGCCCTGCATGACCAGGCCGGGAATCCGTTCATAGCCCGGCCACGAGGTGTCGGACACAACAGTCCAGCCCTTCTCGGCCGAAACCTGGGCGGCCTGCCTGACCGAATCGTCATAATTGCCGTCGACGCGGATCATCTCGGCGCCATAGCGGGCGATCGCTGCGATGCGCTCCTCGCTGACGCCCGCGTGGACGAAGATCGCCGCCCGCGCGCCGACGAGTTGCGCGCCTTGCGCGACGGAGCGGCCATGATTGCCGTCGGTCGCACAGGCAAATGTCATCGACGCGGCGACGGCCCGCACGTCAGGCTGATCGAGATCGGCCACATCGACGGGCCGGCCAAGCCGGCTGCCGGCCTCCTCCAGCACCAGGCGAAAGACGGCATAGGCGCCGCCAAGTGCCTTGAAGCTGCCGAGGCCGAGGCGAAAGCCTTCATCCTTGATATGGATGGCGCCAAGTCCGAGTTCGGCGGCAAGCGCCGGCAGCGCCCGCAGCGGCGTTGTCAGGTGATTGTCGCGGTGGCTGAGAAAACGCTCGACCGTGTCGGCTCCGGCCACGCCAAGGGTTTCGGCATCGGCCGGATCGAGTGGCAGGCGATGCAAAGTATTGTGGTTGAGCAGGAACACTGGCGGCCTCCCTAGAGCCGGATGATTTCGGGTCGAATCGAGCCGAAATCTGAATCCGTCTCTAAATCAAAGAGATGGAGAGCATGATGTCTGGACAAACGGTGCCCGTTTGTCCGAGAAAACCGCTTCACACTTTTCGGCATCATGCTCTGACGTTCAGCGAGAATATATTGCAGGACTGATGCAAAGAGCGCTGTAATATGGCCTCCCAAATGCAAGTTTGTTTCGCCAGGGGTCTCCCCATTGCCTGTATCGCCACACCCGCTCGACAGTTTCGATCTCGCCATCCTTGCCATCCTGCAGCGGGACAACACGACGCCGCAGCGTCTGATCGGCGAGGCCGTGAACCTGTCGGCGCCGGCGGTGCAACGCCGCATCAAGCGCATGGAGCAGACCGGCGTCATTGCCGGCAATGTCGCGGTTGTCGAGCCGTCGGCGGTCGGCCAGCCGATCACCATCTTCGTCGAGGTGGAACTCGAGAGCGAACGCACTGATCTGATCGACGCGGCCAAGCGGCAATTCTCGGCAACCGCTGAAGTCCAGCAATGTTACTATGTCACCGGCGAGGCCGATTTCATCCTCGTCATCACCGTGGCCGACATGGGCGCCTATGAGGCGCTGACGCGAAAATTGTTCTTCGACAGCAACAATGTCCGCAAGTTCCGCACTTTTGTTGCCATGGACCGGGTCAAGGTCGGACTGACGGTGCCCTTGCCCGGCTGAGCCTTGCCGGCATGGCAGGTTCCGGCTGCCATGTTTTTGCCATTCTCCGGAAGCGAGTTTGTCGGCGGGGAGGCGCGCTTGGACGACACCACACCAGTTGCGATCATCGGTGCCGGGCCGGCGGGTCTGGCCATTGCCGCATGCCTGCGACAGGCCGGGCAGGATTTCGTCCTGCTCGAAAAAGAGCAGCAGGCCGCACCCGCCTGGCGACGCCACTATGAGCGCGTCCATTTGCACACGACCAAACGCTATTCCTCGCTGCCCTTCGTGCCCTTCCCCAGGGATTATCCGCGCTATGTGCCGCGCGATCTCTTCGCTTCATATCTCGATGCCTATGCGCAACGTTTCGATCTGCGGCCCCGATTTGGGGAAGCGGTGCGGGCGATCGCCCGGCGAGGCAGAAGCTGGCTCGTGGACACCACAACAGGCCCCTTGCACGCTTCAAACGTCGTGATTGCGTCTGGCAACAACGCGGAGCCGCTGATGCCCGGATTTGCAGGCGCCGATGCCTTCAAGGGCAAAAGCCTGCATAGCGCCGACTATCGCAGCGCTACGGCTTTTGCCGGCCAGTCGGTGCTGATCATCGGCATGGGCAACACCGGCGCCGAGATCGCGCTCGATCTGGTGGAAGGCGGTGCGCGACCGACGATTTCGGTGCGCGGCGGCGTTCACATTGTGCCGCGCGAGCTGCTTGGCGTGCCCATCCAGATGATCGGCATGGCGGCGCGCCTGATGCCGCAACGCATCAACGACGCCTTGTTCCCGATCATCCTCGATCTGGCGCTGGGCAGGCTGGAGACATACGGGCTCAGGCGGCCGCAGCAAGGAATGCTGCAGCAGATCGCGCTCTCGTCGCGCATTCCGACGATCGATGTCGGCACGGTCGGCAAGATCCGCGAAGGCGCGATCAAGGTCGCGCCCGACATTGCCGAGATCACCGAACAAGGCGCCCGTTTTGCCGATGGCAAGCATGGCGCGTTCGATGCGATCATCTTCGCCACCGGCTTCAGGCCCGGCTACGCCAAATTGCTGGAGCCCGGCGTCCAGCCAGGCGGCAGCGGCGTCAATGCGAGCGCTTCGGAGCTCGGTCTTTATCTCATCGGCTTTCACAATCCGGTCACCGGATTGCTGCGCGAAATCTCGATCGAGGCCGAGCAGATCGCCGACGACATCCGCCTTAGGCGAAACCGAAAGAAGGCGACCGAAACCCTGCCGGTATGATTTGGCTCGGGAGGGACTGAGTTCTTAGCCTGCCGCGCGCAGCCAGACCTTGTTGTCGTGGAAGGCAGCCCCGCCATAGGGCGCCGGCGCATCGGCGCCGGTCAGCACGTTGATGCCTTCGCCGCGCTCATGCGCGCTGTTTGGCCAGATGCCTTCGGCGACGACGACGCCGCGTTTGAGCCCGTCAAACAGCTTTGCATGCAGCACCACTTCGCCGCGCTGGTTGCCGACCTCGACGCGGTCGCCGTCGGCTAGCCCATATTGCGCGGCATCGTCGGGATGCAGCAGCAATTCCGGCCGGCCCTCCTTGGCCTTCGACACCGGAGTCTCCGAAAAGGTCGAATTGAGGAAGTTGCGCGCCGGCGACGTCGTCAGTCGGAACGGATGCGCCTCGTCGGCGACCTCGATCAGGTCGACGTGATCAGGGAATTCCGGCAGCCGGGCCACCGGGCCGAACAGACCCATGCTTTTCGGCGGCCGGTTGGGCGCCGCCTGCCCGGTCCAGTCGGCGCGGAAGCGGAATTTTCCATCCGCATGGCCAAACCCCTTGATGAAATGTGCGGTCTCGAAATCCGGCTGCAGGTCGACCCACTTGTCTTCCTTCAAGCTGTCGAAGCTGCCCAGCCCGCGCTTGCCCAGGATGATGTCGATATGCTGCTGCTCGCTCAGGCCGAAGCCCGGACGGTCGGCGACACCGAGGCGTTTTGCCAATTCCTCGATGACGAAATGGTTGGTGCGCGGCCCTTCAGGCGGCTCGATCAGCTTGGGGCCAAGCGTGATGTGCTGGTTACCACCGCCCTTGTAGACGTCGTCGTGTTCCAGGAACATCGTCGCCGGCAGCACGACATCGGCGAGCTTGGCCGTGTCGGTCATGAACTGCTCGTGCACGCAGGTAAACAGGTCGTCACGCAGGAAGCCCTGGGTCACCAGCCGCTGTTCCGGCGCCACATTCACCGGATTGGTGTTCTGGATCAGCATCGCCGTCACCGGCGGGCCGCCATAGAGCGCGTCGCTGGCTCCAGTCAGCACCGGGCCGATGCGCGAATGGTCGAGATGGCGGATCGAGGGATCGCGCATCTTGGTGCCTTCCAGCACATCCTGGTTGAGCTTGAAGATGCCGGAATTGGAATGGAAGGCTCCACCGCCCTCATATTGCCAACTGCCGGTGACAGCCGCGATGCACGACGCAGCATGCATGTTGACGGCGCCATTGCGCTGGCGCGCGAAGCCATAGCCGAGCCGGAAATAGGTCTTTTTCGTCGTGCCGACGAGGCGGGCGAAGGCCTCGATCTCGGCGACCGTCAAGCCGGTGATCTCAGCCGCCCACTCCGGCGTGCGCGCCACGAGATGCGCTTCAAGCCCTTTCGGGTCGTCGGTGTATTTTTCGAGATAGGCGCGGTCGGCCATGCCTTCCCTGAACAGCACATGCATGACCGCGCAGGCCAGCGCACCGTCGGTCCCCGGCTTCAGCACCAGGCCGAGATCGGCCTGCTTCATCGTCGCGTTCTCGTAAACGTCGATGACGACGATCTTGGCGCCGCGCTCCTTGCGCGCCTTGATGGCGTGGGTCATGACGTTGACTTGGGTGACCACCGCATTGGTGCCCCAGATCACCACGCAGTCGGATTTCGCCATCTCGCGCGGGTCCGGCCCGCGCAAGGCGCCGGCCCCCATCATCCAGCCGGTCCAGGCGAGATTGGTGCAGATCGAGCCGAAGAAGCCGGAATATTTCTTGGCGTGGCGCAGCCGGTCGATGCCGTCGCGCTGCACCAGCCCCATCGTGCCGGCATAGTAGTAGGGCCAGACCGTCTCCGAGCCGTATTTTTCCTCGGCTGCAATGAAGTTTTCGGCAACGAGGTCGAGCGCGGCCTCCCAGCTTGCTTCCTTCCAGGCGCCGCCGCCCTTGGCGCCGGCACGGATCAGCGGCTTCAGCAAACGGTCGGGATGGTGGACACGGTCGGCATAGCGCGCGACCTTGGCACAGACGACACCGGCCGTGTAGCTGTTGGTCTTGGCGCCATGGACGCGGCCGATGCGGTTGCCGTCGAGCAGTTCGACCTCGAGCGCGCAGGTCGACGGGCAATCATGCGGACAGGCGGAATGACCGATGCGGAGCTTGGCGTGCTGGTTCATGAGGTCAAACTAGTCGTTTGTGATGGCGGCGTGTAGGGCCAGTTTTGCTTGATAGGCCGCCCTTTGAAGAAGCGTTTTCTACCCGGCAGGGCGCGCAGTCCACCCTCCCCTTGATGGGGAGGGTCGGCGCGTAGCGCCGGGGTGGGGTGTGGCGCAGACCCCCACCCCGCTCCGCTTCGCGGATCGACCCTCCCCACAAGGGGGAGGGTAATCACTCCGCCGTGCCTTCCTCATACTCGGCCGACATGGTCAGCCATTTTTCCTCGTGGCCGGCCAGCGTCTGGGCCAGTTGTGAGCGCTCCTTGGCCAGCCGGGTCGCGGTCGAGGGATCCTTTTCGTAGACCGCCGGATTGGACAGTTCGTCCTCGATGCCGTCGATGCGCTTGCGGATGCGGTCCATCAGCGCTTCGGTGGCGCGGATTTCCTTGGCCAGCGGTTCGAAGGCGGCGCGGCGTGCCGCTGCATCGCGGCGGCGGTCGGCCTTTGACGCCTTGTCGGCCTCGCGCTTGCCGCGGCGGTCGCCGGACACGCCGGTGACCAATGTCTTGTAGTCCTCGAGGTCGCCGTCATACGGGTTGACCGCGCCGTCCTTGACCAGCCACAGGCGGTCGGCGGTCGCCTCGAGCAGATGGCGGTCGTGCGAGATCAGGATGACGGCGCCGGGAAACTCGTTCAGCGCGTGGATCAGCGATTCGCGGCTGTCGATGTCGAGATGGTTGGTCGGCTCGTCGAGGATGAACAGGTTTGGACCCTCGAAGGCCGACAGGCCCATCAACAGCCGTGCCTTCTCGCCGCCCGACAGATCCTTTGCGGCGGTGTTCATCTTCTCGGTCGTGAGGCCAAACTGGGCGACGCGGCCGCGCACCTTGGATTCCGGCGCCTCCGGCATCAGCCGGCGGACATGCTCATAGGCGTTCTCCTCAGGCCGAAGATCATCGAGCTGATGCTGGGCGAAGATCGCCACCTTGAGCCCGGGCGCCACCGTCATGGTGCCGCTCTCCTGCTTCAGCCGGCCCGACAGCAATTTGGCGAAGGTCGACTTGCCGTTGCCGTTGGCGCCAAGCAGCGCGATGCGGTCGTCGGCATCGATGCGCAGCGTCATCTTCTTGAGGATCGGCTGCCCGTCGGTGTAACCGACATTGACATTGTTCAGCGCCACGATCGGCGAGGCCACCGTCTTCACCGGTTCGGGGAACGAGAACGGCCGCACCGAATCGTTGACGATGGCCGCGATCGGCTTCATCTTTTCCAGCGCCTTGATGCGCGACTGTGCCTGTCTCGCCTTGGAAGCCTTGGCGCGGAAGCGTTCGACGAAGGATTCCATGTGCTTGCGGGCGGCTTCCTGCTTGACCCGGCCCTTTTCCTGCAATTCCTTCTGCTCGGTATACTGGCGCTCGAACTGGTCGTAGCCGCCGCGCCAGAAGGTCAGCTTCTTCTGGTCGAGATGAACGATCGAGTTGACGGCGCGGTTGAGCAGGTCGCGATCGTGCGAGATCAAA
Source organism: Mesorhizobium loti (assembly GCA_014189435.1). NCBI lineage: Bacteria > Pseudomonadati > Pseudomonadota > Alphaproteobacteria > Hyphomicrobiales > Phyllobacteriaceae > Mesorhizobium > Mesorhizobium loti. The sequence continues at coordinate 3,506,121 of CP050293.1, forward strand.
AGCACTGTGTGCGGGTATTTCGACACATAGTTTTCCAGCCACAGCGTGCCTTCGAGGTCGAGATAGTTGGTCGGCTCGTCGAGCAGCAGGAGGTCGGGCTCGGCAAACAGTACCGCGGCGAGCGCCACGCGCATGCGCCAACCGCCGGAAAAGGACGAGGCCGGACGGCGCTGTGCCGCGTCATCGAAGCCGAGGCCGGCGAGAATAGTGGCGGCGCGGGACTCGGCGGAGTGCGCGTCGATGTCGGCCAGCCGCATGTGGATATCGGCGATGCGGTGCGGATCGGTCGCCGTCTTTTCTTCTTCGAGCAGCGCCGTGCGTTCGAGATCGGCCTTGAGCACGATCTCGATCAGCGGGTCTTCGGTGCCTGGCGCTTCCTGCGCCACCTGGCCGATGCGCGTGCTCTTCGGCAGGCTGATCGAGCCTGTCTCGGACGGGAAATCGCCGGTGATGGCCTTGAACAGCGTCGTCTTGCCGGTGCCGTTGCGACCGACAAGGCCGGCCTTGGTGCCGGCCGGCAAGGTCAGCGAGGCATGGTCGAGAAGCAAGCGTCCGGCCATGCGGAGCGATAGGTCGTTGATGATCAGCATGGCCGCGCTTTTGCACTGGACATCGACGCTTCGCAAGACCTTGTGGGCCAGTTGGCCGCACAAGGTCTCAAAACGACGCCCGCGAGGGCGCCGTCAAAGCAGTCGTCAGTGGCTCGCCTACCGGCCAGGCAGCGCTCAGGCAGTCGCCTTGCGCTTCGTCGCCTTGGCGACAGCGGCCGGCGCGGCTGCCGGCTTGCGGCCAAGTCCTGTCGACTTTGCCAGCGCCGACCGTGTCGCCGAGTAGTTTGGCGCAACCATCGGATAGTCCGGCGGCAAGCCCCATTTGGCTCGATAGTCATCCGGGCTCAGGGCGTAGTCGGTCCGCAGGTGCCGCTTGAGCGACTTGAACTTCTTTCCGTCCTCAAGGCAGATGATATAGTCGGGAAACACCGACTTCTTCGGATTGACTGCCGGAACCAGGTTTGGGGTTTCCGCGACAACTGCACCAGCGAGCTTGCGGACCGAAGCACTGACGCTGGCAATCAACTCGGGCAGACCGGAAGCAGGAAGTGGATTGTTGCCTACATAGGCCGAGACAATATCGGCCGTCAGCTCGATAACGGTCTTATCATCGATATTTGACAATTCTTTCACCCTATTTGCGACAAAATCATCCACCCCAGCGAAGACTTGTGTCGATGTATCTCTTTAACCGCGTCCCCCAACGGACCGCCAAGTCTCAAAAAGCAATCAAGAATCAGCAAAAGTAGCTTTCATGCGAAATCGGCGCTATGCAAATTAGAAAATCTAATACTTGGAACTAGCAGACTTCGCGGCGGGGCTATCGGCCAATATCTCCAAAATACGCTTCCAGCGGGCGCAACGCCCGAAATCCTTTTGCTCTATCGCCTTTTCGGCCTTCATCGCGGCGTAGAGCGGCGCCTCGGCGCCAAACTCCTTGACCAGCCAATGCGCTTCCTGAATGGCCAGACGTTCATTTTCGTCAAACATGGTTTTCGGCCTCCGAACGTTCCACACCGACCGCGACGCAACTGCCGATGACGAGGATGGCTCCGACAATGGCCGTCATCGTCAGCCGCTCACCGGACAGGGTCAAAAGCAGGGTCGAAGCGATCGGGGTGAGATAGGCGACGACCGCGACCTTGCCGCTGCCTTCGAGCTTCAGGGCGCGTGACCAGAAATAGTAGCCCAGCCCCATCGGACCGGCGCCCAGATAAAGGCCGAGAGCCAGGTCTGTACCGACGGGCCAGGCGAAGCCATCGCGAACGCACCACAGAAACGTCAAGGCGACGCCGATCAGCGCCGATGGCAGCAACAGACGATCCGCCGAGGTGGCAACCCGTCCCACCATGATCGAATAGAACGCCATGCACAGTGCGGATCCGAATGCGGTGAGGTAGCCGACGAGATCGCCCTGGAGCCAGGACTGGTTACGCCCTCCCGAAATCACCAATGCAACGCCAATGAAGCCCACCACCGCTGCAAGGCCCAGCACTGCCGGGCGCTGCGGATTCTCCAAGGCGATGACCGCCGCCGCGACCATCAACGGCCAGGTGTAGGCCATCAGATTGGCCTCGATCACCGGCATCGAAGCGAAGGCGATGTACTGCAGCACCATGGTGCCGACCAGACCGATGAAGCCGACCGCGAGCGAGACGAGCGCCGCCCCGGCCGTGACCGGCGCGGCTCTTTCCCGGCTCGTCAGCCGGATGACGGCGAAGACGAGTGCAGCGCCTGCAAATTGCAGGAACTGCACCTGCGACACCGGGTGGCTGGCCAGCAGGGATTTGCCGACCAGCGCATTGGTCGACCACAGAGCCACCGCGCCGGCCGCGAAGACCAGCGCGGATATCGAGCCTGATCCATGCCGAAACAACCGGCCTGGGACTCTATTTGGCTGTTCGACCATGATCCTGTCCGAAAACCGGTTCCCACTTTTCGGGATCATGGCTCATTACCATGATTCCCTGGCTCCGCCCGGTACCAGCGCATCGGCGGGGGCCGGCACGGGATGCTCTGCCTCGAACCGGCGATAGGCCGGCAGCTGGTTGGTCCAGACATCTTCGGCCAGCTCGTTGACCCACTCACGGTCGTGGTCGTTGTCGGCGGCGAGATAGAACATTCTGTTATCGTCGACATAGGGCTTGGCCACCGAGCGCTGGTTGAGCACCAGCGTGACGCGCTCGCCGAACCGGATCGGGGCGGTGCGATGCAGGACGCCCAGGAACTGCCCGAGCGTCGCGTAGTTCATCTTGTGATCGATGCGCATGACACGGTTGCGCGGGATCTCGCGGCCGGATTCGAGGATCGCGCGGCCGGTTTCGGAGTCGTCGCAGTAGATTTCGAGGTGGCCGCCGACCAGCGGATTGCTGATCGACAGCGGAATGAGCTCGGTGACCGGAACGCCATCGCAATGCCATTCCACGGCGCCGTCCTTGGGGTTCATGAAGGTGACCGTCGAGCCGACGATCGACAGCGGATAGGGCTCCAGCTTGGTGCCCATCATGTCGGACAGCCGCTCCAGCCGCAGCTTGTCATGCAGCAACTCCTTGATCTCTGGGATGAAACGGTCGGCCCCGGTGATGAAAGTCAGATCGAGGTGCTTGTGCACGGCATGGCTGGCCTTGAGCTTCAGAGCAGCCTCCTCGATCGCGGCAAGCAGTGCCGGGTCATAGCCGTGCAGAAATTGCGCGACGCCGAAACTGGACACTTTCCAGGCGGTTTCATGGCCGATGATGGCTTCACGGCTCATCGCGTAGCGCAGTTCGGGAATTGTATGGGCGTTCATTCTACTTCTCCAGGATGGGGGCAACACTTGGTGAACAGTCGATTAATTCACCCACCCCTGTAAAATTAGGAATGCTGGTGCTAGTGTAAGCCAAGCTTAAGGTCGAAACCGTGCGTCTGCTCAGTCAGGTCAACCTCAATTCGCTGAAAATCGTGGAGAGTGCTGCGCGCCACGGCAATTTCACGCGTGCCGGCGAAGAACAGTTTATCACCGCTTCAGCGGTCAGCCAGCGCGTGAAAAGCCTTGAGGATCAGCTGCGCTTCAAGATCTTCCAGCGCGGAGGCAATGCGGTGTCGCTGACGCCGGAGGGCGAGACCTATGTCTCGCGCGTTCGCGAAGCGCTGGAGCGAATCGTCGCCGCCAGCATGGAAGCGACCGGGCAATCGCAGGAACATGTGTTGAAGATATCGGTGCTGCCGACCTTTGCGGCACGCTGGCTGTTTCCGCGCCTGCCGCTGTTCCAGCAGCAATATCCCGATATCGTGATGCGGGTCTCGACCTCCTACGCGACGCATGAGTTCACAACCTCCGAGTTCGATCTTGAAATCCGCTATGGCGACGGTCACTTTCACGGACTGCAATCCGATCTGCTGTTTCGCGAAGACCTGACGCCGGTGTGCAGCCGCAAGCTGTTCCGTGAAGTTCTCGGCGACACGCCGCCGTCGAAGGTGACACCGGACGACCTCAAGCACTTCACGCTGCTGCATTCCGATACCTGCACGCAGAACTGGCAATCCTGGCTTGGTTTCGCCGGCGCCAGCTTCGTGCTCAGCGAGACCAAAAGCATCTATTTCGACTCGTGCATGATGTCCTACGAGGCAGCCAATTCCGGAATGGGGTTTGCCGTGGCCAATCGTGCCTATATGGCCAGCGACATCCGCGCCGAAAGGCTGGTGGCTCCATTCGCCGTCCACCATCCGAACACGGCTGGTTGGTATTTTGTCTCTCCCCCAAAAAGCCTTGCCACACGCAAGGTACTGTTGTTCAAGCAGTGGGTGATGGCGGAAGCGGCTCTGACGCAGTGCCAGCTGGACAGCGAAATCAGGAGCGAGGCTTCGGCCGCTGTCTGAATTTCAGGCAAGCATCTGGTTGTCTGCCGATGAGACCAGACCGGCAGGAGCAAGTTGAGGGCCACCGGTTAGTGGACGTCCAATCCGTACAGCCCGCCTTGGTCGGCAAGACCGTTGAGCTCACGCCGCTTCAGCAGGACCATTCCCTGGGGCTTCTGAGCGCGGCGGCGGATGGTGCGCTCTGGAACCTGAAGTCCACAGTGGTCCCCGGGCCAGACACGATCGACGCATATATAGCCAGCGCCCTGGCCGGACGACAGGTCGGCACTGTCATGCCTTATATAATCGTCATGCGCAGCACGGGGCTGATTTGCGGAAGTACGCGGTTTTGGAAGATCGATCGCGCGAATAGAAAGCTGGAGATCGGGCATAGCTGGCTCAGCAGATCGGCTCAGCGATCCGGGATCAATACCGAGGCGAAGTATCTTCTGCTGACCCATGCATTCGAGGTGATGGGGTGCGTTCGTGTGCAATTCACCACGGACGAACTGAACGACGCGTCAAGGGCGGCCATTCTGCGAATTGGCGCCAGGCAGGAAGGGATCGTTCGCAACGAGCGGATCATGCCGGACGGACGGAAGCGCAATTCCGTCCGGTTCAGCATCATCGATTCCGAATGGACTGATATAAAGAAGATGCTGCAGCACAAAATGCAGCGATAGTCCGCGCGGGGCCTCAACCTTCGGCCTAACAACCACCAAACGTCGCAGGGATCAGGCGAAAGCCCTGCCCTCTTCGGTGCGCTGGAAGAGCATCAGGTCCAACCCCAGGCTTGGTCGTCCCAGGATGGTCAGAATCGTATGCGCCTGGCCGCGGTGGTGGGTCTGATGGTTGAAGACATGGTCCAGCGCCGGCGCCAGCCTTTGCGAGACCGTGCGCATGTCCGAGACGGTCATGTAGGTGAAGCGGCCCGTCAAAGCCTTGTCGTTGAGGCCGCCGACCCAATCGATGATCCTCCGGTCCTCGGCTTCACGCGCCATCCGCAGACCGGTCAGCCCGCGATGCAGGATAGCGTCCAGCGTCGTCGGCGCGTCGCCCTCGCCGGTGAAGCGCTTCATCCAGATGCGGTCGGCCGTCAGCAGGTGGTTGAGCGTGCCCATCATCGAGCCGAAGAAGGCGCCGACATCGCGGTTGAATTCCTCGTCGTCGAGCTCGGCGGCGGCATCATAGATGCGGCCATTGGCCCATTGATTATAGGCCGCAAACATCATGAAATGCTGTCTCATGGCTTCCCCTCGGCTCGCGTCGATGCGGGGCCTACCTAACCCGCGAGGGCGCCGCCGCCAATGACCATTCTGCTCTATGACCTCGTCGGACGCGACACCACACGTCCGTTCAGCCCGCATTGCTGGAAGGTAGCGATGGCGCTTGCCCACAAGGGGCTCGACATATCAACCGCGCCGACGCGCTTTCTCGAGGTGCCCGCCGTTGAAGGCGGCGTTTCGAAAACCATTCCGGTGATCCGGGACGGCGAGACGGTCGTCGCGGATTCCTTCGCCATCGCGCTCTATCTCGATGAAGCCTATCCGGACCGGCCGACGCTGTTTGGCGGTGAAGGCGGCAAGGCGATGGCGCGCTTCATCGAACGCTGGTCGCAACTGACCATCCATCCCTATGTGACCACCGCGGCGATCATGGACCTTCATGCCATGCAGGACACGGAAAACGCCGCCTATTTCCGCCAGAACCGGGAGCAGCGTCTCGGCAAGCGGCTGGAAGACGTGATGGCAGCCCGAGACGCCGGGCTCGGCACCTTCAGGGCCTCGCTGGAACCCTTGCGTTCAACGCTCTTCTATCAGCCATTCATCGGCGGCGCGTCGCCACTGTTTGCCGACTATGTCGTCTTCGGCGCGCTGCAATGGGCGCGCATAGCCTCGCCTTACCAATTGCTCGACGACGGCGACGTGGTGGCGCAGTGGTTCGCCCGCTGCCTCGACCTGCATGGCGGGCTGGGACGAAAAGTGGCCGCGGCAGCGTGACCCTGCCCTTGCCGCAAGGCAGCACGAGGGTCGTCAATATCCTGCAAAAAGGGTCAGCCGCGAGGCGATAGCCGGGCCTTACTTGGCCGCCGCCTTCTTTGGCTTGCTGGCCTTCGTGGCAGCCTTTGCTTCCTTGGGAGCGGCTTTTGCCTTGCTGGCGCCAGCTGCCTTCTTGGTTGGCTTCTTGGCTGCCGACTTTCCCGCGGCATCCTCCTGGTCGACATCGGCCGCCGCCTGATGCCAATGACGCTCATGGTGTCCGGCCGGCTGTCCCTCTTGCAGCCAGATCTGATGCGCGCGGTTGCGAATGCGTTCCTGACGATCGTCTGTCATGGTCATGTTGTCTCCATGCGGGCCGACTTCAGCGCGGCGCCGACACGCGAGTATAGCAAGCAAAGTCTCATATGGCAGCCATCCGATGTCAGCTTCGGGAGCGCAGAAGAGCGCAGCGGCCTGCCCTTCGCTATCGCTCCGGGCGTTCGTCGCTCGGAAAGCCAAGCAATTGGCTTTCCGTCCGCTCTGCGGACCACTCCTCACCCCTTGGCAATGGGCCGGGCGGCTTGTATAGAGCCCGCCACTCTCAGTTCCATTCACAGACAAGGACGACCCATGGCGCTCGAACGCACATTTTCCATGATCAAGCCGGACGCAACCCGGCGTAACCTCACCGGCGCCATCATCAGGATGCTGGAAGAGGCCGGCCTGCGCGTCATCGCCTCGCGCCGGGTCTGGATGAGCCGCCGCGAAGCTGAAGGCTTTTATGCCGTCCACAAGGATCGCCCGTTCTTCGGCGAGCTGGTTGAATTCATGTCGTCGGCACCGACAATCGTGCAGGTGCTGGAAGGCGAGAACGCCATTGCGCGCAACCGCGAAGTGATGGGCGCCACCAACCCGGCCAACGCTGCCGAAGGCACCATCCGCAAGGTGCATGCGCTGTCGATCGGCGAAAACTCGGTGCACGGCTCCGATGCGCCGGAGACCGCGGCAGAAGAGATCAAGTACTGGTTTTCGGACACCGAGATCGTCGGCTGAGCCGATAGTCCAGACCTTGGATTCCGTAAAAAGGCCGGCGTATCGCCGGTCTTTTTTATTGGCCGAACTATCGGGCCTCGCGTGCGAACCGCATGTACCAGGGTGAGATATGGAGCGTATACTGCCGAAAATGGAGCAGACCTCCGCATGACCAGTGCCATCCCGGGTTTCTTCCAAGGCACGGAGATGCCGAACAGCGGCTGGTGGGAGGCGCTGTGGCCCGACCCCGCCGCCGTGCTTTCGGCAACGGGGATCAAGCCCGGCATGGAGGTAATCGATCTCTGCTGCGGCGACGGCTGGTTCACGCTGCCGATCGCCAGAATAGCCCGCCATGTCGTGGCCATCGATATCGATGCCGATCAGCTCGAAGCCGCCAGACGCAGGTTGGTCGAAAGCGGTGCGACGAATTGCGACTTTGTCGCGGGCGACGCCTATGAGCTTGCAAGGCTGGCGCCTCGACCCGCCGACTTCATCTTCATGGCCAACGCCTTTCACGGCGTTCCGGACCGGCCGCGTCTGGCGCGCGCGGTGCGGGCGGCACTCAGCCCAGGCGGACGTCTCGCCATCGTCAACTGGCACCAGCACCCGCGCGAAACAACCATCGTCCAGGGCGAGCCTCGCGGACCGAAGACCGAATTGAGGCTGTCGCCGGAACAGACCGTAGCGGCCGCCGAGGCGGGAGGCCTCAGGCTTGCCGAACTGGTCGAGGTGCCGCCCTATCACTACGGCGCGGTGTTCGAACAAACGACGGTTTGAGAGGCCCGCCGCCCCCCGCGGCGGGTTCTGGTCACTTCGGCTGACGATCTTTTACGTTCGCATGGGCGTTCGCTGCCGCCGTGTCGGTGGACGGTGTCTGAGTATCGGCACCCGCAAATGGACTACCCTGCCCGGGCGCGAGATCGCCGCTGTGGCCAGCCTTGTTGGTCGTGAAGGGATGGCCATCGGTGCTGAGGCCATGCTGAAGGGCGTTGAACAGATGGTCGTCCGCCGTCGCAAGGCCGGTAAGAGCAAGGAACGATACGCCTGTGGCAGCAAGGATAGGCGCGTGCGTTTTCATCTCTGGACTCCTTTGAGTTAAGCCAGAACGAGCCGCAGCAGGTCTGGCGGCTTCAACGAAGGGATATTCGAAAATATCCCTTTTGCCTTGCCCGCCATGTCTGAGAGAAACGCCTCTCTTGTCCGAATTATTCCGGAAAAGTGTTGGCGATCCAAATACGCGCTGGACTAGCTCGCGGCGCTAAGGCGCAGGATCTCGCGGCCGTCCTTGTCTGATATGACGAGCTTGCCGGCATCGACCCTGTACGACGCGGCCTTGGCCAATGCATCGAACAGCGCCTTTTCCTCGGCCATCACCTCCGGCGCGCAGGCCTTGTAGGTCGAGCCGATGTCGCTGATCGCGATTGCCTGGCCATCGACCTTGGCGGTGGCGAAATAGCTGTTGCAGGGGCCGCTGCCGCCTGCCTTGCCGGCCTCGCTGACCCTGAACGTCGCTTGCGGGGCGGTGATGGCGCCGATGCCGTCGACAAAGTCGACCAGCCAGAGCTGGTCAAAGACGGAAACCGTCGGCTCGGCGCCCGGCGTCACCATCTTCAGCATGATGGTCTGCGGCACGTCGCTCAGCGGATCGACCTGATGGCGCATATCGGAGATGAACAGGAGCTTGTCGTCGACGGTGATGCGGGCTTGCAGCGCATAAGTCATCGCGGACCGAAGACCGAATTGAGGCTGTCGCCGGAACAGACCGTAGCGGCCGCCGAGGCGGGAGGCCTCAGGCTTGCCGAACTGGTCGAGGTGCCGCCCTATCACTACGGCGCGGTGTTCGAACAAACGACGGTTTGAGAGGCCCGCCGCCCCCCGCGGCGGGTTCTGGTCACTTCGGCTGACGATCTTTTACGTTCGCATGGGCGTTCGCTGCCGCCGTGTCGGTGGACGGTGTCTGAGTATCGGCACCCGCAAATGGACTACCCTGCCCGGGCGCGAGATCGCCGCTGTGGCCAGCCTTGTTGGTCGTGAAGGGATGGCCATCGGTGCTGAGGCCATGCTGAAGGGCGTTGAACAGATGGTCGTCCGCCGTCGCAAGGCCGGTAAGAGCAAGGAACGATACGCCTGTGGCAGCAAGGATAGGCGCGTGCGTTTTCATCTCTGGACTCCTTTGAGTTAAGCCAGAACGAGCCGCAGCAGGTCTGGCGGCTTCAACGAAGGGATATTCGAAAATATCCCTTTTGCCTTGCCCGCCATGTCTGAGAGAAACGCCTCTCTTGTCCGAATTATTCCGGAAAAGTGTTGGCGATCCAAATACGCGCTGGACTAGCTCGCGGCGCTAAGGCGCAGGATCTCGCGGCCGTCCTTGTCTGATATGACGAGCTTGCCGGCATCGACCCTGTACGACGCGGCCTTGGCCAATGCATCGAACAGCGCCTTTTCCTCGGCCATCACCTCCGGCGCGCAGGCCTTGTAGGTCGAGCCGATGTCGCTGATCGCGATTGCCTGGCCATCGACCTTGGCGGTGGCGAAATAGCTGTTGCAGGGGCCGCTGCCGCCTGCCTTGCCGGCCTCGCTGACCCTGAACGTCGCTTGCGGGGCGGTGATGGCGCCGATGCCGTCGACAAAGTCGACCAGCCAGAGCTGGTCAAAGACGGAAACCGTCGGCTCGGCGCCCGGCGTCACCATCTTCAGCATGATGGTCTGCGGCACGTCGCTCAGCGGATCGACCTGATGGCGCATATCGGAGATGAACAGGAGCTTGTCGTCGACGGTGATGCGGGCTTGCAGCGCATAAGTCATCTGCGACCGGATGACGGAAGGGTCGAATTTGATCTCGAAGCTGATCGGCACCTGGCCGGCCGGCTTCACTTTCTGCTCGCCGATGATGGTGGCCGGCGCATCGGCCAGCGACACATCGGCAAGCTGGACGGAGAGCACGGCGCTGGGCGGCAAGGCGATGCGCTCGCGATAGATCACCTCGCCCCTCACGGAATTTTCGGCGGCAACAGATAGTTCCGGCACGGCCAATATGCCGACGACCAGAGGCACGAAACCGAAGACGAAGAACTCCGCGATCCTGTCGAGCATGACCATCTCCCTTGCCCCGGGCCGCCAGTCCCCGGACTGCCAGTGCCCCGGACTGCCAAAGCCCAAACTGACCAGCCGCGCTCAATTGGCCAAAGGATTGCGGTCAATGCATGGCTGCGACGGTATTTTAGTCCGACGATTTCCAGCGGCCGGCCGCCTCGTCGTCGGCCTCCTTGGCCTCGACCCAGCCGCCCTCGGAGCCGTCAGCGCGATGCTCCTTCTTCCAGAAAGGCGCGCGCGATTTCAAATAGTCCATGAGAAAGTTCGCCGCCTCGAACGCCGCCTGGCGATGCGCCGAGGCGGTCACCACCAGCACGATGTTCTCGCCGGGCGCGATCTTGCCGTGGCGGTGGATCGCGGTGAGGCCCTGCAACGGCCAGCGCTGAACCGCTTCAGCAGCAATGCGGGCGATTTCTGCTTCGGCCATGCCGGGATAATGCTCGAGCTCGAGCGCCGACAAGGTGCCCTGCTCGTCCCGGCAAAGGCCGGAGAAAGAAACCACCGCGCCGATATCGGCGCGACCTTGGGTCAGCCTGGCGATCTCGACGGCGACGTCAAAATCTTGGCGCTGAATGCGCACGACAGGTACGACCGCGCCGGTCACGTCAGCCCCCGGTCATCGGCGGGAACAGCGCAATCTCGCGCGCGCCTGCAATCTTCTCGCCGTGCTCGACATGTTCCTGGTTGATGGCGACGCGGATCACGTCGGGATATTGCAGCGCATGCTCGTAGCCCTCGCCGCGCGATTTCAGCCAGCGCAGAAGATCGGCGACCGTCTCGATGCCGGCAGGCAAGTCGACGTCTTCCTCAGGCATGCCGATGCGTTCGCGCACCCAGGCAAAATAGATGAGCCGGGTCGTCATCTCACTCGTCCATGATGTGCTTGAGGCCGGCGCGGAAATAATCGTAGCCGGTGTAGAGCGTGACCAGGGCCGCTATCCACAGCAGCACCAGCCCGGTCTGGGTGGTCAGCGGGAAGATCTTGTCGCCGGCAGGCCCAGCCAACAGGAAGGCGATGGCGACCATCTGGATCGCTGTCTTCCATTTTGCCAGCTGCGTCACCGGCACCGAGACTTTCAGCGCCGCCAGATATTCGCGCAGACCCGAGACGAGGATTTCGCGGCACAGTATGATGATCGCCGCCCACAGCGACCATCCGGCGATGCCGGCATGACGGTCGGTGTCCGCGGCCAGCAGCAGCAGGCAGGTGGCGACCAGCAGCTTGTCGGCGATCGGGTCGAGCATCTTGCCGATGTTGGAGGTCTGCTGCCAGGCGCGCGCCAGGTAGCCGTCCAGATAGTCGGTGATCGAGGCGAGCAGGAAGATGATCAGCGCCGACCAGCGGGCGAAGTCGCTCGACTTCAGATGTCCTTCGAGAAAAAAGCACAGCACCACCAGCGGCACCGCGACGATGCGGGCGTAGGTGAGCATATTGGGCAGGTTGAACGCGCGCTTGGCCATATCCGGGGAACTCTTTCTGCCTGCCTACTCAAATCAGAAGCGAATGTGGGGGGTCAACAGGCTAGAATCGATTGGCCAGCCGAAAATACCCGAATCCGTCTAACCTGTGATGCATGTCGTTGTCCCAAAACCGCTGCGCACTTTTGGGCGACATGCATCAGCTCTCGTGGAAATGATTGTAGACCAGTTTGGCGACCTGTTCGGAAATACCGTCGACTTTCCTCAAATCCTCGATGGCGGCGCGGCTGACCGCCTTGGCGGTTCCGAATGCAAGCAGCAGCGCGCGCTTGCGGCCGGGACCGATACCGCTGATCTCGTCGAGCGGGCTCTTGACCATCTCCTTCTTGCGGCGCGCGCGGTGCGAGCCGATGGCGAAACGGTGGACCTCGTCTCGCAGGCGCTGGACGAAATAGAGCACGGGATCGCGGACCGGCAGCGAAAACGAATCCCGTCCCCTGACGAAGAAGCGCTCGCGGCCGGCATCGCGGTCCTGGCCCTTGGCGATGCCGATCGCCACCACCCGGTCCTCGATGCCGAGATCCGAGAGGATCTTGCGCACCGCCGTCATCTGGCCCTGGCCACCGTCGATCAAGATGACGTCGGGCCAGGCCGGGAAGCTGCCGGAGATATCGTCTTCGATATCATCGCCCGCTTCGGCTGCCGTCACCTCGCCTGCCGCCGCATCGCTGGCAACGGCAACATCGCCATGCTCCTTGAGCAGCCGCGAAAACCGCCGCTCCATCACCTCGCGCATCATGCCGAAATCGTCGCCAGGCGTGATCTCGGTCGAACGGATGTTGAATTTTCTGTACTGGTTTTTGACAAAGCCTTCCGGCCCGGCGACGACCATCGCGCCGACGGCGTTGGTGCCCATGATGTGCGAGTTATCATAGACCTCGATGCGCACCGGCGGCTTGGCCAGGCCGAAGGTTTCGGCGAAACCGGCAAGCAGGCGTCCTTGTGTAGACGTTTCGGCCAACCGGCGTCCGAGCGCCTCGCGGGCATTCTGCAGGGCGTTGTCGGTCAAATCCTTCTTTTCGCCACGCTGCGGCACGGAGATCGCGACCTTGCGGCCGGCGCGGGTGGAGAGCGCCTCGGCCAGCAGCTCCTGATCCTCGACGCCATGCGACAGAAGGATGGTCCGCGGTGTCGGCTTGTCGTCATAGAACTGCGCCAGGAACGAACCCAACACCTCGGCTGCTTCCAACGCCGGATCGGCCTTGGGGAAATAAGCGCGGTTGCCCCAGTTCTGACCGGTGCGGAAGAAGAACACCTGGATACAGACCTGGCCGCCTTCCTGATGGATGGCGAAAACATCGGCCTCGTCGACGGTCGCCGGATTGATGCCCTGGTGGCTCTGCACATGCGACAGGGCCGCAAGTCGATCGCGATAGATGGCGGCGCGCTCGAAATCGAGAGCTTCCGACGCCTGCTGCATGGCGGCCGAGATTTCCGTCTTAACCTTCTGGCTGCGACCGGACAAAAAGTCCTTCGCCTCGCCGACCAGCTCGGCATAGTCCTGGTGCGAGACCTCGCCGGTACAGGGGCCGGCGCAGCGCTTGATCTGATACAACAGGCACGGCCGCGTGCGGTTCTCGTAAAAAGAGTTGGTGCAGCTGCGCAGCAGAAAGGCGCGCTGCAGCGAATTGATGGTGCGGCCGACGGCGCCAGCCGACGCGAAGGGGCCGAAATAGTCGCCTTTGCGCGAGCGTGCGCCGCGATGCTTGTAGATGCCGGGCGAGACATGGTCGCCGGTCAAAAGAATATAGGGAAACGACTTGTCGTCGCGCATCAGCACATTGAATCGCGGCCGCAAGCGCTTGATAAGATTGGCTTCGAGCAGCAGCGCTTCGATCTCGGTGCGGGTGACGACGAACTCCATCGTCGACGTCTCGCGCACCATGCGGCCGATGCGGGTGGTGTGGAAGCGGCCTTGCGCATAGTTGGTGACGCGCTTCTTCAGGCTGCGCGCCTTGCCGACATAGAGCACGTCGCCGGCGGCGTTCATCATGCGGTAGACGCCGGGCGCGTTGGGCAGCCGCTTGACCAGCGTCTGGATCACCTCGGCGCCGATCATGCCTTCCGCGTCGCCGGCATGCGGCGTCCAGTCGATGGCTGTGAAGGCGACATCGGGGCCGGCCGGCTCGACGATCTCCTCGACCGCCTCGTCCTCGAGGTCGATATCGGGGGGCAGATCGTCGGCGCCGCCGCGCGGCTTGTTTTTGTGGTCTACAGGACTCATTCCGCCATGCCTGTCACATCGGGCGTCTGCCACGCAAGATGCTGGCCGCCATCAAGCGCAATCATCTGGCCGGTGACCGAGCGCGCTTCCCAGAGATAGCGGATCGTGGCGCCGAATTCCGGCAATTCCGGGCCGCGCTTGAGGATCAAGCCATCGACTTGGGCAGCAAAATCGCTGTCGTCCTGGCGCGCGTTCTTCAAGGTCGGTCCCGGGCCGATGGCATTGACGCGGATGCGAGGACCGAGCGATTGCGCCATCATCTGGGTGGCCGTCCACAGTGTCGACTTGGAAAGCGCGTAGGAGAAATAGCGCGGTGTCGGCCGCCAGACGCGCTGATCGATCATATTGACGATCAGGCCCACCTGCCCTTCCGGCAACGCCCGGGCGAAATTCTGCGCCAGCAGCGCCGGCGCCTTCACATGAACGGCAAAGTGCCGATCCCAGGCCCGCCAGTCGAAATCCAGAACCGAATCGTCCTCGAACAGCGACGCATTGTTGACCAGCAGCGAGAGCGGTCCGAGCGCTGCTTGCGCCTGGCCGACGAGGTCGCTGACGGCACCCATATCGGTCAGGTCGGCGGCGATCACCGCGGCGCGGCCGCCGCCGGCGTTGATTGCGGCAGCCAACGCATCGGCCTCGACACGCGAGCGATTGCAATGGATGGCGACGGCAAAACCGTGGGCGGCGAGATCCTCGACGATTGCCCGACCGATCCGTTTGGCCCCGCCCGTCACCAGCGCCGTGGCAGTGGCTATGCTCATATGGTGTCAATCCTCAATTTCAGCCCGAAAACACGATGCCGGCGAAATATGGCCGGGCAGGCGTTAAATGGCGTTCGCACCTTGGGCAGCATTGTGGCGAAACAGCCTTTTCGGCGTCCCGACTCGCCTTTGACTCGAAACCGTCCGAGCGGAATATAGGACGCTGGACTCCTTGCACCAAGCGGTGTGCAGCGCAGCATGGAACGGCTCCTGCCATTTCGCTGTTGCGAAGATGCAACGTCAAGGTTCCGCCTCATTCGCGCCGGGGAATGACCCAAGTTCAGGTTCGCTTCAGCCGCATTTTGACACGACATTTGGAACCGACGAACGCCAGATCCGTTTCACCCCCCGGACGGGTAGATGGCGATCGTGAGAAACAAGCCTGTGTCCTGTGGCTTAAGGAGTAAAGAACAATGCAAGCCAATTTCAAATTCGCACGGCCGCTGGCCGTGGCGCTCGGGCTCTTCGCCCTCAGCGGAACTGCCTATGCCGCTGACGTCGTTTCCGAAGAGCCGCCGGCACCCGCGCCGATCGCCGAACTTCCGGTCGCTTCGTGGGCCGGCCCCTATGCCGGTATCAACCTCGGCTACGGCTTCAGCGGCAAAACCAAGGAAAAGGACTTCGGCGATTCAACCGATACCAAGGGTTTCGTCGGCAGTGCCTTCGGCGGCTATCAGTGGCAGCAGGAGAATTTCGTCTACGGTGCTGAAGCCGAACTCGGCTATAGCGGCATCAAGGGTGACGATAATGGCATCAACTCCAAAGCCGGCTTCGAGGGTTCGCTGCGTGCCCGTCTCGGCTATGCCGTGACCCCGGAAATCCTGCTCTATGGCACCGGCGGTCTCGCCGGCAAGAGCCTGAAGGTGGAGGATACCGTCCTGGGCGCCAGCGACAAAGCTACCATGCTTGGCTGGACCGCCGGTCTCGGCACCGACATCAAGCTGACCGACAATGTGTTCGGCCGTGTCGAGTACCGCTACACCGACTTCGGCAGCAAGAGCTTCGATGGCATCGGCAAGGTCAAGGCCACCGACAACCGCGTCACCTTCGGCGTCGGTATGAAGTTCTAAGTCGTTCAAGCCACGACACGAAAAAGCCGGGCCTCGCGCCCGGCTTTTTTTGTGCCCGAGGGATCACCCGGGTGTTAGCGTCGATTAACCGGGGATGATTGAGTCAATCATCCCGGAATGCAGGGCTTCAGTTCTGGAAACTTCTCGTCGAAGCGCGCTGCCCACCGCGTCAGTCGGGCGCGACCCTTTTCCCATTTTCCGGCAAAGCGCAACGAGAGATAGCCGAGGCAGGCGCGCAGCGCCATTTGGCCGGCGGTGATCTTCTTCGGCAGCTTCGGCGGGTTGGCGTTGAGCAGATCGAGTGCTGCCGTGATCTTCGCCCATTGGCGATCGAGCCAGGGCTGGTAGACCATCTCCTCAGGCCGCGTGCGCCGCTCATAGACCATCGACAGCGCACAGTCGCAAATGCCGTCCGCCAACGCCTCCAGCACTTCCGCCTCGAGCCGCTTGTCGGGATTGCGCGGGAAAAGCGCGCTCTTCGAAACCCGGTTGAGGTGCTGGGTGATGGCGCGGCTGTCATGGATCGAGCGGCCGTCGTCGAGCACCAGGACCGGGATCTTGCCGAGCGGGTTGGCGATCATCAAGTCGGCCGGCTTCTCCTCGGTCTTGATCGGCACCAGATCGACGGCGACGCCGGCATAGGTTGCTGCCATTCGTACCTTGGAACTGTAGGGAGAAGACGACGCATAGAGCAGTCTGGGCATGATAGGGTTCCTGTTTTGCAGGCGGGCAGTGTTGACCGATCAGGCGCGCTCGAGCAATGGCCACAAGCGGAAAACCCAGCCGCCAGCGAGCGACATGCATCAGCGTCGTTGACCGGGGCCGTTTAGCGAGCGCTCCATGATGATGGTGCGTTCATCACCGTAGTAACTGTCTCGAACTGCGTTGAATCCAAGCCCGGCGTAAAATGGTTCTGCCGTCACCGAGGACGGCACGGTCAGCACGGCGACACCGCCCGCATGCGCCGCTTCCTCGACCTCCGCCATAAGTCGCTTGCCGATGCCACGGCCTTGCAGTTCAGGATCCACGAAGACGGATCGAACAATGCTTCCATCGAGGCTGGCTGTTCCAACGATCCTGCCACACACAACCGCGACAGAAACCCTTCGCTTCCTCAGAAACTCCAAGACAGCGGATGGGCTGAAGCTCTGCTCCACGCGAGCGATGATGTCTTGCGAATAGTCTTTCGCATTGGTCTGTCGCAGAGCTGCCAGGATCACGCGGCTCACGGCTTCCGCATCGTGCTTGTCTGCTCTGCGAATCGTGAGCTCCAAAGTCACTTCACCACCAGGCATCCGACCCTAATTCTCCGCGGAGCAGACAATGGTGGCACGCGGATCAGCCAGTCAACAACCAAGACTGAAAAGCCTTACGCCGAACATTCGATCCGCATGGACGACACAAAAAAAACCCCACCGGACTTCGCCCTATGGCGAAGTCCTGGGAGCTGCGAAAAGATATCCTCCGTCCGCCTCTGTCTCGCCTTCCGACTACCGAAGCAACGAGCGGGGCGCCTGTCAGGCACCCGCCCCTTGTGTCTCGGCACCGCCCCCGGCGAGGGAAGACGCGATTACTTCTTGCCGGCTTTCGCGGGTGCTGCCTTCTTGGCCGCAGGCGCCGCTTTCTTCACCGGTGCAGAAGACTTCGCTGCCGCCGCCTTCTTTGCCGGTGCAGCCTTCGCTGCCGGCTTCTTGGCAGGCGCAGCTTTCGCCGCCGGTTTCTTGGCAGGTGCCGCCTTCTTCACCGCGGGTTTTGCCGCGGCCTTTGCAGCCGGCTTCTTGGCTGGTGCCGCCTTTGCAGCCGGCTTTGCCGCTGCCTTGGCAGGTGCCGCCTTCTTCACTGCAGGTTTTGCAGCGGCCTTTGCCGCCGGCTTCTTGGCCGGTGCTGCTTTTGCCTTGGGCGCGGCCGCCTTCGGCTTGGCAGCAGGTGCTGCTTTCTTCACTGCAGCTGCGACCTTCGCCGTCGCTGCTTTTACGGGTGCTTTCTTTGCCGGTGCCTTGGACGCCGGCGCTTTGGATGACTGCTTAGCCATGCGATGCCCCTTCCGTTGTGCCGATGGCCGTAATGACCCGGCGCGCTCATGCATATCTGACTCGCGGCTTGCTAGCCAGCGAAGCAACAGACTGATTTCTGCAGCTTAAATTTTGGTTACGGATCGCACGTGATCGTGCTGATCATCGCAAAAATCCGCCGCTGATCTTCGACCATTGCCTAGAGTGTGCCACAGACATTCTCTAAACGCTGCAGGACCGTTCCCCTCGTGAATCTCTGAAGATCAGTCAGCAGCTTGCGCATCGATCTTCGGTCGCTGACATCATGACCCGCTGCCTCATCGGTGCGATCATCTCGTCCATGCAGACGATCTATACTGCAAGCTGACGGCCGATCGCGGCTTCACCTTGTCAAGCACGATCGCACCACCCGCTTGTGCGCGAATTGACAGACAACTCTGCATCGCAGAGTATTCTGCATGGGATACCGGAGTGCTTCAATGTCGATCGCACAGGATCACGCGGCGCTGTCGCCGTTCGAGATTACCGAGCCTCACGGCGGCGGCCTCGACCGCATCGGAGCTGACCGATGAGTGCCGACGAAATCATCCACCAGAGCACACGGCTCAGGATCATGGCCGCTCTGAACATGCTGGAAAGGCGGCAAACGCTGGACTTCAGCCAGTTGAAGGCCATCATGGACGTCACCGACGGCAATCTCGGCGCGCATCTCGATACGCTGGCCAGGGCCGGCTATGTCGATATCGAAAAGCTGTTCGTCGGGCGCCGGCCGCAGACGCGTGTCAGGGCGACAACGAGCGGACGGCGCGCGTTTCGCGGTCACGCCGCGTACCTGCGCAAAATGCTCGATCAGGCCGAAGCGACGCCGCGCAGAAAATAGCACGGCGATTGCGCAAAACTTCTCAGCGCGTGGCGACCACGGCGACACCAGCTCCGATCATCACACCGCCCGCCGCGCGGTTCACGCGACGCACGATCTTCGGCGTGCGCAACAGGCCGCGGGCGCGACCGGCGAGGATGACATGGCCGCCGATCACCACGACCTCGACGGCCAGGATCACCATCATCAGCACACCGAGATGACCAGCGTTGAGCGATGCGCCGACGACGTTCGGCAGCAGCGCAACGTAGAACAACGGCATTTTCGGATTGCCGAGATTGAGCGCGATGCCGGTGGCAAAAATCGTCAGCAGTCCGCGCCCGCCAGAAACGGGCTGCAGTTCCGGCACGACGGGCACGGCGGTCCACAGCCTGATGCCCATCCAGATCAGATAGGCCGCTCCTCCGTAGCGAAGCACCGTCATGACGATCGCCATCTTGGCGGCGATGATCGACAGGCCGAAGGCGGCGAGGACCAGGAAGATGAGGATGCCGACCACCGTGCCTGCGCCATAGGCGATACCCGAGGCGGCGCCGCTGGAGATCGTGCGCGCGACAATCGTCATGTTGTCCGGTCCGGGGCTGGCAGCGAACACGAAGAAGGCAGCGGCGAAGGCAAGGATGGTGGCAAGGTCCATGAAGACTCCCGAAAGTGATCTGTTGCTCTCGGGCGTTCAGATTAGCCAGTTTGCCTGTCGGCGCCATCAGGAAAATTCAGGATCTTCGCGATGCGCATCTTCGTCACGGCTGATAGCCGAGGCAGATGGCGCCGAGTGCGACGATGGCGCAGGCGCCGACCCGCCGCGGCGTCAGCATCTCGCCGAGGAACAGGCGCCCGATGAAGGCCGCGAAGACGACGCTGGTTTCGCGGATCGCGGTGATCGGGCCGGCTGGTCCAAGCGCGAAGGCCGCGACCACGACGCCGTAGGCCAAAAGCGCGAACAGGCCGCCGCCCACCGCCTTCCAGGTTTCCGGCGCCCGCAGGTCGACGATGAGCCGGCCACGGCAGGCGACGAAAGTCGCCGGCAGCAAGGCGCCGTAGATCAGCAGGACCCAGGCGGTGTAGGCGCCGGCATTGCCCGCCGCACGAACGCCGATCGCATCGACTGTCGCATAGGCGGCGATGATCGCTCCCGTTGCCAGCGCATAGAGTATCGATGTCGTGGCGGCCCTGCCTCTTCCGAGCGAGAGACCCATGATGCCGCCGGCGACCAGCGCGACGCCGACGGTCTGCGACATGGTGAGCTGCTGGTTGGCGAGGAAGAACCCGCCGAGCGTGACAAGCAGCGGCACGCTGCCGCGAACGATCGGATAGACCTGTCCCAGCTCGCCATATCGGTAGGCGGCCACCAGAAAGAAGCTGTAGCCGACCTGCAGGCAGGCCGAGAGCACGATATAGAACCAGGCCGGTGCGGCCGGAAGGGCGTGGAAGGCGGCGAAGGGAATGGCAAGCGCCGTGCTGGAAAAGCTCATGACGGTGACGGTCCACAACCTATCGGCCCCGGTTCGCAGAAAGGCGTTCCAGGTCGCGTGCAGAACAGCGGCAAACAGCGCGAGCCCGATGACCAACGGGCTCATTGCGGCCTGCGCGAAGCAGCGATGATGCTAAGGGCCGCCTTGCGGGCGTCGCGAATGGCGGTGTCCGCCTGCCCCATCTGCGCCAGCAAGGTCGCACCTTCGATCAGCATCAGCAGTGCCGCCGCCACACTCCCGGCGCGGCCGCGCGGCATCACCTCTTCGAGGATCGACTGCATGCGCTGCTTGAGGCCGTTCTTCTGCCTCGCGGCAGCCTTGAACACCGGATGCCGGGGATCGCCGAACTCGGCCAGCGCATGCGCGAACAGGCAGCCATGGAAATCCGGGCTGCGGAACCAACGTTCATGCCAGTCGAAGATCTTTTCAATTCTCTGCTCGGGGGTGGCGACCTCTTCGGCAAGGCGGTCGAGCTGGCTTTCAAAACGCCTGGCGCGATAGTCGAGCACCTCGACGATCAGTTCGTCCTTGCTGGGGAAGTGGCGATACATCGTCATCTTGGCCACCTCGGCCTCGGCGATGATCCGGTCGATGCCGGTGGCATGGAAACCGGCGCGCTTGAACAGCGCGTAGGCCGTTTCAACGACGTGCTGGCGTTTGTCGGAAGCAGGCGATGATGTCATGGCGCTTACAAAGTGGTGAGACAGGTCTGTCTCATAGCTATGCAACAGACCACGCCTTCTGTCAACACGGTACAGAAAAGCGCCCGCAGCCGATCAAGCCGCAGGCGCGACAAGAGATAGGAACGGAAAGCCGGGTTTAGCGCAGGACGCGGCAGCGGCCGTTGTAGACCATCCAGCGGTCGAAGCCCGAGACGCAGAATTCGACGTTGTCGCCGATCGAGGCAAAACCCTGGCCTTCCTCGATCAGGTACCAGATGGTGCGATCGCGGCCGTCGGACAGGCTGACCGTGGCGCCGCAATAACGGCGACCGATCGGCCAGGTATCGTTGGCCGCGAGATAGCGATGCTGGTGGATGCGCCGGAAATCGGTGATCTGCACATCAGGCAGATGCGGCACGTGATGCACCTGGTAGGAGAAGCGGCTGGTGATCTTGTTCAGCACCCAGGCTTCGCCACAGACGCCGCTGTCTCCATCGGAATAGACCGTAAGATCGGCCGCCTGCACGGCCTGGGTGACGCCGAGAGGCGCGGCAAGCGGCGTGCAGAGCGAAATCAGGGCGGCAAGTGCGGATTTGGCGAAGCGAGTCATGGCAGCCTCTCAAGGTCGATTGCGCGCACTGTGCGGATTCGCTTGACGGCGGTCAAGCGGTTGCGGAAACAATGGTTTCCCAGTTGGGAACTGCGTTGGCCAAAGCCGGTCTTGCGCGTACCCCGGGTCGTTAAAGAGCCTGCCCTCCTCACCCTTCGGAACGCTGGCTTTTCGCGCCTGGCACCGAACGGCGAGATCCGAAGCCCTCGCCCGTCAAGCCTGCTCGCCTGCCAGCCATTCCAGCGACCAGTGCGCCGGCCTCCCCACCGCAAGCAATCTGTGCAGAACCGGCATCAGCGCGCGCAGCTCGCCCTCCAGCGTGAATGGCGGGTTGACCACCAGCAGGCCACTGCCGTCGAGACTGGGCTCCGAAGAGGCCGGCCTGATCTCGAATTCTATGTCGAGCAGCTTCGGGATGCCGGATTGTTTCAGCGCCTTGCGGAAGGCGATGATCGCCTTGCGGTCCTTGATCGGATACCACAGCGCGTAGATGCCGCCGGGCCACCGCTTGTGCGCCCTCATGAGCCCGTCGACGAGGCGCTCGAACTCACCCGCTTCCTCGAATGGCGGATCGATGAGAACCAGGCCGCGCTTTTCCTTCGGCGGCAGATGCGCGCCGAGCGCCAGCCAGCCATCGAGTTCGATGATCCGGGCCTGGAAATCGCCAGCAAAGAGCGTCCTCAGCTTCGCGACATCCTTGGGGTGCAGCTCGATCGCCGTCAGCCGGTCCTGCTTGCGCATGAGGTGACGCGCGATCAGCGGCGAGCCCGGATATTTCTGGATACCCCCCTCGGGGTTGAGCGACCGCACCGTCTCCAGATAAGGCGCAAGCAGCGCCGCAACCGGCGCGGCAAACGGGGCATCGATCAGCCTGCCGATGCCGCCTCGCCACTCACCGGTCTTCTGCGCTTCGACCGACGACAGATCGTAGCGGCCAATGCCGGCATGGGTGTCGATGACCCGAAACGCCTTGTCCTTCTGCTTCAGATAGTCGAGCAGTCGCGTCAGCACGACGTGCTTGACGACGTCGGCGAAATTCCCGGCATGATAGGCGTGGCGGTAGTTCATGGTTCTGTGCCGTTATGCATGTCGTTGTCCCAAAACCGCTGCACACTTTTTGGCGACATGCATCAGCCCCTGCCCCAGCGCGGCGGCGGTGGCTGTGAGTTCGGATTTTCGGGCCGGCCGCCACCGCCAGAACGCAGGGTCAGCAAAAACCCGATCAGGCCGATCGCCATCAGCGCATAGCCGACCGGCCGCGCACGGCTGTCGATCTCGCCGACACCGGAGCGCAAGATGAGATCGACCGCCCGCATCGGTATGTCGTCGGCATCACCCGGTCCGACAGTGAAGATATAGGGGCCTGGGCTGACGGTCGCGATCATGCCGGCCTCGTCGCGAAAGATCTTGTCGGGCAGCTGCGGGCTGGCCTGGCGCGGGTTGTCGGAATGGTTGAACTGCAGCGTCGAGGCGAGCACCGTGCGGCCATTGCTGGCGGCGGTCAGCGTCAGCACGGTGCGCTGCTGCGAGACGATGCGCTCGGCTCTTGCGGTCAGGTCGACCAGCACCCGCACCGGCGCATCGCGGGCGGCGAGCGGCACCGTCATCGGCTTGAAGCGACCCTGCTCATAGACCCGCCAGGTGCCGATCTCATGACCGGAGAAATTGCTCATCGCCCAGGGATAGATGGCACCGATGCCGGTGCCGGCAAGCAGGATCAGGACAAACAGAAAGCGCATTCAGCCACCTTGTAATCGTACACCGCCGGACAACTAGCTTGCATTGGTGCCGTTGCGAAGGCGTTCCATTTCGTCCAGCAGCATGTCGAGGCCGAGTTCGAACGTCTTGTCGAATTCGGCGGCGCCGAAAAAGCGCCCGGCAGCCATGACATTGGGAAAATCTCGCGCCAGTTGCTCGTCGCTGACCGTGCTGACCGCCGATTGACCCTTAGCATAGCCTGCGTTCTCGTCCAGCACGGCACCCATCAGATAATAACCGACGGCCCGGAACAGCCGCGCGCTTTGTTCGGTGTCGAAACCGCCATCCCTGAACAGGCCGATGATGCCGTTCAACCAGACAAGGCAGGTCGGCGAGTTCATCCGGTAGGTGACGAAGAAGGTGGCATACGCCGGATGGTCACGGCCGATGCGGCGAAAATCCTCGATGGCGATGCGCATCCTTTGCCGCCACGGCAGGCTGGCATCGGGTATCTCAAGCCCACCAACCAGTCGATCGACCAGCGCCTCATGCAGATGCGCCACCGAGGGAAAGTGGTGGTAGATGCTCATCGCCTCGCAGCCGAGCGCCGCCGCCAGCTTGCGCATCGAAAAGCCGGCAAGTCCCTCCTTCTCGATGACCTCAAAGGCCGCGTCCTCAATCATCTCGCGAGACAGCCGCCCGCGCGTTCCCTTTTTTTGATCGGTGAGTCCATTGGCGTCGCTCGACAGCTTACACTGTAAGGTTCATTTTCCGCACTACCTTACACAGTAAGGCTAACAAAGACCAGAGGAGAAAACCATGTCGAACCGTCGCATTGCCCAACCTGTACAGTCTTCCATCCGCCGTGCGTTCCTGCTCACCGCCGCAGCCTGCTTCCTGTCGCTGGGCGCAGCCCCAGCCCATGCCGACGAATATGATGTAACCATCAAGGACATCCAGTCGACCATGGGCGGCGTGCCTAGCTTTGTGAAGCAGTTTCCCAAAGCTGGCCTGCCTGGAGCCTGGGCCGAGGTCAAGTCCATCGAACTCAGTGACAAAACCGCGCTGCCGCCAAAGGTCAAATCGCTGATCTCGCTCGCGGTGGCGGCGCAGATTCCTTGCAACTACTGCATTTGGTCGGACACGCAGGACGCCAAGCGCGCCGGCGCCACCAGCGAGGAGATCCAGGAAGCCGTGGCGATGGCAGCGCTGACCCGTCACTGGAGCACAATCTTCAACGGAATGCAGGTCGATTTCGACACATTCAAGAAGGAAATGGGCGGGCAATAGCGAAACCCGGTCCGAAGCAGGTAGCGGTTCCGGACCAATCAGGGATAGCTCCACCGCCTCGTTTCGTCGTTGACCCGTGACGATGATGGCCCGCAGATGCGGGCCATCATCGTCACGGGCATTTCACGACCAGTCGTGCCCATGCGTCGTTGCGCTCACATGCGTGGCCACGCAACGATGCAGACAAGATTCTACCTATGCGCTCAAAAGCCATTGCTAAAATGGCTGGCATTCCACGATGAAATGAACGCGCGCATGCGCTTTCCGACAAAATGGCACCACTGACGCTCGCCTTGCGAATGAGAACCTTGACGCGCTAAGATCATGAGCAGCATCATTAGAAGATGACGAAATTCGAATTCGTCCTTGCGAGCAAATTTTTTACAAATCTTTGGCCCTTGGCCTTTTTCCTATTATATCCGGCCGCGATACGGCCTCTATCGGCCAAGCCATTTCGGATAAATATTCACATCCTAACGTTTATATTTGTAGCCCGAGCGGTTTTGGGCAACAATCTCACTGCGCTCTGAAAGTTTGATCGCCACTCAGACCGGAAAATTTCATCTTTAAGCTGAATATTTCCCAGGCCGCACCCTGAATTGTGCCATGCGGCTCATTCTTGGCGCTCCTCGCTGCCAAGCCTTGATTCTGCCCTAAGAACAGCGAGACGCTTCCGGCTGCATTTTTCCAGCGGCGGAGCCAATACGCTGATTCACAACGAGGATCGCCCCTTGGGGGCCATCATTCAGCCTCGGGAAGCCGATGCCGGCCTTATGATTAACCATTCGCAAACGGATATGATTAAGGAATTGCTAATTTAGTTGACTATGATCTCCACAGGTATATTTTCGATGTGTTGGGATGTGCAATTTGGGCGAGCAATCGACGATGATGGCACTAGGTGTGTGATCGCAGTTTCGGGGCGCAGAAAATGCTGAACGGCAACATATAGGTCGTGTCGTAGCACCAGCTCCGCGAACCCAAAGAACAATTAACGCACATCAGTGATGGCGATTCCGCGGATGCGGAGGTTTGCCACGTTCTCAAGGACGTGGCCGGGCAATGCTTTGCCCCGGCCCAGCGGTAGCGTGTGCGGTGCGTGCGAGGGAAGCATGGGTAAGCTTGTCAAGGTTCTGAAACTGGAATCCGGCAGTCAAACGGGCGCCAACCAAAGCCGAAGTCGCGCCCTGGTCGCCGGAGGTGCGGGATTTTTAGGATCGCATCTGTGCGAACGTCTTTTGCGGGACGGATACGACGTCGTCGCGCTCGACAATTTCCACACCGGCAAGAGATACAATCTCAATACCCTTCTGCGTAATCCGAGATTCACGTGCATCGAGCACGATATCGTCAATGCACTGCCTTCGGGCCTTCAATGCGATGAGATCTACAATCTTGCCTGCCCAGCCTCGCCGCCGCACTACCAGGCAGACCCGATCCATACCTTCAAGACAAGCGTGCTTGGTTCGCTGAACCTTCTGGAGCTCGCGCGACAGAACAAGGCCAAGATATTCCAGGCCTCGACGTCCGAAGTCTATGGCGATCCCTTCGTGCACCCACAGCCCGAGAGCTACTTCGGCAACGTCAATACGCACGGACCGCGGTCCTGCTACGATGAGGGCAAGCGCTCGGCTGAAACGCTGTTCTTCGACTATTCGAGAACCTATGGCCTCGATATCCGCGTTGCCCGCATTTTCAACACTTACGGCCGCCGCATGCAGCCCGATGACGGGCGCGTGGTTTCGAACTTCATCGTCCAGGCGTTGCGCGGCAAAGACCTGACCGTCTATGGCAGCGGCCTGCAGACGCGCTCCTTCTGCTATGCCGACGACCTGATCGAGGGCTTTGTCCGGCTGATGAACGCGCCGAGCGCGCCGACGCACCCGGTCAACCTCGGCAACCCCGCCGAATTCACCATCATGGAACTGGCGACGCTGGTCGTCGATTACACCAACGCCCGATCGAAGATCGTGCATCGGCCGCTGCCGGTCGACGACCCCAGACAGCGCAAGCCCGACATCTCCTTTGCCAGGGCCAATCTCGGCTGGGAGCCGAAAATCAGCCTGAGCCAGGGGCTCGCGCGCACTGTCGAGTATTTTGACACCCTGCTCTACGGAAGTCACATGGCCAAAGGAGCCGCGGCTTCATGACCCAGCCGGCAATCCTGGTGACGGGAGGAGCCGGCTTCATCGGCAGCCACACCTGCAAGCTGCTGGCCACGGCCGGTTATATGCCGGTGGTTTTCGACAATCTGAGCCGCGGCAACGCGAAGTCCGTTGCCTGGGGTCCGCTTGTCGTTGGCGATATCCGGGATCGGGATGCGCTGCAGGCGGCGATGGAAACGTACCGGCCGACAGCAGTGATCCACTTTGCGGCACTGGCCTATGTCGGCGAGTCCGTTCGCGAGCCGGCCGAATACTATTCGACCAACGTAACAGGCACCATCGCGGTGCTCGATGCGGCGCGCGCTTGTTCCATCGAGAAGATCATCTTCTCCAGCAGCTGCGCGACCTACGGCGTGCCGGAAGCGTTGCCCGTTCGCGAGACCTCCGCGCAAAATCCGATCAGCCCTTACGGGCGCACCAAGCTGATGGGCGAACAGATCATCGGCGACTATGCGTCGGCATATGGAATGAAATTCACGATCCTCCGCTATTTCAACGCTTGCGGCGCCGATCCCGACGGCGAGCTTGGGGAGTGGCATTCGCCGGAGACGCACCTGGTTCCCAGAGTGCTCATGGCCGCATCGGGCATCATCGACGAGATCGAGGTTTTCGGCACCGACTACGACACGTCGGACGGCACCTGCGTACGCGACTATATCCATGTCAGCGATCTGGCCCGCGCCCATCTGAAAGCCCTCATGCATCTCGAGCGCGGCGGACAAAGTCTGGCGGTCAACCTCGGCACCGGGCGGGGCGTGTCCATCAAGGAGATTGTCCAGGCGGTCAGCAGAATGACGTCAAGATCGGTTCCGGCCGTCTTCAGGAGCAGGCGCCCGGGAGATCCGGCAGAGCTCTACGCCGATCCGGGAAGCGCACGCGAACAGCTTGGCTTCGTGCCGGAGCTTTCCGACATCGACACGATCGTCAGGACGGCTGCCCCGTTTTTTGGGTTGGGGACGAAACCGATGAAACTGCCGCCAACCGAGGCGGCAGCATCCATCGCCGCTCGACAGATCAGAGATAACGGGGCCGGCAGCTCGCGCGCTGGCCAAACCCGCTAGGGCTGCAGATAAAGGGCGAACCGCCCAGGACCGTGCCGCCATCGCCCGGATTGAAAGAGACTTTCACCGGCGCCGGGGTGCGGACGTTGATCCGCTGCGGCGGCGCAAAGGCGTAATCCCTTTCAGTCGTTCGCACCGTGCTGGTCATCTCGATCGTCGGCGCGGCCCTGGGCGAACGCACGAAGAATCCGGCTTGAACCGGCTGGACCACGGGCTGGCTACGGACCGCGTGGACCACAGGCTTGATGAGGACCGAATTGGTTTCGGTCGCATCCATACCCTGACAACCTGCAACCGTAGAGATCATCGCTACAACCGCAACGATAGATACGATATTTTTAATAGATACTATATTTTTGCTTGGGCGAAATGCACCCATCTCGGAATTGTTCATCATGTGTCCCTTGTTGTCAAGTATAAGCCAAGGGCGCGTCGCGACATACTATGCCTTCGCCGCCTTCACGCCGCATGAGTGACCACTCGCACATCACACGCGGATATTAGACATCACTAATTATTAAATTTCATCAAAACCGTATGGTAGGCCCATCGTCTCGTCGTTTTGGCAGATGGAATGGAATGCGACTGAATGCGATCAATCGGCGGTCGGCGCGCTGATCGCGCCAGCCGAACCGCTCAAGGCTTCACCATAAGCGATTCGCCGGTTGCTTGACAGGGCGTGACCTACTTCTTGGAATCGACCAGCTTGCGGGCCTCTTCGAACTGCGCGCCCTTTGTGTTGCCTGCTTCGAATTTCAGGTATTCGTCGGAAAGATCCTCGGGAGATCGCTTGAAGCCGTACCATTCCCCATCCGGGTCCTTGCGTTTCTCGATGTTCCCGCCCTGAATCCGGTGGCTGTAGCAGGTGCGATTTTGCTTGCCAGTGTAGCCCTTCGACCGCCAGGCGAGTTCCATGCACATCTTGCCGTTACTGGTCACCAGCCATCTGCCCGCCGCGAAAGACGCCGTGTCAGGCCCGGACGTCCAGGCCTCGAGGCGTCGATCGCCCTGTGCGAAATAGGCCGCTCCATTTTTCCACACCCATGTGCGGTCGGCGTAAAGAAGCGACAGCTCGTAGGCAGTCGGAACAGTGGCGGCAACCGCTTCCGCGGGCGCGCTGTCTTTGGCGGCCGCCGCGTGCGCCGTTCCTGGAAGCGCCGTCTGGCCGCAGAGCGCCAGGAGAAACATAAGTTGCGTGCAACTTGCGAACCAACGGTGTTTGCGTCGCCGACGGTCGGCACCAAGCGGCGGCAATCTGGTCAGAGCTGTCGGTACAATTGGCGTTCGCATGCCTGTTTGGCCCAAGGTAGCACTATCAGCGCTCTGACAGTCTACGAAACTATTTAACAGTCGCGAGAACGGTGATGTCAACCTTTGCGAAGCGGATGGGCAACAACTATTCGAGACGCGCGCACAGCCTGCAATCGTCAAAATTAAGAATTGCGTCGTATATTCCTCCGCCTCTGACAATCGCGCACAAAAGCAACATCCGCGGACGTCAGGAGGACGCGGTTTCAAATGACGGACGATCCGGAGTTGAATCAGACCGAAGGCATGCAATACCTGCAGCAGTCGACCGACCGGCACAAGGCTGCTCGCAACATCCTGAGCCCCAACACGGCAATCCTGTTGGGGATCCTGTTCATTGCGGTCGTGTTCAGGTTCCACAACATAACCTTGCCGCTCGTCGACGCCTTCAGCTGGCGCGAAACAAGCACGGCGATGATGGCCGACAATTTCCAGCAGCGCAGCTGGAACATCTTCTTCCCGGAGGTCAGCTGGACCGGGCCCGGGCCAAGTTATCAGGGCCGTGAGTTCCAGATCGTCAGCTATCTGACCGCCCTGCTCTACCAACTCTTCGGCTGGCACGACTGGTTCGGCCGCATGGTTGCGGCCTTCTTCGGCCTGGTGACGGTGTTTTCGCTGCACAGACTAACGGCGCTATGCTGGGACGAGACGCACGCCCACGCCGCGGCACTTGCCTACGCGCTGATGCCGGCGGCGATCATGATCGACAGCTCGTTTCTTCCCGATCCCTCGATGCTGGCCCTGGTGACGCTCGGCGTCTGGCTGTTCGCGAAATACTGGGCCGGCGGCAGCGGCTGGCTCTTGCCGCTCGCCACGGTCAGCTTCTCGCTCGGCGCACTGTCAAAGCCGCCAGGCCTCGCCGCCGGCGCCGTCATCTTCTACCTGATGGTCTGCTGGGTTCTGGAGAAGAAGCGAAAGCAGGCGGCCAAGGTCTTCCTGTCGGGGCTTTTGAGCCTGGCCATCATCGGCGCCTATTTCAGCTGGGCCATCTATCTCGGCCTGAGCTATCCGCCGTTTCATGTCGCGGGCAGCGGCTATATCTGGGATTCCGGTTTCTGGACATTCTTCAGAAACAGCTTCTACTTCAAATCCGTGTGGAACACCTCAGTCTGGTGGTTCTACGGCTATCCGTTCATGGTGCTGATCGCGGTCGGCTTCTGGATGCCGCCCAGACCCGTCGAAGACCCCAAGCAACGCACTCTTTCGGCCATCCCCTATGTTTGGCTGGCCGCGGCCATGGTCGTCTATCTGGCGGCGGCGCGCGAGATCACCAGCAATCCCTGGAACTATCACATCTTCCACGTGCCGTTCGCGATGTTCTGCGGCCGTGGCGCGCTTCTCCTGGCAACGCTTGCATCGGGAACCGTTCTGTCCCCGGCGGTCGTGTTGCGCGCGATCTGCATCGCTGCCGTCACACTCGTGTGGTCGACCTTTCCCCTCGTCAGGACAATGAAGACGCCGATCGCCATGAACGGCAAGTTGCTTGGCGAGGAACTGGCGCGGTTGGTGCAGCCGGGCGACCTCGTTGTCGCCATCGCGCCTGAGGTCGGCGATCCCGTCGCCATCTATTACAGCAGGGCGCGCGGCTGGGTGTTCCCGCCCGGCGGCGGCGATGTCGAATGGTCGAACTTCGTCGCGGACGACGCCACCGCGATCGCGCAGCTCGAGGCGTTGCGCGCGCAAGGCGCGGACCTGTTCGGCGTCGCCAAGAACGCGGCCGACAAGAAGGACCGGCTGTTCGTCGAGCATCATGACGGGGTCATCGACTATCTGGACAAGACCGGAACCAAGCTTGTGGATTCGGACGATTTGCTGGTCTATAGGATCAGCCGTCCATGAGGACCGCGACAGTCCGAGGCTGTGGGCCTTGGACAGGATATGGTCCCGACGGTTCAGCGGCCCCGCATTCGCCTGCCGAAGGCCGGCAAGGCGGCGAGCCAGGCGAACCGATCCCGGATGGCGCTAGGGATATTCGGGCACCACGCGATGCTGCCACTTGAACTCGACGGTGGAAACCGGCGGAGAATTGGTTGAAAAGAGCAATCTCGATAGTCGTGACGCTGGCCCTGCTGGCTTGGCTCGCCAGCGATTCGCGCTGGCGGATGGTCGGCGACGCCTTCGCCCGCATCACGCCCGGCACCTTCGCCGTGGCGACGATCGCGTTTTTCGTCACCTATGTCTTGCGTGCGCTGCGCGTCTGCGACGAGTTCCGCGATGAGGTGCATGGCCGCTTTGGCGCCTGCCTACGCGTCATTCTGATCCACAATGCGATGATCAACGTCGTACCCTTCCGCGGCGGCGAGACGGCCTTTCCCCTGCTCCTGCGCCAGGTCTTCGGCATACCGATCATGCGCGCCAGCGCCTCACTGTTGTGGTTCAGGCTGCAGGACGCCTTCGTCGTCGGCGTGCTGGCCCTGGCGGTGTGGCCGGGCCTGCATCCAGCGATAAGGATCGCGGGCGGGGCCGTCTTGATCGCCGCCGCCTGGTACCTGCCGCGCTGGGCGCGCGCGCCGCATGATTGGGCCGGCCGCGGCAAGATCGTTGCGAAGCTCGGCAAGCTGCGCGATGTGTTCACCGAAGCAACCGGGCGCTCGCGCTACGGCTGGTGGTGGACGATCGCCAACTGGTCGTTGAAGCTCGCCGTACAGGGATGGTTGTTGGCAATGCTGCTGGGGACATCCATTTCGACCGCTTTTCCAGGCGTCGTCGGGGCCGAAGGCGCCGCCATACTGCCGGTGCAAGGCGTCGCCGGCTTCGGCACCTATGAAGCGGGAGCGGCGGCGGCGCTGCTCACGTCCGGAATCACGATGAAGGACGGCCTGCAGGCGGCACTGGCGCTGCACCTGTTCATCTTCTGCTCGGCTGTCGTCACCGGTGCGATCGCCTGGTTGTTTCCCTCGAAATCGACGCTGCCGGGGAACCCGGCTGTCGGACCTGCAAGGAAGCCATCCCAATGAACGTATTGCCCATCCCCGCTTCGGGACTGCCTGATGGCGCGGTAATGCCGAACCATACGCTGTCCATCGTCGTGCCCATGTACAACGAGGCCGAAAACGTCGAGCCGCTGCTGGCACGGATCCACCAGGCGATGGAACGCTACGACCAGCCGTGGGAGGTCGTGCTGGTCGATGACGGCAGCACCGACGCGACAGTGAGCGAGATCAGGCGCCTTGCAGCGCATTACGGCCCGCATGTGCATGCGGTCGAGCTCGTGCGCAACTACAAGCAGACCGCCGCGATGCAGGCCGGCATCGACGCGGCGCGCGGCGATGTCATCGCCACGATCGACGGCGACCTGCAAAACGATCCCTACGACATCCCGCGCATGGTCTATCGCCTGCTGAGCGAGGATCTCGACCTGGTGGTCGGCTGGCGCAAGGACCGCCAGGAAGGTTTTTTCATGCGCAGGCTGCCCTCGCGCATTGCCAACGCGCTGATCGCGCGCGTCACCGGCGTGCGCCTCAAGGACTATGGCTGCAGCCTCAAGGTCTATCGCGGCAACGTCATCCGCAGCGTCAAGCTTTATGGCGAGATGCACCGCTTCATCCCGGCATGGCTGGCCACAGTGACGACTCCCAGACGCATCGCGCAGGAGGTGGTGACGCATCATGCCCGCATCCACGGTCAGTCCAAATACGGTATTTCACGCACCTTCAGGGTCGTGCTCGATCTGGTGTTCATGTATTTCTTCATGCGCTATCGCACACGGCCCGGGCATTTCTTCGGCGGCATCGGCATCGTGCTTGGCGCGCTGGGCTCGCTGATCCTTGCCTATCTGCTTTGCCTGAAGCTGTTTTTCGCCGAAGACATCGGAACCCGCCCGATGCTGTTCACCGGCTTCTTCCTGCTCATCGCCGGGGTGCAGATGGTGACGTCGGGCGTGCTGGCGGAAATGCTGGCACGCGTCTATCACGAGGCGAACGGAGCATCGGCCTATGTCGCGCGGCCGAGGCCGGCATCCGGCGCAAATGACGGCTGGCTCCGCTCCAGCCTGCCATCGTGACCTGGCTGGAACGCCATGGAGGTTCTGCCCCATAGCGTTGACCGGAGCAGTGGCTTCATGACAAGCGCGCTAGAGAGGGATCTCGGTTTCAGGTCGATGGTGCCGACCGAGGAAGGACTGGCAGAGTTCGTCGACTGGTATCACCAGGAGTGGCGGTCTGAGGGCAAGAGGTAAGACGCAACGTCTGCGCCAACCTCTCGCCCTCGACTCGCGCCCCCCGGCGAAGCTAGTAGCGCGAACGGCAGCTGGCGCGTTGGCCGAAGCCGCTCGGGCCACAAATCCAGGGCGAATGACCCAGCAGCGGGCCGCCATTGCCCAGGCGGTAGGAAACTTTAAGCGGCGCTGGCCTGCCGACACGCTGCGGCCGCACGAAGGCCGCATAGGCCTCCTCCCTCGTGCGCGTCACGCTGGTCGTCTGTGTGAGCGGTTTGCGGTTGAACAGATGCAGCCGCTTCTTCTTGACGTAGTGCACCTTCTTACCCAGCGTATGAACAGCGGGCTTTGTGCCGATCGAGCTGGTCTTGGTCGAGTCCATGCTCTGGCAACCTGAGAGTATCGAGATCAATGCAACGGCGGCAAATGCACAGGCATATTTCGTGCCCATCCTTGCCCCTTTTTCCATAAATTTGTTCATCGCCATCCCCTGCCACGAATACAAGTCTCTGGAGCGCGGAGATCTATTTGCTCTTGTTGGCTTTCCGCGCCACGCGAGCAGCCTATTGCCACTCACATCATGGGTTGTATATTAGGGGAGACTTATTAAAGATCATGCAAACGACATGATGAGCACGGTCTTTCGGCACTCGATCGGATATTATTAAAATTTGATCTTTTGGGCTCGTGCCCGCAGCCTTTCCCAGGTTCCGGGCCGGTTACGAACGCCGGCTATCGAGACAGATGCGGTTCAGGAGAACTGGTTGCGCGCGGACGCCTCTCGGGTCAGCGCCGCGTTTCCCAACCTGGATCGAAGTAGAAATTGCGGGCACCGATGTTGCCCTGGCCCGCGCCGGAAACCACATAAGCGATGCGCACGATGCGGAAGCCGCCGGCGCCCTGCTGCAGCCCGTAGACGCCCTCCATGCCACGATCGTAGAAGCCCGCGGCCGGGACAATCAGCGCCAGCACGGCAAGCGACGCCTGGAAGGCGACTTTCGCGGCATTGGCGCGCAACGGAATCCTGTTTTCGATGACGTGCCTTACGACGATGACCAGCACCAGAAGCCCGTAGAGGAAGGCGTTGAAGGCGGCGAACCAGTAGAAGCCGGTGGCATCGAAGGGGTGCTCCACCAGCAGCACCGGCAGCGCCGCACCGATCGCCAGCGCCACATAGGGAGTGAGGGCGCGGGCCGGCAGAAGGTGCTTGGGGCCGCTGCCCTTGGGCGTGACGCGGAAATCGACGAATGATTTGGTCAGATAGTCGCGGATCGACGACAGCGTACCGGCCAGCACCCAAGGCCAACGCGCGAAGAAGAGGAACAGCGTGCCTTCCCAGCTGATCGTCTTGGCCGTCATAGGGCGCGATAGGCCGAACGCCTTCAGCATCATCACCAGGCCAACCAGCGCGACCGCGTTCGGCAGATAGTAGAACAGAAAGTCGAGATACATGACATTGGCGAAGTTGCGCCCGGTAGACAGCGCATAGATCGGCATGACGTACATCAGCAACGCAAAGACGGCGAAGAGCGGATACCAGAGCTGGCAAAAGAGGAACTGGAACCTCAGCCGCGGCGACAGCTTGGGAAGGTAGCTCGGCGAATATTCGAGCAGGATCGTCATCAGGCTGCGCGACCACTGGAATTCCTGGGTGATGAGGTCGGCGAAGGTCTGCGGGCCATCGCCGTGGGCGATGGCGTCGAGCGCGTGCACGCCGCGCCATCCGGCCGCGTTGATCAGCATAGAGGTGGAGTGATCCTCCGCCAGTTCCGGGCCGAGACCGCCCGCCTGCTTCAGCGCCTTGGTCCGCACGGCATAGTGCGAGCCGATGCAGAGCGGAGCTCCACCACCCGTATGGCCGGACTGCAGGGGCCCGTGAAACATCCCTTCCGGAAACAGCCTGCCGCGCGCCGCCCAGCTCTCGGCGGCATTGTTGTCGCAAATGCTCGGCGCCGAGACATAGCCAACCGAGGGATCGGCGAAGGGAACCAGGATCTCCCTCAGATAGGTTGGCGTCGGTACATGGTCGGCATCCATCTGAGCGACGAAATCATAGCGTTCATAGCCATAGTGATCGTAGAAAAACGCCAGGTTCCCCTCTTTGCAGCGCGTCCGGCGTGGCCACACCTTGCGATGATAATCTTCCCTGCCGCGTCGCGTCGAAATCATGACGTTGTGAGCATCGCACCAGGCGATCGTCTCCTTTGACGGGTCCTCGTCGGCCAGCCAGGTATCGTGTGGATAATCCTGCGCCAGCATCGCTTCGAGCGTGCGCGCAACGACGGCAAACGGTTCGGACGGGGCCTTGGTGACCACCATCGCGACCCGCGAACGCTTCGGGATCGTGTGAAGCTTGGACGGCTTTTTCGACGCATGCACGTTCAAGAGAAAGTACAACGGCATGAGCGTGAGCCACACCAGAATGAGTGTCGCGAATGTGTATGGCCCGAGATGTTCGACATGCTCCGGCTTCAGCCACCAGATCCAGAAAAACCCGAGTGTGCAGAACCAGAAAGCCAGCGCCAGTCTCAGGATCCATTGCTGAATGGCCGACAGCACGGGCACCAGAAAGGGGCCCTTCCGCGCAGTGACCGCCAGAGCCGCCTCAGATCGATGCGCCCGTCTGCTCTTATGGCCGACGACGCCATCATGCACGGAAGCACTCATACACTTACTCGCCGCCACTTTGAGCCTCCGCCGACAAGGTGGCTGGAAGCTCTCAAAATCCCGGCACTAGAATTAGCCCATGCTTTCTTAGCGTCAACTAAATTAATTATTTGTTGAGTATGATTCTTGACATCTGGTTAACCTAACGCATTGAATCGAGGGAGGAATAGCCGCCACCGAGCAGTCTCTAGCGGCGAGCCGGCAAATTCTTGGGCGCTGGAAATTCACCGACTGGGTCGAGGCTGTCGGAGGGGATCCGGCAGAGAGCGGCGTTAACCATGTTGCGGCCGTCAAGGTTAAGCAACCGTTAATTGTGCTTGACTCTTGGCCCTGACCGGCTCTTAAATTAGCTAGGGATGATATATCGGGATATTGACGCGAATTTGTGAGTATCGCGGCGAACTTTCTCTCCACCGCCCCTCTGTGTCGGGGCCTTGAGAGAAAATCTTAGGTGGGCTCTGTGCGAAGGTTCGCACATCCGACAATGGTCGCTCCGAAATCCCGCAGATTCTGCCAATAGAGCCGATCGGTTTTTGGGTAGTCGTGTCGAACAAGCATCGATGCGCACGGGCGAAGCCTTAACTTCCGCAAGAAGTTGAGGCCATGGGAGATCAACATGAAACACTCCGCAGCAAAGGCACTTGCAATCGCGCTGGCATTGGGCGGAAGCGCCGCATTCCCCACTGCAGGAGGCGCCGGCTCCGCAGCAGCGACGGACCCCTTCCAGACGAGCAGCGCCGCCTCGGCGTTCGGATCCTATGATCCTTACGGGGACTTCAGCGCCGACAAGACTGCCAGCATCGAAGAGCTGTTCCTGCCCTGGGAAGACGTCGATCTGGCGACGCTGCCACTGGCCGACGCCTATGCGCTGCAACGCGGCCGTTCGCTGCTGATCACGGTTGAGCCGTGGACCTGGTCGAAGGATTGGCGCATCACCCCACCCGAATTGCGCGATGGCATATTGAGCGGCAAATATGACGCCAACATGCAGGCAATCTGCGGCCTGGTGGGACAGATGAAGAGCCCGGTGACCATTCGCTGGGCGCAGGAAATGGAAGACAATAACGGCCGCTTCACCTGGGCCAACTGGGCTCCCAAGGACTGGATTTCCGCCTACAAGCGCGAAGTCGATATCTGCCGCAAGGCTGCCCCCGCCGCCAAGTACATGTGGTCACCCAAAGGCGAAGAGGGTCTGGAAAAATACTACCCTGGCGACGACTATGTCGATGTCATCGGCCTGTCTGTATTCGGTCTGCAGAAAAAGGATAATGACGAGGCCGGTCATGACCGTACATTCGCCGAGATGCTGAAGCCCGGCTATGACCGCGTCGCGGGTTTCAACAAGCCGATCGTGGTGGCGGAGCTCGGCTATGTCGGAAAGCAGGACTATGTATCGAAGTGGCAGGACGACAGCCGCAAGTCCTATGCGGAGTTCCCGGCGCTGACTTCGGTCGTCTACTTCAACCAGAAGGAAGTGTGGCCGTGGCTGGGTGGCTATGGTCTGCCCGACTGGAGGGTGACCCAGCACGTCCTGCCGTAGACGCATCGTGCCGATCCATCCCGACGCGATCGGGATGGACATCCAATCCCCTTGTTTGTTTGATTATGACCCATCCCGAACCAGCGGTTCGGGATGATGGTTGAGGCGTGGCGTAAATCAGTCTGTGGAGGAGTTTCGTGAAACGAGTAGTGGGAAATCGTCTCGGAGCGGCATTCGCCTGCTCCGTTCTTGTTCTTGCCTTCCAGGTTCCTGCGACAGCAAAGACGGCGACGAAAATCGCAGAGCAGGCGCAAGAGGGCACAGCGGTTCCTGACGAAGGCGTCTACCAGATCTATCAGAACCATTCGTGGCTGTGGGGCAAGAAGGGCGCCGGGTTCTTTGCCGTCAAGCAGCGGCAGTTCGACGCCTGGACCCACGACAAAGGCAAGTCGGGCTATGGCGACGGCATGTGGTTCATTCCCGGCGGCGGCAAGCTGTGCTGGCGCGCGCAATGGCACGGCTCCTGGGGTGTGAAGGGCTCGATGACCTGCTTCGAGCATCGCCAGGTGGGCAAGGTCATCTACAAGCGTAAATCGCCTGATGGCGAATGGTACGTTTTCAAGAGCTCGCATCGCAACCGGTCGGACGAGTCGATGAAATTGAAATACGGCGACTACGTCACAAGGAAAATGAACCGGATCAAGGCGAAGCAGTAGACACTGTCTTCTGCGACAAGCCACTGGTCCAAAGCGGGTCGACTGAACGGTTCAGGCGACCTGCTTTGGATTTTTGTTTTTATGCATGCCGTTCGCCCGAAACCGAGGTCACATTTGGACGACCTGCATCAAGCCTTGCGCTCCCAGCGGCGGTCTGGCGTCTGCTGCCAGTAGGTGACGGCATGGCCGGCGTCCTTCATCACCTTCCAGTTCCCCCGAGCCGCCTCGACCTGGGCGGCGTCGTGGCCGTCGAACAGGAACACGGCACGCTCGTAGCCGCCAAGGTCTGGCGGCAGGGCACCGTCAACGAGGAACCTTATCTTGGCCTGGTTGGGATTGCCGTCGCCGGTGGTCAACAGGATCGGCTGTTCACCGGGATAGGCCTCACGATCGGTTGCATGGGCGAGAAACGAATCGTCGCGGAAGGTCCAAAGATGCTGGTCGAGCGCATCGCGGCGTTCCTCGGTGCCGGTCTGCACCACGGCGCGCCAACCACGGTCGACGCTGCGCTCCAGGAGGCCTGGCAGCGCATCCTCCAGCGTCGACTCGGTCAGGTGGTAGAACAGGACGTCGGCCATCGCTTCAGCCTATAGTCGTTGAATTCGCTCACTGCTCATAATTGTCGCGCACCAGCCGGTCGAGCAACCTGACACCGAAACCCGAACCCCAGGACTGGTTGATCTCGTTCGAAGGCGCGCCCATCGCGGTGCCGGCAATGTCGAGATGCGCCCAAGGCGTGTCCTTGACGAAGCGCTGCAGGAATTGCGCGGCGATAATGGCGCCGCCATAGCGGCCGCCGATGTTCTTCATGTCAGCGTTCTTGGAATCGATCAGCTTGTCGTATTCGGCGCCGAGCGGCATGCGCCACAGCCGCTCCTGCGTCGCCTGCCCCGCCGCCGTCAGCTTTTCGGACAGTTCGTCATTGTTGGAGAACAGCCCGGCATAGTGCTGGCCGAGCGCGACCATGACGGCGCCGGTCAGCGTCGCCAGATTGACCATGAATTTCGGCTGGAAGCGGTCGTTGCAGTACCACAGCGCATCGGCCAGCACGAGGCGACCTTCCGCATCGGTGTTGAGCACCTCGATGGTCTGGCCCGACATCGAGGTGACGATGTCGCCGGGGCGCTGGGCATGGCCATCGACTGCGTTTTCGACAAGGCCGATGATGCCGACGACATTGGCTTTCGCCTTGCGCGCAGCCAGCGCATGCATCAGGCCGGTGACCGCAGCGGCGCCCCCCATGTCGCCCTTCATGTCCTCCATGCCGGACGCAGGCTTTATCGAATTGCCGCCTGTGTCAAAGGTGACGCCCTTGCCGACGAAGGCGATCGGGTTGTCCTTTGGCTTGCCGCCGTTCCACTGCATGATCGCCATGCGGGCACCGCGCGGCGAGCCTTGTGCGACACCGAGCAGCGAGCCCATGCCTAGCTTCTTCATCTCCTTCTCGGCCAGGATCTCGACCTTGACGCCGAGCGCCTCGAGTTCCTTGGCGCGGGCGGCGAATTCGACCGGCCCGAGCACGTTTGCCGGTTCGTTGACGAGGTCGCGCGCCAGAAGGACGCCGTCGATCACCGCCTCGGCGTCGGTGAAGGCTTTTTTCGCCGCGGCCGGATCTGCCGTATGGATCGTCACCTTGACCGGCTTTTTCGGCTCTGCCTTGCCGTCGTCCTTGTCCTTCCTGGTCTTGTACTTGTCGAAGGAATAGCTGCGCAGGAGAATTCCCGCTGCAAGGCTCGCCGCATCCTTGCCACTTGGCGACGCGCCGGCGAGATCGAGCACCACCGCGACATCAGTCGCCTTGCGCAGCGAGGCGGCAATGGTGCCGCCAAGCTTCAGCCATGCATAGTCGTCGAGCCCCGACACCTTGCCGGCGCCTATCGCCACCAGCCTGTCGAGCGACGCTTCCTGCGGCGCCAGAACCTCCACCACGCTGGCGAACTTGCCCGTGAACTCGGCCACCGGAAAGGCCCGCTCCAGTGTCTTGCCGGGATCGCAAGCCTTGGCGGCGTCGCTCAGGCCGCCCTCATCCGCCAGCAGCACGAAGGCTGTACCCTTCCTGTTGGCCGCGCTCTGAGATGCGGAAAATTTGGCGAAGGCGATCGACGGTCTTTGGCTCATTATGTCCTGCTTTCAGGGAATGCGTAGCTTTTGGGGAAGCGGTTCGAAACGATGCGCGACATTTGGTCGTTTTCGGCCATTTGGCAAGACTTTGCCAAATTCGCACCCCATATCAACGATGGAATCGATGGTGATTCTTCGCGGAACGGCCCCGCTTTTCGCCGCAACCTGTTGTTAACCATCGATGTTCTCCCTTTCTTATCCATTCCCGCCGACACTCCGGCCCGCCGGGGCGGGCGACTTGGGACGGGAACCGGATCGACCATCTGTTGGAGCCAGTTGTGCAGGCGCTGCCGGACAGCTACCCTTGTGCGGTGGCATGATGCCGTTCGAGAAAATCGAGAAAAGCCTTCATGAAGGTCGTTGAACGCTACATCATGCGCCGCGCTTTCGTGGTCTTCATGGCCGCGCTTGTCTGGACGCTGGCCATCGTGTGGACGACGCAGGTGCTGGCAAAAATCGACCTGGTCACCGACAGCGGCCAGTCGGCGCTGACCTTCTTCGAAGTCGCTGCCCTCATTCTTCCGTCCATCATCCCGATCGTGGTGCCTTTTGCGCTGGTGGTGGCGGTCGCACAGACGCTCAGTGCCATGAATTCGGATTCCGAACTCGCCGTCGTCAACGCCGCGGGCGCCTCGCGCTGGACGATCGTGCGGCCGATCATGCTTTTGGCGCTGGCAGCCGCCGTCTTTTCCTTTGCCGTCGACAACGGCATCGACCCCTATGCCCGGCAGAAGAACCGGGCCCTGGTGGCGTCGTCACGCGCGGATCTGTTATCGCTGATCATCCAGGAAGGCACCTTCCGCAAGATCGAGGACGGGCTGTTCCTGCAGGTCGGAGAGCGGCTCCCCGACAATCGGCTTGGCGGCATCTTCGTCGCCGATTCGCGCGAAGAAGGCGTCAACCTCGTCTACTACGCCAAGACCGGCAGCATCGTCGAACGCGGCGGCGAAAAGGTGCTGATGATGAATGACGGCGTCATCCATCGCAAAACGCTGACCGGCGATCTCTCCGTCATCCGTTTCACCTCCTATGCCTTCGACATGTCGGCCTTCATGGCGGCGGCTTCGGCGGTGACGCTGCTGCCGAAGGACCAGACGACCCAGTACCTGCTCAACCCGAGCGCCAACGACAAGTATTATCAGCAGAGCCCCTATGAATACCGGGCCGAGGTCAACCAGCGGTTTTCGGAATGGACGTATTCCATGGTCTTCGCGCTCATTGCGCTTGCGGTCGCCGGAGATGCGCGCTCGCACCGTGAGGCGCGCGTCAATCCGCTGATCACGGCCATCGGGATATCGCTGTTCGTGCGTTGGCTGGGCTTTTTTGCCGCCAGCAAGGCCGATGAGATCCCGCAATATGCCTATATGGTCTATGGCGTGCCGATTGTGGCTTCCGCGGTGGCGATCTGGTTCATCGTCTCCAACCGGACCATGGAACTGCCGGTGGCCTGGGCCGACTGGATGACAAATTTCGCCACGCGCATCGGTGACAGCTGGAACGCTCTCAAACTGCGCTTGTCCAGACGCGGCACTTCAGGGCAAGGGGTCAGTTGATGGGCTGGACGCTGGGCCGCTATTTCTTCTTCCGCTATGTGACGATCACCATCTGGTTCTTCATCGGCCTTCTGGCGCTGGTGTTCCTGATCGATTTCACCGAACTCTCCGGCCGCACCACCGGCCTGCCCGGCTTCACCTACGGAACGGCAGTGGCCATTTCGGGGCTCCGAATGCCGATGATCATGCTGCAGACGGTGCCGTTTGTCGGTCTGTTCTCGGCGATGGCGACGCTGGTGTCGCTCAACCGGCGCTACGAACTGGTCATCGCGCGTTCCGCCGGCGTTTCGGCCTGGCAGTTCCTGCTGCCCTGCTGCATCGGAGCCTTGCTGTTCGGCGTCTTGTCGGTTGGCGTCATCAATCCGCTCGCCGCGCACGCATTCTCCTGGTCCGAGCAGATCGAAACCGAGCTGCGTTCCGGCAAATCAAACACGGTTTCGGCCGATGCCGCGCCCTGGATTCGGCAGAAAACCAGTTCGGGGGACACCATCATCGGTGCGCGGGCCATCCTGAACCAGGGCCTGGAGATGGCCGATGTCGTGTTTTTCATTCTCGACCCGCAAGGCAACATCGTCGAGCGCAAGGACGCCGCGCGCGCCTTCCTGCGCGACGGCTATTGGGAATTGCAGGACGTCAAGACGCTCCAGAACGGCACGATCCAGGCATCGGCAAGCGATCGCGTGCCGACCAATCTGAAGCCTGAATTCGTGCAAGAGCGGCTGGCGCGCCCCGAAACCATCCCTTTCTATGACCTGCCGGGAAAGATCGAGGTTGCCCGTTCCTTCGGCCTCAAGGCAAATGCCTTTGCCATGCAGTTTGATTCGCTGGTGGCGTTGCCGTTCCTTCTCGTCGCCATGACGCTGATTGCGGCAACGGTTTCAATGCGATTTGCTAGGATGGGGCAGTCGGCAACGATGATTCTGGGTGGCATCATCGCCGGCTTTCTGCTTTATGTCGTTTCGGTGCTGGTGAAGGCATTCGGCGTGGCGGGGTTTGTGCCAACTGTCGTAGCCGCATGGGTGCCGGTCGTGGTGGCTATGTTCTTCGGGGTGACTTTCCTGCTATACAAGGAAGACGGCTAGTGAGGGAGGCGTTTTTGCCCAGCAACAGGCAGGCCCGTTTGGCGCGCCTCTATGCGGCGACCGCCTTGGCGTGCCTGCTCGCATGCGTCGTCCCGATGCCGGCGTTCGCGCAGGATGTCGGCGACATGGCGACATCGGTCCCGTCCGGCTCGCAGATGCTGCTGGCGGCCGATACGCTGGTCTACAACAACGACAATCAGACGGTGACCGCCGTCGGTGGCGTGCAGATCGATTATGGTGGCAATCGCCTTGTCGCCCAGCGGGTCGAATACAACCGCAATACCAAGCGGATGGTCGCGAGCGGCAACGTCGAAGTCATCAACAGCGACGGCACCAAGATCAATTCGCAACATATCGACATCACCGATGACTTCGCCGACGGCTTCGTCAATGCGTTGCGCGTCGAAACCGTCGACAAGGCCTATTTCGCCGCCGAAAGCGCCGAGCGCATGGGCGGCGTCCTGACCACGTTCCACAATGGCGTCTACACCGCCTGCGAACCCTGCGAGGACAAGCCCGACAAAGCGCCAACCTGGCGCGTCAAGGCCAAGAAGA
Source organism: Mesorhizobium loti (assembly GCA_014189435.1). Lineage (NCBI taxonomy): Bacteria > Pseudomonadati > Pseudomonadota > Alphaproteobacteria > Hyphomicrobiales > Phyllobacteriaceae > Mesorhizobium > Mesorhizobium loti. The sequence goes on from CP050293.1 coordinate 3,549,635, forward strand.
TCATCTGGAACGGCGAGAAGAAGACGGTTCGCTTCGAGAATGCGAATTTCGAGTTCTTCGGTTTCCCGCTCGCCTATCTGCCTGCATTCGAGATTGCCGACCCGACGGTGAAGCGCAAGAGCGGCTTCCTGATCCCCGGTATCGTCTTCAACGACGATCTCGGCGTCGGCGTGAAAGTTCCCTACTACTTCGCCTTGTCACCGACCTATGACCTGACCGTCACCGGCACCGGCTACACCAAGCAGGGCTTTCTCGGCGAGGCCGAGTGGCGCCAGCGCTTCAACAATGGCCAGTACAGTTTGAAGATCGCAGGGATTCACCAGCAGGATCCCGATGCCTTCCTCGACACGACTGCTTTCCCCGGCACCGCTGGTCACAATATCAATTCGGGCGCGGCGGGCGATCCCAACAAATTCCGCGGCATGATGGGAACCCAAGGCCAGTTCGCCATCAATTCACGCTGGAATTTCGGCTGGGATGTGCTGCTGCAGACCGACAAGAACTTCTCGAACACCTACAACATCGACAAGTACAATTCTTCCGTCCGCCAGTCGTCGGTCTACCTGACGGGCCTCAACGGCCGCAACTATTTCGACGTTCGCGCCATGCACTTCGATGTGCAGGAAGATACACCCGACGACAACATCTCCGCGCGAAGCGGACAACAGCCCTGGGTGCTGCCGTCGCTCGACTACGCCTATATTCCCGACGTATCGGTGGCCGGCGGCCAGCTGTCGCTCAACGTCAACGCGCGGGTCATCCGCCGCGAGGATCTCGATCAGGCTTTCTCAACCCCCTACGACTCAAGCACACCAACTCAGCGTGTCAGAGGTATCGAAGGCGAATCAGGCCGTCTCACTGCCGAGGCTGAGTGGAAGCGGAGCTTCGTCACTGATGGCGGGCTGGTGCTGACGCCATTGCTCGCGCTGCAGGGCGACGTGGATTATCTCAGAGCTTCGTCGGCTTCGCTTGCCGCCATCCAAGAGATGGCAACGAATCCTGAGATAAACGCCAACGACGATATGCGCTCGTCATTTGCCCGGTACATGGCGACCGCGGGCCTTGAGTTGCGTTGGCCGGTGCTGTTTTCCATGGCGAGCGGATCCAGCCACGTGATCGAGCCGATGGCGCAGGTTTTCATGCGCCCGAACGAGCAGTATGTCGGCGGTCTTGCCGTTCCCAACGAAGACGCCCAAAGCATGGTGTTCGACGCGACCACCCTGTTCGAGCGCGACAAGTTCTCCGGTTACGACCGGGTCGAAGGCGGCTCGCGCGCCAATGTCGGCTTCCGCTATTCCGGCTCGTACAACAATGGCTGGGGCACCAATGCCATTTTCGGCCAATCCTATCAGATCGGCGGCGAGAACTCGTTCGCCGCTCCGGATCTGGTCAATGTCGGCGCCTATTCAGGTCTCGACACGACCAAGTCCGACTATGTCGGCCTGTTTGGCATCAACAGCCCCAACGGCTTCGCGGCCTCGGTCAGCGGCCGTTTCGACGAACAGAGCTTTGAGATCCGCCGCGCCGAGGTGAAGGCCGCCTATTCCGGCCTGCCGGTGTCGCTGAGCGCCAAATACGCCTTCATCCAAGCCCAACCACTCTACGGTTTCACCACCGACCGCCACGAGGTCACGCTTGGTGCATCGACGCATCTCGCCGAAAACTGGCGCGTCTTCGGCACCGGAACCTACGATTTGCAGCAAAGCCTGCTGGTCAAGGACGGCGTCGGCTTCGCCTACAACGATTCCTGCTTCACGTATTTGATGACCTACTCGCAGTCGCGCGACCTGAACACCAGAGAGGTGTCGCAGACCATCGGCTTCAATTTGTCGTTCCGCACCCTCGGCGATTTCGGCTCGTCGAGCAGTGGCGTCGACACGATCCAGTAACAATCGGCGACATCGTTTCGCCGCATAGCGCTGGCACGGATTTCGCGCACCTGAAAAGACAAAAAATTGGGCGGAGCCGGGATAGAATTGGGATGCCAACGATGAGGAAATACCTCTTTTCAGCAGGTTTCGCGCTGCTTGTGGCGGCGACGTGCGTGTCGATCACCGTGATGACGCCACCGGCTTTCGCCAGCGAGATCAAATACGTCGTCAACGACATTCCGGTCACCACCGGCGACATCGCCCATCGCGCCGCCTTCCTGAAGCTGCAGCGCAAGAAGGGTGACGCCGGCCAGGAAATGATCGACCAGACGCTACGCATGGCCGAGGCCAAGCGGCTTGGCATCCGCATCAGCGACGCGCAGGTCGAGGCGGCGTATCAGCGCTTTGCGTCCAGCAACAAGATGCAGCTCAGCCAGCTCGATGGCGTCATGGAGAAGTCGGGCGTCACCAAGGGCCATTTCAAGGAATTCATCCGCGCCCAGATGGCCTGGAACCAGGCCTTGAGCGCGCGCTACCGGTCCGGCGATGGCACCGGTGCCGTCAGCGAACAGGATCTTGTCAGGAAGATGCTCGAAAAGGGCGGCTCCAAGCCGAGCGCCACCGAGTACATGCTGCAGCAGGTCATCTTCGTGGTGCCAGCCGCCGAACGCAGCGCGACGTTGGGCAAGCGCAAGCGCGAGGCCGATGCCATGCGCGCCCGCTTCAACGGCTGCAACACGACGCGCGAATTCGCCAAGGGCCTGATCGACGTCACCGTTCGCGATCTGGGCCGGGTGCTGGCACCGCAACTGCCGCCGGACTGGGCCGAGCAGATCAAGGCTACCAAGGTCGGCGGCGCCACCGTCACGCGCGAAACCGAACGCGGCGTCGAATTCATCGGCATCTGCTCGTCGCGCGAAGTGTCCGACGACAAGGTCGCGCAGATGGTCTTCCAGGGTGAAAGCTCCGGTGACAAGAACGCCGACGAGCTCAGCAAGAAATATGTCGACGAGCTGAAGGCGAAAGCCCGCATCGTCAAGCGCTGACGTGAGCGGCACAGTGATTGCGCTCGCGTTGAGCGCCGGCGATCCGTCCGGCATAGGGCCGGAGATTGCCATCGCCGCCTTTATGGCGCGCGAGGCTGCCGCCCTGCCCCCCTTCTACCTGCTCGCCGATCCGGCGTTGATCGCCTCGCGGGCGCGCCTTCTCGGCATTTCGCTGCCGATCGTCGAAACGACATCGGCGCAGGCGGCGCAAGTCTTTGCCCGCGCCTTGCCGATCGTGCCACTGACTGCCCGCTGCATCGACAGCCCCGGCCGACCCGACCCGGCCAATGCGACCGCCACCATCGAAGCCATCGACCGCGCCGTCGCCGACTGCCTTGCCGGCGACGCCTCGGCCGTCGTCACCTGCCCCATCGCCAAGAAGCCGCTCTACGATGCCGGCTTTCGCTTTCCCGGCCACACCGAATATCTGGCGCATCTGGCGGCCCGGCACAGCGGCGTCGAAGCCATGCCGGTGATGATGCTGGCCGGCCCCGACCTGCGCACCGTTCCCGTCACCATCCACATCGCGCTGGCCGAGGTGCCGAAGGCGCTGACCACCGAACTGATTGTCGCCACTGCGCGCATCACCGCCACCGACCTCACCGGCCGCTTCGGCATCGCCCGGCCGAGGCTCGCCATTGCCGGGCTCAATCCGCATGCCGGCGAAGGCGGCGCAATGGGCCACGAGGACGAGCGGATCGTGCGCCCGGCTGTCGACATCCTGCGTGCCGAAGGGATCGACGCTTTCGGCCCGCTGCCGGCCGACACGTTGTTCCACGCCCGGGCACGGGCCGGCTACGACGTAGCCCTTTGCATGTATCACGACCAGGCGCTGATCCCGGCCAAGGCGCTGGCCTTCGACGAGGCGGTCAATGTCACGCTCGGCCTGCCATTCATCCGCACCTCACCCGACCACGGCACGGCCTTCGACATCGCCGGCAAGGGCGTGGCGCGACCCGACAGCCTGATGGCGGCGCTGAAGCTTGCCAGACGGCTGGCCGACACAGACAAGAAGGCAGTTGCCGCATGAGACCGCAGGCATGAGCATCGACGGGCTGCCGCCGCTGCGCGAGGTGATCGAGCGCCATGGTCTGCAGGCAAAGAAGGCGCTCGGCCAGAATTTCCTGCTCGACCTCAACCTCACCGGCAAGATCGCCCGCACCGCCGGCGACTTGTCCAATGCAACCGTGATCGAGGTCGGTCCCGGTCCCGGCGGGCTGACCCGCGCCCTGCTCTCCAACGGCGCGCGCCACGTCATTGCCATCGAGCGTGACGAACGCTGCCTGGCTGCCCTTGCCGAAGTGTCCGATCATTACCCCGGCAGGCTGGAGGTTGTGTCCGGCGACGCGCTGAAGACGGATTTCGCGGCACTTGCCAGTGGAGCGGCCGGGAACGGCGGCCCGGTAAAGATCGTGGCCAACCTGCCCTACAACATCGGCACGGAGTTGCTGGTGCGCTGGTTGACGGTCAGCGATTGGCCCCCCTTCTACACCTCGATGACTTTGATGTTCCAGCGCGAGGTGGCCGAGCGCATCGTCGCGCCCGCCGGCAGCGACAGCTATGGCCGGCTGGGGGTTCTTGCCGGTTGGCGGACGGAGGCGAGGATCGCCTTCGACGTACCGCCACAGGCATTCACGCCGCCGCCAAAGGTCACCTCCTCGGTGGTGCATCTGGTGCCGCGCCTGACCCCTCTGCCCGCCGAGGTGAAAAAACTCGGCCGCGTCACCGAAGCCGCCTTCGGCCAACGTCGCAAGATGCTGCGGCAGAGTGTGAAAAGCCTCGGCGGCGAGGCTCTGCTCGAACGCGCCGGCATCGATCCGACACGCCGCGCCGAGACGCTCAGCGTCGAGGAGTTTGTAAGGTTGACGAACGCGGTGTAGGAAGCTGCCGATCTCCCCCCTCGTGGGGGAGATGTCCGGCAGGACAGAGGGGGGCGCGAAGGATCGCCAACCTTGGAATCTTGCCGGACCATTGCCAACCCACGACCGGCAAAAGTGAAGGTAGTCTAGTTATTTGATCGTCGGCGGGACAGCGCCCGCCTCTGCCCTGCCGGGCATCTCCCCCACAAGGGGGAGATTGGCGCCTCACCGCCTCAGCCAGTCTTCTCGTCCAACAGTCCCGAGACGAAATCGAACAGGCCTGGCCGGCGGTCGCGTCTTAGCCGCTCGGCGACGACGATGCCGCGCACTTCCGCGAAGGCGCGATCGAGGTCGTCATTGACGATGACGAAATCATATTCCTTCCAGTGCTCGATCTCGTTGCGGGCGTTTTTCAGCCGCGTTTCGATCACCGCTTCCTGGTCTTCGGCGCGGCGCTTCAGCCGCGCCTTCAATTCCTTCATCGATGGCGGCAGGATGAAGATCGAGACGATGTCAGCGCGCATCTTCTCCTTGAGCTGCTGGGCACCTTGCCAGTCGATGTCGAACAGCATATCGCGCCCTTCTGACAGCGCCAGCTCGGCCGGTTCGCGCGGGGTCGCATAGCAATTGCCGTGCACCTCGGCCCATTCCAGCAGCGCGTCGGAATCACGCAGCCGTTCGAACTCGCGCATCGTCCTAAAATGGTAGTGGACGCCCTCGATCTCGCTGCCGCGGCGCGGTCTGGTGGTGACCGAGACCGACAGTTCGAGACTGGAATCGCTTTCCAGAAGATTGCGCGCGATCGTCGACTTGCCGGCGCCGGACGGCGACGACAGGACGAGCATCAGGCCCCGGCGGCGAATGCGGGACCCCAAATCCTTGGCAACCATCGGCTACTCCAGATTCTGGATCTGTTCACGAAACTGGTCGACCACCGCCTTCAGCTCCAGCCCGATCGCGGTGACGGCGGCGGCATTCGACTTCGAACACAGCGTATTCGATTCGCGGTTAAATTCCTGTGCCAGAAAATCGAGCTTGCGGCCAACCGCGCCGCCGCCCTCCAGCAATGCCCGACCGGATGCGACATGCGTTTTCAGCCGGTCGATCTCTTCGCGAATATCGGCTTTGGTGGCCAGGAACGCCGCCTCCATGTGCAGCCGGGTCGCGTCCAGATTGGCGGAAGCGTCCATCAGGAGCCTGACCTGCTCGGCGATGCGCTCGCGGATCGCCACCGTCTCGCGTGACGGATCCACTTCTGCCCGCAGCGTCAGCGCCTCGATTGTGTCGATATGACCCGACAGCAGCACAGCCAGCGCGGCACCCTCGCTCTGTCGTGCCTGTTCGAGCCCCTTCAAGGCGACCTCGAGCGCGGCCATGATCGCTGCATCGAGCGCGGCCCTCACTTCTTCGGTTTCGACAGTTTCGGGAATGTCGAGCACACCGCGTAACGACAGCAACCCGTCTGATGTCGCGGGAGCAACGCCGAATTGCTCCTGCAGCCGCTTGGCGAGCCCGGCAAGGTCTTTCAGGAAGGCTTCGTTGACGACCGGCTGCGCCTGCGCGCCGGCGGCACGGCCGATGGTCAGCGTCGCCTGGAAATTGCCGCGCGCAAAACGCTTCTGAAGTAGCTGCCGGACGGCCGGCTCCAGCCGCTCGAAGCCTTGCGGCAGCCGCAGCCTTACCTCGACGCTCTTGCCGTTGACGGACTTGACCTCCCAGGCGATCGAGGTGCCGTCATGCTCGGCGACGGCGCGTGCAAAACCGGTCATGCTCTGCAAATTCATATCGCCCACACGTGTCTGGCGCATCACCCCGAAACCGGTTTTCCGGAGAGGAGCAAGTGCGGCTTGAAAATGACTGCGCCGCAGGCGCGTCGAAATCGGACGCGCGGCGCTCTTCCAAATGTCAGGGCATCGCCTGGTGGGCAATGCCTTTCTTGACTCTACTGGGCAGCGCCCGCGTCACCGCCGCTGTCGTCGCCACCGTCAGCGGGCGCGCTGTCAGCCGGCTTGTCGGCATTGCTGTCGCCGGCGCCAGTGGTGTTGGCCGGCTTGGCAGCCTTGGCGGCCTCATCCGCCTGCTTCTTCTGCAAGGCGCGATAGCGGGCGACATTCTCGTTGTGCTCGTCCAGCGTCGCGGCAAAGACGTGCCCGCCGGTGCCATCGGCGACGAAATAGAGGTCGTCGGTCTTCGACGGATTGGCCACCGCCTCCAGCGCTGCACGACCCGGATTGGCGATCGGCGTCGGCGGCAGGCCGTTGATCACATAGGTGTTGTAGGGCGTCTGCTTCTGGATGTCCGACTGGTAGATCGGCCGGTCCGTCGGCTTGCCCTTGCCGCCGAACAGCCCGTAGATGATGGTCGGGTCGGATTGGAGGCGCATGCCCTTGGCAAGCCGGTTCAGGAAGACGGCGGCAACCCGTGAACGCTCGTCACCCTTGCCCGTCTCCTTCTCGACGATCGACGCCAGCGTAACGAACTCTTCGACGTTGGCCAGCGGCAGGTCCGGCGCGCGCCGCTGCCAGACATCGTCAACCAGCTTCTTTTGATCCGCAAGCAGCTTGTCGACCATCTGCTGGCGCGTCGCGCCGCGCGTGAAGCGCAGTGTGTCGGTGGCGAGGCTGCCCTCCGGCGGCGTGGTTGCCGGCATATCGCCGCTCAAGGCAGGCTCGTCGGCGATGCGCTGCAGCGCCTGCTCGACCGTCAGCCCTTCGGGAACGGTCAGCGAATACATCACCGACTTGCCGCTCTTCAAAAGCTCCATGATGTCGCGCATGGAAGCCCTGGGCTTGATCTCGTACTCGCCGGCCTTCAGCGCGGAATCATTGCCGAAGGCCCGCACGCCAAGGCGGAATACACGGGCATCGCTGATCAGCCCGCGGCGCTCGAGCTGGTCGGCGATATCCTGGACGCCGGTGCTCGGCTTGACCAGGAAGGTGTCGCCATTGGCCGAGGGGCCGGGTTCGGTGAATTCCTGCTTGCCGAAATAGACCGCGACGCCAGCCGCCAGAACCATCAACATCACCGAAGAGATGACGAAGTTCATGAACACGACGACCTGGCTGCGTGATGCACGCGAGCGCTTCGGCGGCGGCGTGCCGGCCTCCGGCCGCAACGCCTCGCTGGCCGTTTTCGGCACGATCGGTCCTGAAGTCGCCGGCCGTTGCCCGAATTCTCCGTTGCCTGCCGGATTTGTGTTCATTTCGCCCTACCGTTTGATCGCCCAACGAATCCCCAGCGGCAGAGTAGGGGCGAATATGGCAAAATTGACGGCACGCCAAAGCGTCGCCCGATAACCGGACGATCAGCCATTGTAGCGCTGGAAGACCAGCGACGCGTTGGTACCGCCAAAGCCGAAGGAATTGGACAGCGCCACGTCGATCTGGCGGGCACGCGGCTTGTTCGGCACCAGGTCGATCGCGGTTTCGCGCTCCGGGTTGTCGAGGTTGATGGTCGGCGGCGCGACATTGTCCCTGATGGCAAGGATCGAAAAGATCGCTTCGGCGGCACCGGCCGCCCCGAGCAGGTGGCCGATCGACGACTTGGTCGACGACATCGAAATCTTCGACGCGGCATTGCCGACAAGCCGCTCGACAGCGCCGAGCTCAATCGTGTCGGCCATGGTCGAGGTGCCGTGGGCGTTGATGTAGTCAACATCGGCGGGCGTCAGCTTGGCCCGGTTCAGCGCCGCCGTCATGCAACGGAAGGCACCATCGCCATCCTCGGCGGGCGCCGTGATGTGATGCGCATCGCCGGTGAGACCATAACCCGTCACCTCGGCATAGATCTTGGCGCCGCGCGCCTTGGCATGCTCGAGCTCCTCGAGCACGACAACGCCGGCGCCCTCGCCCATGACGAAGCCGTCACGGTCGCGATCATAGGGGCGCGACGCCGTTTGCGGCGAATCATTGCGCTCCGTCGACAGCGCCCGGCACGCGGCGAAGCCGGCGATCGACAGCCGTGTCACCGGCGCTTCGGCGCCACCGGCGACCATCACGTCGGCATCGCCCCACATGATCAACCGGGCAGCATCGCCAATGGCGTGCGCGCCGGTCGAACAGGCCGTGACGACGGCATGGTTCGGGCCTTTCAGCCCATGCCGGATCGAAACCTGCCCGGAAACGAGATTGATGATCTGGCCTGGGATGAAGAAAGGGCTGATGCGGCGCGGACCGCGCTCCTTGAGGATCATCGCGTTCTCGGCGATGCCCTCGATGCCGCCAATGCCGGAGCCGATCAGGACGCCGGTGGCACACTGCTCTTCATGCGTCTTGGGTTCCCAGCCGGAATCCTTCAGCGCCTCGTCGGCGGCGGCAATCCCGTACAGGATGAAGTCGCCGATCTTGCGCAATTCCTTCGGCTCGAGCACGGCCTCGGGATTGAAGGTGGCATTGCTGCCATCGCCACGCGGAATGACGTGGGCGATCTTGCAAGCAAGATCCTCCACCTCGAACTCGGTGATGCGCTTGGCAGCGCTGCGGCCGGTCAGAAGTTCCTTCCAGCTGTGCTCAAAGCCCATGCCGAACGGCGACAGCAACCCAAGGCCCGTGACGACGACACGCCTCATCGCAGGTCCTCCCCGGTGATGACTGCGGAAAGCGTCAGGCCGAAGCCTTGTCGATGTACTTCACGGCATCGCCAACGGTCAGGATGGTCTCGGCCGCATCGTCGGGAATCTCGACGCCGAATTCTTCTTCGAACGCCATGACGAGTTCGACCGTGTCGAGGCTGTCGGCGCCCAGATCATCGATGAAGCTCGCCTGCTCCGTCACTTTGTCGGCATCGACGCCAAGGTGCTCGATGACGATCTTCTTGACGCGCTCTGCGGTGTCACTCATTTGGGGCATCCTCGTCTTTTGTTTGTCTGTCTTCGTTAGCGGGCAGAATGCCGCTAATCAAGCTGAAAGATGGTCCTGCCGGAAACGCAACGGCTACGGACCGGTTTTTGCCCGAACCGCCGGGTTGCGGGCCGCATTACACGAAAAATAGCTGAGGTCCAAGCCGAAATGGTCTCTTTTCACAACCCGCCGGACCTTGTTCAGAATTCGCCCTGCCGAGTCATATGGTGCGGTTTTCGAGACCCGGAGCGGAGCGTACTTGGAGTACGCGAGCACCGGAAGCGCAGATAACCGCGGCAGATGGCCGGCAGGGTAGAATTATCAACAAGGTCCGTCAGATCATCGCCATGCCGCCATTCACATGGATGGTCTGGCCGGTGACGTAGGCGGCTTCGTTGGAGGCGAGATAGGCGACGGCGGAAGCGACTTCAGCACTGGTGCCCATGCGGCGCGTCGGGATCGCGGCCATGATCGCCTCTTTCTGCTTGTCGTTGAGCTTGTCGGTCATCGCCGATTCGATGAAGCCCGGGGCGACGCAGTTGACGGTGATGTTGCGGGTGGCGATCTCCTGCGCCAGCGACTTGGAAAAGCCGATCATGCCGGCCTTGGAGGCGCAGTAGTTGGTTTGACCGGGATTGCCGGTGACGCCGACCACCGAGGTGATGTTGATGATGCGGCCGTGGCGGCGGCGCATCATCGGATGGGTGAGTTCGCGGGTCAGCCGGAACACGGCGGTCAGGTTGACCTCGAGCACGGTGTCCCAGTCGGCATCCGACATGCGCACGAACAGCCCGTCCTTGGTGATGCCGGCATTGTTGACCAGGATGTCGACGCCTTCGAGATCGGCCTCCGCCTTCTGGCCGAGCGCCTTGACCTCGTCGCGGTTCGACAGATTGGCCGGAAACAGCTTGACCCGGTCGCCAAGCTCGGCTGCCAGGGTCTCCAATTTCTCGACGCGGGTGCCATGCAGGCCGACGATCGCGCCTTGCGCATGCAGCACCCTGGCGATCGCCTCGCCGATGCCCCCCGATGCGCCGGTGACGAGCGCCTTGCGGCCAGTCAATTCGAACATTTTTGTCTCCTGATTGAGAAGAGAACACCCCTTTACAGGGATGGGATCAAATGACGCTTTATGCAAGCGCCGCCAACGCCGCTTCGACCTCAGCCGCGGAGCCGACCGAAGCGGTGGCGATGTCGCGGTTGATGCGGCGCGCCAATCCCGAAAGCACCTTGCCGGCGCCAATCTCGTAAAGCGTGGTGACGCCGTTTGCGCCGAACCATTCTACCGTCTCGCGCCAGCGCACGCGGCCTGTCACCTGCTCGACCAGACGCCGCGCAATCTCGTCCGGATCGCTCGACGACGTCACCGACACGTTGGAGACGACCGGGACGACCGGCGGGTTCTTTGTCACGCCGGCCAGGGCTTCGCGCATGACGTCCGCGGCCGGCGCCATCAGCGCCGAATGGAAGGGCGCGGACACCTGCAGCATCAGTGCGCGCTTGGCGCCCTTTTCCGTGCACAGTTTTGCGGCCAGTTCGACCGCGGCTTTGGCGCCGGAAATGACCAGTTGGCTGCCGCCATTGTCGTTGGCGATCTGGCAGACAGAGCCTTTGCCTGCCTCCGCGCAGGCGGCTTCGACATCGGCCTGCTCCAGTCCGATGATCGCCGCCATCGCCCCCTCGCCGGCCGGCACCGCCGCCTGCATGGCATTGCCGCGGATGCGCAGCAGCCTGGCGGCATCGGCAACCGAAACGAAGCCAGCGGCCGCGAGTGCCGAATATTCGCCCAGCGAATGGCCGGCGACATAGGCAACCTTGTCCTTCAGCGAGAAGCCGCGCGCTTCCAGCGCCCGGATCGCGGCCAGCGACACCGCCATCAGCGCCGGCTGCGCGTTGGCGGTCAGCGTCAACGTCTCTTCCGGCCCTTCCCAGATCAGCTTCGACAGGTTTTCGCCCAGCGCGTCGTCGACTTCCTGGAAGATCCTGCGCGCTTCGGGAAAGGCGTCGGCGAGATCCTTGCCCATGCCGATTGCCTGGCTGCCTTGTCCGGGAAAGGTGAATGCAACGGCCATGCTAGGACTCCCAAGGGCTGGTTTTGCTTGCCTGATAGACGAGTTTTTCTTGCCTGTGACGCAAGGCAGGCCGCCAAGTCAAGCCCGGTTCGACCCTGCCCGGCGGCCGCTTCGTCCGCCGAGTGCCTGTTCCGAAAGGCTTTTTGGCGATCACTCCTGATGAAAACCGCTCACGATTCGTTTGCTGGCTCTTCTTATTTTCGCTACAGGCGCTAGCTTTGCGTGACAATTCTATGACAATCGAGTGACGTGTTTGTCGCTGGGTGGGGAAGTTAAAGTGGCAAAGAGTTACAAACGCGCCGGCAAGGCCGCGCCACAGTTCCTGGAAGACGACCCCTCCACCGGCTATCTGCCGGGCAGGAGATGGCCGGTCGTGCGCTATGGGCTGATCAGCCTGGCGATCGCTGCCGTCCTGGTGTTTGCCATCGAACTGATCGTGCGCGGCGATTTTGCCGGCACTGTCTCCTTCTTCCTGCAGCCGCTCAAGCCCGGCTGGACCACCATCGTCGTGTTCGCGCTGATCCTCATCGGCCTCGATGCGGTGCTCGGCCGCAGCCACCAGAGCCTGATGATCGTCGCACCGCTGACCCTGTCGCTTGCCTTCGTCGGCCACCAGAAGTCGCACTATCTCGGCGATCCGCTCTATCCGACCGATTTCCTCTATGCCCGCCAGATATTCGCGCTGCTGCCGCTTTTGGTGCGCGACCGGCCGATGACCGCGCTCGCCATGGTCGTCGGCATCGTCGCCGGCCTGTCGCTGCTCGTCTATGGCTGGCGGCTGTGGCGCCGCAAGGTTCCAGCACTCAGCCACAAAGGCCGCCTTGCCAGGCTGACGCTGGCAGTGCCGCTGCTCGCCTTCTTCGTCTCGATCATGGACTACGCCACCTTCTCCTGGACCAGGGACCGGCTGCAGATCATCCCGATCATGTGGGACCAGAAGGAAAACTATGCCTCCAACGGCTTTGCGCTGGCCTTTGCCCTCAATGTGCCGATGGCACATGTCTCGGCGCCGCCAGGCTATTCCGACAAGGCGATCGCGGCGATCGGCAGGTCTGACGTGACCGCCTCGGTGCCGGCCGAGAAGCCCGACATCATCATCGTCATGAGCGAGTCCTTCTGGGATCCGACCAAGCTGCCCGGCGTCACCATCACACCCGATCCGATCCCCAATGTACGGGCGTTGCGCTCGGGATCGATGTTCTCGCCGGAATTCGGCGGCATGACCGCCAACATCGAGTTCGAGGCGCTGACCGGCTTCTCCAACGCGTTCCTGCCGGCCGGCAGCATCCCCTATCAGCAATATGTGCGCACGCCGACGCCTTCGCTCGCCACCTTCCTCAAGAGCCAGGGTTACCGGGCGCGCGCCATCCATCCCGGCACCAACTGGTTCTGGAACCGTGGCGCCGTCTACGCCGATTTCGGCTTCAACGACTTCAAATCAGAAGAGACGCTGCCGCCGATGCAAAAGCGCGGACCGCTGGCATCGGATGCGGCGATGACCGACGAGATCATCAGCGAGGCCGACGCCAGCGACGAGCCGGTGTTCTTCTTTGCGGTCAGCCTGCAAAACCACGGTCCCTACGAGCCGAACCGCTATTACAGCCCGACGCATACGGTGCAGGCGCCGATCAGCCAGTGGGCGCGCGAATCGCTGCTCAGCTACGCCGAGGGCTCAGCCGATGCCGATCGCGGTCTTGAACGCCTCGTCGAATGGGCCAAGAAACGCTCCCGCCCCACCGTGATCGCCTTCTTTGGCGACCATCTGCCGCCGCTCGGGCCGGTCTATGTCGAAACCGGTTTCCTGAAGGACAATGTCGCCCCGCGCAAGGAAGCGTCGCCCGAGGCCGCCCTCGAACACCACGCGACGCCGCTGGTCATCTGGTCGAACCGCACCGGGCCGGCTGAGGACATGGGCGCCGTCAGCCCGGCCTTCCTGCCCTATCATATCCTGAAGACGGCCGGCATCAGCCATCCCTACTATACCGGCTTCCTGGGCGAGATGAGCGAACGCTACCGTGTTGTCGACCGCAATTTGTTGCTGACGCCGGCCGGCGAGGCCACGCCTGATTGGGCGCGGCAGAAGGAGATCGACCCGGCGATCCGCGATTTCCGCCTGTTGCAGTACGACATGATGTTCGGCAAACGCCACGCGGCGCCCGACTTCTTCCCAGAAACGGTCGACAAGGTTGTCGCCACCCATACGAGTTGAGCCGATCGATCCCGTGAGGAGCCGGCCGGTCTCTGTCGGGTCGAGCGTTCAATTCGTCAATTGCAGCTTCGTGAACTTGTTGGCTATCTGCAGGAACACGTTCGGCAGTTTGGTCGGATCGTTGACGGCATAATAGTTGCTCGGGTCTGAAGCGCAGGCGCTGTAAAGCGCGCGGTTGGCGGCGGTGTCGGACTGCAGCACCATGGTGTAGATTTGCACACCCTCGTCCTTCAACTGCGTACAAACGCTTTTGGTCCAGCCGTCGACATTGCGCGCCGCGGTCGTCTGGTTGTCCGATCCGAAGCGGCCACCAGCCAGATAGCCATAGGATGTGTAGTCGGATTTCGTCGGCTGTTCGCTGGCGCCATAGACGACGTTCTCGCCATCGGTGAGCAACAGCACGATCTTGCTGATGCCAGGCGTCTTCCAAGGCGCGCCATCGGTGTAGGGCGCGGCGGGCGACAGCACCCGCATGCCCCACGATAGGCCCTCGGAGACATTGGTGCCTGAACCGTTCCACTCGGTCATCTCGCCTGCTGCCTTGCGCAGCTTGTCGAAATCGTCGGTCAGCGGGACGACGGGTGTGGGGCAAGCGCGGTTCGGGCCGACGGTGATGCGGGTGCCCGTCTCGGTGATGAGCTCGTTGACGGGCGCGATATATTTGGCGACCTTTTCCTTGGCAGGCTTGCCGGGCGTCACCAAATCGCTGACGAGATCGCTGACATCGATGCCGAGAGCGTTGCCTTTCTGCTTATCGAGCTTGGTCTTGTCGTAGCCGTCGTCGAGATAGGAATTGTTGTAGTATTTATCCGAATTGCCATAGGAGGCAGACGGGGCCTGGGCAACTTGCGGATCGTCCGGCGCAAAATACGGAACGAACAGCGTGTCGGGCTTGGCGGGATCGGGTGAGGCGTCGGAAATGTTGTTGGTGCCCGGTCGCGCCTCGACGCAACCTTTCCATCCGGTGCCGTTCCATCCGGGCTCGGTCCATCCGGTCATTTTGAGCTGCTTGAAAAGCGCCATGTGATTGGGGCGCTTGCCGTCGATGATCGGGAAATTGATGCCGTTGGTGGACGACTTGCCGTCCATGTCGATCCAGGACTGGTCGAATTCGTCACCGTCGACATTGACGGCCGTAACGAATGGAACCAGCGAGGCGCGGATCTGGCGCGTCGGCGACTTTGTCGATTCGAGCGTGTCTAGCAATGATTTGGTCGCGGTCCTCAGCGCCGTCATGCGCGCGCCGGCCATGGAGCCGGTGTTGTCGAGCACCAGCACGACTTCGAGCTGGTTGTTCGATTCAACGGCGGAGGCATCGACCTCGATGCGCTTGCTGTTGCCGAACAGGAAGGCGAAGTTCAGGTTGACGTCCGCTGTGGCAACCGCCTTTGTCTTGACGAAATTGATGCCCTTGTCGACGGTCAACGTCGCCTGCGCGTTGCCGAGTTCGCTGTGCCCGACGATATTGGCCTGGAAATAGCGGTGGAAGGCATCATTGCGGGTGATGTCGAGATCGCCAAGATGCGAAGAGGCAAGGTTTGCCCCATCGAGGGCATTCTGCAGATTGCTCTTGGCCCGCATCAGGGTGGAGACATCGGTCGCGAAACCGACAGCCGTCAGGATGACCGGCAAGCCCAATCCCAGCACAAGCGTGAAATTACCGCTCGTTGAGCGCCAGAATTTGCCGAAAAGCATCCTTACCCCCGCAAATGCTTGCCGCGCTTTTTTGTGCGCGGGCTATACGGCTTCTGCGCCTCCCATGATGAATCGAGCGTTGACGGCGAGGTTTCAACTCCACACAACCTGACATTGTGGTTAAGGTCCGGTTTCCGGAAAACCCCAAAGCCTGGCCCGTTGTTGCTGCTTGATTATTCCACCGCATGCGACACAGAGAACGCCGCCCACCCTTGCGTTGCGGCTGGATTGCTATATAGACGCCCGCAATCTGCCGGTCCTTGCTGGGGGCTGAACGGAGGGCCGGAGGTTTTATCCAAAACCTTCGTGTGATGCCAGAAGTGCTTCCGCCTCCCGTGTCTCCGCTCTCGACCGTCTCGAAATGCTCCTTTCTTCCCCGCCCCTTCGGGACCAGCGGGTCAGAGAAGTTGCAGAGGCTTTTGCCGCCGGGAACCGGAAGAGAAACGAAGAAAGGCACTGAACCACTATGGCTCTATACGAACATGTGTTTCTTGCCCGGCAGGACCTCTCGCAGCAGCAGGTCGATGCGCTTGTCGAACAGTACAAGGGCGTCATCTCCGCAAATGGCGGGTCCGTCGGTCGGGTCGAGAACTGGGGACTGAAGTCCCTCACCTACCGGGTCAACAAGAACCGGAAGGCTTACTACACGCTGATGGATCTGAATTGCCCGGCGGCCGCGCTCAACGAGATGGAGCGCCAGATGGGCCTGTCCGAAGACGTGCTGCGTTTCCTGACCATCAAGGTCGAGGCGCATGAGGAAGGCCCGTCGGCCATGATGCAGAAGCGCGAAGAGCGCTCGGAACGCGGCGGCTTCGGCGACCGCGACCGTGGCGATCGTGGCCCGCGCTCGTTCGGCGACCGTGATCGCGGCGACCGCGGCGATCGTCCGCCGCGCTCGTTCGGCGACGCCGGTGCTGATCGTGGTCCGCGCCGTCCGCGCGAAGGCTCTGAAGGGGGTGCAGAATAATGGTCGACATCAATCAGATCCCGACCCGGCGCCCGTTCCATCGCCGCCGCAAGACCTGCCCGTTCTCCGGCGCCAACGCGCCCAAGATCGACTACAAGGACGTGCGTCTGCTGCAGCGCTACATTTCCGAGCGCGGCAAGATCGTGCCGTCGCGCATCACCGCCGTCAGCCAGAAGAAGCAGCGTGAACTCGCCAAGGCGATCAAGCGCGCCCGCTTCCTCGGCCTGCTGCCCTACGTGGTTCGCTAAATCTTTTATGAGCGGGCGGTTCACCGCCCGCTCATCTCCCACGGCGACGGGCGCTGCGGGGTCGGACATCAAATCCCGGGTTGAGGTCAAAAACCTCTAACTGCCGCGACAGGCAGGACAGCGACACCAGCGCCCCAGGCGCTCAAGCTTCCTGACCTGTTCCAGAGACATTCGGCGTCGATCTCATCGGTCGATTGGCGCCTAACTGAAGGAATAAAACCATGGAAGTCATTCTTCTCGAACGCGTTTCCCGACTCGGCCAGATGGGCGACACCGTCAAGGTCAAGGACGGCTTTGCCCGTAACTTCCTGCTGCCGCAGGGCAAGGCGCTGCGCGCCAACGAAGCCAACAAGAAGAAGTTCGAAGGCCAGCGTGCCCAGCTCGAAGCCCGCAACCTCGAGCGCAAGTCGGAAGCGGCCCAAGTCGCCGAAAAGCTCGACGGCAAGAGCTTCATCGCCGTGCGTTCGGCTGGTGAAACCGGCCAGCTCTATGGTTCGGTGTCGACGCGCGACATCGCGGACCTGCTGACGGCGGAAGGTTTTTCGATCAACCGCAACCAGATCCTGCTCAACCAGCCGATCAAGACCATCGGCGTCACCAATGTGGCGATCGCGCTGCATCCGGAAGTCGAGGTCACCGTCACGCTCAACATCGCCCGCACGGCCGACGAAGCCGAGCGCCAGGCCAAGGGCGAGACGCTGACCACCGCCGAAGCCATCTATGGCGACGACATCAACGACAATGCCCGGCCGGAAAACTTCTTCGACCCGAACACCGAGTTCGAGGGCGGCGAAGACAACGCCTGATCATACGTCGCAAGGCGATTGGAGCCGTGCTCTGATCACGGTTGGAGCGGTGCTCTGATCTCGATTGAAGCGTTGCTTCGATCACTTTGCCGGCATCCAGCCATACTGGACCAACGCCCGGGCCTCGCGCCCGGGCTTTTTTATGCCAAATGGAACTTTTCGAACCCCCATATATTGTTGCAGACTACAGCGTCGCGCGTCCTTTGGCCGCGCAAATGACGCTGTGCAACTTTGGTTCGGCGCAGGATCCCCGATGAAAATCGATTCCGATTTTCGGGTCACGCGCCAAGACAGCCTGTCTGGCCGAGAGGGGACATTTGGTCATGAATATTCTGTTGAAGCGCGTTCTCGACCGCCTGGTGCGCACCGGCAATCTCAAGGTAACCGGCCCCAAGGGCATGACAGTGGTTTTCGGCGACGGCAGCGGCGAACCGGTGCACATGCACATCAAGACCGCGCATGCCGAGCGCGCCATCACCTTCGATCCGATGCTGGCTGTGCCTGAAGCCTACATGGACGGCGAGCTCGACATTCTCGAAGGCGGCGTGCTGGGCGTAATGCGCATCGCCTTCCAGAACATGGGCAGCGGCGGCATCGACGCGACCTGGTCGAAAGCCATCGAAGGCCTGCGCCACGCCTTCCGCCGCCTGCAGCAGATCAACACCGCCTCGCGCTCGCGCCGCAACGTGCAGCGCCACTACGATCTGTCGGGTGATCTCTACCGGCTCTTCCTCGACGAGGACATGCAGTATTCCTGCGCCTATTTCGAGCAGCCGGACATGACGCTCGACGAAGCACAGGCGGCCAAGAAGCGCCACATCGCCGCCAAGCTCCGACTGAAGGCCGGCCAGACGGTGCTCGACATCGGCTCCGGCTGGGGCGGGCTCGGCCTCTACCTCGCCAAGGCGTTCGACGTCGACGTGCAGGGCGTCACGCTGTCGACCGAGCAGCATGGCGTCGCCACCGACCGGGCGCACGCGCAAGGGCTGGAAAGCCGCGTGCATTTCGAGCTCAAGGACTACCGCGAACTCAACGAGCGTTTCGACCGTATCGTCTCGGTCGGCATGTTCGAGCATGTCGGCGTCAACCATTACCGCACCTTCTTCGACAAGAGCGCGACGCTGCTCAAGCCGGATGGCGTCATGCTGTTGCACACGATCGGCCGTTCCGGCGTGCCGTGGGCAACCAGCGCCTTCATCCGCAAATACATCTTCCCGGGCGGCTACATCCCCGCGCTCTCGGAAGTCATGCCAGCGATCGAGAAATCGGGCCTGGTCGTCACCGACGTCGAGATCCTGCGGCTCCACTATGCCGATACGCTGAAGCACTGGGGCGAGCGCTTCGCCGCCAACCGCGACAAGGCCAAGGCGATCTATGACGAGCGCTTCTGCCGCATGTGGGAGTTTTACCTGGCTGCCTCGGAAGCCGCCTTTCGCTGGCAGGACCTGGTGATCTTCCAGATCCAGATCGCCAAGAAGAACGACACGCTGCCGATGACACGCGACTACATGGCCAAGTGCGAAAAGGCGCTCGAGATGCGCGATATGGGGCATCGTGAAACGGCCCCCGTCAAAAAGAGCCCTGCCGCCAAGCCGGCTCGCCGCCGCAAGGTTGCGGACCAGGAATAGCATTGCCACTTGCCATTGCCGGCCCCTGCACTGAAAAAGGTCCCGTGATCGCCACGGGACCTTTTTCATGACCTATATGCTTTATGCCGCTGCCGCCCTGGCCGAGATCGCCGGCTGCTTCTCGTTTTGGGCCTGGTGGCGGCTGGAAAAGTCGCCGCTATGGCTGCTTCCCGGCCTCGCCTCGCTTGCCCTGTTCGGCTTCCTGCTGGCGCTGGTCGACACATCAGCTGCCGGCCGCGCCTACGCCGCCTATGGCGGCATCTACATTGCGGCATCGCTTGGCTGGCTGTGGCTGGTGGAGGGCGTGCGCCCCGACCGCTGGGACTTTGCCGGCGCCGCGCTGTGCATTGCCGGCGCTTCGGTGATCCTTCTCGTCCCGCGGGGCGCGTGAGATGGAACTGCCGGCACCCCTTCGTCAAGGTGTAGAGCGCCTGCTCGAAAACGTTCCGCTGGCGGTACTCAAACAAGCGGCAAAAACGCTGTCCGACCGTTATCGTGCTGAGTTGCGCGACGGCCGTTTGCACATGGCCGAGGATCTGGCGGTGAAGGCCTATCTGGCGACGCGGCTGCCGGCGACCTATGCCGCGATCCGCGCCAGCCTCGACGCGCTGAGCGGCGCAGAGCCAGGCTTTCAACCCAGGAGCCTACTCGATGTCGGCGCCGGCCCTGGTACGGTGCTTTGGGCCACGACCGACCTGTGGCCGGATCTCGAACAGGCGGTGCTGCTGGAAGCGAGCGCGGCGGTGCGCAAGGTCGGCGAGACACTTGCCGCCGGCGCGATTGCCGCCGAGATCAGATGGCTGGCGGGCGATGCCACCATCGACCTCGCCGACCTCAAGCCTGCCGATCTAGTTACGTGCGCCTATGTGCTGGACGAAATTGCCCCGGCATCCCTGCCGAAGCTCATCAATCGGCTCTGGCAACTCACAGCCGACACGCTGCTGATCGTCGAGCCGGGCACCCCCGCCGGCTGGCAGCGTATCCTCGCCGTGCGCCGGCAGCTGATCGAGGCGGGCGCGCATGTGCTTGCGCCTTGCCCGCATCAAGCGCCCTGCCCGCTCGCCCAGCCCGACTGGTGCCATTTCTCCCGCCGCGTCGCCCGCTCGCGCCTGCACCGGCTGGCCAAGGACGCCGACGTGCCGTGGGAAGACGAGAAGTTCATCTATGTCGCGGCTTCTCGCGACGGACCCACATCACACCAGGCACGGGTTCTTGCGCCGCCGAAATCCGGCTCCGGCAAGGTTCTGCTCAAGCTTTGCAGGGAAGACGGCACCGCCGCCGAGCGCTTGTTCACCAAACGCGACGGCGCCGACTTCAAGCTGGCCCGACGGCTGGACTGGGGCGACAGGCTGGCTTCCGAATAAGCGGCAGTGGCGTTTCGAACCGCGCCGAAGAAAAATTTCGGAGCGATGTCGAATCCAGGCCGTGCCGTTCGACCATTGGCGTTCTCGGACCTTTCGAGACGCCAAGAGTGTCAAACGACAGCCAACAGGAGAAACGCAATGACCTACATCGCAGGATTTGTCGCCGCGGTGCCCGCCGCCAACAAGGAAGCCTATCGCAGGCATGTCGCCAAGGCGGCATCGGTGCTGAAGGAGTTCGGCACGACCCGCATGGTCGAAGGATGGGGCGACGACGTGCCCGGCGGCAAGATCACCGACTTCAAGGGAGCCGTGAAGGCAAAGCCGGATGAAGTCATCACCTTTTCGTGGCACGAATACGCGGACAAGGCGGCGGCGGACGCGGCCTATCAGACGATGATGAGCGACCCGCGCATGGCGGAGATCGGCGCGTCCATGCCCTTTGATGGCAAGCGCATGATCATCGGCGGCTTCACGCCGTTCATCGACCTGAACACGACCGGCAAGACCGGCTATATCGACGGCTCGCTGGTGCCGGTGCCGGCTGCCAACAGGCAAGCCTACCTTGCCGTGGCGGCGAAGCAGGCCGCGGTGATCAAGGAACATGGCGCAACCCGCGTCGTCGAAGCGTGGGGCGATGATGTTCCCGACGGCGAGGTCACCGATTACCGTGGCGCCGTGAAAGCGACGGGCGACGAGGTTGTCGTCTATGCCTGGATCGAATGGCCGTCGAAACAGGCGCGCGACGACGCCTGGAAGAAGGTGATTGCCGATCCGCGCATGTATGCCGACACCATGCCCTACGACAACCAGCGCCGGATCCATGGCGGCTTCGCGCCGATCCTCGACGCCTGATCCCAAGAACCCTAGTTTCGACAATCCTGGAAAAGGAAATCCACCATGCGTTATGCCTGTCTCATCTACTACCACCCCAAGACGTTGTTCGGCGGCAGCCCGGAGGCCAATGCCGCGCTTGCCGAATGCGCCGGATATGACGAGGTGCTCAAGGCCAGCGGCCACTTCGTCACCGCCGAGGCCCTGGTGTTGCCCGAAGAGGCGATGACCGTGCAGGTCCGCGACGGCAAGATGTCGTCGGTCGACGGCCCGTTCATGGAGACCAAGGAGATACTGGGCGGCATCATCGTCATCGAGGCCCGCGACCTCAACGAGGCGGTGCGGGTGGCGAGCGGCCATCCGCTGGCAACGATCGGCTTCGTCGAAGTCCGCCCGGTCGTCGACTTCAGCCAGCCGCCGCCGGTCCTGTGAGCACCACCAGCCCGCGCGACGCCCTGGGGGCGGTCTACCGCACCGAGGCGCGGCGCGTGCTGGCGACCTTGATCCGCCTGCTCGGCGGTTTCGACGCGGCGGAGGAGGCCTTGCACGAGGCCTTCACTGCTGCCGCCGAACAATGGCCGCGCCAGGGTGTGCCGGCCAATCCCTATTCCTGGCTGGTCTCGGCCGGCCGCTTCAGGACCATCGACCGCTGGCGCCGGGAAGCGCGGCTGACCGGAGCCCTGCCCGAGCTCACGGCCCTGGCCGAGCCGATACCGGAGCCGGCCATGCCGGAAGACATCCAGGACGATGAATTGCGGCTCATTTTCGTCTGCTGCCACCCGGCGCTGGCGCCGGACGCACGCATAGCCCTGACCCTGCGCGAAGTGGGTGGTTTGACCACCGAAGAGATCGCCCGCGCCTATCTGACACCGGCACCGACCATTGCGCAGCGCATCGTGCGGGCCAAGGCGAAGATCCGGGACGAGGCCATTCCCTACGAAGTGCCCGACCGCGGCGACCTGCCGGCGCGTCTCGATAGCGCGCTGCAGGTGATCTACCTGATCTTCAACGAGGGTTACGCCGCAACCGAGGGACCGAACCTGACGCGGGCCGATCTCTGCGCCGAGGCGATCCGGCTCGGCCGGCTGATGATCGAGCTGCTCGACCAGTCGGAAGCGCAAGGGCTGCTTGCCCTGATGCTGCTGCACGAGGCGCGGCGCGCGACGCGGGTCGATGCCAGCGGCGATCTCGTGCTGCTGGAAGACCAGGACCGCACGCTGTGGGACCGTGTGCTGATCGCCGAGGCCGACGGCCTGATCGGCCAGGCGATCGCCTCGCGCCGCATCGGACCTTATATCCTGCAGGCAGCCATTGCTTCCGTTCACGCCGAGGCGGCCGGCACGACTGAGACCGACTGGGCGCAGATCGTCGCGCTCTACGATGTGCTCGACCGCATCGCTCCCTCGCCAGTCGTGGCACTCAACCGCGCCGCGGCCATAGGCATGCGCGACGGCCCGCAGGCCGGACTGGCGGCAATCGAGACGGTCATGGGACAGGGCGGGCTGGACGGCTACCATCTGGCTTATGCCGCACGGGCGGACATGCAGCGCAGGCTTGGCTTGACCGAAGCGGCAAAGACCTCCTACCGGCGGGCGCTTGAGCTGACCCGGCAACCGGCGGAACGCCGGTTCCTGCAAGCGCGGCTCGATCAGCTCTAGGCTCGCGTTGAACCAGAAGCAGGAGCAGCCGATCCATGCTGGCAGATAGACACGGGGCCGAGTATTCTTCCCATATGGAACAGGGTTCCCCACCAACTTTATATCTTCTTTGCGGAAAGATTGCTGCGGGGAAGTCGACGCTTGCAAGGCATATTGCAGCGCGGCCGGCGACCTTGCTCATCAGCGAAGATCACTGGACGTCACATCTGTTTTCAGATGAGTTGAGGACAATCGACGATTACGACCGTCTTTCGGCGCGGCTTCGCGCTGCCATGGGGCCGCACATTGTCGATATTTTACAACAGGGCCTTTCTGTTGTTCTGGATTTCCCGGCGAACACTGTCAGCCATCGCAACTGGATGCGTTCGCTAATTGCCCGGGCCGATGTGACCCACGAGCTACATCTGCTCGATGTACCCGACACAGTCTGCAGGCAACGGCTTCGTCACCGAAATGCAGGTGGCGAACACCCGTTCCAAGTAAGCGAAGCGGACTACGATCTGTTCACAAGCTATTTCGTCCCTCCGGAACCCGACGAAGGCTTCAACATCGTTGTCCACACATCCTGACCGAACAATCGAGTGCGGCCATGGATTCAAAAGCCTATCAGGTTGATGGGACCGAATGGCAGGGAATCTAGATCTACCACACCAGCCGATTGTTCTTGCTTCGTTCCAGGCAGTCGCGTAGAATTAGTGCCTTGCCGAGTCAACCGGAATCGGGGCACGGGAATACTGTTCTGTGGACGGTTTTCTGTTCCTGTGAATCGTGGGCATCAAAGCTGATTGGACAGGCACTGGTGCAGATAAGTCATCACTGACTTATCACGTTCTGATATCGAGAAGCCGGATCGGAATCGGGGACATCATGGCAGAGGCAGCGCGAAAATTCGGCGTCGCGGAAACACCGCTTTATCGTGAAGCGCCAAACAACATCGAGGCGGAGCAGGCGCTGCTCGGCGCCATCCTCGTCAACAACGATGCCTTCTACCGCGTCTCGGACTTCCTCAAGGCCAGTCATTTCTACGAGCCGCTGCACCGCAAGATCTTTGAGGTGGCGTCCGAGTTCATCCGCATGGGCAAGGTCGCGACGCCGATCACGCTAAAGACCTTCCTGCCGGCCGACGAGAAGGTCGGCGACATGACGATGGCGCAATATGTCGTGCGGCTGGCCGTGGAAGCCGTTACCGTCGTCAACGCCACCGATTATGGCCGCGCTATCTACGATCTTGCGACGCGCCGCGCGCTGATCACCGTCGGCGAGGACATGGTCAACATCGCCTATGACGCGCCGGTCGACATGGCGCCCGGCGAGCAGATCGAGGATGCCGAGCGGCGGCTGTTCGAACTGGCCGAAAACGGTCGCTACGATGGCGGTTTCGAAAGTTTTTCCGATGCGTTGAAGAACGCCGTCGACATGGCCAGCGCGGCCTATATGCGCGATGGCCACCTGTCCGGCATTGCCACCGGCCTGCGCGATCTCGACCACCGCATGGGCGGCCTGCAGCCATCGGATTTGATCATCATTGCCGGCCGCCCGGGCATGGGCAAGACCTCGCTTGCCACCAACATCGCCTACAACATCGCGGCCGCCTATGAGCCTGCCCAGCAGGCCGACGGCTCCGTCAAGGCGGCCAATGGCGGCGTCGTCGGCTTCTTCTCGCTCGAAATGTCGTCGGAGCAGCTGGCCACCCGCATCATTTCCGAGCAGACCGAGATCCCATCCTCGAAAATCAGGCGTGGCGACCTGACCGAAGCCGATTTCGGCAAGCTCGTCGCGTACACGCAGGAGAACCACAAGCGGCCGCTCTACATCGACCAGACGGGCGGCATCTCGATTGCCCAACTCGCGGCTCGCGCCCGCCGCCTCAAGCGCCAGCGCGGGCTGGATCTGATGGTCATCGACTATATCCAGCTCATGCAGGGTTCGTCCGCCAAGGCGTCGCAGAATCGCGTCCAGGAAATCACCGAGATCACCACCGGACTGAAGGCACTCGGCAAGGAACTCGGCGTGCCGATCATCGCCCTCTCGCAGCTCTCGCGTCAGGTCGAAAGCCGCGACGACAAGCATCCGCAGCTGTCCGATTTGCGTGAATCGGGTTCGATCGAGCAGGACGCCGACGTAGTGCTGTTCGTGTATCGCGAGGAATATTACATCAAGAACAAGGAGCCGGAGAAAGGCACGCCGGAGCACCTCGCCTGGGAAACAAAGATGGTCGAGGTTCAGGGCAAGGCCGAAGTGATCATCGCCAAGCAGCGCCATGGCCCGACCGGCACCGTCAGCCTTGCCTTCCAGGGCGAGTTCACCCGCTTCTCCGACCTTGCCGAGGAGCATCATTTGCCGGAAAGGTTCGAGTAGCTTTTGGCCGGCGTCGCAACCAAGATGCGGGATCATGGCGCTTTACGGCGCCCCCCTCTGTCCTGCCGGACATCTCCCCCACTTGGGGGGAGATTGGCTGTCGCCCATGCCGACGCTCTTTTTTGCGACGCTGAAAATTGGCGATGCCTAACGCGCAGTCCGATCTCCCCCTAGTGGGGGAGATGGCCGGCAGGACAGAGGGGGGCGCTGTCCCGCCGACTTATCTGTCGTCTGCCAAGGCAGCTTCCTTCTAATGGCCAAATCCCGCGTTCAATTCATCTGCCAGAGTTGCGGATCGGTGCATCAGCGCTGGGCCGGCAAATGCGATGCCTGCGGCGAGTGGAACACGCTGGTCGAGGAAGGCACTTCGGGCGGCATCGGCTCGGGTCCGGCCAACACGCGCAACGCCCGCAAGGGCCGCGCGGTGGTACTCACCACACTCTCCGGCGACATCGAGGATGCGCCGCGCATCATTTCGGGCATCGGCGAGCTCGACCGCGCCACCGGCGGCGGTTTCGTGCGCGGATCAGCGCTGCTGGTCGGCGGCGATCCCGGTATCGGCAAGTCGACGCTGCTCACCCAGGCGGCCGCGGCACTGGCGTCAAAAGGCCACCGCATCGTCTACGTCTCGGGCGAAGAGGCGGTCGCGCAGATCAGGCTGCGGGCGCAGCGGCTTGGCGTCGCCTCCTCTCCGGTGGAACTTGCCGCAGAGACCAACGTCGAGGACATCCTCGCCACCATTGCCGACGGCAAGCGGCCTGATCTCGTCATCCTGGATTCGATCCAGACGCTGTGGACCGACCTTGCCGATTCGGCGCCCGGCACCGTCACCCAGGTGCGTGCCGCCGCCCAGGCGATGATCCGTTATGCGAAATCCACAGGGGCGGCGATCGTGCTGGTCGGCCATGTCACCAAGGAAGGCCAGATCGCCGGACCGCGCGTCGTCGAGCACATGGTCGACGCCGTGCTCTACTTCGAAGGCGAAGGCGGGCATCATTACCGCATCCTGCGCACGGTGAAGAACCGTTTTGGACCGACCGACGAGATCGGCGTCTTCGAAATGTCGGACAAGGGCCTGCGCGAGGTGGCCAACCCATCCGAGCTTTTCCTTGGCGAACGCCATGCCAAATCGCCGGGCGCCGCGGTTTTCGCCGGTATGGAAGGGACAAGGCCGGTGCTGGTCGAGATCCAGGCGCTGGTCGCGCCGTCCTCGCTCGGCACGCCGCGCCGCGCCGTCGTCGGCTGGGATGGCGCCCGGCTGTCGATGATCCTGGCGGTTCTCGAAGCCCATTGCGGCGTGCGCTTCGGCAGCCACGACGTCTACCTCAACGTCGCCGGCGGCTACCGCATCTCGGAACCCGCGGCCGATCTTGCGGTAGCAGCGGCCCTGGTTTCCTCGCTCACCGGTCTTGCCCTTCCCGCCGATTGCGTCTATTTCGGCGAAATCAGCCTTTCGGGCGCCGTGAGGCCGGTTGCGCATGCGCAACAGCGCCTCAAGGAAGCCGAAAAGCTGGGTTTTGGAAGCGCGGTTCTGCCCTCGGGCAGCGGGGAACTGGCCGGGGGGATCGGTGCCGGTTCTTTCCAGCCGACCGAGCTTGCCGACCTCGTGGCACGCATAGCCGGCTCACGCCGAAGCCGCGTGGGCGAGGAAGACTAAGCAGACTGACGTTGGCAAGCCAACGTTTCGCCTGCTCATAATGCGGCTCATGGAGTGGGGCGAAAGACATGCCGATTACGCTGCTTGACGGAATTCTCGTCGGCTTCACTCTGGTCTCGGCGATGCTCGCCATGGTTCGCGGCTTCTCGCGCGAAGTCCTGTCCGTCGTCTCCTGGGCAGCAGCAGCGGCGGCGGCCTTCTTCTTCTACAAGCCGGTCCTGCCTTATCTGAAGCCCTACATCGAGAACGAAAAGATCGCCATGGCGGCTTCCGCCGGCGTCGTCTTCATCATCGCGCTGATCGTCGTCTCGGTGATCACCATGAAGCTCGCTGACTGGATCATCGATTCCCGGATCGGCGCGCTCGACCGCACGCTGGGCTTCCTCTACGGCGCCGCGCGCGGCATCCTGGTCGTCGCCGTCGCCCTGCTGTTCTTCAACTGGCTGGCCGGCGCCAAGGCTCCCGCCTGGGTCACGGACGCCAAGTCGCGACCGCTGCTCGAGCAGATCGGCGCCAAGCTCGAAAGCCTGCTGCCCGAAGATCCGGAAAACGCGATTCTGAAGAAGCTCAACCCGAATCAGCCGGCCGCAGAGACGCCCGCGGCTCCGGACGCACCGGCGGCGGACGCTCCAGCAGGTGCCGACGATGCCAACACGCCGGCGCCTGACGATGACGCCGCAACGCCGCCAGCGGACAACGCGCCGGCCAATCCGGCGCCGGCTGCACCGGCAAACTGACGCCGAAAACGGCGTCAGTACCTAACGATGGTGTGAACGGCTGCACGGCGCGCGTTGCTTTCGACGCGAACCCGCATTATATGGCGATTTTAGCGGAGCTTAAGATGGCAGACGCAGACGACGTGCTTTCCGCCGAGGCCGACGACCATTTCCACGACGAATGCGGTGTGTTCGGCATTTTCGGCCGACAGGATGCCGCGGCCATCGTCACACTGGGCCTGCATGCGCTCCAGCATCGCGGCCAGGAAGCGGCCGGCATCGTTTCCTATGACGGCAGCCAGTTCCATGTCGAACGCCATGTCGGCCTGATCGGCGACACCTTCACCAAGCAGCGCGTCATCGACAGCCTGCAAGGCAACCGCGCCATCGGCCATACACGCTACGCCACGACCGGCGGCGCCGGCATGCGCAACATCCAGCCCTTCTTTGCCGAGTTGGCCGATGGCGGCTTTGCCGTCGCCCACAACGGCAATTTGACCAACGCCATGACCGTGCAGCGCGCGCTGCAGAAGCAAGGCGCGATCTTCTCCTCCACCTCCGACACCGAGACGCTTTTGCATCTGGTCGCCACCAGCAAGGAGCGCGATCTGAACTCGCGTTTCATCGATGCGGTGCGGCAGGTCGAGGGCGCCTTCTCGCTGGTGGCGATGACGGCTAAGAAGATGATCGGCTGCCGCGACCCGCTCGGCATCCGACCGCTGGTGCTCGGCGATCTCGACGGTGCGTGGATCCTGGCCTCGGAAACCTGCGCGCTCGACATCATCGGTGCGCGTTTCGTGCGCGACCTGAAGCCCGGCGAGATGGTCGTCGTCACGTCCAAGGGCATTGAAAGCCTGTTCCCCTTCGAGCCGCAGAAGACCCGCTTCTGCATCTTCGAATATGTCTATTTCGCGCGGCCGGATTCGTCCGTCGAAGGCCGCAACGTCTATGAGGTGCGCAAGCGCATCGGCGCAGAACTGGCGGTCGAAAGCCCGGTCGAGGCCGATATCGTCGTGCCGGTGCCGGATTCGGGCACACCGGCAGCGATCGGCTTTTCCCAGGCGGCCGGCATTCCCTTCGAGCTCGGCATCATCCGCAACCATTATGTCGGCCGCACCTTCATCCAGCCCGGCGATTCGATCCGCCATATGGGCGTCAAGCTGAAGCACAATGCCAACCGCCGCATGATCGAGGGCAAGCGCGTGGTGCTGGTCGACGACAGCATCGTGCGCGGCACCACCAGCCAGAAGATCGTGCAGATGGTGCGCGACGCCGGCGCCAAGGAAGTGCACATGCGCATCGCCTCGCCGCCGACACGCGCCTCCTGCTTCTACGGCGTCGACACGCCGGAAAAGTCGAAGCTTCTGGCATCGCGCATGTCGGTGGAGGAAATGGCCGAGTTCATCCGCGTTGATTCGCTCGGCTTCCTCACCATCGACGGGCTTTACCGCGCTGTCGGCGAGGCCAGCCGCGACAACGACCAGCCGCAATTCTGCGATGCCTGCTTCACCGGCCAGTACCCGACCCGCCTGCTCGACTTCGAAGGCCACGACAATGTGCGCACGCTGTCGCTGCTAGCGACGAGCGGGACGTAGGATTGCCGGTCCGTCACTTCTCTTAGCCAGATTTCCGGAATCCAACGCATGACCCTCGACCTTACCGGCCGCGTTGCGGTCGTCACCGGCGCTTCGCGCGGCATCGGCTATTTCATCGCCAAGGAGTTGGCTGCCGCCGGCGCGCATGTCATCGCGGTGGCGCGCACTGTCGGCGGCCTGGAAGAGCTTGACGATCAGATCAAGGCGGCCGGCGGCCAGGCGACATTGGTGCCGCTCGACCTCGCCGACATGGCCGGCATCGACCGGCTGGGCGGCGCCATCCACGAACGCTGGGGCAAGCTCGACATTCTCGTCGCCAATGCCGGCGTGCTTGGCGTCATCTCGCCGATCGGCCATGTCGAAGCAAAAACCTTCGAGAAGGTGATGACCATCAACGTCACCTCGACATGGCGACTGATCCGCTCGGTCGACCCGCTGCTGCGGCTCTCCGACGCCGGCAGGGCGATCATCCTGTCTTCCAACGCAGCGCACTCGGCGCGCGCGTTCTGGGCGCCCTATGCGGCATCCAAGGCGGCGGTGGAGACGATGATGCGCTCCTGGGCGCATGAGACGCAGAGCCTGCCGCTCAGGATCAACGCCGCCGACCCCGGCGCCACCCGCACCGCCATGCGGGCCCAGGCAGTGCCGGGCGAAGATCCCGAGACGCTGCCGCACCCCTCGGAGATCGCCAAGCGCATCGTGCCGCTGGCCAGCCCGGAGCTGAAAGAGACCGGATTGAT
This sequence comes from Mesorhizobium loti, assembly GCA_014189435.1. Classification (NCBI taxonomy): domain Bacteria; kingdom Pseudomonadati; phylum Pseudomonadota; class Alphaproteobacteria; order Hyphomicrobiales; family Phyllobacteriaceae; genus Mesorhizobium; species Mesorhizobium loti. Next base: position 3,579,793 of record CP050293.1, read on the forward strand.
CTTCCAGGCCAAGCACAATCGCTTCGTCGCCTATCGTCAGCCGGAATAAAACTTGCCTGCGAGACGGATTAAATAGGCCTCCGGCAACGTTTCTTCTGACGTAGCCATTCGAACCGGAGGACCGACATGCGTAGACTTCTTCTCGTTGCCGCCGCCGCCATCACGGCCGCCTTCGCCGCCACCGCCGGCGGAGCTCTCTCGCAAGACGCAACAATGAGCTTCTTCGTCACCGGTGTCGGTTCCGGCAAGGGCGCCGATCTCGGCGGCCTCAAAGGTGCCGACGCGCATTGCGCCTCGCTGGCGGAAGCCGCCGGCGTCACCGGCAAGAATTGGGCAGCCTATCTGTCGACCAGCGACACCGATGCGCGCGACCGCATCGGCAAGGGGCCTTGGATGAACGCCAAGGGCGTCAAGATCGCAGACGGCGTCGCCTCCCTGCACAGCGACGCCAACGGCATCACCAAGCAGACGGCGCTGAACGAGAAAGGCGAAGTGGTCAACGGCCGCGGCGACAAACCGAACCGCCACGACGTGCTGACCGGCTCCAAGCCCGACGGCACCAAGATCGCCGACCAGACCTGCGGCGACTGGACGATGAGCGGGGCCGAGGGAGCCGCGATGATGGGCCATCATGACCGCACCGGCCTCGACGAATCGGCTGCCGCCAAATCCTGGAATTCCTCGCATGCCTCGCGCGGCGGCTGCAGCCAGGAGGCGCTGAAGGGCACCGGAGGCGACGGCCTGTTCTATTGTTTTGCCACCAACTGAGTCGATTGGCTTCAAAGATCGGGCTGGAACCCGCCGCCACATCACGCGGCTGTGATGTGGCGGTAAAAGGCTGCGCTGCGGTCATGCTTTCGTCATTTCCGTGGAGTTGGTAGGATCGCAGCGACTCCCACAACAAGCGCCCACTGGCAGAACAAGGAAATCCCCATGGCTACGACCGCAGCAGCGTTGGTCTGGTATCTGGTAATCGCCGGCCCGCAGGGCGGCATGGTCGTGCTGCCCAGCACCTTCGACAAGCGCGAACAGTGCACCGCCGCCATCACCGAATATCAGAAGCAGCCGACACCGGCCGGCTGGTCGGTACAATGCGTGCCCAGCGCCTCGCCCTTCACAGACGAAGGCGACGCCGAAGAGCCGTCGGCGCAGTAAGCGTCAGCGCCGTGCTGAAACCGTCAGCTCCGGCTTCTGGCTGATGGTCTGGAACACCACGCAGTAGCGCTCGGTCAGCTTCAGCAGCGAGTCTATCCGCTCCTGCGGCTCATCGGTGTCGAGCTTGAAATTGAGCCGGATGGCGCGAAAGCCGACCGGCGCATCCTTGGCGACGCCGAGCGTGCCGCGAAAATCGAGATCGCCTTCGGCCTCCACCGTGGCGGCGCCGAGCTTGAACTCGAGCGCCGTCGCCACCGCCTTCAGCGTCACCCCGGCGCAGGCCACCAAGGCCTCCAGCAGCATGTCGCCCGAGCAGAGCTCGAGGCCTGAGCCGCCTGTCGCCGGATGCAGACCCGCGATGGCGAGCGCCCTGCCCGTCTCCACCTTGCAGGCAACCGACTGGTCGTCGATCGAGCCCTTGGCGCGAAGCGTGATCAGGGCCTGCGAAGCGTCATCGCGATAGGCCTGCTTCAGCGGCGCCTGCATGGCCTTCAATTCGGTCGCATCCATCCGCTGTCCCCTTTCGTCGGCCGTTTCCGCCGCCGGCCTAGCGCCGTCCGGTCGAGATTTGCGCCGATCGCCATGGAAGGCAATGCCATCCGCAATACGAGGTAGCCGCCGCCGGCGCACAAGACCGACATCCCAAATGGGACATTGACGGACAAGGTCCCAAAAACGTCTGATCCGGGCAAGTCGTCACTCCATTTTCCAGTGGTCCCCAGATGCCCCGTACCCTCTCGACAACGCCGAAACAGGATGGGTTTCGCGCGCCCGGCGAATTCGAACCCAAATCAGGCTGCTGGCTGATCTGGCCGGAGCGACCGGACACATGGCGCCTCGGCGCCAAGCCCGCGCAAAAACTGTTTGTCGATGTCGCCGCGGCGATCGCGCAAAGCGAGCCGGTGACCGTGGCGGCATCCGCTCGCCAATGGCAGAATGCCAGGGCGCGATTGCCTGGCCATGTGCGCGTCGTGGAAATGTCCACCAACGATTCCTGGCTGCGCGACAGCGGTCCCAATTTCGTCGTCAACGATCATGGCGACGTGCGTGGCGTCGATTGGATCTTCAACGCCTATGGCGGTTTTGACGGCGGCCTCTATTCGCCATGGGACCTGGATGACCTGGCGGCGCAAAAAGTGCTCGAAATCGAGAATATGGATCGCTACCGCGCGCCGCTGATCGCCGAGGGTGGCGGGCTGCAGTGCGACGGTCAGGGCACTCTCATCACGACGGAGCAATGCCTGCTCAACCGAAATCGCAATGCCCATCTCGGCAAGGTCGAGGTGGAACGCCAGCTTGGCGACTATCTCGGCATCGACACTATCATCTGGCTGCCACGCGGCTTTGCCTTCGACGAGACCGACGGCCATATCGACGACGTCTGTTGTTTCGTGCGCCCCGGCGTGGTCGTGCTGAGTTGGACCGACAACCGGGAAGACCCGCAATATGAGATCGTGCGCGAAGCCGAGGAGGTGCTGCGTTCGGCCCGTGATGCGAGGGGCCGCGCGCTGGAGGTCCACCGGCTGCCCCATCCCTTGCCAATCGAGATGACGCCAGAAGAGAGCGACAGCGTGGACCGGCTCGATTCGACCTGGGCGCGCCCCGCCGGAAACCGGATCGCGGCGAGCTACATCAACTACTATCCGGGCAACAGCGTCGTGGTGGTACCGCAGTTCGGCTGCGATCTCGATGTGAAGGCCAAGCAAAAACTGGCCGCGCTGTTTCCCGATCACCGGATAGTCGGCATCGAAAACTCACGCGAGATCTTGTTGGGCGGCGGCAATGTCGCCTGCATCACCTTGCCGGTCTATGCCCCGCAACGACGTTGACGGATGACGCCCGCCGAAAACCAGCAGCGAAAAGGAGAACACTCATGCGCGCTCTGATCTTCTCAACCCTGCTTGCCGGGATTTCTTGCGGCATCTGCGCCGGCGCGGCCTCGGCGGATGAGGAAAAAATCGTCAACGTCTACAACTGGTCCGACTACATCGCGCCGGACACGGCCGAGAAATTCGAGAAGGAGACGGGCATCAAGGTTCGCTACGATGTCTATGACGGCAACGAGGTGCTCGAAACCAAGCTGCTCACCGGCGGTTCGGGATATGACGTGGTCTATCCTTCAGCCTATCCGTTCCTGAAGAACCAGGTGAAGGCGGGGGCTTTCCTGGAACTCGACACATCGAAGCTTGCCAACCATTCGAAGATCGATCCGCAAGCCTTGGCGCTGATCGCCGGCGCCGACCCACAGAACCTGCATGCCGTGCCCTACATGGCCGTCACCGACGGCATTGGCTACAACGTCGCTGCGGTCAAGCAGAGGCTGTCGGACACGCCGACGGATTCCTTCGCCATGGTCTTCGACGTCGAAATGGTCAAGAAGCTCTCGGATTGCGGCGTGGCCATGATCGATGCGCCGGCCGAAGTCATCCCGATGGCGATGAACTATCTTCACATCGACCCCAAATCGACCAGTCCCGACGACCTCGCCAAGGTCGAGGACCTGATGGGCAAGGTGCGACCCTACATCCGCTATTTCCACTCGTCGAAATACATCAATGACCTGGCGAACGGCGACATCTGCGTGGTGCTGGGCTGGTCGGGCGACATACTCCAGGCAAGGACCCGCGCGGCGGAATCCGTCAAGAAACTGGAGATCGCCTATTCCATCCCCAGAGAAGGCACGCTCATCAACTTCGATACGATGGCGGTGCCGAAGGACGCGCCGCATCCCGACAACGCCCAGGCCTGGATCAACTTCAATCTGCGGCCCGATATCGCCGCGGCCAATTCCAGCTATGTCTCCTACGCCAATGCGATACCGGAGTCCCTGCCGCTGATGGACAAGGCGATAGCCAGCGATCCCGGCGTCTTTCCGCCCGATGCCGTCAAGGCCAAGCTGTTCGTGGTGGACAACAACGATCCGAAGCTGCTGCGGTCGCAAAACCGCATGTGGACGCGCATCGTGACGGGGCAATAGAGCCGCGCGGAAGCCGTCAGCCCTGAGCGACTTCGCGGAGGGTCGCCAGCAATTCGACCTGGGAGTGCACGCCGAGCTTGCGATAGATCTGCTTGATGTGGTTGCGGACGGTGCCGGGCGAGATGGCGAGGCTTCGCGAAATGGTCTTGGCGTTGCCGCCATCGACCAGGTGCCGTGCAATCTCGCTCTCGCGCCTGCTCAGCCGCGAGCGGGCGTCACCGATCGCGACGCCCTTGTCCCGGGAGCGGCACAGATGAAGCAATCTTTGCAGAATGAGCCTCGTCGCGCTGCTTGCCGCGCAAGCCATCGCCAGATCCTGCTCGCCAAAGGGTGCCGCCCCGTTTCGCCTGAGAAAAGTGACGTAGCCTGCGGTCAACCTGTCGAGATTGAACACGCCGGTTATCTCGTCGAAGCTGTCGGAGGGACCGTAGAATTCGCGATAATAGGGTGTGTGCAGGAAGTCGCCATTGCGCAGAGCCGACAGCGGCAACAGGAAATCCCGCCTTGTGCTGGCGAACCTCTGGAAGAAGGGATCCTGGCGATAGATGCGGGCGTCGTAGTCGCGGTTCCAGCGATCGGGGCCGGCATCGTCTATGGTCAGCGACGTGATATCGCGATGGTAGAAGCCGACATAGACGCGGTCTGAGCCAAGCAGCCCGCTCGCCGCCGCCGTGAAGCGAGCCGACAATTCCTCGGGCGTCGCGGCCGTGGCCGCAGCGGCCACACCGCCGCTCCAGCGCCCCAACTGATCGAGAGAAACGTTCGACTGCATTCCGGTCCACACTAATGCAAGCCGCCGCAAGTTCAAGCTGGCGGGAACCGAACCGCCAGGCTCGAAAGACACCCGGACCAAGATTCGGCAATCCCCTGCCCCAACGCAAGCATGGGGCTGGCGTAGCGCTGCGCCGGCTTTCGCCCGTATAGCTTGGAACCAAGGCCTCACTTTCCGGGCCCGTCGCGTCATCCTCAAGCATTTTTGTCGCTTCCCGCAATTTTGGTCACGCGCCTCATGGCTGATATCGCCATTCTCGAAACACGCGAAAGGGTTCTCGCCGGCATCCTGCTGACCGGTGCAGCCTATCTGCTGTTTTCGACGCAGGATGCTTCGATCAAGCTGCTGGTCGTTGGCATGAGCGTCTGGCAGATCATGTTCTTCCGCAGCATCACCATTCTCGGCGCCTGCGCGGCGATCGGCGGCCGACAGCTGTTTGCCGACACGGTGCGCTCGCCGATCGTGCGGCCGATGCTGGTGCGCAGCGCCTTCACGCTTGCCGCCTGGCTCTGTTACTACAACGCCGCACGCAGCCTGCAGCTCGCCGAACTGACCACCGTCTATTATGCGGCGCCAATCATCGTCACAGTGCTTTCAGTGGTGATGCTCGGCGAAAAGGTGCCGATGCTGCGCTGGCTGGCGGTGCTGATCGGCTTTGCCGGCGTGTTCGTCGCTTGCGATCCGACCCATCTCGGCCTGTCCGTGCCGGTGCTGCTGGTGCTGGCGGCCGCCTTTTTGTGGGGCATCGCCATCGTGCTCTTGCGCAAGACCGCGCTTGCCGAGCGCTCGATGATCCAGCTCCTGCTCAACAATTTCTATTTTCTGCTGTTTTCGGCGGTGCCGGCGCTGCTTTGGTGGCGGACACCGGACGGGGCTCAATTGCTGCTGCTTGCCAGCGTCGGCGCGCTCGGCGGCCTCGCGCAATACCTCCTCTTCGAAGGCATGAAGCGCACGCCGGCGTCGGTCCTCGCGCCGCTGGAATACACCTCGCTGTTGTGGGCATTCGCGCTCGGCTTTGCGATCTGGGGCGACGTACCGCGCCGCGAAGTGTTCCTGGGCGCTGCCCTGATCGTCGCCGCCGGCCTGCTGATCGTCGGCACCGAGCATTTCCGCAAACGGCTATGATGTGGATCGCCATCATTGCTGACACTACGATGTCAGCACGCAACGACGTAGGCTGGTGGCATGACTGAGATTGCAGCCACCATAGACACCGCCGCGGAGCGTACGCTCGGCATCATCCTGGTGTCGTCCTCGGCGGCTGTGTTTGGCCTGACCGGCGTTCTGACCAAGTCGATCCATGCAGACCCGCTGACCATCATCTGCTGGCGCGGCTTTGTCGGCGCGATCCTGATCAGCCTGTATGTGCTATGGCGGCGCCGCCGTTCCGGCGGCCACGAAACGCTGCGCCTTGGCTGGCGCGGCTGGCTGCTGGCGGTGGAAGGCGCGCTGGCCAGCATCGCCTTCATCTCGGCGTTCAAGTTCACCTTCGTTGCCAATGTCGCAGTCATCTACGCCACCGCGCCCTTCGTCACCGCGCTGCTGGCCTGGGTTCTGACGCGCGAACCGTTCCGACTGCAGACAATGATCGCCGCCGCCGTGTCGCTGTGCGGCGTGGCGATCATGGTCTGGTCCGGCTTCGGCACCGGCAATCTGTTCGGCGACGGATTGGCACTGCTGATGACCATCGGCAGCGGCCTCTACATGATCATGGTGCGCGCCTTCCGCGACACGCCCGTGGTGTGGGCCGGGGCGGTTTCGGCCTCCCTTCTGTTCGTGCTCGGCTGGTTCGTCACCGATCCGCTGGCGGTTTCGCCAAGGGATGCCGTTCTGCTCGTCACCTTCGGCGCGTCCTTCGCACTGTCCTCGATCCTGTGGACAGAAGGCGCGCGGCTCATCCCGGCTGCCGAATCCGGGCTGCTCGGCTCGGCCGAAGTGCCATTCGCGATCCTGTTTGCCTTCCTGTTCCTGGGCGAGATTGCGCCGACCGCCAGCATGATCGGCGGCGTCATCGTGTTGTGCGCGGTGTTTGCCCATGCGGGGCGGGATTGGCTGACGGCCCGCTCGCAACGCCTAGCGTCAAATATTTCTTAAAAAAGTGACACAGTCACGGAACCATCATCGGGGTCAGGCATTGTTGGTGCGACGGGCCATCCCCAAGTCCCCCAAACCCCTCGGCCCGTCCTACTTCCAAGCCGACCGCAAGGTCGGCTTTTTCTTTGGGCATTCAGCCGGCCGACAAGGCAAGGCTGCCGCTGAGCAGGGTTGCCAGATCGGCTGCCGAGCCATCGGCGCCGGCACGCTGCCGGATCGCGAACTCAGCCATCGGCACCTGCGGCAGGCCAAACTCGCGCGGCGCCTCGACAATGCCGGAATGGGCAAAGCGGGCTGTTCGCAGCGTCAGCGCGACACCGGCGTTCACCGCCGTGCGCAGGCCAGCCAGACTGGCGCTGCCGGCAGCGATGCGGTAGCGGCGGCCGGCGGCATCGAGTGCGGCAAGCGCTGCTTCGCGAAAACCGCAATACGGATCGAGCAGCGCCAGCGGCAGTTCCTCCTGCCGCGAGGCCAGCCCCTTTGCGAACACAGCCATATCATCGGCTCGCGCAGCACACCGACTTCGTCCGGCACTGCCGCCTGGCGCATGACGATCGCCAGATCGAGGCCGCCAGACTGCAGCGCCTGCGCCAGTTCGGCGGAACGGCCGACCCGCAGTTCGATCCTGACGCGCGGATGACTGACGGCGAAGGCTCGCAGCAGGTCCGGCAGGCCGCTGTCGGCGAAATCCTGCGTCGTGCCGATGGCTACGCGTCCGGCAGCCCGCGCGCCCTTCAGCGCCAGCCAGGCCTCGCGATGGGCGGCAAGGATGCGCCTGGCATGGCCGACGAGGTCCTCACCCGCCGGCGTCAGGCCGCGCCCGCGCCCCTGCGGTACCAGCAGCGGCTCGCCGACGATTTCCTCCAGCCGCTGCATCTGGGCGGTCACCGCCGAGGGCGAACGGCCGACGCTTGAAGCCGCGTGCGCCAGTGAGCCGCTGTCGACGAAAGCAAGGAAGGTTTTCAGCAGATCGGGATCGAACGTTTCCATAATTCGATAATATCGAACCTTCAGTTAAAAACAATTCGATTTTTTTGATTCAAGGATGATGACATGGTCCTTCCAACGGCAGTCGAAGCCGCTCAACCCAAGGAGAAGAAAAATGCCCATCATCACTGTCAGCGTCACCGGCAAGCCCGACGCGGCTCTTTCCGCCAGCATCGCAAAGGAGGTCACTGAAATCACCGCGACGCAGTTGCGCAAGGATCCGACGATCACCGCTGTTGCCGTGTCCTACATCGATCCGCAGCACTGGTTCGCCGGCGGCAAGTCGCTGGCCGAGCATGGCACCAACACGTTCTGGCTGGATATCAAGGTGGTCGACGGCACCAACACCAAGCTCGAGCTGGAGGCCTATCTCAAGGCGATCTTCGCAGCCTTCGGCCGCCTGCTGGGCGGCGTCCACGAGGAAAGCTACGCCTTCGTGCATGAAGTGCCGGCGGCCGCTTATGGCTATGGAGGCAAGACGCAGGAGTTTCGTTTCATCAGCGGACGGTTGCAGGCGGCGTGAGAAGCGCTGACTCACCTTCCCCTACAAAGGGAAAGGCAGGAGGCGCACTCATCCGCATTGACCTTGCTCCCACATCGTCTAGGTTCTGGCCGAAGCGGCCGCGAAAGAGCCGAGATGCTAAGAACGTTGGGAGAGACGCGGCATGATCCTGACACTGGCGCTGCTTGCGGGTCTTGTTCTGGCCTGGCTGCTGATCGGCGTGGTGGAAAAATTCCGCCTCGGCCTGCGCTTCACCCAGGCGCTGCTCTATGTGCCGTTCAAGCTCGCCTACCGGATCGCCGACAACCGTATCGGCATCGCCCGCAAGGCTCAGGCCCCGGTTATCTACGTCATCTCGCATCAATCGCGCTTCGAGCCGGCGCTAATGCTGTCGCTGCTGCCGGACGACACGCTGCATATTCTCGACGAGGTCTCGGCGCGCTCGCCGTGGCTCGAACCGTGGCGCGAGCTTGGCCGCACCATCGCCTTCAACGCCGAGCACCTCTTCGTCAGCCGCCGGCTCGTGCGCGTGCTGAAGGGCAAGGGCCGGCTCGCCGTCTATCTGCCGGATGCGGTCGAGCCTGACATCAAGACGTTCCGGCTGTTTCGCGCCGTCACCCGCATCGCCATGCAGGCCGACGCCAGCATCGTGCCGATCTTCGTCGGCGGCGCGCGCAGCCTGCCGGTGTCGCTGACGCCGGCGGACAAGGCACCACGGCACTGGTTTCCGCAACTGTCGATCAGCGTGCTGGAGCCGATGACCATCGCCGAACTGGTGGCGCGCAACCCCGACCAGGCCTCGAACACCAATTCGCTGTTCGACCGTGTCGCCGAGGCCCGGCTTTTAGGCACCGACCTCGATCGCGGGCTGTTCCTGGCGATGCGCGATGCCGCCGACCGCGTCGGCGCATCGCACCCGATCATCGAGGATGTCATCTCCGGCGCGCTGAGCTACCGCAAGATGTTCATCGGCGCCCGCGTCCTGGGCAGGCGCTTCGAGGCGGCGACGGCGCCGGGCGAAGCGGTCGGTGTGATGCTGCCCAACGCCAATGGAGTCGTGCTGTCGCTCACCGGCCTTCTGTCGGCTGGCCGGGTGGCGGCGATGATCAACTATACGGCCGGGCCGGCGAGCGTCACCGCGGCCGTGCGCACGGCGGTGATAAGGACCGTGATTTCGTCCCGCGCGTTCGTCGAGAAAGCCGACCTCGCCGATATCGTCGAGGCGGTCGAAAAGGGTGGCGCCAGGCTGCTGTGGCTGGAGGATGTGCGGGCGAGCGTCACCGCGCTGGACAAGCTTGCCGCCGCCTTGCTTTGGCGCTGGCCGCTGCAGCGGCAGGAAGCGGCCAAGCCGGCGGTGATCCTGTTCACCTCCGGCTCGGAAGGCACGCCGAAGGCGGTCGTGCTGTCGCACAGGAACCTTTACGCCAACGCCATGCAGGCCGAGGCGCGCATCACCATCTCGCCGGCCGACATCCTGCTCAACGTGCTGCCGGTGTTCCATTCGTTCGGACTGACGGGCGGCACCATCCTGCCGCTGGTCACCGGGGTAAAACTGTTCCTCTACCCCTCGCCGCTGCACTACAAAATCATTCCCGAAGTGGCGCGCAAGGTGAAGCCGACCATCATGTTCGGCACCGACACGTTCCTCGCCAATTACGCGCGCACCGCCAAGGACGGCGATTTTTCCAGCCTGCGCTTCGTCGTTGCCGGCGCCGAGGCGGTGAAGCCGGAAACCCGCCGCGTCTATCGCGAACGCTTCCAGGCCGAGATCATCGAAGGTTTCGGGCTGACCGAGGCGGCACCGGTGGTTGCCGTCAACACGGCTATCCATGGCCGCGACGGCACGGTCGGGCGGCTGCTGCCGGCCATGCGCATGAAGCTCGAGCCGATCGAAGGAATCAGCGATGCCGGCCAATTGTGGCTCGACGGACCGAACCTGATGATGGGCTACATGACATCGGACCGCCCCGGCGAGCTGCAGCCGCTGACCGGCTGGCACGACACCGGCGACATCGTTGCCGTCGACCGCGAGGGCTTCATCACCATTCGCGGCCGCGCCAAGCGCTTCGCCAAGATCGCCGGCGAGATGGTGTCGCTGGGTGCGGTCGAGATGCTTGTGCAGTCGCTATGGCCGGAAGAACGCCATGCGGCGGTGGCGGTGCCGGACAAGCGGCGCGGCGAGCGCATTGTGCTGGTCACCACCGCCGACGACGCCAATCCCGACGAGTTGCGCAAATTCGGCAAACAGGCGGGCGCCGCCGAACTGATGGTGCCGAACGACATCGTCAAGGTCGAGGAAATTCCGGTGCTGGGGTCCGGCAAGACCGACTATGTGTCGACGAGAAAACTGGCGATCGACAGGCTGGGGCTCGGGGTGGCGGCCTGAGTCAAATCAAGCACTTCGGCAGACCTTCTAACCTATATCCGAAGGCGGCACCTTCTCGCCCTCGCGCTTGGCGCGCTTCGAATAGGCGCGCACGCTGAACGGCAGGAAGATCAGGTAGCCGGCGACCGACGCGGTCAGCGTGTACCAGGGATAGGTCATCAGCAGGAGCACGTAGAGCACGACAGCAAGGATGATCGGCAACACCCTGTCGCCGGGGATTCTGAGGCTCTTGCCGGAATAGACCGGCAGCCGGCTGACCAGCAGGAAGGCGACCAGGATGGTGAAGCCGGTGGCGACGAAGGCCGCTGGACGACTGGGCTCCAGCCCGGTGCGCAGGAAATAGAGATAAAGCGGCAGCATCACCAGCACCGCGCCCGCCGGCGCCGGCACGCCGACGAAATATTCGGACTGCCACAGGGGGCGATCTCCCTTCTCGTCGTCGAGCACGTTGAAACGGGCGAGGCGCAGCCCACACGCGATCGCGAACAGGAGTGCGGCGATCCAACCCGGTGAGCCGGCGCGGTCGAGCAGGAAGGCATAGAGCACCAGAGCAGGCGCCACGCCGAAATTGACGATGTCGGCCAGCGAATCCATCTGGGCGCCAAATTTGGAGGTCGCCTTCAGCATCCGCGCCAGGCGGCCGTCAATGCCGTCAAGGAAGGCAGCAAGCAGCACCATCACCACCGCCGGCTCGAAACGGCCTTCGAAGCCGAAGCGGATGCCGGACAGGCCGGCGCAGATGGCAAGCACGGTGACGAGGTTGGGCAGCACCATGCGCATCGGGATCTCGCGGATGCGCGGACCGCCGCTGGCATGGGCCTCGAACTTTTTGTATTGCGTGCCCACCGTCAGGAAATCCGCACGAGGGGGGTGCCGGCGACACCGCCGAATTCGGCCAGCACGGTTTCGCCGCCGACGGCCGTCTGGCCAACGGCAACACGCGGCGTGGCGGTCAGCGGCAGGAACACATCGACACGCGAGCCGAAGCGGATCAGGCCGAAACGCTCGCCAATGGCGATCGAGCCGCCAGCCTCGGCCCAGCAGACGATGCGCCGTGCCACCAGGCCGGCGATCTGCACAGCCGCGATCGTGCCGTTGGGGCTCTCGATGACCAGGCCGTTGCGCTCGTTCTCGGTGCTGGCCTTGTCGAGTTCGGCATTGAGGAATTTGCCGGGCCGATGTTCTATCCTGGCAATACGGCCGCGCACGGGAGCGCGGTTCACGTGGCAGGAAAAGACGTTCATGAACACCGAGATGCGGGTCATTTCGACATTGCCGAGGCCAAGTTCGCGCGGCGGCACGGCCGGCCCAACCGCTGAAATGATGCCGTCGGCGGGGCTGACCACCAGGCGGTCGTCGACCGGCGTGACGCGCTCGGGATCGCGGAAGAAATAGACGCACCAGGCCGTCAGGATGAGACCGATCCAGAACAGGATCGAGGAGAAATAGCCGAGGAAAAGCGTTGCGGCGCCAAAGGCCGCGATGAAGGGATAGCCTTCGCGATGGATCGGTACGAACGCGTTCTTGATCGTGTCGACAAGGCTCATGGGATTGGGGGCAACCCTTGTTTCAGGTTTGGCCTCAATAGCGGAAAGCCCCCCTCGCCGCAACGCAACAATGGGGGAGGCAGGGTGGGCGGCTGGAGAACCTAGCCCGCGGCAGCGGAGCGATCAAAGTGCTCGTCGAGTTCAGACATTGTAGCCTCGGCGAGCTTTTTGTCATCTATGCCACGCAAGAGCACACTGCCACTAGGTGAAGATACGAAGAGGAAGGCCTGGCCAGGCGCCAGCACCACCCAGTTCACGATTGGCCCTTCCGCGGTTTGCACTACTGAGTTCGCTGAAACAGCGGCTTCAGCGGGGTCGAACCCGACCTTGCGCAGCAGAAGGTCGACAGCGACGGGAGCATGATACCTTTCCACCAGTTCGATCACCGTGCTGATCTCCGAGTCTTCGGCGCGACCAAGCCTTATGCCGACTCGCGGGGCGTTAGCTCCGAATGGATTCTCCCCCGAGCGTACGACTGGAGGGTCTTCCGGCGCGATCTGTTCATAAACAGCCACGTGTGTCTCTGTCGCGACGCATAGCCGGAGCTCCTTTGAACTGGTGCGGAGTTGGGAGACCATCTGCTTCTGCCCGTCGACAGTCAGCACCCGTGCCATACCGAATGCCAGCTTGATTTCCGGTGGTGATATCTTTGCGCAAGCAAGGCCTGCGCCGACGTCGCGCCGGCCCAACATCTGGCCTACCAGGTCGCCAACCGACTTGTGAAGAAGCCTGCCTTCGCGCTGCGGGTTCGCCGTCGCCAGTTGATTGATGGCATCGTCGTAATCGTCATCATCGACAATTTGCAAATCGGGCCAAGAAGCGATCCAGCGTGCCAACAAGTTATCCATCGGTACAGCCTTATCAGCGTCGTAAAACGCATCATCGAGCGTATCCAGAAAGTCGTCGCGACCACCCTCGAAGCCCGTCTGTTCAGCGGCCTTGTCAGGATGCTCGGCAACCCAGGCGGACATCTTTTCCAAAGTTGCCAGTTGCCCCTTCGCACCACTAGCGGTGAGGCCAGCTCGAGCGTTGGCAATCATCGCATCGATTTCCTGGCCCGCATTGTGGATGAACTGACTGTGGCCGCCGTTCTTTATCTCCGAGGAGTACCAGTGGGCGTGATAGACCTGCATCGCCTTAGGGTTGATCTCAGGATACCGATAGAGGCCCTTGGAAACCATCGTTGTGGCGAATTGCATGACGGCGAAGACGAGATCAAACGGCTCTTCACCAACTTCTTCGGCCTTCGAACGAGACACCACAACCAGTGGCACGAGGAGGTTGACTGGCTGATTTTCGAAAGTGGGTGATGTCTTCTCGGACGCTCTTCTGGACTTGCGCGAGAAAAACCCAAACATCGAGAATGTTTCCTCAGCCCGAAAAGAAAAAGGGTGGTTACTTCTGGCGAGACAATATCAGCTGCTCTTGCAGATAAAAGCCCCGGGCAGATCTACCCGGTGACAATAGGCATATTCGGATATCGTGAACGACGCCCCGCGCCAGACAGACGCCGGACGCCGCCGCTATGAGGGGATGCCCTTACAGCTCCGGCAAGCGCTGATAGTTGGCGATGTCGGTCTTTAACGCCAAGGTGGGCCACTCCTCGGCGTCAGACTTTGTCTGCATCGCTCCGGAAAGCTATTGCCATTGTCGGGACGAGCTATGTTCGGCCGTCCTTGGAGCGACAGCGCTTTGCATCGACCCTGCAAAAAGGAGTGCAGAGCGCCCATCGAACCAACAATGGAGCCCGTAATGCCATCGCAGAAATCAGCAGACAGGAAAGCCCAGATCGTCGTAGGCGGCCTCGCCTTCGGCGAGTCGCCGCGCTGGCATGACGGACGGCTCTGGCTCTGCAACTGGGGCACGGGCGAGATCATCGCCGTCGATGCCGGCGGCAACAAGGAGATCGTGCTCACCGTGCCGGCTGTCCTGCCCTACTCCATCGACTGGCTCCCGGATGGCCGCCTGCTCGTCGTGTCAGGTCGCGAAGGCTTGCTGTTGAGGCAGGAAGCCGATGGAAGTCTCGTCACACACGCCGATCTGCGTAACCTGTCGAAAAGCCCTTGGAACGAGATCGTCGTCGACGGGCGCGGCAACATCTATGTCAATGGCGGCGGACCGGCGCCGGCGCCGGGCGAGTATTTCGGCCCCGGCACCATCGTGTTGATCACGCCGGACGGCGCCGTCCGGCAAGTGGCGGAAAATATCGCCTTTGCCAATGGCATGGCGATGACCCCGGACAACAAGACGCTGATCGTCGCCGAATCCCATGCCAACCGGCTGACCGCTTTCAACATCGCCGCCGACGGCACGCTCTCCAACCGGCGAGTCTGGGCCGACCTCGACGGCTATCCCGACGGCATCTGCCTCGATGCCGAAGGAGCGGCCTGGTATGCGGATGTTCCCAACAAGCATTGCGTGCGGGTGCGCGAAGGCGGCGAGGTGCTGCAGACAGTGACTGTCGATCGCGGCTGCTTTGCCTGCATGCTGGGCGGCACCGACAGGCAAACGCTGTTCATCCTCGCCGCCGAATGGCGCGGGTTCGAGCACATGGTCAGCGACGCCCGCACCGGCCAGGTGTTCAGCGTAGAAGCGCCGGCACCTGGCATCGGCTGGCCGTAACAGCCTTGCTACAGCCCGGGAACCCGCTGATAGTTGGCGATGTCGGCCCGCACGCCGAGCCGGGTGATCGTCTCCTGCGGGTTGAAGGCGATGCGCTCGTGCGCGGCCTTGACGATCGGCACGACGTTGTCGACGGCCGCCTGGCTTTCCCATTCGACGATCGTGACAAGGTTGAATTCGCCCGGACCCGAGAATTGCTCGAGTAGGAAATCCTGCACGAAGCCTTGTTGCAGGCGCAGCAATTCATGCGTTGTCTTGACCTTGGCCAGTATCTCCTCGCGGGCGGCGGCGGGGACGACGAACTTGTCCACCCTGAACACGCTGCCGCCGTCAACGTTCTGATTTATGTCGTTCATTTCGATTGTTCCGTTCCTGGATCATGGTGTTTTGGGCTCCAGGGACGGCCTACAATCTCAACTTAAGTTGAGGTCAAGCGGAATTTTCGATTGATTTGTGGAGAGGCTCGGATGGCGACGCTGCCGATCTCCCCCTCGTGGGGGAGATGTCCGGCAGGACAGAGGGGGGCGTGAAGGATCGCCAACTTTCGGATGTCTTCAGCCAACTTTTGGATGTCTTCAAAAGAATAGCGGCGCCTGCACGAAAAGAACCCGGAGATGACAGCAGGACAGCGCCCCCCTCTGCCCTGCCGGGCATCTCCCCCACGAGGGGGGAGATTGGCACTCCACCGTTACGACACCTCCGACGTGCGCCGGCGAACGATGACGCCAAGCTCGTCGCCCTCGCGGGCGATGCGCAGCCGTTCCTCGGCTTCCGTCGCCTCGCGCTGGCGGTCCCACATCGAGGCGTAGAGGCCATGCTTGCGCATCAGTTCGGCGTGGGTGCCGCGCTCGGCGATCTGGCCGTCCTGCAGAACGATGATCTCGTCGGCCGTGATCACCGTCGACAGGCGGTGGGCGATGACAATGGTGGTGCGGCCGCGGCTGACCAGATCGAGTGCCGCCTGGATCTCCTGCTCGGTGTGGCTGTCGAGCGCCGAAGTCGCTTCGTCGAGCATCAGGATCGGCGGCGCTTTCAGGATGGTGCGGGCGATCGCCACGCGCTGCTTCTCGCCGCCCGAAAGCTTCAGCCCGCGCTCGCCGACCATCGATTTGTAGCCATCGGGCAATCGCTCGATGAACGGCCCGATCTGGGCGAGTTCGGCAGCCTTCTGCATATCCTCCTCGCTGGCGCCGATGCGGCCGTAGCGGATATTGTAGGCTATGGTGTCGTTGAACAGCACGGTGTCCTGCGGCACCATGCCGATCGCGCCGCGCAGGCTCTCCTGCGTCACGTCCCTGATATCCTGGCCGTCGATCAGCACCTGGCCGGCCTGGACGTCGTAGAAGCGGAACAGAAGCCGCGAGATGGTCGACTTGCCGGCGCCCGATGGCCCGACAATGGCGACGGTCTTGCCGGCCGGCACCTCGAAGCTGATGCCCTTCAGGATCTTGCGGTTCGGGTCATAGGAAAAATGCACGTCGCGGAACTCGACCTTGCCGGCGCTGACGGCGAGCGGCCCGGCATCCGGTTTGTCGACGATCTCCTGCGGCACATCCAAAAGGTCGAACATCTGCTCGATGTCGGTCAGACCCTGGCGGATTTCGCGGTAGATGAAGCCGATGAAATTGAGCGGCACCGACAGCTGCATCAGCATGGCGTTGATGAAGACGAAGTCGCCGACCGTCTGCGTGCCAGCCTGCACTTCGAGCGCCGACATGCACATGACGATGACGGTGCCGAGGCCGAAGATGATGCCCTGGCCGAAATTCAGCCAGCCGAGCGAGGTCCAGATCCGCGTCGCGGCGACCTCATAGCGTGCCATGGAGCGGTCGAAGCGCTCGGCTTCCATGCCTTCGTTGTTGAAATATTTGACCGTCTCGTAGTTGAGCAGCGAGTCGATCGCCTTGGTGTTGGCGTCGGTGTCGCTGTCGTTCATGTCGCGGCGGATCGAGATGCGCCAGTCGCTGGCACGGACCGTGAACCAGACATAGACCCAGACGGTGACCGCGACGACGACCACATATTTCCAGCCATAGGTGTAGGCGAAGATGCCGGTGGTCAGCGCGAATTCGAGAATGGTCGGCGCGGTGTTGAGCATGATGAAGCGCACGATCGTCTCGATGCCCTTGGTGCCGCGCTCGATGATGCGCGACAGGCCGCCGGTGCGACGCTCCAGATGAAAGCGCAGTGACAGTTGGTGCATATGGACGAAGGTGCGGAAGGCGAGCTGGCGCACCGCATATTGGCCGACGCGCGCAAACAAGGCGTCGCGCAGCTGGTTGAAGCCAAGCTGCACCAGGCGCACGACATTGTAGGCAACGACCAGCATGACGGGCGCCAGCAGAAAGGTCGGCAGCGGCGGCACCGATTTGGCGTCACCGGCCAGCGCGTCGGTCGCCCATTTGAAAAAATAAGGACCGGCAACCAGCGTCAGCTTGGCGACGACCAGCAGCAGCGTCGCCCAAGTGACTCGGGCTCTCAGATCGGCGCGGTCCGCCGGCCACATGTAGGGCCACAAATTGAGCAGCGTCTTGAAGGTCGAGGAGTCGGAGACGGTTTTATCGGCCATTTCTTGTGCCTTCTTCTTATGTCTTTTTGACTAGCGGCCGGAGCAGCAGGAATTGACGAGCGCGGCCAGCGACGCCGAGACATCGGCGAGCGCGGCATGGTCGACCGCATAGCGCGAGCGCTGGCGATCAGGCTCGAACCGGACCAGCCCGGCTTCGACCAGTATCTTCAAATGTTGTGACACGGTGGACTGCGCCAGATCGAAACGATCCACGACCTCACGGCAGCAGCAGGAGTTGCTGGCCGACAGATGTTTCAGGATTTCGATGCGCGCCGGATGCGAAAGCGCTGCCATGCGGGCGGCGACGGCGCGGCTGTCGGGCGCGCAATTGGCCGGGCCGCATTTTTCTGCCGTGCGGCCGTTCGTTTCAAGGGAATATTCGGTCATCGTCCATCGGCGATAAACGATGACCGTATCCAGGGCAAGCTGCGCTTATGGGCAGATTAGCTGCTACGCTATGAAATGTGGGCGACTAGAACGAGCCGTCTGTCGACCTGGACAGATCTTCCCAGGCGCGCACTTCTTCGAGGCGTCCTTCGAGGGCCGGCTTGACCGCCGCCAGGGCGTCGCTGCCGGCGAGGAACTGCCTCGGCGGATTTTCCATCCCGGCGAGCTTCGCAAGCACCTCGCCGAGCTTGGCGGGATCGCCTTGCTGTGTGCCGTCATAGCCCGACCACATATCCTTGGCTGTGCCTTCAGCGGCGTAGTCCTCGATAGAGCTGGCGCTGTACTTGGCATTCTGCGCATTGAGAAGGTCCGTACGGAAGAAGCCCGGCGCGACCACAACGATTTTGATGCCGAACTGTTCAACCTCCTGGGCCACCGAAAGGGAAAGGCCTTCGACTGCAAATTTCGCGGCGCTGTAAGCGCCGCAATGTTTGAAACCCATTACCCCGGCAAGCGAACTGATGTTGATGATCCGGCCCGACCGCTGCTTGCGCATGACCGGAAGGACCGCGCGCATGACGTGGACCACGCCGTACAGATTGGTCGAGATCAACCCCTCTATCTCAGCGGTGCTCAACTCCTCGAAATTGCCGAGCAGGCTGTAGCCGGCGTTGTTGACCAGAACGTCGACCCGGCCGAACGCCTGCATCGCCTCGTCGACCGCAGCCTTCGCCTGTGCCTCACTGGCGACGTCCAGTTGGACGAACGCAAGCCTGTCGCCTGCGACATCGCTCAGGGCATTACGGACCTTGTCGAGATTGCGGCCCGTCGCGATCACCCGATCGCCTACCTTCAGGGCCGCCCTGGCAGTTGCGGCGCCGATGCCGCTGCCGGCACCCGTAATGAACCAGACCTTGCTCATGCTTAACTCCTGTTTTCGATGAACAGGAGATAGATCGCGCCATTCGATCTGATTAGACGCTATTATCCGCATGAACTTAGAAATGACGTAGATAAATGGCGAGCTACCTTGGGAAGCGCCTCGCCAGTCGCACTACCCTTTGTAGCGGAGCGCTTCGAGCAGCAGGGCGAAGGCCGGGGTCTGTTGCCGCCTGCTTGGATAGTAGAGGTGATAGCCGGAGAATGGCGGGCACCAATCTTCCAGCACGCGGATCAGACGGCCTTCGGCAACATGCTGGGCAACCTGGGTTTCGAAGGTATAGACCAGCCCCAGCCCGCCGAGTGCGGCGTTTGCCAGCATCTCACTATCGTTTATGACGAGCGGGCCATTGACCCGAACGTCGAGCTCGACTCCATCGCGCTCGAACTCCCAGGCATAGAGCCCGCCCCCGGCACTCTGCCGGTAGCTTACGCATTTGTGGTCGCTTAAATCCCGCGGCGTTAGCGGGATTCCCCGGTTGGCAAAGTAGGAAGGCGAGCCGACCACCGCCATGCGGATATCCGGGCTCACCCGAACCGCAATCATGTCCTTCTGGACCTGCTCGCCGACGCGGATGCCGGCGTCGAAACGGCCGGCCACAATGTCGGTAAGCCCTTCATCGACATTGATCTCGACAGCGATGTCCGGATATTCCGGCAGCAGCTTCAACAGGACAGGCCAAAGCACCGTCCTTGCGGCGTGGCGGAAGGTGGTGATGCGGATCGTGCCGGCAGGCTTGTCGCGAAGCGCGGTGAGCTGGGCGATTTCGCTATCGATATGGTCGAATGCCGGACGCAAGCTGTGAAGCAGTTTTTCTCCTGCATCGGTGAGCGACAGGCTGCGCGTCGTTCGCGAGATCAGTCTGACTTTGAGCCGCTCCTCGAGCATGCGCACTGCATAGCTGAGGGCAGATTGGGAAAGACCGAGCTTTGCGGCGGCGCGTGTGAAACTTCCCGCTTCGGCGACCGCCATGAACATGGCCAGCTCGCTGAAATCGCCCTTTCTCATTTATAAACCCCATTTCTAACTCCATGCGGATTATAGCGCCTAATCCGCATCCTCGTCCTCAGCTATTTTTCCCTTGCGCCACATGCCGTGGCATCTGCAACGGGACGCGAGAGACAATGAGCAAGACCAAACTCTTCGAAACATTCGCCTTCGCCAAGGGGATCACCCTTCGCAATCGCGTGGTCATGGCCCCCATGACGACGTGGTCCGGCAACGAGGACGGGACGATCTCCAGCGAAGAGCTGACCTACTATCGCCGCAGAGCAAAGGGCGTCGGCCTCGTGCTCACCGGCTGTACTCACGTGATGGCGAATGGCATCGGCTTCACGGGTGAGTTTGCTGCTTATGACGACGACTTCACGCCGAGCCTGCGACGCCTGGCTGAGGCGGCCAAAAGCGGCGGCGCGCCCGCAATCCTCCAGATCTTCCATGCCGGCAACAAAGCCAACCCCGAACTGATTCCAGGCGGTGAAATCGTCAGCGCCAGCGCGCTGAAGGTTGCTCCAGGACCCTTCAACAGCGGTGAGGTCACAACGCGGGCTCTCAGCCACGGTGAAATCATCGATGTCGTTGCTGCGTTTGGCGAGGCCACCCGCCGCGCCATCGAGGCGGGCTTCGACGGCATTGAGCTGCACGGAGCCCATGGCTTCCTGATCCAGAACTTTTTCTCGCCGCTGTTCAACCGGCGTGACGACGAATGGGGTGGCTCTTTGGAGAACCGCCTGCGCTTCCCACTCGCGGTTGTCCATGAGGTAAGGCGGATGATCGACCTGCATGCGAGGCGGTCGTTCCTGCTGGGCTACAGAATCTCGCCCGAAGAGCCGGACCAAGGCGGTCTTCGGATCAACGACTCCTATGAGCTTCTCGACCGTCTTATTCAGAGCGGCGTGGACTACGTCCATGTGTCGCTGTCGAGTATTCTGGGCGCCAAGCCGATTGACGGCGCCGATGAGCGACGGACAATAGAATTGATCCTGGATCGTGTGGCTGGTCGCATACCTGTCATCGCCGCAGGCCAGATCAGAAAACCCGAGCAGGCCGAAAATGCCCTGGAACTGGGATTGTCCCTCGTGGCCGTCGGTCAGGGACTGGTGATCAACCCGGACTGGGTCAAACTCGCACAATTTGATGACGCCGATCAGATCGACATTGGGTTGAGAATGTCCAAGGTTTCAGAGATCGCGCTTCCAGCCAAGCTGCGGGAGGTTATTGAGGCTACTACAGGCTGGTTCAATATCGAGCCTGAGGCCCCGTCACTGCCTCAGCACGCGGCGGCCTGATCGCGCAGGGACTAGCCGGGACAACCGGCACCCCGCCTCGCGATCGAGGCGGGGTGCTATTGCTTCAATGCAATCAGTTGGTCTGGACTCTAGTTGGTCTTGGCCGGCGCCGTCGTTGCCTGCTCGCCCATCGCCTTGAGGTCGGCGGCTTCGCCTTCCTTCGACTTTTCCGGGACCTTGAACACCTGCCCCGGCCAGATGCGGTCGGGATTGCTGATCTGGTCCTGGTTGGCGAGGTAGATGGTCGAATAGCGCACGCCATGGCCGTAGACGCGCCGTGAAATCCGCCAGAGCGTGTCGTTGCGGCGGATGATGACGGCGCCGTCGGCATGTTCGAGCTTGGGCGCCACGGTCTCGGGCACATCGCTCGGCGGCGTTGCCGCTGCCACAACGGCCGGAGCCTCGGTGGCGGGAGCGGGCGTCGTGGCCGGTGCAGCGGCAACGGCCGGCGCCTCTGCAGCCGGTGCAGCAGGAGCCGGTGCGGGTTCCGCCGGGGCAGCCGCGACAACAGCGGGCGCAGGGGGCGCTTCGGCGGCGGCAGGTGCGGCCGGTTTCTCTTCGGCAGGCTTGGGCTCGGCAGGCGCCACGGCGGCGACCGCTTCGCCCGGCTCGCGTTCGAACGGCACGGCGGCGCGGGCCACCACTTTCACGCCGTCGGCATCGAGGCCGTCGACATGGATGGTGTAGCTGCCGACCGGAATGTCGCGCGTCGCCTCGACCAGGAAGTGGCCATCCGGTGACGTCAGCGCGTCACCGAGCAGGATGTCGTTGGCATAGGCGCGCACCTTGCGGCCTGCATCGGCGAGGCCGGCGACAAAGATCTTGTTGCCGTCGATCTCGACCGCCTCGACGACGATCTTGGGTTCGGCCACGACTGCCGCGGGCGGCGTCGCCGGCGTTGCCGGAGCCGGTGCCGCTTCAACCACGGCTGGCGCTGGTGCCGCCGGGGCGGCTGGTGCCGGAGCTGTGGCCGCGGGCGCTTCGGCTGCGGGAGCAGCCGGCGCGGCAGCCTGGTCGCCGGCAGCCGGCGCGGCTGGCTTTGTCTCGGGCGCGGGAACGGTGAGCAGTTCGGCCGGCTTGCCCGGCTCCTCGACCATGGCCAGCACCTGGCCGGCCGCGTCCTTGGGAACCGAGACGACGGCGGTCTGCACCGAGGGCGTCACGACATCGCCCGTGGTCGCGCGCAGCGCGATTGTATAATCGCCGGGCTTCAGCGGATCATCGAGAATGATAACGAAGGCGCCATCGGGACCAGCTACGGTCGATCCAAGCACCGTCGAGCCGTTGAGGATCTCGACCTTTGCATTCGGAGCCGCATTGCCGGCGACGACGATCGAGCCATTGCTCTCGACGCGCACGACATCGAAGGACGGTGCGATCGGACCGGCCGCAGCCGGCGCTGCCGGAGCCGCCGCATCCGTTGCCGGTGCGGCTGGTGCCGTTGCCTGGGGCACCGTAGCGGGAGCGGCCGGGACCTCCGCAGGAGGCAGCCGCGCTTCCGTGCCGGGATCGGCCGGTTTCGGCGCCGCGGGCGGCGTCAGCGCCGCCACGTTCGCCGGCGGCGTGTGATTGAGATACGGGTCGAGTGCGCCCGATACGTAGGCGGTTCCCGCGGCCGCGACGGTCCCACCCGCCGCGAACAGGAACGCCTTCAATGGATTAATTGCCATATTTCCCTACCCCTTAGCCACCTAACGCCGGTCTAGCCTGTTTTGCCAAAGCCGACAAGAAAAACGGGCCGGCAAGAAAAAGCCCGGGCTTGTTGACCCTTGGGGCTTGACCACGCTTTCAGACCCAATCACCAATCATCGACATGAACACGATTCGATCCGTCTGCGTCTATTGCGGCTCGTCTCCGGGCCGCGATGAAACCTATATCAAGGCCGGACACCTGCTCGGGCGCTCGATTGCCAAAGCCGGTCTGCGGCTGGTCTATGGCGGCGGCACCAAAGGGATCATGGGCGCCGTCGCCGAAGGCGCGCTCAAGGCCGGCGGCAAGGTGACGGGCATCATTCCGCGCTTCCTGATCAACAGGGAAGCGACGGAAACCGCGCTTGACCGGCTCGATGAACTCTTGATCACCGACAATATGCACGAGCGCAAACACAAGATGTTCGAGAAATCCGACGCCTTTGTGGCGCTGCCGGGTGGCATCGGCACGGTCGAGGAGATCGTCGAGGTCATGACCTGGGGGCAGCTCGGCCATCATCGCAAGCCGATCGTCTTCGGCAATGTCGGCGGATTCTGGGATCCGATGCTGGCGTTGCTCGATCACATGGCCGCCGAGGGCTTTATCCACACCGCACAGCGGGTCAAGCCGCTGGTCGTCGACGACCCCGAAGCGATCGTCGCCGCCATCATGGTGGCAGGGTCGTCCGTCGATGCGCCGACCGAGGGCATGCAGTCGGTGATAGACAAGATGTAGGGGAATACGGAGTAAGGCAGTAGGGGAATATGTGAAGTGCCTGGGAACGGCGCTCCCTATTCCCCTATTCCCCTATTCCCCTATTCCCCTATTCCCCTATTCCCCTATTCCCCTATTCCCCTATTCCCCTATTCCCCTATTCCCCTATTCCCCTATTCCCCTATTCCCCTATTCCCTGCTGCCTTCCGCAAGCCAGCGATCACCGCGCGGCAGTCATGACGCCGCCAGGCGAGATAGATGGAAACCGTGCGGTCGAACCATGGCAGGTCGCGAAACACGATCCGCGGCGGTGCTGCGGCACGCAGGCTGGCCTGCACCGTCGCCAGGCCGAGCCCGGCACTGACCAGGCCGAGCGATGTCAACGGGTCCGCTGTCTCATAGGCGATGTCGGGCAGAAAGCCGGCCTTGGCGCAAGCGGCGAGGAACTGACCACGGTTGGTGTCGTCAGGCTGGCGCACGACGGTGATCCAGGTGTGGCCGTCGAGGTGATGCGGTCCGATCTCTGATATTTGGACGAGCGGATCATCTTCGGGGATCGCCAGCACCAGCGGTTCGTGCCGCAGCGCCGTGGCGGCGACTTCCGGGTCATCGTCGGCTGGCGGCGAATAGACAAAGCCCAGATCCAGAGAGCGCTGCCGCAACCCCTCCAGCTGCGCCGCCGAACGCAGGCTTCTCAATTGCAGGTGGAAATCCGGCCGGTCGCGGCGGAACTGGCGCAGCATTCCGGCGACAAGCCCGGCATGCACGGCGCCTTCGACATAGCCGATGGTGAGACGACCGACGGCGCCGCTGGCCAGGTTGCGGCCAAACTCCTCCAAACGCCGCGCATTGGACAGCAGCGCGCGGGCCTCGGTGAGGAAGGCCCGCCCCTCGGCGTTAAGATGGACCCGCTGTTTTGCCCGCTCGAACAGAGCGACGCCGAGCTGCTCCTCGAGCTGCATGATCTGCCGGCTGAGCGGCGATTGCGAAATATGCAGCATTTCGGCGGCGCGCCCGACATTGCCGGTCTCAGCGACGGTGACGAAATAGCGGAGCTGGCGCAGGTCGAACATTTTTCCTCCGAAGCTTCAAGTCCTGCCAGGTCTCAACTTTAGCCTAACCAGTCTTGGACAGTCTGACCAGCGGAAGCGATAGTCGGCCATCCCAACCAAGGAGACCGCCATGCAGTTCTTAGCCCTTCTCACCCGCAACACCGCTGCGTTCACCGATGCCGATTTCGCCCCGCTTCTGCCCGGCGAAGCCGAACAGCGGCGCACGCTTTACGCCGAGGGCGCGGTGCGCCAGGTCTGGAACCGCGGCGACATCCCGGGCAGCGGCATGATGTTCGAGGCAGCCGATGATGCAGAGGTTCGCGGCCATCTCGCCACCTTGCCGCTGGTCAAGGCCGGCATGATGGACATTGCCGCAATCGTGCCGCTCAAGCCCTACCCCGGCTTCGGCCCGAAGCACTGACGGGGCGCAATCCGGTGGTGGCGAAGGCGCCACCACCGGATTGACGTGGTCATCGACAGACTGTGATCTTCTGTCAAGAAATCGTCACACGAAACCGGGTTCGCTCGTGCTAGGAATTACGGTCAGGCGGCCGCTATGCGGCGCCATGTTCGAAACCTGCATCTGGCACCGCGCCCATGGATATCGCTCTCGCCCCGGAAGGCACCGACCTGTCGCCTTACCTGCCCGACGAGCACGGACTGTTCTTCATCTACCATTTCACGGCCGATGGCCTGCGCACCAAGGATCCGGCACAGGCGTGCTGGACCTGGCGCAGCTATCAGATCACCGACCTGCATGCGCGCCAGGAGATCGGCGCCGAAAAAGCTTTGCCGAGGCCGGTGCGCGACGCCTTCCTTGCCCCCAGCCAAGGCTGCCACATCGACTTCGAGGATGGCTGGCTCTATGGCGATCTGCCTGATCTCAGACACAACTTTTCGGAGGCGCGCGGGCTTGTCCATTTCCGCTTCGCCTTCAACGACACGGTGCTGATCGGCGCGCGCAAGCAGCCGCTGGAATCGGTCGATGCCATTCGCAAGGCGGTGGAGAATGGATCGCGGAAATTTCGCTCGCCGGCGGAACTGATCGAGGCGGTCACGGGCCAGTCGCTCGACGGCATGGCGGTCGAACTCGGCAAGCTGGGCGACACGCTCGACGGCATCGAGGACCGTGTCGTGCGCGATGCATGGCACAATGAACGACAAGCGCTGGTCGAGGCGCGCCGGCACTTGGTGGTGATCCATCGGCAGAT
This sequence comes from Mesorhizobium loti, assembly GCA_014189435.1. Lineage (NCBI taxonomy): Bacteria > Pseudomonadati > Pseudomonadota > Alphaproteobacteria > Hyphomicrobiales > Phyllobacteriaceae > Mesorhizobium > Mesorhizobium loti. The sequence continues at coordinate 3,605,686 of CP050293.1, forward strand.
GGCGACGATCACCAATCTGTTCCGGCATCTCGATCATTCGCATCGCAACGAGCTGCCTGACCCGATCAACGACATGGCGGTCAGGCTCTCGCAACGGGCGCATACGCTCTATCATGACGGCGAGCAGTTGCAGGCGCGCACAAGGCTGCTGCAGGACGAGCTGATGGCCAAGCTGACCATGCAGTCGAACCAGCTCCTCTATGTTCTCTCTGTCATGACGGCGGTGCTGTTGCCGATGACCATCATCTCGGGCCTGTTCGGCATGAATGTCGGCGGGCTGCCGCTGGTCGATACGCCATTTGGCTTCTGGGTGGTGACCGCTGTATCGGTGGCTATCGCGGCGGCTACCTATCTGTTCGTCAGGCGGCTGGGCCGCGGATTGTAGCGCCTGCCGGCGGCTTTCACGCCGTGGCGCGAAGATCCTCGATGACGGTGCCGGCGGCGGCGACTTCCGCTTCGTGATCGGCCTCGCGCCAGGTCTCGGCAAGACCGGCCGCATACCATTCGCGCATTGCCGGCAGGGCAAGCAACTGCGCCGGATAGGCTGCAGCCGCCCCCTCAAACGAGAGCCCGTAGGACTGCGCGCGAAACGCCACCGGGGCAAAGAAAGCGTCGACGGCGGAGAAATGAGCGCCGGCCAGAAACGGCCCTCCGAAATGGGCAAGGCCATCGTTCCAGAGGTCGCCGAGGCGAAAAAGATCCTGCTTCAGCGCGTCGGACATCGGGAATGGCGTTAGGCGCAGGCCGCAGCTCATCGGACAGGCGCCGCGCAGTGCGGTGAAGCTCGAATGCATCTCGGCGGCGGCCGAGCGCGCCCAGGCGCGCGCCTTGGCCTCGACAGGCCACACGCCATGATGGCGCTCGGCGAGATATTCGGCGATGGCCAGCGAATCCCAGACCGCCCAGCCCTCGTCGATCAGGCACGGCACCCGGCCGCTCGGCGAAAACGGCCGGTAAAGGCTCCAGCTCGATCCGGTCGGGAAAGGCGTCAGCCGCTCCTCGAATGGAATGTCCAATGTCCGCATAAGCACCCAGGGCCGCAGCGACCATGAGGAATAGTTCTTGTTGGCGATGTGCAGCAGGTACATCGAAACTCCTATCGGGCAGCAGCCCTGCGCGCTGTCGTCAACATTGACCAGGAATAGACCGCCAAGGCCGCCCAGATCAGCGCAAAGGCGATAGCCTGTGTGGTGCCGAAAGGCTCGTTGAAGATCAGAACGGCGATCAGGAACACCATGGTCGGCGCGATATACTGCATGATGCCGATGGTGGAGAGGCGCAACAGCTTGGCGCCGAAGGCGAACAGCAAGAGCGGTATCGATGTGACCGGACCGCAGCCGATCAGCAGCGCCGTATCGGCACCGCTGCTGGATACGATGTGATCCTGTCCGGTCGCGATCAGGTAGACGATGTAGCCAAGCGCCGGCACCGACAGCAGAAGGACTTCGAGCAGAAAGCCCTGGCTCGGTCCGATCGGCAGCGTCTTGCGGAAGAAGCCGTAGGCAGCGAAGGAAAAGGCCAACGCCAGCGACACCCAGGGCAACTTGCCGCCTTCGATGGTCAGCACGGCCACGGCGACGGCCGCCAGAACCACCGCCGCGATCTGCAGCCGGTCGAGCCGCTCGCCAAGCAGCAGCGCGCCGACGACGACGCTGACCAGCGGATTGATGTAGTAGCCGAGCGCGGTCTCGACGGTGCGGTCGACGGCGATCGCCCAGACATAGATGCCCCAGTTGACCGAGATCAGCGCCGCCGTCAGCGCCGCCATGGCGATGGTGCGCGGCGAACGCAGTGCCGCCTTGAAATCCGCCGTGCGGCCGGCCCAGACCAGAACGGCGGCGGCGATCGGCACCGACCAGACGATGCGATGGGCAATGACTTCGGCGAGCGGCAGATGGGCGACCGCCTTCATGTAGAAAGGCAGCAGCCCCCATAGCAGATAGGCGCCCAGTGCCAGCAGGAAGCCGCGACGGGCCTTGGAATCCGCGTCCAGTGTAATTGCTTCAGTGGCCATGGGCCAACGCTATGGCCCAGTCACCTTGGCAAAACCATCGCAAAGTTCTGATGGATCAATGGACTTTCGCTGATGGTTCAACCCTATTCGGCCGCCACCAGCCCGGCCATCTCGCGGTTCTTCATCAGCTTGTAGACGATGGAATCCATCAGCGCCTGGAACGAGGCGTCGATGATGTTTTCGGAAACGCCCACCGTCCACCAGCGCGCACCGGTGCCGTCATGCGATTCGATCAGGACGCGGGTAATCGCCTCTGTGCCGCCATTGAGGATACGCACCTTGAAGTCGGCCAGTTCCATGTCGGCAATCTCGCCCTGGAACTTGCCGAGGTCCTTGCGCAGCGCGATGTCGAGTGCGTTGACCGGGCCATGCCCCTCGGCAACCGACATCTTCTCCTCGCCGTCGACCACCACCTTAACGATCGCTTCGGAGACCGTCTTCAGCTGGCCGTTGGCGTCGAAGCGGCGCTCGACCATGCAGCGGAACGAGGTGACGTTGAAGAACTCCGGCAGTCCGTGCAGCATCTTGCGCGCCAGGAGTTCGAAGCTGGCATCGGCGCCTTCATAGGCGTAGCCCTCGGCCTCACGCTCCTTGACCACTGATATCAGCGCGTCGAGCCGGTGATCGTCCTTCGGCACGTCGATGCCGCGCCGCTTCAGCTCGGCGAGGAAATTGGCCTTGCCGCCCTGGTCCGAAACCATGACGCGGCGCCGGTTGCCGACCGTCTCCGGAGGCACATGCTCATAGGTCGCCGGCTCCTTGGCCAGTGCGGAGGCATGGATACCGGCCTTGGTGGCGAAGGCGGAAGCGCCGACATAGGGCGCCTGTGCCTCTGGCGCGCGGTTCAGGAGTTCGTCGAAGGCGCGCGACAGGCGCGAAATGCCGGTCAGCGCTTCAGTCGAAATGCCCGTTTCGAAACGATCCGCGAAGGCCGGCTTCAGCGCCAGGGTCGGCACGATCGAGATCAGGTTGGCGTTGCCGCAGCGCTCGCCGATGCCGTTGAGCGTGCCCTGGATCTGGCGCACGCCGGCCTCGACCGCGGCCAGCGAATTGGCGACCGCCTGCCCGGTGTCGTCATGGGCATGGATGCCGAGATGATTGCCTGAAATACCGGACGCAATAACCTTCTCGACGATGGCGCGGATTTCCGACGGCTGGGTGCCGCCATTGGTGTCGCACAGCACCACCCAGCGCGCGCCGACGTCGTAGGCGGTCCTGGCGCAGGCCAGCGCATAATCGGGATTGGCCTTGAAACCGTCGAAGAAATGCTCGCAGTCGACCAATGCCTCCTTGCCGGCAGCGATCGCTGCCTCGACGGAGGCCTTGATGGCGTCGAGGTTCTCCTCATTGGTGCAGCCGAGCGCGACGCGGACATGGTAGTCCCAGCTCTTGGCGACGAAGCAGATGGCGTCCGATTTCGATTGCACGAGCGATGCAAGGCCGGGATCGTTGGAAGCCGACACCCCTGCCCGCTTGGTCATGCCGAAGGCAACGAATTGGGCGCGCTCCGTGCGCTTCTCCTGGAAGAAGGCGGTGTCGGTCGGGTTGGCGCCGGGATAGCCGCCTTCGACATAGTCGAGGCCGAAAGCGTCGAGCAGTTTGGCGATGGCGATCTTGTCCTCGACGGAAAAGTCGATGCCCGGCGTCTGCTGGCCATCGCGCAATGTGGTGTCGAAGAGGTAGAGGCGTTGCTTTTTCATAGTCCCGTGGGCGCGTGAACACCCCCCTCTGGCCTGCCGGCCATCTCCCCCTCAAGGGGGGAGATCGGCAGTTCGAAGGCCCCGCCATCTCTTGCTACGCCAAATGTTTGCGAAAGCCGAAATGCAGGCCAATCTCCCCCTTGAGGGGGAGATGTCCGGCAGGACAGAGGGGGGCGAATGGCACTGTCATTTCTTCCCCGCAAACCGGTCGGTCGCCCTGATCAGCCGGTCCAAAATCCCCGGCTCCGAATAGGCATGGCCAGCACCCTCGATCAGGTGGAAATCCGCCTTTGGCCAGGCCTTGTGCAGCGCCCAGGCATAGCGCGCCGGGCACGGCATGTCGTAGCGGCCATGGACGATGGTGCCGGGAATGTCGCTCAGTCTGTGCGCGTCGCGCAGCAACTGCCCTTCCTCCAGCCAGCCGGCATGGACGAAATAGTGGTTCTCGATGCGGGCGAAGGCGACGGCATAGTCGTCCTGCCCAAACGGTCCGCTGGTCTCCGGCTCGGGCAACAGCGTGATCGTTTCGCCTTCCCACAGGCTCCAGGCGCGGGCCGCCTCGATCTGCGCCTTGCGATCCGTGCCGACCAGCCGCTTGCGG